>JAEXAS010000045.1 GCA_023458095.1 Actinomycetes bacterium | reverse complement strand
CCAGTTCGCCGGCTTCGCGGCCGCGGTAGATCTGTTTGTTGTCGCGGACCCATTTGTAGATGTGTCCGCCGACCTCGGGGTCGGTGGTGTTCATGGTGATGGTGACGTGGCTGATGTCCAACTCGGCGACCGCGTCGAGGTGGTTGGCCAGTTCCAGGCCGTTGCTGGAGACACACAGCAGCAGGTCGGGGTGTTTGGCTTTGATCAGTTCGAAGGTGCGCAAGGTTTTGTCGGCGTTGGCGAACGGGTCGCCGGGGCCGGCGATGCCGACCACGGCCAGGTTCGGCAGATCAGCGCGGACCGCATCCACATAGCCCACGGCTTCTTCGGGGGTGAGTACCTGGGAGGACACTCCGGGGCGGGATTCCGAAACGCAGTCGAACTTACGGTTGCAGTAGTTGCATTGCACGTTGCATTTGGGGGCCACCGGCAGGTGCACCCGGGCGGTACGAGCCGCGGCAGCCTCATCGAAGCAGGGATGCTCACTGATCGGGAGCTTGGTCGGAGTCAGGGGTGCAGTCATGATGAGCCCTTCACATGTAGGAGTAGCCGACTTCGGATTCGTCTTGGCGAACCTGGATCAGGGTGTTGATGACCCGATCGAACAGTTCCTGAGTTCCGCGGTAACCGAAGTGCAGCAGCCGCTGGCCACCCACCCGGTCGTGGATCGGCAGGCCGACCCGAACCAGTGGGATGTTCAGCCGCCGCGAGGTGGCATATCCCTTGGAGTGGCCGATCAGCAGATCGGGCTTGAGTTCGGCGGCGCGAGCCTCGATCTCATTGAAGTCCCCGTCATCGAGCACCTCGATGTCGGGCAGGTCGGGGTTGATCCGGGCGATCTCGGAGGCCAGGAAGCCGGAGCGTCCGCCGCTGGCGACCAGGAGTGGCTTGATGCCGATCTCGGCCAGGAAGCTGGCCACACCAACCACCAGATCCTCATCGCCGAAGACGATGGCGGTGCGTCCGGCACCGTACTTGTGGCCGTCGATGTAGGCATCGATGAGACGTCCGCGTTCCTTGGCGAGCCAGGTCGGCATCTCCGCGCCGGACAGTTCGCTGAGCCGGTCGGTGAACTCATCGGTCAACCGGATCCCGATCGGCATGGGCAGATGGCTATGCGGCACGGAGAACTTCTTGGCCAGGTACTCTCCGGCCAGGTCGACGCCGGGAGTGACCAGGCCGCCCAGCGTGATCGAGGCCTGCGCCGCGCCGCTGGCTGCCACCTGCTCGCTGGTCGTGCCACCCTCGGGGATCATGTCGTAGCGGGCGGCACTGGAGCCGTCCATCCGGTCGGAGTAGTCCGGCATCAGGATTGGCTCGATGCCATAGCCGGCGCTGATCTCCAGCAGATGCCGGAGGTCGGCGGTGGAGACGATGCCGGGGAACAGGTTCACCTTCTCCGACGTCTCGCCGGCCACCGCCTTCTCGGCTACGACGGCCTTCACTGCAGCATGGAAGCCGTCGGCATGAGTGCCGGCGTAGGACGGGGTCGGGGCGAAAACCAGGTTTGGAATCTCCTGGCCGGTCTGTGCGGTCAGACCTTCGGTGGGGTGGGCGATGCGTCGAATCATCGAATCCACGTCCTCGCCGATGGTCTCGGTCAAGCAGGTGGACGCCAGCCCGATCATCGCCGGGGAATAGACCCGGGTGACATTGGCCACCCCGGTGCGCAGATTGGCCTCGCCGCCGAAGACGGTGGCCGCCTCACCCACCGAGGAGGAAGCGATGTCCATGGGTTCGGCGAAGTGGCTGATCAGGTAGCGGCGGATATAGGTCGCGCAGCCTTGCGACCCATGCAGGAAGGGCACCGTACGGTCGAAGCCGGTGTAGGCCAAGCAGGCGCCCAGCGGCATGCACATCCGGCAGGCATTGGTCGTCGAGGTCGACTTGGTGGGAGTGGAGCAGGCGGTCTTGTCCTGATCGGCCAGGGGGAGGGCCTTGGTGGTCATCTCACGCCTCCTCGATCGCTGCGTTGGCTTGATGGCGAGGCGCGAACTGCCACACCGGGCTGCACACCGAGTCGCGAACCTCGCGGGCAAAGTTCGCCATACCGACGAAGCCTTCCAAGGGCAGCTTGCGTTCGTGGTTGTGGTCGCAGAAAGCCACGCCCAACTTGTAGGCCAGCGGACGCTCCTTGACCCCGCCGACGAATAAGTCGGCCTTGCCCTCGGCCAGGAAGGCCGACAACTCGGCGGGATTGGAGTCGTCGACGATCACCGTGCCCTCATCGCACAGGTCGGTGAGGTACTCGTAGTCGTCAGGGGTGCCGGTCTGGCTGCCGGCGAGCACGGTGGTCATGCCCAGCAGACGCAGCGCCTTCACCAGCGAGATCGCCTTGAAAGCACCGCCGACGTAGATCGCGGCCCGCTTGCCCTCCAAGTCGCGGCGGCACTCTTCGATCACCGGCAGGATCTCGGCGATCTCGCCGCTGACCAGTTCGCGGGTGCGCTCCAGCATCTCGGGGTCTTTGAAATGCTCAGCCACCGCGTACAGGGCGGCGGCCATGTCGTCGATGCCGAAGTAGGAGACCTTCTTGAAGGGGATTCCGTACTTGGCCTGCATCTGCATCGCCAACTGGGTGGTCGAACCCGAGCATTGCACCAGGTTCAACGCCGCGCCGTGGGAGCGACGAATGTCGTCCACGCGGCCGTCCCCGGTGAGATTGGCCACCACCTCGACACCCATACGGCGCAGGTACTCGGTGATGATCCAGATCTCACCGGCCAGATTGAAGTCGCCCAGGATGTTCACACTGTGCTTGCTGATGCCCTCGGTGTCGGCGGTGCCGATCAGAGTCATCAGGGCCTCGCAGGCGGCGTCGTAGCCCTGCTTCTTGGAGCCCTGGAAGCCCTCCGATTGCACCGGCACCACCGGGATGCCGTACTTCTCCGATACCGTCCGGCAGACGGCGCCCACGTCATCGCCGATGACGCCCACGATGCAGGTGGCGTAGACGAACGCCGCCGCCGGATGGTGTCGTTCAATCAGTTCAACCAGGCTGTCTTCCAACTGCCGCTCGCCGCCGAACACCACATGGCGTTCGCGTAGATCGGTGGAGAAGCTCAACCGGTGCAACTCGGGGCCACTGGAAAGCGCCCCGCGGATGTCCCAGGTGTAGACCGCACAGCCGATCGGACCGTGCACCAGATGCACAGCGTCCGCGATCGGGTACAGCACCACACGCGAACCACAGAAGGTACAGGCGCGCTGGCTGACCGAGCCGGCGACCGACTGCTTCTCGCAGTCGATGGCCTGCTTGGCTCCAGCCCCGCTTCGAATAACCTGCCCGGCTCGTGCGGCCAACACCTCGGTCATCACAGCACCAGTTCGAACTCGTGGTCGACAGAATCGCGATCCCGACGATCCAGCAGCGCGTCGGTCATCTTCACGATCAGGCGGACCGCGCCGGCGTAGCCGACCGTCGGTTGCAGACCGTGCCCGACCCGATCCAGGATCGGCCAGCCCACCCTCACGAACGGAATGTCCTCGGCGCGGGCGATGTACTTGCCGTAGGTGTTGCCCAACAGCAGATCCACCGGCTCGTTCTTGATCCACTGGTGCAGCGTGAACAGGTCACCCTCCACCTTGATGTTGCCGGCCTTGGCTCCCAGAATGCGCTCGGCTTCGCTCACGAAGCGCTTGCCCGGAGTTCCGGTCAACACATGCACCGGAATCATGCCCAGGTCCCGAGCGAACTCGGTCAGCGCCAGCACATGGTCGGGATCGCCGAAGATGGCGACCTTCTTGCCATGGAAGTGCTGCTGGGTGTCGACCATCAGGTCAACCAGACGACCCCGCTCGGTCTCCAGCTCGTGGGTGAGCTGGCCACCCCGGAACTGCAGCTTGGACATGAATCGGTCGGTGGCCGAGATCCCGATCGGAAGATCGAGAATCTCCCGAGGCACGTAGGCCTTCTTCTCCACCGCGATCGCGGCTTCGCGGGAGGCCCACCAGCCCAGACCCAGAGTGGCGACGCCCCGTCCGAGGTTCTGCAGCTCCTCAATGGTGGTGCCGCCCTCGGGGTAGAAGACATGTTTGCCGGTCTGCGGGGTGTCCACCACACCGGAGGTGTCGGGGAACATGGTGACCTTCAGTCCGGTGCCTTCGGCCAGCCGACGCAGCTCGCGCATGTCCGAGGGATCCACGAAACCGGGAGCGATGTTCACCTGGATCTTGTCGGAGCTCTTGCGACGGGTCTCCTTGATCTCGACGGCGAAGTAGTTCGCCATCGCGGTGCACATATTGGCAAAGCCGACCACATGCGAACCCACATAGCTGGGCGTGCTGGCGTGGAAGACGTGCTTGCCTTCAGGGATCAATTCCTGACGCCTGGCCTCGCCCACGATCTGCGGAATGTCGTCACCGATGGTCTCCGACAGGCAGGTGGTGTGGACGGCGACCACGTCCGGGTCGTAGGTGGTGAAGACCGTATTCAGGCCTTGGAGCAGGTTCGGCTGGCCACCGAACACCGAGGCACCCTCGGTGAACGAACTGGTGGCGGCCATGACCGGCTCCTTGAAGTGCCGGGTCAGGTGGCTGCGATGGTAGGAGCAGCAACCCTGGGAGCCGTGCGAGTACGGCAGGCACCGGTGGATGCCCAGCGCGGCGTACATGGCGCCGATGGGCTGGCAGGTCTTGGCCGGATTGATCCGCAGCGCACTGCGCTCGGTGACCTCGGTTGGTGTGTGCTTCAGCATGAGTCCGATTCCTTTCAGGCCTGCTTCTTGGCCGCCCACGGCGGAGTGACGAGGCGCCAGACTTCGGCGTTGACCATGCGATCGATCTCGACATAGAAGTTGACCGCGCCCTTGAACCCGGCGTACGGGCCGCCGTAGTCGTAGTTGTGGAGCTGCTTGCAGGGCACGCCCATCTTCTCGATGACGTACTTGTCCTTGATGCCCGAGCAGACCAGGGCCGGCTTGTGGGCCTCGATCAGCATCTCCAGTTCCACGTGGGAGATGTCATCCACGACCAGGGAACCCTTGGCCATTTCGGGCATCATGCCTTCGTAGTCGTGCATCTTCAGGCCCTTGGCCTCCAACTCGGCGATCTCGGCTTCGGTCTTGCGAGGCTGGAAGCGCACCGGGTCGGGACCGATCTCGAGTTCCTCGATGGCCCGAGAGTCGGCATCGATGGTGATGGTGTCGGCCATCGCCGAACCTTCGTAGTCATCCCGGTGAGCGAACTCGTAGCCGGCCGAAACCACCGGCATGCCCATATCAGCGAACAGCGCCTGATAGTGGTGGGCGCGAGAGCCGCCGACGTAGAGCATGACCGGGCGTCCATTGACCCGCGAGCGGACCTGGTGCCGGACCGGTTCGACTTCGGCCATCTCCTGGGCGATGACCACCTCGATGCGAGCGATCAGGTCGGGATCGTCGAAGTAGCGCCCGATCTTGCGCAGGCTCTTGGCCGTCGACTCCGCCCCGATGAAGTTCACCTTCAGCCACGGAATGCCGTACTTGGATTCCATCATCTCGGCCATGTAGTTGATCGAGCGGTGGCACTGGATCAGGTTGAGGTTCGCATCGGCGGACCGTGCGATCTCGGAGTACTGAACGTTGCCGCTGAAGGTCGAGATCAGCTGGATTCCACAGCGGTTGAGCATGCGTTCGATCTCGAACGCGTCACCACCGATGTTGTACTCACCCAGCATGTTGACCCGGAAGGGATTGGTCTTCTCCGAGGCCGGCAGTTCCTCGGTGCCGACCACATTGGTGAACAATCCGTTGTTGGCGATGTGGTGACCGGCCGACTGGCTGACACCCTTGTAACCCTCGCAGGAGAATCCGAAGATGTTGATCCCCAGCTTCTCCTTCATCTGGCGAGCGACCGCATGCACGTCGTCGCCGATCAGGCCCACCGGGCAGGTGGAGAAGACCGCGATCGCCTTGGGGTGGAAGAGGTCGTAGGCCTCCTGGATGGCGTTGGCCAGCTTCTCCTCACCACCGAAGATGATCTCGTTCTCGGTCATGTCGGTGGTGAAGGCGTAGTTCAGGAAGTTCTGATCCTCATCAGCGACATCGGCCTGATTGCGGCGGGTCATCCAGGCGTAGTAGGAGCACCCCACCGGACCGTGCACGATGTGCACGATGTCGGTGATCGGTCCGAGCACCACGCCCTTGCAGCCTGCGTAGCAGCAGCCGCGCTGGGTGATGATGCCGGGGGCGGTTCGGACGTTGGCCTCGATCTTCGGCACCTCAAGGGGGTCGTTGATCTTGATGTGCCGGGACCGCTTGCGCAGCACCTTGGGCGGGTAGGCCCGCACCAAGGTCTTCGCCAGGGCTTCCGGATCCGGCGAGTTCATCGGCATGGACAGCCCCGGTTCAGGCCGGGACAAGTCGATGGCGGCCACCGCGTCCAAGTCGACGGCGGCCAGCGCCTTGGCAGGCAGCGTGGGGGCCAGCTCGGGCTTCTTCATGGGTGCTCCTCTGACGGGGATCGGATCAGGCGACGTCGAGCATGCCGTGCTCGAGCAGGAGGGCCTCCAAGGTGTCGACCTCCATGGGCTTGGGAATGACGAACATGTCGTTGCCCTCGATGTTGGTGGCCAGGGTGCGGTACTCGCTGGCCTGGGCGCACTCGGGGTTCCACTCGATGACGGTCTTCTTGTTGATCTCGGCGCGCTGCACGTCGTTATCGCGCGGCACGAAGTGGATCATCTGGGTGCCGAGCTCCTTGGCGAAGTGATCGATCAGTTCGTATTCGTTGTCGACCTTGCGGCTGTTGCAGATGATGCCGCCCAACCGGACGGTTCCGGTGGAGGCGAACTTCTTGATGCCCTTGCAGATGTTGTTTGCCGCGTACATGGCCATCATCTCGCCGGAGGCGACGATGTAGATCTCTTCGGCCTTGCCTTCGCGGATCGGCATGGCGAATCCGCCACACACAACGTCGCCGAGCACGTCGTAGAAGACGTAGTCGAGGTCTTCCTCATAGGCGCCCAGGCGCTCCAGCAGGTTGATCGAGGTGATGATGCCGCGACCCGCGCAGCCGACGCCCGGCTCGGGGCCGCCGGACTCCACGCAGCGGGACTCGCTGAAGCCTTCGGCCAGCACGTCGTCGAGTTCGACGTCCTCGCCCTCGATCCGGAGGGTGTCCAGCACGGAGCGCTGAGCGAGACCGCCGAGCAGTAGGCGGGTGGAGTCAGCCTTGGGATCGCAGCCGACGACCATGACCTTGCGGCCCATTTCGGCCAGGCCTGCGACGGTGTTCTGAGTGGTGGTGGACTTGCCAATTCCACCCTTGCCGTAGATAGCTACTTTGCGCATTTGAGTGTGAACCTTCCCGGTCAGGTTGGGTGCGGTTGTTCGCAGTTTCGATCTGGACATTGATGCCTCCGGCGGTCACCCACACCTAGTGGGGTGGGGTACCGGGGATCCGAGGGCGGGGCCTGCCGATCTCCGGCCGGAGGCCTCCTTGCCGTGTTGGTATTAATCCCACCAGCCGAAAGTTACGTATGGGTAACCCGGAATGCGTGCAGTGTTACAGCTTGTTTACTCCATTTCTGAACGGATTCTTTGCGTATATTCGCGGAAGGCTTCTGGCTCCACTTCGCGCACGGGGATGCGCGGGCGCGCCCTCGCGCGTGCGCGCGCGAGGCAGCTCCGACTCAAACCCGCAGACACATTTGAATTACTTCCATACAGCCGAAAATGCGGATGTAATCAATACGGCGATCCGTAGATACGAGGTTGGTGTATCGGCCGATCGACTGTTTTGTTTCATTCCGATTGCGCGACGATGAAGGAGCCTGGCAGGCGCAGGTGCGGGCGCTAGCCTGCTCCCATGACGAAACTGCGAATCCGCGATGCTGCGGTCTTCTTGGGGGTCAGCGATGACACCGTGCGGCGCTGGGTGGACGCTGACCTCATCCCCGTCGAGATCGACGAGAGTCGCCGAAAGGTGATCGACGGTCGGGATCTGGCGGCTTTCGCCCAGTCCATGGCCAATCCGATGCCCGACCCCTCCGATGTGACCCGCTCCGCGCGGAACCGCTTCGTGGGCCTGGTCACCCAGATCCTGTCCGACACCGTCATGTCGCAGGTGGAACTGCAATGCGGCCCCTTCCGCGTCGTGTCGTTGATGAGTACCGAAGCTGTCCGCGAACTGGGCCTAGAACTGGGCTCGGTGGCGGTCGCGGTGGTCAAGGCCACCAACGTCATCGTGGAAACCCCACACCCCGCCTGAAAGGAAGCTCATGCTGAACAAAATCGGCCTCGCCCTGGGAAGCGTCGCGGTCGGCCTGGGTCTGGTGCTCACCGGTTGCTCCGGCGCCCCGGCCCAGCCCCAAGCCACGACGGTCACCGTCTTCGCGGCAGCATCAATGAAGCCGACCTTCGATGTGCTGAAAACCACCTTTGAAGCCGCGCATCCGGGCACCACGGTCGCTTTGAACTACGCCGGATCGCAGGCCCTGGCCACGCAGCTGAAGGAGGGTGCCAAAGCCGATGTCTTCGTATCGGCGAACGACACCCAGATGAAGGTGGTCACCGACGCTGGGCTGAATGCGAGCGATCCCAAGGTGTTCGCCACCAATCAACTCCAGATCGCCGTGTCGCCGGCCAACCCTGCCAAGATTGCAGCCTTCAAGGATCTGTCCACCTCGGGAGTGAAGCTGGTGGTGTGTGCACCGGCCGTCCCCTGCGGTGCGGCCACGGTCAAACTGGAGAAGGCCACCGGGGTCACCCTGAAGCCGGTCAGTGAAGAGCAGGACGTCACCAGCGTGCTCAACAAGGTCAAGACCGCCGAGGCTGATGCGGGTCTGGTCTACAAGACCGACGTAATCTCAGCCAAGGATGCGGTGACCGGAATCGAGTTCCCGGAATCCTCCGAGGCGATCAACCGCAATCCAGTGGTGCTGTTGAAGAACGCTCCACAAGCCGAGCTCGGCCAAGCCTGGATCGATCTGTTGTTCAGTGAGCAAGGTCAAAAGGTGTTCGCTGAGGCGGGCTTCGGCGCCGCGCAGTAGAGCATCGTCGTGGGGTGGCCCCGCACGCGGGGCCGCCTTTGCGTGAGAAGGGGGCGAGATGACCAGCACCATTACCGAGGGTTCGACTCGGACTGGGCGGGTATCGCGACGTCGGGTCTATTCAGGTCTTCCGCGCTGGATCTATGTGCCCGCCGCGATCGGTGCACTGTTCATTGGGCTGCCTTTGGTCGCGATGGTCGTGCGCATGGACTGGGCGCGATTCGCTGAACTCATCGCAAGCCCCTCCTCGCTGGCTGCTCTGGTGCTCAGTCTGCAGACCTCGTTGGCCAGCATGGTGGTCTGCCTGATTCTCGGCGTCCCCATGGCCATGGTCTTGGCTCGGGAGAGCTTCCCTGGGCAGAAGCTGATTCGGTCGGTGGTGCTGCTGCCCTTGGTGCTGCCTCCGGTGGTAGGCGGCATTGCGTTGCTGTTCACCTTCGGGCGCCATGGTTTGGTGGCGCCGGTGATGAATCTGTTCGGCATCTCCATCGCCTTCTCTACAGTCGCGGTGGTGCTGGCTCAGACCTTTGTGGCACTGCCCTTCCTTGTGGTGTCGCTGGAGGGCACCTTGCGTTCGGTGGGTCAACGCTACGAACTGGTGGCCGCCACCTTGGGTGCGCGGCCCTCAACGGTGCTGCGCAAGGTCACCCTGCCGCTGGTGCTGCCGGGGCTGGCATCGGCTGCGGTGCTGTCCTTTGCCCGTGCGCTGGGTGAGTTCGGTGCCACCATCACCTTTGCTGGCAGCCTGCAAGGGGTTACGCGCACCTTGCCACTGGAGATCTACCTGCAGTCCTATACCGACACCGATGCCGCCATCGCACTGTCGCTGGTGCTGGTGGTGGTGGCCGTCGTGGTGACCGTGGTCACAGCCAGCATCTCGGAGCGGACGCTGATATGACTTTGACCTTTCGGGCGAGCTTGGCTGAGCGCCATTTTGACGCCGAGTTGTCGCTGGCGCCGGGGGAGAAGGTGGCCCTTCTGGGCCACAACGGGTCAGGAAAGTCCACCCTGTTGAGCATTCTGGCCGGCACACTGCGGCCCGATTCGGGATCGGCTCTCCTGGGCGGCAAGGAACTGTTCGCCCTGGGTGATGGCCGTCGGCATTGGACCTTGCCGCACACCCGAGGTATCGCGCTGCTGGCCCAAGATGCGCTGTTGTTTCCTCACCTGAGCGTTCTGGAGAACGTCGCCTTCGGGCCGCGGGTGGCCGGGGCGTCGCCGGCGTCCAGTCGGGCCCGGGCCGAGCATTGGCTCAAAGAGGTGGGCGTGCCTGAACTCGCCGATCGGCGTCCACGTCAACTCTCCGGCGGCCAAGCCCAGCGGGTGGCGATCGCCCGCGCGCTGGCGGCGTCGCCGAAGCTGTTGCTGCTGGACGAGCCGATGGCGGCCTTGGACGTGGCGGTGGCGCCACTGCTGCGTCGGGTCCTGGGTCGCGTGCTGGTCGACCAGGCCACGATCATCGTCACCCATGACCTGCTGGACGCCTTGTTGCTCGCCGATCGGATCGTGGTCCTCAATCAGGGGCAGGTCGCTGAATCGGGGCGTACCGATGAGGTGCTTCAGCATCCGCGCACCCGCTTCACTGCGCGCATCGCCGGGCTGAACCTGATTCGGGGCGATTATGCCGAGGGGGCAGTCACCGATGGGCAGGGTCTGTCGGTGGCCGGCACCTTCCGTGATGGGGTGACTCCGGTCACCGGGGAGCGGGCCGCAGCGGTCTTTCCGCCCAGTGCGGTGTCGATCTTTCGCAGGCCGCCCGATGGTAGTCCCCGCAACAATGTGCCGGTCACGGTGGCTGAACTGGAGCCACGGGGAGAATTGGTGCGGGTGCGGGCCGATGACCACCACGGTCACTTCCTGGCTGCCGATGTCACCCTGCGAGCCGTGGCTGAACTCGACCTCTACCCCGGCTGCGAAGCCACCTTCTCGGTCAAGGCCACCGGTGTCACGATCTATCCGTTGTGATCGCCGAACGGCCGAACGCCTCCCGAGCCGCTCGGCGGGCCGGCGCGGGGCCCGGCATGAGCAGGGTCAGGAGGCGTCCGAGGTTCGGTGGCGGTCAGTCGACGGCGAGCTGAACTTCGGTGGCTTTGACCAGGGCATAGGTGGACGCGCCGACGGTGAGGCCGAGGTCTGCCACGGCGTCGGCGGTAACGGCGGCGGTGACGACCAGATCGGTGCCATCAATGGCGACCTTGACGATCGACATAGCTTCCCCGGTGGTGATCGAGACAACCTTGCCGGCGAACTGGTTGCGGGTGGACAAACGCATGTTTTCCTCCATGTCGGTGAACTCCTACAGGGGTGGGACGGTCCTCAGCCTAGCGCTCGAGTCCGGGGAGCTTTTCGGTTTTGGCAAGGGGTGTTGTTGTGTGTGTCTCCGCATTTTCGGCGGCGTTGGGTGCGGCGGGAATCACCTGTGGGTGCCCGTGGTCGCTGTGGTGGTAGCTGCGAATTCACGAACAATCTCGGTAAGGAGTAGGCATGATTCCTCCCACGACGGAATTGGTAGAGCGATTGATCGGTGAGGATGTTCCTTTTCTGGATCTGACCACGCATCTGTTGCAGCTCCCGGCGGTGCCGGCTCGCCTCACCTTCACCGCAAGGGCGCCGATCACGGTGGCTGGGGCGGCCTTGGTGCGAGCACTGTGTGAGCATGTCGGCGCTGAGGTGGAGGCCTTCGTCCCCAGCGGCACTCACGTCGATTCGGGGACGGTACTTCTTCAGGCTCGGGCCACGCCGACGGAGTTGCATCGGGTGTGGAAGGTAGCCGTCAACGTCTACGAGAGTGCCTGTGGCATCGCGACTCGCACCCAGGAATTGGTGGCAGCCGCGCAGGCCACCAATCCTGAGGTGGAGGTTCTCACGACCCGCAAGGTGGTTCCGGGAACCAAGGAGTTGGCCATCAGCGCCATCCTTGCTGGCGGGGCGCTGCCGCATCGGCTCGGTCTTTCGGAGACGGTGCTGATCTTCGACCAGCACACGGTCTTTATTGGTGGCGTCGCGGGGCTGGCCCAGGTGCTGGCACAGGTGAAGCGGCGCGCGGTGGAGAAGCTGGTCCTTGCCGAGGTGGAGAACCTGGCAGACGCACGATTGCTGGCCCAGGCCGGTGTGGACGGGTTGCAGTTCGACAAGGTGCCGGCCGCCGATCTGGCGGTGATGGTCGCTCACCTGCGCCGTGAGCATCCGGGTCTTCGGATCATCGCCGCTGGCGGGATCAATCCGGCCAATGCCGCTGCCTATGCCGCGACCGGAGTGGACGGCTTGGCCAGTTCGTGGATGTACGCCGGGTCGGCAGCCGATATCTCGGCCCGGATCGAGCCGTGCTGATCGAGTCGGTGCGGCACACGACTCGAATTCAGCCCTAGCCTGGCTGTGATCGTCGCATGAGGAGGATGATGGCTGGCGCTCGCAGGCTTGGGTGGCTCTTGATGCTGCTGGTGTTGCCCCTGACTGTTTCGGCTGTGGAGGTGAGTCTGTTCTCCCCGCAGGGTCTGTGGCCATGGTCACCGCTGCTGCCCGACTTCGAGGTGTATTGGCGCACCGGTCAGTTGGTGTTTGCTGGCGGCGATTTCTACCACGCGGACGGGATGCCCTGGCTCTATCCGCCGTTCGCAGCGCTGCTCGCCGCCGGGTTGGCCGTCCTTCCTTGGGGGCTGGTCACCGTGGTGTGGGTGGTCCTCGACGTCGTGGCGCTGATGGCGGTCCTGTACCGCTTGGGTCTGTCGGGGGTGCGGCTGAGTATCGCTGCGACGGTGGCGCTGGTGGCCATCGCACCGTTGCGGCAGGCGCTCGTCCTGGGGCAGGTGGGGATCCTGCTGCTGGCTGCCGTGGTCTTGGACGTGATGCCCGGCCCGCGGTTGCTTCGGCGTCGCATCCTCCCCGAAGGCTGGTTGATTGGCGTCGCCGCAGCGATCAAGCTCACCCCGGCTCTCGTCGCGGTGTACAGCTTCCTGATCGGCAAGCGCGCGGTGTCGTGGCGGGCGCTGGGCGCCTTCGTCATCGCCACCGGACTGGGCTTCGCCATCCTGTGGGGGCCGTCGGTGTACTACTGGACGCGCCTGGCCAGCGGCGATTCGGGGGTCAATGACGGAATCATCTATGTGGACAACCAGTCTGTGTGGGCATTGTGGGCCCGGTTGAGTCACGAATCTGGGCTGGGTGGGGCTTGGCTTGGAGTGGTGGTGTTGGTCCTCGGACTGGTGGCGGCGGTGTGGATGTACCGATGGGGCCAGCCCCGGTTGGCACTGGTGCTGACCGGAGTGACCAGTCTGCTGGCGTCCCCGATTTCCTGGTCGCATCACTTCGTGTGGGTCGTCGTGCTGCTCGTGGTGGTGTGGCAGGAGCGGGCCTTGCCGACCTCCTATCGGATCTTCGCCCTCGGCTATGGGCTGTGGGTGAGCCTGGCGCCCTTTTGGTATTTGCCGCATACCGAAGGCGCCGAATACCACTTCGGCGCCTGGGAACTCGCGGTGGACAACCTGGGCATCGTGTGGGGGGTCGCCCTCCTGCTGGCGTCGATCGTGGTGGCTGGGCGCCGCGATGGGCGCGCGTTCGCCCTCACGAGGAGGCCGGCGAACTCAGCCTCGACGCCTAAGGGCCACCCAGGGAATAGCCAACCCGCTAAGATAGTTGAGTCTAGTGAACTCAACTTTGTGCAATAGCTATTTGACAAGGAGATACGGCCCTAGATGGATACGGAGAAGCTCACCACCCGCAGTCGTGACGCGGTTTCGGCCGCGCTGCGCACAGCTTTGGCCAAGGGAAACCCGGCCGCCGAGCCGGTGCATCTGTTGCATGCCCTGCTGCTGGTTCCCGACAACACGGTGGCGCCGCTGTTGAATGGGATCGGTGTCGATCCTGCTGTGGTGGCCGCGGCCGCCCAGGGTGCGATCACCAAGCTTCCCAGTGCTCAGGGCTCCTCGGTGACCCAGCCCCAGGTCTCCGGTGCGCTGGCGCGAGTGTTGGCTGATGCCGAGACCCGCGCCGCCGAACTGGGAGACTCCTTCGTCGCCACCGAGCATCTGCTCATCGCGCTCAGCGCCATCACCAGTGATGCCAAGACCATTCTGGATGACCTGGGTGCACAGACCGACAAGCTGGTGGCCGCCTTCAATCAGGCCCGGGGGAGCCAACGGGTCACCTCCGCTGAGGACGAGGGCAGTGAATCCGCGCTCGACAAGTACTCCGTCGACCTGACTGCCAAGGCTCGTGACGGCAAACTCGACCCGGTGATCGGACGTGACTCCGAAATCCGCCGGGTGGTGCAGGTGTTGGCTCGCCGCACCAAGAACAATCCCGTCCTCATCGGTGAACCAGGCGTGGGTAAGACCGCCGTGGTCGAGGGCTTGGCGCAGCGCGTGATCGCCGGCGATGTGCCCGACTCCTTGAAGGGACGCCGCGTGGTCAGCCTGGACCTGGCGTCCATGGTGGCCGGGGCGAAGTACCGCGGCGAGTTCGAGGAGCGGCTCAAGGCTGTTCTCAATGAGATCCGCGATGCCGAGGGTCAGGTCATCACTTTCATCGACGAGCTGCACACGGTGGTGGGGGCGGGGGCGTCCGGGGACTCCTCGATGGATGCCGGCAACATGCTCAAGCCGATGCTGGCCCGCGGTGAGCTGCGCATGATCGGTGCCACCACCTTGGATGAATACCGTGAGCGCATCGAGAAGGACCCGGCGCTGGAGCGGCGCTTCCAGCAGGTTTTCGTCGGCGAACCCAGCGTGGAGGACACGATCGCCATTCTGCGCGGCCTGCGGGAGCGCTATGAGGCTCACCACAAGGTGCGCATCACCGATGCAGCGCTGGTTGCCGCAGCCTCGTTGTCCAGCCGGTACATCACCTCCCGGCAACTCCCGGACAAGGCCATCGACCTGATCGACGAGGCGGCATCGCGGCTGCGCATGGAGATCGACTCTTCGCCGGAAGAGATCGACATGCTGCGTCGAGACATCGACAAGATGACCATGCAGGCTTTCGCTCTAGAGAAGGAAGAAGACGCCGCCTCCAGGGATCGTTTCGCCCGACTGAGCGCCGAACTGGCTGACGCCAAGGAGGAACTGCGGGGGCTGGAGGCTCGCTGGGAGGCCGAGAAGTCCGGGTTGAACCGGGTCGGCGAGATCAAGGAGCGCATTGATGCCCTGCGCGTCGACGCCGAGCGCGCCCAACGCGAAGGGGACCTGACCAAAGCCTCCGAGATTCTGTATGGAGAGATCCCGCAGTTGCAGGCCGAGCAGGAACTCGCCACCGCCGCCGAGCAGGCGACCACGTCCATGGTGAGCGAGGAAGTCTCGGCGTCCGACATTGCCGAAGTGATCTCGGCGTGGACCGGAATCCCGGTCGGCAAGATGCTCCAAGGTGAGTCGGAGAAGCTGCTGAGCATGGAGGATCACCTGGGGGAGCGGCTGGTCGGCCAGCGCAAGGCCGTGGTGGCCGTCGCCGATGCCGTGCGTCGCTCGCGGGCCGGCATCTCCGATCCGAACCGTCCGACCGGCTCCTTCCTGTTCCTGGGTCCCACCGGGGTCGGCAAGACCGAGTTGGCGAAGTCCTTGGCGGAGTTCCTCTTCGACGATGAACGCGCCATGGTGCGCATCGACATGAGCGAATACGGCGAGAAGCACACCGTCTCCCGCCTGGTCGGTGCCCCTCCGGGCTACATCGGCTACGAGGAGGGCGGACAGCTCACCGAAGCGGTGCGGCGCCGTCCGTACTCGGTGGTGCTGCTGGACGAGGTCGAGAAGGCCCATCCGGATGTGTTCAACATTCTGTTGCAGGTACTGGACGACGGACGCCTGACCGATGGCCAGGGACGCACCGTGGACTTCCGCAATGCGATCTTGATCATGACCAGCAACCTGGGATCGCAGTACCTCGCCGATCAGAGCCTGAACGCCGACACCAAGCAGCAGGCCGTCATGGGGGTGGTGCGGCAGTCCTTCAAGCCGGAGTTCTTGAACCGTCTGGACGAGATCGTGCTGTTCGACCCGCTGAGTGCTGCCGACCTGGAACACATCGTCGATATTCAGTTGGGCTGGCTGACCAAGCGCCTGGCCGAGCGTCGGATCACCATCGAGGTCAGCCAAGCCGGCAAAGACTGGTTGGCGCGGACCGGATTTGACCCGGTCTATGGCGCTCGTCCGCTGAAGCGTCTGGTGCAGACCACGATCGAAGACGCGTTGGCGCGTCGGCTGCTCTCCGGCGAGATCACCGATGGCGACCACGTCCGCTTTGATGTGAACCCCGACGGCACCGGTCTGATCGCGTCCTGACCCGACGCTACGTTTAGGCCGCGACGCTACTGGGCGCCCAGTAGCGTCGCGGCCTAAACGTAGCGGGAGCTCCGGGACGGATCAGGTGGCGGTTGCAGAGCAGCTCTTCACCTGTTCGACGCCTGATGGTGGCGAAATCATCAGGAACGATTCACTGAACCCAGATGGGATGCGCACAACGGATTGCCCCCTGTCGAGGAGAACCCTGTGCGCCACATTCGACGAGTTCCCGGCCTAGTCGCCGCCTTCGCGCTGATCGGAAGCGGGCTTTCGTGCGCGGTGTCGACACCCGCCCATGCCCAGACCGCCGATGCCATGACCATGACCAAGATCGCTGGCTACAGCACCGGCGCCACGCCCAATCCCGATGGTGGGATTGCCGAGATCGTCCAATACAACCGGGACAACCACTCTTTCTATGTGGTCAATGGCTCCACCTCGCCTGCATCTTTGGAGATCGTGGCGCTGCCCTCGACCGGGTACGGTTCCACGCCACTGAACCTGGCGAAGACGGCTTCGGTGAACATCGAGTCGCTGCTGGCCACCCACGCTCCCGGTTTCAGCTACGGCGACCTGACCTCGGTGGCCATCGACACGGTGAAGAACCGGGTCTATGCCGCGGTGCAGGAATCCACCTTCAACAAGGCCGGCCTGATCGTCGTCCTGGACTACGCGGGCAACTACGTGACCTCCTATGAGGCCGGCGTTCAGCCAGACATGGTGACCGTCGCCCCGGGTGGACGGTACGTGATCAGCGCCGATGAGGGTGAGCCTCGCGACGGGATCGTCGCCAATGACCCGGCCGGAACCGTGACCGTGATCGACACCGATGCGAACAAGGTGTCCCATGTTGGATTCGCCGATACCGCCAAGATCGACGACCTGGCCCACATCCGAGGGGTAGAGCGCGACCCGGCCACCAACCTGATGAAGCCACGTACCAAGGCCGATGCCGTCACCGACTTCGAGCCCGAATATGTCACCGTCCAGGGCAGCCGGGCCTATGTGACCCTGCAGGAGAACAGCGCGGTGGCCACGGTCGATCTGCCCAGCGCCTCGCTGGTGTCGGTTAAGGGCCTGGGGGCCAAGGACGTGCGTACGGCGGGGAATGAGGCCGACCTGCTGCGCGATGACCGCATCGACATCGACAACTATCCGGCCAAGATGATGTACATGCCCGACGGCATCGCCAGCCATGCCATCGGCGGTAAGACCTACCTGTTCACGGCCAATGAGGGTGACGTCTCAGAGTTCATTGACAACAGCATTCCGGTCAACGAACTGGCGCCGAACCTCACCGATCCGGTCGCGAAGAGCTTCTGGGAAGGGGTCACCAGCAACCCTGGTGATGTGGCTGCCGACATGAGTGATCTCAGCGTTCCCTATTTTTATGGGGCACGGTCGTTCTCGGTGTGGAACACCGACGGCACTCAGGTCTTCGATTCCGGCAGTGACATTGAGAAGATCACCGCCGAGCGGCTGCCGGACTACTTCAACATCTCCAACGACAAGTACAAGAAGTCCGACTTCGATAAGCGCAGCGGCAAGAAGGGCCCCGAGCCGGAGAACGTCGAGATCGGGACGGTCGGCACCAAGACCTTTGCCTTCGTGTGCCTGGAGCGCATCGGTGGGGTCATGACCTACGACGTCACCGATCCGACCAAGCCGACCTTCGCCAACTACATCAACACCCGCGAGTTCACCAGCGATCTGGGTGGCGACAACAGCCCTGAAGGACTGGATTTCATTCCGGCGCAGGACAGCCCCACCGGCAAGGCGCTGCTGCTGGCCAGTTTCGAGGTCGGTGGCACCGTCGCTGTCTATGAAGTCGGTGCGGATCCTCGGGTCGCTGCGAAGGTGACGGTGACGACCGGGCGTGCCAGTTATGGAAAGCCTGCCTGGGCCGGGGTTACGGTCACCTCGGGTGGTAGCGCTGCCGCCGGCACCGTGGACATTCTGGTCGACGGACGCCGCGTGGCCACCGCCACCCTCGTCGGTGGGCACACCACCGTGCGCCTTCCCGCCACGCTTTCTGCGGGAGTGCACCGCATTCAGGCTCGCTACTCCGGCGGTCAACTCAGCCTTTCGGCCGTGGGTGCTGGATCGGTTGTCGTGACCAAGGCGGCAACCCGAACCAGCCTGGGGCTGAACTGGAGCATCGCCAAGAAGGCCAACACGGTGAAGGCCGTGGTTCGGGTCAGCGTGCCCGGGCTGTCGGAGAAAGCCACCGGCAAGGTGGCCTTCCTTCGTAACGGCAAGGTCGTAGCGACCGCTCGCCTGAAGAACGGCAAGACCGCCACCGTGTTGGTGCCGGTCGGGTCCCGCAAGGGTGTGGTCAAGATCCGCGCGATCTACCTGGGTTCGAAGAACCTGGCCGGATCGGCGTCGCAGCAACGGCGAGTGCGGGTCGTCTGAGCCGTATCGAGCCGTGCCCTGAGCCTGACGAAGCCGGGTCGACCCGTTGGCTGAGCTTGATGAAGCCGCCGGGTGTGGTTCGCCCTTCGACAGGCTCAGGGCACGGGAGTTGTGTGGTTCGCCCTTCGACAGGCTCAGGGCACGGGAGTTGTGTGGTTTGCCCTTCGACAGGCTCAGGGAGCGGGTGGTGTGTGGGGGTGCCCTTCGACAGGCTCAGGGAACGGGAGTTGTGTGGGGGTGCCCTTCGACAGGCTCAGGGCACGGGTTGTCCGTTGGTGAGCTTGTCGAAGCCGTGTCGAGCCGTTGGCTGAGCTTGTCGAAGCCTGGGGACGGAGCTCAGCGCAGGACCAGAACGGTTCGTTCGGCGAAGCGGGCCGCGAGGCCGGGATCCAGAGTGGCCAGGCGTTCACCGTGGGCCGCCGCCAGCGTCATCAGGTAGACCTCGGTGAGCTCGTCGGCACTGTTGAGGTCCGTCGCGGCCACGTCGGTGAGGCTGACCTCCGCAGGCCAGAACACGCAGCGCGGATGCTGCCGGATGCCGCTCATGACTTCGAGGGCGGTCTGCGGGCTCTCGCCCAGGCGCAGTAGGAAACGGATCAGCCCGGCTTCGGTAATGGGGCACACCGCAAACGAATCCAGGGCGGCGAACCAATCGGCGGTGGCGCTGTGATGCTCATGTTCGGCGATCACCAGGGCGGCCAGCACCGGGGATGCCAGCAGCGGGGTCACTTCTCGGCCATCCCGGCTCGGGTCTGGGTGGTGGTGATCTTTCGGCCCAGGCTCAGCACCGGCAAGCCGGTGAGCCGATCGGTGACCAATTTCACAGGGGCGTCCAGTTGGGCCAGACCGCGTACGGTCAGGTCGGCGAGGACGGCGGACAAGGAGACTCCTCGCTGGGCGGCGAGTTCGCGGGCGCGTCGGTGGACTGCTGGCGGGAGATCGACTGTGGTGCGCATTTTTGAACCCTAGTTGATGCACTGGTGATGTGCCTAGAGGTGTTGTGGGTGTGGTCGCCACCTCCGGCAGCAGAAACCATTAGGCTCAACGAGACCGGTGGGCGCTACCGGTTCCACCGCCCTGGAATGAGCAGATCCCATGAGTCAGATCGTGCCCGCGGACGAGGCTGGATGCTTCGTTGTGGTCAATGGTGACACCGAGCAGTCCTACGTTGATCTCAACGACCCCACCCGACTGGAGTTCGAATACGTCCAGCGGATCGCGGAGGTCTTGGACGAGACCGTGCTGCTGCGCTCCCGTTCGGAGTTGATTCGAGTCGTCCACGTCGGCGGTGGCGGGCTGACTCTGCCGCGCTATGTGCAGGCCCGGCGCCCGGGAACTGCCCAAGTGGTCTTCGAGCCCGACGAACAACTCATGGACGAGGTGCGCAAGAAGGCGCCGATCGCGGGCCGGGCGAGCATCCGAATTCACGGCATCGACGGGGCGGCCGGGCTGGCCGAAATGCCCAGCGGCTGTGCCGACGCGGTGGTGGTCGACGCCTTTGTCGGTGCCAGCGTGCCCGCCGGTTTGGCGACGGCGGAGTTCTTCGCTGATGCGGGCCGGGTGCTGCGCAGCTCTGGGGTGATCGTCATGAACCTCACCGATTCGGCACCCTTCGATTGGGCCAAGCGGTGTATCGCCGGGCTCGCCCTGCACACCGCTGAGGTCGGCGTGATCGCCGAATCGCCGGTCTGGAAGGGCCGACGCTTCGGAAACCTGATCGCGCTGGGTGGCCGTGACATACCGGTGGACCGGATCACTACTCGGCTGATTCGAGCCGCCTTCCCCAATCGCCTGGTCGGTGGGCAGTCGCTCCTCGACTGGCTCGGTGGCGCGCCCCCCTTTACCCGCCTTGATGCGATGCCCTCCCCGGAGCCCAACTGGGGGAGTACCTGGTTCGGTCCAACGCGTCGGAATGGGTGAACCCAGGCCGACCCTGTGCAATACGGTTGCTGCCATGACCGCACGCACCGAACTGATCGATCACATCTCCCGCTTGGCCGTTGTCCGGGGCCGGGTGACGCTGGCCTCCGGCAGGGAGGCCGATTACTACATCGATCTGCGGCGGGTCACCCTCGACGGTGTAGCGGCGCCGCTGGTGGGCGAGGTGATGAGTGAGCTGGTCTCCGATCTGGATTTTGACGCGGTCGGCGGGCTCACCCTCGGCGCCGATCCGGTGGCGGTCGCCATGCTGCACCACGCCGCAGCCGACGGCGGACGCTTGGACGCCTTCGTGGTTCGTAAGGAGGCCAAGGCTCACGGATTGCAGCGTCGCATTGAAGGCACCGAGGTGGCCGGACGCCGCGTCCTGGTGGTCGAGGACACCTCCACCACCGGTGGATCGGTGCTGACCGCGGTCGAGGCGGTCCGGGAAGCCGGCGCTGAGGTCGTGGCCGTGGCCGTGATCGTGGACCGGGACACTGGCGCCAAAGAGAAGATCGAAGCGGCCGGGGTGCCCTATCGCTACGCAGTCACTTTGTCCGATCTCGGGCTGGCCTGACCTCAGGCGGCGCACTCTGAGCCGTGCCAACGGATAGGCTGGGGCGCGACCGCCGGTACCGGTGGCTTCCCTGACGTTGATTGGAGCCTTGCATGCTGTGGTTCTTCCTGATCCTGCTGCTGATCGTGGTGGTCCTGGGTGGTTATGGGATCGGGCTCTACAACGGCTTCGTCCGCTCGCGGAACCTGATTCAGGAGTCGTGGCGCCAGATCGACGTGGAGTTGAATCGCCGCTACGACCTGATCCCCAATCTGGTGGAGACGGTGCGCGCCTACGCAGCCCATGAGCGCAATACCTTGGAGAACGTCACGCGTCTGCGGGACCAAGCCGCGGCACTCGCCCAGGCGGGCGGGGCCAGCCCCGAGCGGGCCAAGGTGGAAGACCAGCTCAGTGGAGCAGTGCGGGGCCTGATGGTCAGTGTGGAGGCCTACCCCGATCTGAAGAGCAATGTGAACTTCCTGGAACTTCAGCGCGAGCTCACTGCTACCGAGGATCGCATCGCGGCCGGACGGCGCTTCTACAACGCCAATGTGCGCAACTACAACACCCAGACCGAGTCCTTCCCGTCGGTCCTGGTCGCCAACATGTTCCACTTCGAAAAGGCCGCCTACTTCGAGGTCAACGACCAGGCGGTGCGGCAGGCCCCGCATGTCAGCTTCGGTGAGATCAGCGAGCGCCCGGCCGGTTCCAGTGAGCCGACCAATGCCCAGCTCGGTGCTGGTCCGGCCGCCCCGGACGCACTGCCTAACCCGCAGTCCTACGACCAGTCCACCACCGGAACCCCGGCCCCGGGCAGCTTTGAAACCGCCCCGGCGCCGGAGCCCACGACCTTCCAGCAGCCTCCGGCCGATCCGCCGAAGTACGGCCCGCAGGGCTGAGGCCCAGCCGTCCCCGTCCGGTTAGGGACGGGGAGCGAAGGTGTAGTAGGGCTCGGGATCGTTGAGGTGTTCTTTCCGGGTGCCCAGGTAGCGACGGACATCGGCCGGCAGCTCGGTGACCACCGCACGCTCGGTGACGAGTCTCTTGGATTCCACAACGCCGTCACGGGTGATGTCGGTGACCGCGAGCACCTGCGATGTCGACGGATCGAAGTAGACCCGCTCGACGGTTCCGGTGCCGGAATCGGTGTGGGCCATGACGATGGCGCTGCGTCCCTTGGGGTCGGTGGCGTTCTCGCTCACCGTGGTCGAGGTCAGCCCGGTCATCAGTTTCACCAAGGCGGTGCGTACGGCGGGTGCCGGCGAAGCCTCCAACAGCCACCGGGCAGCGGTGCTGAAGACGATGTCGTCTTGCACTGCGACCGACGGCTCGTCGGCACCCTTCAGCAGGAGGGTGCGCAGCACGGTGGCCGACGCGGCACCCTTGGGGAGGTCTGATGCCTTCACGACCCCGGTGACCGGCGGATCAGGATCGATCGTGTAGCTGAACATCGTCGACTCGCCTCTGGTCCATTCACAACCGGAGTTGTCATGCCACATCGTGACGGTGCTCGACCGGTTCATACGTCGGGAGTAGGGATCGGACCGAATCACGACCTTCTCGAAAGACCCATCAGGGAGGGCCTGCAGATTCTCGGTTGAACGCACCAGGCGGTCGGCGGCTTGAACGACGACCGGAGCGCCAGGCCCGGTTGGCGGGGTCCACAGCGGCAGCGTGGTGACCGCGATCACGATGGACGCAGCGGCCGCCACGATCAGAACCCAGCGCCGCGTCCGACGGGTCCTCGGGCGCTGGTCGGCCTCCACTCGGGCGAGCACCTCATGGGCGCGGGCGGTGCTCCAGGCGTCCAGGGACGCCGGGCCAGGCGCGGAGTCGTAGAGGGCCTGGGTGAGTTGATCCTCGGTTGCACAGTTCGGCATGTCAGTGTCCTTCTGCGGTAGTGGAGTGTTGTAGGGGTGCCGACTCGGCCTGATCGAGTTGGGCCAGTAGCCTTCGCCGGGCCCGGCTCAATCGGGTTCGGGCGGCGTCGGCGGAACAATCGAGCGCGGCGGCCACACCGTCGGTGTCCAGCCCGTCCCAGCCGACCATAAGCAGCAGGTCGCGGTCCTGCTCACTGAGCGTGGCCAAGGCATGGATCAAACTGAGCCGATCAATGGCCTGGTCAGCGAGGTCCGGGGCGGCCATCGATTCGATGCCGGCGAGGTCAGTGGCGAGCCGCTGTCGTCGACCCCGCGAACGCCAGTGGTTGGCCAACACTTTGCGGGCGGTGCCGATCAGCCAGGGCACCGGATCGGTGGGAAGGTCAGCGAAGTGTCGCCACGCGGCGAGGTAGACCTCGGCGATCACATCGTCGCAGTCGGACTCGTCGCAGTGTCGCCGCACATAGGCATAGACGCGGCGAGACGTGAGGTGAAAACAGTTACCGAATTCAGTCTGCCGTGCCGCCAGGTCTGCGCTCATGCCTAGGTAGTGTCCGGCGCGCGGCGATTGTGACAGTCAGTCTTGGGATGCCGCGACCTTCTTGCGGCGCTGGATGAGTGCCTCCACGATCATCGGAATGACCGAGACGAACACGATCGCGATCAGTACTGCTTCGATGTTCTTCTGGAAGAACGGAATCTGACCCAGATAGAAGCCGAGCACGGTCACCCCCACGGCCCAGATCACCCCACCCACGGCGGTCCAGGTGATGAAGGTCTTGAAAGGCATCCGGCCGATGCCGGCGATCAGGGTGATGAAGGTGCGCACGAAAGGAACGAACCGTCCCAACACCAGCGCCTTGTTGCCGTACTTCGCCAGCATTTCGTGGGTCTTGTCGACATAGACCGGGTTGAAGACCTTGCCCCAGAAGCCTTCGCGAGGTTTGAACAGCGGCGGGCCGATCAGGTGTCCCAGCCAATAGCCGGCCACGTTTCCAGCGACGGCGGCCACGGTGAGGATCAGGCAGGCGATGGCCAGGACCTGGCCTTGGGACATTCCGGCGAAGCTGATCGTTCCGTAGGAGATGAACATGCCCACGGTGAACAACAGCGAATCGCCGGGCAGGATCGGCCAGATGGCGCATTCGATGAAGACCAGGAAGGCCACTCCCCACAGCGCCCAGTTACCCAGAGCTTGAATCAGGTTCTCCAAGATGGCTGCGGGATCGAGCCAGGTGGGCATCAGCGGAATGAGCAGGGCCAGCATGTGCATGAGGTGAAGGGTACCGTGACCGCCATGGCCCACCTGAGCGAGGACGAAGTCGTGGCTGTGAGCAGCCCTGGAGTCGGGCCACATCCTGAACCCTGGCCCGATGATCCGCGTCTTGATCCGGAACTCCTGGCCCAGGGAGATCACCGCAATGTGCCCGACGGCTACCGCTACTGGAGCGTCGAAGCGATCGTGGCCGACCTGGATACCCGCAGGCTGCCGCTGCAGGTTGCGATCCAGAACTGGGAGCACGACTTCAATATCGGTTCGATCGTGCGTACCGCCAACGCCTTCAATGTGGCGGCGGTGCACATCATCGGACGGCGCCGCTGGAACCGGCGCGGGGCCATGGTCACCGACCGATATCTGCATGTGCATCATCACCCGACCACGGAGGCCTTTTTGGCGTGGCTCGACGAGCACGACGTGGTTCCGATCGGAGTGGACAACCTGCCCGGCTCAGTACCCCTGGAAACCGCCGAGCTGCCACAACAGTGCTGTCTGGTGTTCGGCTCCGAAGGGCCCGGGCTGACCGATGAGTTGGTGGCCGGCTGCCAAAAGTTGGTGGCCATCACCCAGTTCGGTTCGACTCGATCCCTCAACGCCGGTGCTGCCGCAGCCATCGCCATGTACCACTGGGCGTTGCAGTGGGCACCCCGGACCGAAGCCTGACCGGGCCTCGCCTAGGATGAAGCCGTGGGTGACGAATTCGGGATCTACTACCGGCCTGACGTGGCTGCTGCGCGGGTATCGGGTCCACGAAGCCGTTTGATCTGGGGCGTGGGGTCCTTGGCGCTGTCGCTGGTGATTTTTGCGGTGCTGTGGGCCATCTGGCCGAATATCTATGGGGTCTGGGCGCCGTGGTTGATCGGCATCAGCGTGCTCACCAGTGGCAGCATGGCGGCGATCAACCTCACCCGCTGGATGCGGGCCCGGGCTGATGCCCGGCTGGCCCTGCCCGGTCTGGCAATCGGTGTCAATCGGGCGGGCATCCTGGTGGGGCAGCGCTGGCTCACCTGGCCCGAGGTTGGCTCGATGGTCATCAAGCCGGGTGTCTTGGGCTCTGCGGACTCCTTCGTCACCACGGTTCGGGATGCCTCGACCGTCGCCGTCCCGCTGGGCCTGACCGACACGATGCCGGCGTCCTTGGACGCCGTGGTGCGGGTGCTCTCTGCGGGCCAGGCCTGGGTCGACCTGTCACGGTTGGACTGACCCTGCTGCGTCCGAGGAGTGGACTTCTGCGTTCGAGTTCTGAGCCTGCACCGGCTGGCCGCTGTCCTCTTTGAGAGACTAAGGTCGACCCCGTAGGCGCGGCCGCATGGTGGCGGGCGCAGACCGTGAGAGAGAGCAGATCGAATGCCCATTGCTAGCCCTGAGAAGTACGCCGAGATGCTGGACGCCGCGAAGGCCGGTTCCTACGCATTCCCCGCCATCAACATCACCTCCTCCCAGACGCTGAACGCTGCGCTGGCCGGTTTCGCTGAGGCTGGCTCCGACGGCATCATTCAGATCAGCTCCGGTGGTGCGGAATACGCCTCTGGTCCGACCATCAAGGACAAGGTCGCTGGTTCGGTCGCCCTGGCCGAGTACGCCCACGTGGTCGCCAAGAACTACCCGATCAACATCGTGGTGCACACCGACCACTGCCAGAAGGACAAGATCGACACCTGGGTGAAGCCGCTGATCGCGATCTCCACCGAGCGGGTGAAGAAGGGCCTGGAGCCGCTGTTCCAGTCGCACATGTGGGACGGCTCTGCGGTACCGATGGAAGAGAACCTAACGATCGCCGATGAACTGCTCGCGCTGACTAGCGCCGCCAAGCAGATCCTCGAGATCGAGGTCGGCGTCGTCGGTGGCGAAGAGGACGGCGTCGCCGCCGAGATCAACGAGAAGCTGTACACCACCGTGGAAGACGGCCTGCGCACTATCGAGGTGCTCGGCATGGGTGAGAAGGGTCGCTACATCACCGCGCTCACCTTCGGAAATGTCCACGGCGTCTACAAGCCCGGCGCGGTCAAGCTGCGTCCGGAGGTGCTGAAGGAGATTCAGGACGCGGTCGGCGCCAAGTATGGCAAGGACAAGCCGTTCGATCTGGTCTTCCATGGTGGCTCCGGCTCGACCGCTCAGGAGATCTCCGATGCGGTGGACTACGGCGTCATCAAGATGAACATCGACACCGACACCCAGTACGCCTTCACCCGTCCGGTCGCCGATTACATGCTGAAGAACTACGACGGCGTGCTGAAGGTTGACGGCGAGGTCGGCAACAAGAAGCAGTACGACCCGCGCGCCTGGGGCAAGATCGCTGAAGCTGGCATCTCCGCGCGCGTGGTCGAGGCCTGCGAGCGTCTGCGCAGCGCCGGCAAGACCATCGGCTGACACTAGGTCGGGCTTCGACAGGCTCAGCCAGCGGCATTCCGTTCCCTGAGCTTGTCGTTGCGTTCCCTGAGTCTGTCGTTGCGTTCCCTGAGCTTGTCGTGCGTTCCCTGAGCTTGTCGAAGGGTGTGGTTGTCCTCGCTGGGGGGGGCAGGCTTCGACAGGCTCAGCCAACGGGTGGGGCGCAGGCTTCGACAAGCTCAGCCAACGGACAACCCGTGCCCTGAGCCTGTCGAAGGGCAAACCACACCCGGCGGCTTCAACAGACTCAGCCAGCGGGGTTCCAGGGTGGAAGCGTCAACTGATCTCGACGGTCAGGAACGGCTTGCTGCCATCGACGGTGGTGACCGCAGCACTCCAGCCGTCCCGGCTCGGTGACCACCAGGCGGCGACCGTGGCCGGCAACAGGATTGGTTTTGCGAAGCTCACCGCGGCGGTGTAGGTCTGCGGCAGGCGCGCCTCGAGAGCTGACAGCACCCTGGCATGGGTCCACATACCGTGAATGATCGGGCGGGCAAAGCCGAAGGCCTTCGCGGCCAGCAGATGGGTATGAATCGGATTGGGGTCGCCCGACACGCGCCGGTATTGGCGACCCAGATCAGCAGGCAGGTTCCAGCGGGCAATGGGGCTGCGCGGCTCGAAGGCAGGTCGATCGAGCACCTCCGGCTCGCCGGGCGTGTGGGCTCCGGGCGCCAGATAGGTGCTCACGCCCTCCCAGACCAGCGCACCGTCCACACTGATCTCGCCCACCAAGTCGAGCATTGCGCCGCGTCGATGCGGACGCAGATTCTGCACCCGGACACTCACGTCCAGCGTCTCCGCAGAAGTCACGGGTCGATGCAGAGTCATGGTGTTGGACACATGCACCACTCCGGCCAGTCGGACGCTCGAGTCCGATCCCGACAGCAGTTGCACATGCAGCGGGAAGGAGAGCACGTGAAGCCAGGTGGGGGAGACCTCGTCACGAACCCGGAAACCACACACCTGGTCGTAGGCGGCCAGCCGGTCCAACTCCTGGCGAACCCCAGCCACTCGCAGCGCATACTCCGGCACCCGGGCCGGGCCCGTACTGAAGCTGGGGATCAACGCCTTGGCGAACAGCGGCGCCAGGGCGGGCATGGACGCCAACTCGCGCACCGGCATCAGGCACCCACCAGATTCTGTCCACACACCCGGATCACTTGCCCGGTGACGGCGGCGGAGGCCGGGTCAAGGAAGTAGCCGATGGTTTCGGCCACATCGATCGGGTTTCCGCCTTGGCCGAGGCTGTTGGTTCGCCGGAAGATCTCGCGCTGCACGAAGGGAATCTTGGCAGTCATATCGGTTTCGATGAATCCCGGCGCGACGGCATTCACCGTGATTCCGCGATCAGCCAACTCGGCCGACAAGCTGCGTACTGCGCCCACCACGCCGGCCTTGGACGCCGCATAGTTCGCCTGGCCACGGTTTCCGGCGATACCGGAGGTTGAAGCGATCGACACCAGTCGGCCGTCGTCTGCCAGACCGCCGGGGCGGCCGTCGAGCAGATCCGGGTTCATGCGCAGTTGCGCAGCCAGGTTCACCTCCAGCACTTGCTGCCAACGGCCGGCATCGGTATTGACCAGCATCTTGTCGCGGGTGATGCCGGCGTTGTGCACCACGGCATGAAGGCGGGCCTGCTCGCCGTAGCGGGTTGCGACATGGGCGGCGAGGCGCTGGCCGGCATCGGGAGCGGTGATATCGAGCTGGAGCGCCGTTCCGCCGAGGTGGTTGGCGATCGTTGCCAGCGATTCCCCCGCCTGCGGTACATCAATGCACACCACGATGGCGCCGTCGCGGGCTGCGACGGTTGCGATCTGGGCGCCGATTCCGCGGGCGGCGCCGGTCACCGCGACGATCTTGCCGGTCAGGGGCAGGCCCTTTGACCCTTCGACAGGCTCAGGGAACGGGGTTGTGGGGGTGCTCGTTTGCCCTTCGACAGGCTCAGGGAACGGGGTTGTGGGGGTGTTCGTTGGTCCTTCGGCAGGTTCAGGGGATGGGGTTGTGGGAGTGGCCTTCGACCCTTCGACAGGCTGAGGGTACGGGGTTGTGGCGGGGGAGGGAGTCTCCTCCGATGAGGTCGGGGTGGAGTGGGGGGATCCGTTGGCTGAGCTTGTCGAAGCCCCTGCCGAACCGACCGTCCAGGATTGTCCGTCGACGAAGGCCGAGCGTCCCTCAAGGAGGAACGAGAAGGTCGAGGCCAAGGCTGTGGCATCCACGGTGGGCGTGCAGTACACCAGATTGGTGGTGGCTCCGCGGCGGAGTTCCTTGCCGACGGTGCGATTGATGCCGTCCAGCCCCTGCCGGACGGCATTGGCCTCCACGCCGTCAACCTCGGCGTCGGCCAGCAGAATGATGCGTCCGCTGGCGACCAGCGACTTCACCGCCGGACGTAGCACTGCCCGCACCCCTTCCAGTTGCGGGATCTGGCGCAGACCTCGGGCATCGACGACCAAGGCGCCGATGCGCTCGGGGTAGCGGGGCGGCTCCTCGCCGTCATCAACCAGAGCGCTCGTCGCCGAGACCCCGATCAGGTCCAGCGTCTGGGCGGCCAGGCCGGACCCGCACAGAGACGCCGCCACCACAGCACCGTCGGGCAGCACCCGGCCGCGACGCAGCTTCTCCGGTTCGGGCAGGCCGAGCTTGGTGGCCACGGCCTGACCGGGCTGGGAGTAGAACAGGTATTCCAGTGCGCTGGTCATCACACCGCCTCCAGAATCGCGACCACACCTTGACCGCCGGCAGCGCAGATCGACACCAATCCCCGGGAACCGGTGCCGCGTTCATGCAGCAGCTTGGCCAGGCTGGCGACGATGCGTCCGCCGGTGGCGGCGAAGGGATGCCCGGCGGCCAGCGAGGAGCCGTTCACGTTGAGCTTGGCGCTGTCGATGCTGCCCAGCGGCTTGGCCAAACCCAGTTCGTCGCGGCAGTAGGCCACCGACTCCCACGCGGCCAGGGTCGCCAGCACGGTGGCGGCAAAGGCTTCGTGGAGTTCGTAGTAATCGAAGTCGGCCAGGCTCATGCCTTGGCGGTCCAGCAGCCGGGCGGCAGCGTGCGTGGGGCCGAGCAGCAGGTCTGCGCCGCCCACGTGATCGACCGCCGCGACTTGGGCGTCGACGATGCGGGCCAGGGCTGGTAGGCCGTGGTCTCGGGCCCAGCCTTCCTCGGCCAACAGCACCGTGGCTGCGCCATCGGTGAGGGCGGTGGAGTTGCCGGCGGTCATCGTGCCCTCAGCGCCGCCGAAGACCGGCTTGAGGCTGGCCAGCTTCTCCATCGAGGTATCTGGACGCAGCACACCGTCGCGGCTGACCCGCAGGTAGCCGGTCACGAGGTCGTCGAAGAAGCCGTCGTCCCAGGCTTTGGCGAGCTTGCGATGTGAGGCCAGCGTGAGTTCATCCTGCGCCTGGCGGGTGATGCCCCAGCGTGCGGTGGTTGCCGCCTGGTGTTCGCCCATGCTCAGCCCGGTGCGCGGTTCGACCACCTGAGGTGCAACCGGAGCCAGGTGATGCGGGCGCACGGTGGCCAGGGCTGCGGCGCGCTGTTGCAGGTTCTTGGCCCGGTTGGCCTTCAACAGCGCCTTGCGCAGGCCCTCGGTGACCGTGATGGGAGCATCAGAGGCCGAATCGACTCCAGCGCCGACCCCGACCTCGGCCTGGCCCAGCGCGATCTTGTTGTGGATGTAGATCACGGTCTCCAGGCCGGTGCCGCAGGCCTGTTGCAGATCGACCGCAGGGGTGTTGGGGTCGAAGGCGGAACCCAGCACGGCCTCGCGGGTCAGATTGAAGTCGCGAGAGTGCTTGAGTACCGCGCCGCCGGCGACTTCGTCGAGCCGTAGCCCGGCCAGTCCGAAGCGTGCGGCCAGACCGTCGAGGGCCGCAGTGAGCAGGTCCTGATTGCTGGCGGTGGCGTAGGCGGTACCGGCTTTGACGAAAGGAGTGCGGTTGCCGCCGACGATCACCGCTGATCGAGGCAGATTCATGAGTCCTCCAGGGATGGGGCACTACCAAAGATTTACTAGATACCGACGGTAGCAGGTACGGAAAGTATCGGGTACCCTCGAGCTATGCCAAGCAATGCTGATGGGCGCGACACCCGCTGGGCCGAGCACCGAACGACCCGACGCCGCGAACTGGTCGAAGACGCTCTGCGCGCCATCCGCAAGCATGGTGCGTCCGTGGGCATGGACGAGATTGCGGCTCAGGCCAAGACGTCCAAGACGGTCATCTATCGCCATTTCGGGGATCGTGCAGGCCTGTACACCGCCGTGGTTGCGGCCGTCCACGATTTCATTCACACCGGGCTGGATGCCGCTTTGGAACTCACCGACCCTGAGGACCTGACCGCTCTGGTCCATGACCTGGCCGATGCCTACCTCGGCCTGGTCGAGCGCGATCCGGAGATCTATCGCTTCGTGCTGGCCCCACCGAGTTCGGTGGCCTCTGAGGTTGACCCCTACGGCGGGTTGCCGGAGATCATGGGAGACCATGTCGCCCAAGCCATCGCCGATCATCTGACGGCGCACGGTCAAGATCCGTCCTGCGCGCCCACCTGGGGACACGGCCTGGTGGGCTTCATCCGGGCTTCGGCCGACCGCTGGATGGCCGGCGGTCAACGCGAGACCAAGGCCGAGATTCTGGCCTGCATTGATTCCTTTCATTCCCCGGCGCTGGCCATGGGGCTGGCCGCCATCCCTCACCTTCAGGAGCAACGATGACCCTGTTGAGCACACCCACCGAAAACCTCACCGCGTTGGGCGCCGGATTGCGTCGAGCGCTGGACGGACCCTTCGCCGACAAGCGCAGCGCTGCGCGGGCCGCGTTCCCAGCCGACAATCTGCTGCGGGATCCGAACCTGAGTATTGATGAAGCCCGCGAATGGGTGCTGAACCGACTCCGTGAGATCTCCGAAGCCGGGGTGCTGTCCACCGGGGTGCCGCGCAGTGCTGCGGATCCCGGTGACCTCGCCGACACGGTGATCGCCTTCGAGACCTTGGCCCACGGTGATCTGTCCGCGACGATCAAATCCGGCGTCCAACTGGGACTCTTCGGTGGGGCGGTGACGAATCTGGGTACGTCGTGGCATCACGACACTTTCCTGGCCGATATCGCCAGCCTGAAGCTGCTGGGCTGCTACGGCATGACCGAATTGGGTCACGGCTCGGATGTCTTCTCCCTGGAGACCACCATCACCTACATTCCCGAGACCGACGAGTTCGAGGTGCATTCCGAGACTCCGGGAGCCACCAAGGCCTATATCGGCAACGCCGCGAAGCACGGCACGATGGCAGTGGTCTTCGGTCAGTTGTTGGTGCGTGGCCGCAACTATGGGGTGCACGCGATCCTGGTGCCGATTCGAGACGACGAGCACGCTGTGCTGCCCGGCGTCACCATCGGTGATCAGGGCCACAAGGGTGGCCTGCTCGGTGTCGACAATGGGACGCTGCGCTTCCACCGGGTGCGGGTGCCGCGCCGGATGCTGCTGGATCGCTACGGCGGCGTCACCGAAGCCGGGGAGTACAGCTCACCTATCGACAATCCCACCAAACGGTTCTTCACCATGCTCAGCACTCTGGTGCGCGGCCGCATCTGTGTCAGTGCTGGGGCTGGGATCGCCGCGCGCCGAGGCCTGTCGATCGCCACTCGGTATGCGCTGAAGCGTCGCCAGTTCGTTGCGCCCGGCCACCCTGACGGGGTCCTGCTGGCCGACTATGTGATTCATCAGCGTCGGCTGCTGCCGCTGATCGCGCGCTCCTATGCGTTGGGCTTCGCGCAGAACGAGGTGACCGCCTCCTTGGTGCACGTCATGGAATCCGGTCGGGCCAGCGACGAGGAGAAGCGTCAGCTCCAGACCCGTGCCGACGGCATCAAGGCGCTGACCACGCGCTTTGCCAACGACGCCGTCCAGGAGGCTCGGGAGGCTTGCGGGGGAGCCGGCTACCTTTCGGAGAATCAGCTCACCGGCATCCGTGCCGATGTCGACGTCTTCGCCACTTTTGAAGGCGACAACACCGTGTTGCTGCAGCAGGTCGCCAAGGCGCTGTTGGGTGACTACGCCAAGATCTGGGGGGAACTGGACACCGCGGGCATGGTGCAGGCCACCGCGCGGGTGTTTGGTGACACCGTCATGGAGCGGACCTCGGCGTCCACGTTGGTGGAAAGACTCACCGCCACGGTGAAGCGTCAGCCCGAGGCCACCACCTTGGTTGATCGGGGCTGGCACGCCTGGATGTTCACCGAGCGTGAACGCCACTCGCTGGAATCTCTGGCACGCCGGGCTCGCAAGGCCGGCAAGAAGTTCGACGGGCTGAACCAACTTGGCGATCACATGCTCTTTGTCGCTAAGGCCCACATGGAGCGCATCGTGTTGGAGGCCTTCATCGCCGCGATCGATGCCACCGAGCCCGGCGAGGTTCGCGACGTGCTGGAGCGGCTGTGCAGTCTCTACGCCCTGAGCAGCATTCAGGCCGATCGCGGTTGGTTCGCCGATCATGCCAAGCTGTCGGCCGGGCGCGGCAAAGCCATCGGTGCCCAGATCAACGCCCTGTGCGCCGAGCTGCGCCCCGAGGCCCTGTCCCTGGTCGAAGGCCTCGGCATCCCCGAGTCATGGCTGGGCGCCGCCATCCTGACCGACTGATCGGGAGCCCGCTGGTTGAGCCTGTCGAAGCCTCCGACACCCCGTTGGCTGAGCTTGTCGAAGCCTGGCCGCCTCCGCTGGCTGAGCTTGTCGAAGCCTTCGCGTGGGGCTGTTGTTGCGTGGCCCTTCGACAGGCTCAGGGCGCGGTGTGGCCACCCGTTGGCTGAGCCTGTCGAAGCCGCCAACACCCCGTTGGCTGAGCTTGTCGAAGCCTGGCCACCTCCGTTGCTGAGCTTGTCGAAGCCTTCGCGTGGGGCTGTTGTTGCGTAGCCCTTCGACAGGCTCAGGGCGCGGTGTGGCCACCCGCTGGCTGAGCTTGTCGAAGCCTGCTTACGTCTCCGGATCCTCAAGGGACGTTGGCGAACCGTCGCTGGTCGGGTTTCCGAACTCGGCGTAGTTTCGGGAAAGCCGAGGAAGATCGCAGAAGCGGCCCTCGACGAGGGCTTGCTTCTTGGCGCGGCTCCAGCCGTGAATCCGGCGCTCGGCGATCCAGGCATCGTCGATGCGTTCGTACTCCTGCGCCCAGCACAGGCTCACAGGACGTCGCTTCTCGGTGTAGGAGCCCGAACACCCTTGAGCATGCTGATTGAGGCGCTTTTCCAGATCCCAGGTGCTCCCGACATAGAAGCTCTCATCTGCGCAGCGAAGGAGGTAGACCCATGGCACACCCATCACTCTCGGTGGGCGGAGGGCACTACGGTCAGGTGATCAGGGAGCTGTGGATAGTGCCCTTCGACAGGCTCAGGGCACGGGTCCCGCTGGCTGAGCTTGTCGAAGCCTTCAACACCGCGTTGGCTGAGCTTGTCGAAGCCTGAGCCCGTCCCGTTGGCTGAGCCTGTCGAAGCCTTGGTTTTGTGGGTGTTGGTTGTCTGAGCCGGGTAGTGCCCTTCGGCAGGCTCAGGGCACGGGTCCCGTTGGCTGAGCTTGTCGAAGCCCGCGCTTGCGGTGCGAGATCGGTGTGTTTGCGAAACCCGGTGGGGCGATGGTGTCGGGAGACAGGCAGGTGCCATAGTCGTGTCGTGGCCGATGACCTTCAGACCGATCTGTCCAGCCGGGACCGCCGGGCAAAGCATCTGAGGCTGTCGCGCACCTTCACGGGAGGAATGGGGTACGCAACTGCGGGCGTGGCGGTGCTGGGGCTCATCGTCAGCAGTCTGACCGGAGTCATTGTCAGCAATGCCGGGATCGAGGCCGCCTTGCTGGCGATGAATGCCGTCTCGGCCGTGATGCTTGTGGCCAGCGGTGCGGTGGTGGCCGGCTTGCTGTTGCAATGGCTGTGGCTGCGAGCCCCGGGCCAATCCGGCTCCGTTCCACTTCTGATCGGGTTGTTGCTGATGTGGGGCTGGGGCCGGCTGCAGGACGTGGTCGATCTGTGGGGTTTCGCGTCCTATCCAGGCAGCCTGGAATGGTCCAATCCCGATATTCAAGGGCGACTCGTGGCGGCCACGGTGGTCAGCCTCCTGGTGTGGCTGGTGGAACTTGTCCTGCTGATCCTGGGCGGCTACCGGATGCTGCGGGCCAACAAGTCCCCGAGCGATCCGCTGCAGGCTGACCCTGCGTCGGGCAGTGAGCCTGCCGAGTCGGGCCCCGACGACGGGAGCAGCGAGGCCGACGACGACGCCGTGAACGACAAGCAACACTGACCCTGAGCCGATGGCCAGCGCCTGATCTGGCTCATCGGTGCCTGTGTGCTGAGCTGATGCGGTGTCTCAGACATTCGTGCAGTGCTGCACAGGCCTGGGTCTGCTCTAGATTGTCGCCATGGCCCGTACCTTGAAGCCCTCACGTCACAGCGACCGCGCCGCGACCGACCGGGCAGCGCTCAACGATCTCCTGGATGAAGTCCTCATTGGCTATGTCGGTATCAGCCTCGACGAAGGGCCGCTGGTACTCCCGGTGAGTTTCGCCCGCGACGGCGACCGCATTCTCTTTCACGGCTCGGTGGGGTCGCGCCGCATGCGCGCCCTGGCCGAGGGTGCCCAGGCCTGTTTCACCGTGACCTCGGTGGACGCCCTGACGGTCGGCCGAACCTCTTTCGGCACCGGAATGCAGTTTCGCAGTGGCGTGATGTTCGGCACCTGCACTCAGGTCGAGGGCGAAGACAAGGCCGCTGCCTTGGAGTTGTACACCGACCGCTACCTCCCCGGACGCAGCGCCGAGGTGCGCGCCTCCACCAAACGTGAGTTGCTGGCCACCATGGTGCTGGCACTGCCGATCACCGAATGGTCGATGAAGGTCGATGTCGATCTGCCGGGGCCGGATTCGGAGAACCCCGACAGCGACGCCTGGGCGGGCGTGATTCCGCTGTCGCTCGCGGCGGGCGAGCCCGTCCCTAATCCTGAGTTGCGCGCCGATATTGCGGTGCCTGAATCGGTGCAGCGCTTCGGGCAGTGAGGGGCTTCGGGCAGTGAAGGGGGCTGCCGACGGGCGCTGATGCCCCTCAGGAGTTGGCGATCAGCGAAGCTCTTCAGCCGCAGGCTGGTAGGTATCGAAGTCGGTGGTGATGGCGGGCTCTTCGAGATCGGTTCCGCGGGCCTTTCCGATGGCCTTCATGAGGTGGTAGAGCACCAAGGCGGTGACGGTACCCACGGTGACCCCGCCGAAGGTCATGTCGCCGATGGTGAAGGTGAAGTTGGCAATGCCCATGATCAGACCGACCGCGGCCGGGATCAGGTTCACCGGGTTGGTGAAGGCCACCTTGTTCTCGACCCAGATCCGAGCGCCCAACAGGCCGATCATGCCGTACAGCACGGTTCCAGCCGCACCGATCACGCCGGCGGGAATGGTGAAGATCGCAGCGCCGAACTTCGGGATGAAGGACAACAGAATCGCAACGAATCCAGCGATCCAATACAGAGCGGTGGAGTACACCTTGGTGGCCGCCATCACGCCGATGTTCTCGGCGTAGGTGGTGGTACCGGAACCGCCGCCGAACCCAGCGATGGTCGTGGCCACGCCGTCGGCCAGCAGGGCGCGGCCCATGGTCTTGTCGTAGTTCTTGCCAGTCATCAGTGCCACTGACTTCACGTGGCCGACATTCTCGGCGATCAGCACCAGCACAACGGGCAGGAACAGTGCGGCGACATTGAAGTCCGCCGTCGGCATGGTGAACGTCGGCAAGCCGATCCAGGCCGCCTTGTTCACGGCATCAAAGGTGACTTGGTGTTGGGCAAGGGCGGCGAAGTAGCCGACCACGACACCCAGCAGAATGGACAGCCTCCCGATGAGGCCCTTGAACAGAACGGCGATGAGGACGATCGCGAAGACGGTGATCCAACCGGTGAGTGGTGCTGCCGCAAAGCCGCCGGTGATTGTGGTGGTGATCTGACACCCGGTCACCTTGTCGGGAATGCAAGCCCCGTTGGCGTCCAGAGGCACCGACTGAGAACTGCTCATCCACGCTGCGCCAGCGAGGTTGAATCCGATGAGCATCACGATTGTTCCGGTCATGACCGGTGGCATGAGGGCATCGATCCACGCCGCTCCGGCAAGATGGACGACCACGCCCACGACGGCCAACAGCATGCCGGTGAGCATGATGCCGAACAGTGCCTTGCTGAAGTCTCCGCCCGAACTGGACGCGAGGACCGGTGAAATGAAGGCGAAGGAGGATCCCAGGTAGCTGGGAAGCCTGTTCCCAGTGATCAATAGGAAGATCAAGGTGCCCAAGCCGCTGAAGAACAAGGTTGTGGTGACCGGGAATCCGGTGATCAGCGGCACCAGGAAGGTGGCGCCGAACATGGCGACCACATGCTGCACGCCAAGCCCGGACATCGTGAACCAGTTGAGTCGCTCGTCAGGGCCGACCACGGTCCCGGTTTGCATTTCGTCGCGTTTGCGCAGCTTCCATATCGCCATAGCAGTGCCCCTTCGTCCAGCAGCCGAGGGAACTCTATTGCTGCCGAACCTGCCGGTCTCCACCATCCAGATGGCGAGTCGTCACCCCGACGCTACGTTTAGGCCGTCCCGCTACTGGGCGCCCCGTAGCGGGACGGCCTAAACGTAGCGTCAGGTGCTAAATCCAGCTCTGGAGCCACATGCGGGCGTAGTACTCGCTGCGCAGCAGGATGCCGTCGGTGAGCACCGGATAGATGTAGGCGAAGTTCGCCAGCACCAAGGCGATGGCGACACCGACAATAATCGCGCCCACCCGTCGGCGCGGGCCGTCCTTCGGACCCAAAATCAGCCCCATCACCATGGCCAGCAGGGTCACGGTGAACGGGATGATGCAGATGGCGTAGAAGAAGAAGACTGGACGGTCGGAGTTGGGGAACCAGAAGATATAGGTCGACATGGCGGCCACGATCGGGACGCCGAATCGCCAGTCGCGGCCACCGATCCACCACACCAGGCCCACGATCAAGGCGATGAAGGCCATCCACCACAGCACCGGTGTTCCCATGCCGGAGATCACCCGCATACAGGCCTCGCCGCCGGTGGGGCAGCCGTCGGTGCCCGGGGTGATGTTGTTGGTCGCATCGATACCGATCGGACGGATCATCAGCAGCCACCCGGCCGGATGAGCGTTGTAGGCATGGGTTGCCGCTTTGATGCCCGCCCCGGTGTGGAATCCGTAGATCTCCTGGTGGTAGTGGATCAAAGAGGCCCACATCTCGCCGAAAGCTCTGACCAGCGGATTGTCAGGATTGTTGGCTCCCCAATCGCGGTCGTAGCCCCCCGAGGTGGTCAGCCACCCCCACCAACTGGCCACATAGACCAGCGCTGACACCACGACCAGCCGAATGAAGGCGGGGATCCCGTCGATCAACAGGGCCAGCCAACTGCGGAAATCGGCGCCCGCCAGGCGGCGTGCCCCGACATCCCACAGCACGCTGAGGATTCCCATGGCGGCCAGCACGAACAGCGAGTTCCACTTGGTGGCGATGGCCAGACCGAACATCACGCCGGCCACGGTGCGCCACGGGCGCAGCCAGATGATCCGACCGAAGCGTCCTGCGAAGTCCGGCAGCCGGCGAGCCTCCAAGACCGTGGCCAGTCGGCCGCGATACCAATCACGGTCGGCAACCACCGCGGCCACCCCGGCCACCAGGAAGAACGCTTGGAAGATGTCCAGCAGCGCTACCCGCGACATCACGAACGCCAAGCCGTCGAAGGTGAGCAGCAGGCCTGCGATACCGCCGATCAGCGTCGATCGCGAGAGGCGCCGGGCCATCCGGATGGTTATGAACACCAGCAGAGTGCCGAAGATCAGCGGCATGATTCGCCAGCCGAAGGCGTTCATACCGAAGACCTGCTCGCCCAGGCCGATCAGCCACTTGCCCAGCGGCGGATGAGCGACGAATTCAGGAGTGTCGTTGAAGATGTCGACAATGCCGCCGGCCACTTTCGGGTCAGCGGTCTCCCGATCCGGCCAGGAGCCTTCGTAGCCGTAGATCCACAGCGTCCAGGCGTCCTTGGCGTAGTAGGTCTCGTCGAAGACCAGCGTCTTGGGATAGCCGAGATTGATGAATCGGATCGCGAAGGCCACCGCCGTGATCGCCAGCGTCACAATCCATCCCATCAAGCGATCGGAGAGTGCCCGCTGACCGTCGCGAAGACGCTCGATGGTGCTCAGATGCTCCGGGGGATGGGTGGTGCCGCGCAGTCGAGCCAAGGTGGACGGCTTGGCCGGGCTGGGCTGGTTGGCGGACTGCGTCGAGGCCAGGTTTTCTGCAGAGATCGGTGGAATCGGAGTGAACGGCTGGCTGTAGCCCCATTCAGCCGAGTCTTCGGAGTCCGGCGCGAGGCGTTCCTCATCGGACGGGGGGATCTCGGCTGCCGATTCCGAAAGGTCTTCAGGCTCAGGGCTGGAGGGGGTGTCAGGGCTCTTACGGACCCAGACGGGTCCCGCTCCGGTTGGCTCGACGTCCGCACCGGAGCGGGGCTCCGTGTCCGAAGGGGAGCCTGGCTCCGTGTCCGAGAGGGAGCGTGGCTGGTCCGGTTCGGTCACCCGGCCATGGTAGTGGCTGTTCGTGGGCGCCCGGCGCATCGGGAATACTGCTGGTGTGGAAGATGCCACTGAGAGCGGTCTTTTGATCTTGGCCGGGACGCCCATCGGGAATCTGGACGACGCCAGCCCTGCCCTGCATCGGGCCTTGTCCACCGCGGATCTGGTGGCGGCAGAAGACACCAGACGGTTCCGTGCGCTGATGGAGCGGCTGGGCTGGGAAATTCCTGGACGGATCATTTCGTATTTTGACGGCAATGAGACGGCCCGCTCGGCCGAGTTGTTGGCCGAGTTGCAAGCGGGGGCCACCGTTCTGGTGGTCTCCGACGCCGGAATGCCCACGGTTTCCGATCCCGGCTTCCGCATCGTCACTGCCGCGGTGGCCGCCGAGATTCCCATTCGGGTGGTGCCGGGGCCGTCCGCCGTGCTGGTGGCCTTGGCCCTGTCGGGGCTAGCGACCGATCGCTTCTGCTTCGAGGGCTTCCTGCCCCGCAAGACCGAACAGCGACGTCGCCGGCTGGCCAGTTTGGCCACCGAAGAGCGGACCATGGTCTTCTTCGAGGCGCCGCACCGCCTGTCTGCCTTCCTGACCGATGCCTGCGCCGGCTTCGGCGGCGAGCGGCGGGCCTCGATCAGCAGGGAACTGACCAAGACCTTTGAGGAGACACGCCGGGGAACTTTGAACGAATTGCTGGACTGGGCTGCCATTGGGGTCAGAGGTGAGGTTACGATCGTGATCGCTGGGGCAGAGGGGTCTCCGATGCCGGTCGCGGAGGCGGTGGCCCTGGTGTTGGAGCGGCTCGCTGCCGGCGAGCGCTTCGCGGCTGCAGTGGCAACTGTGGCCGAGCAATGCGCAGTTCCCCGTAAAGCCCTCTACTCCGCTGCTTTGGCGGCCCGTAAGGAGTCACCATGATCCGCCCGGATCTTCCCCCTCTTCCCGACCCTCTCCCCGTCCCCACCACCGACGCGCACACGCACCTGGGCAGCACCGCCCAGAGCGAAGGGATGCCCGAGTTGGACGCCATCGCTGCAGCCTTGGCGATGAACGTCACCCGGTTGGTCGAGGTGGGCACCGATGTGTCCTCCTCCCAGGCTGTGGTCAGCTTGGCCGACGCCTACCCTGAGGTCGTGGCGGCCGTGGCGATCCATCCCAACGATGCGGCCCGCCTCGGTGACCAGTTGGGCGCTGAACTGGATCGGCTGGCGGCCATCGTCGCCTCCTCGGACCGAGTGCGCGGCGTGGGTGAGACCGGTTTGGACTACTACCGCACGACCGACCCGGAGGGTCAAGCCCGTCAGCGGGAGGCCTTCGCGGCCCACATCTCCTGGGCCAAGCAATACGACAAGGCCTTGGTCATTCATGCTCGCGATGCCTTTGACGACCTGTTGCAGATTCTCGATTCCGAAGGGGCTCCGCAGCGGGTGCAGATGCACTGCTTCTCCGGCAATGCCGAGACCGCGAAGGCCTGCCTGGACCGGGGTTTCTTCCTGTCCTTCGCCGGGCAAGTGACTTTCAAGGCCAACGAGGAGTTGCGCGAGGCTTTGGATATCACTCCCACCGACCGGTTGCTGGTGGAGACCGACGCTCCCTACCTGACTCCGGTTCCGCATCGCGGTCGCACCAACTCCAGCTACCTGCTGCCGCACACGATTCGGTTCATCGCCGAGCGTCGCAGCGCCGATCTGGCAGGGTTGTGCCAGGAACTCGATTCCAACGCCACCGCCATGTTCGGAGATTGGGGACAAGCCGCCTGATGCCTGCCACGCTGCTTGATCCGCGCACCATTCGTCAGTTGGCTGAGGAACTGGATCTGCGTCCCACCAAGCAGCGCGGGCAGAACTTCGTGCACGATGCCAACACGGTGCGCCGCATTGTGGCCGCCGCCGGCATCGGGCCGACCGATGTGGTGCTGGAGATCGGCCCGGGGCTGGGTTCGCTCACGCTGGGTTTGCTGGACGCGGCTGCGTCGGTGATCGCCATCGAGATCGAGGCCAGCCTGGCTCGGCAGTTGCCGCTGACCGTTGAGTTGCGGGCACCAGAGCACCGTGGGGCGTTGCGGGTGATCGAGGCGGACGCCTTGAAGGTGGCTGAGCTTGCTGACCCGCAGCCCACGGCGGTGGTGGCGAATTTGCCCTACAACGTGAGCGTCCCGGTGTTGATCCACGTGATGACCAGCTTCCCCAGCATCGTCACCGGATTGGTCATGGTGCAGTCCGAGGTCGCTGACCGGCTGGTGGCCGGGCCCGGATCGAAGGTCTATGGAGTGCCCTCAGCGAAGCTGGCGTGGTTCGCCTCGGCCAGTCGGGTCGGCAGTGTGCCGCCCACGGTGTTTTGGCCGGTGCCCAATGTCGACTCCGGGCTGGTTGCGCTGAGTCGTATCGATCCGCCCGCCACCGCGGCGAGCCGCGAGCAGGTTTTCGCGGTGATTGATGCCGCCTTCGGGCAGCGTCGCAAGATGCTGCGCTCCGCCCTGGCAGGAATGTTCGGGTCCTCTGCTGCTGCCGAGCAGGCGCTGGTTGGAGCTGGCATCGACCCGCAGGCCCGTGGCGAGGTTTTGGCCATAGCCGACTTCGTTCGGATCGCCGAGCAGTTGACGCCGCTCGGGGTGGGATAGCCTCGCGGCATGGCATCACCGCTCACAGAGGCTGAGGTCGTCCGGGTACGGGTGGCGGCTAAGATCAACCTGGCGCTGCGCAGCGGGCCTCGCCGCAACGACGGCTATCACTCGCTGGCCACAGTCTTTCAAGCGGTTTCGCTGTACGACGAGGTGGAGGCGCGGTGGGCCGAGCCTGATGTCTTCACCGTGACCGTCCTTGGTGACCAGGCCGATCTGGTGCCGACCGACGACTCGAATCTGGCTATTCGGGCCGCCCGGCTGCTGCGCGATCTGGTCGCCACCGAACCGGTAGGCGTGAATCTGGTGATTCGCAAATCCATTCCGGTGACCGGCGGAATGGCCGGCGGTTCGGCTGATGCTGCGGCCGCACTGTTGGCCTGCGCGGTGTTGTGGGATCTGGACGTATCACCTGAGGAGATGCGCGACTTCGGGGCGCGATTGGGGGCCGATGTGCCGTTCGCGCTGACCGGCGGCACAGCTTTGGGCACTGATCGTGGCGATCAGATCGCCCCGGTACTGAGCCGCGGTTCCTACCACTGGGTGCTGGCCTTCAGTGAAGAGGGGCTGTCGACGCCGGAGGTGTTCGCCACCTTCGACGAACTCGGCGAGGTGAGCGATGAGCTGACCGTCCCGCCGGAACTGTTGAGTGCTCTGGTCAGCGCCGACCCGGTGGAGTTGGGCAAGACCTTGATCAATGATCTTCAGCCGGCGGCGCTGGCGATGCGTCCGGATTTGGCCCGGATCATCCAGGCCGGTGTTGAGTTGGGCGCCGTAGGCGCGGTCGTCTCCGGCTCGGGCCCCACAGTCGCACTGCTGGCGGCCAATGAGGCCGATGCGGTCGACCTGTCGGTGCACCTGTCGGCGTTAGGGCTGTGCCGGGCGGTGAAACGGGTGTCCGGCCCCGTGCCCGGTGCTCGACTGCTCACCTAGCCGGCTCGCCTGCGCAGGCACGTGGAGTTGGCGATCCCTCAGGGGGACGGCCGGGCGTTGCGCTGGGTGTACAACCGGGGATTGCCGCTGAGATTGCGCATGCCGTACCAGGCCAGATTCACCAGGTGTGCGGCCACAACAGGTTTGGCCAAGCCTTGTTCGTCGCGGGTGTCCATCCACCACTGTCCGGCCAGCGCGACCAGTCCCACCAACATCTGGGCGTACAGCGGAGCGGTCTGGGGATCCAGGCTGCGCTTGGTGAACTCCTCGCCGAGCAGGTCCTCCACGCGGGAGGCGATGTCGGACAGGATCGTGGCGAAGGAACCCTCCGGTGAGGTGGCCGAGGAATCCCGCGACAGGATGCGAAAACCGTTGGGGTGGTCATCGATGTAGTCCAGCAGGGCCAGCGTGCCCAGCTCGATGAGTGCTCGGGGGTTGGTGTCGGGTGTGGTGATCGCAGCCCGGATCGAATCATGCAAGGTGCGCACCTCGCGGTCGACGACGACCGCGTACAGCCCCTCTTTGCCCCCGAAGTGTTCGTAGACCACCGGCTTGCTGACCCCGGCGTGGGCGGCGATCTCCTCCACGGAGGTGCCCTCCAGGCCCCGCTCAGCGAACAGCGCGCGCGCAACGTCGATCAGTTGCTCCCGCCGCTCATTACGCGTCATCCGCACCCGGCTGCGGCGGGCGCGTGCGGTCGTCGGGGTGCCGGACATGGCCCAATTGTGGACCCCGGCGTCCCAGTCGGCGAAATTGCCTGCCCGCTCGGAGCGGCGCAGCGTCGGTCTGACCGCTCGAGATGCGCGCCGAGCCGTTGGCCCCTAAAGTTGACCAAGGTCGTTCTGCGACGATCATTCCCCGGTTGGTCTGCCGGCAGGGCCCGCCTGACTTTGAATCAGGACTAGCGACGTAGGTTCGACTCCTACCCGGGGAACGGACGCCAATCCAGCCTGCCCTAGGGGTGCATGTGAGTCACAACGACATCAATGTCACGTCAGTTGCCGCCGTCGTTGTGATGGCCGCCGGAGCCGGAACCCGAATGAAGTCAGCCACCCCCAAGGTGTTGCACCAGGTGGCGGGCAAGTCGATGATCTCGCTGGCCGTCGACGCCGCCGATGCGCTCACCCCGCAGCAGTTGGTGGTGGTGGTCGGCCACGGACGCGACCAGGTCAGCGCGCATCTGGCCGATGTCGCCCCCCACGTGGTGACCGCCGTCCAGGCCGAACAGCGCGGCACCGGTGATGCGGTGCGGGCCGGTCTGGCGGCGTTGCCGCAGCTTCAGGGTGAAGTGGTGGTCACCTCCGGCGATGTCCCGCTGCTGGCTGGCGACACCCTGGTCGAACTAGTTCAGGCTCATCGCCGTGATGGCAACACGGTGACCGTGCTGACCGCACGAGTGCCCGACCCCACCGGCTACGGACGCATCATTCGCGCCGGTGATCAGGTGGCGCGCATCGTGGAACAGGCCGACGGGTCCGCTGAGGAGTTGGCCATTGACGAGATCAACTCCGGCATCTACGTCTTCGATGCCGAGGCGCTCAATGCTGGCATCGGCGCCCTCACCACCGACAACGCCCAAGGCGAGTTCTACCTCACCGACGTGATCAGTCATGCCCGGGCCGACGGTGGCCGCGTGGGCGGCTGGCTGACCGCCGATCATCTGCAGACCGAGGGGGTCAACGACCGCCTGCAACTGGCCGAGCGCAATGCAGAGGCCAATCGGCGCATCCTGCGACGCTGGATGACCGAGGGCGTGACCGTACTCGACCCGGCGACCACCTGGGTCCATGCCGAGGTCGATCTGGCTCCTGATGTCACCCTGCTGCCCGGCACCATGCTGACTGGGGCCACGTCGGTAGCGACCGGGGCCACGATTGGACCGGACACCACCTTGATCAACGTCGAAGTGGGCGAGAATGCCACGGTGATGCGCAGTCAGGTCGAACTTGCGGTGATCGGCGCCGGAGCGACGGTCGGCCCGTTCAGCTACCTGCGGCCAGGCACCGAGCTGGGTGCTGCCGCCAAGATCGGTGCCTTCGTCGAGACGAAGAAGGCCGTGGTCGGCGCCGGCACCAAGGTGCCGCACCTGACCTACTGCGGCGACGCGATTCTGGGCGAGGGTGTGAACATCGGCGCGGGCACGATCTTCGCCAACTATGACGGAGTCACCAAGTCCACCACCGTGGTCGGCGACAACAGCTTCGTCGGCAGCGATTCGGTGCTGGTGGCGCCGGTGCAGATCGCTCCGGGCGCCTACGTCGCGGCGGGATCGACCATCACCACCGAGGTTGGGCCCGGTGAACTGGCCGTCGCTCGCGGCCAGCAGCGCAATATCAAAGGCTGGGTCGAGCGAAAGCGTCCCGGTTCGAAAACTGAGGAGTCCGCGCGGGCCGCTCTGGCCGAGCGTGAGGCAGGAGAAGACAGCAAGTGAGCGGCCTGAAGCGAGCCACCGAAAAGCACCTGATGATCTGTTCGGGACGCGCTTTCCCGGAATTGGCTGAGGAGGTGGCCTCGCTGCTGGGCACCGAACTGGTGCCCACTCGCAGCCTGACCTACGCCAACTCGGAGATCTACGTCCGCTTCGAAGAATCGGTGCGCGGTGCGGATGCCTTTGTGATCCAGGCCCATCCGGCGCCTGTGAACGAGTGGCTGATGGAGCAACTGATCATGATCGACGCCTTGAAGCGGGCGTCGGCGCGACGGATCACCGTGGTCTCCCCGTTCTACCCCTACGGCCGCCAAGACAAGAAGCATGCCGGTCGGGAACCGATCTCGGCGCGATTGGTCGCTGATCTATACAAGGCTGCCGGAGCCAACCGCCTGATGTCGGTGGACCTCCATGCCGCCCAGATCCAGGGCTTCTTCGACGGCCCGGTCGATCACCTGCTGGCCCTACCGGTGCTGGCGGAGTACGTGAAGTCCAAGTACGACACCACCAATATGACCGTGGTTTCGCCGGACGCCGGTCGGGTGCGACTGGCCGACATGTGGTCCGACGACCTGGGATCCCCGCTGGCCATCATTCACAAGCGGCGCGACCCGAATAAGGCCAATGAGGTCGCCGTCGGTGAGGTCGTCGGTGAGGTGGACGGACGGGTCTGCTTGCTGGTCGACGACATGATCGATACCGCCGGCACCATCTGCCAGGCCGCCACCGCTTTGAAGGCGGCCGGCGCTGCTCAGGTGATCACGGCTGCGACCCACCCGATCCTGTCCGGCCCGGCGGCCAAGCGACTCAACGAGTCGGCGATCGAAGAGGTGATCGTCACCAACACGTTGCCGATCCCCGAAACGGTCAGTATCCCCAAGCTCACGGTTCTCTCCATGGCCCCGCTGCTGGCCCAGGCGATTCAAGCGGTCTTTGAAGAGGGGTCGGTCGCGTCTTTGTTCAACACTCACTGATAAGTTCCACGCCATGGCGCGGAAACAGCCGCTCGTGGTGAGTGCGGTTCGATGAAGGCGACGCTGGTGGCTTTACGCGTTCAGTGGGGACGGTCGCCCTGGTGGATCCAGATTGGCGTCGTGTGGGCCATCAGCCGAATCTGGGTGTGGGGATGGACTGTCGCCATCTTCCCTTTCCAGCAGACCTGTCCATTCAGCAATCCGGTGCAGCCGGGCATCTTGGGCTTCATCACGAACTGGGACTCGGCCTGGTATCAAAAGATCTACGACGGCGGCTATCCGGTGGTGCTCCCCATCAATGCCGCCGGCGCTGTTGACCAAAACCCCTGGGCCTTCCTTCCTGGGTACCCGGCGGTGGTGAAGGTGTTCAGCGTCATTCCGGGGGTCACCTGGCAGATTGCCGCACCGCTGGTTGCGCTGGTGGCCTCCCTAGGTTTCGCCCTGGTGGCGTATCGGTTGTTCCGGCTCAAGGCCGATCACGCCACATCCCTGGTCGCGGTGGCGTTCGTGGTCTTTGCTCCGGCCGCGGCGGTGCTGCAATACGGCTACGCCGAATCGCTGACGTTCTTCTTGGTGGCCGTGGTGCTCTACCTGCTGGCCACTGAGCGCTATGCCTGGGCCATCCCTGTGGTCCTGATCGCCGACCTGACCCGACCGATCGCAGCCCCGCTGGCCCTCACCTGCCTGATCGCAGCCGGGGTTGTGGTGTATCGCCAGATCCGAAAGCACCGCGAGCTCCCCGCGGCCAGACTCGTTGCGCTCGCCGCGCTGTGCCTGGCTTCGGTGATCGGCATCGGCCTGTGGCCGATGATCGCCGCGGTGGTCACCGGTGTACCCGACGCCTACTTCCAGACCGAAGGCGCGTGGCAGTTGGCCGGTTCCCAGTTGCAGCACAACGTCTTTCTGGTGTCGATGATGGTCGCCTATGGACCGATCGGAGGCTTGGCGATGGCGGCGCTGCTGTTCGTCCTGCTCGGCGCCTTCATGGTGCTTGAGCCCGTGCGTCGGCTCGGCATCGTGATGTGGGCCTGGGTGGGAGCCTGGCTGGGGTACCAGCTCTTGATGAATGGCATGGGACGCGCCGACCTGCGGCTGGGCATGACGGCGTTCCCGCTGGCGTTGGTGGCGGCAGCAATGATCAAACCGCGGTGGGCGCAATGGAGTGTGATCGCGGTCTTCGCCGTGATGCAGATCAGCTGGATCTGGTTCTCCTGGCGGTGTGGGGGTCCCGGCGCTGTGCACGCGGATCCGTAAGGGGAGCCTCGATTGTGCCCGCTCGGCCCGAACCCTGTAGACTCGCGGCGTTGCCTAGGCGAGGGGCTTTCGCCCGTGATCGACATGGCGGGGCGCTTTGTGTGTCCGCGTTGATCCTCCCTGGTCGGCTGACAAGTCTTGAATGAGGTTGAGGAGAACAGTAGAAGTGTCGGAGAACCATATTCCTGCGGTATCGCGTACCGAGTTTGGCAAGGGCGCGGCTCGGCGCACCCGGCGAGCCGGCATGGTGCCGGCGGTGCTCTACGGCCACGGCACCGATCCGGTGCATCTGTCATTGCCGGCTCACGAACTGCAGTTGGCCCTTCGGGTGGCCAACGCCGTGCTGGAAATCACCGTCGATGGTGGCAAGTCGCAGTTGGCGCTGGCCAAGCAGGTGCAGCGGCATCCGGTGCGTCCCTACATCGAGCATGTCGACCTGGTGATCGTTCGCAAGGGCGAGAAGGTCACCGTCGAGGTGCCGCTGGTGCTCATCGGTGATCATGCTGCCGATCGTCGGGTGAACCAGGACCAGCAGGTGATTTCCCTTGAGGTCGAGGCCACCCACATTCCGGCTCACATCGAGGTCGATGTGGCCAACCTGGAAATCGGGGACACCATCACCGCCGCCGATCTGAAGCTGCCTGCCGGGGCTTCCTACACCGGGGCCGCCGAGGACCTGATCCTGTCGATGGTGGTGGCTCAGGAGCAGTCCACCGAGCCCGACCTGGGCGAGGGCGCCGAGGCCGAAGAAGGTGCTGCGGAGGCCGGCGAGGGCTCCGACGACGAGGCCTGATTTCACTCGACATGACGAACTGGCTGGTGGTCGGGCTCGGGAATCCGGGCCCGACCTACGCTTCTCACCGCCATAACGTCGGGTTCATGGTGGTCGACGAACTGGCCCGTCGGGTCGGTGCGAACTGGTCGCGATCAGCAGGGCTGCGATCCGAAGTGGTCCGCACTCGGATCACCGCTGGCGGCTTGGGTGCCGTTGGTGCCGAGGCTGATCCGGTGGTGCTGCTCAAGCCGCAGACCTTCATGAACGATTCTGGGGCTGCGGTCGCCAAAGCGAGCGCATACTACAAATCTCAGCCCGCCGCAGTGATCGTGATCCATGACGAACTCGACTTGGATTTCGGCCAGTTGCGCATCAAGCTCGGCGGAGGGGACAACGGTCACAACGGTCTGAAGTCCATCCGCAGTGCGATTGCTACCGGTGACTTCCTGAGGGTGCGCTTCGGAGTGGGCCGTCCGCCCGGCCGGAAAGAGCCTGCTGACTACGTGCTTTCTCCTTTTCCAGCGAGTCTTTCCGAGGATCTGGGGGTTGAGGTCGGTCGGGCGGCCGATGCCGTGGAGAGCCTGCTGAGCGTGGGCCTGGAGGCCACCCAGAATCGCTTCAACTCCTGATTTCTCCGCGTTTCAATTCGCAAATGTGAGGAATGTCCCTCGTGTGGGGGACTAACAAAAAGTCACCCTAATAGGTGACTTTTTTTGTGCCTGCATCGCAATACGATGAGAGCGGTTGATCAAAGACTCTCCAAGGTCGGGGACCAACCGCTCGATCTGTAGTCCACCAGCGCCGGTGTCGATTCCCACCGACCGGTCATGGCGGATTGGAGTCGGCGGGCAGTCCTCGAGCCGAGAGGCTTTCTCGACGAGGGTGAGGAAAGCCGAACGCACGGCCCAACGCACGACCGGATGTCTGCACTCCGATATCCGGAGGGGGTTGGTTTGGTGCGAAAGCCAAGCGTTCGGTGACCTCCCCACTCGGACTGAGGCCGCTTGATCGTTTCGGCGACAAGGCCAGGCCTTAGCTGGTCACCTGCAGTGCCTTGGGCTGGAGGCACGCGGTGACTGGGCTTCCGTGTGGGATCCCACCGTGAGGGGGATTGCGGTGGGACCCACACGCGAAGCATGTGGCCATACCCAATCCGCCCGCTACCAAAACCGCCGTGTGATGGCGTGTGCCCGCAGGCCTGCGGGTAAGGTGTTTCGGTGAATCTCAGCGGCCTGGTACGTCTCATCGGCAGTGAGCCGACGCTGGCTGAGGCGATTGCGGATTGTCGCAGCGGTCGGTTGCCCACGCTCGACCTGACGATGCTGGACGCGGTCCGCCCCACCTTCGTCGCCGCCCTGGCCGGTCAGGCTGATCGCACCGTGCTGCTGGTCACCTCGACCTTTCGGGAAGCCGAGACCGCCGTCGCCGCATTGGAGACGCTGCTTTCTGCCGAACAAGTCGCCTACTATCCCGCCTGGGAGACCCTGCCGCATGAGCGGCTCAGCCCGCGCTCCGACATAGTGGGACGCCGTCTGGCGGTGTTGCGCCGCCTGGTCGGCAATGACCCGCAACCTGCCCCAGCCGTGGTGGTGGCCCCGATTCGGGCCCTCCTGCAGCCGCAGGTGCGTGACCTGGGCTGGCTCAGCCCGGTCCAGGTGGTCGCCGGCGAGGACTACGACCTGGGCGATCTCGCCCAGCGGCTCGCCGCTGCGGCCTACACCCGAGTCGACCTGGTGGAACGCCGCGGTGAGTTCTGCGTCCGCGGTGGCCTGATCGACGTGTTCCCGCCCACCGAAGAGCACCCGATCCGCATCGACTTCTTCGGGGATACCGCCGAGGAGATTCGGCACTTCGCCGTCGCCGACCAGCGATCGGAGGAGGAGACGCTGCCCAGCATGGTCGCTGCGCCTTGCCGGGAACTCCTCATCACCGACGAGGTGCGGGCCCGGGCGGCCGAACTGGCCCAGGCCCACCGTAACGAACCGGGCAGCCTTGCCGAGATGCTGGAACGCATCGCCGAGGGCCATGCCGTGGAAGGAATCGAATCGCTCGCCCCGGTCCTTGTGGACGGTCTGGAGTTGCTGGTCGACGTGCTTCCGGTCAACACCCAGGTTCTGGTCGCCGATCCGGAGCGGATCCGCATCCGTGCCCAAGAACTCGTCGCCACCAGTGAGGAATTCCTTCAAGCCTCCTGGTCGGCGGCTGCCGACGGCGGAAAGATCCCCATCGATGTGGGCGCAGCCGCCTATCAGACCTTGGCTGATGTTCGCCGTCATGCGCTGGGCCGGGGCCAGGGCTGGTGGACGCTCTCGGCTTTCACCGCACCGGAATCCGATGAGGCCGTCCTCGAGCCCGACGACGTCGAATCGCGCACGGTGGAGGTTGCCGAAGCCGTCGTCTGGCGCGGTGATACCGAGGCGGCCTTGGACGCCCTGCGCCAGTCGGTCGCCTCAGGTCACCGGACGGTACTGGTGGCCGACTCTGCCGGACGGGCCGCCCGGCTAGCCGAGGTCTTGGGCAATGCCGACATCCCCGTGGTGAGCCCGGACGACGCCTCCCAGGTGCCGACTGCCGGGGTGGTGACGCTGGTGCGGGTCGGACTGCGCCACGGCTTCAGCTTGCCCAGAATCGATACCGATGTCTTCACCGCCGCCGACCTGTCCGGGCGCGGCGAGGCCGAGAGTGCACCGGCGAAGATGCCGGCCCGGCGCAAGAACCAGATCGACCCGCTGGAATTGCGGGCCGGGGACAGTGTGGTGCACGAGGTTCATGGGGTGGGCCGCTACGTCGAGATGGTGCAGCGCGAGGTCGGTGGCTCGGTACGGGAATACCTGGTGGTGGACTATGCGCCCAGCAAACGGGGCCAGCCCGGCGACCGGCTCTACGTCCCGATGGATCAGCTTCACCTGATCACCCGCTACGTCGGTGGGGAGAACCCCACCTTGGACAAGCTCGGTGGCGGCGATTGGGCCAAGCGCAAATCGCGGGCTCGTAAGGCGGTTCGCGAGATCGCCGCAGAGCTGATCAAGCTGTACGCCGCCCGGCAGGCCTCCACCGGCTTCGCGTTCAGTGCCGACACCGTGTGGCAGCGCGAACTGGAAGACTCCTTCGCCTACATCGAAACCCCCGACCAACTCTCGGCGGTCGGTGAGGTGAAACGAGACATGGAGCAACTGGTTCCCATGGATCGGCTGGTCTGTGGCGATGTCGGCTACGGCAAGACCGAGATTGCGGTGCGAGCCGCCTTCAAGGCGGTGATGGACGGTAAGCAAGTGGCGGTCCTGGTGCCCACGACCTTGCTGGTGCAGCAGCACCAGGCCACCTTCGCCGATCGCTATGCCGGGTTCCCGGTGCACGTTGCCGGACTGAGTCGCTTCCAGACCGAGGCCGAGCGCCGGGCGGTGATCCATGGCCTGGGCGAGGGGTCGGTGGATGTGGTGGTCGGCACCCACGCGCTGTTCTCCGGTGAGATCGCGTTCAAAGACCTCGGCTTGGTCATCATTGATGAGGAGCAGCGCTTCGGCGTCGAACATAAAGAGGCCCTCAAGAAGCTCCGGCTCAACGTCGACGTGCTCGCCATGAGTGCCACCCCGATTCCGCGGACCTTGGAAATGGCGATCACCGGGATTCGGGAGATGAGCGTCATCGCTACTCCACCGGAGGAGCGGCATCCCGTGTTGACCTTCGCCGGTCCCTACGACACCAAGCAGGTGCGCGCCGCGATTCGTCGAGAGTTGGCTCGCGAAGGACAGGTGTACTACATCCACAACCGGGTGCAGAGCATCGAGAAGACCGCCCAGCAGTTGGCCGAGTTGGTGCCCGAGGCCCGCGTCGGGGTCGCTCACGGGCAGATGAACGAGCACAAGTTGGAACAGGTGATGATCGACTTCTGGGAGCGTCGCTTCGACGTCCTGGTATGCACCACCATCATCGAGGCCGGGCTGGACGTCTCGACGGCCAACACCTTGCTGATCGAACGGGCCGACATGTTGGGCCTGGCCCAACTCCACCAGCTCCGCGGACGGGTCGGACGCAGCCGCGACCGCGGCTATGCCTATTTCCTCTATCCGCCCGACAAGCCGCTGACCGAAACCGCTCACGACCGGTTGGCGACCATGGCGGCTCATACCGATCTGGGGGCGGGCATGGCGATTGCCATGAAGGACCTGGAGATCCGCGGCGCCGGCAACCTGCTGGGCGCTGATCAGTCCGGTCACATCGCCGAAGTCGGATTCGATCTGTATCTGCGCCTGGTGGGGGAGGCCGTGGCTGAGTTCCGCGGGTCGCAGGCCGAGCCAGAACCGGAGATGAAGATCGAGCTTCCCGTCGATGCCCACCTTCCGGTCGAATACGTGGAATCCGAGCGGCTGCGCCTGGAGATGTACAAGCGCCTGGCTGCGGTGGCCGGCGAAGCCGACATCGCCGCCGTCCGCGAGGAACTTCAGGATCGCTACGGGCCGTTGCCGGAGCCGGCGGAGACCCTCCTGGGTGTGGCCGGCTTCCGGATCGCCGCGCGCGAACACGGAGTGAGCGAGGTCGTCATGGCCGGTCGCATGGTGCGATTCTCCCCGGCCGACCTTCCGGATTCGGCTCAGCTGCGGCTGGCGCGGCTGTATCCGGGTTCGCAGTACCGCAAGGCGTCGGCCCAGGTATTGGTGCCGCGTCCGATGACCGCGGCGATCGGTGGCCAGCCGGTGGCCGACAGTGCCCTGCTGGCCTGGGTCGGCAAGGTGCTGACCGACATCTTCTGAGCTCGACTCGTCCACTGGGTGGTCTTCCTCCGGTGGCCTTGCCCACGGAACGACGTTCTCCTACGCTGTGGGCCATTGCAGGCCCACCCCAGGGAGCAAGCCGGCCGCCCGGCTTCGATCGTTGGCACGACGGTCGAAGCGGCGGCTCGGGATTCCTGAGGACCTTGCCCGTCCAACCCGGTAGGATCGCGACGGCGTACCAACCTTCGGAAGCGAGTCCGTGACGATGTTCAAGACTGTGGCGAAAATACTGGCGGCTGTCTCGGCAGCGGTGCTGTTGTTGTCGGGCTGTTCAACCCCTGGGCCGAAGGTGGCCGCCGTCGTGGGCGATGCCCAGATCACTGTGAAGCAGGTCGACTCGGTGGCTCACGCTGCAGCGACGAGCTACGCCCAGGTCAGCACCGGCACGGTGCCCACCTGGGGTCAGCTCCGCGCCCCGGTCGTCAACGTCCTGGTGACCGGACGGCTGATCAGCCTGGCGATGCAGGTGGCCAATGTTCAGGTCAGCCAGGCCCAACTGACCCAGCTGTACAACTCCGACGCGTTTCTTAAGGCGCTGGCCGCCGACCCTGAGGGTGCTCAACTCGCCCAATCGCTCGCCTTGATGTCACTGGCCCAGAACAGCCCGGCCATCCAGTCCGCCTATGCGCAGGTGGTGGGCAATACCGTGGTCGAGGTCAACCCGCAGTTCGGCGTGTGGAGTGCTTCCGCGGGCAGCCTGACCGGGCAGACCGGATCGTTGTCGAGCGAACTGACGTCCTAGGCCGTCGGCGATGAGCGGCCCCTTGCCGCAGCTCGACCGGCTGGCTCAGGTCATGCATCGGCTTCGCGCTGAATGCCCCTGGGATGCCGCCCAGACGCCGCAATCGTTGGTGCATCACCTGGTGGAGGAGACCCTCGAGGTGGTCGAGGCCATCGAGGCCGGCAGCGACGAAGCCCTACTTGAGGAACTCGGTGACCTGCTGCTGCAGATCTATTTCCAGGCGGAGATCGCTGCCGAGGCTGATCGATTCACCCTGGACGACGTCGCTGGACGGATCGCCGACAAGCTCGTCGCCCGCCATCCCTACGTCTTCGGCGATGCCGCCGTCCCGGAGGATCTGATGGCGTCCTGGGAACAGGCCAAGGCTGCCGAGAAGGGGCGCACATCGGTCCTGGAAGGGATTCCGTATCGGCTGTCGGCATTGAGCCGGGGCTACAAGGTTCTCTCTCGGGCCGAGGATCTGGGGCTGGACCTGGCCGAACTCACCGGGGTCAGCGCTGGCGAGGATGACGAACTGTCCTCCGCGGAGTTAGGGCCGGCCTTCTTGGCTCTGGTCACGCGTGCTCGACAGCTCCATGTCGATCCCGAGCAGGCCGCCCGGATGGCGGTTCGAGAGTTGGAGGATCGGATCCGATCCGTCGAGTCCTGACCTTGGTCGGGCGAGGCACAGATTCCGATCCCGGGGGCACTGTCCGCAAGCGCCCCGGTCCGCGAAGTGGGCCGGTAGGCTGATTCCCGATGACCTCACTGGATTGAAAGGCATTCATCGTGGCAAGTATCGAATTCGTCGACGCACGACAGATTCTGGATTCCCGAGGCAACCCGACCATTGAGGTTCAGGTTGTGCTCGATGACGGCGCTGAAGGTCGGGCCGCAGTCCCGTCCGGCGCGTCGACCGGCGCCTTTGAAGCCGTGGAACTGCGCGACGGTGATGCCGCGTACTACGGCGGCAAGGGCGTGCTCAAGGCTGTGGAGAACGTGATCGAGCAGATCGCCCCCGAGGTTTTGAACATGGAAGCCGACGAGCAGCGTCTGCTCGACCAGGCCATGATCGAACTGGACGGCACCGACAACAAGGGCAAGCTGGGCGCCAACGCCATCTTGGGTGTGTCGCTGGCCGTCGCCCATGCGGCGGCGGAGTCTGCCGGCCTGCCGCTGTACCGCTACCTGGGTGGGCCCACGGCGAATGTGCTGCCGGTCCCCATGATGAACATCCTCAACGGCGGCTCCCATGCCGACTCCAATGTCGACATTCAGGAGTTCATGATCGCCCCCATCGGTGCGGCCACGTTCGCCGACGCCCTGGAGATGGGAGCGGGGGTCTACCACGCGCTCAAGGCGGTGCTCAAGCAGCGCGGTCTTTCCACCGGGCTGGGCGACGAGGGTGGCTTCGCGCCGAATCTGGCCTCCAACGCTGAGGCTCTCGACCTGATCCTGGAGGCCATCGAGAAGGCCGGGTTCACGCCCGGCACCGATGTGGCCTTGGCCCTGGATGTGGCTGCCTCGGAGTTCTACTCCGACGGCAAGTACGCCTTCGAGGGCGCCATGAAGTCGTCGGCGGAGCTGATCGAGTACTACGAAGGTCTGGTGGCCAAGTACCCGCTGGTCTCCATCGAGGACCCGCTCAACGAAGAGGATTGGGACGGCTGGGCCGCCATTACCGCCGTGCTCGGCGACAAGGTGCAACTGGTCGGCGACGACCTGTTCGTCACCAACGTTGAGCGCATTCAGAAGGGCATCGACGCCGATACCGCCAACGCGCTGCTGGTGAAGGTGAACCAGATCGGTTCGTTGACCGAGACCATCGATGCGGTCACCTTGGCCCACCGCAGCGGCTACTCCACCATGATGAGCCACCGTTCCGGCGAGACCGAGGACACCACCATCGCCGACCTGGCGGTGGCTCTGGGCTGTGGTCAGATCAAGTCCGGGGCCCCGGCGCGTTCGGAGCGGGTTGCGAAATACAACCAGCTGCTGCGCATCGAGGAGGATCTGGACGACGCCGCCCGCTATGCCGGAGCGTCGGCCTTCCCGCGGTTCACGGCCTGATTGGTTTTTCGGTGGTCGGGCCAGCTCGTGCGCGCCGTCTCGGGTCCGACCTGGTGCCCGACCTATCCTGGGAAGCGATGAAGGATCACCGCCGTGGCGAATAGTCCACGCAGTCCCCGTAGTGGCAATTCGGGCCCGTCGCGCACCACCCGGCGACGGGCCCGCAGCGCTGAGCGTCCACAGCCGCCACCGGCCGCGCCCACTCCGGCGCCGGCACCGAAGCCGATATGGCAACGCGGAATGCGGCTGACCCGACGGGCATTGATCCTGGGCCTGGTCGTGGTCGCCTTGATGCTTTCCTTCGGGGGAAGCCTGCAGATCTATATCAACCAGCAACACGAACTCGCCGTGGCCGATCAGGAGATTCGCGATCGCAAAGCCGAGATCGCCGACCTGCAAACCGAGTTGGCGCGTTGGGACGATCCGGCCTATGTCAGGGCGCAAGCCCGGGAACGTCTGGGCTGGGTCATGCCTGGTGAGACCGGGTATCGGGTGGTTGACGACAAGGGCAACCCGATCGGTAGCGGCGTGGTGCTGGAGTCCGGGCAGCGTCCGCTCACCGATGCCGACAACCAGTATTGGTGGCAGCGGCTGGCCGGTTCGGTAAGCACGGCCGACTCGCCAACGCGTCAGGTCGCGAACCGCTGAGCGGTGCGCACACAACGAGCCGACGTGGAAGAATGCCCAGGTGCGCCCTTGGGAAACACCGACTGAAGCCGATCTCGCAACGATCGCCGAGCAACTGGGGCGCCCGGCCCGCGGGGTTGCCGCCGTTGCCTGGCGCTGTCCCTGTGGCAAGCCGGGAGTCGTGGCCACCGAGCCCCGCCTGCCTGACGGAACCCCGTTTCCGACCACCTTCTACCTGACCTGCCCTCGCGCGGTGAGCGCGGTGTCCACCTTGGAGGCCGGTGGCGTCATGGTGGAGCTCAACCAGCGTTTGGCCGATGACGCTGAGTTTGCCCGGGCCTACGGGATGGCGCACCTGGCCTACCTCGAGGCGCGGTCGGCCTTGGGGGAGGTGCCCGAGATCGATGGCTTCAGCGCTGGTGGCATGCCGCGCCGCGTGAAATGCCTGCATGCCTTGCTTGGCCATGCCTTGGCGGCCGGGCCGGGCGTCAATCCGGTTGGTGATGACGTGGCCGATCGCATCGGTGAGTTTTGGCAGCGGCCCTGCGGTGTTGACGATGAGTGAGCTGTTCGCCGGCATCGACTGCGGCACGAACTCGGTGCGGCTGTTGGTGTGTCGCCGGGAGTCCGATGGACGTCTGGTGGAGATCGACCGGCGCCTGCACATCACTCGATTGGGGCAAGGGGTGGACGCCACGGGGTCCTTGCACCCTGAGGCCTTGGCCCGCACCTTGGCTGCGATGGCTGACTTCGGTGCCGAACTTGATGACCTCGGCGTTGAGCGGCGACGCGTGGTGGCCACCTCTGCGGCTCGGGATGCCGCCAACTCCGCGGAATTCTTCGACGGGACGCGAGCTCGCCTGGGGGTCGACGCCGAGATCATCGCAGGGACCGAGGAGGCCCGACTGTCCTACCTGGGGGCGGTGAATGCGTTGACCGAGCTCGCGCAGCCGGTGCTGGTGATGGACATCGGCGGCGGATCGACCGAATTGGTGCTGGGTGCTGCGGGCGTGGTGCAGCAGGCGGTGTCGCTGGACATGGGTTCGGTGCGGGTCAAGGAACGCTTCTGGACCGCCGACCCGCCCACGGGCTCCGACATCGCCGCCGCGACCACGTTCGTCGATCGGCTCTTGGACGACAGCCCCATCGATTTCGATGCCGTTGCCACCTGGGTGGGGGTCGGTGGCACGGTGACCAGCCTGTCTGCCCTGATTCAGGGGTTGTCGGTCTACGACCGAGACGCCGTCCATGGCTCGACGTTGGAGGCGGGGGAACTGGTGGCTTTCACCACCGACTTGCTCGCGTTGACTGCCGCCCAGGTCGCCGAGTACCCGACCATGGTTCCTGGACGGGCAGATGTGATCGCTGCTGGCGGCTTGGTCTGTCGCCAGGTCGGCGCCCGAACGGCCCGTCCGCTGATCGTGAGCGAGGCCGACATCCTGGACGGCATCGTGGCAGGCCTGGCCCAGTAGCCCTTCTCGGTAGACTCACCGAGCCGGCCCCCATGGCCCAACCGGTAGAGGCAGGCGGCTTAAACCCGCCACAGTATGGGTTCGAATCCCATTGGGGGCACCCGTGGCCGCCACCCTATTCGCTCCCAAAAGTGGCAGTTGCTCCCGAACCT
>JAEXAS010000044.1 GCA_023458095.1 Actinomycetes bacterium | reverse complement strand
TCACCACCACAGCCCACCACGACGGCCTCACCTTCACCCTCACCGCCACCTGGACCTCCACCACCTTCACCATGGGCGACGGCAACACCAAAACCTGCACAGCCACCACCATCAGACCCAAAACAGTGAAGCCCGCAACCAAACCCTCCCCCACCTGCAACTACACCTACCAAACCAAATCCAAACCAGGACACCCCTACACCGTCACCGCCAACACCCACTGGCAAATCAACTGGACCACCAACGGCTACAACGGCACCTTCACCCACACCTACACCGGCAACCGCACCCTCAACATCGGCGAACTCCAATCCCTCATCAACGGATAGACAAGGCCTCGACAAGCTCAGCCGATGGCGCTACCCGTGCCCTGAGCCCGTCGAAGGGCACACCCCCACGCTCAAACAATCAACAACAGATCCCAAAACAACCTTTAATCGATTCACCTGTGGACAACTCAACAATGGCTGTTGTCGCCAATGCGGCGATATGTCAAGGTGACAGGCAACCACCCCAGGAGACGCCCATGGCAATCCCAAAAAGTGCCATCGTTATCGCGGTACTCATCGCCTTGGCGGGGTCGGGCTGCACCCAGCCCTACCCCAACGCCAAACCCACCTACGCCTGCACACCCTCCGACGGCGGCACACCACAGCCCTGCTACAAAGCCGAACACGACCTACAGGCGAAGGAAGACAAGCTCTACGCCGAGGCCGAAGCGGTATTTCGCAGGTTCCTTGCTGAAGAAGAACGGATCTACCGCACAGGCGGAGTGAGCGCGGCCACGCCGATCATGCTCGAGACGCTCACCGGCGACTATCTGCGAAGTGCCATCAACGGGTTTCGCGCCCTCAAAGAGTCTGGCTCGACCGCAGTTGGTGGCGAGTTCAAGATTGTGTGGGTGCGACCGTACCCCGCAGAAGTCCACGAGGGCACTGTCGCATCAGTACAGGCATGCATCGACACGCACTCCGTTCAAATGGGCACCAGAGACGACAAGTCAAAGCCGGGACGTGTATCGGTTCGCACCGCATTCCTCGCTCGCGATGGAGAGTCGCTCAAGATTGCCTATGGAAGATATAGGTGGGTCACATCGTGCAGCGAGTAGGAAGAACTGCCGTTATCGTCGCGACTTGCATCACGCTCTTCGGGATCCCCCAACTGGTCAGAATCCCGCCAGTAGATGCAACCCCTCTGCCTGCCACTGGGGCCTCTTGTGACGCCAATGGCTGTGGAGGAGAAGGACTCGACCTATACAACTCAAACACCGACACCTCGTCGAGTTCAGGAGACTCCGGGTCCACAGACTCCGCCGATAGCAAGTCCTCATCAGCAGAGAGCGATTCAACACCCCAGTGCACTCCCGGCAAGGACCCTGACTGTATTGGTTCCTTGGTGCCAGTCTCGGGCAGCGGGGCTGCGGCACCTACCGAACCACAACTCCGCACAGTCGCAGCCCAACTCAAACTCCCCAACCCCACCCCACGCTTCGGCCCCGACCCATCCGTCAACGAATGGAAAATGCTCGCCGTCGGATTCCCCATCTGGCTATGGACAGACCGACCCACCACCATCACCACCACAGCCCACCACGACGGCCTCACCTTCACCCTCACCGCCACCTGGACCTCCACCACCTTCACCATGGGCGACGGCAACACCAAAACCTGCACAACCACCACCATCAGACCCAAAACAGTCAAACCCGCAACCAAACCCTCCCCCACCTGCGGCTACACCTACCAAACCAAATCCAAAATCGGACACCCCTACACCGTCACCGCCGACACCCACTGGCGCATCGACTGGACCACCAACGGCCACCAAGGCACCTTCACCCACACCTACACCGGCAACCGCACCCTAGAAATCGGCGAACTCCAATCCCTCATCAACGGATAGCCAAGGCTTCGACAAGCTCAGCCGATGGCGCTACCCGTGCCCTGAGCCTGTCGAAGGGCACACTCCGGGTCAGACAGGCGCCGTCAACGAAGGTCGTGTCACTCCCCGGCTTGAATAGCTCAATCAACGAGGTCACAGTCAGTCACGGAGGAAGTATGAAGTCTCGTATCCCGATCATCGCCTTGGCGACCATTTTCGTCCTGCAACTCGTTGATGTGAGCCTCCGGATCGCGGCTGGGAGCGCCCCCTGGTTGGGCATAGGCGTTCTCGCGCTGGCCGCCGTAGGCATTGGCTGGATGGTGGTGCGCAAGCCCAGCCAGTGATTGAGATCCTTTGATAGGCGCTCGGGTCTCACGCAGGTGGACTGGCTGGGGCTTCGACAAGCTCAGCCAGCGGCAAGCACTGTTCCCTGAGCCTGTCGAAGGGAACACTCCGCGCCCAGACAAGCTCAGCCAACGACACCCGTGCCCTGAGCTTGTCGAAGGATCGGTTCCTGAGCTTGTCGAAGGACGACACTTGCGCGTTACCGGCGGCGGCTAGATTAACCTCACCCATTGTTCCCACGACGAGGTGACCCGATTGTCCATGTGGCGCATGCCTGCCGAATCCGAACCGCACGAGCGCGCCTGGATGGCGTGGCCGTCGGCGGCCTACACCTTGGGCGACTCGGTCGCCGACGCCGAGGAAGCCTGGACGACCTGGGCTGCGGTGGCCAACACCATCTCTGAGTTCGAACCCGTTTCGATGCTGGTCACTCCCGAGGGCCACCGTGAGGCCAAGCGTCGGCTCAGCGCGTCCATCGAACTGCACGCCACCGATCTCGACGACGCCTGGTACCGCGACATCGGACCCACCTTCGTGCTCGACGAAGACAACCAACTCGGCGGTGTGGATTGGGTCTTCAACGGCTGGGGCCAGCAGCATTGGGCCCGCTGGAAACACGACCAACACGCCGCGAAGGTTGCCATCGATGCCGCTGCGGCGACCCGCATCGAGTCGAGCATGGTCAACGAGGGCGGCGGCATTCACACCGACGGCAACGGCACCCTCCTGGTGACCGAGACCGTCCAGCTCGACCGTTTCCGCAACCCGGATTGGTCGAAGGAACAAGTCGAGGCCGAACTGGCCCGCACCCTGGGTGCCCGCAAGGTCATCTGGGCCAAGCGTGGCCTGACCCGCGATTCCCAAGACTTCGGCACCCGCGGACACATCGACATCCTGGCCTGCTTCGCCAGCCCGGGCGTGGTGCTCTATCACGACCAGCGCGACGACCAGCATCCCGATCATGCGATCAGCGCCGACCTGCGTGAGGCCCTCGATACCACCGACGCCGACGGACGCCAGCTCGAGCTCATCGGCCTACCCGCGCCCACGGTGCTCAAAGACGCCGAGGGTTACGTCGACTACTCCTACGTCAACCACTTCGTCGCCAATGGCGCGGTGATCGCCTGCAGCTTCGCCGATCCGTCCGACGCCGAAGCCCTCGACGTACTCGCCAATGCCTACCCCGGACGCGAGGTGGTCGGCATCGACGCCCGCCCGCTGTTCGCCCGCGGCGGCGGCATTCACTGCATCACCCAACAACAGCCCGCTACCGGAGTTCGCCCATGAAGACCCTGATCGCCGAATCGCTGCCCTCGCTGTGCCGGGTGGACGCCAGCACCCGCGCCCCGCTGACCGTCGGCTTGGTGCAGACCCGCTGGCATGCCGACCCTGATGAACACCGCGAGGTACTCCTAGACGGCATTGCCTCGGCGGCAGCCGCCGCGGCCGAGATCGTGTTCCTTTCTGAGATCACGCTGATGCGCTACCCCGCAGATGTGAAACCGACCGGGCGTCCGGCCGATCTGACCGAGCCGCTCACCGAAGGCCCCACTTTCGCCTTGGCGTCCGAGGCGGCAAAGGCCCACAACGTGATCGTGCACGCCTCGCTGTACGAACGAGCGGATGCTGAAGACGGCCGCGGCTACAACACCGCGATCGTGGTTTCGCCAGCCGGCGAGTTGCTGGCGCGCACCCGCAAGACCCATATTCCGATCACCGCTGGCTACTACGAGGATCACTACTTCCGTCCCGGCCCGGCCGAGGACGCCTATCCGGTCACCGAGTTGCCGCTGCCGTCGGCTCCCAAGGTGGGCATGCCGACCTGTTGGGACGAGTGGTTCCCCGAGGTCGCCCGCGCCTACAGCCTGGGCGGAGCCGAGTTGTTGGCCTACCCCACCGCCATCGGCTCCGAGCCCGATCACCCCGACTTCGACACCGAACCGCTGTGGCGCCAGACGATCATCGGCAACGCGATCAACTCCGGGTTGTTCATGGTCGTGCCCAACCGTTGGGGTGATGAGGGTCTGATCACCTTCTACGGCTCCAGCTTCATCTGCGACCCCTTCGGTCGGGTGCTGGTGCAGGCCCCTCGCGATGAGGACGCCGTCCTGGTCGCCACCTTGGACCTCGACCAGCGCCGCGACTGGCTGACTCTGTTCCCGTTCCTGACGACTCGGCGTCCGGACAGCTACGCAGCGTTGACCGATCCGACCCGGTAGCCCTTGGTTTCGAGACGGACGCTGCGCGCCCTCCTGAACCAGCCGATGTGCAAGTCCACACGGCACCTCACCAGGTTTCGAGACGGCCCTGCGGGCCTCCTCAACCAGCCGGAACGCAAGAAAACGACCACTGCCTCCGACCAGTGGAGCACCGGAGGCGCCACCCTTCCCCCGGCTGGTTGGGCAGCGGAGGCCACCCTTCCCTCGGCTGGTTGAGGAGCGAACGCAGTGAGCGTCTCGAAACCTGGCGAGCTGGTCTGAGGACTCAACCCCGGCGTGACGACGGCAGCAAGTCGGCGAGGGTCTCTACGACCCAGGTGGGACGCTCAGCTTCGGGCACGGCGTCAATGTCCTCGCGGCGCGAGTCCCCGGTCAGCACGAGTGCTGCGTCCATGCCGACTCGGCGGGCCATGGCGATATCGGTAGCGAGCCGGTCGCCGACCATGATCGCCTCACTCAACTGGACGCCCAGTCCGGCGCCGATCACCTCAAGCAGTTGTGCCGAAGGCTTGCCGAAAGTGCGCTCACACACCACCCCGGTGCTGGCTTCGATCGCGGCCACAATCGCGGCCGCATCGGGCTCAGCACGTCCACCCGGGAAGGGGCAGTAGCGATCAGGGTTGGTCGACATCAACACTGCACGCCGGTGGAACCACAGCGCGTCGAAGGCGATCTGCAACTTGCGATAGTCGAAGCGGCGGTCATAACTGGCCAACACCACATCGATGCGTGCCGGGTCATCACTCATCGCGATGCCAGCGTCGGCCAGAGCATCGATCAGCGGCTGCTCCCCTATGGGAAACACCACCGCCTCCGGACGGTGCGTCCGCAGCCAACCGGTGGTGCTGACCAAGGTGTTGACGATTTCGGAAAGCTCGGCGTCCACACCGAATCGGGTGAGCTTGTCCAGATACTGCACCGGACTCTTGGTCGGATTGTTAGACACGAACCGCACCGGGACTCCGCGCTGCCGAATCCGACCCAGCGTCTCGACCACAGTCGGCAGCACCTCTTCACCGAGGTAGATGGTGCCGTCCAGGTCAAACAGGTAGGCGCTATACCAACGATCCACGGTGGGCACGCTGCCCTCCTTCCCTACCTGAAGTGTCTGCAAATCCGAGCACCTGGGAAAAGTAAACCCTAGGTAGGGCTACCCAGTTGCGAAAAAACCACCCACCCAGGGCGAAGCGCGCACTAGCGTGAACTCAAGCCCAACTCGCTGACCGAGCATGTCTTGGTCGCTCCACAGTTGATTTTCCGAACACATCGCCGTGGCGGAAGCCGTCGTCCAGGCAGCTTCATTGACGGAAAGGAACACCCCCATGACCCCCACCAAACCGCCCACCCAGACCATCATCGACCAGCAACGTGCAGTGCTGGCGTCCATGCCGTTTGCGGACACTGAGGATTTCGATGCCACCGAGCGCGGCTTCATCGGACGGCTCGACCCGTGCGTCGTCCGCGCCGACGACGGCCGAATCGTCTGGGACAACGCCTCCTACGACTTCATCACCGGGGATGCCCCCGACACCGTCAATCCGAGCCTGTGGCGACAGTCGACACTGAATGCCCGCGACGGGCTGTTCGAAGTGGTGACCGGGATCTATCAGGTGCGCGGCCTGGACCTGTCGAACATCACCTTCGTCGAAGGCGCCACCGGGGTGATCGTGATCGATCCGCTAATCAGCGCCGAATGCGCCGCTGCGGCGCTGGCCCTGTATCGGCAGCATCGCGGCCATCGCAAGGTCACTGGTGTGATCTACACCCACTCCCACGCTGATCATTTCGGTGGGGTGCGCGGCGTGGTCGACCAGGCGGACGTCGACTCCGGCGCGGTCCCGATTCTGGCGCCGGAGGGATTCGTCGATCACTCCATCGCCGAGAACGTGTATGCAGGCACCGCCATGTCACGCCGGGCGGGCTACATGTACGGCTCTCTGCTGCCCCGCAACACTGCAGGTGGGGTTGGTGCGGGCCTGGGCCAGACCACCTCCGCCGGTACCATCACGCTGATCAACCCCACGGTGATGATCACCACCACCGGCCAGGAAGAGGTCGTCGACGGGGTGCGCATCGTCTTCCAGATGGCACCCGACACCGAGGCGCCCTCGGAAATGATGTTCTACTTCCCTGACTTCAAGGCGGTCTGCCTGGCCGAGGACGCCACCCACAATCTGCACAACATCTTGACGCTGCGCGGCGCGGTGGTGCGCGACCCGCACGGCTGGTCGCAGTATCTGACCGAGACCATCGACCTGTGGGGTGGTGTGGCTGAGGTCGGCTTCGCCTCGCACCACTGGCCGACCTGGGGCGCGGAGAAATTGGTGGAGTTCCTCACCGTCCAGCGTGATCTGTACGCCTACCTGCACGACCAGACCGTCCGCCTGCTCAACCAGGGCTTCGTCGGCGCCGAAATCGCCGAGGATTTCGCCCTCCCGCCTGCGTTGGAGCAGGCGTGGAGCACCCACGGCTATTACGGCAGCGTCAACCACAATGTGAAGGCCATCTACCAGCGTTATCTGGGCTGGTTCGACGGTAACCCCGCACACCTGTGGCAGCACCCTCCGGTGGCAGGCGCCAAGCGCTATGTGGAGTTCATGGGCGGCGCCGACGCCGTGGTGGAGAAAGCCCGGGTCTCGTTCACTGCCGGCGATTTCCGCTGGGTGGCTGAAGTGGTCAACCACGTCGTTTTCGCCCAGCCCGATCATGCCGCCGCCCGCGAACTGCTCGCCGACACCTACGAACAACTCGGCTACGGCTGCGAGAACGGCACCTGGCGCAACTTCTACTTGTCGGGCGCCTATGAGTTGCGCGAAGGCAAGTTCGGAACTCCGGCCTCCACGGCGTCGGACGACCTCATGGGTGCTCTCAGCCCGGAACTGCTGTTCGATGCGATCGCGGTCACCGTCAACGGCCCGAAGGCCTGGGACGAGAAGCTCACCATCGACATTGCCTTCAGCGATTCAGAGGATCACTATCGCCTCACCTTGTCCAACGGTGTGCTCACCTACACCGCGGCCGCAAAGGCCGATCCCGCCGAGCTGACCATCACCTGCCCAAAGCACGCTTTGCCGATGCTGCTGACCGGTAATCCTGCGGCCTTGGCGGGCGCTGGCTTCAGCTTCGACGGTGAGATCTCAGTGCTGCCGCGGCTGCTGGGCGTCCTGGACACAGGCGATCCGGACTTTTCGATCGTCACTCCCTGACCAAGATTGGGGCGCTGCGGTTCGCTCACGCGTCCGCGATGCCGTCCAACCAATCCCGCAGCACCACGGACGCAACGGTCGCCAGTCGAGGTCCGTAGCTGGTGGCGTCTGCACGCAGTTGGCGCGGATCGATACCCGCAGCGGCCAGTTCGTTCGCATGGCCGATGAGCCATTGTTCCAGCCGGGCGCTATCGGCCTCGATATGGAACTGCAGCCCCAACAGATTCGGCCCCACGCTGAAGGCCTGATTCGGAAAGCCCGGGGTCTCGGCCAAGCGGGCCGCCCCTGCGGGTATCGCGAACTCGTCGCCGTGCCAGTGCAACACCGGCACCCCGTCGAGCGGTGCGAGTACAGAGCGACTGCCCTCAACGGTGAGCGTGAGCGGTCCGTATCCGATTTCCTTGGCTCCCGTGGGACGCACGTCGGCGCCGAGAGCCGCTGCCATCACCTGCGCCCCCAGACAGACCCCCAGCGTCGCCTTGCCGGCATTCAGCCGTGCACCAATCGCGTCGCGCTCGTCGAACAGAAACGGATAGGTATCGGTCTCATAGACACCGATCGGCCCGCCGAGCACCACCACAAGCTCCGGACGCATCACAGCGTCGACGCTGATCGGCTCGACTCCGGCCTCCAGGTAATGGATTCGGTAGCCACGCTGGGTCAGCAGCGGCTCAAGCAGACCCAAGTCTTCAAAGCCCACATGGCGAATCGCCAGGACCTCACCGGTCATCGGCACCCAACCCCCTCAGTCGGCCAACCTGGACCACTCGCGCCCCCGCCAGGACTCGAACCTGGGACCGACAGATTAGAAGGCTGCTGCTCTATCCGCTGAGCTACGGGGGCCGACGCCGTTTGCGCGCTTCGATGCTAGCCGAGTCAAGACCCCGACCGCGGTCCGCCACGTTCAGATGACGGTTCAGCCGTTGGCCCCTGCCTACGGGAATGCGGCTATACCCATAGACTGAGCGATTGTGAATGAACACCTGGTCTGGATCGATTGCGAGATGACCGGTCTGGATCTCAAGGCGGACGCCCTGGTTGAGGTCGCAGTGCTGGTCACCGATTCCGAGTTGAACGTGCTCGGCGATGGGGTCCAGGTGGTGATCAAGCCCCCGGCCGAGGCCGTGGCGCAGATGGGTGACTTCGTCCGCGAGATGCATGAGAAGTCCGGGCTGTTGCCGCTGCTGGATTCCGGCATGGAGATGGCCGAGGCTGAAGCGCAAGTACTGGCCTATGTTCGCGAACATGTGCCCGAGGTACGCCGGGCCCCGCTGGCCGGCAACACCATCGGCACCGACCGGGCCTTCCTGGCTCGCGACATGCCCGAGCTGGAAGCCCACGTCCACTACCGCAATGTGGATGTCTCCAGCATCAAGGAACTAGCCCACCGCTGGTTCCCTCGCGCCTACTACAACACCCCAGCCAAGAACGGGAACCATCGCGCGCTAGCCGACATCCAAGAGTCGATCGAGGAGTTGCGCTACTACCGCGAGGCGGTGTTCGTGCCGCCACCGGGGCTGCCCACCGATGCACTGCGAGAGATCGCGGCCAAACATCAGGGCGAACTCACCGGGCACCGGCCCGAGGTCAAGGCCGACTGACTCCGCTGGCGGAGGCGCAACCAAACCCGTTGGGAGAAATCGTCCCCGCGAGGCCGATTTCACGCCCGCATGCCCCCAAGAACCGCCCGCCCAGGACGATTCCTCTCACGACAGCGCACATTCGACCCTCCGAGGTGACTGTGGTGAAGAGCGCAAGTGGTTGATCAACTCCCCACACCGAGATACCCCACCGCCAGATTTCAGGTCCCCGGCCAGACCGGCTAGGATAAGCAGGCTCGCTCAGCGACATGGGCGGCATGGTGGGTATAGCTCAGCTGGTAGAGCACCTGGTTGTGGTCCAGGATGTCGCGGGTTCGAGTCCCGTTACTCACCCCACTTTTGTCACATGTGAAACTGCGACCGACAGGATCCCCTGGCGGTCGCTTTTGTTTGCCCTGGCTAGGCCTTGCGCTGCTCATGGCACCTTCATTGTGGCCGACTGGTGTGATTCGCCAGCGATCGCGGAGGCCCACAGCGTCGATCCTCCGGGTGCGAAATGGAGGTACCGGCCAGAGGTTGCCTCTCGGTAGAACGGGAACCGACACCCTTCAGAAAGGCCTGAGATGGCAGCCCTATCGCTACTTCTTATCCCCATGCATGCTCCGCCGCCCGGCGGGCCGCTCGGCTTCCTGATCGGGGCTGCGGCGATGTTCGTCGTCTGCTGGATCTGGGTGGGGGGATACCTCGCCGACTTCGTGATTTGGCTCGTCGCGAAGCTCACCCCTAACTCCGCGAATGAGCGCCTGCTCGCCTATGGCATCAGCATTGCGTTTGTGCTGTTCGGGCTCATCATTGCCGCCACCACCAAAGACTCTGAAGCGGCACCAGCGGCCTACCTTGGTGGCGCGGTCGCGGGTGTCGGCCTCTACATCGCAGTGCGGTTACCCGGCAAGATCCGCCGGAATCGTGCGAAAAGAATGGGCTACACACAACCGGTCTCCGGCGCGATACCGCCACCCCCGCCGCCACCACCCCCGCCCTTGACTCGGACGGATCTGCATGGCGAGCCAGAAGAATCGAGTTGGCCCCAACCAGCGACTCCGCGACCCAAAGCCCCTAGCCCCGAGAGGAGCTCTGTGTTCGGCGACTGTACGGAATCAGATTGGGCTCAGCCAATACCGACAACGCCAGGGTCGCATTCCACCAACGCTGAGGGAAGCTCACCAGATCGGTGACCAGGCCTCAGACCCGCTGCACCCGCTGACGATAGTTGCTGACGTTGTCGCCGTCGATCGTGCTGCGCTGAGTGCCGTGGACCTCGTCAACCTTCTGCTCGTTACCGGCGACCGGTTTCGCCCCCACCTTGGTTTCATGCTCAAAGGAGTGTGACTTGTCGGTGTTTCGGTAGTACTGGAACAGCCACCAATACACGCCGATGGCAGCCGCCGGACCAGCCAACAGCAACAAAAACTGGCCGCCCGAGGACGAACTATGCAACGCAATCAGCAGCGACATCATGAGAACAGTCCCAACATCAACAGCGCCAAGACCTCAACCACGACCCCGACAGCCAACGCGAACATGATCAGACGACCCTGGGCGACCGGAATGCTGCCCATGGTCTCCCCCGTTCGCCCATTCACGGCGATGTAGTGCACCATGCCGCCGTTGTTTCCTTGCTGATAGAACGAGTACAGCCACACCGGCAGATACATCGCCACCCAACGGGTGCCGTGGACGTCCAGGTGCTCGACCTCCCAGCGCACGCCCCGGTCGAAGTGGCTGACCGATTCCTCCACCTGGGCTCGCGCGATCGCCAGCAACTGGTCCTCCAACACCGGCTGGACCTGTGACACATCCTGATCGCGGCGCTCGGAGGTGTAACCCACCAGGTAGTTCGCATTCCACTTCACCGCGTTCTCGGTGTCGAACGGCAGGATCGTGTTGATCACATTATTGGTGTTGACGAAGGCATTCATGTTCCCCCGCTCAGCGGAGGATTCGATGGTCAGATCGTCGACGATGTAGTCCACATGTCGCGCCACCTGATACACATCGGCGTCGTAGTAGGTCTCGTAGTTGTCGCCCACCTTGCGGCTGTACCTGGCGGTTTCGAGCTCAGCAAAGCCCTGCATGTCGGCGCTCGCCCGGCTGTCGATCACCAGATAGGGCAGATAAACCCCCACCACGTTCTCCGGCACAAAGCCGCTACGGAAGGCGGCGTGAGCGAAGATCTGACGCTTACCAGCAAACTCCTTGATGTTCTGAAGCGCCTGGTCACGAGTGAGACTGAACGGCAGCACCGCATCAGGCACAGCACCATTGGGAATCTGCTCGTTGATGGTGAGCACGTGGCGACACCAGTGACACCGCGACGACATCGCCTCAGCGGTGTTCACCACCACCTCGGACCCGCACCCGGAGCACTTCAGGGTTATGACACCAGACACCTCCGGTGAGATGTCCGAAGCGCCCGAGGCGATGATCGTCCCGGTGAGGTCCTCCAGAGCAACCTCGCCGGAAACCACCGGATCGATCTTGGCTTCCGACCACTCGTGGCGGCAGAACAGGCAGACCAGCATGCCGGTCGAGACCCGCAACTGAATATCGGTCGACCCGCACTTCGGGCAGCGATTCACGCCGTCCTGCAATGCGGTGTTGGCCGTCTCCAGACGCTGCGGCTCGGCCGGGGACGCCGCGTCCACCGGGGGCACCACCGGTGCCTGTTGGGGCTGCACCGGTGGTGGCGGAGGTGGCGGTGGCGCACCAAAGCCACCAGGCACGGGCGGCTGCGGAGGATTCACAGAAGAGTCGCTCATGTCGACAACCTCAGAGTCCGAGGACCTTGGCCTTTGCGGCGTCGTAATCCTCTTGGGTGATCAGACCCGCATCCAGCATCTGCTTCATCTGGGTCAGCTTGGCCATGGGATCCTCGCCGGGCTCCTTCGCCGGCGGGTCTTGCGGGCCGGCGACCTGCGGGGCTGCCTGGGCCGGCTGCTGCAATCCGCCGATGCCAGCACCGCCGGCAGCCATTCCCATGCCGATCAGGCCACCTGGCCCGGCGTTCTCGCCTGCAGCCTCGAAACCGGCCGCCACAGAAGCCTGCAGATTCGAGTTACCCCGCTGACCCGACAAGGCATCGGCACGCTGCACATTGCGCAGCAACTCCCGGGTGGCCTCGTCGTATTCGATTGAGATGATCGCGGTGGCCACAATCGCCAGACCGCGGCCCGAACTCCACTGGTAGTTCTGCTCGACGGCGGCAGACAGGCTCTTGGCGAAGCCGATGGAGTCCTGCTGGATCCGCGTAATGCGGTTCTGCTTCATCGGATCGTTGGTGTACATCGAGAAAGCCGGTGCCAGCGAGCCCACGACCTCGTTGAACAACTGGGCGGCAGCATCGTTGTCGATGTCGGTGAAGTCGAAGACCCGGCCAGGCTCCAAGTAGGCAGCCGGCACAAAGGACTTGATGAACAGAATCGGGTCGACGATCTTCATCGTGTACGTGCCGCGGGTGATCGCACCAACCTGCGCGTTCATGTAGGCGTCGTCCCAGTAGATCTCGGACTGAGTGCCGAAGCGGTTGTTCGGCAACTCCTTGAGCGTGACGAAATACGCCCGCTGCTGCGTGCTGGGACGACCACCGAACTTGAACCGCTCCCAGGAGGTGGTGACCAGCGCACTGATCGGGTCATTGCCGACGAAGATCGACTTCGAATCCTGCGCCGAGGAGTCCCAGATGTAGGCGCCGGCCTGATTGGCGAAGCCGGTGATCGCACCGTCCTGCATCAAGACCAGGCCATAGCCCTCCGGAACGATGATTCGGCTGCCATTGGTGATCACACCCTCAGAGCCCTTGGTATTGGAACCGCGCCCGGCGTTCTGCCCCTGCGGCACAGCAGCGAACAATGCCGCTGTCGGAGCCAAGCCCGAGGGCACGGTGTAAAAGTCTGTCCATTGATCGGCCAGTGTTCCGCCGATTGCGCCGATCGCCGCCTGAATGAGTCCCATGGGAGGCCCCTCTGTGTCGATGTTCATGTCGGTGCGCGCACCTTCGAGCAAACATCACCCTACTGGCTGACACCAGAGCTGGCCCATACCCAAATCCACGCCCTGCCCAGCGGATTCGCGAGCCCCTGAACAGGCACCGACGAACCGCCAACTGGCTAGGCGTCCAGGGTTCGGCGGCGGCAAGCCACTACCCCGGCGCAACCGGCCCGATACCCCAGGCGGGCACCGCCGGTGAGTTGGCCCTAATGCGCACCGCCTACCCTGCGCGGAACCCGCGCCAACCTGCCTGGTCGGCTCATCTTCGGCTCGGCGCGCAGCGTCCTTTCACAGGCAGGGCACAATGGAGCCCATGCCCGACCTTGCCACCCCGGCGAAACCCGCCGATCTGTCCTTGGTGGATCGGTTCAGACTCACCTCAGCCATCCTGATCGGCAACCTGGCGGCCTGGGCCTCCCGCCGAGCTGGCAAAGGCTCCGGCGCGTCGGTGCGCGGTCAGGTGCTGACTCGGCTGGTACCCGACGCATTCCCCCTCCTGCTGCGCGGACGCCGGGTGTTGTCGGTGTCCGGCACCAACGGTAAAACCACCACCACCCATTTTCTGGCAGCCGCCGTCCGGGCGGGGCTCGGCACCGACGCCGCCCGCCTAGTCACCAACGCCGACGGCGCCAACCTGCATTACGGCATCGCCTCAGCACTATCGCAGGCGCGCAGCGCCGATATCGCGGTGCTGGAGACCGACGAGCGAGTGGTGTCGGACATGATCGCCCATGCCCGCCCCGAAATTCTGGTGCTGCTCAACTTCAGCCGCGATCAACTCGACCGCCACCACGAGATCAAAGCTCTGGGACGCGCCTGGCGACAGGCGCTGCAGGCGACCGGCCAGGACGGACCGACCATCATCGCCAATGCCTGCGACCCGCTGGTCACCTGGTCGGCGGGCACCGCAGCCCGAGTGATCTGGGTCGAGACCGACACCGTGTGGCATGCCGACGGCGCCTTGTGCCCGGCTTGTGGGGAGATCCTGCGACGCATCCCTGCCGATGGCCGCGATCGCTGGGATTGCCCCGGCTGCGAACTGAGCCAACCGGAGGCGAGTTACCGGGTCGAGGGCACCACGATCACCGTCCCCGGCGGACGCAGCATCACCCCGGATCT
>JAEXAS010000043.1 GCA_023458095.1 Actinomycetes bacterium | reverse complement strand
GGCCAAAGTGTTGGCCACCGCACAGCCGGTGTCGTTGTGACAGTGGATCCCCAGATCGACGCCGATCGCGGCGGCGGCAGAAACCACATCGCCCATCTGCGAAGGCAGCATGCCGCCGTTGGTGTCGCACAACACCACCACTTCAGCACCGGCGTCGGCGGCGGTACGCACCACATCCAGCGCGTATTCGGGATTGGCCTGGTAGCCGTTGAAGAAGTGCTCGGCGTCAACGAAGACCCGGCGTCCCTGGGCGACCAGGTGGCGAACGGTGTCGGCCACCATCTCCAGGTTCTCAGCCAAGGTGGTGCGCAGCGCTCGCAGCACATGCTCGTCATGGCTCTTCGCCACGATGCACACGACCTCGGTCCCCGCATCGATCAGGGCCTGCACCTGGGGATCTTCGGCAGCGGTGGTGCCCGCCTTACGGGTCGCTCCGAAGGCAACCAGCTTGGCGTTGTTCAAGGTGAGTTCCCCGCGCGCCGCAGCAGCGAAGAAGGCGGTGTCGTTGGGGTTGGCACCGGGCCACCCGCCCTCAATGAAGGAGATCCCGAGCTGGTCCAGGTAGCGGGCGATCTTCAGCTTGTCGCTGACATTGAGCTGAAGACCTTCCTGCTGGGCACCATCGCGCAGCGTGGTGTCGTAGACGTGGAACACATCCGGAATCGCGGTGAGGTGGGTCATCGGCAAACCTTGCGGTAGTCGGGCATTTCGGAGGAGTCTGCCCTGCCCGGCGAGTGTTACCAGCGTGTTTCACGCGCTGAGACCCCGGCAGGGTCGCAATCCTGCGCAGTTGCGCAGACAGGTCGCCTCAAACGACGCGGTGAAGCCAGCCGTGCTTGTCCTCGGCGCGACCGTACTGGATGTCCAAGATGGCTTGCCGAATGGCCAAAGTACGCTCACTGCCCTGCGGCAGCACCCATTCGCCGGCCTCGGAACGAAACGCCCCGATCGGCGTCACTACAGCGGCGGTGCCGCAGGAGAAGGCCTCCACCACCTCATTGGCGGTGATGCCGTCGAACAACTCCGCTGGCTCGACGCGACGCTCTTCGACGCTCAGGCCCAACTCGGCGGCGACGGTCAGAATGCTCGAGCGGGTGATGCCGTCCAGGATGGTTCCGGTGAGGGCCGGAGTGATCAGGCGGTCGTCCTTGGTGACCAGGAAGACATTCATGCCGCCCAGTTCCTCCAGGCGGTCCTTGCCGGCGGCCTCGATGAACAGCACCTGCGAACAGCCGTGGTCGTATCCCTCGTACTGAGCGATCAGGGACGCGGCGTAGTTGCCACCGCATTTGGCCGATCCGGTGCCTCCGATTCCGGCGCGGGCATAGCGATCGGTCACCCAGATGTCGACCGGCTTCACCCCACCGGAGAAATAGGGACCCGAGGGGGAGGCGATCACACTGAAGGTGACCCGCTCCGCGGCACGCACCCCCAAGAACACCTCATCGGCGAACATGAACGGGCGCAGGTAGAGGCTCTTCTCGCCCTCGCTGTCCGGGACCCAGCGATGGTCGGCTCGCACCAATTCCACCACGGCGGTGACGAAGTCCTCTTCCGGTAACTGGGGCAGCATCATGCGCGCAGCCGAGGACTGGAAGCGGCGGGCATTGGCGTCCGGACGGAACAGGTGAATCGAGCCATCGGCGTGCCGGTAGGCCTTCAAGCCCTCGAAGATCTCCTGGGCGTAGTGCAGCACAGCCCCAGCCGGATCGATCTGGAAGGGCCCGTAGGGCCGAATGGTCGACTCACCCCACCCTCCGGATTTCGTCCAGGTCGCCACGGCCATGTGGTCGGTGAACTTCGACCCGAATCCGGGATCCGCCAAGACCTCGGCAACCTCCTCAGAGGACGCAGGAGTGGGATGCGGTTTCGGTAGGAATTTCAGCGACATAGGCGCATGTTATCGCTTCCGGTGAGACGAATCTGTCCGAGGAACGGTCGCCAAGGTAGCCTCGCGCGAGTGAATGAACTCAACAACCCTGGCACGCCGGTGATCTCGGTCATCGCCGGAGACGGAATCGGCCCCGAAGTCGTCGCCGAAGGCCTCAAAGTCCTGACCGCGGCAGTGGGCGCCGACACGTTCTCCTTCATCCATCACGACCTGGGCGCCGAGCGCTGGCAGCGCACCGGCGAGGTTCTGCCGGATTCGGTCATGGCGCAGCTTGCCGACTCCGACGCCATCTTGTTGGGCGCGGTCGGCGCCGCCCCCGGGTCCAAAGCTGTTCCGTCCGGGCTCCTGGAGCGCGGCCTACTGCTCAAGCTGCGTTTCGCCTTCGACCACTACGTCAACCTGCGCCCGTCCAAGCTGTACCCCGGGTTGCCCACTCCGCTGGCAGAGTCGATCACCAGCCGCGGCCCGATCGATTTCGTCGTCGTTCGGGAAGGCACCGAGGGGCTGTACTGCGGCAACGGTGGCGTGGTCCGTCAAGGCACCCCCTTCGAGATCGCGAACGAACTCAGCGTCAACACCGCACACGGGGTGGAGCGGGTCATCCGCGACGCCTTCGCCCGCGCCGAGAAGCGACGCAAGCACGTCACCATGGTCCACAAGCACAATGTGCTGGTGAACGCCGGCGGGTTGTGGAATCGCCTGTTCGCCGAGGTGGCCGCTGAGCATCCCGAGGTCAGCACCGACTATCTGCATGTGGACGCCGCCACGATCGCCCTGGTTCAGGATCCGCAGCGCTTCGACGTCATGGTCACCGACAACCTGTTCGGCGACATCCTCACCGATTTGGCCGCCGCGGTCACCGGGGGCATCGGCCTGGCCGCCAGCGCCAATATCAATCCCGAAGGCGCCTTCCCGTCCATGTTCGAGCCGGTCCACGGCTCTGCACCCGACATCGCTGGCCAGGGCATCGCCGATCCGACCGCGACGATCCTGAGCACCGCCCTGCTGCTGGATCATCTCGGACGCAGCCAGGACGCCCGGCGGATCGAGGCCGCGGTTGACGCCGATCTCGCCGAGCGCGGCGACTCCAAGCGCTCGACTGCCGCGGTGGGCGATGCCATCGCCGCCCGGCTGGCCTGAGTCCTTCTGCCACCCAACGGCCGGCCGGCTCCGCTGTGAGCCAGCCGGCCGTTGTGGCGTCTCCGGGAGCGCCCACGGACGATGACACTGAACCCCGTTCTCGGTCCTTGCTAGGCTGCCTACGGAGGTCGTCATGAGTTGGCAGCAGTATCAACCGGTGCAATACGGCACCACCCCCGTCGCCATCACCGATCAGGAACAACCCAACACCGCATTGGTGGTCGTCGCCTGGCTTCTGGCCGTCTTCACCAGCCTGTATCTGCTGCCGTGGGCGATCGCAGCGACCCGCGGCAAACGTGATCAGGTCGGCATCTTGCTTATCAACCTGTTTCTGGGTTGGACCGTAGTCGGTTGGATCGTGGCCTTGGTGCTGTCACTGCTCAACCATCGACAGATCGCGGTTGTGCCCATGTCGGTTGCTGCGCTGCCCGCAGCTCCCCTGCCGGGTTGGTATCCCAACCCCAATGGTCCCGGCCAGCGCTTCTGGAACGGTCACGCCTGGACCGATCAGCTCGCCTGAGCGATCACCGATCGGCCAGGCTGCCGAACAGGTGGCGGTGCTGGCCGGTGATCCGTCCGGAGATCCACCACAAGGCCTCGACGATGCCCGCCGCAGCCAGCCCCGCCCAGATTCCGGTGCTCATCATGGCGGCATTGCTCGGATCCAGCTGCGGGTTGAACCGCACCAGCCACGGCAGCGTCTCCACCCCGGCGGCATACCAGCCCGGCAGCCAGAAGATCGTCGCGAAGGCGGCCAGCGCACACAGCGCGATCATCAGCAGCTTCCACCACTGGTAGGGCCGGGCCGTGGTGATCATCACCCAGGCCCCACCGATCATGAGGGTCGTCAGCGCAGCGGTGCTGGCCTGCGTCCCGGCCACCGAATCGATCTGCGCAGGCATGGTGACCAGGTAGGTCGTGAAGGCGGCCACCGCGACCACGACGCCGGCCGGAATGGAGAAGCTCATCACCCGTTTCAAGAAGCCAGGACGGGCCCGTTCGGCGTTGGGAGCCAGCGCCAGGATGGAAGCCGGAATACCGATGGTGAACCAGCCCACGAAGCTGATGTGGATCGGCACGAAGGGAAACGGGATCCGCCACAGGGCCACCAGGAGGGCCAGCACGATGGAGTACATCGTCTTGGTGAGGAAGAAGTTCGCCACCCGCTCGATGTTCCCGATGACCCGCCGACCCTCAGCCACCACATGGGGCAAAGTGGCGAAGGAATCATCCAACAAGACCAACTGCGCCACCGAGCGAGTAGCCGCCGCCCCCGAGCCCATGGCGACCCCCAGGTCGGAGTCTTTGATGGCCAGCACGTCGTTCACCCCGTCGCCGGTCATGGCGACGTTGTGGCCCCGCGACTGCAGCGCGGCGACCATCTGGCGCTTCTGCTGCGGGGTCACCCGGCCGAACACGCCCGCAGCCTCGACAGCATCGGCGAATTCGGATTCACCCTCGGGTAGCTTGCGCGCGTCGACGACCTCACCTGTGGCCACGCCCAACGAGCCGGTCACCGCCCCCACCGACGTCGCGTTGTCTCCGGAGATCACCTTGACCGCCACGTCCTGCTCGGCGAAGTAGGCCAAGGTCGTGGCCGCTTCGGGACGCACCTTCTGCTCCAGCACGATCAGGGCGACCGGGCTCACCACGCCGGGCGCATCGGCGGCATCGACAGCGCGATCCGACTGCGCCAGCAGCAGCACTCGCCGTCCGGTGGAGCCGATCTGCTCGGCCCGAGTCGCGGCCACACTGCCCGCGGCCGCCAGGACGTCCGGGGCGCCGATGATCCAGTTGCCGCGCTCGGCGAAACTGATGCCCGACCATTTCTTGGCCGAGGTGAACGGCGCCATGGCGCTCACCGGCCACAGATCGCCGTCGTGCGGGAGTTCATGCGCGATGGCCTGCATCGAGGCGTTGGGCCGCGGGTCGGCGCCGGCGAGTTGGGCCAGCACAGTTCGAGTGGCGTCCAGGTCCAGCCCGTCCACAGCGTTGAGATCGCTGAACCGTAGGCCGTTCTCGGTGAGGGTTCCGGTCTTGTCGGCACAGACCACGTCTACGCGGGCGAGCCCTTCGATGGCCGGCAGTTCCTGTACCAGCACATTGAGTTGCCCCAACCGCACCACCCCGACGGCGAAGGCCAAGGAGGTCAACAGAACCAGCCCTTCGGGCACCATCGGCACCAGCGCGCCGGACATGCGCAGCACGATCTGCTGCCAGCTCTCGTGGGGATTCTCGGTGGCTTGCACCCATACCGTGGCGACTCCCACCGGGATCAGGAGCCAGGTAATCAGGCGCAGGATCTTGTTGATGCCGGTCTGAAGTTCGGATTTGACCAGGGAGAACTTGGACGCCTCGGCGGTGAGCTTGGCAGCATAGGAGTCCGCCCCCACCCGAGTCGCCCGGAAGGCGCCAACGCCTGCGACCACGAAGCTGCCCGACATCAGTTCATCGCCAGGGACCTTCTCCAGGGCATCGGATTCGCCGGTGAGCAGCGATTCGTCCACCTCCAGGTAGGACGCCTCGACCACCTCGCCGTCGACGATGATCTGATCACCGGGCCCGATCTCGATGATGTCGTCCAGCACCACCGATTCCCGGGGAAGCTCGGCGGTCACGCCGTCGCGGCGGACCAGCGGTTTGCCCTCCCCCACCACGGCGAGGTTGTCCAGGGTCCGCTTCGCGCGCAGCTCCTGGATCAGGCCAATGCCGGAGTTGATGATGATGAGGAAGCCGAACAAGGCATTGACGATGCTCCCGGTGCTCAGCACCATCACGAACAGCACCATCAGCAAGAAGTTGATGCGGGTGAAGACATTGGCCTTCACGATGTCCCAGGTGGTCCGTCCCGAGCGCGGCGGCAGTTCATTCACCTCGCCGCGGCTTATCCGTTCAGCAACCTCAGCAGGACTCAACCCGCGCTCGCTCGCGACACCGTTTTCCACGCCCCTCAGCCTAACCATGCCCCGCCATTCGCTCCCAAAACGCGCAGTTCCTCCCGAAGGTTCGGGAGCGTCTGCGTGTTTTGGGAGCGAATCAGAGGGTTCGCAGGTAGGGGGCGAGACGGGATCGGAGGGTGGCAGGGGTCTTCAGGTCGGGCCAGGTCCACCGGACGACGGTCCAGCCGGCGTCCTCCAGGGCCTGCTGGCGCCGCTTTTCGCGCATCACGGTGTCGGCGACCTCCGCGCTGGTGCCGAGATACTTGATGCGTCCGTCGAACTCACCGATCAGTCGATGGCCCGGCCAGGCAAAGTCAGTGCGAGCGATCCACACACCCTGGTGAAAGACCTCGAACTGCAGGACGGGGGCAGGCAGACCCAGTTGGGCGAGCACGACCCGACTCACCGACTCCCCCACACTCTCCGATCGCGGATCGGCGAAGGCCAGCGCCCGGCGCGCCACCAAGGCACCCTTGCAATGGCGGGCGGCGTCAATGATGGCGCCGAGCAATCCGGGTTCGGCACCGCCGCGAAGTGCTGCGTCCAGCACCGCGACGGCATTGGGATAGTTCACCGACCGTGCGTAGTCGGCCGCAGTCCGCTCCAAGCTGGTGAGCTGATAACCGAACTGCTCGGCAACCTCAACCGGGGACAGCGCAGCCTGGGTGACGATGAGGTTTTGGGTGCGCTTGCCGTGGCCGGTCTGACGGGTCACCCAAACTCGTCCGAGCAGATGATCCCAGGTGGGCAACCCGTACAACAGCCCCGCCGAGGCATGACTGATGACGGTGTGCTCGCCCAGCAGCGGCCAGGTCGCAGCAATCAGCTGCCGATGCTTCCCGATGGCGTCCTCGGCCGCCGTATCGACATAGGCGCCGTGGCGGACTTTGGTGCGCAGTCCGGCCGTCTGGGCGTGGCTCAAATCACGCTGGCTCAGCCCTACTGCCAACAGTTCAGAAGTCCGCTGTACGGTCATACCGCCCATCCGACCCCCTCACCCACCCCTCCCGCTACCCCCCTTCGCCCACGGACAACACCCCGCCAACACCCAAACGCAAAACGCTCCCAAAAACGGCAGTTGCTCCCGAAGGTTCGGGAGCAACTGCGCGTTTTGGGAGCGTCTGAGCGGGGACGCCGGGTCAGCGGGCGGCGGAGCCTTCCACGTAGTCGGCGTCGGTGGGCTTGACCCAGGAGAACAGCTTGCGCAGTTCACGACCGACCGGCTCGATCGGGTGGTTCTGGCCGGCCTCGCGCAGGGCCTTGAACTCCGGCGCGCCGGCGTCCTGATCGGCGATGAAGCGAGCGGCGAAGGCGCCGGACTGGATGTCGGCCAGCACTGCCTTCATGTTCTCCTTCACATGCGGATCGATGACCCGCGGGCCGGAGACGTAGTCGCCGTACTCCGCAGTGTCGGACACCGACCAGCGCTGCTTGGTGATGCCACCCTCGTTGATCAGGTCAACGATGAGCTTCAGCTCATGCAGCACCTCGAAGTAGGCGACCTCAGGCTGGTAGCCGGCCTCGGTCAACACCTCGAAGCCGTACTGGATCAGCTTGGAGACGCCGCCGCACAGCACCGTCTGCTCACCGAACAGGTCGGTCTCGGTCTCCTCGGTGAAGGTGGTCTTGATGCCGCCGGCACGCAGTCCACCGATCGCCTTGGCATAGGACAAGGCCAAAGGCCAGGCATTGCCGGACTCGTCCTTCTCCACCGCCACGATCACCGGGACGCCGCGGCCCTCGGCGTACTCACGACGCACCAGGTGGCCCGGTCCCTTGGGAGCGACCATGCAGACATCGACCCCTTCGGGCGGGGTGATGTAGCCGAACCGGATGTTGAAGCCGTGAGCGAAGAACAGCGCATCGCCAGGCACCAGGTTCGGTGCGATCGCGTCGGCGTACAAGGTGCGCTGCACCTGGTCGGGAGCCAGCACCATGATCAAGTCGGCCTCTTCGACCGCCTGGGCCGGGGTCACGACCCGCAGCCCTTCGGCTTCAGCCTTGGCCCAACTCGCCGAGCCCTCTCGAAGCCCCACCCGCACGTCCACACCGGAGTCGCGCAGATTCAGCGCGTGGGCGTGGCCTTGGCTGCCATACCCGAGCACGGCCACATGCCGGCCTTGCAGGACGGCCAGATCAGCGTCGTCGTCGTAGAACATTTCTGCCATGGGTTCCTTCTGTCTCCTTATTGGTCCGACGAGCCATTGGCCGGACGAGTCTTGTCGATCTTGGCACGATCCGAGAGTGAACGCCCACCTCGCCCAAGGGCGACCACACCGGATTGCACCAGTTCACGCACACCATAGGGGTGCAGCATCTCCAGCAATGCCTCCAGCTTGGCCGGCGAGCCGGTTGCTTCGATCGTCATCGCGTCGTTGTGGACGTCCACGGTCTTGCCGCGGAACAACTGCACGATCTCGATGATCTGGCTGCGCGTGGCCGGATCGGCCTTCACCTTGATGAGCATGAGCTCACGGCTGACGGAGTTATTGTCCTCCAGCTCGACGATCTTGAGCACCTCAATCAGCTTGTTGAGCTGCTTGACGATCTGCTCCAGAACCTGCTGGCTGGCCACCGCGACCTGCACGGTGATCCGCGAGAACTCCTCGTTCTCGGTCGGACCGACGGCCAGCGACTCGATGTTGTAGCCGCGGCGGGCGAAGAGCCCCGAGATCCGCGCCAGGACGCCCGGCTTGTTCTCCACCAGGACGCTCAAAGTGTGGGTGTTCACAGGTCTTCCTCCCCGTTCCAATCGGGAGCCAGGTCCCGAGCGATCTTGATGTCGTCATTGCTGGTGCCGGCCGGAACCATCGGCCAGACCATGGCGTCCTTGTGGACCACGAACTCGACCACCACGGGCCGGTCGTTGATCGCCATCGCCTCTTCGATGACTCGATCCACGTCCTCGACCGTTTCGGCGCGCAGCCCGACCGCCCCCATGGCCTCAGCCAGTTTCGGAAAGTCCGGAACCAGGTGCGACTTCAGGTTGGTGTTGGAGTAGCGCTCGCCATAGAACAAGGTCTGCCACTGCCGCACCATGCCCAGGCTGCGGTTGTTCAGCACCGCGATCTTGACCGGGATGCCCTCCAGGAAACAGGTGACCAGTTCCTGATTGGTCATCTGGAAGCAGCCATCACCGTCGATTCCCCACACCACGTCATCGGGACGCCCAACCTTGGCCCCCATAGCGGTCGGCACGCAGTAACCCATCGTGCCGGCTCCGCCGGAGTTGAAGAATCGTTCAGGTCGCTCATGTGGCAGCAGGTGTGCGGCCCACATCTGATGCTGGCCCACGCCGGAGACGTAGGTCGCATCGGGTCCGACGATTTCGCCCAGCCGTTTGATCACGTATTCCGGCCCGAGCAGCCCGTCGGTCTCGGCGGGATACTCCGTGGCCTGGTAGCGGGAGCGCAAGCCGTCGAGGTAGCCCAACCAACTCGACCAGTCGGGATGCTCGGTGCCGCGCAGGGCCGCGTTGAGTTCAGCCAGCACCTCGGCCAGGTCGCCGACGATCGGCACATCGGCCAAGCGGTTCTTGGAGATCTCCGCCGGGTCGATATCAGCGTGAATGACCTTCGCATCGGGGGCGAAGGAGTCCAACTTGCCGGTGACCCGGTCGTCGAAGCGGGCGCCCAAGGTAATCAGCAGATCGGCCTTCTGCAGCGCACCAACCGCAGCCACGGTGCCGTGCATACCCGGCATTCCGTAGTTCAGGGGGTGGCTGTCGGGAAATGCTCCGCGCGCCATCAGCGTGGTGACCACCGGGGCACCGATCAACTCCACCAGCTCGGCCAGCGCGTCCCAGGCGCGAGCCCGGTTCACGCCACCACCGAGGTAGATCACCGGACGCTGGGCCTCACCGATCAGCCGCGCGGCCTCCCGGATCTGCTTGCCATGCGGGCGGGTGACCGGACGATAGCCGGGCAGGTCAAGTTCGTCGGGCCAGTGGAACTCGGTGTTGGAGGCCAAAGCGTCCTTGGCGATATCGACCAGCACCGGCCCCGGACGCCCGGTCTTGGCCAGATGGAAGGCGGCCGCGATGGCATGGGGAATGTCAGCGGGGTCGGTGATCAAGAAGCTGTGCTTGGTGATCGGAAAGGTGATGCCGCGAATGTCGGCTTCCTGAAAGGCATCGGTGCCGATAGCCCGGCTGGCGACCTGGCCGGTGATCGCCACCATGGGCACCGAATCCATGTACGCATCGGCGATCGCGGTGACCAGGTTCGTGGCCCCGGGACCCGATGTCGCGATGCAGACACCGACCCGTCCGGTTGCTTGGGCGTAACCCTCGGCAGCGTGGCCAGCACCTTGTTCGTGCCGGACCAGGATGTGACGGATCTTGGAGTCGTACAGCGGATCGTAGGCGGGCAGGATCGATCCACCGGGAATGCCGAAGATCACCTCGACACCGACCCGCTCCAGGGACTGGACCAGTGCCTGTGCTCCGGTCAGTTGTTGTGGTGATTCACCAGGCATCATTACCTCAATTCTGACGTGGTTGACTGTGCGGAAACATGAAAAAACCCCCGCTGCTGACGCAGGCGAGGGAGCGTGTCGGGTTGAGAGGTCTCAGCCGACACGCTTGCTAACTACGAGAAGAATCTGCACGGGTCAAGGTTCGCCATCCTCGGCCCAGATGTCAAACACCCCCCACCGGCGTCCCACATGCTGAGCGACGGGAAGCCTCAACCCTCAGGTTCGAGTTCCGGCCCGATCTGGGCCCCTTCTGCACCCATCCTCTAGCAAGACGACACGCCGTGGGCTAAGCATGTAAATGAGGAGAAATGCCAACCGAAGGACCCCCCAAATGCTTTCCGCACCATTCCCTCGGTCCTTGGCACGTACCTTCACAGCCTTCCTCGGCGCGACCGCGCTGATCTTCGGCACTGCGGCCCTCACCCCGGCCCACGCCGATTCAACGGTTACACCCAGTGACCAGAAGGTGATTGTGAAAGGTGCTGGCTGGGGCCACGGCAAAGGTATGTCCCAATACGGTGCCTATGGCGCCGCCAAGAAGGGCCTGTCCTACAGCAGGATTCTTGCCTTCTACTACCCCGGCACTGCGCTACGCACCACGTCGAACTCCACGATGCGGGTGTGGCTCACCAAAGCCACCCAATCCAGCCTCTATCTTCGCCCCGATCGCGGGCTGCAGATCTCTGACTCGGCCGGGCACAAGGTGACTCTTCCCCGCGGGGCCAAGTACACCAAGTGGCGTATCTCGCGATCCTCGACCAGTCGCACCCTCTCCTACCGGACCAGCTCCGGAAAGTGGGTCAAGTACCGCACGAAGCTGGTGGGCACCCGCCAGTGGTGGGCGGGCAACTCCCGCACCAACGCGGTGCGCATCGCGGTCAGCGGGACGACTTACACCTATTCGGGTCGGGTGACCCTCAACCGGCGCAGTGGCCGAAACATCGTGGTCAACTACGTCAAACTCGAGTCCTATCTGCGCAGTGTCGTGCCGGCCGAAATGCCGTCCAGTTGGAGTGCTGAGGCGTTGAAGGCCCAGGCCGTCGCCGCCCGCACCTACGCCCTGCGCATGAAAGCCGCCGCAACCTCCTCCTACGACCTGTGCGACACCTCGTCCTGCCAGGTCTACAAGGACAATCGCTATCGCACGGCGTCAACCGACGCCGCCATTGCCAGAACCTCCCGAAAGGTACTGCTGTACCGCGGCAAGTTCGCCTTGACCATGTTCTCCAGTTCCAATGGCGGCTGGAGTGCCAGCTACAGCGGCTACCCCTACCTGACGGCGAAGAAAGACCCCTATGACGGTGTGGTCCGCGGCCAGTCCTGGTCCAAGACCGTTACCGCGACCACGCTGCAGCGCGCCTACTCCACGATTGGAACCTTCCGCTCGATTCAGGTGACCTCCCGCACCGGGGTCGGCCCGTACAGCGGAAGCGGGCGGGCCACGACGGTCAAGATCGTCGGAAGCAAGCGATCGGTGAGCGTCAGCGGCTCCAGCTTCAAGAGCAAGCTCGGACTGAAGGAGACTCTGTTCGCCTTCAGCGCCACCCAGGTCGCCAGCACTCCCACTCCTGCGACGACCGCCACCACCGATGCTGCGCTCTCCCCCAGCGACGGCAAGGTCGTCGTCGCCGGCGCAGGCTGGGGCCATGGCCACGGCATGTCGCAGTACGGCGCCTATGGCGCAGCCAAGAAGGGCCTGTCTTATGCCCGCATCGTCGCGTTCTACTATCCCGGCACGACGCTGAAGGCCTACCCGAATCGGACGATGCGAATCTGGATCACCGGCAGCACCAGTGCCAGCCTGTACTTCCGTCCGGACACCGGCTTGACCGTTCGGGATTCCGCCGGCACCTCGGTCACCTTGCCTCAAGGCTCGGCCTACACGAAGTGGCGGATCTCACGCAGCTCAACCGGAGTGCGAACCCTGGCTTATCGCAATGCGTCGGGAACCTATGTCACCTACTCCACCAAGTTGGGGTCCACTCGGCTGTGGTACGTGACCAATCCCAAGACCGGCACGGTGCGGCTGGCTATTGGCGGCAGCACCCGCACCTACACCGGAATGTTAGGGCTCGATGTTCGCTCCGGAAAGAACATCGCCATCAACTATGTGCCTTTGGAGACCTACCTGCGCAATGTGGTTCCAGCCGAAATGCCGCCCAGTTGGAGTGCCGAAGCCCTGAAGGCCCAGGCCATCGCGGCGCGCACCTTCGCCCTGCGCATGATGTCATCGAAGTCGAGCTACGACCTGTGCGACACCTCGTCTTGCCAGGTCTACAAAGACAACTCTGCGCGGTACTCCACCACCGACGCGGCCATCAAGGCCACCGCCGGCCTGACGGTGTACTACGGCTCCGCGATCGCCCTGACCCAGTTCTCCAGCGCCAATGGCGGCTGGAGCGCCAGTGCCAGCGGGTACCCCTACCTGAGCGCACATGCCGACCCCTATGACGGCGTGCCGCGCAGCCAGCGCTGGACCAAGACGATCACCACCAGTGCCATCGTCAAGGCCTACCCGTCGATCGGGTCGTTCCGCTCGATCCAGGTCACCGCCCGGGTCGATGCCGGTCCGTACAGCGGCAAGGGCCGTGTCGCCACGGTAACGATCCGGGGCAGCAAGACCACGGTCAAGGTCAGCGGAGGCAGCTTCAAGAGCAAGTTCGGATTGAAGGAAACCCTCTTCGCGCTGCAAACGAGCTAGTCAGTCGACTAATTGGCGGTAGACGGCATCAAGATCGATGGTGGTGTCGCGCTCGATGAGTCCGGCCATGCCCGGTGCGTCGGCGTAGCGCGGAATCAGGTGGACGTGGAGGTGGAACACTTCCTGGCCGGCCACTGCGCCGGAGTTGATCAGGACGTTGAGGCCGTCACAGCCAAGCTTGCGGGTCAACAGGGCCCCGGTGGCAGTCACCGAGTCGGCGATCTCGCCCAGCGCGGACGGATCAGCCAGCACGTCACTCACATGGCGCCGGGGCACCACCAGGGTGTGTCCGCGATGCCACGGGTTGATGTCGAGAAAGGCGACCGCGACATCGTCGCTGTACACCTGCTTGGAAGGGATGTCGCCGGCGATGATGGCGCAAAACAGGCAGTCCATGGGGCCAGCCTAGGCCAGCCGAGCGCGCTCAGCGCACCGGGAAGCCGGCCTCGGCCAATCCGGCCTTGACCTCACTGATGCGCAAAGTGCCGTAGTGGAACACGCTCGCAGCCAGCACCGCGTCTGCCCCGGCGCGGGCCGCATCGACGAAATGGGCCACGGTTCCGGCCCCACCGGAGGCGATCACCGGCACATCCACCACTGCTTTGACCGCGGCGATCATCTCCAGGTCGAACCCGTCGGTGGTGCCGTCGGCGTCCATCGAGTTGAGCAGGATCTCCCCCGCCCCCAGATCGGTGGCCCGGCGCACCCACTCGATAGCATCCAGCCCGGCCGATACCCGTCCGCCGTGGGTGGTCACTCCGAATCCCGACGGTTGCCCACTTTCGCGGCGGGCATCCAAAGACAGCACCAGCACCTGGTTGCCGAAGCGCTGGGCGATCTCGGAAATGGCGTCCGGTCGGTTGATCGCTCCGGTGTTCATGCCGACCTTGTCCGCCCCGGTACGCAGCAGCAGATCGACGTCCTCGACGCTGCGCACTCCGCCACCGACGGCCAGCGGAATGAACACCGTCTCGGCAGTGCGCCGGACCATGTCGTGAGTGGTGGCGCGACCTTGGGCTGAGGCGGAAATGTCCAAGAAGACCAGTTCATCAGCACCCTCGGCGCCATAGGCTGCCGCCAACTCGACCGGATCGCCCGCGTCGCGCAGATTGGTGAAGTTGACCCCTTTCACCACCCGTCCGTCGTCAACGTCCAGGCATGGAATCACCCTGATGGCAAGAGTCATACCGCTCAGGCTAGCGGGGAGGTGGGTGCGGTACGAACCTCGCTCACAGTCCTGGCAACCGGGGGAAGCGCCGTAGCTTGGTCGCCGCGGAGTACCAGCCCCAGGCCCGCTTGGCCCAGTGGCCGATCAGCGGCAGGCGGATCATGCCTTCCTTGCCGGGTTTGCGGTAGATGAGGTTGGCGCCGTTGCCGACATCCATCAGGCAGACCAGGCTCACCTCAGCCAGGTAGCTGTGCGCCGTTCCATCGCCGAGGTGCGCGCTGAGGATGTTGCGGGCAGCCACCCTTCCCATCACCTCGGCCATGTGCCCCTGCTTGGCGCGCCAGTCCGGACCGGCCATGGCCGCCGAATCGCCTACGGCATAGACGTTAGTGGTGCCGGCCACTCGACATCCTTCATCGATGTCGAGGAATCCCGCTGGGGTGGTGGCCAATCCGGACGTGGCCACGACCGGGTGGGCGGTACCGGCTGGGATGAACATCACCAGGTCAGCGGCCACGGTGCTCCCGTCAGCGAAGTCCACGCCGTTGGCGGTGAAGCCGGTGATGGGCACCCCCACGTGGCGAGCGATGCCGCGCTTGCCCAATTCCGGACCCAGCGAGGCGTAGGCCTTCTTGCCCATGCGAATGCCGGGCTGCTCCATAGGTGCGAAGAAGGTCAGCTCGAAGGACTGACGAAGGCCACGCCGACGCAACAGATGGTCGACGTTGAACAGAAACTCGAAGGCCGGTCCGCCGCGAACCGCAGAAGGATCCTTCGGATTTCCTCCGAAGCCGACCGCGATGCGCCCGGATCCGGCGGCGATCAGCGCATCAAGCTGCTCACGCAGGGTGACCGCCGCCTGCGGACCGGTGCACAGCGACTCGCTGTGCTCGATACCGGCGGGCTTCATCTTCCCGGATCCGACAGCCACCACCAGGTAGTCATACCCCAACTCGCCAGCCGAACTCTGCACCGTCCTGGCATCGGCGTCGATACCCGTCACTGTGCCGTTGATCACGGTGAAGCCGTTTGCTTTGCCGATGTCGGCCAGCGGCACCCGCGTCTGATCAGTTCGGATGCCGCGGGTTGGGATCCAGATCGAGGTCGGGAACAGGTGCAGGAAAGGACGCTCGGAGATGAGGCTGACGCCGAACTTCCGCGTCCGCGCCAGTTCCATCGCTGCTTGGACGCCGCCGAAGCCGCCACCCAGGATCAGAGCTTTCGGCTGGATCGGTGTGCTGGATTCCGACATCTGGTGCCCTTTCCCAAGGACGCCGCGGACCTCCTGTAGCCCGGTGGCGTCGAAACGATGGCGGTGCCCCGGCGGGCGCCACCGGATGCCAGCATTCCCAGACCCTTGCAGTGCGGCAAGCGTCCTTGCTGAAGTGGCAAACTACGGTCATGGTCGATGACTTTCATGATGTGCTCGCCGAGGTGGGCGGACGGCTCAAGAGGCGCCGATTGGCGCGCCAACTCACCTTGGACCAACTGGCTGAACAGACCGGGATTTCCCCCAGTACCCTTTCCCGGCTGGAGTCGGGGCAGCGGCGCGCGAATCTGGAGTTGCTCCTGCCGCTGGCGCAGGCCTACCGAGTGCCCCTGGACGAGTTGGTCGGCGCGCCGGCCACCGGTGACCCGCGAGTACACCCTCGATCCTTCCAACGTAAGGGCGTCACTTGGGTGCAACTGGCCAAAAACCCTGGCGGCCCCACCGCCTACAAGCAGGTCATCGGGGTGAATCGCGGCGGGGCCGGTTCCCAGGATCTGTGTGTCCACGAGGGCTATGAGTGGGCCTACGTGCTCAGCGGCGACGTCCAGTTGACGCTAGGGCCTCAGCGATACCGGCTCGGCGCCGGTGAAGCCGCAGAGTTCGAGACCACCACCCCGCATGGTTATGCCAATGCCGGGACGGTGCCGGTGGAACTGCTCATCATCTTTTCCGGACAGGGTGAGCGAATCCACCTACGCCTGCAAGCGGCCAAGCTGCGTGGCGAGGACTGAGGTCAGTCCTCCAACGGCGCCACATCCACGACGCCGCGGCGGGTGCGAGCGATGATCTCGCGCGCAGTGTCCCGCAGCGGGCCAGGTCCACTGGCATCGGCCACCTGCCCAGCCACATCCACCACCTGACGAGCCCACCGCACGAAGTCGCCCGCGGTCAGACCGGACAGATACAGCACATCAAACAGGTCAGCACCGCTCACCCACGCGTGGATGGCTTCAGCGAAGCCGATGTCTGGCTCCGCATGGCTGTCCAAACGATGGTCCCGCTCAGTGAGGCTGAGTTGGTGCCACAACCGACGCAAGCGGGTTTGGGCGGTGTCACTGGCCGCATCAGGCATTCGTGACGGCGCGCCTCGATCCCCGCGCGACTCGTACACCAGGGACGACAGCACCGCTGCCAGTTGCGGCGCGCTCAGAGCCGCGAAGATCCCCTCGCGGATGGCCTCGGCAGTGACCAGGTCCAACTCCGAGTACAGGCGCGAAAGCATCCGCCCGGCCTCAGTCACCTGCTGGCCACCATCGCCGCTGAGGTAGCCCAAGGACTCCAGCACCGAGCAGATCCGATCGAAACGAACTGCGATGGTATTGGTACGGCGCTGCACCTGGCGCTGGATGGTGTCGGCCTCGCGCTCGGCGCGCAGAGCCACTTCGGCTTGCCGGGCGTGCACCTCCCGGTCGGGGCAGGCGTGCACCGGATGGGCTCGCAATTGCGCGCGCAACTGAGCGACCTTCGCCATGGATTCGGCATCCGCCGCGGGGGGTGTGTACGACTCGGCGTCGGCTGCGGAATCCAATCGCTGCAGGAACGCCGCGGCAAGATTGCGCCGCGACGCCGCCGAGCGCACATCGAAGTGCTTGGGCACTTTGACCTTGCCCGCGATCATCGGCGGCTCCGGGAAGTCGCTCAGCGCGAGCCGCTTCACCTGACGATCCAGGGTCAGTACCGTCGGCCCCTCGCCCTTGCGGCCCAGCGCCACGACCACGGCCCAGCCGCGGCGGCGCTTGGCCGGAATGTCGATGATGTCGCCGATGCGCAACTCCGACAGCACCTGCAGGGCTTCGGCATGCCGATCAGCGCGGCGTTGACGCGCGGCCTCGGCCTCTACCGCAGAGATCTCGGCCCGCAATCGGAAGTAGGCCTGGGCATCACCTTCGGAACAGCTCACCGCCTCCCAGGCCGCTTCGGCCTTGGCCTTGTTGGTGGCAATGGAGCGGGCCAGGCCGACCACCGACCGATCAGACTGGAACTGGGCGAAGGACAGTTCCAGCAAGCCGCGAGCTCGCTCGCGTCCGACGGTGGCGACCAGGTTCACCGCCATGTTGTAGGTCGGCCGGAAGGACGAGCGCAACGGATACGTGCGTCGTGACGCCAAGCCGGCCAAGGCACGCGGGTCGAGCCCCGGCTGCCAGGCGACGACGGAATGGCCCTCGGTGTCGATACCGCGCCGACCGGCGCGTCCGGTGAGCTGGGTGTATTCCCCGGCCGTGATGTCAGCATGGGTCTCGCCGTTGAACTTGACCAGCTTCTCCAGCACCACACTTCGAGCAGGCATGTTGACGCCCAAGGCCAAGGTCTCCGTGGCGAACACCACTTTGATCAGGCCCTCCACGAACGCCTCCTCCACCGCCTCCTTGAAAGCCGGCAGCAGGCCTGCATGGTGCGCGGCGATGCCCTCGAGGAAGGCTCCCCGAAAACTGTCGAAGCCCAGGGCCGACAGATCGGCCGAGTTCAACGCCGAGCTGTGCCGGGTAAGGATCTCGGCGAGCCGGTGCCGCTCACCACTCGTGGTGAGCCGCAGTCCCGATCGCATCAACTGACTCACCGCGGTGTCACAGCCCTGCCGCGAGAAGATGAAATAGATGGCCGGCAGCAACTTCTCGGCGCGAAGCCGCTCCACCGTGGCATCCCGGCGCGGAACCAGGTGGCGGCTGCTCTCCTGGCGCTGATGGGCCGCCCCACCGCCATAGCGTCCCGATCCATAGGCGACACTGCGCCGACCGTTTCCGGAGCGTCCGCGGGGCCGCCGAGAATCATCACGCTGGCCGCGGCTCTCTTCCTTGGCGATCTTCACCAACTCTGGATTCACCTCGGTGCCGCTGAACAACTCCACCAGACGCCGACCCACCATGACGTGCTGGTAAAGCGGCACCGGGCGCTTCTCGGTGACAACCACGGCCATTTCACCGCGCACCTCGCCGAGCCATTCCCCGAACTCCTCGGCATTGCTCACCGTGGCCGATAGGGCGACCACCTGCACCGATTCGGCCAAGGAGATGATCACTTCCTCCCACACCGCGCCCCGCGAGCGATCGGCCAGGTAGTGCACCTCGTCCATGACTACATAGCCCAGATCCTGCAACGTTGAGGACCCGGCATAGATCATGTTTCGCAACACTTCGGTGGTCATCACAACCACCGAAGCCTCCCCGTTGATCGACACATCGCCGGTCAGCAGCCCCACCTGGTGCTCGCCGTAGCGGTCGCACAGATCGTGGTACTTCTGATTGCTCAGCGCCTTGATCGGCGTGGTGTAGAAGCATTTTCGGTTCTGGGCGAGAGCTTGAAACACCGCGAACTCCCCCACCACGGTCTTTCCCGCACCGGTCGGCGCGGCCACCAGCACTCCGCTGCCAGCAGCAAGGTGTTCGCAGGCGGTGCGCTGGTAGTCGTCCAGACCGAAGGCGTAGCCCGCCGCGAAGGCGGCGATGTCGGCACTCATCGCGGCGCGGGAACGTAGACGGTGAGGGCATCGGGCACCGCCCGCAAGGTCAGCGGCACCGGTCCCAGCTCTTCGCCGTCGGCCATGGCGAACAGTCCGTCGCCGTCGACGTCCACGGTGCCTGCACGCAACATTTCTACGGCCGGATCTTTGACGAACCCGCCGCTGTACATGGTCGGCAGCAGCCGCAGCAGCGTCATCCGGCTCACCGGATTGATCACGGTGATGTCCAACAGCCCGTCGCTGATGTCCGCGTTTGGACAGCCCTGCATGCCACCACCGAACCACCCGGCGTTACCGACCGCGATGAACATTGCCGGTTGGTTGCGCGGCTTGCCGTCGATGACCAGGCGGTAGCGGAGCGGTTCGAAGCGGCTCAGCTCGGAAAGGGCGGCGAAGCCGTAGCTGAGCTGGCCCAGTCGAACCTTCTGGTGGTTGGTGCGGTAGTTGACCCGGGCATCGAATCCGGTCGACACGATCGATCCGACCCAGCGGTGAGTGCTGCCGTCCACCAACGCCCCGGTGACCGACATCAAGTCCATACGCCGGGTGTGCCCGGCCACGATGGTCTGCACGGCGGCTCCCCATGTGGTGGGGACCTCCACCCCGCGACAGAAGTCGTTGCCCCGACCGGAGGGAATCAAGCCCAAGGGAACCTCGGTGCCCGCGGCAGCATTGAGTCCCAGATGCATCATGCCGTCGCCACCCATCACCAGCAGCGAATCCGCGCGGCCGCCGGCTCGACCCTCTCGAGCGCTGGCCACCACCTCCAGGCAGCGCCGACGGGCTTCGGTCCAACTGGACGCCTGCTCCACCCGCAAGCTGTCCGCGGGAAGGCCTGCCACCAGCTTCGCGATGACCTGAGGCAATACCCGGGCGGTACGCCCGTTGCCGGCCGTGGGGTTGACCACCAACGTGAGCCGGGCCGGATCGTGGGCAGTCATCTCACACCGCAGTCTCGGCGGCTGAGCGCGCTTTGCGGCGATCATGGACGTGGCAGATCGCCTCCGCGATCAAGAACAGCACGGCCATCGGCAGCGCCAAGGCGAGCATGGAGAAGGGGTCGGTGGAGGGCGTGGCTGCTGCTCCGAAGATGAAGGTGCCGAAGATCACATAGACCCGGGCCTTGGCCAGTTGGGCGGCAGCCACCACTCCCATCATGTTCGCCGCCACGATCACCACCGGCATCAAGAAGCCCAATCCGAACACCACCATGAGTTGCAGGGTGAGTTTGAGGAAGTCGGTGACGTCGAGCAGGTTGGTGGCCGGAACGCTGTCGGGAGTGAAGGCCAGCAGCACCGAGATGCCCTGCGGAAGGATCAGATAGCCGACCACCACTCCCATCAGGAACAGCGGGATCGCCGCGCCGAGAAAGCCCAAGGCGTACTTCCGCTCTTTGGTGAGCAGGGCCGGTGAGATGTAGGCCCACAGTTGGTACAGCCACAGCGGGCTGGACAGGATCAGACCGGCAACCATGGCGATTTGCAAGATGAGCATGAAGGGTGCGGTGACACCACTGATGACGGTGGTGGGGTTCAGGTTGGGATTGCTCTGCTTGAGCATCTCCATTGCCACCAGATAGGGACGCATCATGAAGTAGTAAAGCTGCTCGTACCAGATCGCCGACACCGCCGAGGCCACCACGATTCCCGAGGCCGACACGATCAGTCGGTAGCGCAATTCGCGAAGGTGGTCGGCAAGCGTCATCACCCCACCTGGGGTGGGTTTGGGCGGACGCAGCCACGCCAGTCGAGAGCTTCCTTTGGCCACGGAAGGCTCAGGCTTCGTCGGGACGGTCAGCGGGATCAGTCGGCTGGTCGGTGGCCTCCGGTTGCGGATCGCCGTCCGGTTCGACCAGTTCAGCATCGACGATGTCGTCCTGCTCGTCGGCATCGGAGGCGGTGTCGGTCTGGGTCAGGGTCTGCGCCGAGTCCGGCTCCCCGGTCTTCAGCGCCGAGGCCTCCTCAGCAAAGCCGCGCACCGCCTGACCTACATTGCGGCCGATCCCCGACAGCCGAGATCCGCCGAACAGCAGCAATGCGATCAGTACCAGGATCGCCCATTCCCAGCCGCCCATCACGCACTCCTTCGCTGCCTCGACCTGCGCTCACGCGTCACGTCTGGCGTCCTCAAGTTCGGCGGGTACCACCGGGCGGATCTGCCCCAGCAGGTCGGCCAGTTCGGCGACGCGCTGCCCGAGCATCTCCAGTTCACTGAATAGGTCGGCAGCCTTATGTCCCAGCCACACCGCGTAGCTGACGAGCATGATCAGCCCACCCAGGGCGATCGCACCGAACAACAGCACCCAATTCATGATCTGGCCAGCCTACCCTGAGCGATACCCGGCCAGCGCCTCGTTGGCAGCATCGATCACCGAGCCCCACACCGCCTCGGGTGCCGCGGCCAGCAACGCCGGCCCCAGCCGCAGAATGAGCGAGCGCAACCACGCCGAGTCGGCGACCAGAAGATCGATCTCTACTCCCGCGCCGGTTCGGCGTACCTGCTGGACGGGGACGTACTCGGCGATCCAGGCCGCGTCATCGGTGACGGTGAGAGTGACCGGAACCGCGTCCGGACTGCTCTCCAGCCAGTTCGGGCCGAATTCGGGAGGATCTGCCAGCGCGGGGATTGGGTGGCTGGTCATGGCGACCTCGGCGATCCGATCCAGACGGTAGGTTCGCCAATCTTGGCGCTGTAGATTCCAGGCCTGCAGATACCCGAAACCATCGCTGGTGATCAGCCGGATCGGCGCCACCGTGGGATGCGATGGCTCTCTAGCGGAATCGATGTAGTCGAACTCCACCTGGACCTTGGCGGCGATGGCCTGTACCAACAGTTCGCGGACCCCGGCAGCACCACCGACCACTGCCACGACCGCCGAACGAGGAGTTCCGGCGGCAGCCTCCAGTTTCGCCAAGGCGCTTCGCACGGCCTCGGCGGCATCGTCACCGACGAGTTCGGCCACGGCGCGCAGCGCGACCACGAGGCTGAGCGCTTCGTCCGGGGTGAACCTCATGGGCCGGCTCAGGTACTCAGCATTCGAGAGTCGGATCTTTCCGGTCTCGGCCACCGCATCCATATCGATTTCGATGAGGTCGCCAGGCAACCCCCCGGGCAGCCCGCAGTACCACAGCACACCCAGATCCCCGATCAGTTGCTGGGTGGCGATCCCGAAGTGGGAGGCGGTTTCGGCCAGATCGGCATCGGGATGCCGTTGCAGGTACGGCACCAAGGCCAGCAGACGGGACACCTGGTCGGCGGAGGTCATTGCGGCCTCCTTTCGAGGAGGCCTTCAAGATGCGCGACGACCGCTGCTCGCAGATCAGGAGGTCCCAACACCACCACGTCAGGACCGTAGCCAGCCAGGTCGGCGGCGAAGTCTCCGGCCCGGGCGTAGCTGACCGCATAGCTGGCATAGCCAGGCCGGTCGTCCACCGCGATCGGTTGACCGCGCCGACACAGGTCACCGGCACGACCCTCGCGAATGGCCAACTGGGCGACATCGTCAGCACCGGCTGGTTCCAGACGCCGCCAATGACCTTCGATCTCGGCCGAGGACGGCAGTTCGTAGCTTCGGGCCGGACCGATTCTGGTCACCGCCGAATCGATGCGGGCCAATTTGAAGATGCGGGCCTCACCTCGATCCCGGTCGTGGGCGAGCAGATACCACGAACCGCGTCGACAGTTCATGGCCCACGGTTCGACCTTGCGGGGATTGCCCTTGTAGCCGAAGCCGATCGGCACACGGTCGGCGTGGGCCTCCCAGACGGCAGCGAAGGCCGGCTCGTGAGCACCCAGCCGGGGAGCCAGCCCGGCGAGTCGGGACGGATCGGGATCGGTGCCGGCGGCGCGGAGCTTGGCCAGCGCCGAGGTTGCTTGGCCGGCCTGAGTCGCCGACTCCCACACGCTGGCCGCCAGGCCGAGGGCGGCGGTCTCGGCAGGAGTGAACTCGATCGCCGGAAGCTCGAAGGACTCCCGCCGGATGCGGTAGCCGACTTCATCGGGGAACAGCACGTCGTTGCTGCCGGTCTCCACCGCGACCCCCATGGATCGCAACTCGTCCTTGTCGCGTTCGAAGGTCCGCTCGAAGGCGGCATCGCTGAGATCGCGATAGCCCTCCACGACCTGGCGGATTCGAGCCTTCTCCACGAATCGGCGCGACATCAACAAACAGATCGTCAGATTCATGATCCGTTCGGACTTCTGCTGAGTCATCATTCCGCCTGCGGTTACCGATTCTCCTGGTGCGATGAGGCTAGCAGCGCAACCACCGGCTCTATGCTCCGGCTCGCGCTGCGTCGGCTGCAATACAGTGGCTGCGGCCTTCAAGGGAAAGGGATAGCCATGAGTGCCTGCGGTGCTGGCCGGTTCGCGCCGAGCCCCACCTCGGACCTGCACCTGGGTAACCTCCGCACCGCGCTTCTGGCCTGGCTGTTCGCCCGCAGCACCCATCGCCGCTTCCTTCTGCGCATCGAAGATCTGGATGTTCTGCGCGTCCGTTCGGCAGCCGGCACCGCAGCACGCCAGATCGATGACCTGACCAGCCTCGGCCTGGACTTCGATGGCGAAACGAGGTGGCAGTCCCAACGCCTGGAGTCTTATCAGCGAGCGATCGACCGCTTGGAGACCTACCCGTGTTTCTGCACCCGACGCGAAATCGCCGAAGCTGCCTCAGCTCCGCACGGCTCAGGGCTGCGTCCCTATCCCGGAACCTGCCGCGACCTCACCGAAGCCGAACGCGCCAAGCGTGCTGAGACCCGGCGTCCAGCGGTTCGGGTTCGGGCCCGGGAGGCAGTCTCCGTGATCACCGATGCCTTCGCCGGCCAGGTCAGTGCCGTGGTCGACGACTTCGTGGTGATGCGCAACGACGGCATTCCGGCCTACAACCTCGCGGTCGTGGTCGACGACCTGGACGCCGGCATCGACCAGGTGGTCCGTGGTGACGACCTGCTCGATTCTTCGCCGCGGCAGGCCTGGCTCGCCGACCAACTCGGCGGTGTCGCCCCCGGCTATATCCACGTGCCGCTGGCGGTCAACTCCAACCAGGTGCGCCTGGCCAAGCGTGATGGCGCGGTGAGCCTGGCCGAGCTGGCCCACGCCGGTGTCAGCGTTGCTCAGGTGCTGGGCCGCATCGCAGCATCGCTAGGGCTGGCCACCCGGAATGAACCGGTGAGCCTCGACCTGCTGCTGGATCGCTTCGATCCCGACGCGGTGCCCCGCAAGCCTTGGGTCGTCGAGCCCGACTACTGCTGGTAGGCGTAGAGGATGTCCACCACGTAGACCACGGTGTCACCGGGATCCACCGGCGGACGGTTGGCGCCCAGCGGGTAGCCATACTTGGGCGGCAACACGAACATCACCCGAGAGCCGACGTTCTGTCCCACCAGACCGGTCTGCAAACCGACCAGGCTTGAGGCCAGCGGCGTGGCCTCGGGGGTCGCGAACTTGTCGTCGATGAGCTTGGCGTGCGTCCAGGAGTAGCCGACGTAGCGGGAGTAGACGATGTCACCCTTGGCGACTTTGGGTCCGGTGCCTTGGATCAGCACCTGGGTCTTCAGGTCGGTTGGGGCCGCTGTGCCTGGAATAGCCACCACAGGCTTGCTGGCGGCGTCGCCGGTGACCGTGGGCAGGCCCGCTACGGGTGTCACTGTTGCACCGCTGGGCTGAGGCATCGAGACCCCCGTGATGTCCACCACGAAGATCAAAGTGTCGCCGTCCTTGTAATCCGAGGGACGGTAACTGGGATCAACCCCGTCGTAGGAGTCCGACCCCGGAATGGCGATCAGCACCCGGCTGCCCTGCTTGACGTCGGTCAGGCCAGCCGTGAAACCCTTGATCACCCCGGACAGAGTCGTGGTGAAGTCTGTCTTGTCGGTGAAGGATTCCTCTTCCAGCTTGCCGGTGCGTCCGCTCGCCAGGTAGTACCGGAAGCTGAACATCGAGTCTTTGGTGATCGGATTCCCGGTGCCTTCGATGAGAACCTTGCGGCGGGTCTGATCGATGTAGAAAGGCGCTGTGAAGGTCACCTTCGGTTTGGCGAGCCACGCGCCACTGACGGCGATGGCATCCAGGTTGTTCTTCACCGGGAGCGTCGACGACGGGGTGGAACTCGGAGAGGGACTCGCAGTGGTGGCCGGACTGCCGCTACAGGCTGACAGTGCGAGCACGCACGCGACGACGGTGACGATACGACGAATGGGCACGCTCAAAGGGTACCGAACCTGACAATCGCCGCCGACCACAGCAGGGGCCGGACGGCGCGGACTCACCGCTGGAGCAGATCCAACAGCGACCCGAGTTCGGCATCGGTGAGTTCACGGGTCTGGCCACTGCGCAGGTCACCAAGCTTGACCGGCCCCACCGAGAGCCTCGAGAGCCGCTGAACGGGGTGACCGACCGCATCGAACATGCGCCGCACGATCCGATTCCTCCCCGAATGCAGGCGCACCTCCACCAGAGTGTGCCCGCCGGATCGCTGGATCACCTTCACCGAATCCGGCGTGATCGGGCCGTCATCAAGTTCGATCCCAGCGCGCAGCTTCTTGGCGGTGGCATCGGTGAGTGCCCCGGCCACGTCAGCAAGGTAGGTCTTGACCACTTCGAAGGAAGGGTGCATGAGCCGTTGGGCCAAGTCTCCGTCGTTGGTGAGCAGCAGCAACCCTTCGGTGTCGGCGTCCAGGCGTCCAACGTGGAACAGTCGCTCGCCGGTGGGAACGAAATCGACCAAGGTCGGACGGCCTTGGGGGTCGGCCATCGCCGACAGCACGCCCCGCGGCTTATTCAGCGCGAGGTAGCGGTGCTCGCGGGGCGGCGGAATCCGCACGCCATCCACCCGGATCACCGCGGTGCGCGGATCCACCCGCGTCCCCTGGTTGCGCACCACCTCACCATCAACTTCGACCCGGCCGCGATCGATCAGATTCTCTGCGGCGCGCCGGGACGCGACGCCGGCTGCAGCCAGCACCTTTTGAAGTCGAACGCCTTCGGAGTCATTCATTGTCGTCACCGACCAGTGGCGTCGGCTCCGGGGTGGGTGCCCCGGCTGCAGCGAGATCGGCCAATTCGGCCTCCAAAGCCGAGGCATCGGGCAGATGTGGCGCCAAGGCAGGGAGCTCCTCCAAGCTGGACATGCCCATCCGCTCCAGGAAATAGCTGGTGGTGGCGAACAGATGCGCTCCGGTCTCGGGGTCGCGCCCGACTTCCTCGATCAGGTCGCGAGTCGCCAAGGTACGCATCACGCCGTCGACGTTGACCCCCCGTACCGCAGAAACCCGACCCCGCGAGATCGGCTGGAGGTAGGCGACGACGGCCAGGGTCTCCAACGCCGCTTGACTGAGCGTGGCCCGCTGCCCTTCCAGGAGCCATTGCGAGATCAGTTCGGCATGTTCCTCGCGGGTGTAATAGCGCCAGCCCGCGCCCACCTCCCGCAGTTCGAAACCGCGCGCGGTGCGGTCATAGAAGTCGGCAAGTTCGCGCAGGGTCTCCTCCACCACGCCGACCGGCTCACCGACTGCTTCAGCCAACTCTTCGGACGGAATCGGTTCGGTGGCCAGCATCAGCAATGCCTCCACAGCGCCCGAAATAGGGTTCGTCATGATGGGTCCTCAGAGTCGTCGGTGGTGTCAGTGGGAGGCTCTCCGGATGCGTCCTGGGTGTCGAACTCGGCCCCCAAGTCGGTGGCTTCGACGTCGTTGCCCAGCCAGCGGATGGTCAACTCCCCCAGCGGACTGAGCTGTTCAAAGCTCACCGCGCGCTGTCGAAACAGATCCAGCAAGGCCAGGAACCGTGCGACCACGACGAGTGTGTCGCCGGCATCGGCGGTCAGCGACCGGAAGCTCAGTGCCTGCTGACCGCGCAGTCGGGTGATGATCACCTCGGCCTGCTCGCGCACACTCACCAGCGGCAGATGCAGATGGCTCAGCGAGACCGAGGGTGGCTCGCTGGGGGTCATGGCCCGTCCGGCGTAGTGGGCGATGAGGTCGGCGAAACCGGTCAGGTCCGGTTCGGGCAACAGCGCGGCGAACCTGTCCTCCAAGCCACCCGGACGGGGATAGCGGCGAGCCTGGGTATTCAGCGTGTCGGCGATCCAGTGGCTGACCGTCTTGAAGGCGCGGTATTGCAGCAGGCGGGCGAACAGCAGGTCGCGGGCTTCGAGTAGGGCCAGATCATCTTCGTCCTCGACTTCCCCAGACGGCAGCAGCCGGGCGGCTTTGAGATCCAGCAGCGTTGCGGCAATGACGATGAAGGAGCTGGACTGATCCAGGTCCCACCAGGCGAAACCGGCGGCGTCCGGCTGGGCGTGACGCTGCGCCTGGGCTGCCTTCAGATACCCGATGAACTCATCGGTCACCTTCGACAACGCCACCTCGGTGACGTCCATCTTGTGTTTGCTGATCAGCTGCAGCAACAGGTCGAACGGCCCGGTGAAGTTGTCCAGATTCACGGTGAAGGCACTGCGGTCCAGCGGACCGGACGAGGTTGGACCCTGCTGGTGAACCGACTGTGCTGCGGTGTCACTCACGATGCCAACAACCGGCGCACCAACGCAGAGTCATCGCCGTTGGCGGCCAGATCCGCCATCGCCAAGCCGACCGCAGCCCGGACGATGCGTCCGCGGTCGACGGCCAGCCCGTGATCAGCCCGCAGCGCCAGGCGGGCCCGCTCCAACTCGATGAGTTCCTCACTGGTCACATAGACCGTGATCTTCTCCTCGTGGCGAACCCGACCGCTGGTGGCGTTATCCGAAGGCCCCGACACGTTCTCGTCGGGTTGGCTGGAATCGGTTACGCGCCTGGACATCTGGTCAAGACCTCCTTGGCCAGGCTGCGATAGGCCTCAGCCCCTGGCGATGAGGTGGCGTAGGTGGTGATCGGTTCGCCGGCGACGGTGGTTTCGGGGAACTTGATGGTGCGTCGGATCACCGTGTGGAAGACCACGTCACCGAAGGCCGACACCACCCGATCCAGCACTTCACGGCTGTGCAGAGTGCGGGAGTCGTACATGGTGCCAAGGATTCCGAGCACCTTCAGGTCAGGATTGAGCCGCTCCTGCACCTTCTCGATGGTGTCGGTGAGCAGCGCAATGCCGCGCAAGGCGAAGAACTCCAACTCCAGGGGCATCAGAACCCAGTCCGCGCAGGTCAGCGCATTCACCGTGAGCAAGCCCAGCGAGGGTGCACAGTCGATCAGGATCACGTCGTAGTCATGCTGCACCTTGCCCAGCACCCGGCCCAGCGTCTGCTCGCGAGCCACCTCGGAGACCAACTGGACTTCGGCCGCAGACAGGTCGATGTTGGACGGCAACAGGTCCAGCCCATCGACCACGGTGTTCAAGATCACTTCATTGATGTCCGCACCGCGATTGAGCAGCAGGTTGTAGATGCTCAACTCCAAGGTGTGCGGATTGACTCCCAGCCCCACCGAGAGCGAGCCCTGCGGGTCGAAATCCACCAGCAACACTCGGCGTCCGGTTTCGGCCAGGGCAGCACCCAGGTTGATGGTGGTCGTGGTCTTACCCACACCGCCCTTCTGGTTGCACATGGCGATGATCAACGCGTTCTTGGTGGCTGACGGATCCGGGGCGACCGGGTCAGGAAACTCCGGCATCGGACGACCGGTCGGACCGATTTGTCCAACGGCAGTGGGTTCTTCGTCAGCGCGCAGGGTGTTCTTGGTTTTGGTCTTGGTCACGGGGCCCAGCCTAGGGCGCCTTTGTCGACATGTCTGCAACGACTCGCTCGGGTGGATTCTCTGGGGTCATCGCGCCCGGGGATGAGCGGCCAAGAAGACCTCCCGAAGATGCTCTGCGGTGACCAAGGTGTAGATCTGAGTGGTGGTCACCGAGGCATGACCGAGCAGCTCCTGCACCACTCGAACATCGGCGCCACCGTCGAGCAGATGCGTCGCAAAGGAGTGCCGAAGGGTGTGCGGTGAGATTTCCACTGGAAGCTGGGCAGCCTCGCCGGCCGCATGCAGCACCTGCCAGGCGCTTTGCCGCGACAGCCGCCGTCCGCGCCGGTTGAGCAGCAATGCCGGGCTGGGCGAGGTCGCCCCTTGAGCGAAGACCGGGCGTCCGCGAACCAGCCAGGCTTCGACGGCTTTGCGGGCGTAGGAACCCACCGGCACGATCCGCTCCTTGCGCCCCTTGCCGAACAGCCGCAACCCCGCGTCGGGATCGGTCAGAATTGCCGAGACATCGTCAACATCAAGGTCCAGAACCTCCGAGACTCGAGCGCCGGTGCCGTACAGCAGTTCCAACAGAGCAGCGTCGCGCAGCCCGGTCGGCGTGGACGGGTCGGGGGTCTCCAACAGCGCCTGAACCTGGTCCAGGGCCAGCGCTTTGGGCAGGCGCCGGGGCGCTTTGGGCGGATGAACCTCGACGGCAGGGCTGTCGGCAGTGATCCCCTCGGTAGCCAAGAAGGCATGCAAGGAACGCACAGCCACCAAGGCTCGGGTGGCACTGGATCGCGCCAGCGCGGCTCGCGATTCGGTCGGCGTCTGCAGCCAGGCCAGGAATCCGCTCACCTCGGCCTCGCTCACCCCGACCAGGTCGTTGATGCCCTGGTCGCCGAGGTAATCCCGATAGCGAGTCAGGTCACGTCGATAGGCGCTGACGGTGTGCGGCGAGGCGCCCCGTTCGACGGTCAGATGGTCCAGAAAGCTGCGGACCTGCCGCTCAGCGGGCGCCGTCGACATCGGCCAAAGCCTGGTTTTGAGTATCGCGGGTCGCACGGACCGGCCAGGGCGCCTCCACTGCGCGGAGGTGATCCACGCCGTCGGTCAGCCGAGCGGTCTCCAGAGCCAGGACGCCGGCCACCAGCAGCGGATTCTGCACCCGTCCGGCAAGGATCGCCGCGACGAGATCGGCACGCTGCGCCCAGGCGAACTCCATCTCGGCTTCCTCCCCGGAAGCGACAAAGTCTGCCGGAGCCTCAGCCTGCGTCAGGCCCCGGGCCAACAGGATCCGAACCGACTCCTGGCTGGCTCCCGGGCTGGTCAGCAGATCCACCAGCACCCGCCAGTCGCTTGCTTGCAGGCCTACTTCCTCGGCCAGTTCGCGCTGGGCGCCGATCAGGTAGTGCTCGCCGGGCTGGTCCAGCAATCCAGCCGGAGGTTCGACCAGGCGCTGGGCAACCGGATGGCGGTACTGAAGCACCACGGCGATGCGGTCCCGGTCGTCCCAGGCGATGATGCCGACGGCACCGGGATGCAGGATGTACTCCCGCTGCATCGTGGCCCCACCGGGGGTGAACACGGTGTCGGAGACGAAGGTGTGCTTACTCCCCCGCCCGAGCACCTGATGGGAGACCACCGGCCAGTGTTGGTCGATATCGACCAACTCCGCCGGCTGCAGTTCCCGGGGCATCGGATCAGGCTTCTTCCACCGGAAGTCGAGCCGACAGTTTGCGCTCCAGGGCCGCTTCGACCAGCCCCGAGAACAGCGGATGGGGTTTGGTCGGACGCGACTTCAGTTCGGGGTGCGCCTGGGTGCCCACATAGTAGGGATGCAGTGCCGGATCGAGTTCGACGAACTCCACCAGGTTGCCGTCCGGGCTGGTTCCGGAGATCTTCAGGCCGGCGGCCTCAAGTTGACCTCGATACGCGTTGTTCACCTCGTAGCGGTGACGGTGCCGTTCACTGACGGTCGTGGTGCCGTAGCGGGTTGCCACGACTGAACCTGGTACGAGTTGGGCCGGATAAGCCCCAAGCCGCATCGTGGCGCCCAGATCTCCTTGTCCGGAGACGATGGCAACCTGCTCTGCCATGGTCGCGATCACCGGGTCCTTGGTCGCCGGGTCGAACTCGGAGGAACCGGCGTCGGCCAATCCCACCATGTTGCGGGCAGCCTCGATCACCATGCACTGCAGGCCCAGGCACAGCCCCAGCGCCGGCATCTGGTTCTCGCGGGCGTAGCGCAGCGCGCCGAGCTTGCCTTCGACGCCACGAATTCCAAAACCGCCCGGTACGCAGATGCCATCCAGGTCGCCGAGTTGCTCGGCGGCGCCAGCCGGGGTCTCGCACAGGTCGGAGGCGACCCAGCGGATATGAACCTTGGCCCGATTCGCGAAGCCGCCGGCGCGCAGTGCTTCGGAGACCGACAGATAGGCGTCAGGAAGGTCGATGTATTTGCCGACCAGGCCGATGGTGATGTCCTCGACCGGGTTGTGCACCCGCTCCAGCAGGTCATCCCACAGCGACCAGTTCACATCGCGGAACGGGACGTCCAACCGGCGGACAACGTAGGCGTCCAACCCTTCGGCATGAATCACCTTGGGGATGTCATAGATGCTGGGCGCGTCCGGGCAGGAGATGACCGCTTCTTCGTCCACATCGCACATCAGCGCGATCTTGCGCTTGACGCCGCTGGGGATCTCCATGCTGGCCCGGCACACGATGGCGTCGGGCTGAATGCCGACCTGGCGAAGCGCCGCCACCGAATGCTGGGTGGGCTTGGTCTTCAATTCGCCGCTGGGACCGATGTAGGGAACCAGCGACACATGCAGGAAGAACACGTGGTCGCGACCGACCTCGCGGCGCACCTGCCGAGCCGCCTCCAGGAACGGCAGCGACTCGATATCGCCGACGGTGCCACCGATTTCGTGAATGACCACGTCCACCCCCGGTGAGGCCATGGCCAGCATCTCGTCCTTGATGGCGTTGGTGATGTGCGGGATCACTTGGACGGTGTCGCCGAGGAAGTCGCCGCGACGCTCCTTGGCGATCACTGAGGAGTAGATCTTGCCGGTGGTGACATTGGCTTCAGCGCTGAGGTTGACGTCCAGGAATCGTTCGTAGTGGCCGATGTCCAAGTCGGTCTCGGCACCGTCCTCGGTGACGAAGACCTCGCCGTGTTGGAAGGGGTTCATGGTGCCGGGATCGACGTTGAGATACGGATCCAGTTTCTGCATGGTGACGCTCATGCCACGGGCCACCAGAAGGCTGCCCAGGCTCGAAGCGGTGAGCCCCTTACCGAGAGAGGAGACAACGCCTCCGGTTACGAATACATGCTTGGTCTGCGTTGAGTTGCCCACGGACCTCCAGCCTAGAGGTGTTTGCCGGTTCGCAGCCAACTCGACTCTCCGATGAAACACCATCGTCTCTGACCGAGCTTGACCACACCTGTGCTGCCGCTCACCGGGTCGGGCGGCAGCACAGGTGGTGACATCAACCGAAGAACGCCTTCTTGCCGCCCTTAACCACGGCGAGGTAGAAGGTGTTTGCCGCAGAGTTGCAGGCCCGCTTCGTCACCCACGTGTGATATTTCGCCGCACATTGAATCTTCATATTGTTGAGGAATCTCTTGTCGATTCGCGTCTTGGTCGTTGCGTTCACACCAAGCTTTGGATGCGCGCCAGGACCTGAGGCGTTGCCCCCGAAGTTGCGGTAACCGAAGTCGTGGCGAACACAGGAATCATGGAAAACGCGACTGTAATACCTAAGCACCAATCCCATGCCCGATACCGACGTTGTAATGACCTTGGGGACGCTGCATCCGTCGGTGGTCCAGTTCAGCTGCTTGGGGTAGATCTTACGAACCTGCTTGAACTGCCCGCCGGTTACAGGTTCGAAAGCGGCTCGAGAGGCTGCGTCGGCGAGTTGGACCCTCGTGACCGCTGAAGCCGGCGTCACGAGGCCTGATGCCGGTATGAGACCGAGCATGAGGACGGTGAGTAAGCGGACCAACATTCTCTTCATGGTGGGCTGAACCTCCTGAGTTGTAGGTGTTGGCAGGTGTGCCACCCCCCATCTTGAAGATCAATCCGCGCGAGAACTAGATCATCGCTGGTGAGATAACTTATTTCTCTTCTCTGCGATTCAGACGGTGATTCGCTATCGTTCCCCCATGGCGCGCCGCACGGCTGATCAGACCCGCAGCGACCTCATCGCGATCGGACTGCAAATGCTGCACGAGCGTGGACCTTCGACTGCAGTGAGCCACATTCGGCTGAGTTCGGTGCTGCGCCGCGCTGGCCTCACCACCGGTGCGGCCTACCGGATCTGGAAAGACCAAACCGACTATCACCACGACCTCGCACTCGAAGCCGTACGATTCCGCGACCGCACGTCGACCGCCACCAGTGTGGCAGCGGTGATGCCGATCATCTTTGACCCTGCCGGAAGCTGGCACGAGGCTGTGCGTCGCGGCGCGGAGGCCAACATCCGCAGCTATCCAGAAGATGCAGCGTTTTTGACCAGCCTCGCCATCCGGGCGACGTCCTATGAGGATCCGGATCTCCTGGCAGCCAGTCGCCAGCGCCACGACGAAGCCATTGAGGCCTACAGTCAGCTCTATCGCGTCGTGTTGCTGTGGAGTCGCCGTCGGATGCGGCCAGGGTTCAGCCTGCACGATCTGGCTACCGCTCTGGCTGCAGTCTCTGAGGGATCCGGCTTGCACCAGGCTACGGGTACTCCCGAGGTGCGCCTCAACCTGGACGCGACAGCTAGTTCCCCTGGAGATCGTTCCTGGTCTCTGCTGGGCGTGGCCACAGTCGCGTTGTGCGAATGGATGACCGAACCGGACCCGAATGCACCCGACTTCGATCCCGCCTGCCTGCCGCAACGGTGGTTGGAGGACGGCGAGCATTCGGGTTCGGATATCTGAGTGACGTCAGGAGCGGGCCGCCGAGTCCAACAACTCGCGCGCATGAGCCAGCGCCGATTCGCTGGAGTCGAGGCCACCCATCATTTGGGCAAGTACCTCCAGGCGGTCTGTGCCTTCCACCAGCCGCACGCCGCTGGTGGTCACCGAGCCGTCATTGGCCTTACGGACGTGGACATGTCGATCAGCGAAGGCCGCCACCTGAGCCAGGTGGGTCACGACGATCACCTGGCTGGTCTTGGACAGCCGAGCCAACCGGCGCCCGATCTCGAGGGCGACCGCACCACCCACGCCGGCATCGACTTCATCGAAGACGAAGGTCCCCGCCGTGGCCTCGCTGGCCAGCACCACCTCCAGCGCCAGCCGAACCCGGCTCAACTCTCCCCCGGAGGCGACCTTGCCCAAGGGTCCGGCAGCACTGCCCGGATTCGCCGAGAACAGCAGATTCGCCTGGTCGGCTCCGTTCGGGCCCAGGTCGATCGGCTTCAGCTCGAAGATCAGCCGGGCCTTGGGCATTGCCAGAGCCCGCAGTTCGGCGGCCACCCGGTCCGCCAGTTCGGTGGCGGCGGCTTCCCGCAGCGCCCGGATTCGGCCCGCTGCGGCAGTCAAACGTTGATCCAGCACGCTGGCCTGCTCCTGCAGTTCCTGGATTCGGCTGTCGCTGGCGTCCAACTGGCCCACCCGGTCCGCCGACTGCTGCGCCCAGGCCAGCACTTCGTCGACATTTTGACCGTATTTGCGAGTCAAATGAGCCAATTCGGCTCGGCGCCCAGCGATCCATTCCAGTCGCAGCGGGTCAGCGTCCAGGCTCGCGCCATAAGACGCCAGGGACGATGCAGCGTCCGCCAAAGCGGCCGCTGCGCCAGCCAATTCGTCGATGATGGGCTGCAACTCCGGGTCCCGGTCGGTGACCGCTTCCAAGGCCTTGCGGGCAGCGGCGGTCAGGGCCAGCGCATCGTGGCTGCCGGTGAAGTCCTCATCATCCCCAGCCAGAGCCGTGCTGGCCGCGGCAGCCGCCTGCCGCAGATCATCGACAGCCTGCAACCGGCCGGCCTCAATCGCCAGTGCTTCGTCCTCGCCGGGCTGCGGATCGCTCTTGGCAATCTCTGCTAAGCCGAAGCGCAGCAGGTCCAGCTCCCGGGCGCGTTCTTGGGATGCGGTGGTCAGGTCGTGCAGTTGCGCCACCACCTCTTTGCGTTCGGCGTAGTCACGGCGGTACGCACCCAGCTCGGCGGCTAGGGCTTGGCCAGCGAAACGATCCAACACCTGAAGCTGCCGCTCGGAGGTACCCAGCCGCAGTTGCTCGGATTGGCCGTGAATGGTGATCCACTCCCCGATCAGCTCCGCACCAACCCCAAGCGGAACCTGGGCACCCCCGAGCGCCATGCGGGATCGGCTGGCGGCAAGCTGTCGGCTGAGCAGCACCTCACCATCCTCGACTACGGCACCAAGCTCGGTGACAGCCTCGGATTCAGCCGGCTTCAGTAACCACCGGCCCTCAATCAGGGCCCGCTGCGCCCCGGCCCGAATCAGGGAGGGCGCGGCTTTGGTGCCGGCCAACAGCGCCAGACCGGACACGATCATCGTCTTGCCGGCACCTGTTTCGCCGGTGACCACAGTGAATCCCGGGCCGAGGTCGATACTGGCCTCAGCGATCACGCCCAGATCGGCGATGCGTAGCTCAGTCAGCATGGGCGGCGTCCCGTTCGGCGGCACCGCGCCACCCGTCCACCGGCAGCCCGAATTTGCGCACCAGGCGATGCACGAACGGCTGCTCAGAGATCCGGGCCAATCGCAGCGGACGTGGCCCCACTCGGACTTCGATGATCATGCCGGTGCCGACATCGGTGGTGCGACGCCCATCGCACCACACCACTCCCCCTTCACCGCCAGGCAGGATCTCTACGGTGACCACGGTGCGATCGGAAAGCACCAGAGGCCGAGCGAACAGCGCGTGGGCGCTCAGGGGCACCAGCAGCAACGCAGACAACTCTGGCCAAATCACCGGTCCATGCGCGGAGAATGCATAGGCCGTCGAACCGGTCGGGGTCGATACCAACACTCCATCGGTCGCCCACCGAGACAGCGGACGGTCGTCGATGCGCACCAAGACTTCGAGCATCCGCTCGCGAGCGAGCTTCTCCAAGGAGACCTCGTTGACCGCGAACGAGCGCCACAACTCAGTACCGCCGGGGCCGTCAGTGACGATGGCCTCGATCGTCATGCGTTCTTCGACCTGATAGTCACCCCGGGACACATGGTCGATCAGCGTGGGCACTTCGTAGGACTCCAGCTCGGCCAGAAATCCCACATGGCCAAGGTTGACCCCCATCACGGGGACATCGCGCGGCACTGCCCATTCGGCCGCCCGCAAGATGTTTCCGTCGCCGCCGAAGACGACCATGAGTTCACATTCGACCGGTTCACTGTCGAGGTTGCCCAGCAGTTCCTCGCCGACCACCTCGACCAGCCGCTCACGGTCCTCTTCCCCCACCAAACAGGTGATGCCGCGTTCGGCCATGCCTCGAATGAACTTCGCTGCGGCCGCAACCGCAGCCGGACGAAGCGGATGGATGGTCAAGGCGACTTGCCGGGGCTTGGAACTCACCCTGCAAACCCTAGTGGCCATCACCCGCGAAGGGGATGCGGTGGGCACTGAATGTGGACCCCACTGTCGCAGCGATCAGTATTGAGACCGGCCCCAGCCTGCACCGCAACCGAGCTCTCAGGCGGACCGAACGAACTCCACGAAGTACTCGACGTTGCCCGTTTCGCCGGGCAGTTGGCTCTCGGCCTGCCAACGCGGCGCCCAGCCCAGCAAGACGGCCTCCTCGATGACCACGGCCAGGGCGTCCCGGCGCAGGTGTTCATTGCGAACCACGCCGCGATCATCCAACCCCGCCCGGCCCACCTCGAACTGCGGCTTCACCAGCAGCAGCGCATGCCCCTCGCCGCGAAGCACGGAGAACAACGGGGCCAGCAGCAGCCTCAGCGAGATGAAAGACACATCAGCCACGACCAGATCCACCGGTTCATCGTCCAGATCGGCCACGGTCAGGTCACGCAGGTTGAGCCCCTCGCGAACCACCACCCGCGGATCGGAACGCAACTGTGGCACCAACTGTCCATGGCCGACGTCGACGGCGTAGACCAGGTCAGCGCCGGATTGCAGGAGCACCTGGGTGAATCCACCGGTACTGGCACCGGCATCCAGGACTCGCCTCGGCACGGCCAATCCGGAGTCTGCCAGGGCCGCCTGCAGCTTGTGCGCGGCTCGCGAGACATAGGGATCGGGCTGAGTCACGAGGACGGCGTCGTCCGCGCCGACCAACACTGATGCCTTCGTTGCCGTCTCGCCGTTGATCAGCACCTTGCCGGCTTCGATCAACTCTCGAGCCTGCTGCCGGGAGCGGGCCAGACCACGAACAACCAGTTCACGGTCAACGCGGCTGCTCACTGCTCGGGCGGATGGCGAAGCACCTGTTGGAGCACCTCGACCGCAGTGGCCAGCTGAGCGGGATGCTCGGCCACCGGACCGGACAGATCAATGCCGTCCAGTGCCGCGTCGATGAGTTCCACACCCGTCAGCGGCGGCGAAACCGCCTCAGCGGCGGAACTGGGATCAACGTCAGGACTGGCATCAACGTCCGGCTTGGGATCAGTCACGACGCTCATCCTACGGGGAGGGAGCGCCGCAGCCGTTCCGCGCCGGCCAGGATGAGTTCCAGGCCACGCTCGAAAGACTCTTCCCAGTCAGGGTCGGTGCTGATCGCCCCCACCTGACTGGCTTGTCGGTGTAGTTGGGTGGCCTCGGTATGACCCAAGACGTAGATCAGGACGGTGCGCGCAACGTCGGTCGAGGTGACCGCGGTCAGCGCGTCTTCCAACTGGGAGACGCCGATCCGAAAGGCGGACGCGGTAGCCACGACTTCCGCCCCGTCGCGGACACCGAGCAGCGCGACGCGAAGCCGATGACAACTGGCCAGCACGTCGTCGTCGATGACGACATCAGCGACGATTCGGCCCGCCATCAACCCCAGCAGTTCCTGCTTGTTGGCCACGTGGTGATACAGCGCGCTGGGCTGCACTCCCAGTTCGGAGGCCAACCGGCGCATCGAGAAGAACTCCAATCCCCACACGTCCAACAGCTCGATCGCGGCACAGACCACATCATCCAAGCTGTTACCCATGTCGGCAGTCTATGGGATAACCTGAACACCATTCACCTGAACGCCTTTCAGTTTTGAGGAATCGCCGTGTCCGACCCCACCGTCCCCACAGCCACCGAGCCAGCAATCGAGGGCGCACCGCGCGCCGCTCGCCTGCTCAACACCACTGATCTCGCACTCGTCGCCGCCTTCGCTGCACTCATCGCCGCATTGGCCTTCATCGGAGCCATCCCGGTGGGTGGCGCCGGCGTCCCAATCACCCTGCAGACCCTGGGGGTCGCCCTGGCCGGGGCGATACTTGGACCCCTGCGCGGTTCGCTGGCGGTCCTGCTCTACCTGGCGATGGGCGCCATCGGATTGCCGGTCTTCGCCGAACACTCCGCGGGCCTCGGGGCGTTCACGGGCGTGAGCGCAGGCTATCTGTTGGCCTTTCCGCTGGCCGCGGCGCTCATCGGCTACCTGGTCAAGTACGTGTTGCGCGACCGGCGCACCTCCGCCTTCTGGGTCTTTCTGGCGATTGCGGCCGGCAGTGTCCTGGTCGTACATCCCCTAGGCATCGCGTGGATGACGTTCCACCAGAATGTGACCTGGGCCGTGGCAGCCACCTGGGATCTACCCTTCTGGCTCGGTGATCTGGTCAAGACCGCCATCGCCGCCATCATCGCCGCTGAGGTGCACCGCGCCTTCCCGGCTCTGTTGAAGCGAGGCTGACCTGCCTGTCATCGAATTCCAGGACGCGATGGTCGCCGTACCCGACGGTGGCCCGGTCATTTTGGAACCCACCACGCTTCGACTCACGCAGTCGCGGGTGGGCATCATCGGAGCCAACGGTTCGGGCAAATCCACCCTCGCCCGGCTCCTCAACAACCTCACCTCCCCCACCTCCGGTCGGGTGCTCATCGACGGGATCGATACCACCCGCCATCCGGCTGAGGTGCGGCGCAAGGTCGGCTTCTGCTTCAGCGACCCGTCCGCGCAGTTGGTCATGCCCACCTGCGTGGAAGACATCGAATTGTCGCTGCGACGTAGCCATAGCGACCCTCGTCAACGACGCCAAGCCGCCCTGGCGGTGTTGGCCGAGCACGGACTGGCCGAGCGCGCGGACACCAGCGTCCATGCGTTGTCCGGGGGGCAGCGGCAACTCCTGGCTTTGGCCGGCGTCCTCGCCGTCGGCCCAGACATCGTGGTAGCCGATGAACCGACCACACTGCTCGATCTGGCCAACACCCGCAGGATCGCCGACGTTCTCTTCAGCCTGAGTCAGCAGGTGATCCTGGTCACTCACGACCTGGATCTGGTTGGTCGCTGCGAGCGGGTCCTGGTCGTTGACCAAGCCCGCGTCGTGTTCGACGGAGCGGCACAGCCGGCCGTCCAGCACTACCGAGCGTTGGCGCAGGTGAGTCCATGAGCCAGGCCGTCATGATCGGGTTGTATCAGCCGGGCAGCACTGTCCTGCATCGGTTGGGAGTGGGCCCAAAACTCTTGGGGCTCGCCGTGCTGAGCCTGGTCATCGTGCTGGTTCGCGACTGGACGGCAGCCGTGGCGGGTTTCGCCCTCGCCATGGTTCTCGCCATCGTCGCGGGATTGCACTGGCGGACCCTCCTGCGCCAGACCAGACCGATCCTGGTCATGGCCGTGATGATCGCCGCCTTTCAATGGTGGATCTCCGGACCGCAGCGCGCGATCGAATCCATGCTCGATCTGGTCTCGCTCACGATCCTGGCCTTGGTCGTCACGGCCACCACGCCGATCAACGCGATGATCGACGCCGTGGTGCGATGGTGCCGACCCTTGCCCGGGGTGGACGAAGACCGGGTGGCCCTGCTGTTGGCGCTGGCTATTCGGGCAATCCCGGCCTCCTTGGAACTGGTGAATCAAACCCGCGATGCTGCGGTAGCGCGCGGCCTGGGCCGGCACCCGCGGGCGTTCCTGTCGCCCTTTGTCGTTCGGGTGGTCGCCAATGCGCAAACAACTGGCGATGCGCTCGCGGCACGGGGTCTCGACTAGGGCCCGAGCTCACGGCCTCGCACCGCACGCCCGCGACGCCTCCAGGCATGACCGCTGGGTTTCGTCGCGAGAATCAACGACGCTGCGTCCTCGGCTGTCTCAGTCCAGCAGTGTCAGTTGAGCCAATGCATCCTCGACGCTCAGCCTGGGGTCAGCCCAGGCCAACTGGGTGATGGCCCACAATGCGTCGAGTTGCTCCTCCACCCCTTGTGGCTGCGTCAGCAGTCGAACGGCACCATCGTCGACCGCAGCGCTTTGCGCCCCACAGCGAGCGCGATCTGGCTCGAGGGCGGCGATCCGTGGCGGACGCAGCAGTGCACTGACATCGGCTCCGATGTAGCTTGGCTGTGCCTGGACTTCTGCGCTGACCAGGTCTTTCTTTCCGTGGGCACCGCTGAAGACCATCAGCGAATCGATGCCGGCATTCAGCGCACCCTCGATATCGGTGTCCAGGCGATCACCCACAAAGATGGGGTGTTCGGCCTGGGTCCGCTTGATTGCCTCGGTCATCATCGGCCGGTAGGGCTTGCCGAAGATGGTTGGCTGGCGTTGCAGCACAGTGGACAGCACCGCAATCGCAGCACCCGCGCCAGGGACCAAGCCTCGATCGGTGGGACGGGTCGCATCGGAGTTGGTCGCATACCAAGCTGCGCCGTTTTGCACAGCCAACGTGGCCTCCTCCAACAGCGCCCAGTTCAAAGTCGGGAAATAGCCCTGGATGACCGCTGCTGGCTGATCGTCGGCGCTCGTCACGATGGCGAATCCGGCATCGCTGAGCAGGCTCGCCAGGGAGTCGCTGCCGCACACGAGGACCTTCGCGCCAGAGGGGAGTTCGTCGACCAAGGCGGCCGAAGCGACCTGGGCACTGGTCAACACCTGCTCCAGCCCGGCGTCGATGCCGAGGTGCCGAAGCTGATCGACGACCGTTGCGGCCGGACGCGCGGCATTGTTCGTCACATACATCAGCCGCGTCACCCGACCCAGCTGCGCCAGCGCCGCGGGAACCCCGGGCACCGGGTCCGGGCCCAGATAGACCACACCGTCCAGGTCGAACAGTGCGGCATCGTAGCCGTCGATCAGCGCCACCATGGTCAGTCCTCGGTTAGGGCCTCAGGCTTCGGCTCATCATCGGAATCATCGACAGACTCGACATCCTCAGCGCTAGCGACGCCGCGTTCGTCGTCCACATCGTCAACCACCGCGACGTCTTCAAAGTCGTCAACCGCCTCGTCGTCGTCAACCGAATCGAAGGCCTCATCGTCATCGTCGAACTCGATGACCACGCCACGCAAGCGCGCAAGTCGGTCGGCGGCGTCGGTGGTCTCATCCGGATCCAGCTTGGCCGCAGCCTCAAACCACCGTTCGGCGTCACTGGGTCGACTCAGTGCCTCCAAGAGGTCGGCGTAGGCATAGCGCAGCCGCGCCCGTGCCAGCTTGGTGCCCCGAGTGCCGATCGATTCGATTTCGGCTTGAAGCAGCCGCACCGCCTCGTCGGCTTGTCCTCGGTCGCTGCGAATCCCGGCTTCCACCAGGCGCAGCTCGATCTCCAAGGAGGCATCTGGCGAGGTCGCCAGCCCTTCTCGCACCAGCTTCAAAGCCGATTGCGTCCGCCCCAAGGCGCGCTCGCAGTCAGCCATCGCAGGCAGGTATTCATCGGCACCGGTCATGCGCCGCACGGCGCGGAACTCAGAAAGCGCCACCGCGAATTCGCCGGCGGCATAGGCGCTCTCCCCTACAGCTTCTCGGACGATCGGCAGTCGAGATGCGAGTTCCTTGGCTGCGGTCGCGTGTTGCAGCGCGAGCTGTGGATCATCGTCAACCAGCCGGCCAGCCATCAGAAGGTGACCTCCGACCGTCTCGGCCTTCTCCGGAGTCAGGCTGCGCAGTTCGGCGCGAACGCTTCGCGGAAGCTGCTGGAGATCAAGATTCGTTGGCAGTTCCAATCGCGGTCCGCGCGGCTCGCGACGCGGGTCACTACTGTGTCCGCTACGAGAGTCACGGTGATCGGATCGCCCGGACCCCACCGTGTCGCGACTCCGCCTGGGGCCGCCCGAGTTCCGCTCCGGACGCGCTGAAGCGGAACGATACGAGTCTGCTGAGCCGCCACGCGATCGCGACGGTGCTGCGTCCCGGTCACCCCATGTGCGAGCCCCTCGCCCTGCGTCACCGCGCGAACCTTGCGTGCCGTCTGCACGCGAGTCCTGCCGTGAGGCCGACCCCCACGAACGGCCCTGCGTGGAACCACCACGCGAGCCAGGCCGCGAGTCACCGGCACTACGTCGACTGCTGTCCCCGGAGCGACTTCCCGCTTCACTGGAGTATCGGCCACGGGACGCAGCTCCCGAACGCGGGCCCGTGCCCCGGTCACTGCGCCACTCGTCGCGCCAGGAGCCCGAGTCCGAGGACTGCCCACGACCACGCGAATCACGATCCGTGCGCTCTCCTCGGGGCGAATCCGAACCCCAGGATCGCGACCGGCCCTCGCCACCGCGATAGCCCGAGGAACGCTCACCACGGCTGTCATCCCAATCACGGGAGCCGCTGCGCGGCTGGGAGCCGGACCGGCCACGCGCCGCGCCGCCGCCACGGTAACCCGACGAACGTTCATCACGGCCGTCGTCATTCCAACCGCCACTTCGCGGCTTTGAACCGGACTGCCCGCGTGAAGAACCAGAGCCAGCGCCACGGTAACCCGACGAACGCTCTCCGCGGCCGTCGTCATTCCAACCGCCACTTCGCGGCTTTGAACCGGACTGACCGCGTGAAGAACCAGAACCAGCGCCACGGTAACCCGACGAACGCTCGCCCGACGAACGCTCACTACGAGTGTCATCACCCCAACCCCGCGAGCCACCGCCGCGCGGATTGTCACCGCGGGGTTTGCCGTTGGATTGGCTGCGCGAACCCCGAGATCCCGCATCGCTGCGGCCCTTCGGGGGTCCGCTGGGACGCCCACGTCCGGCACCGCCGGCGGAGGCTCCATGTCTCTTCGGTGACCCCTGGCCACGTCTTGGGGTGGGTTCGCTCACCGCACCATCCTGCCCTTCTGCGCTGGTTAGCGCCAAGTTCGCCGTTTCGGTCAGTTGAGCCGAAACGTACAACACCCCCGTGGAACCGAAGCTCCACGGGGGTGTTAAATGTCCGGCGACGTCCTACTCTCCCACAGGTTCCCACCTGCAGTACCATCGGCGCTGAGAGGCTTAGCTTCCGGGTTCGGAATGGAGCCGGGCGTTTCCCTCTCGCCATGATCACCGTAACTCTATGGAGTTTTGGCGGGCCTTCCTCGGTTGAGGAGGCTCCCGACCGTTACTCGGGAACCGCACAGTGGACGCGTAGCATCTTTGTAGGAAACAAGCCCTCGGCCTATTAGTATCGGTCAGCTCCATGCATTGCTGCACTTCCACATCCGACCTATCAACCCGGTGGTCTTCCGGGGGCCTTACCAGATTAACTCTGTGGGAACCCTCATCTTGAGACGTGCTTCCCGCTTAGATGCTTTCAGCGGTTATCACTTCCAAACGTAGCCAACCAGCCGTGCTCTTGGCAGAACAACTGGCACACCAGAGGTTTGTCCGTCCCGGTCCTCTCGTACTAAGGACAGCCTCTCTCAAGATTCCTACGCGCGCAGCGGATAGGGACCGAACTGTCTCACGACGTTCTAAACCCAGCTCGCGTGCCGCTTTAATGGGCGAACAGCCCAACCCTTGGGACCGACTCCAGCCCCAGGATGCGACGAGCCGACATCGAGGTGCCAAACCATGCCGTCGCTATGGACGCTCGGGCAAGATCAGCCTGTTATCCCCGGGGTACCTTTTATCCGTTGAGTGACGGCGCTTCCACGTGCCACCGTCAGATCACTAGTCCCGACTTTCGTCCCTGCTTGAGATGTCTCTCTCACAGTCAAGCTCCCTTGTGCACTTACACTCAAAACCTGATTGCCAACCAGGCTGAGGGAACCTTTGGGCGCCTCCGTTAC
>JAEXAS010000042.1 GCA_023458095.1 Actinomycetes bacterium | reverse complement strand
ACAGTTCCCCGGGCGCACCGGGCAGCGACAGGGTGCTCACCAGCGGGATCAAGGCGCACAACACCAGCGAGGAGGCCATGAGCAGCAGTGGCGCCCAGGTGAGCACCGGGCTGGAGCCGGGGGCGCGCAATGGCTGCTTGGCGAACAGCTTGATGACATCGCGCCACGGCTGCCCGACGCCACCGCCGACGCGGCCTTCCAACCGAGCCCGGACGGTACGCATGACGCCGATCAGCACCGGGGTGATGGCTACGGCGAAGGCCAGGTGCACGACGGTCACCACGATGGAGGCGATCATCGCGTCACCAACACCAAAACCAGCAGCAACGCCGCGAAAGCGAAGCCGATGTAGCGATGGATACTGCCGTTTTGAATTCTGCGGGCCAGATCACCCAGGCGTTCCAGCACCCGGAAGGCGGGCAAGTACACCCGATCCTCGACCAGGTCGACGGTCTCCTGACTGAAGGCCATGCCCGAGACCAGCAGCGGCGCATCTTCGGGGTGCTCAACCTCGACGCTGCGCTGGGTGTTGAGCGAGGCACCGAAAACCCGGGCCAATGGCTCGGAATAGCTGGTCGCGTTGTATTCCATGCGGGGGCTGGTCCGTTCCCCGCCGCAGCCCCAGGGCAGGTCGACCGCACGGCGGGGATGGCGTCGAGCCGCAAGCGCATTCACGATCACGATTCCGGCCAACATGATGGCCGTCAGTGTGGTGAGCACCAGCGGATCGAGCATCACCGCGCCCAGCCCACCCAGCTCGATGCCGCTCAGGCCGGTCGTTGCGATCTTCGTGGCCCCGACCGCACCGGCCAACAGTTGCGCCAAGGGTCCGGGGATCAACCCCAGCCCGATGGTCAACCCGGCTGAGGCGAGCAGAGCCAGGCGCATCGTGAAGCCGACTTCGGTGGCTTTCGCGGCAGCCTCGCTGCGCGGTCGGGCCAGAAAGCCGATACCGGCAGCCTTGACGAAGGTCAGCAGGCCAAGCCCGATGGTGAGCGCCACCACCCCCATCGTGAGCGGCATCACCACCGCCAGCAGTCGGTCGGTACGGGCATCGGCATGGATGAGCGCCTGCAGCAGCACCCACTCGGCGACGAAGCCGGAGGTGACCGGAAGCGCCGCCGCCCCCAAGGCGCCCGCCCCGAAGGTGAGCGCCGTCACCGGCATCCGGGACGCCAAGCCGCCCAGGTGGTCCAGATCGCGTTCCCCGGTGGCATGCAGCACGGCCCCCGCCCCCAAGAACAACGTGGTCTTGAATGCCGCATGGCTGATTGCCAGCAGCAGGGCCGCCATCAATGCGACGTCGGCCGCGGCCTGCTGACCGGACTGATGCAGCAGCAGACCGACCCCGATGGCGGTGGTGATCAAGCCGACGTTCTCGGTGGTGGAGTAGGCCAGCAGCCGCTTCAGATCCGACTGCACCGACGCCTGCAGAATGCCGTAGAGGGCCGAGATCGCCCCCAATGCGACCAACACCACCGCCCACCAGGACGGCCCGTTGGGCAGCAGCCGAAGAGTGACCAGCAGCATGCCGTAGATACCCATCTTCACCATGGCCGCGCTCATCGCCGCCGAGGCGTGGCTGGGCGCTTCGGGGTGGGCGCGCGGCAGCCACACGTGCATGGGCACAAGCCCGGCCTTGGTGGCGAAGCCGGCGATCAACAGTACGAAGGCCAGGCTCGCGGTGGGTTCGGCGATGCCAGCCACGCGGCTCCAAGCGGTGCCCCCTGCCGCAGCGATCAGCACCCCGAATCCGGCCACCAGCAGCAAGAACGACAGGTGGGTCATCACCGCGTACCACAGCGTCGCGGCTCGCACCGCGTGTCTGCTGGCATGGTCGGCCAACAGCAGGACGGTTGAGCCCAGCGCCATCAATTCCCAGGCCAGCAGAAAGCTGATCGCATCGGCGGCGGCCGGCACCAACACCACCCCGACAGCGAAAACGGCAAAGCCCGTCCAGCCGGTGCGAGAGGCCGCCGGACCGTGGGCGTAGCCGATGCCGAACAACGCGCTGGCCGCGATGACCACTCCGGCCAGCAGCAGAAAGAACCCGCCCAGGCGATCGGGGGCAAGCACCAGGGGATCCAGACCGCCGACCAACGGCACGGCCACCGGGATCTCCAGGCCGGGACCGACCACTCCCAGCAGGGCGGCCATCCCCGTGCCGGCGGCGAAGATCCCCACGGCCATCACCGAGAGGCCGGCGACGACGTTGCGGGCGCGTCCGCTGAGCACGATCGCGCTGACCACGGCCAGCGCACCGCTGCCCAGCAGGCCGTACAGCCCGACCTCGATGAGGGTCATCGACGGGTCACCGCCCGCAATGCGGCGATGATCGCTTCCGGAGCAGGTGGGCAGCCGGGCACATGGACGTCCACCTGAGCGAAATCGTCCACCGATCCGGCCACCGCATAGGAGCCGGCGAACACGCCGCAGCCTCGGGTGCAGTCACCGATGGAGACCACGACCCGCGGCTCGGGGGTGGCGTCGATGGTGTTGAGCAAGGGGTCGGCCATGTTCTGGGTGACGACGCCGGTGACCGCGATGACATCGGCATGGCGAGGAGACGCAACTAACCGGGCCCCGACGCGC
>JAEXAS010000041.1 GCA_023458095.1 Actinomycetes bacterium | reverse complement strand
GGGCCGCGCCCCTTGGGGGCCCCCTTTCGGGGCGGGGCCTAAACGTAGCGTCGGCACCCGGACCTAGCGCATTTGCAGGTCTGGGGGAATGTCTGGGAAGCCGTTGGGAAGAAATCCCCATCCGGTTGCAGCGATTCGTCGCCAATAGCTAGGTTGCAGATGTGTTTGAGAATGCAGATGAGGCGCTTGCTCGCGTTCAAGACGACATTCGGCGGGCCCAATGGCGCGCTGAACGGATGCCTGATCTCCACGCAGCGACGGCGCGTGCGCGTGGATTTGCTGCCTCTGATACCGAGGATTTACGGGTGGAGATTGACCACACCGGTGCGGTGACGTCGCTGCATATTGACGATGCGGCTTTGAGTCGCGGGGGAGCTGCCCTGGCCGCCGAGTTGGTGCAGTTGATGGGCCAGGCCCGTACCGAACTGCAGCGCACGTTGTTGGACTCGGCCATCGAACTGCTCGGTGATGACGATCCCATTGTGATTACCTATCGCGACACCCTCCAAGCCGAGATCGATGCAGCGCAATCGAGTGGAGATGATGCGCGATGACTATGTCGATTGAGGTTGAGCAGTTGCGTTCGCATGCCGCCAAGGTGGACGGGGTCGGCGATCAGATCGGTGAGGCCGTGGCTGCGGTCAATTCGATGGATCTGGCCGGCGGCGCTTTTGGGGTGTTGTGCAACTTTCTGGTGGCTCCCGCTTCGGTGGTGACGTTGGCTGGTGCGTCGATGATTCGCGACTGTGAGGATCTGATGCGCCGAACGAAGGCCCAGTTGGAGGCCTTTGCGCAAGAAGTCGAGGCTCACGATCAGTCGGTGGCTGATCAGCTCAACAAGACGAGGCGCTGAGCATGACGAGCCCGCTGGTTGCGACCCCGGTTGATACGGCCACCCCGTTCTCGGGAGCCTTCCTGATCGAAGACGGTCAGATGCTGGCAGACGCAATCGAGTCGGGCAACTGGGTTGAGGGTGGGGTGGCTGCCTTCGCCAGCGTCCTGGACGCCGCCGCGTTCATTACCGATCCGATCGGCACCTTGATCGCCAACGGGTTGGGCTGGGTCCTGGACCATATCGAACCGCTGAAGGGATGGATGAACGACTTCACCGGTGATGCAGGCGAGGTCGCTGCCTTTGCGCAGACCTGGCACAACGTCGGAACCCGCATGTACGACAGCGGGGCGGCTCTCGCTGCGGCCACCAAAGACCTGGACGCCATGTCGGGGGCGACCATCGACGCCTATCTGGCCTATGCCGGCGATGCGATCAAACAGCTCAATGCCACCGGTGACTGGGCGAACGCGATCGGTCAGGGCATGGAGATTGCCTCCTATCTGGTGCAGATCGTTCATGACCTCGTGCGCGATGCCGTCTCACAGATCGTCGGTACTGCGATCTCAGTGGCTCTCGAAATGGCATTGACCGCGGGGTTGGCGACTCCGGTTGCGGTCGAGCAGATCACCACAAAGGTCGGCTCCCTGGCCACCAAAGTGGGGCGCAGCGTTGAGCGGCTGCTGCGCGCTTTCCGGAAGCTCAATGAGTTGCTCGACGCACTGCGCGCCCTGTTCGACCGTGGCGGAGCCTTCATCAAGAAGCTGCTGCACGGTGATGCCCCGGCCTCGGCTCTTCCGGTGAAGACAAGCCAGTTCGACCGAGTGAACGCCGTCCGATCTGATGGTATGGACCTGGCACCCGGCGAGAGCCGCACCACGATGCGCGGGTGGGAGCTACGGAGGCCGACCGACGATCAGATAGAGCGTTTGGACAAGTTGGCGAATACCCCCGGGTCTGGAGTGGAGAAGGTCGGCGATGTCTATCGCTTCAGCGACCCGATCGACGTTCGCTTCGATAAGGACGCCTACTTCAAGGACAAGGGCATCAAACCCGATGATGAGTGCCTGCCGGGGGTGACGTGGGCCGAGGAATATGACCGGCAGCTCGCCAAACAGCAGTCCGGGATGAACGATCTGACCCAAGGTGAGTGGGCCCATAACGTTGACCATTATCGGAAGCACAATCGTATGGGTGTGTCCACGCAGGCGACGGCGCGGACCGAGTACGGTGGCGTGCCGGGCGACGATCTGGCTGTTCTTCATGGCCCGGACCAGGTTGCGGGTGGTCGCCCCGATGTGTTTGATGGGTTAGGCAGTAGCCGGGTCAACAGCTCCATCGGTGGACGGTGGTCGTCGCGGCTGGATGAAATGGCACGAAGTGTCCGTTCGGCTAGCGATGGCATTGATGGTGACTTGCTGAGTTTCATTCATCTCAACACGCGGTTGATTCCGTGATTGGAGGAATGTTCTTGTGTTGAACGATGTGCGCATGGCTGAGATTGATGAGTTTCTTGATGGTGTGTCGAGGTTGAGCGTGGACGATTTTGCGCGAGTTGCGAAGAGAGCGGTAAGAGACTTCCCGATGCAGAAACCTGCCCAGAAGCTCATAAGGTTGGGTGCGGCGGATCTTTCTCACCTTGATAAGAGGGTTGGGGATCTGTTGGTGGCGATGATTCCTCTGTCTGTTGTGAGTCAGGCGGAGTCCTACACGGTCCACTTGGGTTACACCGTTACGGATGTGATGGGTGCGGTGCAGGCGATCGTCAAGCGGGACAAGCTGTCGGTTGAGCAGTACGAGGCGTTCGTGGGTGGTTTTCGGGAGGCCGGTGTGGCGGTTCCTGATCATCCCTCGTTGAGTGAGGATCAATAGTGGACGGAGTTCGTTGATGGTGTTTGCTGACTTCATTCCGGTGGCGCCGATCTCTGCTGACACGATTGCTGCCTACCAGGGGCGGGTGCCGGCTGAGGTGAGTGCTGCCTGGGAGCAGTACGGTGCAGGTTTCTTGGGGGACGGCTATTTTCGCTTCGTCGATCCGGCGCGTGCTGACGCGATGCTGGGCGGGGGGCGTCCCGTTCCTGATGATGCGGTGGTGTTGTTCGCGACGGCCATGGCCGATCTGGTGGTGTGGTGGCAGGACATGTATTTGGTCGCCAAGACCCGCCTGGGCGAGATTCACGCCGCTTCGATCCCCTTTGCGGAGTTGGTGGCACTGATGGATCCCGACCCGGAGGCTCGGGCTGTGGTGTGGGACTGGGAGCCCTATCCGGTGGCAATGCAACGATTGGGTGTCCCCGCCTTTGAGCAATGCCTGATGCACGTGCCGATCCTGGCGATGGGTGGGCGAGGCGATCCGGCCACGATGGATCTGGGAAGCCTGTGGGTTCATGTGGGGCTGATGCTTCATATGGCCGGTCCACCCAAGTTCACCCACATGTTGCCGCTGCCATCGGGCCAGTGACGTTGGAGTGTCGCCGCGTCGTCGAGAGGTAATGATGGATCTTGATCTCACGGCGCAACTGCGTCCAGCCGCGGAGTTCTTTGCGCTTTACCGTGATGGTGATGAGCAGAAGATCTGGGACGGGCGGAGCTTGGTGGTGCGCGCCTTGCAGAACACGGATCTGGATACTCGCTACCAGGTAGTGAGTTTTCTCCTTGACCGGGAGGCGCGACTGGAAGCGGTTACCCGAGGAGGCAACACCCTCCTGCATATCTTGTTTGGTCAGGTGCGCCATGACATTGCCCAGGATGTTGAGTTGGCGCGACGGTTCCTTGACCGCGGTGTTGATATCAATGCCTTGGGGGAGCGGCACGAGGTGGCGTTTCAGTGGGTGCTCAACCTGAACTACACCGACGAGGATTTGGCGCCGATCTACGACCTGTGGTTTGAACAGCCCGTGCTGGACTTTGAGACCAAGAACAAGGCCGGGTTCTCGCCGATCGAGTTGGCCGAGAAGGTTCCCTACCGCGCGAGTATCGCCTCCCGCATGAAGGAGTGCGTCCGTGAACACGCCTGAGTTCATTCCCCACTCGGGGGCTTCGATTGTTTCTAAGAACATCCTCACTGGCAGGGGGCGGCTCACCTGGTTGGTGCGCGAGGACTCGACGAATCTGGCAGGCAACGGGTGGCGGTTCTTTGCTGACATTGATGATGAGGCCTATCTCGATGATCCGAACAATCGGCGTTGGGTGAGCGGCTGGGCTGTCCGGTGTTGAGTGAAGCGATTGCTAGCGAGGTCGATGAGTTTCTCGATGGTGTGGCACAAATGAGTACTGATGCTCTCGCTCAGGTGGGCATGGCTGGTCTGGAAGACCTCTCTGTGCAGAGGGCTGCGCGCTCGGCGATCAAGCTCAGTGCCGCCGACTTCAGTTCGCTGAACAAGAGGGTTACTGGCCTGCTTCGCCAACTCATGTCGCATACAGCGATGAGTTCAGATGGTTCTTACACCGTGCATGTCTCCGATGTGAAAGCTGATGTGATGGGTGCGGTGCAGGCGATCGTCAAGCGGGAGAAGGTGTCGGTTGAGCAGTATGAGGCGTTCGTGGGTGGTTTTCGGGAGGCCGGTGTGGCGGTTCCTGATCATCCTTCGTTGAGTGAGGATTGATTGTGGCCGAAGTTCGTTGATGGTGTTTGCTGACTACGTTCAGCTCAACACATGGTTGATTCCGTGATTGGGGCGTGTTCTTGTGTTGAACGATGCGCGCATGGCTGAGATTGATGAGTTTCTTGATGGTGTGTCGAGGTTGAGCGTGGACGATTTTGCGCGAGTGAGAACGAGGGCGCTGGAGGACTACCCGCTGCGCAAGTCGGCTCGGGCCTTGACCAAGCTGGGTGCCGCTGATTTCTCCCAGTTGAGAAAGAGAATCAAAACGTTGGTCACACCGCTTTTGTCCGGTGACGTCGAAGAACAGGTGGGTTCCGGTGGCCTGAGCCTGTTCGATGCCATTAGTGATGTGATGGGTGCGGTGCAGGCGATCGTCAAGCGGGACAAGGTGTCGGTTGAGCAGTATGAGGCGTTTGTGGGTGGTTTTTGGGAGGCCGGTGTGGCCGTTCCTGATCATCCTTCGTTGGGTGAGGATTGATTGTGGCCGAAGTTCGTTGATGGTGTTTGCTGACTACGTTCAGTTCAACACGCGGTTGATTCCGTGATTGGAGGAGTGTTCTTGTGTTGAACGATGCGCGCATGGCTGAGATTGATGAGTTTCTTGATGGTGTGTCGAGGTTGAGCGTGGACGATTTTGCGCGAGTTGCGAAGAGAGCGGTAAGGGACTTCCCGATGCAGAAACCTGTCCAGAAGCTCATTAGGTTGGGTGCGGCGGATCTTTCTCACCTTGATAAGAGGGTTGGGGATCTGTTGGTGGCGATGATTCCTCTGTCTGTTGTGAGTCAGGTGGAGTCCTACACGGTCCACTTGGGTTATACCGTCACGGATGTGATGGGTGCGGTGCAGGCGATCGTCAAGCGAGACAAGTTGACCGTTGAGCAGTATGAGGCGTTTGTGGGCGGTTTTCGGGAGGCCGGGGTGACGGTCCCTGATCATCCTTCGTTGGGTGAGGATTGATTGTGGCCGGAGTTCGTTGATGGTGTTTGCTGACTACGTTCATCTCAACACGCGGTTGATTCCGTGATTGGAGGAGTGTTCTTGTGTTGAATGATGCGCGCATGGCTGAGATTGATGAGTTTCTCGATGGAGTGTCGAGGTTGAGTGTGGACGATTTTGCACGAGTGAGGAAGAAGGTGTTGGACGATCACCCGATTCGGAAGCCAGCCCGGGGCTGATGAAGTTGGGCGCTGCCGATTTCTCTCACCTTGATAAGAGGGTTGGGGATCTGTTGGTGCCGATGATTCCGCTGGCTGTGGTGAGCGAGTCTGAGGCCTTCACGGTGCACTTGGGCTCCACTATTGGTGATGTGATGGGTGCGGTGCAGGCGATCGTCAAGCGAGACAAGTTGACCGTTGAGCAGTATGAGGCGTTTGTGGGCGGTTTTCGGGAGGCCGGGGTGACGGTGCCAGATGGCCCACTCCCGGATGTTCCCGAGCAGCATTTACCGTAGTCGCCGCTCGTTCCAGCCAGATTGCGACTTCGGCCGCAGCAATGGGCGGCTTCGGATCACAGATTGAGGTTGCTCAGATTGTCGACCCAACCGCTGGCGGCGCCCCAACCGATGACAACGTCGTGATGGTTGCTGCAGAGCAGATAGTCAGCTTCAGGGTCGCAGACATAGAACTCCAGAGCGGGACATTCGCGTAGCACCTGAAGCAGGTCGGGGCCGCTGGTGAAGCGCCAGATCATCTGGGCTCCTGCACCGAACAGCAGACAGCCTGCCGTCCCCACATAGGACGGAATCAGTTCCCAGCCATCGGTGCGAAAACGGCCATCGGGAGCGGCTTCGTCGTCCCACGCAGCAGGCCGGGTCACATCCACCCCCAGGCGCTCGTTCAGACGTGCAACCGTGCGCTGGGTGTCGGCTGTGCCGAGTACCTCGGCCTGGACGCCGGTGGCCTCCAACGCCGATGAGATCCAATGCGAAATCACTGCGGTACTCCCTTCTCGGTCCCCAGGAAACACCATGGCGCAGAATGCGGCCATTCAGCCACGGCGATCATCGTTGCCCGCGGCACCCGCTTGGCGTGACCGAGGCCACGCCAAGCGGGTGCCGACATCAACTCAGCCCTTGACGCACAGCAAGGTATGCAGCCGATCAGTGACCTCAACCAGGTCGGTCTGAGCGGCCATCACGTCGTTGATGTCCTTGTAGGCGCCGGGAATCTCATCGACCACACCGGCGTCCTTGCGGCACTCCACCCCGGAGGTCTGGCGGGCCAGATCCGCAGTGGTGAAGGTGCGCTTGGCCGCAGTGCGCGACATGCGCCGTCCGGCACCGTGCGAAGCCGAGCACAACGACTGCTCGTTGCCCAGGCCGCGCACCACGTAGCTGCCGGTACCCATCGACCCCGGAATCAAACCGCGGTCGCCGAGGCCGGCGCGGATCGCGCCCTTGCGGGTCACGATCAGCTCGACGTCGTCGTAGGTCTCGGTCGCCACGTAGTTGTGGTGGCACAGAATCGGCTCATCGAACCCGACCGGTGCTGCCGACTGCGCGGCCCACCAATCGGTGAGGACCCGCTCCACGGTGGCCAGCATGATGCTGCGGCTGGTCATCGCGTAGTCCTGCGCCCACCACAGGTCGTGCAGGTAGGCCTCCATCTCGTCGGTGCCGGCCAAGAACACCGCCAGGTTGCGATCGCGCAGCCCCAGATTGTGCTCGAGGGTCTTCGCGGTCGCCATATGGCGCTCAGCCAGTTCCTTGCCGATGTTGCGGCTACCGGAGTGCAAAGTGAGCCACAGGTGCTCATCGCCCTCGGCAGCGCACAACTCGATGAAGTGGTTCCCGCCACCAAGGCTGCCGCACTGGGAGACAGCCTTGCTTTCGCGGTCGGCGATGCGCGGCGCCCGCAGCTCGGAGAACCGTCCCAACAGGTTGGTGAAGGTGCGGTTCAGCCGGTAGTCGGTGCGCAGAATCGGGGCGGTGCCCTTGTTGCCATTGAAGCCCACCGGGACGGCGGCCTCGATCGCGGTGCGCAGCGAATGCAGGTCATCGGGCAGATCATTCAGCGTGAGGCTGGTGCGTACCGCAGCCATCCCGCAGCCGATGTCGACCCCCACCGCCGCCGGTGCGACGGCGTCGCGCATGGCGATCACCGAGCCGACGGTGGCGCCCTTGCCCAGGTGAACATCGGGCATGACCCGCAGGTGCTCAACCCAGGGCAGCTTGCTGATGTTGCGCAACTGGTTGGTCGCGGCCGGTTCGATCTCGTAGGGCTGTGCCCACAGCAAGGTGTTGGTGGTGCCCGGCAAAGGCACCGGGAAAGTGGCGTTCATAGTCGTGCCTTTCTCCTAGAAGGTTCACGGTGCGCTGAGCCGTCCGCATGGACGCGGGCACAGCGCTGCCGCAGGAATGGGGTGATGCGCGAGCCGAGGCTCGTGGGAAGGGACGCCCCGGAGGCCGGTTTCGGCCCCCGGGGCGTGGGCTCAGCGGCGCCGGTTGGGCAGCAACTGAGCCATGGTCGGGACGAACGGGGTCACCTGCAGACGCATGCCGGCCTGGTCAGGGGTGCGTCCGCCCTTCTTCTTTCCGTTGCACGACTCGCAAGCCGCGACGGTGTTGAGCCAGGTGGAGGTACCGCCTTGGCACTTGGGAACGATGTGGTCCCAGGTGGTGCCGGTGCGTCCGCAGTAGCCGCAGGTGTAGTTGTCGCGGGCCAGCACATTGTCACGGCTGACCGGGGGAGTACCGGTGGCCTCCCACACCCATTTGGTGTAGATCCAGCGCACCAACTCCAACGATCGCGGCAGCGGAAAAGGGCCGAAGGTTCGGTCCTCGTCGGCTTCGCGGACGCGAGCGACCCGGCGTACCAACATGCGAATCGCGTGGTTCAAATCGACGGTGTGCAGCAATTGGCCACCGCCAGCGTTGTAAACAGCCACTTGGGTCATGATTCGGCCCCTCCTTTCTGGTGTTGTGGGCCCGTGACGAAACAACTCTCGCAGCCAGTGTGCTGCGGAAAGGTAAACGCCAGGTTGCATGGACTACTGGCGTCAGGCGCTGTGGTCAACTCCTGGCGCCCTCGAGCGCATTCGGCAGGACTCGATCCTGCGACCCCCAGCTTCGCAGGCTGGTGCTCTTTCCGCTGAGCTACGAATGCTTGCGCCGAACCGGTGCGTCCGGTCTCGGCAGGGTGACCGGCGGGAATCGAACCCGCGAAAACCGGAGCCACAATCCGGTGCAGCAAACCATCAGCTGCCTCGGCCACAGTGCCCTCAGCCGGAATTGAACCGGCACTGCCTGCTTGAGGGGCAGGCGTCCTCACCGTTAGACCATGAGGGCTCAGCCAGAAGGCCTGTGCGATGCGCAGGTCCTTTGGCGTTTCTTGTCCCGCTCGGTCCGGCTTCCGCCACAGCGGAGGCACCGGATGCTTATCCCCAGGAGAGTCTGAGGCGCGTTGGCGGCATGGGCCCGGCCCTGTGGCCGGTGGCGTCCCTGCTGCACCGTTCGGAGGCACTGTTGAGTTGTCTGCCGAACCTCCGCAGCGGGCCGTGTGACCGTGAGCCCCATCTCTTCTGGGTGCCCCGTCCGGAGTTGTGTTCGGCTTCGTATGGACCGGGGGAGTCGAACCCCCATACGGCTGTGGTCGCCGTTTCGCCTAGTGAACGTCCATGTGATGAGTGGATTAGGTTGATCTGGACGCAAAAAAAGCCGCCCGTCACGTGGTTGGTGAGGGGCGGCTCGCGGTTCGTTGACCGGCAAGACTGAGCTTGCGGTTAGGTGCGCGGCGACCCCTGGATGCCATGGTCGTGTTCACTACCTCGGAAGGCCTCTGGCAACGCGAACACGACGGCAGTCGACAGCGTGAGCTGTAGCTGGTCGTTCTTCGCAGACATCAGAGTTTCCTTTTCCGGGCCGCCCGGTGTTGGGCGAACAGCGTTGGAGGTTAGACCAAGCTGGGGGAGTCGAGCAAATCGGCGCAGGGGCTCCGGGCCGAACCCGTCGTTGACAGGACTACTTTGTATTGCAAGGCTTGATGGTATGCCTATCAGTGATTGGCCCGTCAGTGATCGACCTGTCAGTGATCGAACTGCGCAACTCCGCAAAGGGGTGCTGGAGTTGGCGATCCTGGCTGTGCTCGACCGCGAGGAGTGTTATTCCATGGCGATCATCGATCGGCTCGGCGAGCATCCGGCACTGACCGCAACCCCGGGCACGGTCTATCCGCTGCTGGCTCGCCTGGACAAGGCGGGCAAGGTCGCCACGCGCTGGGTGGAGGCCGCCGGCGGCCCGCCGCGCAAGTACTACCGCCTCACCGATGAGGGTCGAGCTTCACTGGCCGATGGTACGGCGGCGTGGAGTGCCCTCAGTGAAGCAATGCAGGGTCTACTTGGGAAGCGGGGTGCGCAATGACGATGTCGTATCTGCGTGCGGTTGGCGTGCATCTCGATGGGCTCAGCCGGTCAGATCGTGCACATGCCTTGGAGGCTCTCGCCGCACAACTTGATGAGTTGAGCGAAGCCGGTGTTGATCCGCTGGAGGCGCTGGGCTCTCCAGAGCGCTACGCAGACGAGCTTGTGGATGCACTCAGTGACGATGCTGCCGCCGAGGAGCCACGCCTTCGCGTGTTCGGCATTCCGATTGAGACCCGCGGTTTGCTGAACGGCGAGGTTCGTTCGCGCATCTTCAACCCTGACAACCCGCGAATCTTCGTTCCGCGACTGCTGGGGGCCGGCTGGACGCTGAACCTGGGGGCGGTGGCGGTGAAGCTCAAGCTGATCCGTCCCGACGATGCCACGAGCGAGGTGTTCGAGCGGGTTCCCGAACCCGCTGTTCGGATTGCGCAGTTCGTGCCCGCGGCTGTGGCCGGGCTAGCGGCAGGCGTTGTGGCGGTGGCTTGGCGGGGTCTGCCGGATCGGGTGCCATCGAACTTCGACTTGGGCGGACGCACCAAGGGCACCGCGTCGAAACTCTCGCTGGTTGCTGGTGCGCTGATGGGCGTGCTGCCTGCGGTGTGGGCGTTGCGTCAGCAGGACGAGGTGGAGGATCGCCTCGTGGATGCCTCGAGCGCGACCATGCTGGCCAGCATCTCGGTCTCGACGGTGGCGGCTTCGGTGCTGAATGCGCGCAACCCGCAAGGCCGTTGGGGGCTGGCCGTCCCGGCGATGCTTCCGGCAGCGGTCGCTGCGTCCCTGGCGGTGATCGTGCTGCCGTTGCGGGCGGGGCTGCGCCGGGTGTGGCGCGATGCTGAGGCGCCGACCTCTGCGGACTGATCCGTCCGGGCGGATAGCCAGCCTTGCTTGTTTCGGGGGCCTTAGTTGACGCAGCTAGCTTGTATTGCAAGGATATAGGTGATGCAAACAAGTGCTGCTTCGATGCCGCCGTCGAACGAAAGGAACCGCGATGACTCAGCCGACTGTCGCTGCTGATCGACTTACCAAGCGCTTCGGTGACCGCGAGGCCGTCTCGGCGCTGTCGTTCACGGTCCGTCGCGGGCGAGCGTTCGGGCTGCTCGGGCCCAATGGATCGGGCAAGACCACCACGATCCGGCTGCTCACCGGGCTGCTCACTCCTGACGACGGCAGCGTTGCTTTGTTCGGAGAGCCGGTGAGCGCGCGCAACGCCGACGCGCTGCGTCAACGCATCGGAGTGCAGACGGACACAAACCTGTATGAGACCTTGTCGGCACGGGAGAATCTGCGCATCTGGGGCGAGCTGTACGGCATCGGTCGCAGCGCCCTGGCCGGACGCATCGATGAGGTGCTCGAGACGTTTGGACTCAGCGAGCGTGCCGACTCGCTCGCCGGAGAGTTCAGCAAAGGGATGCGCCAGAAGCTCGCCATCGGACGCGCGATCATCCATCAGCCGGAGTTGTTGTTCCTGGACGAGCCGACCGCCGGGCTGGACCCCGAAGCGGCCGCCGAACTCATCAGCTATCTCAAGGCGATGATCCAGCTCTCGAACACCACTGTGGTGATCTCGACCCACCAGCTTGCTGGTCTGGAGTTGCTGTGTGACGACATCGGCATCATCAAGCAAGGCCGGCTGTTCGCCGCCGGCCCGGTCGATGAGTTGCTGCAGCGGCAGTGGCCGGGGAATCGCTACTCGGTCAGCGTCGACGGCGGTCAGGATGAGGCGCGCCGAATCGCGGCGTCGTTGGCGACTGTCGAGGATGGTGCTGAGGGCGAATTCACCTTCGTCACCGACGACGAATCCACCGTCCCTGCGGTGGTCGCTGCGTTCGTTGGTGCCGGGGTGCGCGTACGCGCCGTGGTTCCGCTGCATCCGACCATCGAGGACTTCTATTTCACCACGCTCGACAAGGAGGTTGCGGCATGACCACCCAGACCCTTCGCGGCTCGCTGCCAGGCACCCGGATCGGATGGCGACGCGTCGTGGCAGTGATGCGCAAGGACTGGCTGGAAGTTGTGCGCAACAGCCAGTTGCTCGCCTCCTTGGTGATCGTGCCGCTGATCTTCGCTGTGGTGTTTCCGGTGGCGATCCTGCTGCTTGGCAACTCCGGCATTCTCACCTCGACGGTCACGGGGCTGCAGGGCTTCCTCGATCACTTCCCTGCAGGTGTCGTTCCGGCCAGCTACACCACCGAGCAGCTGGTGGTTTACGCCGTGATTGTGTACTTCCTAGCGCCGTTCTTCCTGTTCATTCCGGTCATGACCGCCTCGATCACTGCTGCGTCCAGTCTGGTGGGGGAGAAGGAGCGTCGCACCATTGAGGGACTGCTCTATACGCCGTTGTCGAACCGTGAACTCGTGCTGGCGAAGGTGCTCGGCTCGGTGATTCCGGCGGTGGTGCTCACGTGGATCGCCTTCGTGGTCTATACGGTGCTCGTCGGCGTACTCGGCGCCCCGATGATGGGCGGCATCTTCTTCCCAACCTGGGCTTGGGCGGTGCTCATCGTGCTGCTGGTGCCCCTGGTCAGCTTCCTGGCAACCAGCCTTATCGTCGCGGTATCGGGCCGCTCGACCTCGATGCAGGGCGCCCAAGGAACGTCGATGTTCGTGATCTTCCCGGTGTTGGCGCTCGTTCTCGGCCAGGCCACCGGGGTGATGCTGTTCAACGTCGTGGTTGCGCTCGTTGCTGCGATGGTGCTCGCAATCCTGGACGTGCTGGCGTTTGTGCTCGTGGTGGCCAAGTTCCAGCGGGAGCAGATTGTCACGAAGCTGTGAGCGGGGCATGGCATTGGGCGGCAACCGCGGTGGGTGGTCGATGGTCCATTTGGGAGGATTTGCGCTCTCGAGCCATTTGAATCGTCGTAAGGATGCCTGCTGCAGGCTTCTCGGGACGATTCCTCTCAACGACCCATCGGTTCCGCCTGCGGCGAAGCCCGCTTGCTACGCCTTGGTCGAGGAAGTCGTGTTGATCGCTGGCACCTTCGATGTGGGGATGTGTTGTGCCCTCACAGGGCAGGCAGCTAGCGGCACAAGAGAAAGAGCCCGGCCGCTGGCCGAGCTCTTGGTGATACCTGTGTTGCGCGGCGCTTCTCGCCGAGTACGCGACTCTTCAAAAGTGGACCTACGGGGACTGTTTGCGAAACTCGCCCCGCGGCTCCGACGTGCGCTGATGGTCGTCAGGACGGTTCGGCTCCGGCCGTCCGAGGGTAGAGTTCGCGACCGTCGTAAGACACGGCAAGTTGCTCAACCGAACGATCGGCAGCTTACCGCCGTTGAGGCCCGGTATGCCGAGGGAGCCAAGCTCCGGGACCTCGCGCTGGAGCTTGGCGTCAGCCGAGTCCGACTCGCCGAACTACTCCGTCAACGAGGCGTGCGAATCCGGAACGGCTCTCCTACGCCCGACGAGGTCGCGGAGATGGTGCGCCGCTACGAGTCGGGTGAGTCGCTGGAGCAAGTCGGCAAGCGGCTCGGGTTCAACGGCGGTACCGTGCGAAATCGCCTGGTCGCCCGTGGCGTAGCGATGCGCGACTCGCACGGTCGCGAGCGCTGATCAACTTGATATCTCCTCTGACGGGGGTATGGCCCCTGCGGCCCAACGTGCTCTTCCACTGAGGGCCTTCACCCGGTAGATTGGTAGTGGCGATTTCTATCTGCTCGACCCTCCGCCGGACTCGGAGGGATGGCGAGTCATCCGGCTGGCCGATTCTCTTCATCCTTGTCGCCGCAGACTTGGAGAGGACTGTCGCCATGCTTCGCCTGATCTGGACCATCAGCGTCCACGTGAGAACCATCATGCGTCGGTACATGCCGACCAATATCGCGCTCGACGCGCTCCGCTCGCGCCGCGGCCTCAAGTGGGGCATCCCAGCGATGCTCCTCGCGATCCCCTACCTCTACGCCGCGTCGCTCCTCACAGCACTGATCGACGATGGAGCACCCAGATGTCTCTTCGCCATCACGGTCATCTTGATTTGGGACGCGTTCAAGTTCATCGCCATGGGGCCGACAAGCCTCGTAACGCTGATCCGGGTGCGTGCCGCAGGGTCCCGTGAGCGCCGAGCGCTTCGGCGGCCTGTCGGCCCTCTCGTCCGCTTGTAGCTCACGGTCCTTGCTGGTGACGTCCGGTGAGGCGAGCCGAAGCAAGCCAGCAGAGACTCGCGGGGTCTTGGGCTCAGCGCCGTGTCGGTGGTCCGATCTACGCTTGACCTATGAGTTTTACTGCACTCCATCGCGTCCTCGGCGTGGGACCCGGCCCAGTCACGGACGAGCTGCTTGACGCAGCAGTCACAGCTGGCGCCGCTGAGTCCGACGACTTGGACTGGAAGTCGGAACTCCCTCCGCAGAAGGGACTGCCGCAAACCGATTTTCCGAAGGACGTTGCTGCCATGGCGAATAGTGGTGGCGGGGTCATCGTCTTTGGAGTGACTGAGTCACAGAAGGAAGCAACGGGACGTATCGACGTGGGAGACTTCACTGAAGGCTACGAGCGCACTCTCCGTAGCGCTGCGATCACCGCGATCACTCCACCTGTTTTCGGCTTGAACGTGGTTCGACTGGGATCGCCGGAGGACAAACGTGCCGTCGTAGTAGAGGTACCCGCCAGCGTCGATGGGCCGCACCTCATCTACAAGGGTGACTACTTCGGCGCACCAGTCCGGAATGATGCCGACACGGTGTGGATGAAAGAACGCCAGATCGAGGCGATGTACCGTGCCCGTTTCGACGAGCGTCGTCACGCCACAGAGGCCCTCGACGCGCTATATGCGGACGCTGCGGCTGGACGAGATACAGGAGCACGGGCGTGGTTGATAGCCGTCGCGCATCCTCGCCTCCCACGCGTTGGAAGTCGGCTCACGCGCGACGAAGCCCGCGACATTCTCACGAAGACTGAGAGTCTTGCACTCACTTACGCCGGTCGTGGCGGCATCCACCCACTGGAGAGTGTTGACCGTGTCAACCCACGTCCAGGCCTGCGCCGATGGCAGGCCATCAATACCGCCACCAGTGAGCGCTCATCCTGGAAGGAGTCATGGGCAAGCATCCACCATGATGGATCGGTGACGCTCACGTCTGCCGTAGGCGGACACCGAATGAGCAACGACGACTACTTCGATGGCTGGAAAATTCAGTCCAAAGCCATCGAATGTGCCGTGGCCGATTTCATGGCGATGGTTCGCAAGACAGCGGAGGCGACCAGTAGTGACGAGTACGACATCCGTGTTGGGGTCGAATGGACGGGGAAAGAATCCCTATCGATTTCAACAATCGACGATTTCGGATATCACTACGATGGTGCATCTGTCCCGCTCAGTAGGTACACACCCATTGAGGTCACAGTAAACGCAGCAGAGTCTGACCACGACTTCTACTGGCACGTTCACGATCTTGCCGAGGACTGCATCAACCAGGGTGGTATCTCAAACTTGCAGATGATCCATCCGCCTGAGCGCGATGCCCAAGAGACCCCGTGACTCTTTTTAACCGCCAGTCCACGCTCGTCGATGAGTTAACGCGCCGGGAGACGAAGGCAGCGGGCCGACCTCGGACCTGAGTAGAAGCCGCATGCGTGCCGCCCAGCGAGGGACGCCATATCACAGCGACCTCGACAAACTCCGTCTGGAAGGTGACTCCAGCACATCGATACTCCTGGCCACCGAACTCCGTGACCGGTCGAGTGCGGCGCGTGCACGCGCCGCATCGATCTTCTGCGCAACGCTCTCGGCTTCGCTGCCAAGAGCCGCGTCGGTGGTGACGTGGTACCGGTCTCGGTAGGCGGCCACCACTCGGGCGGAGCGTCGCCAGGTGGCCAGCTTCCTGGAGTTCGTGGGCTGCGGTCCAAGCTGCGCCAACCACGGCGCTGCCTCATTGAGTGCGCGGTCGAGGACGGCCTCGGCTCGGGCTTCGATGAGGTCGCGGCGTTCGTCAAGTGCCTCCCGCATGTCGCTGTCCATGGCGCCGGTGGCTTCTGGGATGAGTCCGGCGATGAGGCGTGGTGGCTTGCGGGTGCGTCCTGATCCGGCTGGGCGTGCGGTGGCCATGGCGACGCGGTGGCGGAGGACGGCTGCGACGTCGTCAGCATCGTCGAGCCCCCGGGCGCGCACCAGCTTCGGCAGAAGGGCATCAATGTCGTGGTGGTTGGCTTCTGCCCGACGCAGTTCTGCGGTGAGTGGCCCAAAGGCGTCGGAGGCGAGCACGTCGGCTGCCTGGTCATCCGTGAGGCCGGAGTGTTGGATGAGGGTGGCCCAGCGGTCGTGTTGGGCGGACGCAGCAATGGTCTCGTATTCGGCAGCGAGCTGGGCGATCGATCCCCAAGTCTCCTTCTCGGTGGTGATCGTCTCGTGAGCAGACAGCTCAACTCCGGCGTGTTGCAGGACGCCGTACAGGACGCTGCGGCCAGTGGCAGCCTGGTTGTCGCCAGGATGTGGAACATCGTGGGCGGCGTCGGGTTGGTCGACGGCGACGTAGGCGATGTTCGCGTCCCGCCCGCGGGTCATGGCCACGTACAGGTTCTCCCGAGTCATGGATGAGTCGACAAGGACGTGCGCGGTGTCGGTGGTGATGCCTTGCGCCCGGTACGAAGTCACCGCGTAGCCGAGGTCGCCCAAACACACTCACCTGTGATCGTGCGCGTGTGCGCGGTTCAAGTCTACCGCGATGCAAGCCGACGCCCCAGGGTCGTCGCTGCTGGCATGACAAAGCCCCGCGGTGCCTAACT
>JAEXAS010000040.1 GCA_023458095.1 Actinomycetes bacterium | reverse complement strand
TCGGAGAGTCCGAGTGGGTCGATTGTGGTGGTGGGGTTGGTGACGTAGGTGTGGGGGTTGGGTGAGGGGGCGAGTCCGAGGGGGTCGGTGGTGATGTATCGGCCGGTGTCGGGGTTGTAGTAGCGGTTGTAGTTGTAGTACTGAGGTTGACCCCGTAACCCGGACGCCGTCTTGGCGGGTTCCCTTGTGAAGGGACCGCCGGAGAGGATGTCCTTGATGGGAACTACGAAGAAGCGGAAGAGTTACACCCCGGAGTATCGGCGTGAGGCTGCGCATCTGGTGATCGATACCGGCCGTACGATCGCGGTGGTCGCGACCGAAATCAATGTGGGTGCGCAGCTGTTGGGCCGTTGGGTCCAGCAGGAGCGGTCCCGGATCGGTGCCCCGCCGGAGCCGCCGCTGGATGTCTCGGAGCGGGCCGAGTTGGAACGGCTGCGCAGCGAGATCGCCGAGTTGCGGATGGATAACGAGTTCTTGGGAAAAGCCGCAGCCTTCTTCGCGGCGAAGAACACTCCCGGCAGGAGTGTTTCGGGGTGATCGAGGCGGAGAAGGCCAACTACACGATCAGCCGGATGTGTCGGCTGCTCCAGGTCGATCGGCGCCGCTACTACGAGTGGCGTCGGCGCCAGCTGGCCGGCCCGACGGCGCGCGAGCAGCGGATGGCCGACCTGGCCGAGAAGGTCAAGGCTCATCACAAGGCATCCGATGGCACCTACGGCGCGCCCCGGATCCTCCACGACCTGCGCGAGGCGGGCGAGATCGTGTCTTGCAAGACCGTCGCGAAATGCATGCGGCAAGCCCGGATAGCCGGGATCAGCCCGCGTACCTGGCATCCACCGACCACCGTCCACGGCCCGAACCCCGACCCGGCCCCCGATCTGGTCGCCCGCGAGTTCGACAAGGGCCGCCGCGATGTCGCGTGGTTTTCCGACATCACCTACCTGGCCACCGGCCAGGGGTGGGCCTACCTGTGCGCGATCCGCGACGGCCATACCCGCCGGGTGCTGGGCCGTGCCATCGCCGGCCACCTACGCGCCGATCTGGTCGAGGACGCGCTGCGCCAGGCCGTCGCGCTGCGCGGTGAACTGCCCGGCAAGGTCATCTTTCACGCCGACAGGGGCTGTCAGTACACCAGCCAGCAAATCGCCGACCTGTGCGGCGATCTCGACCTTCTCCGCTCGATGGGACGCACCGGGGTGTGCTGGGACAACGCGTCCGCCGAATCGTTCTGGTCCACCCTGAAGAACGAGTACTACCACCGGCACGTGTTCGCCACGATCACCGACGCCCGCCGCGGCGTCTATGCCTGGATCGACGGCTGGTACAACGCCCGCCGCCGCCACTCCAAGATCGGCTACATCAGCCCACTACAGTACGAACACAACCAGGCCCGACAAGCCGACCAGACGGCCCCCATGGCCGCCTGACCAAACAACCACCTGTCCGGAATTCGGGGTCAACCTCAGTACAGCCCGGTTTCGGTGTCGTGGTATTGGCCGGCGAAGCGTAGCGGCATGGTGTGGTTGGCGGTGGTGGCGCCCCAGGTCGCTGATGATGGCGGCGAATTCGGCGTTGGCCGCTGCTGGGGCCGGTCGCCGATACTGCGAGGTGGCTACCTGCGATCCCAGAGGAAGCACCAGCGCAGCGCTGCCACTGCTTCATCCGAAACGTGGGGGTGTCGATCTCGGAACACCACTGCTGCTTGGTCCCCAAGGGCTTGGAGGTTTGGTGCCGCGAGATGCACTCCGTGTTTTTGGAAGTCGGCCGCCAGTACGCTCGCTGCGAGGGCTAGCTCGCGGGCCCTGTCGCTGCCGTAGCGTGAGATCAGACTGGCTTCGTCTCGAGTTGGTGTGGCGGACGAGCCCCAGCCGGTCCAGGCGACGATTGCTGGGCTGAGTTCGTCGTCGACGAGCATGCTGTGAGCATCATCGGTGATCCTGGCCGATACGAACTCGCCCGCCAGGAAACACTGGCGGATCGCAGCAAGGGTGCCCCGTGCATCGACGTACTCACCCAGGACGTAGATCGCTTCGTCAATCTCGGAGTCGCGCAATAGGCCCTCCAGATCGCACTCCGTGTCGAGCGCCTGTGTGACCCACATGTGCTGCATGCACGACATCTCTTCGAGGCGGAGGAGGATCCCGCAATCTGTGGCCTGCGCCGGCAGGGCCTCGTTTTGAAGTTCCAGTCCGACGTCGACCGTGACCCGCTGCGTGCCAGGGTGGCGGGCGATCTGCGCCACCCATTGAATGTCTGGTGCAGGCAGGTGCCAGACTCGCCCGCGTTCGCTGAACCCGCAGCGTTGTAGTGCGCTGGCAGCTCTGTCCTGGATTTCGACCGCGTTCGTCATGGCCGGTGCTCCTTCGACTCAACCCATGCGGACCAGTTGGGAAGGAGGTCGCCCTTCGCGGTCACAATGGCGTGACCTGAGGTGAGGAGTTCAGCCCGGGCGGTCTGCGTCCGGCCGCTGTTCCAGCCGGCCTCCTGAGTCGGCCGGGACGACACACCGAGCTTCACCAGTCCGTGAAGCAGATCCGTCGCGTCCTCGCTCAGTTCACTGGCGCTCTCGATCTGCGCCTTCGCAGTCGCCGCGCATCGGCCAATGACGGCAGCCGCCGGCTCTGCGGTGGCGAACTCCTCGTCGAACTGGGTTCGGAACCGCTCTATCGTCGAGCGATCGTCGCTGAGCTGGCCGACGGTCGTGGGGTCACTGGCGAGTGTGATGAGCACGTTGGAGTCGACGAGGTAGACGGGCTGATCGAAGGCGCCCGGACCGATCTTCACCTGAACACCACTGGCAAGATCTCGCGCTGCGCCAGCTAGACCACGCTCATAGATCTCATCAACGACGGTGATTCGCTGGCACGCGACGCTCGTCATCACGCGCCTTTGGACCCACGGCCACTCGCCCGTTGTGGAGATTCCTGATGCTGCACGAATCTTGCCTTGGGCTGTTGAGATCGACTGAGCGAGCAACTGCTCCAGCAACCGAGCATTGCGAACCCGTGCCGCCGGGCGCTGACGGACCAGATCATGAGGTCGCCACAGGGACATCGCAAGAACCCGCACACGTCGCATCACCTGCATCTCGCGAGCCGACGAAAGCTCGCGGGCGGGCCTCCAGTCCAGACCCTCAGCCCAAAGGCTCTCGGCGAGATGGGTCAGCCAGCTGACGGCTGGGTCTAGTGCAAACCAGACCGTCCGGTTCTGATCGCGGTGCTCTCCAACGAGGCCGTGTTCCTGAAGCGTCACCAGGTCGGCCAACACGGCGACCCGACGCCGATCAGACCTCTGGGCGAGTTCACGTGAAGTCATCGGGGTGCCTGAAGTGAGCAAGACCGCATAGAGGAAAGCGCCGGGCCCTCCGAAGCCTGCATCACCCATACAACGAACAAGAGCCTGGTGGCGCGCCGGAGAAGTCATGCCAAGCTCCTTTCAACCTCCAGCCGAGCAAAACGAGTCAACGTGGCGGGTCGGGTTCGGTCTCCAACCAGGACTCCATGTCATCGACCAGCCCCTCAACACTGGTCCGAACACCCTCGGGAACATCCGTGCTGGCGAGCCCCGCCTTCAATACCGCCACAGTGGAACGGACCGACTCCTCGTCCATCGCCGAGGCGTACCACTGGCGGTCATCGATCAAGTCAATGTGGACAGCTGGGTCACGAACGGAACGCAGCTCTTCCACCCACTCGACGGCTTGGTCCTCATCAAATGGCCCGACACTCACAAACCAGTCCCGCTCAGTCATCACTTGCCAATGTACTGCAGCAGGAAGTCGTAGGTGCCAGCGCGAGTGGACTTACTTCCAAGATCCGCGACAGAGCCCGCTACCTTCCAAAAGCCGCCGCTGTGTGCGGTCTGGTCATGGACGATATGGCTGTGACCATTTCGATACACGAACTGGCCGTCAACCTTTTGGCCCGTCCGCCTGTAGCCCAGGAATTCGGCCAGTTCCTTAACCTGCCAGTTGGGGGCCTTGGGTGGGTTTGTGATCCGGTTGCCGAACTCATCCTCCTGACGCGTTAGGAGCGGACCAGAGTGTAGGCCGTGCATTTCGGAGAGTCCGAGTGGGTCGATTGTGGTGGTGGGGTTGGTGACGTAGGTGTGGGGGTTGGGTGAGGGGGTGAGTCCGAGGGGGTCGGTGGTGATGTATCGGCCGGTGTCGGGGTTGTAGTAGCGGTTGTAGTTGTAGTGCAGTCCGGTTTCGGTGTCGTGGTATTGGCCGGCGAAGCGTAGGGGCATGGTGTGGTTGGCGGTGGTGGCGCCCCAGGTGTTGGCGTGGTTGGTCCAGGTGGTTTTGCCGTTGGTGTTGAGGAGTCGGATGGGTGTTCCGACGAGGTCGGTGATGATGGCGGCGAACTCGGCGTCGATTTGGGCTTGGGAGGGTTCGCTGTGGGTGGTGGTTTGGGCGATGGGGGTGAGGCCTTCGTGTTCCCAGGTGGTGGTTGTGGTGGTGTTGTTGGTGGTGTGGGTTTGTTCGATGAGGGTGGGGCCGTCCCAGGTGAAGTGGTAGGTCTCTACGATGTGCCCGGTTGGGTCGTGGTGGGTTTTTGATGTGCGTCGGTTGAGGGCGTCGTAGTGGTAGGTCCAGTGGTGGCCGTCGGGGGTGGTGGTGGCGGTGAGTTGGTTGAGGCTGTTCCAGGTGAATCGCCATTGTTTGA
>JAEXAS010000039.1 GCA_023458095.1 Actinomycetes bacterium | reverse complement strand
CCCCCCCCACCCTGGGGGGCGCCCCGTGTCCCCTCGGGCCGCCGCAGTGCGTTCAGCGCCCTGCCTCCCGGTGCGTCCGTAGTCTGCGCGGTGGCCTGGCGACGCCTTCGGTGAAGGCTCGGCGCGCTACGGGCCACGATCTGCACACTTCTTCGGTTCCAGCCAGCGGCGCGGAAGTGCGAGACTTTCCCCTGGGAGGTGACACGTGACTGAGTTCCGCGTCGGAGACTTGCTGGTCTCCAGCATCACCAGTACCGATGGGTATTTCGGGGGCACGGTGATCTTCCTGCTGGACGCCGACGAATCCGGCACCGTCGGGGTGGTGCTGAATCGTCCCAGCGCTCTGGACTTGGATTCGGCTCTACCGGCATGGGCCCCGCTGGTGAGCCATCCCCGGGAACTGTTCGACGGCGGCCCGGTTTCGCAGCAAGGCGCTATCTGCCTGGCCGAGATCCCCGTGGGCGCCGAAGAACCACCCGGCTGGCGTCGCGTGCGCGGACAGGTCGGCCTGCTCAATCTCGAGACCCCGGTCGAACTGGCCCGCGGGGCCTTTGAACATTTGCGAATCTTCGCTGGCTACGCCGGTTGGGACCCCGGGCAATTGGAGCAGGAGCTCGACTTCGGCATGTGGTACCTGGTTTCGGCAATGCCGACCGATCCCTTCGACACCGACCCTGAGTTGCTGTGGCGCACAGTGCTGCGACGTCAAGGTGGCGATCTCGGCCTGTATTCGACCTGGCCGGCCAGCGTCGAGTTGAACTGAAACCTGGGTTGGATCCACGCTGCGGACTACCATTGCGTGTTACCTGCCGGCACGACCCGGTGACAGCGCACTGGTCGCACGACGAGGTGCCACCCCCGAACCGAGGAGGACCCCATGCCCGAAGGCTTGCACGCCGCCGCGGCGAAGATCCTCGTGGTCGATGACGATGAAGCGTTGGCCGAGATGCTGCAGATCGTGTTGCGTCAGGAGGGCTTCGACCCGGTGTTGTGCCACAGCGGGCAGCGGGCGCTGAAGGTCTTTCACGAACACCGACCGGACCTGGTCTTACTCGACCTGATGCTGCCCGGACGCGATGGGGTTGATGTCTGTCGCGACATTCGGGCGATCTCCGGTGTGCCGGTGATCATGTTGACCGCCAAGAGCGACACCACCGATGTGGTCTGCGGTCTGGAGGCCGGCGCCGACGATTACGTGGCCAAGCCCTTCAAGACCCAAGAGTTGGTGGCGCGCATCAAAGCACGCCTGCGCCGACGTCCCGAGGCTGGAGCCGGAGAGGAAGCCATCGGGATCGGTGACCTGACCATCAACGTCACCGAACACACGGTGCGCCGAGGGGAGGAGGAGATCACCTTGACCCCTTTGGAGTTCGATCTGTTGCTCGCCTTGGCCCGCCGCCCCAAGCAGGCCTTCACCCGCGAGGTGCTGTTGGAGGAAGTGTGGGGCTATCGCCATGCCAGCGATACCCGGCTGGTGAATGTCCACGTCCAACGCCTGCGTTCCAAGGTCGAGAAGGATCCGGAGCGTCCCGAGATCGTGGTGACCGTCCGCGGCATCGGGTATCGGGCCGGAGAGACCAAAACGGCCTAGTGGCGGCCTGAATGAATCCAATTGGACTGTGGGGTCGATCCCTCCCGTTCCGGGTGGTGGTCTCAACCCTGGCCGCCTCGGTGGTCATCCTGCTGCTCACCGGCTGGTTCCTGATGGAGCAGTCCACCCGGGGAATCATCGAGGGTAAGACTCAAGCCAGCGTGGCCGAAGCCTCTGCGGTGATTGCCGGCATGCAGCGCGATCTGGCGACCACTGACCTGCGGACCACCTCACTGGGGGAGCGGATTACCCGGTTGGGCCGTGACGCGACCAATCGCGGTCAGACCGGAAACCAGTACTACGTAGCCATTGAAACCCCGATCTCTCAGATCGGCAGCGCTGGCGTTGCGTCCTCCAGCATTCCCGATGAGCTGCGCGCGGCGGTGAACTCATCGGGCAACCTGTGGAGCACCCCCACGCTGATCCAATTCACCGACAACCGGCCCGCCGAGCCCGGAGTGGTGGTCGCCGGTGAACTGGTTGCACCCGGTCAAGGCATCTATCCGATCTACTTCCTTTTTCCCACCACCCAAGAACGTCAGACCATCGCCGTGGTCCAACAGGCCGCCTTCGCAACCGGATTGATCCTGTTGGCCGGCTTGGGGGCGGTGGTCTATGTGATGGTGGTCCAGGTGCTCCGTCCGGTTCGGGCCGCGCGGCTGGCGGCCGAACGGCTGGCCGCCGGACACCTGGACGACCGGATGGCCGTCGGTGGCGTGGAGGATCTTGCGGGCTTGGCGCGTTCGATGAACCACATGGCCTCGGAACTGGAGCACAAGGTCGGCGAACTGGAGGAGCTTTCCACCGTCCAGCAGCGCTTTGTCTCCGACGTCTCCCATGAACTGCGCACCCCGCTCACCACGATTCGAATGGCCAGCGAGGTGCTCTATGCCCAGCGCAAGTCGTTCGACACCACCTCGGCCCGATCCGCCGAACTCCTGTCGGCCGAGTTGGATCGATTCGAATCCCTGCTGGCCGACCTTTTGGAGATCTCCCGCTTTGACGCCGGTGCTGCTGAACTCTCCTTGGAGGTTGTCGACCTGGGCCTGCTGGTGGGCGAAGAACTGGAAGCGCTGCGGCCCTTGGCTGAACGGGCGGGGAGTTCGCTGAGCTACACCAGCGAGGGCAACGGGCTGGCCGAAATTGACCGGCGGCGTATCCAGCGGATCGTGCGCAATCTGATTACCAACGCGATCGAACACGGCGAAGGCAAACCGATCGAGGTGCGCCTGTGCGGAAGTGCCGCCGCGGTGGCGGTCGCTGTACGCGACCACGGGGTGGGCTTCTCCATGGCGGAGGGGACGCAACTGTTCAACCGGTTCTGGCGCGCCGATCCGTCCCGTGGCCGACGCATCGGCGGCACCGGGCTGGGCCTGTCCATTTCCTTGGAGGACGCGAGGCTGCACGGTGGCTGGCTTACCGCATGGGGTGAGCGAGGCAAGGGGGCGCAGTTCCGGTTGACCCTGCCCCGGTCGGCCGGCAGCAAGCTCACCTCCTCCCCGCTGCCCGCCGCGCCTGAGGAGGAGCAGGGATGATCCGTCCATTGCAGGCAGTGATGGTGTTGCTGGTGGTCGTGTTGAGCGCTGGCTGCACGTCGGTGCCGACCTCCGGCCCGGTCACCGAACATAGCCTGGAGCCGTCCGGGGCCGTCACCGGGGTACGGGTCGCTCCGCTACCGCCGGCCGATGGCGCCACCAAGCAGCTGATTGTGGAGGGCTTCCTTCACGCGATGAGCACCTCAGAGTCGGACTACCGGGTGGCCCGGGAGTATCTGACCGAGGCGGCTGGCAAGGCGTGGCAACCCCAATCAGGGGTGCAGATCTACGCCGATGGTTACCCGCCGACCGAGACCGATCAGACCGTGGTGCTCAGCGCTCCGCTGAGCGGTGCGATCGACTCCGGTGGGATCTATCGGCCGGTGAGCGGGCAACTGCGGCAGGACTTTGGGCTGGTCAAGAACGCTGACGGACAGTGGCGCATTTCTCGGCCGCCGACGGGTCTGCTCATGTCGCGGTACGTGTACAGCACCGGATTCCTGGCGGTTGACGTCGAGTTTCGGGCTCGGGACGGTTTATCGATGGTGCCTGACCCGCACCACTTCCCGAACGGTCAGACCGCACCGCTTCGCGCTGTGCAGGCCGTCTTGGATGGACCCTCGTCCTGGTTGGCCCCGGTGGTGGCCTCACGCCGCGGGATCAAGCTGACGGTGAGCTCCGTCCTGGTGGACGGTGGCATCGCCACGGTCACCCTGGGATCAACCACACCCATGGAGACGATTCAGCGCGATCACCTCCTGTCGGAACTGACCTACACGCTGTGTGGTTTGGACGACATCACCGCGGTGAGAGTCATCGTTGACGGCCAGCAGTGGAGCTATGAGGGGCGCTCGGAGTTGAGCCCTGGTGACTTCGCCGGACTCGACCCCGGGGACGCTGCCCGACCGAAGGTGGCCTTCCAACTGGCGGGGGGCAAGCTGACGCGGCAGAGTTCACCGGAAAGCTGGTCTGATCTGATTGATGTGCGCGCCGGGCTACCGAAGGCGAGTTCCCTGGCGGCGTCGCGCGATCTGACTCGCTGGGCGCTGGTCAGCGCCTCCGGCACCGAACTGATCACCGGTGCCGGAACCGGGAAGGTGTCGCGACTGCGGACGGGCAGCGGACTGCTGCGTCCCTCCTTCGCACGAAATGGAGACATCTGGTCGCCGTCATCCGCCGGACTCTCCGCGCTGCGGATCTACCGCGACGGAAGGGCTTTGCCGCTGACCATTACCTCGATGCCCTCTGGCACCGTTCGAAGCGTGGCGTTGGCTCTGGACGGAAGCCGAGTGGCGCTGGTGCTGGGCAGAGGCTCTTCGGCCACCGTCGGCCTGGCGCGAGTGTCCTACTCCCCGCTGGGAGTGACCCTCTCCGGCTGGGCACCGTTGAACACCAATCTGCTTGGTGTGGGCGCAACCGACCTCTTGGACGTCGGTTGGAGTTCGATCTCCGAACTCGCCTTGCTACGTCAGGATCCGCAACAAGTGGGCGCGGTCCTGGTCAGCCAGGACGGATCTGCTGTCAGTGATATCGGACCCAGCGACGCACTGCGTCTCCAATCGATGGCGGTGGTTCCCGGGCGTGACCCGCTGGGCTACTCGGTCACGGCCACTGTGTACCGCTTCGACGGTGAGTTCAACTGGTTTCTGGTAAGCACAGAGGTGTCGGCAGTGGCCTATTCCGGCTGAGGCCAAAGGTGGGTGCCCCCTGTGGATCGGTGACCCGACATCGCCGCTGTGCCGAAGATGCGGTCGTGACCGGGAAGCGAGTTATCGAAGCCGCCGCGCAGTTGGTTTTCGGTGCCCAGTGCGCTGGCTGCGGCGCTGGTGGCCGCGAGTTGTGCGAACAGTGTCGCGCGGTGTTATCGGACGAATCGGTGCGCCGAGTCGCCGGAGTCGAACCTGTGGTGATGTCGGCGGGGGAGTACGCGGCGGTCCTGAAAGCCGTGCTGCTCCGTGCCAAGGAGCGCGATGGGCTGATGCTGGTCGCCGTGCTCGCCGACCGGTTGGCCTGGTCGGTGGAGGCTGTGATCCGCCAGGTCCCGGTGTCGGGAACGGTGTGGTTGGTGCCAGTACCCTCCAGCCCGGCTACGGTGGCGCACCGGGGTGTGGATTTCACCGCGAGCCTGGCTCGGGTCGCCGCCCGCCTGCTGCGGCGTCGGGGATACCCAGTGGCCGTCGCCGGGGCGTTGCGGCAGCGGCGGCGGCTGGTTGATCAGGCGGGTCTGGGAGTTGCGGCACGTCAGGCGAACCTGCGGGGTGCCTTTCGCGCCCGCGGGCGTGGGCTGCCTGGATCAGTCATCGTCGTCGACGACGTGGTAACCACCTCCGCGACCCTGAGGGAGGCATGTCGGGCCCTCGAAGCGGCTGGACATCTGGTGGTCGGTGCCGCCACCGTGGCGTGGACTCGACGCAAGAAGCCGTGCTGAGCCGTCGGCGAACTCAGACCGCGCTGGGGCCGCTTTCGCCGGTGCGGACCCGGATGACATTGTCGACCGGTGTGATCCATACCTTGCCGTCGCCGACCTCGCCGGTGCGGGCGGCCTGGACCAGGATTCCGGTGAGGGCTTCGGCGTCTTCGTCTTCGACGAGGACTTCGAGGCGGACCTTGGTGATGAAGTCGATGGTGTACTCCTCACCGCGGTAGATCTCGACGTGACCGCGTTGGCTGCCGTAGCCGGAG
>JAEXAS010000038.1 GCA_023458095.1 Actinomycetes bacterium | reverse complement strand
AACCCCCGCCGCCCCCTAACGGTGCAGACGCTCCCAATGTTGGGGGCGCGTCTGCACCTTTCGGGAGCGCCTGGAGCGCAGAGCGGGGACAGTAGGGTTGGCGGCATGGAATTGAGCCTGGGTGGAGACCTGGTTGCGCTGATGCGGCAACTGCTCGACGTGCCTTCGGTGAGTGGGGACGAAGGGCGGCTGGCCGATCTGGTGGAGGCGGCGTTGCGGGCGCTGCCACATCTGACGGTGGTCCGCGATGGCGACACGGTGATCGCGCGTACCCAGCAGGGTCGCACCGAGCGGGTCGTGATCGCCGGGCACCTGGATACCGTTCCGGTGGCGGGGAACCTGCCGTCCTGGGAGGACGGCGAGTTGATCTACGGCCGCGGATCGGCCGACATGAAGGGTGGCGTCGCGGTGCAACTGGCTGCTGCGGCAGCTCTGAGCGAACCGAATCGCGACATCACCTGGGTGTTCTACGACCACGAAGAGGTTGCCGCCGAACTGAACTCGCTCAATCGCATCGCCGCCCAGCACCCCGAGTGGCTCACCGCCGACTTTGCCGTGCTCATGGAGCCCACCTCAGCGGTGATCGAGGGCGGCTGCCAGGGAACCCTGCGATTCACCGTCGCCACGCAGGGGACGGCTGCGCATTCGGCCCGGGCCTGGCTGGGCCACAACGCCATTCACAGCGCCGCGGAGATCTTGAATCGTTTGAGCGAGTACCAACCCCGCGAGGTGGTGGTCGATGGTCTGCAGTACCGCGAAGGCCTCAATGCGGTGGCCATCAGCGGAGGCATTGCCGGAAATGTGATCCCCGATCGTTGTGAGGTGAGCATCAACTTCCGCTTCGCTCCGGATCGGGACGAGGCTGCCGCCAAGCAGCATTGTCGAGAGGTGATGTCGGGCTACGACGTGGAGTTCACCGATTTCGCACCGGCGGCGCGTCCGGGGCTGGACCGGCCGCTGGCTCGGGAGTTCGCAGCGGCCGTCGGCGGCGAGCCTCGAGCCAAGTTCGGTTGGACGGATGTGGCCCGGTTCGCGGCGCTGGGGATCCCTGCGGTGAACTTCGGCCCCGGGGATCCGGGCAAGGCCCACGCCGACGATGAGCACTGTCCACGAGCGGACCTTTTCACCTGCTACAGCGCATTGCTGCGGTGGCTGAGCTGACCGGGACGGATCAGTCCTCGGCCGGGGCCAGATAGACCCAGCGTCCGTCGTATTGGACGAACTTCGAGCGCTCGCGTACGAAGCCGCGTCCGCCCGGGCCCCGGAAGCGGGCGACGAACTCGACCTCATCGTCGCCGGCATAGACGATCTGCAAGGAGAGCCATTCCAGGCCGTCGCCTAATTCCACAGTGCGCGGACGGGTATCGGGATGCCAGGTCTCTTCGAGATAGGCGGCGTCGCCGAGAGCGAAGGCGGAATAGCGCGAACGCATGAGTTGCTCGGCGGTGGCGGCGAACGCCTCGCCATCATGCAGACGCCCGCAGCAGTCGCCGTAGCTGAAACCACTGCCGCACGGACAGTCGTCGCTGGCATCCATGAGCCTGACCTTAGCGCTGGTGCGCCGGTCAGGGGACCTTCGATCCGGCAGGCTAGATTGCAGGTGTGAGTAAGAAAACCCAGCCGCGCGTGATCCGTAGCCATGATCAGGCTCTGCCGACCACCAATGACGAGCGCCTCTTGGCCGCTCGTGATGACGGTTCGTGGGTGCATTCCGATCCGTGGCGGGTGCTGCGCATCCAATCGGAGTTCGTTGAGGGTTTCGGGGCTTTGGCCGAAGTCGGACCGGGCATCGGCGTCTTCGGCTCGGCCCGGGCCAAACGCGACAGCGAGCAATATGCCGCAGCGGTGCGCATCGGCGCCGGCTTGGCCAAGGCCGGCTATGCCACCATCACCGGTGGTGGCCCGGGAATCATGGAGGCAGCCAACAAGGGGGCGTTGGAGGCTGGTGGAATCTCGGTGGGATTGGGCATCGAATTGCCTTTTGAGCAGGAACTCAACTCCTATGTCTCGCTGGGGATCAACTTCCGCTATTTCTTCGCGCGCAAGGTGATGTTCCTGAAGTACTCCAGCGGATTCGTGGTGATGCCGGGCGGGTTCGGCACTTTCGACGAGGCCTTTGAAGCGGTGACTTTGGTGCAGACCCACAAGGTGAGGTCCTTCCCCATCGTCTTGTTCGGATGCGAGTTCTGGACGCCGATGCTCAACTGGCTCACCGACCAGGTGCAGGCCAAGGGGTACATCGGAAGCATCGACCGTGATCTGCTCCAGTTGACCGATGATCCCGACGAGGCGGTGGCCTTGGTGACCGCCGAGGATTCGCCGCAGCCGGCGTCCCGCGAGGTCGACGACTCCTGAACAACCGGTAAAGTTGGACCATGACCTGGGCAATCGCGACTGTCGCAGTGATCGTGTTGGGCTTGGCCGCCGTTGCGGCGTCCGGTCGGTTGGGTGAGATGCCGAACACGGTGTCCGATATTCCGCAGCCGCATGTTCCCTCCGGCACCCTGACCGGTGACGATCTGCGCGGCATCCGGTTCGCGGTGGTTCCGCGGGGCTATTCCATGCAACAGGTCGATGAACTGCTCGACCGCATGGCTGACCAACTCGACGACGTGGCCCAGGGCAAGGATCTGTCCGCCTGGGGCCGTCCCTCTGAGCAGGCCTACCGGCCGTGATCGGACTCCTCGATTCCAGCCATGTCGGTGAAGAGTGGAATAATGGGGACAGTTCGATTCCGAATCAGCCAGAAACAGGGGTATTGCGATGGCAGCGATGAAACCACGGACCGGGGATGGGCCGATCGAGGTGGCCAAGGAAGGTCGCGTGATCGCCATGCGTATTCCGGCTGAGGGTGGCGGGCGCCTCGTGATTGAGATGAACGCCATGGAAGCTGCGGAGTTGAAGGCGGCCCTGGAAGGCGTCGTCGTAGCCTGACTTTGTGAAAGCCGACATCGAGACCGCCGTCTCGGTGTCGGCTTTCTTTGCGTCCACACCCCGGTAGCTGCTGGCTCGTGTGGGTGCCCACGACGCCGCGGACGGCTCGCCAGGAGGCCTCCCGGTGGCCCTAGTCAGCGGGAATGGTGGAAGGCGATCGCCTGTTCGTAGACGGCGATGGTCTGTTGGGCGATGCGTTCCCAGGAGAACTCCTGTTGGCAGCGCAGCCGTCCGGCCTGGCCGTAGCGGGCGGCCAACCCCGGGTCTCGGGTGAGAGTGTTGATCTGCTCGGCGAAGCGGGCTTCGAAGTCGGCCACGAATGCGGGGTCGGTTGCTCGCTGCGGATCGTAGGCCACCAGCGAACCGGTCTGGCCATCAACGACGACCTCCGGAATCCCGCCTACCGCGGACGCCACGACTGCGGTCTCGCAGGCCATCGCCTCCAGGTTCACAATGCCCAACGGCTCATAGATGGACGGGCAGGCGAACACCGTGGCATGGGTGAGCACTTGGCGTACGGAAGCTCGAGGCAGCATCTCGGGCACCCATCGCACGGCACCGGGGCGGGCCTTGCTCAGCTCGGCGAAGGCGGCTTCGAATTCGGCGGCGATCTCGGGGGTGTCGGGGGCTCCGGCCAGCAGGAGCAGTTGGGTGTCGGGATCGAAGGCGCGCGCAGCCCGCACCAGGTGGACCAGGCCTTTCTGGCGAGTGATGCGTCCGACGAAGACCACCAGCGGGCGGTCGCGATCGATGCCCAGTGCGTCAACCACCTCGGTGGCATGGTCGGGGCGGAACTCTTCGGTGTCGATCCCGTTCTTGACCACCTGCACCCGTGCCGGGTCGAGTTCGGGATAGGAGTCCAATACGTCGCGACGCATTCCCTCGCTCACCGAGATCACCGCTGCAGCGTCAAGGAAGGCGGTCTTCTCCGCCCAACTGGACACCCGATAGCCGCCGCCGAGTTGCTCGGCCTTCCAGGGGCGATGCGGCTCCAGTGAATGAGAGGTGACCACGTGCGGCACATCCAGCAGCTTGGAGCCCAGCAGCCCGGCGAAGTTGGCATACCAGGTGTGGGAGTGGATCACATCCACCTCACCGATGGCGTTGGCCATCGCCACGTCAGCACCCAGGACCCGCAGGGCAGCATTGGCGCCTTCGGGGAAATTCTCCGGGTGTGCGGTGGCACCAACACGAGGCTCGCCCATGCATTGCACCTCGACGCTGTCGGCGAACCGGCGCAGTTGAGGCACCAACTGTCCGACATGGACGCCGGCGCCTCCATAGATGTGCGGGGGATACTCGCGGGTCAGGATGGATACGCGTAAGGCCATGAGGTGATGGTGTCACAAAGCGGGTCCGGCCGTCCGACGTTGGCCGAAGCTGGGAAGGTGTGGAATCCGGTGAAATTCCGGTGAGCAATTCGCGCGTTTTGTTGTGGCTTCGGCGCCGCTGGCCTAGGTTCAGAGCATGAGTAGCGGACCGAATGTCTTGTCCATCGTTCTTGCTGGTGGCGAGGGAAAACGGTTGATGCCGCTCACCGCTGATCGGGCCAAGCCCGCCGTACCTTTCGGGGGCACCTATCGCCTCATCGACTTCGTCTTGTCGAACCTGGCGAACTCTGATCTGACCAAGGTTTGCGTGCTCACCCAGTACAAGTCGCACTCGCTGGATCGGCACATCACCTTGACCTGGCGGTTGTCGCCACTTCTGGGGTCCTATGTCACCTCCGTGCCTGCTCAGCAGCGCACCGGGAAGCAGTGGTACCAGGGCAGTGCCGATGCCATCTACCAGTCGATGAACCTGATCAACGATGAGGATCCCGACTACGTGGTCGTTTTCGGGGCCGACAACATCTACCGGATGAATGTCGAGGACATGGTGCAGGCCCACATCGATTCGGGCATGGACGCCTCGGTCGCCGGGATCCGAGTGCCACGCAGCGAAGCCACGGCTTTCGGAATCATCGACGCCGATGTCTCCGGACGCATCAACCGCTTCCTGGAGAAGCCTGCCGATCCGCCGGGTCTGCCCGACAGCCCCGAGGAGTCCTACGCCTCGATGGGGAACTACGTCTTCACCCGCAAGGCTTTCGTGGACGCTTTGATCTCTGATGCCGCCGATTCGAACTCGCGTCACGACATGGGCGGCAACATCATTCCCAACTTCGTCAATGAGGGTCGTGCCCGGGTGTACGACTTCACCTGCAACAACGTCCCTGGTGCCACGGAGAAGGACCGCAACTACTGGCGTGACGTGGGCACGATCGAGGCCTATCACGCCGCCCATATGGACTTGGTGTCGGTGGATCCGGAGTTCAATCTGTACAACCGGAAGTGGCCGATCTGGACGTCTCAGGCGCAGTTGCCCGGTGCGAAGTTCACCTTGCGGGGTACGGCGGAGGACTCCATCGTGAGTGCCGGCTGCATCATTTCCGGCGGTGACGTTGATCGGTCAGTGCTCTCACCCAATGTGATGGTCGACAAATGGGCCAAGATCGAGCAGTCGGTGATCTTCTCCGGATGCCGCATCGGCCGCAACGCCGTGGTGCGCAACGCGATCCTGGACAAGAACGTCGTGGTGCCCGACGGGGTCGAAATCGGTGTCGACCCGGATCATGACCGGGAGCGCGGATTCCATGTCGAGAACGGCATCACCGTGGTTGCCAAGAACGTGGTGGTACCCAGCATCTGAATCGGCCCGGGGCAATCCTGCCGAAAGGTCAGGCTCGCACCGCGACCAGCAGCCCGTCACCGATCGGCAGCAGGGCCGTGGTGAAGGCGCCGCTCTCCTGAATCGCCACCAGTGCCTCGCGGATGATGAGCGGCTCATCGTCCTCATTGCGATCATCGGCGACTAGGCCACCCCACAGTGCGTGATGCATGACGAAGATGCCACCGGAGTGAAGCAGCCGTTCGCCCTGGGCGACGTACTCGACATATTCCAAGGGGTCGCCGTCGACGTAGACCAGGTCGTAGGCGCTGTCGCTGAGCTTTGGCAGCACGAGCAGGGGCTGCCCGGTGATCAGCCGTGCCCGCCGGGCTGGTATGCCGGCAGTGGCGAGCACTTCGCGGGCGACAAGTTGATCGTCGGCGTCGGGGTCGATGCTGGTGAGTACCCCATCGGGGTCCATTCCACTCAGCAGGGCGGCGGCCGATACGCCGGTGCCGGTACCGATTTCGACCGCTGCGCGGGCGTTCACGGTTCGAGCCAGCAGGGTCAATGCAGTGGCGACTCCGGTGCCGATAACCTCCGCACCCACCTCATCGGCGCGCCGACGGGCGGCGCGTCCGGCGTCGGACTCGCCTGCGAAACTCTCAGCGAAGGCCTGGGTATTGGTCCACAAGCCTGCTGTTCCCGAATTCTTTCCCACTGGGCTCACAGACGTCAGCCTAGCCTTTGCCCCTACCATTGCGTCCCATGAGTCGTGTGGTTGTCGCAGAACAAGTCGCGAATGCGCGCTGGGATGAGGGTGAGGCGGGGCCGTCGAAGGGGCGAACGCGAGACGGCCGGGGGCTGACCTCGGTGAAGAACGCCTAGGCTGTGGCTATGAATGTGCCTTTCGGACGAGTGCTCACCGCCCAGATCACGCCCTTCCATGAGGACGGGTCGCTGAACCTTGACGAGGCCCGCAGACTGGCGGCTCACCTGGTCGATGTCCAGGGCAACGACGCGTTGGTCATCAACGGAACCACCGGTGAGGCCCCCACAACCACCGATACCGAGAAGCTGGCGCTGCTGGAGGCTGTGATCGCCGAGGTCGGTGATCGCGCCCAGGTGGTGGCCGGCGTGGGCACCTTCAGCACCGCCCACACCATTGAGCTGGCCAAGCAGGCCGAGCAAGCCGGTGCGTCCGGGTTGTTGGTGGTGACGCCGTATTACAGCCGTCCGCCGCAGGATGCCGTTGCCGACCACTTCCTCACCGTGGCTGAGGCGACCGAACTGCCGATCATGATCTACGACATTCCGCATCGCTCCGGGATTCCGGTGGAGACCGCCACCATGATCCAGATTGGGGCTCATCCCAAGATCGTTGCGGTCAAGGACGCCAAAGGTCAGCCGGTGGCGTCATCGCAGGTGATGAAGGCCACCGGACTGGCCTACTACGCCGGAGATGACGGCATGACGCTGCCGCTCATGGCCGTGGGCGGCGTGGGTGTGGTGGGGACCTCCACCCACTTCACCGGACGCGCAACCAAAGCCATGATCCAGTCCTTCCTCGATGGGGATGTGGCGGCGGCTGCACAGCAGCACGCGGATCTGCTGGGGGTCTACACCGGCGTCTTTGCCACGCAGGGCGCCATGCTGGTCAAGGCCGGCCTGGCTGCACGTGGTTTTACGCCCGGACCGATGCGCAAGCCTTTGTTGAGCGCTTCGCCGGAACAGGCAGCGACCTTCGTGGCGCTGCTGGAGGCCACCGGACTGTGAGTGCAGGACCGACTCGATCATGATCGACTTCAACGCCTCCGAGATCATCATCTTGGTGATCTTGGCGATCATCATCTTCGGTCCGGAAAAACTGCCCGGTCTGGCCCGCAAGGCTGCCCGGGTGTTCAACTACGTGCGCAATATCGCCAACGATGCCCAAGGAAAGCTCCGCGACGAGTTGGGCCCGGAGTTCGCCAACCTGAACCTGGCCGATCTCAACCCGAAGTCGCTGGTCGCCTCCACCTTGTTGGACCCGGTCAGTGCTGAAGTCACCGAGGTGAAGAAGACGCTCAGTGACACGGCCGGGGACTTCGAGGCTCAGGTGCACAGCCCGGCCGAGGACGGGCCGCAGGAGGTCGAGACTCCGGCGCCGGTGGTGGCATTCGATCCGGAGGCCACCTGAGGCGCAACCGAGGCCGGGTAATCGCACCGAATTTCGGCCCAGGTGCTCAACGGCTTTCGCTTTAGGCGGTAGCCTCAGCGCGTGAGCACCGCGTCGTCGATCTTCGTTTCCCGGATCAAAGGGCTGCCCATGCTCGACCCCAACGGTGAGCAGGTGGGCAAGGTCAAGGACGTGGTGATCCAGAACAGATCCGGACGGCGTTCCCCCAAGGTGAAAGGCCTGGTGGTGGAACTGTTCGCGCACCGTCGAATTTTCTTCCCGATGGAACGGGTTCATTCCATCGACCCCAACCAGGTGATCGTTTCCGGTCTGGTGAATACTCGGCGTTTCGTATCCCGCGAACGCGAGATGCTCGTTGCTGCGGAGTTGTTCGATCGGACGGTGCGCCGCGAGGGTGCCAACGGGGCGGAAACTATCTTCGACATCGCCATCCAGCGCACCCGCAGCCGCGAATGGTCGCTGGCCGAGGTGGCCTTGCGAGAAGTCGCTCGGCGTCCCTTCCAACGTCCGCATGTCACCATCGTTGACTGGTCGGAGGTGCCGGAGTTCATCGAAGCCCCGGCGCCGCGTGATGCCGAGCAGCAGGTCATGCGACTGAGTGAACTCAAGGCTGCCGACGTCGCCCGCGAACTGCACGACATGGATCCCATGCTGCGGGCCAGCGTGGTGCAGGCCATGGACGATGATCGCCTGGCAGAAGCCTTGGAGGAGTTGCCCGAGGACGAGCAGGTCGACGTGATCGCAGCGATGGATACCGAGCGTGCTGCCGACGTGCTGGGGGAGATGGATCCCGATGATGCCGCCGACCTGATTGCCGAACTGGAACCAGGCCTGGCCGAGACCCTGCTGCAGCGCATGGAGCCAGAAGACGCCCAGGACGTCCGCACCCTGTTGACCTACGACGCCTCCACCGCCGGTGGTTTGATGAACCCCGAACCGGTGATCTTGGGCGTCGACGCGACCGTGGCCGACGCGCTGGCCCAGCTTCGGCAGGTGGAAGTGACCCCAGCGATGGCCGCTTTGGCCTTCGTTTGCCGCTCGCCGCTGGATACCCCGACCGGACGCTACTTGGGGGCGGTGCACATCCAGCGGCTGCTGCGTGAGCCGCCGTCCCTGTCGGTGGCAGAACTGATCGACCCCGACATCACGCCGCTGACCCCGCAGAGCAATATCGCCCAGGTGAGCCGATACTTCGCGACCTACGACTTGGTCTGTGCGCCGGTGGTGAGCCCGGAACGGCGCCTGCTGGGCGCGGTGACGGTGGACGACGTGCTCGACCACATCCTGCCCAATGACTGGCGCGGGGTGCAGTTGGACCGTTTGGAGACGGAGGTGACCGATGCCTGACCACAATCGTTTGGATACCCCCGGTCGCCGACGAAGCGAATGGATCCCGCGGATGCGGGTCGACGGTGATGCCTTCGGTAGTTTTGCCGAGAACTTCGCCCGGTGGATGGGCACGGCCCGCTTCCTGTTCTGGATGACGGTCCTGATCATCGGCTGGCTGGTGTTCAACATCACGATGAAGGGCCACGCCATCGACCCGTGGCCGTTCATGTTCTTGACGCTGGCGCTGTCCCTGCAGGCGTCCTATGCCGCGCCCTTGATCCTGCTGGCCCAGAATCGCCAGGAGGCCCGCGACCGGGTGAGCCTGGAACACGACCGTGAAGTGGCGGCCCAGAGCCGCGCCGATATGGATTTTCTGGCCCGCGAGATCGCCTCACTGCGGATGCGCATGAACGACGTCGCCACCCGCGACTTCATTCGCTCCGAACTGCGCGACTTGCTGGCCGAACTCCAAGACTCCGAAGAGGATTCCGACAAGTCGGCCTGAACCGTCCTGCACGTACCTCGCCGGCTGGGTCCGTCGACGCTCCCGTTGGTCGCGCCCGTGAAGACTCCCGCTGGCCGAGCTTGTCGGGACTCCGTTGGCTGAGCCTGTCGAAGCCCTCCCGCCGCTGCCGCCGTCCAAGCCCCCGTTGGCTGAGCTTGTCGAAGCCCCCACCTCACTGCTGAACCCGAGTCGCTACGTCCGGTTCTCCTGACTAAGGTTGACCTCATGTCTGCTGAACTTCAGGCCGCGGTCAATGCCGCCTTGGCCACGGTGATCGATCCTGAGATCCACCGCCCCATCACCGACCTCGACATGGTCGATTCCGTCAAGGTTGCCGAGGACGGTGCGGTGGCGATCACCGTGCTGCTGACGATCACCGGGTGTCCCATGGCGAACACCATCGAGGCCGACGTGCGCCAGCGGGTCGGTGCCATCGAGGGGGTCACCCGGGTCGACTTGACCATGTCGAGCATGAACGACGAACAACGCGCGGACCTGAAGCGCAAGCTGCGTGGCGGGCAGGAGGAGCGCGACATCCCGTTCAGCGCCCCGGATTCCCGTACCCAGGTCCTGCTGGTCGCCTCGGGTAAGGGCGGGGTGGGCAAGAGCTCCGTCACGGTGAATCTGGCCATGGCACTGGCTGCCGCCGGACGTAGCGTCGGGGTGCTCGACGCCGATATCTACGGCCACTCGGTGCCGCAGATGCTGGGCTTGATGGAGGCCAACCCGACCATGGTGGAGGGCATGATCATGCCGGTGCCCAGCATGGGGCTGAAGGTGATCAGCATCGGCATGCTCAAAGAGAGCCGCGAACAGGTGATCGCCTGGCGCGGCCCCATTTTGGATCGGGCCCTGCAACAGTTCCTGGCCGACGTGTACTGGGGTGATCTGGACTTCCTGGTCGTGGATCTGCCGCCGGGCACCGGTGATGTGGCGCTGTCGCTGGGCCAGAAGCTGCCCAATGCGGAGGTGCTGGTGGTGACTACCCCGCAGGCCGCCGCCGCCGAGGTGGCTGAGCGGGCTGGAACCATGGCCTCGATGCTGGAGCAGAAGGTCATCGGCGTGGTGGAGAACATGGCCTTCCTTGAGGTGGAATGCCCGCATTGCGGCCAGAGCCATCGAGTGGATGTCTTTGGCACCGGTGGTGGTCCCGAGGTCGCCTCGACGCTGACCACCCGCCTGGGTTACGAGGTTCCGCTGTTGGCCCAGATTCCCATGGATCCCGGAATGGCTACCGGAGGGGACGAGGGCGTGCCGCTGGTTGCGCTCGACCCCGAGCGTCCCGCTGCAGCGGTGATCACCGCGTTGGCCGCTCAACTGTCAGCACGCCGGCCGTCCCTGGTCGGCAAGAACCTTGGCGTCACGCCGATCTGATCGGTCTTTGCGGGCTTCGACAAGCTCAGCCAGCGGTAGGCCACCTTCGTGCCCTGAGCTTGTCGAAGGGCGCCCCTGGCGTTGTGGTTGGTCTTTGTTCCCTGAGCCTGTCGAAGGGCGCCCCACTGGTGGCATTCCGGTGGTGCAATAGGCTGGCAGGGTGAGCCAAGTAAGTCGTTCGGAAAGTCGTGCCGTTCCGCGCCGCACCATCCTGGCCGTGCCCGGCTCCTCAGACCGATTCATCGAGAAAGCCCGCGGCCTGGCGGTGGATGGGCTGTTTCTCGACCTGGAGGACGCGGTTGCGCCGGCCGTGAAGGCTGAGTCGCGGGCGCGCATCGTCGAAGCCCTCAACCTCGGTGCCGGCTTCCGCGCTGGTTTGATCACCGTTCGGGTGAACGGTTGGGAGAGCCCTTGGACCTTCGCCGATGTGATCGAGGTTGTCTCCGGCGCCGGAGCCAAGATTGACGCGCTGGTGTTGCCCAAGACGACCTGTGCCGCCGAAGTGAAGGCCTTGGACCTGCTGCTGACCCAGGTTGAGCACAGCGCTGGCCTGCCGGTGGGACGTATCGGCATCGAGGCACAGATCGAGGACGCTGCGGGGTTGTTGAACGTGGCTGAGATCGCTCAGGCCAGCCCGCGGTTGGCCTCGCTGGTCTTCGGGCCCGGAGATTTCATGGCCAGCCTGGGGATGGGCGGGTTGAACGTCGGCGCGCAGCCGCAGGGTTATCCCGCCGATGCCTTCCATCATGTGTTGATGTCGATTCTGGTCGCCGCCCGCGCCCATGGCTTGCAGGCCATCGACGGGCCCTACGTGGCGATTCGTGACGTGGAGGGTTTTCGGCGTTCGGCAGAGCTGAGTGCCGCGTTGGGCTACGACGGCAAATGGGTACTGCACCCGGCGCAGATCGACGCCGGCAATGAGGTGTTCGCGCCGTCGGCGGCCGACTTCGAGCGTGCTGAGCGGATCGTGGCCGCCTATGCCCAGGCGACCGATGCCGCCCAGGGTGCGGTGGGCGCGATCGTGGTGGACGAGGAAATGATCGATGAAGCCGGCGTCAAGCTTGCCGCAGCAATTCTCGCCCGCGGGCGGGCTGCCGGAATGGAGGCCAGAGCATGAGTTCCATGCCGTCATCACGGATGAGCAACTTGTTCGAACTGGAATACCCCCAGTCGGTCGGGGTCTATGACTCCTACCCTGATGCCCAGAAGGTGGTCGACTTTCTTGCCGATGCGAAGTTCCCCGTACAGAACTTGGCAATTGTCGGCACAGAGCTGCGATCGGTGGAGCGGGTTACTGGTCGGCGAACCTGGGCCACGGTGTTCGGGGTGGGGCTCCAGAACGGCATCACCACCGGTTTGCTGGTCTCGATGCTGATGTGGTTCTTGCAGCCGGGGGAGAACTTCATGCTGCTGCTGGGCTATGGCCTGAGCATGGGTCTGGTCGTCGGTGTTGTGATCTCGGTGGTGGCCCACCTCATGACTCGGGGACGTCGCGACTTCACGTCGGTGAGTCAGACAGTGGCCACGAAGTACGAGATTCTGGCCGAGCACAAGGTAGCTGGACAGGCTCGCGAGTTGGTCGCCACCATGCCGGGTGCGCGGGCGGCCATGTTCGCCCCGACGCCGCGTCCAGCCGATCCTGCGGGCATGACTGGTTACCCGGGTCCTGGGTATGGCGCACCGCCACCTCCGGCACCGATTCCGGCGCCGCCTAGCGCCCCAGAACAGTTCTTCGCCGCCCCCGGCGGGCAGTCCCAGAGCCCTGCTGGATCCGACGAAGACTCTGAATCTTCGCGCTGATTTTTAGGGTTGTACACACTGTGGGGCGAAAGTGGCCCAGTGCGCGCCGATCACGATACGGTATTGCCCAATCAGGGTTGAAGGGGTCGGCAACCTGGTCGGCGGCGTAGCGTGCGCACATTCCCCTTCGATTCCTGCTAGGGAAGGAAAGTGACTATGGCGAATGCACAAATGCCACCGGCGCCTCCAGCACAGAATGACTCCGGGAGCTTCGGCTGGGCCGTGCTCGGGTTCTTCATTCCGCTGGTTGGGCTGATCCTGTGGCTGGTCTGGAAGGACAGCCAGCCCAAGAACTCGATTCAGTCTCGTAACGGCTTCATCGCCGGTCTGATCGTGCAGGTGGTGTTCTACATCATCTACATCATTGCGGCTGGTGCCCTGATCGCGGCCTCTTCTTCTGGCTACTGATCACAGCGCACAGATCACAGCGCACAGTGGGGGCGCCCGGGGACCCCCGCCGCCCCCCCGC
>JAEXAS010000037.1 GCA_023458095.1 Actinomycetes bacterium | reverse complement strand
GAAAGGCTCCCCAATCGCCGTTTACCTTCAAATGTTCATGCAAAGATAGCTAAATTCAGTGAATTACCGGCTATGATTGCCTGAATTTGTATTTCAACCCATACTCTTCCAGCTTGCTGTACAGCGTTGTACGTCCTATTCCGAGCAGTTCGGCGGCAACCTTGCGGTTCCCGTTCGCTTGCTTTAACGCACGCAAAATCCGTTCCTTGTCTTCCGCGTCGTTGCGCAGGGCGAAGCTGACGGGCGAGGTCTGTTTCGTTACGGCAAATTCCAAATGCTCTTTCGTGACAAGCCCGGTCTGCGCCTGCAACACCGCACCCATGATTTTCTGCCGAAGCTCACGGACATTGCCCGGCCAAACATGGGTCAGCAATGTTTTACGGGCTTCCCCGTCAAATCCGATAACGTCGCATTCCAGTTCTTTGTTCGCAATATCGCGGAAAAATTCCGCCAGCGGCATGATGTCCTCTTGACAGTCGCGCAACGGCGGTACTGTTATCTCGAAATCATGCAGACGATATAACAGGTCTTGCCGGAATCGCTTTTCGTTCACAGCCGCCTCCAGATCTTCGTTGGTGGCGGCGATGATGCGGACATTGAAACTTTTATCCGTCTTATCACCTATCGGACGGTATCTACGTTCCTGTATGGCACGCAGAAGCATCTGCTGGGTTTCCATTGCGAGATTACCAACCTCATCCAAGAACAGCGTACCACCTTCCGCCTCGTGAAAATAGCCTTTCTTGCTGTTGTCCGCACCTGTGAACGCACCTTTTACGTGTCCGAAGAATGCCGATGGCGCAAGCTCTTTGGAGAGTGAACCACAGTCCACTGCAACGAACGGTTTTCCTGCCCGTTTGCTTTTGTCGTGCAGTTGGTGTGCGATATGCTCCTTACCAGTCCCGTTCTCTCCGAATATCAGCACGCTCATGTCAGTGGGAGCCACCAGCCTTATTCGTTTCATGATGACTTGAAATGCCGAGCCGTCACGAGAGAACACAGGCATACGGTTTCTTCCGATACTCCGTTCTTTTAATATGGTACGGAGCAAAGGGACGAGTTTATCCTCTACAAGTTGCTTAGGTATGTAGTCCTGCGAGCCGAGTTTCATACTTTCGACTGCCGTATGCACTTCGGCGTAGTCGGTCATGATAATGAACGGCTGCATCATGCCTTCTTTGCGCATCCAGCGCAACAAGTCGATACCATCGCCTTCAGGAAGACGCAGGTCTGAAACTATGATGTCATTTTCTGTCGCTTGTTGCAGCAGTTTCTTTGCTGTCGAGAGGTGGAATGCCTGCACGGTACGGAATCCCTCCCGTGCCAACAGGTTGCAGACAAATTCGCAATATACGATATTGTCCTCCACCACGATGATTTTTGTCTTATCCATTTTCGTATTTTCTCCTTTCCTCTTTTGCCAATCGGATAATATCCGCGCCCATATCCAGTACGGCAGACACTGCATCGGTCAGTTCTTCATGATCTGGAGCGGCACTCCCATGAAGTAGTTTATAAAGTTCCCTTAATGGCTGGTCGGCGCGGAGTATCTCCCACGAGCTGCGCAAGTGGTGTGTCAAGGCGTCCAGTTCCTGAAGGGCGTGCCGCCGTTCTGCATCCCTGACCAACTGCATTTCCTTTTCAGTTTCTGCTATCAGTTTCTCCAGCATGACGGATTCATTGCCGTAGGATAACAAGGTGGAGAAGTCCGGCTTTTCGTCCGGTGAGCCTTTCATGGCGCATTTGTCTGAAATCTCCAGCAGTTCCGATATTGAAAACGGCTTGAACAGGCAACCGGCGAATCCACGTTCCATAAGCTCCTCCTTGTCGCAACTACCCGAAGCGGTTGTCACGACTACCGGGATTTTCTTTGAGTTGCCTACGTTGGACGAACGCAACAGTTCCAGCAACTCGAAGCCGTTTATCTCCGGCATATTCAGGTCAGTAAGTAGCAGGGCATATTCTTTCCGACGTATTAGTTCCATTAACTTGGCAGCATCGGTGCAGGTTTCGCAGTGTATCCCTTCCTGTGCATACATTTCTTTCAACATAAGGAGCAATACCTCGTCATTGTCGATGGCTATCACATCATGATACGCCTCATTATGGCGGACATATCCTTGACAGGATTGTGCTGTCTGTTCATCGACTATCGGCATAGGTATTTCCACCGTGAAGCGGCTGCCTTTTCTTTTTTCGCTCTCCAACCGGATTGTTCCGCCAAGCATCGCCACGATACGCTGAACGATGGACAATCCCAATCCGAAGCCGTCCTTTGCGGCGGCATTAGACAGACGTTCAAAAGCACCGAATACCCGCTGCTGTTCTTCTTCGGTCATGCCCGTACCTGTATCTTCGACAATGAGTTTCAATGTACCGTTATTATAATTCGTTATCAGGGATATACTGCCGTTATCTGTGAATTTGATGGCATTTGATAGAAGGTTATTTCCAATTTGTAGGATACGTTCCTTATCGGTTAAAACAACTGCATCCGCATAGTTCGTCACGGTAAGAGCTATTCCTTTACCCATAGCAATAGGCATAAATTCTGTTTCAAGAATGTGCGTGATTACGGAAATCCGGCAAGTTGAAATAATTGGCTGTTCCTTGCCGTTATCCAGACGGAAGAAATCAAGCAAAGTGTTTAGCATTTCACGCATACGCTCAGAAGATTGCCGGATATTTTGGATATACATCCCGGTTTTATCCACATCATGTTCTTTGTCCATCAGTCCGGCATAGCCGGTTATCGCCGTCAGCGGTGTGCGTAGTTCATGGGTGATGGTATGGACGGCTTTCTTGCGGGAGAGAATCAATGCCTCGTTCTTCTCTACCGATTGTTGCAGCCGTCCGATTAAGTCTGCCGTTTCCCGTTTGTACCGTTTGATGCGGTTGGTATTCCGGTGTATGATGATATAGGAAATGACCAACAACAGAAGGACGAAAGCAGTCAGGCCGCCAATCTGCATGAACGACTGCTCGCGCATGGCCGTTATCTCGGCTTCCCGTTTTTGCAGGTCGGATTGCACCTTCTTATCCATCTGGCGAATCAAGCCTTGCAACTGTCGGTTAAGTTCCGTGTTCCGTGTCGCAAGACTGTCGGCGTGTTCTGACAGACGGCGGCTTTGCACCCGTTGTTCGGCTATCATGTTCCGGTTGAGGGAACGGAGCATCGTGGTAGTTGTGGTCGGTTCCGGGTTTTCCTTTTTGCCGAATATACCGAGAAATCCTTTTCGCTTTGGTTTCTTGGGCTGTTCCTGCACACTTTTCTGTACGATTACAGGTACTTGCCGTTCCATCTTCTCGTTGAGGACTTGCTGTTGCTCAAATACTTGAACAATTTTTCGCATCTGCCGTTCCTTATCTTCAAGAAGATGGCAGACACTGTCGATACGTTCTGTCGAATACATCGTTTTGAAACGACACAGCATACTATCCATTGCCATGCGTTGGATATGATAATGTTCCAAATCATCATTATCCCATTCCAACACAGTTTCTCCCAATAGAGAAAACTCTATCAGTTGGATCTGAATATTATTTATATCTTTTCGCAGTTCGTCTATTTTTTTATTGCCAAGTTCTAATGCTTCTATCTCCTGCCATTCATAGAGGCTATTATATGCCATACATCCGATAAGAATGGAGATAAGTATATATCCCAACCGTATTGCCTTATAGAAA
>JAEXAS010000036.1 GCA_023458095.1 Actinomycetes bacterium | reverse complement strand
CTCCCGATCCCAGAGCCCCACTCCCGCTCCCAGAGCCCCACTCCCGATCCCAGAGCCCCACTCCCGCTCCCAGAGCCCCCAACTCCCGTTCCCTGAGCTTGTCGAAGGGCTGCTTGCGATGTGTTGGATCTCGGGAGGTACGGTCCGCGGTGCCGGGAGGCACGGGACGGCGACTTTCACCACGGGATCTGCGCAACCCCCGTGAGCAAGACCCAGGTCACTGTGGCCTTCCGCTTCGGTGATCTCTTGGCAGGCCCTGGGGTATCAGGAAGCCGGCCAGTCCAGCGAGGCCTGACTGATGAACTCTCGGCTGACAGCTTCGTAGGGATCGGCGAAACCGAGGCGCCGAGCCACCAACTGCAACGGTCGGGCGAAGTCGTCACCGAGGTTGTCCTGGACGACCGGATACAACGGGTCTCCCACGATCGGCAAGCCGAGTCCGGCCAGGTGCACGCGAAGCTGATGGGTCTTTCCCGTGGCCGGAATCAGCCGATAGCGGGCGAGGTCGCCCTTCGTCTCGAGCAGTTCGATGGTGGTTTCGGCATTCGGCTGGCCGGCCACCACCTCAGCTTGAAGGCTCCCGCGGCGCTTCTCGATGCGGTTGTGAACCTGGCACGGAAATTCCACCGCGGGGTCATAGGGCGCTATCGCCTCGTACACCTTGCGTACGGCTCCACTTTGGAACAACGTGGCGTAGCTGGCCCGAAACTGTGGACGGGTCGTCAGCACCAACACCCCGGCCGTCAGTCGATCCAGCCGATGCGCTGGGGCAAGCTCAGGCAGCCCCAACGACTCCCGCAGCCGAACCACCACGGTTTCGCGGACGTGGACCCCGCGCGGGGTGGTGGCCAGGAAGTGCGGCTTGTCGACCACCACGATGCGCTCGTCGGCATAGAGCACCGGCACGTCGAAAGGCACCGGGACCTCCGCGGCAGGCGGGCGGTGGAACCACACGAAGGCATTCGGACGATACGGATCCTGCTCGTGCCAGGCTCGCCCGTGCTGGTCGACGAACTCGCCGGCCTGCAGCATCTCGACCACCGGAGCAACCTCAGGCAACCGCTCCCGGAGAAACTCCCCCATGGTCTGCCAACGGTCTCGGCTGCTCGCCAGGTTGTCCGGAGTCCGCACCCAGGCGGCGTCCAGCCCGTTGCGGCGCGGCAGCGGGGAGCGCGGCGGCATCAGACCACGACTTCCGACGGACAGTTCACACCCAGCAGCGTACGGCTGCACCGCCTGCGCCCAGGGTCGACGACCGGTGCAGCAACGACAAGATCACCCCGCACTGGGCGAACCACGCGCGCTGGGTGAGATCGGCGACAAGGATTCGCTCCGGTCGCCGGGGCATCAGCGGTGGCTAGGGCACCCACGAACTTCCGAGGAAATACCCGTTGTTGACAGGGAACGTGCCAACTCTCCTCACACAACCCGGTCTCCGCCACCCAACACCGGGGTGATTGTGTAACAATGTTCCGATGCGTGCGATCTTCGCGGTACTGGCAGCCGCCATCTGCTTCTCCACCACCGGAACCTCTCGGGCCCTGGCCGACGTGGACGCGTCCCCCTTGGCCGTCGGCGCGGCGCGCATCCTGATCGGCGGCGGACTGCTCGGCATCATCGCGCTGATCCAGCACCACCAGCACCGGCCCGCCCGCTCGGTGCAGACCGGGCCGCTGCCCGACTGGGCACTGGTCAGCATCGGCGCGTTCGGAGTGCTGGCCTACCAGCCGACCTTCTTCCTAGGCACCGAACTCAACGGCGTTGCGGTGGGCACGGTGATCGCACTGGGTTCGGCACCAATCAGCGTGGGACTGCTGGACGGCCTGCTGCATCGGCGGCTGCCGTCACGACGCTGGCTGGCCGCCACGGCGCTGGCCATCGCCGGAGTCGCCTTGGTCTCCGGCCTGGTCGGCGGCCACCTGAGCTCCTTGACGCCGGTGGGCATCGCGGCTTCGGTCGGTGCGGGCTTGTCGTATGCGGTCTACACCATGGCCAGCAAGGAACTCATCGCCCACCGTTGGCAGCCCAACGATGCGATGGGGGCGGTCTTCGGCACCGCGGCGGTGTTGAGTCTTCCGTTGCTGCTGTTCGCCGGAACCGCCTGGCTGGCAACACCGGCCGGAGCAGCGCTGGCGCTGTGGCTCGGGGTGATCACCACCATGATCGCCTACCTGCTGTTCGGCTGGGGTCTGGCCCGTCTGAAGGCCACCACGGTCTCGACCCTGACGCTGGCCGAGCCCGCCTCGGCCACGGTGCTGGGGGTCTTCGTTCTCGGTGAGCAACTCACTGCCTCGTCCATACTGGGCATCATCGCCATCGCGCTGGGCCTGACCCTGCTGGCCCTGCCCGGACGAAAGGAGCCCATCGATGTGCCCACGCCGGCGTGATCACGCCCCGGGCCCGACTGCTGCGTCCGAGGTCTCCGAGCGGCTGCGCGCCAGCATCTTGGACGGCGATCTGCCCCCGGGAACCGCCTTGCGCGAAGAGGACCTGGCCGATCGCTTCGCCGTCTCGCGTCACACCGTCCGCACCGCCCTGGCCAGGCTGAGCGCCGAGCGGCTGGTGCAGTCGATCCCCTACCGCGGTTCGCGGGTGGCCCAGCTCGATGTCGACGGTCTGCACGCTTTGCAGGATCTGAGGGGGGCTTTGGAGGGCGAGGCGGTTCGGCTGCTGCGCGAGCGGCACGGCGAGCAATGGCCGGCAGCGGTGACTGCACCGATCCGCGCGGCGCTGACCGTCCTCGATCACGCCGAGCGAACCGCAGGTTGGGCACAGACCACTCGTGCGCATTCGCAGTTCCATCAAGCCTTGGTCGCGGCTGCTGGGAGCCCCCGCATCACTGAGGCCTATGCCCAACTCGACTCCGAGATCTTGGTGCTGCTCACTCACATGCGTCCGGACTATCCGCCCGGCAGCCTGGCCCCGGAACACCGCACCTACCTGGAGGCGGCGCAACGCGACGGTGGACCGGCCGTCCACGCTCATCTGGCGCACTCGACTGCGCTCATTGAGGCGTCGCTGCGCGAGCACGGCAGCACCGATTAGATCGGGCAGCACGGGCAAGCCGCGGCCGTGTGGCTCAGCGCAGAATCTTGCTCTTGCGGAACTCGATTTGGGCGAGGATTTCCCCGCCTGATTGATCCAAGTTGGCGAGGAAGTACGACCGTGGCTTGCGGCCAGGGGTGGAGAACACCACCGCGGGAAACTGGCCGTACTTCGTTCCGAGTGTCACGGTCGTGGCGGAAAGCGACCAGGTCTCGGCGGCGCGCTTCACCGTACCGGCGGCAGTCGCATCGCCGGAGAGCCACAGTTCGTCTCCACGCACCCAGAACGCGAGATCAGGCAGCGGCAACGGGGCGTTGTGCGCATCCTTGCGCACCAGCACCACCAGCAGGACGGCCACTCCGATCAGGAGGGCGGCCATCACCCACGCCCCAGGCTCCCTAGTACTCACCCCCACCAGGATCATGAGTACTGCGATGGACAGAGACGCCGCGACGGTCCACGGCATGAGGCGCGCACTCCGGGCCGTGCGCTCGCGAAGAGCCGAGATCCTGCGTTTCGTCTCGGCAGTGAAGCTCACCACGAAGTCTGCATCCACGCTGGGGAGCCTAGCCAGAGTTTGGCCCTCCAAGCGACCCCCCGGTCAGTTCTATCCGACTCGGGCCACCGCGCCACCGAGGCGACGCCGAGCAGTGGGAAGCCCGACAAACCGCGCCACCACTAGGGTGTTCCCATGCCCGATGACGATGTCGAAGACCTCACCCCAACATTCGATCCCACCCAGATCCGCCGGGTGGTGCTGATCGTTGCCGGGCTGAACTTCGCCTACTTCTTCGTGGAGTTCACCGTCGCCCTGTTCGCAGGATCGGTGTCCCTACTGGCCGACGGCGTCGACTTCCTTGAGGACACTGCCGTCAATCTGCTCATCTTCATCGCCTTGGGCTGGCAGCTCCGGAACCGGTCAATCATGGGCAAGGTCATGGCCCTGATCATTCTGGGTCCGGCATTGTTCGCTGCCTGGGAGGCCGTCCAACGCTTCATCGCACCCGAGACTCCCCAGGTCTGGCCGGTGATCTGGGCCTCGGTCGGCGCAATCGTAATCAACGGCACCAGTGCGCTATTACTCACCACTGTCCGCACTCATGGCGGCTCGCTGAGCCGCGCGGCCTTCCTTTCGGCCCGCAACGATGTGCTGATCAACATCACCATCATCGCCATGGCGATCCTCACCGCCTTCACCGGCTCCGGCTGGCCAGACCTGGTCCTCGGCTGCTTCATCATCGTGTTGTCCTTCCGGGCCGCCAAAGAGGTCTGGGAAGTCAGCGAGGAAGAGCGCCTCGCCGCCAAGGTCCTGGCTGGCGAAGACATCGACTGACGCGCATCTCAGGCGTGGTGCCACACCTTCACCGCAGAAAGCACCAGGAGCGCCGCCAACAGGGGCACCAGCACGATGGACGGCACCACCCCCAGCAAGAGCCCGCCCAGCAGCGCGCCCAAGATCGACCCGATCGCCATGGAACCTACGAAGCCCCGATTCTGGCCCAGGACGGCAAAGGCTTGATCACGGCTGTACCGGGCAAAGGCCACCAGCATGGTGGGCAACGACACAGCCAAGGACAGCGAGCCTGCGATCTTGATGTCCACGCCGAAAAGCAGCACGATCGCCGGAATCAGCAACTCGCCACCCGCGACTCCCATGAGGGCAGCCGCCACACCGATCACGACTCCGGCGAGCACCCCCACCACGACCTGGACCACCCCGGTCAGGCCCAGGGGTTCCACCCCGCCCAGGTGTGACCACACCAACAGCACCGCAATCGCGGCCAACAGCAACGACAGGGTTCGATACAAGTTCCGCGACGCCATCCGGGTCGCCCAGGTCGCCCCGAGCCAGGCCCCGATGAGGGAGCCTGCCAGCAGGTTCACCACGACCGGCCAGTAGGGCGCGACGGCGTCAAAAGGCACGCCGAGCAGCCGCGCGGGTAGCGCCGCCGCGACCAGAATGAGGCTCAGCGCCTTGTTCACGATCACCGCTTGAAGAGCTGCGAATCCAAAGACCGTTACCAGCAAGGGCAACCGAAACTCCGCGCCGCCGAGGCCAATCATCCCGCCCAGGACGCCGACCAAAGCGCCAAGGAGTCCCGCGAGAATGAGGCGTCGTGGCTGCTGTCGCCCATCGAGCTGCGGCCCTTCGAAACGGGATTGCAATGCAGGCATAGCGGTGACCCTAGGGCCCCCTACCCCGAAGCCGCCCCTCATCAACATGACGGTCACCGAAGCGTTACACCAATGCCATTGGGTATCCACGGATTGGTCGATCGTGACGGGTAGTCGCGTCAAAATCGACCAATTCAGGACGATCCGCCCTTTCCGCCACCGACGGGGACAGCGCAGCCGTACCCGCGGCGGTGGCCAGCCCAGGCTTCGACAAGCTCAGCCAACGGCCACACCCCTGAGACCCCCGAAGGCTCGCTGATTGTTGGCGTCGGGTTGTCGTATCTAGGATCGAGCCATGTTGAACCTTAAGGCGGACTCGCCCGAGTCGTACCTGGGCTTCTCAGCGGTGATCGACGGCGAGCACGCCGAGGTGGCCGCGTTCCATGCGCAACTGGTGGCCGAGGCAGGCAACAGCGACGAACAGGCCCGGCGGGTCTTCATGTTTGTGCGCGACCAGATACGTCATTCCGAAGATGCCGGCGACCATGCGGTGACTCTGCGGGCCAGCGAGGTTCTCCGTGAGCGCACCGGATTGTGCTACTCAAAGTCCCATCTCGCGGTGGCTCTGCTGCGCCGATCAGGAATTCCGGCTGGCCTGTGCTACCAGCGTCTCCGTGACGGGGAGGGCTTCGCGCTTCACGGCCTCATTGCCGTCCATCTTGAGGGGGCGTGGCACCGGCTGGACGTCCGCGGCGAGAAGCCCGGCGTTCATGCCGAGTTCAGCCTCACCGAAGAGGTCCTGCCGTTCCACCCGGACCCGACTGTTGGCGAGGAAGACCTGGCTGCGCTGCTTATCGACCCGGCTCCTGCCGTTGTCCGCAGCCTGAGTTCGGGAACCGATGCGCTGACGCTGCGACTGCCCGAGGCGCTCGCCTGAGCTGGCTGCGACGTTCTGCCTTGGTCGCGCTTGGGGCGTGCCGACGCACCGGCCATCGGTGCGGGGCCCTTCGACAAGCTCAGGGAACGGACGCTCAGCACCTTGCCCTTCGACAAGCTCAGGGAACGGGACTTCCGCTGGCTGAGCTTGTCGAAGCCCCCAACCAACTGCTGGCTGAGCTTGTCGAAGCCCAAACCGGCGAGTCAGTCCTGTGATTCGACGCCGGTCACCTCATTGAGGAACCGGTCATGGGGATCGATGGCCGTCGAGATGCGACCGGCGATGGCGGACAACTGACGAATCTGCGCCTGGCTGAGCGGGTCAAACACAAGGCGGCGGACCTCTTCGACGTGGCCGGGAGCAGTGGCTACGACCTTCTGCCACCCGGCCTCGGTCAAGGTGGCCAAGGTGTAGCGGCCGTCCTCCGGATCTGGGGATCGAGTGATGTAACCGCGCTTCTCCAACCGGGAAACGACCTGGGACAGCCGCGGCAATGAGCCTTCGGTCAGGGCTGCGACCACGCTCATCCGGCGCGTGTGTTTGGGCCCCTCGGAAAGCATGGCCATCACCGAGTATTCGAAATAGCTGAGGTCGGCGTCCGCGTGCAACTGGGCGTCCAGGGCGCTGGGCAGCCGCATCACCACCGCCATCAACCTCAGCCAGGCTTGACGTTCCTCGGCGGTGAGCCAACGCGGCTCGGCGGCATCGTCCATAAAGCTCATGCTAGTGGCCAGGGTTCAACTATGAAGTGATCCCGCAGCGCGCCGCGGAGTCAGGAACGGGGGTCGATCTTTGCCACCAGGACGGCAGCTCCCGCGGCCTCGATCATGCTCAAAGGCACCGCGAACCACAGCAATCCGAACGGCAGGACGCCGAGATTGCCGATGACCAGCCACATCATCACGAAGCCGATCACCCAGGCCAAGATCATGGTGGGCACAAGGGTGAAGCGCCGCGACAGCACCCACACCACGATCACGAAGACCAGGGCCCACACCATCCACAACGCCGCGTTGAGGGGCGCATTGGGAAACTCCAGCCCCAGCGATCGATAGTGGTCGACCCACAGTTGGGCGAACAGCAGTTGATTGCGCAGGAACTCCGAGAATCCGACCCAAACCCAGGCCGCCGCGATCGCTGCGATGCTTCGTCCCATGGCCGGGACGCTAGCGCAACGATCCGCTGCGAGGGCGTGGCCTAGACCAATCTACGTAACGGCCGAGGCGGTTAGGGATGACGCCGGAACGCTGGTTTCGAGACGGCCCTGCGGGCCTCCTCAACCAGCCGAGGGAGAGATTCGCCGCGTTTCGGCACCGGGCATCGCACAGGTGGAGTCCCTCGCTCCGGATGGGTGAGGCAACTCCGCATCTCGAAATCCGGCGAGGTGGCTTGGGCTCTTGGCCAGGCGCATTGGCGGACTGATGCGTCCGCTGGTTGTGCCCTTCGACACGCTCAGGGAACGGAAAGCCCCCGCCCTCGCAGCAAGACCCGCCGCTGCCGCTAGCTCAGCCTGTCGAAACCCCACCGCTGGCTGAGCCTGTCGAAGCCCACAACCCCGCAGGCAGCCCTTCGACAAGCTCAGGGAACGGAAAGCCCCCCGCCGCCCACGCAGCAACACCCGCCGCTGCCGCTAGCTCAGCCTGTCGAAACCCCACCGCTGGCTGAGCCTGTCGAAGCCCACAACCCCGCAGGCAGCCCTACGACAAGCTCAAGGAACGGAACCGCCGCGGGGACCGCGCTCGGTGTGCAGCGAGGAGGGGTGCTACGCGCACTGGTCGGCGTACGTCCCCGGACCGTGAACGAACCCATCGACCAGCCACCGGCCGTTGGACCACACCATCGCCACAGTTCCCGAAAGGAACGGCTTGGTTGAGCGCTTGAGCGGTGCACCGCTCTTCGAGAACGCCTGAACCCCCGACATGTCGACGCAGACCTTCACCTCGGCCGAACCTGCGGTCGGCGAAAGCGCTGAGGATTCGACACTGGCATCCACCACCCGGTTCTTGCCGGTGTAGCGGCGCCCCTCCGCCCGCCACAGCTCAGCACGGCCCGACCAGTAGCTGATATTGGCCGCAGTCATGGTGTCTTGCATCGCCTTGGTGGGGGCACCCACACCACCGGCGTCCTGTAGATCATCAACGGCCGCCCACATGGCCGTATAGGTCGGCACGATGGCAGCCATCCGCTCCGCATCGGAGGACCCCGCCGGGGTCGGTGTCATCGAGGTCACCACCGCAGAGGGCGTGCTCGCCGTCGGAGGAACATTCTCCGTCCCAGAACATCCGACCAGTGCGGTCAGCATCGCCACGGGCAAGGTCCACAGCAGCTTGGAGTTGATCATGGCCATACAGCGCCATTGGAGGGTTTGCGGCCACAGCCTGGACGCCGCATTTCGAGATCACCGTCCACTCTTTCCGCGATCTTGCGACCGCGCGAGGACACCTGAGGGCTGCGCGCGGACGTCTAGGCTCAGCTCGTGACCTCCATTCACGTCTGCGCGGCGATCATTCTCGCCCCGGACCACCGTCTGCTGATGGTGCGCAAGCGGGGTACCGCCGCCTTTCTGCAGCCCGGCGGAAAGCCCGAAGTCGGAGAGACTCCGCTACAGACCATCGCCCGGGAGTTGGCCGAAGAACTGCAGCTTCAGTTGGCCGCCGAGCGATTCATCCCGCTAGGCCGCTTCGAGGAGCGGGCAGCCAACGAGCCCGGTTTCCGGGTGATCGCCGACGCCTTCGTGGTCTACCTCAGCGATGCTGAGGCCTCCGCGGCGACCGCATCGGCCGAGATCGCCGAGGCGCGCTGGCTCACCGCAGACGAAGCCCTCGAAGTCGAGCTGGCTCCGCTCAGTCGCCACCATTTCCTGCCCTTGGTGAGCTCTGGCGTCCTGCCTACTCAGGCCGGATAGCCTGACTCTCACTGATCCTGTGAAGGAGTCCCCATGCGCGGCACCCTGATGTACGCCCCCGGCGATGTTCGCGTCGTCGAGCGCGATCTGCCGACCATCGTCGAACCCACCGATGCGATTCTGAAAGTGACCGCCGCCTGCGTGTGCGGTTCCGACTTGTGGCCGTACCGCGGTTTCGACCAACTGGCCCAACCTCGCGCGATGGGTCATGAGTATGTGGGCGTGGTCCATGAGGTCGGATCGGCAGTGACCACGGTGAAGCCGGGTGACTTCGTCATCGGTTCCTTCTACGCCTCGGACAACACCTGCGAGATCTGCCAAGCGGGCTATCAGACACATTGCGTCCAGTCCCAATACGCCGCTGCGACCGGTGCTCAGGCCGAATATGTGCGCATCCCCTTGGCGGACGGCACTCTGGTCGCCACCCCGGGTATGCCGGACGCCGAGTTGATCCCTTCTCTGCTGGCGGCCTCCGATGTCTTCGGCACCGGCTGGTTTGGAGCCATCGCCGCCGAGGTGGGTCCGGGCAAGACCGTTGCCGTTGTGGGCGACGGCGCGGTCGGGCTGCTCGCCGTCCTCGCTGCCAAGCAGCAGGGGGCCGAACGCATCATCGCGATGAGTCGTCACGCCGATCGCCAGGCGCTGGCGCGGGAGTTCGGGGCCACCGACATCGTCACTGAGCGCGGCGACGCCGGCGCCGCTGCGATCAAGGAGCTCACCAACGGCCTCGGTGCGCATTCCACGATTGAAGCCGTCGGCACCGACGAGGCCATGGCCCAAGCCATCGCCGCGACCCGGCATGGCGGCCATGTCGGCTTCGTAGGGCTGTCGCACGATGTGAACATCTCCGGCATGACAATGTTCCGCACCGGAATCCATCTGCACGGCGGCCCGGCACCGGTGCGCCGCTTCCTGCCGGAGCTGATCGACATGATCTGGACCAGGCAGGTCGATCCGGGCAAGGTCTTCGATCTCACCCTCCCCCTGGACCAGGCCGCCGAGGCCTACGCCGCCATGGACTCCCGCCGCGCCATCAAGGTGCTGCTGCAACCCTGAGGTTCGGGTCTGCCCTTCGACAAGCAACCACGGCTGGTTGAGGAGGCCCGAAGGGCCGTCTCGAAACCACCCAAGCCGATCCGGGGACTGCGCCAGAGGTTTCGAGACGCTCACTTCGCTCGCTCCTCAACCAACCGGACGGAACTGGAACTCAACCAGGCCACACACCCCACCACCGCTGGCTGAGCCCGTCGAAGCCCACACACCACCGGCAGACCTTCGACCAGCTCAGGGAACGGATCCACGGCTGGCTGAACCCGTCCAAGCGCCAAAACCCCAGCAGTCTGCCCTTCGACAAGCTCAGGGAACGGGAGCACGCAACCTAACCACGGCTGGTTGAGGAGGCCCGAAGGGCCGTCTCGAAACCACCCAAGCCGATCCGGGGACTGCACCAGAGGTTTCGAGACGCTCACTTCGCTCGCTCCTCAACCAACCGGACGGAACTGGAACTCAACCAGGCCACACACCCCACCACCGCTGGCTGAGCCCGTCGAAGCCCACACACCACCGGCCAGCCCTTCGACAA
>JAEXAS010000035.1 GCA_023458095.1 Actinomycetes bacterium | reverse complement strand
CCGATTTAGCCGCGTCGTCGCGAAAAAATCGACCAGTTCGGAGCTAGACGCCAAAGCCGGCGATGTCGATCTTTCGCATGGCGAGCATGGTGGGGAAGGCGTTGGGGGTGGCCATAAGTTCGCCCATGTTGACCGGAATGATCTGCCAACTGACGCCGAATTTGTCTGTGCACCAACCACATTGTTCGGCTTCTGGCACCGCGCTCAGCGCAGCCCAATAGCGGTCAATCTCGGCCTGGTCGTCGCACTCGACCATCAACGACACGGCGTTGTTGAAGGTGAAGTCCTGCTCTACGGCTGAATCCATGAGCGCGAACCACTGGCCGAACAGCTCGATATCGCTGAACATAACACTTCCCGGTACCGCTGGACCCACCTGCTCCTGGTAGCGGACATCGGTACCGGTTCGCGACCCGGGGAAAGTCTCCAGGTAGTAGGCAGCCGCCTCGGCCGCCCGGTTCTGGACGCCGTCTCCGAAAAGCAGATTGGGCACGATCATCGGACGCGGCTCCCCGTCGGGATTGGTCAAGATGAGCTGCCAACTGATGCCATAGCGATCTTGGATCCAGCCGTAGTGCGGGCTGAAGTCATAGGACTGCAACGGCATCAAGGCCTGACCGCCATCGCTGAGCGCATTCCACAGTTCGTCAAGGTGTTCACGCGCCTCCGGGTCCCGGGACGGGTCGAAGTTCACCATCAACGACAGCGACGGCGTGGGGCTGAATTCCGGTCCGGCGTTGATCGCGATGAGCCGGTAGCCGGCCACGGTGAACTCAATCATCAACTCCTGGCCGGCAAGTTCCTCCTGGAAGTCCAACAGGCCTTCGTGAGGGTAATACTGAGTGTCGATCACCGCGGCGTCGGGAAAGGCTTCGGTATAGAACCGCACGGCCTCGGCTGCGGTGTGGTCGAACCAGAGATTGGGAATGATCTTCTGCATGGGGTGGTCCCTTCATTGGGTTACCTCCACCCTGACACGAGAGGACACCCAGGAACATCCCCAGGCTTGCCTACTGTGGCTGCACGCCGCTACCGCAGATAGTGGACGGTGAGCGCCTCGGCCAACCAGGCGGCATCGGCAACTCCACACAGCTCCCTCGCCGAATGCATGCTCAGCAGGGGTACTCCCACATCAATGCTCTCGATACCCAACCGGGTCGCGGTCAGCGGCCCAATAGTGGAGCCACAGGGCACCGAATTGTTGGAAACGAACGCCTGGGTGGGAACGCCGGCCTCTCGGCAGAGGCGCAGCCAGCGGGCCGTGCCGGGCCCTTCGGTGGTGTACCGCTGGTTGGCGTTGACCTTCAACAACGGTCCGGCATTGAGGATCGGCTGGTGGTCGGGGTCATGCAGGCCGGGATAGTTGGGGTGAACCGAATGCCCGGCGTCGGCCGAAATCATGAACGACGAGGCGAGCGCCTGGTAGCAGGCATCACCGATCCAACCCAAGGACGCCGAGATCCGCTTGAGCACATCCTCCAGGAATGGCCCGGCGGCACCGCTGCGAGTATCGCTGCCGATCTCCTCATGATCGAAGCACGCCAACACCTGCACCTGATCGGACGCCTGTGCAGCCAGCAACGCGGTGAGCCCGGCATGGACACTGGACAGATTGTCCAGCCGCGCCGAGGCGAGAAATTCCTCGGCGATCCCGATCACGGCTGGCGCTTCGGTCACCGCCGCGAACAGATCAAAACCGTCAATGTCATCGCGACTGGCGTCAAGCATCGCGGCGAGACCGGCGAGGATATCCGCACTGCCGGTGGCATAAATCGGTTTGAGGTGAGCCTGCTTGTCCAGGTGCAGAGATTCGTTCACACTGCGGTCCAGGTGCGGCGCGAGTTGCGGAATTCGCAGCCAGGCCGGCGAACTCACCAACGCGGTCTCCCCCGAGCGCAGGGTGATCCGTCCGGCCAGCCCGAACTCGCGGTCCAGCCAGGAGTTGAGCAGCGGTCCGCCGTAGACCTCCATCGCCGCCTGGGCGAAGCCGAAGGCATAGCTGGCCGGTTGCGGCTTGAGTTTGAAGCCCGGCGAGTCGGTGTGGGCACCGACCAGGCGGAACCCGACGGGACGGCCGGTCTCGACCGGCAACCGCCACGCGATGATGGCACCATCGCGAATCACGTAGCCAGCACGGAGATCGCGCCACGGTTCGGTCTCGAGTTGCTGGCTGAACCCGCCGGCCTCAAGCCGGACGGCGATTTCGGCAACCGCGTGGTAGCTCGAGGGCGAGGCGGCCACGAAGGCCGCGAGATCGTTGATGTGTTGCACAGCATCCATGGGGTCAGTCTGGCACCGTGCACCGAGGACCCACGAGGGAGGACCACCACGCAGCCCGCAGGTTTGACCAGCGGCGACCCAGCAACACGTCCCTACCTGTGACGCGATGCCAAAGACTGACGCACCGAGTGAGTCTCGCTGCCCCCATCGCAGCTAGCCGAGTCAACGCTGTCCGGCGCGCTCGGCCCGCGTCCGGTGGGGCCGACCTGGGCTGGCATCGGCCAGTCTCGGACGCAGTGTCAGTGCCGACTGCAATCCTGTTCGACATGGAGTACTTGGCATGGTTGGTCGTCGGAATCACCGTTGGCGCACTCGCCGCGTGGCTGGTGTCTCGGGCGGTACAGACCGCGCGCACCGCAGAGCAGTCCACCGAGGTTGAGCACTTGAAGACCGAGGCCGCCCAGGCCCAGGTCGCCGCGGCCGCCGCGTTGAGCACCATGGCGGAAGTGAAGGCCGAGTTGGCCGCAGCTCAAGCTCAGCGCGATGCCGCCATCACCCAGGCGACCGAAATCACCCGTGATCGCGAACAACTGATGGTGCATTTCAAGGCGCTCTCCGCTGAGGCTATCGAGGCCCAGGAGAAGCGGCTGGACGCATCGGCAGAACTTCGCCTGAAGGCCACCGAACAACTCCTGGCCCCTGTCAAGGAGGGGTTGACCAAATTCGACGCCCGGATCAACCAGGTGGAGCAGGAGCGGGTTCGGATGACGACCGAACTCAAGGATCAGGTTTCGCGGGTGCGTTCCACCGGCGACGATCTGCGCAAGGAGACCGCTGCCCTGGTCACCGCGTTGCGTAAGCCGCAGGTCCGCGGCGCCTGGGGGGAGCTTCAACTCAAGCGCGTCGTCGAGTTGGCAGGCATGGTCGAGCATTGCGACTTTGAACTACAAGAGACGACCCGGACCACGGCTGGGTCGACGATTCGCCCCGACCTGAAGGTCATGCTCAGTGATGACCGTTACATCTACGTCGATTCGAAGGTGCCGCTGGCGGCTTTTCTTGAGGCGCAGGAGGCGACCGACGAGCAGCTTCGCGCCGAGCGCCTCAACCTCTTCGCCCGCAACGTCCAGACTCACATCAATCAACTGTCGGCCAAGGACTACTACAAGGCAGGCGGGGCCACGCCGGAGTTCGTGGTCCTGTTCCTGGGCAGTGAGGCCCTTGCGGTGGAGGCGTTCAATCAGCTCCCCGACCTGCACGAATATGCCGCCCAACGCCGCGTTGTGCTGGCGACCCCCAGTTCCTTGATCGCACTTCTCAAGACGGCATCCTTTGCCTGGCGGCAGGCTGCGCTGGCCGAATCCGCCCGCGAGGTGTTCGATCTGGGTCGGGAGTTGTACGACCGCCTCGGCGTGCTGGGAAAGCACTTCGACAAGGTGGGGCGGTCGTTGAACGGTGCGGTTGATGCCTACAACCATGCGGTGGGTTCTATTGAGGGCCGGGTCTTCCCGACTGCTCGCAAGCTGCGCGACTTGAAGGTCACCGACAAGGAGCTCGAGCCGGTGAAAACGGTGGATGCCCGAACCCGCCAGGTCTCCGCCGATGAACTGGTTGAAGACGCCGCGGCCGTCACTCCGCTCATCGGGCGAACGCGCAACGAGGCGCCCGCCGCTGAGCCTGAGTCCCTTCCGATAACTCTGAACCACACCATCACCGGCTGAACCACCGCCGCGCACACCCAGGTGTCCGCGGTGAGCACAGATTGTCCAAGGCGACCGGCTGATCCTCCCTGGCGGCGCAAACCGGCGAACGCCAGGGGCGATGCCACAATGGCCAGGTGAAGAATGGCCAGGTGAAGATTGATGCTCAGGCGGTCGAAGACGCCGCCGTCCGGTTGGACGGTGTGGCTTCCCGCACCCCCCTGCAACTCAACGAACGGCTCAGCGCTGCCACGGGAGCCTATGTGTGGCTCAAGCGTGAGGATCTCCAGCCGGTTCGCTCCTACAAGGTGCGCGGCGCGTACAACCTGATCGCCCAACTCGACGCCGATCAACGCGCCGCCGGGGTGGTCTGCGCCAGCGCCGGAAACCATGCCCAGGGCGTGGCCTTCTCCTGCGCCCGCCTCGACATTCACGGACGCATCTACGTCCCAGCGACCACACCCCGCCAGAAGCGGGACCGCATCCGGGCCTTAGGCGAAGGCAAGATCGATCTCATCGTCACCGGAGACAGCTACGATGAGGCCGCCGCGGCAGCCCGTGAAGATGCCCAAACCACCGGCGCGACCATCGTTCCGGCGTTCAATCACGCCGACACCATCGTCGGACAAGGCACCGTCGCCGCCGAAATCGTCGACCAGTTCGGGTATGCACCCGACGCCATCCTGATCCCGGTCGGTGGCGGCGGCATGCTGGCCGGCTGTCTCACCTGGCTCAGCGAACGCCACCCCAGCACGGTGGTGGTCGGTGTCGAGCCCGAAGACGCAGCGTCCATGGCTGCCGCCCTCACAGCGGGCCACCCGGTCGAACTCGACCACCTGGACACCTTCGTCGATGGTGCTGCAGTGCGCACCGTGGGCGAGTTGACCCACGCCATTGCTGCTGCTCACTCCCCGCTGATGTACGAGGTGCCCACCGGACGCCTCTGCAGCGAGATGCTGGCGCTGTACCAAAACGAGGGAATTGTCAGCGAGCCGGCTGGAGCCCTAGCCGCCGCAGCCCTGGGACTGTTCCGTCCCGAACCGGAATCGACGGTCGTGGTGGTGGTCTCTGGGGGCAACAACGACATCTCCCGCTATTCGGAGATCATCGAACGCTCACTGGTCTACGAAGGACGCAAGCACTACTTCCTGGTGAACTTCCCCCAAGAGCCCGGCGCGTTGCGCCGCTTCTTGGACGAGGTCCTCGGACCCGATGACGACATCACCCATTTCGAATACGTCAAGCGCAGCAACCGCGAGACCGGGCCGGCCCTGGTCGGTATCGAACTGGGCGACCCGGCGACCCTGCCCGACTTCATCACTCGCCTGGACGCCAGTCCGATTACCTTCGAGGTTGTGGCCTCGGACAGCCCGTTCTACCGGTTCCTGGTCTGACCGGCCGCAAGCGGTCATCCAGACCTGCGCGGAGATTCTGCGGATTCGCCGCGAAGCCACTACTTGGCGCCCAATAATGTGGAAATGGTTCCCCGGCCATCACCGTCCACCCCACAACGCTCTGCACTGACACTGGCAGTGCTCGGCGTGGCGGCCGTGACCGCGCTGGGGGTGCTGGCGGTACTGACCCGCACCGACCCCACCCAACCTTCGCTGTGGTGGCTCGCGTCCGGCGCAGCGATCGGTCTGGGGTGTCGGCTGCCGCGATCCTACTTTTGGCCCTACAGCATCATCATCGGCGCGGCCCTGTTCGGGGTGTTCCTGGCCATTTTCGGCTCTCCGCTGACAGCGCTGGCCGCCTCGGTCGCCACTATTGCCGAGACCGCTGTCGGGATCGCGATTCTGCGTGCCGGACGCCCTGACATTCCCACTCTTCGGACCACCGCCGATCTGGGTCGATTGTTGATCGCCGTGCTGGCCTCGGCCACGATCTTCGACCTGATCCTCATCCTCCCGCTCTTCGCCGCAGGCCAAACGACCCAAGCAATCCTGCACCTGGCCACCGCGGGCCCCCGCCATGCCGCGGGGGCATTGCTGGCGATCCCGTTCGCCCTGACCCTGCCCACTTCCGGCAACACCTCCCCCCGCGACGCTGGTCTGCAACTCGGGCTGGGCTGGCTCGTCGCAGGGTTGGTCTTCCTGGGCACCACCGAGCTTCCGCTGGCCTTTGTCGTTTTGGCGATCCCAGTCTGGAGCGCCTTCTCGCTGCCCGTGCGGCGCGTACTCATCGAAGTATTTGGCATCTCGCTCATCGCCGCAGTGGGCAGTTGGTTGGGACGAGGACCGTTCTCCTTCGGCGTCTTCGGCGCCACTGCCGCCAGTGCCCTCCTTCAACTGTTCGCATTGGTCACCACCAGCCTCACCTTGCTGCTGGGGCTGACTGTTGCCCGAGAGCGCTCCGCCTCCCAGAAGCTGGAATCCAGCGAGCTGACCTACCGGCGCAACTTCGAAAACTCCCTGGCGGGCATGATCATGCTGGTTCACGAGCTCGGTTCCTGGCAGGTGATCGGCCACAATCAGGCCGCCGAGAAGCTCCTACCCCCACTCGGCGCCGAGCCTCAGTCTCTGGACGAACTACTGGGCAAACGCGCCACCGCAGAAATCGCAGCAGCCATCGAATCTCCGCAGGGTACCGGCACCGCCTTGAAAGTCACCCTGCCCGATTCGCGATACCTGCAAGTCAGTGTCGTCGGTCTGGAACTCGACGCCGCCGACACCTATGCCCTGCAAATGCTCGATATCACCGACTCGGTGCGCGCCCAGAACCTGGTGGCCGAGGAATTCAGAAGAGCCCAGGAGATCCAGCAGGCGCTGTCGCCGTCCCAGCTCCCGCAGCGGCGAGGCTGGGACCATGCCGGCATGACGGCGACCGCCCGGCAGGTGGGCGGCGACTTCTACGACCTGCGCATCAGTGGTTCTCAGGCGATCATGGTCCTGGGCGATGTGATGGGCAAAGGGGTGGGAGCCGGCATTTTGGCGGCGGCCGCCCGAACCGCGTTACGCGCCACGAACTTCGTCGTTCGCGCCAGCGAGGTGCTCGCCGAATCTGCTCGCATCATCGACGATGACCTGGCCAGGACCAACGCCTTCGTCACCGTGGGCTATGCCGTGGTCGACCTCATGTCGGGGCGGGTGAATCTGGCCGATGCCGGCCACGGGCTCACCTTCGTGGTGCGGGGAGGCATCCAAAAGACCCATCGGCTGGCCAGTCACGATCTGCCAGTGGGGCTGGGCGATCACTGGGAGACCCTCGACACCCAACTCGCCCCCGGCGACTCGCTGCTCATGGTCAGCGATGGCGTCCTGGAACTGTGGGGCGACTCGATCGAAGCCCTGATCGAGGCGATTGATCTGGTCTGTTTCGATTCGCACCGCGCCAGCCCCCAACAGTTGGTCGAAGCTCTGTGCGCCGGCCCCGATCCTGCGGTGGAGCGCACCGACGACGCCACTGCAGTCGTCCTCCATCGAGAGACGGGAGCGTGATGACCCAACCACCCACCGCCCCGGGCATCCCGGACGCCAGCCCCGGCTCACGGCGCTATCGCTCCCAGAGCGCCGAAACCATCCGTCTGGCGATCCTGCGCATCTGGATCGTCATCACCGTCCTGTTGGCCTTCAACTACCTGATTTGGCGCTGGCTGGCCTCGATCAACTGGGCGAACTGGTGGATCGGCGTGCCGCTGGTTTTGGCCGAAACCTACTCAGTGATCGACCTGACTCTGTTCAGCCTGACGGTGTGGAAGGCCCGGCAGCGTCCCGAGCCCGACCTCAGTCCCCCGGACCGCACCGTGGATGTGTTCATTACCACCTACAACGAGCCGATCGACCTGGTGGTGCGCACGGCGACCGCGGCGCAACGAATCCGGCATCCGCATCGCACCTGGATCCTTGACGACGGCGACCGTCCTGAACTGCGGCAGGCAGCCGCCAGCCTCGGCGTGGACTATCTGACGCGCGGCAAGGAGTGGGAGGGAAAGCCCCGCCATGCCAAGGCCGGAAACCTGAACAACGCCCTGATGGAGACCACGGGGGAGTTCATCTTGGTGCTGGACGCCGACATGATCCCCAAGCCCGACATCCTCGATCGCACCTTGGGCTACTTCGATGATCCGCACGTGGGCCTGGTCCAGACTCCGCAGTATTTCGTCAATGTGCCCGTCCGTGATCCCCTCGGCAGCCAGGCACCCCTGTTCTATGGCCCGATCCAGGAGGGCAAGGACGGCTGGGGGGCGGCGTTCTTCTGCGGCTCGAATGCCGTGCTGCGCCGCGAAGCGCTCATGGAACTCGGCATCCTGGGCTATGTCAACGCCACCGAGGCTTCGGTGCTGGCCGGACTGAAGGAAGCGCGGGCCATCACTCGCCGTGCGCTTCGGGGCAAGAACGCCCCGGCAGTCCACAACACGCTCGCCAGCACCTTGGAGGAGATCAATCACAGCATCAGCGCCCTCGGCTCCGGAGAGCCGATCGCCGATGTGACTTATGCCCTCAGATCGCGGATCACCGAGCTCTCCCGCAGCATCGTGGACGCCGACCTGCGGCAACTGTCGGCAGATCTGGCCGAGTTGGGCCTTGCCGAGGAGGACGGAACCACCGTGGACGCCGACCTGGCCGATCGCCTCGCCGGTGAGGACCTGTCCCCGCTGAATGCGTTGGACGCCGTCCAACGAACATTGGCAGCCACCGACGTCGGCCGTTCGGACGAAGCCCAAGCCCTGCTACCGATGGCAACGATTTCGGTCACCGAAGACATGGCCACCTCGATGCGCCTGCACGCCAACGGCTGGAAGAGCGTCTACCACAACGAGGTTCTGGCCGATGGCCTGGCTCCGGAAAGCCTCAAGACGTCGCTGGCTCAGCGGCTGCGCTGGGCACAGGGCACCGTCCAGGTGCTGCTCAAGGACAATCCGCTCTTCCTCAAAGGCCTCACCGGCGCGCAACGCCTGATGTACTTCTCCACCATGTGGAGCTACTTCTCCGGCTTCGCCACCGTGATCTACCTGATCGCCCCCACCTTGTTCCTGATCGCCGGGGTCTTGCCTGTGGCCAGCTATGCGGCCCCGTTCTTCCTTCGGTTCCTGCCGTTCATGATCGCCAACCAGTTGCTCTTCGTGATCGCGGCCCGCGGCCTGCCGACCTGGCGCGGCCAGCAGTACACGCTGGCGCTCTTCCCCCTATGGATCAAGGCCTGCACCTCGGCGGCGGCGAATGTGTGGTTCGGACGGCCACTGAATTTCGCGGTGACCCCCAAGACCGGTACCCACCAGGAGCGGGTCACGTTGCGTGATATCGGGTGGCAACTCGGATTCTCGATCATCCTGATCGTGGCGATCGTGATCGGTACGATGAAGCTCATCGCTGGAAGCATCGAGCCGATCGGAAGCCTGGTGAACATCGGTTGGGTCGCCTTCGACGTGATCAACCTGAGCGTGCTGATCGGCGCGCTCAGGTACCGCGGCTTTCATCGCGAGGAGGAGTAATGAACGGCTTCAGTGTCGAGGAAGTCTCACCGGATCTAGCCATCATTCGCGCTGGAAGCCGGCTGAACATGGTCAGTGCGCCGGAGCTACGGGCTACCGTCGAGAAGGCGGTGGCGTCCGGGAGCAATCGGGTGGTCGTGGACCTGTCCGGCACCGAGTTCATGGATTCCTCCGGCCTAGGCGCGCTCATCGGCGCCCTCAAGATCGCTCGAGCGGCTGGTGGGGATCTGCGGATCGCCGCGGCCGGCGAGCAGGTCCGCATGGTGTTGCAACTGTCAAACATGGATCGAATCCTGAGGCCCCACGATGATCCCGAATCCGCCTACTCCGACTAGTCATCGCGCGGCGATCCACTCCCCGCCGCAGACCGTCAATGATGCCCAAGACTTCCTCCAGAGCGTGTGGACGCAACACCCACAGGTGGGTTCTCGCGATCGCATGGCGATGGAGACCGTCCTCAGCGAGTTGATCGCAAATGTGATCCAACACAATCCGGATCGACCGGTGCTGTGCGAGGTCGAACTGACCGTCGCAGCCGACCACCTGTTGCTCCAAACCTGGGACACGGGCAACCCACTGCCCGACCCGTCGCATTGGCGGGCGATGCCCGGGGAGTCCGCCGAGAGCGGACGCGGTTTGCCGCTCATCCACCTTTTGGCCGAAGAAGTCGACTACTCCCACCAAGACGGACGCAACGTGTGGCGCATCCGTCGGGCCTGCAGCTAAGGCCGGTCAAGGCGACCGGAGGCCTGTTCACTGCTCGCTGCGCAGATCCTTACGTAGTTCGGCAGGCAGCGCGAAGGTCAGATCCTCCTCAATCAGACGTTCCTCGACAGCAGGCGGATAGCCGTGCTCCTGAAGGAAATCCAAGACCCCGGTGACCAAGACCTCCGGCACCGATGCCCCCGAGGTCACGCCGATGGTGGCGGCTTCGGCCAGCCATGCCGGGTCGATCTCGGTGGCATTGTCCACCCGGTGGGCCGCACCGGCCCCGGCGGCCAGCGCCACTTCGACCAGTCGCATCGAGTTCGAGGAGTTGCGCGAGCCGACCACGATCACCAGATCGGCTCCCGCAGCGATCTTCTTGACCGCCTGCTGCCGGTTCTGGGTGGCGTAACAGATGTCGTCACTGGGCGGATCGATCAGGTCAGGAAAACGCTGCCGCATCCGCGAGACGGTCTCGCTGGTCTCGTCGACGCTCAACGTGGTCTGGGTCAGCCAGGCGACTTTGCTCGGGTCGGCGATACCCACCGCATCGACGTCGTCGGGGTGCTCGATCACGGTGATGTTCTCGGGAGCCTCACCCGTGGTGCCCTCCACCTCTTCGTGGCCGGCATGGCCGATCAACATGATCTGCAAGCCCTGATGGGCGAAACGCTGAACCTCGCGATGCACCTTGGTGACCAAGGGACAGGTGGCATCGATGGTCTTCAGACCGCGATCGGCGGCCTCCTGCCGCACGGCGGGCGACACCCCGTGGGCGGAGAACACCACCGTGGCTCCGGACGGCACCTCGCTGAGTTCGTCGACGAAGAGCGCACCGCGGGCCTCCAGGTCCTCCACGACATGACGGTTGTGCACGATCTGCTTGCGCACATAGACCGGCGGTCCGTAGGTCTGCAGGGCCTTTTCGACGGTGACCACGGCCCGGTCGACCCCAGCACAGTATCCGCGCGGCGCAGCGACCACGACTCGTCTCTCAGGCATTGCCCCAGTTTAGGTGCCCACCGACGCGCCTCGGCGCTCGACTGCTTGCCGCCGGGCCTGGTCCATCAAGGCCCGGGCAACCCCGACCAGGCAGGATTCACGCTGCGTACAGGGCAGCGTGCCAAGCCGCTGTGGGTGGCGACCGCTAGCCTGCGGGTATGGCCCTGAGTAGTTCTCCTGACAAACCGCAGCCGCTGCGCACAGTGGTGTTCGCCACCCGCGACTGGGTGGACCGGCTGGGCCCAGTGTGGGTCGAGGGCCAACTCATCGAGATCAAGCGCCGCAGCGGGGCCACGCAGTTCCTGACTTTGCGCGACACCGTGGAAGAGGTCTCGGTGTCGATCTCGACCTCGCAAGCAGTCCTGGATGCGGCCGGCCCGCTCACCGAAGGCACGCTCGTGGCCGCCTGGATCAAGCCGACGCTGTGGACGAAGTCGGGGTCGCTGACCTATCAATGCCGCGAACTGCGCCCGTCCGGAGAGGGTCGGCTGCTGGCCGCGATCGAGCAACGCAAGCGCATGCTGCAGGCTGAGGGCCTCTTCGATGCAGCAAGGAAGAAGCCGCTGCCCTTCCTGCCCCGCCGCATCGGTTTGATCACAGCAGCCGCCAGCGCCGCCGAACGCGACGTGATCGAGAACATCGCCCGCCGCTGGCCGGCCGCCGTCGTCCAGGTCAAGCACAGCCTCATGCAGGGCCCCCAGGCGGTCGGTCAGGTCATCGACGCTTTGGGCTCTTTGGCGAAGCACCCCGAGGTGGAGGTGATCATCATCGCCCGGGGCGGCGGCTCGTTGGAAGACCTGCTGCCGTTCAGCGACGAGGCGCTGGCGCGCGCGGTGTACGCCTGCCGTACCCCGGTGATCAGCGCCATCGGCCACGAGACCGACACTCCGATTCTGGATCTGGTCGCCGATCTGCGCGCCTCCACCCCCACCGACGCCGCAAAGCGCGTTGTGCCGGATGCTGCCGCCGAGGCCGAAGGACTGTCCAGTGCCACCCGTCGCCTGCGACAGGCCATGACCAACATCGTGGGCAACGAACAGCGCCGCCTCGATGATGTGCGCAACCGTCCCGTCCTGCAGAATCCGACGGCGGTGTTGGATGGCCATCGCGACCGCCTGGACACCAGTCGGGAGCGACTGCAACGGGCCATCAGCGTGCGGGTCCGTGAGGAGCAGACCTCGTTGACGCATGCCGTGCAGCGGGTCCGGGCCTTGTCACCCCAGGCGACTCTGCAGCGCGGCTATGCCATTCTCACCGACTCCAAGGGCAAGACCGTTGACCGGGTGTCGGCGACCGCCAAGGCCCGCAAGCTCTCCGCCCAGCTGGCCGATGGCCGCCTGGGCCTGACCGTGGCCTCCATTGAGAAGAAGGACGACGCATGAGTGCGAAATCAGAAGAACCCACCTATGAGCAGGCCCGCGACGAGTTGGTCGAGATCGTGCGCAAACTCGAGTCCGGGTCTGCACCGTTGAGCGAGTCGATGGCACTGTGGGAGCGCGGCGAAGCGCTGGCGGTCATCTGCCAGACCTGGTTAGACGGCGCGAAAGCGAAGATCGACGCGGCTCGCGACAAGACCTCCTGATCGAGGCGGCTCCGTCGTCGTTGGGTCGCTCCGAATCGTCGGCCTGTTGGTTTCACCCCGGACCCCGTACAGCTCGATAGGCTGCCGCCATGCCCATGCTGATCTTGACCGTCGTCGGAGATGATCGTGCCGGACTGGTGGCCGCGCTGGCCGAAGTCGTCAGCGCCCACGGCGGCAACTGGGAGCGCAGCGAATTGGCCGAGTTGGCTGGCACCTTCGCCGGCATCGTCGAAGTCTCAGTTCCCTCCGAATCGATCGAAACCCTCGCCACGGCGCTGAACCAGCTCCAGGGCCTGCTGAAGATCACCACCCACACCGGCGCGGAATCCTCCGGCGGTGTCTGGCCACTGGTCAGTCTTACCGTGATCGGCAATGACCGTCCGGGAATCGTCAAGGAGATCTCTGCGGCGCTGAGTTGCCACCAACTCAGCATCGAGCACCTGTCGAGCAAGACCATTGACGCTCCGATGACCGGCGGACGGCTGTTCGAAGCCACCGTCAGTGCCCGGATTCCCGCTACGGCCGATCCGGCGGTGATCCAAGCCGATCTGGAGGCTCTCGCCGCTGAGATCCAGGTGGATCTCCGGCTGGGTTGAGCCCTACCAGCGGTTGGCCACGTCTTCGGCCCACCCGTCGATATCGGTGAAGGTCGTCTCGGCGAAACGTCCCGACCAGGTTCCGAAGCACTGGTCGGTGCGCGCCGCGATGACGCCCAGATTCGTCTGGGCGTGACGGTTGTAGTCCGGAACAAAGGTGGCATCCAAGCCACCTCCGCTGATGTGCCAGGGTCGACGCCAGTCGGCGAGATCGTAGTCCCAGACCAGTTCCTCGCAGATCTTGGTCATCACGGTGCCGATCAGGATCCCGTTCTCGGTCGATCCGGTGCCGTCGGTCCAGCGTCCACCGACTTGGATTCCAAACGGCACGCCATCGACCAACCCGGAACCGGCTCCCCAGTTCCAGGCGACGTTGTAGGGCCAGCGACCCCGTCCATGGTCGAGCACCGCCCAGGACCGTCCGGCAGGGATGGGGTGCTCGCGGCCAGCAATGCGCACGACCCCGCTGGCGGGAAGGGCCACCTCTTTGATCGTGTACTGGAATCGTCGCTTCGACCAGGGCACGACCACAGCCAGGCAGTCGTGGCCTTCGGGCCGGGCGATTTGCACGTCGAAGCTGGCTTCGGGGATCTCCGCATGCAGTGTGGTGATGCCCTCGGTGTGGTCGATCGTGATGAGCAGATCCTTGGCTTCGGCTCGTACCGGGCCCTGGTTCAGCGATGGTGGCAGGGTCGCGCCGCGCGGCGGGATCACGGTGGGTGCCCGTCCCCAGGTTTGGTGGGTGATCCGGTCGAGGACCCAGATCTCGTGGACCGCTGCGTAGTCGATCAGCGACACCGTGGCGGCGAGCACATGGGTTGGGGTGGTGATGTTCCAGTACTCCCAACGCTTGTTGCGTCCCCAGCTTCCGGTGGTGCCGATACCGGAGGTGTCTACCAGTGGCCGGCGCGCCCACCCGACGGCCTGCGGATTCAGCTCTCCGTTGGGCAGAGTCAGCGACACCGGAACGGTGAGTTCTCGTTCAACCACGATTCCCCTGATTCCTGGAACGGCATTGTTCCTGAACGGCATTGTCCCCTTGAACGGCATTGTCCCCTTGAACGTCATTGTTCCACCGGGGCCATTGTTCCACCGGGGTCATTGTGCCCACCGGACCGGGCTGGCCGGCGAATCAGTGGGCGGCGATGAACCCGAAGACTCCGTCGGCGATCATCTGCACTGCGATTGCGCTCAGCAGCAGACCTGCGATCCGCGAGGCCAAGACGGTGCCCGATTCCCGCAGCAGGGAGCGAAGCACATCGGCGTAGCGCATGGTGAGCCAGACCAGCAGCATCACCAGGATCAGGGCGGCACCGACGGTGAGATAGCCGACCAGATCCGGCTGCTGTTGGACGGCCAGCATCATGGCAACGATGGCGCCCGGCCCGGCCATCAGCGGGGTGCCCAGCGGGACGATGGCCACATTCACCCCGTCGTGCGAGGTGGGTTCTTCGGCGCGACCCATGAGCAGGTCCAAGGCGACCAAGAGCAGCAGCAGCCCGCCCGAGACCGTCATCGCCGGAACCGACACCTGGAGATAGTTCAGGATCTGGCGTCCGAAGAGGGCGAAGACCGCAATGACAGCGAAAGCCACGACCGAAGCTCGCCAGGCGGCTCGGCGACGTTGCGCGACGTCGAGGCGTCGAGTCAGTCCAAGGAACACCGGAAGCAACCCCGGCGGGTCCACGATGACGAACAGGGTCACCGCAGTGGTGAGGAACAGATCCGGATTGAAGCCCACCGGCCAACTCTATCGAGGCCGGCCTGGGCCGGTTCTAGATGTGGAAAAGTGGCTGCACCCCGGGCGGAAGCTGGTCGTCATCGACGACCTCCTTGCCGAAGGGGAAACAGGTCACCGGGATCATCTTCACGTTGGCGATGGCCAACGGGATCCCAATGATGGTGATGGCTTGGGCGATCGCGGTCGTGATGTGCCCAATGGCCAACCACAGTCCGGCCACAAGGAACCAGACCACATTGCCGAAGGCCGAACCGAAGCCCGCGCTCGGCTTGCTGACGACGGTGCGTCCGAACGGCCACAGCGCATAGCCAGCCATTCGGAACGAGGCGATCCCGAAGGGGATCGTGATGATGAAGATGCAGGCCACAATGCCGGCCAGCACATACCCCAGCGCTAACCAGAGGCCACCGAAGATCAACCAGATCAGGTTCAAGAGAAATCGCACGGGTCCATCAAACCTCATGGGCGAAGCGATTCGGATCCGACCTCACCCTGAGATTCCCCGGGCGGCACCCTGCGAGGTCCCCGGACGCAGCGCAGGCCGAACAACGCTGCCCCGGCTCCTGCTGGCTGGGATTGCCGAAGCCCTCACCGGCCCTTCGACAGGCTCAGGGCACGGGTGATCCGGGGAGGCATTCGTACAGCCCTTCGACAGGCTCAGGGAACGAGTGGCTGGGGCAGAGAACGAGCAACCGCTCGACAACTCAGCAAGCGGGCTCGGCTAGACCACTGGCACGCCGTCAACGCAGCGAGGCGCTGGCGCATGTTCATAGAATGGCCCCCATGTCCGCCGCTCGACCCATCCACCGCGACGTGGTGTCCTATGTGCGCCGATCGGCTCGTATGAACGAATCCCAGCTCAAGGCCTGGCGCACCCATCACAAGGACTGGGTGATCGAGGTGGATGCCGGCGAGCGCGAGACGTCGGTCTCCCCACAGGCTCGCGTCGACTGGACCGCCCGGTTCGGCCGGGAAGCACCAGTGATGGTTGAGATCGGTTCGGGAACCGGCCAAGCCATCACCGCCCTGGCTCAGGCCCATCCGCAGGCCAACCTGGTCGCCTTCGAAGTCTTCACTCCTGCCGTGGCTTCGACGCTGAGTCGGTTGGCGCGCGAGGACGTCACCAATGTGCGCATGGTGGTCGCCGATGGCGCCCAGGGAGTGGAGACGCTCTTTGCAGCTTCCTCCATCACCGAGTTGTGGACCTTCTTCCCCGATCCCTGGCACAAGGCCCGCCACCACAAGCGCCGCCTGGTGAGTCCGGATTTCGCGGCTGTGGTGGCTTCCCGGCTGGTTCCCGGCGGAGTGTGGAGATTGGCCACCGACTGGGCCGACTACGCCGAGGCGATGCGGGAGACGCTCGACGGCTGCGATCTCTTGGCGAATCTTCACCCCGGCTGGGCGCCCCGCTACGAGCTGCGTCCCTTGACCAAGTACGAGCAACGGGGTCTCGACGCCGGCCGCACCATCTTCGATCTGGCCTACACCCGCCGATGACTCGCTACCGACTTGATCTGGGCTACGACGGCGCCGAGTTCCATGGCTGGGCCGCCCAGTCGGGCCTACGCACCGTCCAAGGTGAACTGGAGGGCTGGATCGGGCGCGTGCTTCGCCTGGACGCCGCCCCGGTCCTGACCTGCGCCGGACGCACCGATGCCGGCGTCCATGCCCGCGGCCAGGTGGCCCATCTGGATCTGGATCTGCCCGATCCCCAAGCCGTTGCCGACACGCTGCAACGGCGATTAAGCCGGGCGCTGCCCGCGGATCTCGCGGTGTATCGGGTTCAGCTCGCACCGCCTGGTTTCGATGCCCGCTTCGCCGCAATATGGCGCCGCTACCGCTACCACTTCAGCGACGGTGTGCTGGATCCGTTGCACCGACACACCACCGCCGCAGTGCGCGGCCAGGTCGAGCTGTCCCGACTGCGCGAGGCCAGTCAGGCACTGCTCGGACTGCACGACTTCGCCGCCTTCTGCCGAGCCCGGGAGGGCGCGACCACGATTCGTCAGTTGCAGCAACTGGACGCTGAGCGCCTCAGTGATGGCCGGGTCCGGGTCGAGGTGCGCGCGGACGCCTTCTGCCACTCGATGGTGCGCTCGGTGGTCGGTGCACTGATCGAAGTCGGTACTGGGCGACGCAGCGCATCGTGGCTGGCGGGCCTGGTGGACGCCACGTCCCGCAGTGGGGAGGTCCCGGTGGCTCCGGCTCACGGGTTGGTCCTGGAGGAAGTCGGTTACCCTGCACCCGATCAGTTGGAAGCTCGAGCCCAGCAGGCCCGCGCCCGGAGGGAGTTGCCGTGAGCCACTATTTCGACACCCCGACCGGGCCCGAGAAGCGCCGCGAGATCCGGATGCGGTTCTGGGAGACCGATTGGACTTTCACCACCGCTGCCGGGGTGTTCTCCACCGACCGGCTGGATCCGGGGACGGCCGTCCTGCTTCGCGAAACCACTCCCGCCAGCAGTGCGGAAAGGCTGCTGGATCTGGGGTGTGGCTATGGGGTGTTGGCCGTGGCCCTGGCCAGTGCGTGCCCACATGCCCGAGTCGATGCGGTGGATGTGAATCCACGGGCACTGAGCCTGGTCGCTGAGAACGCCGCCGCCCACGACGTCGCCGACCGGGTCTTCCCGCTCACCCCCGACCAGGCCGATCCGGATGCGCGCTACCAGGAGATCTGGTCGAATCCCCCAATTCGCATCGGGAAGGCCGCGCTGCACGACCTGCTGCTCACCTGGCTCCCCCGCTTGGCGCCGGGCGGCGTCGCCCGTCTGGTGGTCAGCAAGAACCTGGGTGCGGACTCCCTGCAGACCTGGCTGGTAGCCCAAGGCTATGACTGCCAGCGCTACGCCAGCGCCAAAGGATTCCGCCTGTTCACCGTGACCCAGAACTGAGCGGCCCGTGCCCTGAGCCTGCCAAAGGGCACCCCCAACACACCGAGCCCTGAGCCTGTCGAAGGGCACCCCACCGACCCTTCGACAAGCTCAGGGCACGGCGCCTTGGGCCCGGCGTTTGGGCTCGCTACGCGTCGCCCGACCACTGTCGTACGGCATCGGCGAGCCCTAAGGTGGAGGCCGTCGCATCCACACGAAATGAGGAGCCCATGACTGACACCGGCAGCCCCGACAAGGGCGGATTCTTCGACGGATTCATGGACAAGGCCAAAGAGTTCGGCGGCCAAGCGAAGGACTTCGCTGAAGACGCGATTGACAAGGCGAAAGACTTCGCCGACGACCTGCCCGAGAACGCCAAGAAGCTCGCCGACGACGCAACCACCGCGGCCAAGGACTTCGCCGACGACTTCCCCGACAACGCCAAAAGATTCGCCGAAGAAGCCGGCACCGCGGTCAAGGATTTCGCCGGGGACGCCACCACGGCCGTCAAGGGACTGGTCGATCCCGAGTCCAAGGACGACCCCGCCGAGTAGGCGACCTGCGATAGGGGCATCGGCTCAGCCGGTGCCCCTATCGCCTGATGCTGGGACTCCCCACGAAGTGGGGATCCCGGTTTTGGTCGGCCGACGGCGAGAACCTGATCGATCCGAAGGCCTTGGACGCAGCAATGCCCGCCACCTGCGTCCCGCCTTTCGGTGCCGGCGCTACGCCTAGGCCGCGACGCTACTGGGCGCCCAGTAGCAACCTGACCTACGCGTAGCGCAAGCGAGGGGCCTGGGGCGGCTCAAGTGCAGTAGGGTGTGCCCACCTGAACGTGATGGGGGAACCCGGTGAGAATCCGGGACTGACCCGCAACCGTGAAGCCGATCCGTCGGCCAAGTCGGAATGCCCAACACAGTTCTGGCTCAGTGAAAACCCGTCGAGGCGCGCGGGATGAGCCGGCTTGATCACCGGTCCGTGCGACTCTCGCGAAAGGATCGGAATGCTACCTAGACTCACCCGAGTGGTCGCTGTCGGGATTGCGGCGACGCTCACCTCCCTCGGCCTGTTGGCCGCGCCGACGGCCACCGCCGCGCCGACCACAACACCCACCTCCTGCTCAGGGGTGTGGGTCGCCGTCCAGTTCGATACCGGCGCCCCAGTCCTGGGCTGCGCCACGGACTACAGCGACAACACCACCATGCTGGACAGTGCGGGCTTCAGCGCTGTCACCAGCACCAGCACCTATGGCCTGTCGCTGGACCAGATCGATGCCAAACCCGGCACGGGGACCACTTTCTACTGGTACCAGGCCAGTGCACCGATCGCCGCCGACGGCAGCATCGGCACGTGGACCGCGGGCAATGGGTTCGGGGTGGACACTCCAGACCCCACCAAGATCTCCGGCTTCCGCCTGACCGACTACACCACCGCAGGCTGGCCGCCGGACGCACCAGAAATCACCTCGGTCCCGGTCGCGACGACGCCGGCTCCGGCCACTCCCGATCCGTCCACCCCACCCAAGGACGCCTCGCCGAGCGACACCACGACCGCGCAGAAGGCGGCTGCCTGGCTGGCCACCACGGTCCCCGACGCCCTCACCGCAGCCGGATCAGCAACCGACGTCGGTCTGAGCCTGGCAACCCAGAAGTGCAGCTACGCCACCGACCTGAAGAAGATCAACACCTACTTGGCCGACCAGGCCAATGACTACTCCCAATCGAGCGCCTACGCCGCCGGCAAACTGGCCGTGTTCGCCGACGCGGTGGGCGAGGACCCGCTCAACTTCGGGGGCGTGGACCTCAAGGAGCGCATTCTCGCCGGTGCTGGATCGAACGGACGCCTGGGCTCGGCCAGCGACTTCTCCTTCGGGCAGGCCCTGGCGATGATCGGATTGAAGCGGGCCGGCACCACCCCCAGCGACGCCATGGTGGACTACCTGGTGGGCAAGCAGTTGGCCAGCGGCGCCTGGGGCTTCGGCACGACTGCCGACCCCGACACCACCGCCTTGGCCCTGATTGCCCTGTCCGATGATGTGATCACGCCCACCGCGGCCACCAAAGCAGCGGTCACCAAGGCCCTGGCCTGGGCGGCCAGCAACAAGAAGTCCGACGGCTACTGGACGAACTACTCCCCGGTGGACAGCACGGCCCTGCTGGCTTCGGCTTTGCAGGCCCACGGAGTCACGGTGACCGATTCGCTGACGTGGCTGCGTGGCCAGCAGGTGAAGGACGGTGGTTTCCCCAACCAGTTGAACGGGACGACCTCCAACCAGATGTCGACCGCGAACGCCTTGTTCGCGCTGACCTCGACCACCTACGCCACCGTGTCGGCGCCACTGGCATCGTGCAAGACCTCGACCAGCGGGAGCGGAAGCGATGCCGGCGAGGACGCAGCCACGCTGCCCCGAACCGGCTCTGATGCGTCTTGGCCGTTGGGCTGGGCCGGTCTGGGGCTGATCGTGCTGGGCAGTGTGCTCGTCGCGAACCGCACCGAACGTCACCGTCCGCGTCACTCACGGCGATGAAGCGCCTCCTCGTCGGTCTGCTGGCCGCCAGCCTCGTGCTGGTGGCCGGCCCGCCCGCCTCGAGTTCTGCGGCGTCCACGCTCCCAGCCTCGACCCGCTCCTGTTCGGGAGTGTGGGTCGTGGTCGATCGCGGCAACGGCGAGGCCACGACGCGTTGTGCCACCAGCTACCGCACCGGTGTGGATGCCTTGCGCAGTGCCGGCTTCGTGGTGGAGGAGGCCGCCGGCTCGCCGGGCTATGTCCTTCGGATCCATGGCTTCCCCGCGGTGACCGACCCGACTTCCTTCACCAACTACTGGTCCTATTGGCATGCTTCGGCGCGTGCCGATGGCACCTTCTCGTCGTGGAGCTACTCCGCCGTTGGCGCGGGCACCTACCATCCGGCGCGCGGCTCGGTTGAAGGGTGGCGCTTCGGTGATGGTGGCAGCATCGCCCCACGGCTACTGCCGCCGCGCGGCTATGCCTCTGCGCCGCGTCCGCTGATCGTGGGCACCGCGAAGGTGGGCCGTACTCTGCGGGTGAAGGTCAAGACCTGGCGTCCCGCGCCCCAACGGGTGAGGCTACGGTGGTACCGCTCCGGCAAGCCGATCAGCCACGCCACGACGTCTCGCTACCGACTGCGGAAGGCCGACCGCGGCAAGCGCATCACCGTGATCGTGACCGTGTCCGGCTCCGGGCTGCAGACAGTGGCCAAGGTGTCCAAGCCGACCAAGAAGGTGCGCCGATGAAGCGACTGGCAATGCTGCTGTCGGCAGTCGTCGTCTTCGCACTGGGTGCCTGGACGCCGATCCCCGCCGTTGCCCAGGACTTCACCGCGTGCAACGGAGTGTGGGTCGTTGTGGACTACGGCAGCCTCGGCGGCGGGGTGGCGACCAAGTGCGCCACCAGTTACTCCACCGGGACGGCGGCTCTACGCGCGACCTTTGGCGCCAAGGTCGATGGCGGCATGATCACCGCCATCGCAGGCAAACCCAGCAAGGCCGACATCTATAAGGACTACTGGTCCTATTGGCACGCCTCCCGGCGTAGCGATGGCAGCTACTCAGGATGGAGCTACTCCAATCTGGGTGCCAACGCCTATCACCCCACGAAGGGCGCTGCCGAAGGCTGGCACTACGTCAGCATCTCCGGATCGGCCTCCGGCCCGGGTACAAAGCCGCCGACCAACCCCGTCGCGGTGGCCAAGCCGAAACCCCGCGCCACCACCAAAGCGCCCACCGCTTCGGCATCGGCGACGGCATCGGCCACGGCCCAGCCATCGGTCAGCAAGGCCCCGACCACGAAGGCTGCTACCCCCGTGGCGACACCGGTCGCCGCAGCGAGCACGCCATCATCGCCGAGCCCCACCCCGAGCGCCGCCGCGCCGGCCGAACCCGGCGAGGATCCCGGCAGCCCGGTGGCGCTGATCGCCACCGCCGCCACCCTTGGGGTCGGAGGTTTGGGTGCTGGCGCTTGGTGGCTGAGGAAAGGACGCAAACGCTGAGATCAGTGCATCCGCTGGCATGGTGGGGCTGGGCGATCGGAATCGCGATCGCCGTCAACGGCACCACCAACCCTCTGCTGCTCACCATGATGGCTCTGGCCATGATCATCGTGGTGCTGCTGCGTCGCACTGAATCTGCGTGGGCACGCTCGGTACGCGCCTATCTGGCGCTGGCCGCCTTCGTGATCGCGATGCGGGTGTTCTTCCAGATCGTGGTGGGGGCTCCGACCGGCACCACCGTGTTGATCACCCTTCCCGAAATCCCACTTCCCGCCTGGGCTGCTGGCATCCGGCTGGGTGGCCCGGTCACCGCTGAGGCCCTGATCGCCACGGTCTATGAGGCGCTGCGGCTGGCCGTTCTTCTGCTCGCGATCGGCGCAGCCAATGCGCTGGCCAACCCGCGCCAGGCGCTGCGGTCCGTACCAGCGGCTCTGTACGAGGCGTCGGTGGCCGTGGTGGTGGCGCTCAGCGTCGCCCCGCAGTTGATCGAAAGCGGGCAGCGGGTGCGCCGAGCCCGACGGCTGCGCGGCGATACGGCTCGAGGATTGGCCGCCCTGGGCCCCATTGCGCTGTCCATTCTCGGTGATGCCATCGACCGCTCCCTGTCCTTGGCCGAAGGCATGGAGGCCCGCGGTTTCGCCCGAACAGCCGGACGCCCGGTAGCCGGCACCTTGAGCGTCATGCTCGTCTCGGTTCTCGCCTCCACCATGGGCGGATTCCTGCTGCTCAGCACCGACTACCGCTGGACGGCCGCAGCCCTGCTGGTCGGCGGGGTGATCGGGGTGGGTGTGGGATTGCGCCGCGCCGGCGCCCGGCTGGCCGTCACGCGCTACCGTCCCGATCCCTGGCGGCTCACCGAGTGGCTGGTGCTGAGCAGCGGGGTGCTGATTGCGTTCATCGTGCTGGGCATCGCCGGGCTGGACCCGGCCGAGCTCAGCCCGCAGGTCAACGCCGTGCTGCAACCGGCCGCCCTACAGCCCAGCACCGATCCGCTGGAGTGGCCTCAGCTCAGTATCCCGATGCTGCTCGTGATCGCGCTGACCTTGGCTCCGGTGCCGCTGACCAGGCCCCGCCAGCAACGCATCCCGCAGGCGACTCGCCGCGACCTGCGTACCCGCAGTCCCCGTCCCGAGACAGAACTGCCCGAGACAGAACTGGTGGCGCGATGATCAGCTTCGAACAGGTGAGCTTCCGCTACCCCGAGTCCGCCCAGCCAACCCTTGATCAGGTCTCCTTCCAGATCACCGAAGGCGACCTGTGCCTGGTCATCGGCGCCACGGGCACCGGCAAGTCGACCCTGCTGCGGGCTATCAACGGCCTGGTGCCGCATTTCACCGGCGGCACGTTCTCGGGACGCGTCCTGGCTGACGGCCGCAGCACCGCCGAAAGTCGGCCCCGCGAAATGGCTGACGTGGTCGGCTTTGTGGGCCAAGACCCCGTGCGCGGCTTCGTGACCGACACCGTCGAGGACGAGATCGCTTACGGCATGGAACAGCTCGGCATAGCCCCGAACGCCATGCGTCAGCGCGTCGAGGAGACCCTCGACCTGATGGGGATCGCCGAGCTGCGCCGCCGTCCACTCACCGAACTGTCCGGCGGGCAGCAGCAGCGGGTGGCGATTGCAGCGGTCCTCGCCGCACGACCTGCGGTGCTGGTGCTGGATGAACCCACCTCCGCCCTCGATCCCACGGCCGCCGCCGATGTGCTCGGCGCGATCACCACCTTGATCCACGAAGTGGGCCTGACGGTGGTGTTGGCCGAGCATCGCCTGGAACGAGTGCTCCACGCTGCCGACTCCGCCCTGTGGCTACCTGGGGACGGTCGGGTCGTCGCCGGGGATCCGGCGGCGGTGTTGGCCGCGTCGACGCTGCGTCCCCCGCTGGCCGGCTTGGCGGAGCTTCTGGGGTGGGACACCGTACCGGTGAGTGTGCGCCAGGCACGCCGCCGGGTGCTGGCCGAAGGCCGACTGCCGGCCGATCCGCACCGCACAGCACCGCCGCCACGGGCGGTGGCACTCACCGCCACCGACGTCGACGTGCGCTATGGCGAGCTGATCGCCGTGTCGGGAGTATCACTCACCCTGCAGGCCGGCGAAGTAACCACCCTGCTGGGCCGCAATGGTTCGGGCAAGTCCTCCCTGCTGTGGGCACTACAGGGCGCACTCACCCACGCCGGTTCGGTGCTGGTCGACGGTGTGAAGCCATCCGAGCTGTCGCCGACGGCTGCCCGTCGACTGATCACCTTGGTTCCGCAGACCGCTACCGACCTGCTCTATCTACCGACCGTCGCTGCGGAATGCGAGCGTGCCGACGCCGACGCCGAGGCGCCCGCCGGCACGACTGCGAGCCTCCTCACCCAACTCGGGGTCGACCTCCCGCCGGGTCGCGATCCCCGCGACCTTTCTGAAGGCCAGCGGCTGGCCCTGGTGCTGGCCATCCAACTCAGCGCCGCCCCCCAGGTGCTGCTGCTGGACGAACCAACCCGCGGCCTGGACTACCAAGCCAAAGCCGACCTAGCCGCCATCATCGCCCGCCTGGCCGGCGACGGCATGGCGGTATTGATCAGCACCCATGATGTGGAGTTCGCTGCGGTCGTCTCCGAGCGCAGCCTGATCATGGCGACCGGAGAGCTCATCGCCGAGGGGCCCACCAGCCAGGTATTGACCTCCTCGGTCGCCTATGCACCCCAGTTGGCCAAGGTGTTCGCTCCGGCTTCGGTACTGACGGTGGCCGAGGCCGAGCAGGTGCTGTCATGACCACCTCTTCACTGAGCCCCACCGTGGTGCAGCCGGCCCGACTCAGTGTGTCGCTGGTGGTGGCGCTGGTCGTCGGGGCGGTGGCGTTCAGTTGGCCGCTGTTCCTCACTCCCGCCTCCGGAATGCCGCCGATTCTGGCGCCGCTGGTCTTCGCACTGGTGCTACCCATGCTGTTGGCGGTGGTGCTCACCGAACTGTCCGCCGGCCGCATGGACGTCAAGACCTTGGCCATGTTGGGAGTGCTCGCCGCGGTCGGCACTGTGCTGCGTCCGCTGAGCGCGGGCACGGCCGGCTTCGAGCTGGTCTTCTTCCTGCTGATTCTGGCGGGCCGCGCCTACGGTGCCGGATTCGGCTTCGCACTTGGCGTGATCACCTTGTTCACGTCATCACTGATCGTCTCCGGCGTCGGGCCGTGGCTGCCCTACCAGATGCTGGCCGCCGGTTTCGTTGGACTGTTCGCCGGGCTGCTGCCAAAAGCCTCCGGCCGGGCTGAGGTGTGGCTCCTGGCTGGCTATGGGGTGATCTCGGCTTTCCTCTACGGCTGGTTCATGGACTTCTCTTTCTGGCCCTTCGCCATCGGGGAGAACACCCAGTTGTCCTTCGATCCGGCAGCCACGCCGCTGGAGAATCTGTACCACTTCGCCCTGTTCAATCTGGCGACCTCGATGGGTTGGAATCTGGGCCGGGCGCTGACCAATGCCGCCCTCATCGCGGTGCTGGGTACCCCGCTGCTGCGCCTGCTGCGCCGATCGGCTCGCCACGTCACCGTGACCCCGACAGCAATTCCCGCACCTCAGCCGGAATAGGGATACCGCGATCTCGGTTGTGCGTGATTGATTGGTTGAAAGCAACGCACCCGAAGGGATCTTCCGATGGCCTACACCCTGCCCGACCTTGACTACGACTACGGCGCCCTGGCACCCGCGATCTCCGGCGAGATCATGGAACTGCACCACTCCAAGCATCACGCCGCCTATGTCGCTGGCGCGAACACCGCCTTGGAGAAGCTCGCCGAAGCTCGCGACAAGGGCGATTTCGGCGCCCTGCCCAAGCTGGAGAAGGACCTCGCCTTCCACCTGGGTGGCCACATCAACCATTCGGTGTTCTGGAAGAACATGTCTCCTGACGGTGGCGGCGAGCCCACCGGTGATGTCGCTTCGGCGATCGAAGAGTACTTCGGTTCGTTCGCGACCTTGCAGGCACAGTTCAACGCAGCGGCCAACTCTTTGCAGGGCTCCGGTTGGGCCATGTTGGTCTGGGACACCTTCGGCAAGCGCCTGAATGTGAATCAGCTCTACGACCAACAAAACAACCTGCCCACCGGCCAGGTGCCGCTGTTGCAGCTCGATATGTGGGAGCACGCCTTCTACCTGCAGTACAAGAACGTCAAGGCCGACTACGTCACCGCCTGGTGGAACGTGGTCAACTGGTCGGACGTGAACGCCCGCCTGGCGAAGGCAAAGGCCGCCGACCTGTTCTGAGGCACTGCCGCAGACTCACCTCCATCCCAACGCCGTCGAACCCTGAGTTCGGCGGCGTTGGCCTGTTTTCGACGCCCCTGCGCCACGCCGAATCCTGAGAGAACTTGACGAAATCTCTCAGACTCGTGCAGGCTGTTCTCAGGAAATAGTCGTCGACAGCACAGGAACCTCGGTCTTGAAGAAAATCCTCACCGCCGCAGCGCTCACTCTCGCGCTCGCCGCCGGAGGCACGACCACGGCGACGGCGCTGCACAAAGACGTGAACCTGATCGTTGATGGACAGCCGGTTCGCGGTGGCGCCTTCGCCGTCACCGTTGCTGACGTACTGACCGCCAACGGCATCACGCTCAAGGCCGGCGACGCAGTGACACCCGCCCTCGGCGCCACCGTTGAGGATGGTCAGCAAGTCGCGGTTACCTACGCCAAGCCGATCAGCCTGACCATCAACGGCAAGACCACCGAGTTGGTAACCAAGGCACGCACGCTGGCTGAGGTTCCTCAGGTTGCTGAACTTCCCGACCTCTCGCAGGCCTGGACCTCCGTCGCACTCGACGCGCCGCTGCCGCGCACCGGCATCGACATCGCGGTCAGCACTCCCAAAGCGATTCAGTTGAAGGTGGCCGGCAAGACCAAGGTCGTCACCACCACGGCCAACACCGTGGCCGACCTGCTCGCCGAGAATCAGTTGACACCCGATAGCGACGACATCGTCTCCCCCGCCCCCGCAACGGTGCTCACCGTGGACGCAAAGGTGCGTTGGGATCAGGTCGAGACCACCACGAAGACGGTGACCGAGGCCGTCGCGGCTCCGGTGATCAAGAAGAAGAACACCACTTTGTGGGCTGGCGAATCGAAGACCCTCGTGAAGGGGAAGGCCGGCAAGGCCACCCGCACCTACAAGATCACGATCATCAACGGAAAAGTCGACTCCAAGGTGATCGTTACTGAGCTGGTCCTGGTCAAGCCCAAGACCGCCACCGTTGAAGTCGGCACAAAAACTTCCCCGAATGGCGTGGGCATCAATCTCGCCCGCGCAGCCATGTGGGATCGGATCGCACGCTGCGAGTCCGGCGGCAACTGGCAAATCAATACCGGTAACGGCTACTACGGCGGCCTGCAGTTCAGCGCTGCGTCCTGGAGGGCAATGGGGGGCCGCGATTTCGCCGCCCTGCCACACCAGGCCTCTCGTGCTCAGCAGATCACCGTCGCCAACCGGTACTACGCCATCTCAGGGCTCGGGCCCTGGGGATGTGCCCACGCGGCCTGAATCCCAGGTCTCGCCAACTAAATCCAGCCCCGCGTCACCCCCAAGAACTGCTGAACGCCGCCCATCGGCACTCAGCCGACGCCTGACCCCCCAAGGAAACCATGAAGAAGATCATCGCCAGCGTCATGCTTGCCCTGGCCCTCTTGGTTGCGAGTGCCGACGTCACCGCGACCGCAGCGTCCTACGCCAAGGCATCACACTCCCATTCGATCTCCATCAAGGTCGGAACGGGTAAGACCAAGCATGTCCGCACCAACGCGCTCACCGTGGCCGATCTGCTCGCCCAGCGCCACATCAAGTTGGGCACCTATGACGGCGTGAAGCCCTCGCTCACGACGCGGCTCAAGTCCGGCACCAAGGTCGTGGTGAAGCGGGTTCGGGTTCGCACCGCGACGATCAGCACCACCGTGTATCACACCGTCGTACGCAAGAGCGCGAAGCTTCGCCGGGGTCTGACCAAGGTTCTCGCGCCTGGCAAGGCTGGCAAAGCCAAGGACACCTACCGAATCGTGCGGGTCAACGGCAAGGTCGCCAAGAAGGTTCGGATCAAGCGAGTCGTCACGGTCGCCCCCAGCGGCACCCGCGTCATCCTGCTCGGCACCAAGGGCCCGAAACTCAACATCGCCCGCATGAGCATGTGGAACCGCATTGCTCGCTGCGAATCCGGCGGCAACTGGCACATCAATACGGGAAACGGCTACTACGGCGGCCTCCAGTTCGCTGCGGCGTCCTGGCGTGGTGCTGGCGGCCGTGATTTCGCCTCACTACCGCACCTTGCAACCAAGGCCGAGCAGATCACAGTCGCGAACCGGCTCTACGCCAAGATGGGCACCCGCCCCTGGGGTTGCGCCTAAGCCTCCCCCCACCACCCCCACAGTTGGCCCCGGCAGCTCACTCCCCCGTAGCTGCCGGGGCCAATCGCATAGAAGGCCCATACTTCCCCGCTGGTTGAGGAGGACGCGCAACGTCCGTCTCGAAACCCACCCACCTTCCCCCCGCTGGCTGAGGAGGACACGCAGCGTCCGTCTCGAAACCTGGTGCGCCGGTCTATGGACTGGTGCGCAGTGGTTTCGAGACGCTCACTTCGTTCGCTCCTCAACCAGCCGGTGTGGAGAGTCGTTCGCTCCTCAACCAGCCGGTGTGGAGAGTCGTTCGCTCCTCAACCAGCCGGTGTGGAGAGTCGTTCGCTCCCCAACCGGAACGAAGAACTGCCCGCCTCCATAACCGGAGACGGGCAGTTCAACAGGTGACGTGCTGGTTCAGGCCTTTTCGGCGTCAGCCTCGGCCTCGGGGGCCTCAGCCACCTCAGCTTCGACAGCTTCCTCGACGACGGGGGTCTCCTCGACCTCCTCGGCGACTGCCTCTTCGACGACCTCTTCGGCCTTCTTGGCGGGAGCCTTCTTGGCCGGGGCCTTCTTGGCGGCCGGCTTGCCGGCGCCCTTGGCCTTGGCCTTGCGGGAGTCCTCGACCGACTCGGTGATGACCTCGATCACAGCCATCGGGGCGTTGTCGCCCTTGCGCGGCCCGATCTTGGTGATCCGGGTGTAGCCACCCTCGCGCTCGGCAACAGCCGGGGCGATGTCGTTGAACAGGGTCCGGACCACGGACTGGTCGGTGACGGTCTGCAGCACCTGACGACGGTTGTGCAGATCGCCGCGCTTGGCCTTGCTGATCAAGCGATCCGCCAGCGGCTGCAGGCGCTTGGCCTTGGCCTCGGTGGTCGTGATCTTGCCGTGCTGGAACAACTGCGTGGCCAGATTCGCCAGGATGATGCGCTGGTGAGCAGGGCTACCGCCGAAGCGGGGGCCCTTAGTGGGCTTGGGCATGGTTCACGTTCTCCTGATCAGTACGTGCCGTCGTAGTCGACGTCACTGTCGTAGTCCGCCAGTGCGCCCAGCGGGTCGAACCGCGGGGAACTGTCCTTCAGGGCCAGGCCCATCTCCTGCAGGCGGAGCTTGACTTCCTCGATCGACTTGGAGCCGAAGTTGCGGATGTCCAGCAGGTCCTGCTCGGTCCGGGAGACCAGTTCGCTGACAGTGTGGATACCTTCGCGCTTCAGGCAGTTGTAACTGCGCTGGGTCAGCTTGAGGTCCTCCACCGGCAGCGCCAGGTCGGCGGCCAGTTGCTCGTCCACCGGGGACGGGCCGATCTCGATGCCCTCGGCATCGGCATTGAGCTCACGCGCCAGGCCGAACAGCTCGACCAGGGTCTTGCCCGCCGAGGCCATCGCGTCACGCGGGGTGACCGACCGCTTGGTCTCCACGTCCACGATCAGCTTGTCGAAGTCGGTGCGCTGCTCGACGCGGGTGGCCTCCACCTTGTAGGTGACCTTCAGCACCGGCGAGTAGATCGAATCCACCGGGATCCGGCCGATCTCGGCATCGGGGTTCTTGTTCTGCACGGCCGACACATAGCCGCGGCCACGCTCGACGATCAGTTCCATCTCGATACGACCATCGTCGTTCAAGGTGGCGATGTGCAGCTCGGGGTTGTGAATCTCGACCCCGGCTGGCGGCGCGATGTCGGCAGCGGTGACCGCGCCGGCGCCGGTCTTGCGCAGGTACATGACCACCGGCTCGTCCTCCTCGCTGGAGAGCACCAGGCCCTTCAGGTTCAGAACGATTTCGGTGACGTCCTCGACCACGCCAGGCACGGTCGAGAACTCATGCTGGTTGCCCTCGATCTTGATGCTGGTCACCGAGGCGCCCGGAATGGACGACAGCAGGGTGCGACGCAGCGAGTTACCCAGGGTGTAGCCGAAACCGGGCTCCAGGGGCTCGATGACGAACCGCGAGCGGTAATCGTCAACGACCTCCTCACTCAGGATCGGGCGCTGTGCGATGAGCATTTCTGTTCCTTTCCGCCGCCCACCATTTGACGGCGATCAGTGCTGCCGGTCGCGGTGACCGGCGAATGAAGTTGTGGTTGGCTGACCCGTTGCCGGAGTCTGCCGAATCGGTTCGGTGGTCCTGCCGAGTCCGAACCCTGAGCCTGCCGAAGGGTCGTCAGGCTCAGGGCTTCGTCGAACAGGAGGATTACTTGGAGTAGAGCTCGACGATCAGCTGTTCGTTGACGTCGATGACGATCTGCTCGCGAACCGGCAACTGATGCACCAGAATCCGCCCAGCGGTCGGACGCGAGGTCAACCACCCGGGAACGGTCTGATCGTCGAAAGTCTCCCGAGCGATCACCAGCGGGGTCAGTTCCTTGGACTTCTCCTTGACATCAATGATGTCGTAGGCGCTGACCCGGAAGCTGGGCACATTGACCTTCTTGCCGTTGACGGTGAAGTGACCGTGCACGACAAGCTGGCGAGCCTGACGCCGGGTGGAGGCGAAACCTGCCCGGTAGATGACGTTATCCAGGCGGGACTCCAGGATGACCAGCAGGTTGTCACCGGTCTTGCCGGAGGTCCGGTTGGCCTCTTCGTAGTAGCGGCGGAACTGCTTCTCCAACACGCCGTAGGCGTAACGAGCCTTCTGCTTCTCCTTGAGCTGCAGCAGGTACTCGCTCTCCTTGGTCCGACCGCGGCCATGCATGCCGGGCGGGTAGGGGCGATGCTCGAAAGCCTTGTCATTGCCCACCAGGTCGGTGCCGAGCCGGCGGGACTTCTTGGTAATGGGTCCGGTGTAACGGGCCATGGCTTAATCTCCTTCGACTCAGGGCTTAGACGCGACGGCGCTTCGGCGGACGGCAACCGTTGTGGGGCACCGGGGTCACATCGGAGATCGGACCGATCTCCAGACCCACCGCACCCAGCGAACGGATGGCGGTCTCACGGCCGGAGCCGGGACCCTTGACGAAGACATCCACCCGCTTCATGCCATGATCCATGGCGCGGCGTCCGGCAGCCTCAGCGGCCATCTGCGCGGCGAACGGGGTGGACTTGCGCGAACCCTTGAAACCGACAGTGCCGGCGGAGGCCCATGAAATCACCGCGCCGGTGGGATCGGTGATCGTGATGATCGTGTTGTTGAACGTGCTCTTGATGTGCGCCTGTCCGGCGACAATGTTCTTCTTCTCTTTACGACGCACCTTGGTCTTGGCGGTCGAACGGCCTGCAGTAGCCAATTCAGTGTCTCCTGGTTATCTCGTGCTCACCGGGCCGCTATCAGCGGGCCTTCTTCTTGCCCGCGACGGCCTTCTTCTTGCCCTTGCGGGTGCGGGCGTTGGTACGGGTTCGCTGGCCCCGGACCGGCAGGCCCTGGCGATGTCGACGACCCTGGTAGGAGCCGATCTCGATCTTGCGACGAATGTCGGCGGCAACGCTGCGGCGCAGGTCGCCCTCGGTCTCGTAGTTCGCCTCGATGTGATCGCGAAGCGCAACGAGTTGCTCGTCGGTGAGTTGGTGAACACGGATGTCGCCACTGATTCCGGTGGCGGCCAAGGTCTCCTTGGCTCGAGTACGGCCGATGCCGAATACATAGGTCAGGGCGATCTCGACGCGCTTCTCGCGTGGCAGATCGACCCCAATGAGGCGTGCCATCAGGCAGTTACCTTTCGGGTTTTCGAACCGGTTTCCCGATCCGCGAAGGTGTCTGGCGTGATGCGTCCCCTCGCTGGTGCGTGGGCCCCGGCCTTCGTCCGGAGGTGGTCACTGAGCGGCGAACCACCCAGCGTTGCGATCACGTTGTGGAGATATTCAGTTGTGCTGGTCCGAAGACCGGTGTTCCGCGTCCCGCTTCGGTCCGTTGCCGGACTGAGGACAGGCGGAGCCTGGTTGAGCCGAAGCTCAGCCCTGACGCTGCTTGTGGCGCGGGTTTTCGCAGATCACCATCACGCGACCGTGCCGGCGGATGACCTTGCACTTGTCGCACATCTTCTTGACGCTCGGCTGAACCTTCATCGAGCAACTTTCTGACTCATCGCCGAGCACAGGGGTATCCCTGAAGCTCGGACTGGTGGTGGATTCTTGCGGGGTCTTGCTTACCGGTGCCGGAAGACGATGCGTCCACGACTCAGGTCATAGGGAGAAAGCTCAACGACGACACGGTCGGCCGGAATGATACGGATGTAGTGCTGCCGCATCTTGCCACTGATCGTCGCGAGCACCTTGTGGCCGTTGGGAAGCTCCACTCGGAACATCGCATTCGGCAGTGCTTCGACGACCGTCCCCTCCATTTCGAGGGCGCCTTCCTTCTTCGCCATTACTCCCTATCGCTGGACGTATGTGGGCGCACGCGCCGTAAAGCACGGGTCGTGCAAGGGTCAAGGGTACGCCACCGGACCGGATGCCCCCAAATCGAAAAAAGCCGTTAGAATGCGAACATCGTTCTCTAAGCTGAGGAGATCCTGATGCCCGCCCCCGCCCGCACCTCCGGTGGCTGGCCGTATCTTGCCCTCACAGCGGCAACCACCATCAGCTGGCTGTATGCCATTCATTCGATTCCGGTACCAGCACCGACCCTGACCGTCCTCAACACCGCCATTCTGCCGTGCCTGCTATTGGCGATCGCTATCGTCCTGGGCTGGCTGCGCGGCCGGGATTGGCGTACCGCGATCACCATGATGGCGATCCCACCCTCGCTGGGAATGCTCATCGTGACCGCCCTCGGCGAGACCGAGACGCCGTTTCGGCTTCCCTGGCCGCCGTACACAGTGCTGCTGGGAATCGTCGCGGTCGCCCTGGGCATGTTGTGCGGAGCCGGTTTGCGCGCCCTGGCCAGAGTGCTGAGCGCAACGCGGAGTTGAGCCCGGGCAGCACTGTGCCTCACGATGAGAGCGTGTCACTGCACGAGTGACCACTCAGCACAGGAGGCTGGCCAATGGCACGGGTCACGAAGAGTTGGCCATATCTGGCAGGAATCGTGGGCCTGTACCTGATCTGGATTCTGCTGGCCACACTGCCGCTGCCGCTCTCGACGAACGATCGACAAAGCCTCATGTTCGGTTTCGGCAGCATGCTGGTGCCGTTCATCATCGCAGGCGCCGGAGCTGTCTTCGGATACCGGCGCGGCTATGACTGGGTCACCGTGGTGAGCTGCCTGGCCACGTTCATCGTCATCGCCGTGGTGGGCGATCTGCTCGGGCTGCACCAGGCGCCGTCCTGGGTTGCGATCGGCGCGGCGGCTTTGGTGTACACCGTGGTCGGCCATGTCGGCATCGTCGTCGCCTTGGGGATGAAACGCCTGGATTCAGCCACCGGGCGCTGAGTCGGCCGTTCCGAAGTGAGAGCGGCATTGTTCTCCCCAAACGGAAACGGCGTAGACTAATCCGTCGCGCACCCTGCAGAAGGACGACCCGTGGACTCAGCTGTGCCGACACCCAGCGTGCTGGACCGTGAGCTTGCCATCGAACAAGCCCACGTCGACTTGGTCTACAAGCATTTGAAGAAGGCCACCAAAGCCGCTCGGAAGGTCGCCGCTCACGGCCAACAGCTCTATACCTCCGATGCGCAGACGTGGGTCCGCGAAGAGGACGGCACCGCATTGTTCGAGCGCGACGCCTTCGCCTTCCAAGCCGCCCGACGGCTGGCCGAACTGGATGCCGAACACGAAGGGCTGGTGTTCGGCCGCCTCGATCACACCGACGGCGAGATCCGTTACATCGGACGCATCGGGGTGCGCGATGACGACTTCGAGCCGCTGGTCATCGACTGGCGCGCCCGCGCAGCCGAGCCCTTCTACCGCGCAACAGCCTCCGACCCCATGGAAGTCGTGCGCCGCCGCGTCCTGCGCTGCCGCAACGACATCGTGATCGGTATCGAGGACGATCTCCTCGATGCCTCCGCGGCTCGCGAAGACCTGCCGGTGATCGGCGAGGGTGCCTTGATGGCGGCGCTGAAGCGTGCCCGCGGTTCGCGGATGCGCGACATCGTGGCCACGATCCAGGCCGAGCAGGACGAGGCGATCCGCGCCGATTACCGCGGCGTCACGGTCATCGCAGGCGGGCCCGGTACCGGCAAGACCGTTGTCGCCCTGCACCGCGCGGCCTATCTGCTGTACTCCAACCGGCGTCGCTTCGAGCGCGGCGGGATTCTGGTGGTCGGGCCGTCGGGGCTGTTCATGAACTACATCGACCGCGTGCTCCCCTCGCTGGGGGAGGACTCGGTGGTGTTGCGTGCCATCGGCGGCGTGGCGGTGGATTCGCTCGGCGTGACCGCCTCCCGCATCGACACCGCACCCGCGGCCGCCGTGAAGGGCAGCCTGCGCATGGTCGAGTTACTCAAGCGGCTTGTCAACCTGCCCCTGACCGGCGAACCGCACCTCTTGATGACGGTGAAGGGCGAACCGCTACGGCTGGGCACCAATGAACTGGCCCGCATCCGTCGAGACGTGCTTGCTCGCCACCGCATGAACGCTGGTTTGCCCGCCGCCGAGGCCGCCGTCCTGGACGCGCTCTACCAGCGCTACCCCCAACACGAGGACCTGGAGTTCGAGGTCTTCAGCGAGTTCGTCACCGACTCGGCCACCTATCAGATGTTCCGCAACGCCTGGTGGCCGGTGTTGGAGGCCACGGAGGTTCTGCGCCGCCTGGCCGATCCCCAGGTGGTGAGCCAGGTCGCTGACGGCTTGTTCAACGACGCCGAGCAGGCAGCCTTGGTGGCGTCTTTCGCGGAGGCGGAGTGGTCGGTGGCCGACACCGCCCTGCTGGATGAGCTCATGGCCATCCTCGGTCCGATTCCGGTCGATACCACCGCTGAAGAGCTGATCTTCTTGCCCGACGGCACCGAGATGAGCGAAGTGATCACCACCGCCGACCGCCTCAGCACCCGCCGGGAACGCGATCCCGACGAGGATCCCTACGACACTTTCGCCCATGTGCTGGTCGATGAGGCGCAAGACATCTCGCCCATGCAGTGGCGGATGCTCCGTCGCCGCGGAGCCGAAGCGAGCTGGACCATCGTGGGAGACCCGGCCCAGAGTTCCTGGCCGGACCTGGACGAAGCACAGCGCGCGATCGATGATCTCATTGGCACGGCACCGAATCGGCGATTCCGGCTGAGCACGAACTACCGCAGCCCCGCCGAGGTGTTCACCCTGGCCGCCGAGGTGGTCAAGCGCACCTTCCCACAGGCCGATCTGCCCCACGCCGTGCGCGCCACGGGAATCGACCCGCTGCTGCTGCGCAGCACCGCCGCCCATCTGACGGATCGGCTGGAACAGGTCCTCTCCGATCTCACCGGTCAGGTTGCTGGCACGATCGGCGTGATCGTGGCTCCCTCCCGGCTGCCCAGCATGATCGACGCTCAACTCCCCATCGTGCGCGCCAATCCCGATCGGATCAGCTTCATCTCACCCCTGAACGCCAAGGGCTTGGAGTATGACGCGGTCGTCGTGGTCAGTCCCGACCAGATCGTCGCGGAGTCCCCGGGCGGCGACCGGGTGCTCTACGTGGCGCTGACCCGGCCCACCCAGCGCCTAATAACCATCGACCTCGACGACGAAGGCGCGTGGCGTCCCTGAGTCCAATCCCCTGATCCGCTCCCAAAAGTGGCCCAAACAAACCAAATTTAG
>JAEXAS010000034.1 GCA_023458095.1 Actinomycetes bacterium | reverse complement strand
ACATCTGTCTGCGAGCCGCGCGGCGGCAGCGAAGCCGTCAGGTTCCCCTGCCGAGGCACACTGCCGTCGTCTGTTGCGCTCTGCGCCCAGCCGGTCTCCATCACGCGGGTCGGGCCGCTGCCAACCGGCGTGGAAACCGCAGCGAGCAGCTCCTGGCGAAACTCCTCGGCACTGGCGAAGCGGGCGCGGGGATTCACCGCCAGTGCTTTCACGACCACCCGATCCAGCCGGCGGGCGGTCGGTCTCAGAGCCGAAGGGACCGGCGGAGGGTCGGTCAGGCGGGCCTGGACGGTCTGGGCCACCGTCGCGCGATGGAAGGGCGGCTGGCCGGTCAGCAGGAAGTGCAGCACGGCTCCGGCCTGATAGAGGTCGCTGGCCGGGCCGACACCGCCGGCTGCGGCCTGTTCCGGGGACAGGTACTCCGCGCTGCCCACGATCGTGATCGCAGCGGGGGCCTCCCCTGATGATTCGGAGGTGGCGAGCAGCACATCGTTACCTACCACGGTGCTTCCGGCCGCATCGGCCAGTCCGAAGTCGACCAGCCGTACCGCCGCGGCCGGAACCACCTCATCAGGATCGACGTCGTGCAGGATCACATTTCCTGGCGCGATATCGCGATGCACCAGATCGGCATCATGGGCGGCCTGCAAGCCGCTGAGCAGCCCGTCCATGACCGCGACCGCCTGATCGAGGTCGAGCGGGCCGTGCTCGGCCACCCATTCGCTCAGAGTCGGTCCCTCGACCACCTCCAAAGCGATCCAAGCCAGCGGGGTGGCGTCGATCTCGCGCACCCCGCTGGCGCGCACCGCGGCGACGTTGCCGTGATGCACGCCAGCGAGACGTCCGGCCTCACGCAGAAAGGCCTCCCGCAGCGCGGGATCCTGACTCATCGCCGGGTGCAACACCTTCAAGGCGACGACCGTCGGTCGGCCCAAGGCGTCGAATTGTCCGAAGTCCACACAGCGATAGACCGCCGCCGAGCCACCGGCGCCGAGGAGTTCCCCGATCCGGAACCGGCCCCCGAAGAGGCCTGCCAGGTCGGACTCGGGCACCGAACTCATGCGGCAGCCGCCGCGTACTGGTCGGCGATCCGGCGCACCTGGGCCACATAGTCATCGGAGTGGTTGTAGGCCCAGATCGCTCGGGTCCAGCCGGTCGCGGTGTTCAGCGACCCGCCGGCTGCGCACAGGTAGGCGGCCGCGGTCAGTGCCGCATCGTCGATCTGGTCAGGATCGGCCACACCGTCGCCGCTGCCGTCCCGGCCCCACTGACGCCAGGTGCCGGGCAGAAATTGCATGGGTCCTACGGCCCGGTCCCACTGTGTGTCGCCATCGAGGCGTCCGCGGTCACTGTCGGCGACGCGGGCCGTTCGGCTGCCATCCAGGCGGGGACCACGGATCTGCGGAACGGCGCGTCCGGTAGCGTCGAGCACCGCCCCGCCATGACGGCCATGCCCGGACTCCACCGCTCCAATCGCCGCCAGGGTGTTCCAGCGGATCCGACACGACGGGTCTTGGGCACGCAGCATCACGTCGGCACCGGCATAGGCGAGCAAGGCGCGCTGCGGAATTCCGGTGGCCTGCGCGACGCGCTGCGACCACTGCGGCGAGACCGGGCTGGTCGTCGTCTGGTTCCCACCCGATTCGTCGGTCGCCACCGGGGGCGCCGATGGCTCCAGGACGTCGGTCTCGGCGGCCGGTGCTCGACTCGTGATGGCCGAAACCCGAGACAGGTTGACCCCGGCGAGCAGCACGATCACCAGGATCGCGATGCCTGCGACCACTCCCACCGGACGCCACCAGCCCCGGCGCCGCTCAGCCGAATCGTCCATTGACGTAATCGAAGGTTCGCTCATCGCAGGGATCAGTGAACATCGCCTCGGTGTCGCCATGTTCGACGATCACCCCGGGAGCGCCTTGAGCGGCCAGGAAGAAGGCACATTTCTGGGACACCCGCTGGGCCTGCTGCATGTTGTGGGTGACGATCACGATCGTGACCTCGCTGCGCAGTTCGGTCATGGTGTCTTCGATGACGCGAGTGCTGGTCGGGTCCAGTGCCGAGCACGGTTCGTCCATGAGCAGCACCTTGGGCTTCACCGCCAGGGATCGCGCGATGCACAGCCGCTGCTGCTGGCCGCCGGACAACCCGCCGCCGGGCTGCCGCAGCCGATCGCGGACCTCCTTCCACAATCCGGCCGAGGTCAAGGAGCGCTGCACGATCTCGTCCTTCTCATCGCGCCCAGCCCGGCGTCCGGTGAGCTTCAGGCCGGCGATCACGTTGTCGTAGATACTCATCGCCGGAAACGGGTTCGGCTTCTGGAAGACCATTCCGATGTCTTTGCGGGCATCGGTGAGCTTGCGATCGCGGTCGTAGATGTCCGCACCGTCGAGCAGTACCTCACCGGCCATGCTCGCCGAAGGAATCAACTCGTGCATGCGGTTGAGAATCCGCAGGAAGGTCGACTTTCCGCAGCCGGAGGGACCGATCAGGGCGGTGACCTCTCCGGGTGGCATCACCAGCGAAACGCGATCCAAGACCTTGTGTGAGCCGAACCAGGCCGACACCGAGCGGGCGTCGATGCTGGACAGTTCCCGCCCCGCCAGCGGCGCTGGCCCCGGCAGTTCGCCGGGTATCGCGACCACCTCGGTTCGCGCTGATGCCGAATCGGCCTCAGCCAGGCGGCGCAGGGGTTCCCTCAGCGGGGTGGAGTTGGTCATCAATGGTTCCTTCTCAGGTGGATACTCGTGAAACTGCGGCAGGCTCATAGCAGGTTGGGTAAGGCGTCGACGATCAGGGTTGAGGTGACCACGCCTGCGGCGAGCAGGACCGGCGCTCCGATCAGCCAGGCCCAGCGCCAGCCCCAGCGCCGCCACAGCCACCCAGTGGCGCCGATCAGCAGGATGAGAGCGATCACCGAGGCGATGGCCATCGGCCAAGCCGAGGCATCACTTCCCATGGCTCGCTCAGCGGCAGGCAGGGCGGGGTAGGTCATGACCCGGGCCGATGCCGGCTGCACCGGGCTGACCTGAACCGCATCGATGTACAGCACTCCGCTGGGAAACAGGGGCGGTCCGTCGGCAGTGATGAGCTCCAGGCGTCCTTCTCCGCTGCCCGGGTCGGCAGGCAGCGGATCGCCGGCTCGACGCAGGCTGAAGACGGTGAAACTCGCCGTCCCTTGCCCGGTGGTGACCACAATGCTGCTTCCGGGGGTCAGCCGTCCTAGGTTCGCGAAGGGCCCGCCGTAGCTGGTCTGGCGGCCCATGATGACCGCAGTACCGGCCTGGCCAGGCATCACGGTGTCGCGACGATGCCCGGGACCGGAGCGCAGCACGGCTGCCGTGGTGCCTTCCCGCACCACTTCGGAGACCCCGAGCTGAGGAATCTGCAGCAGTGCCACCGGGGTGCCTGGCGCCACCAGGTCACCATTGACGTCGAGCTGGCCCACCGGGGTCTCCCCCTTGGCCAGCGAGGCGCGCACCTGGTCGTAGCCGACGACCAGGTCGCGCTGATGCTGGAGGGCGGAGAAGACCATGGCCTGAGCCACGAAAGCAAGCAGCAGCACCGAGACCGCAGTGATGGCCGCACCGGCGGCCCACCGCGCATCACGTGGAGCCAGCGCCGGTGGCGGCGTGGGCCGGGACGGCGCCTTGAGCGCAACAACCCGACCCCAGAGCGCACTTAGCCGCGCGGTCAGCGACACCGGTATGCGTTGGGTCGGCGGGCTGTCCGCCTGGGTCTTCGGTGGCGCGGTCATGGTTCCGGTCATGGCTCCCCCTGTTCTCGGTGCCGCCACAGGTGAAAGCCGAGCATTCCCAGCGAGGCGATGACGGCTACCCCGATGGCCAGTGCCGTCCACGGCACCCACGCGGGGTAGCCGGTTCCGGGCCAGGGGCCGCCACCAACGCGTCCCACCAGCACGGCGCCCACGGCGATGCGTCCCGCGCACCACCCGGTGAATTGGACGCGGTGCCATCCGGCCAGGGCAGGCTCTGGCACGACGAGGTCAGCGCGAACCCGCCCGTGCCGGTCAGCGGTCACAGTGGTCGGCTCGCCGCCGATGTCGTACAACACGACCTGGACCTTCTCGTTGGCCTGATATCCCCGTGCGGTGGCGCTGATCCGAGATCCGGGACGGGCGAGCGGAGCGGCCAGGGTGATCGGCGCCCCGCTGGTCGCGGGTTGGGCCTGAAGCTGCGGCTTGGTTGTGCAACTCTTGGCCGCCGTCTTCGCCGGCTGCGCCGGAGTCTCGGCTGCAGCCAGGGGTGCGCTGAGGCCGATGCCGGACAGCGCAAGAACGGCCACCGCCATCGCGGTGGCCCCCGCCGAACCGACTCGTCGGCCCAACGGCGTCGAACTCAACGACCTCATCAGGTCGAATCACCTCCAGCCCGGTGGCCGCCGTCATTGCGACGGCGACCACCGGTTGTTTACGCGGAGATCACTTCACCTTGATGGTCAGGGTGCGCGAGGAGGCCAGCACAGTGCTGCTCCCCGAGTAGGTGATCTTGATCTTGTGCTTGCCCTTCTTGGACAGCTTCTTGATCTTGACGGTGACCACACCCTTGTTGGACGTCTTCAGGGTGGCGGTGCCGATCTTCTTCTTGCCGTCGTAGATGGTCACCTTTCCGGTGGGACGAACCGAGGCGGAAACAGTGACCTTGATCTTGCCCTTCTTGGTGTGCTTCTTGGCGTTCTTGTCAGCGACAGCCTTGATCGAGGACTTGACCTTGACGACCGCCAACTTGGCGACGGTCACCGAGGCGGTGGTGGCCGAGCCGGTGGCCTGGCCGGCGGTGGCGCTCACCGCAACGCTGATCGCAGCACCCGCGTCCGCGGTGGTCAGCTTGTAGCTGGCGGCAGTGGCCCCGGCGATCGCGGCGCCGTTGCGCATCCACTTGTAGGTGAACGTCGGCTTGGTGACGGTGCCGGTCCAGGTGCCCGTCGAGACGGTCAAAGTCGAGGCGACCTTGGCCGTGCCGCTGATCTTGGGAGCAGCGGTCATGGTGAGCATCGGGGTCGAGCCGTCCTGGACGAAGCCACCGGTCAGGGTGGTGGAGCCACAGTCAGAGCCCAAGCTGCCGAAGCCGTAGGTCGCGATGACCGAGGACTGCGAGCAGATCAGCGAGCTGGAACCCACGAAGGTCTGCTGAAGCAGCTTGTCAGCATCACTGGTTCCGGCCAGGCGCGCGCTGGAGACCACGTTGTAGACATTCCGGGTCACCGTGAAGTTGGCGTTCAAGGTGCCGTCACCGTTGCGGGGCTCGACACCGCCGATCTTGCCCAGGGTCACGGCGTTGGCATCAACGGTGTTGGTGATCACGGCGTTCTTCTGGGCGATGTAGGCCGCCACCGAGAAGGGAGCGATCTCGCCCACGGCGTCGATCGTGGAACCGTCGTTCTCCTGGTACAGGTTGGTGATCCAGGTGACGTCGGCCTCGGTGATTCCCAGCGCCTTCAGGAAGAAGGAGCGGCTGCCCGAACCGGCCTGCGGCAGCATCGGAATGTAGTCGTGAGTCAGACCATCGGTCGCACCGGTGTAGGTCTGCGTGGTGCCCTTGTAGATGTCGGTCAGCTGGGCGACGGTGAGATCGGCTGGCACGGCGGCTGCAGCATCGGTCTTGGAGTAGGAATAGGTGAGCGCGTCCTTGGCGAAGGGGATGTAGGTGAGATCCGAACCAGCAACCGACGGACCGCTCGAGGAGCGGGAATAGTCGAGCTGGCCGGTGACGTCCACTCCATTGGCTGCCGGGTAGGTCAGACCCTTGATCGAGGAGGTGAGCGCCTTCACGCCGGCGCCCGAACCGTTCGGCCGGGTGAAGGGCAGGCCATCGGCGCGGGTCTGGATCTTGTCGCCGGGCAGGCTGGTAGTCGGGTTGATCGCGTCGTAGGAGGCGAGGATTGCGGTGCCGTTGACGGTGACGGCTTCCGCCATCCCGTTCATCACGGACTGGGTGGTGTCGCTACCGACACCCGCGAGGGCCCGGTATGCGCCGCCGGACGGGTCGGCGTAGGCAGGCGCCACGCCGAACGCCACCGAGCACGCGAGCGTTCCGGCGAGGACGCTGAGAGCCAGTTTGTTGGCTTTCATTCGAATCTCCCTTAGGGTTTTGGTTTCGGACAACCTTCTTGGCTGCCTCGAACGCCCCCATCCCGAGTAATGCTTTCCACGGCTTTCGGGGTGGGGGTTCTTCCGTTCCGCGGCGAATGCCGAAACGGGAAGTCTGAGAGTGCGCCGGCTCATGGTCCGAGCCGCTTTCGGCGCAGCAGGAAGGGCCCGGCGCCCAGTCCGATCACCGAGGCCACCAGGACGCCGCCGTAGATCGCCGTCGGTGGTCCATCGCCGGCCAGGCCGGGGGTGGCCGGCGGGGTTTGCGAGGGGAAGGCCACCGGTCCTGCCGAAGAGTTGGCCCCGGACGGGTTCGCCCCAGGAACCGGCGTGGAGGCGGCAGCCGAGGGAGCGGCCGCAGCCGAGGACGAGGTCGCCGAAGGCGAGGCCGAAGGATCATCCACCCGCAACGAATCAGCGGTCTTGGCGGCCTGGGTGCGCAAGGCTGTCGGCAGCGGCGCATAACCAGGTGGCAGTTGCCCCATCGCCATGCCAATGGTCTGGCCCTGGGTGCTGGTCGCTGCGTCGATCAGATCGGCATAGGCCCGGCGTTGGGCAGCGGAGTCGGCACGATTCACCGCAAGGTAGACGATGCTGGTCAAGGGATAGGCACTCGCCGGGAGCGCATCAGCGTCGGGAACCATCGAGAAGCCGCTGACTTTGGTGGCAGTACGTGCGGCGACCGCTGCGGTCATCGTGGTGGTGTTCGCCGACACGTAGCTTCCCTGCTTGTTGGGCACCTGCAGGGCAGCCAACGGCAGCCCCAGCCGCTTCGCCTCAGCGGCGGTGGTGAAGCCATTGACGAAGGCCGTGGTCCAGCGCTGTTGGCCATCGCTGCCGTAGGTTCCGCCATTGGGGAGGCTCGCATTGGGCACCCAGGTGGTCTTCGACCCGGTGTCCACCTTGAACACCCGTGCCGCTGCCGCCGCGAAGGACGCAGCGTACGGCGCCACCTGGGACATGTCGTAGCGAGGCTGCGAACTGGTGGTGAGCATGCGCGGCATGAGTGTCTGATCGGACTGGCTCAGCGAGTCGACGGCTGCATCACACAGACACATCGACGCGCCGGCAGCGTCGGTTTGGCCGACCTTGGTCCACAGGTATTTCCCGGACGAGTCAGTCTTCGGAACCAGCGTGCCCACCGTCGCCCCAGAAGCGCTGAGCAACTGCTTCTCGATCATGGTGGGAACGACCGCCGCAGCATTCTTGGGCAGGTAGTAGGGGTTGATGGTCATCCCGGCGTTTTCACTGTCACCGTCGCCGACATTGTCGGCCTGGCCGGCCAGGAAGGCCCGCGCCTTGTCGTCAGCCTGCAGATAGCGCCATAGCGCGGCCACCGCATCGGAGGCATTCGGCCCCACCAGCACCACGCTGCCGTTGCCGCTGAGGGTCACATCGGGGTTCAACTTCTTGAACTCGGGATCCAGCCGCAGCGTCCGCACCGGACTCTGCCAGGTGCTGGCGGGCAGCTTCCATACGCTGGACGACACAGTGCTGGCCACGCCGGACCCGCCCACGCCCACAGTCAGGCCCAGCCCACTGTTCCACTGGTAGGAGTTGGTGATCATCTTGGCGATCAGCCGTGGGCTGAGCCGCAGATTGGTGTAGGTGGCGCCGTCGTTGTTGGCCACATAGGCGATGCCGATCGAGGCTACCGCCATGGGTGCGTAGGCCACCTTTGTGCTGGACACCGCGTCGGAATCGACGGCGTCGCTCACATAGCTGCTGGTGACCGGGCGCATCGTGAACACCGCCGCGGCCTGCTTGGTCACCAACTGCTCGCGAGCCAACTGATCGGCCGAACTGGTGAAGGTGAAGGCCTTGCCCTTGTTCCGACACAGCGCCTTCTGCCAGGACTGCATGGCGCCTTGCGCCAACTCGGTGCCACCGACCGGGATCTCGTTGCCTCCGGCAGCGCAGGAGTCGGAGGTGCTGCGGAACTGCAGCGGGATCACCATTCGGTTGCCCCAGTAGTCGCACGCAGGGTTGACCGGCGCGCCCTGTTGGGCGGCAGGGTAGGCGGCCAGATTGGTCGAGCAGTAGGTGCGCGCCTCGGAGTTGTGCTCTCCGCGGGGCACGATCACCAACCAGCACTTGTCGCCGGTCGCCGAGGCGGTGTTTCCGCAGCCGAGGTAGGGCTGCGCGGAGGCGGACTGAGCTTCGAACTCGAAGGTGGCGCTGCCCTGGGAGTCGACCGGCACGGTGCGCTCATTGGTGGTGCTGGCGTTGAAGACGTCCAGGATCGGTGCGTCATGACTGATCGAGTCGGTCGCTCCGCTGGAGTAGGTCTTTCCGTCGACCGCCCGGAACGGGACATCGCGTTCTCCGGGTTTGGTGAAGTAGCTCTTGGTGAAGGTGGTGCCGCGACCGTTGGCGTTGCCGACCCCGGTCTCCTCACCGATCAGGACGCTGGGGGCGCTGGCCCCCTCGTATTGGAAGGCCCCCCACTCGCAGTTCTTGTAGAAGTCGGCGGCGTTCGGGTCCCCCCAGCACTGCATGGCCTGTACGAAGTCGGATCCGAATTCGTACACCGTGCCTCCGGTGGACGTCACGGTTCGGGTACGGCCAGGCATTCCGGTGACCGTGACCGTGACCGTCTGGTCGATCAGGTCTTTGGTCTGATCGACGCTGACCGACAGGTTCTTGAAGTCGTCGAAGTGCTTGCTGGAGGCGTCGCGGGTCGGCTGATAGCTCGCCGCCGACGAGTTGTCGCCATTCCAGGACACCTGCAACGCCGAACTGCCGGACTCAGCTCGAGCCACCGAGGCTCCGCCCGCACCGCCGGCGATGATGGCCGCCAGCACAACGGCCCCCACGGCAAAGACCGCCACTGCACGTCGCAGCTTCACCGCGTCACCTTCCGATCCACGCCTCGTCGGCGCCGTCGCACCAGCAGCGGCGGCAGCAACACCGCCGCAGCCAGCAGCAATCCCGCCGAGACCATGGAGGCATAGGCGGCGGCCGTCGGGCGAGCCAGCGGGATCGACTGCGGCGTCCCTGTCTGCTGCTGGGTCGTGGTGCTCGACAGGGCTGGATCGCTACCGCCATTCGCCAGCGGATCGTTGGCGCTGGTCCCCACGCCGGGAGCCTGCGCCCCGGTCGCCGAACCGGAGCCGGTGGAGGTGTTGGCTCCGCCGCTGCTGGCACCGGTCGTGGTCTGCTTGGCTCCCCCGGTACCGGCGGTGCACTGAGTGGCACCTTGTTTGTCGCAGGACGGCGGGTAGGGCGCCGTCATCGCCAACTTGTTCGCCCCCGACTTAGAGAAGGTGGGGTTGTTGCAGTCGGAGATGCCCTTGATGACCGGATCCCCGCCCGGAATCTTCTGAATCTGGCTCTGCCCTGCCTTGACCAGGTTGATCGGCAGCGGCGAGTAGCCCAGCACTTCGGCCGACTGCTGGCCTTCGCACAGGAAGTAGGCCCCGAAGTCGGCCAGGGTGCGTCCCTTGTCAGCGGTGAAGCCGTTCTGCGCCGAGGTCGGCAAGATGATGTAGGAGTAGCTGGACAGCGGGTAGGTGCGCTTGTCGGTGTCGGTGTAGACCCCCGACAGATTCTGAGTGAGGTAGTCCACGGAGTTCTTGTCGCTGTTGATCCGGGCCTTCAACAGTGCGACCGCCACATTCTGTGCGGTCGGCTCGGTGTAGTAGCCGGACGCGTTGAGCACCTTGGCCACCGGGAATCCCGAGTTGAGTGCATAGGAGTACTCCACGAAGGTGATCGCACCCACCGCGTGGGCCTGCGCCACATACCCGGCAACTCCATTGGACCCGGAGCGCGAGACGAATCCCGATCCGGCAGCCACCGGGTAGTTCGAGGTCACTCCGCAGTGTCCGCCGACCAGCGGACGCCCCACCTTGCCGCAGTAGGCGTCCCAATACTTGGGGTACATCTGCCGCAGCCAGATCGACACCTGAGCGGTGGCACCGGATCCGTCCGAACGCACGACCGGGACGATCGGAATGGCCGGCAGGGCCAGCAGTGGGTTGTCCGCCTTGATCGCCGGGTCGTTCCACCGGGTGATCGACCCGGTGAAGATCTTGGCGATGGTGGTTCCCGACAGGCGCAGGTTGGTGACCCGCCGTCCGCTGATCATCAGGTTGTACATGAAGGCGGTGCCGCCAGCCACGACCGGCATGTAGGCAAAGGGCCGCGAGGGTCGGGTGTCTTTCTCATTGGAGTTGGAGATGGCGTAGGGGATCTCACTGACGCCGAAATCCGCAGTGCCGTTGGCGAAATCGGTGCGTCCGATGGTCGACCCGGACTCCGAATAGGTGATCTTCCACTGGTAGTTGGCCCACACATTTCGGATCCACGCCTGCAGAGCGTTGGCCGACCAGGTGGACCCCGAGCCCACGATCGGTGCGTGGATGCCGGATGCCCGGGCCGGCGTGACGGCGGTCAGGCCGGTGAAGCCAAAGCTGATCAACGCAAGGCCGGTAACCACAGCGACCATCCGCCACCACTGGAGGTGTGACCTTCTCCTGGTATTCATCCCGACCCGACCGCCTCCGAGCCGGTCACACCGGCACGTTCACGTCGCAGGAAACGTCGCAGATCGCGGTCCGAAGCTCGCTGGGCTCGCGCCAGGCCCCGGTCGGACAGGACGCCCGGTCCGCGTCCGCCCAGCAGCCGGGCGAGCAGGAACAGCACGAACACCAAAACCATCAGCACCGCCGCCGCGCCGAAGCCGCGCGCGATCTGCGTGGGCTCGGGGCTCTTCACCAAGGTGAAGGTGGCGAAGGGCAACGAGGTCATCGGCCCGGAGAAGGGATTGAGGTTGAAGAAGGTGGTGTAGCCGGCGGTGAGCAGCACCGGGCTGGTCTCGCCGATCCCGCGGGCGGTGCCCAGCACGACGGCGGTGGTGAGCCCGGAGCGGGCGGTCGGCAGGACGACATGCCACACGGTGCTCCACCGGCTGGCGCCAGTGGCCAGTGCTGCCTCTTTCAGAGTGGCCGGCACCAGCCGCAGTACCACGTCGGCGGAGCGGATGATGATGGGCAGGATCATGATCGTGACGGCCAGGGATGCCGCGAAACCCGACTTGTCCAGGCCGAACATCAGCACGTAGGTGGCCAGGATGAACAGCCCGCAGATGATGCTGGGCAGCGCGGTCATGGCTTCCACCACGGTGCGCAGCACTCGGGTGAACCGCGACGGGAATTCGGCCATGCACACTGCGGCCAGCAAGCCCAGCGGAATCGAGATGGCCAAAGCGATGGCGATCATGATCAGGGTTCCCACCGCGGCGTGCGCCATGCCGCCGACGGTCAGCGGGTCCAAAGGCCCGGCCAGCGAGAGGTCTTGAACCCAGAAGTTCCACTGGCTGAACGCCGCCGAGCCTCGCAGCAGCGCGAAGACCACGACCAAGATCAATGCCAGCAGCAGCACGACTGCCGCGGAGTGAATGACCACCGCGATGATGCGGTCCTGTACCGTGACCCGATCGGCGTCCAAGCTGACCAGCACCGCATAGAGCCCGATGAACAATCCGTAGGCGATCACCACGAAGCCGACCGGGCTGTCGATCGGCAGCACCTGGGTGGTGAGCCAGAAGGTGATGGCCAGTGCCGCCAGCGCCGCGCCGACGATCTGCACGATGTCCTCGGCTTGGGTACCCGACAACGGGCGACGAATCTGCCCGGCGGCATCGCTGGTGACTTCGGTGGTGCGCACCTGGGTGCGGCCACCGCTGGTGGCCAAGGCCGAAGCGTCCAAGAGATCACTCATCAGCTCGCCGCTCCGGACCGGGATCGTTGAATCAAGGCGCCAGCGGCGAAGTTGATGGCCATGGTGATGATGAACAGCACCAGACCAGCGGCCATCAGGGCCGACAACTCGAATTGGGACGCCTCACCGTTGCGCAGGGCGATCAGAGCCGAAACCGAGTTCGACCCGGTAGTCAGCACATGCCAGTTGATGACGAAGACCGGGCTGATCACCAGGTAGACCGCGATGGTCTCGCCCAGAGCGCGGCCCAGGCCCAGCATGGTGCCGCCGACGATGCCGCCGAAGCCGAAGGGATAGACGACTGTTCGGATCATTCCCCACTTGCTGGAGCCCAGCGCGAGCGCCCCTTCCCGCTCGCCGATAGGGGCCTGGGTGAAGACCTCACGCATGATCGAGGCTGCGATCGGGGCCACCATCATCGCCACCACCAGACCGGCGATCAGCGCGCTGGCGGTGAAGACCGTCGGGGTGGCCAGGGGGTCGTCGGGATTGAACTCCGGGGCAGCGAAGATCGGGATCCAGCCCAGGTAGGTGCTCAGCCATTGCGCCACCGGCAGCACCTGGCCCTCCAGCCAGAACATTCCCCACAGCCCGTAGACCACGCTCGGGATGGCCGCCATCAGATCCACCACACCGACCAGCAGTCCGCGCACACCTTTGGGCGCGTACTCCGAGATGTAGGTGGCTGTGCCCAGCGCCAGCGGTAATGCCACCGCGATAGCGATCAGGGCGATCGTGACCGTTCCGAACAGCACCGCAGCGATCCCGAAACGATGCGAGTTCGGCTCCCATGCCTGTTCGGTGAAGAAGGAGAGCCCGGCCGAGGAGACAGCCTCCGCGCCGCGAATCGCCAAGAACAACCCGACCAGCGTCATCAACGCCAACACCGCGACGCCGCCGGCATGGGTTGCGATGCCGAAGGCGCGATCCGAGCCACCGAGCCGGGCGGTGATCGCCCGGGGTGAATCCGGTTCAGGACGCACGACGATGTCGGGCGCTGGTGGCGGTGCCACCTGGCCCAGAACCGAGGGGTTCGCCATCCAGTACTCCTGCTTTCCGCCGACCCGCGAGTGCGAGTCCGACGAAGTCAGAGTGCCAAAGCCACACTTCACCGCCGCACCGCGCAGGTATCGGATTGCCCTGCTCTAGGTGAACTCCAGACGACGTGATGGCCCCCGATTGGCGCCTCAGGCCCGGCGAGGGCTGCATCTTTCGGTCCGGACCGGGCTCCGGCCGGCCCATCTGCCCGTCGCGAGGACGTCCACAGGGGCGAATCTGGGAGTTCACTGAGCGCGTTGTGAGAATTCATCCATTTGGACGAAGCCCGCGACGCGGCGGACGGAACGCTTCACTGAAGCGCCACGTGAGAAACACACGGTGGACGCCTGGCGGCTACCTGACGTTCGCCTGCGGCTGCCACCATTCGGACGCAGGTCCTGCGCTCGGGCCTGTTCGAAAGGTGGATCTGCGTGATACGCGTGGTCCTCGGGGAGGATAACCTCCGACAACGCCGAACGTTGCGCCAGCAGCTCGAGTTCAGCGGCCACATCGATGTCGTCGGTGAAGCCGGCAATCATGAAGCCGTGCGCCTGTTGGCCCGCAACCGGCGCCCGCACGTGGTCCTCACCGATGTGATGTTGGGCGGCAGGCCAGGCATGGCGACCATCCGCGCCCTGACCGACCCTCAGTCGCCGCGTCCGGCTATCGTCATGGTGCTTACTTCGTCGCGCCACGACGCCCGCGCGATCGAGGCCCTCGACTGTGGTGCGACTGCCTACCTGACCCGGCCTATCAACAATGCCGATCTGGTGCAGGCGGTGCGGGCTGCCGCGGCCGGACACGTCCTGCTCTCACCGATGGCAACCAAGGCGGCCCATGCCGAGTTGGTGGCCCGTGGCGCCATGCTGTGGGGTGACCGGGATCCGATCACCGATCTGTTGACCTCGGCGGAAGTGGCGGTGGTGACGCTGCTGTGTTCCGGCAAAACCACCAATGAGGCCATCGCCGAACACCTGCACGTGAGCGTGAACACGATCCGCTCCCAGTTGCAGCGGTGTCTGCGCAAGACCGGCCTGAGCGATCGCACTCAATTGGCGCTGTGGGGCGTCCGGCATGGATTGGGGGCCCCGGTGGCCGCGCAGGATCCGGCCTCACCCGACCTGCGCGCGTTGCCGGATCCTCGGTAGCCGCTTGGCCAGCTCGGTCTCGAACAGGTGCCGGACCGCCTCGGTGTCGACCTTGCCGTCGAGCATCGGCAGGTTCTTGGTGAAGGCTTGCCGACAGACCACCAGCCAGGCCTGCCCCATGGCCAGGGTGAATCCCGAGGCCACCGAGGCGTTGATCACCCCACCGGCGACCGAGCCGGCGCCGGGAACAAACTTCAGCAGACTGGACGCTGCAGCTCGCCCGGCCGAGGTGGCGATCGAGGTGGAGGCCACGGCCAGCAGGGCGGACTTGTCCAGTCCGAAGCCATGCAAGTGGGCGATCCGGGCCATCATCGACAGCTGGATCGGCACCAGTACTGCCGCCGACGAGAACGGGATGGGCACGGCAGCAGCCGCCGCAGCAGCCGTGACGGCTGCGGCTATGGTCTTGTTCGAGTGGAACGCTTTGAGCTCCAGGTCGATCTCCTGCGACGCGACCAAGGCCGCTTGGACTGCTTCTGGAGCAAGATGAAAGGTGGCCCGCAAGACATCGATCAAGCCATAGGGCGGCTGACCGGAGAACTGGTCCCTCAAGGCATAGGTCATGAAGGGGCGGCCCCCGAAGATCGGCAGGTCGCGGTCCTTGATCTGGTTGGCCAGTTCGACCGCGTCGGGATGGAACCGCCCATCACGCATGGGGACCTGGGTCAGCACCACGATCACCGGTAGTCCCAACTCATCCAGGGCACGGATGAAACGCTCCTCCACATCTTCGAAGCGGCGGTCCATACCTCGCACGCAATACCAGGCGACGTGGATCTGGTCGTTCAGCGGCCTGGTGCGGGACTGCTTGACCGTGTCGGTCAGCTCCTTGATGAGTTCGGCATCGTCACGGCCGATTTCGACGCCGCGGGTGTCGATGATGCCCAAGGTGCCTCGGTCGTCGAGATAGATGTGGGAGCCCATCGTGACCGGTGCACCGATTCCGGTATTGGCCACCGGTGCGCCGAAGATGGCGTTGACCAAAGTGGACTTTCCCACCCCGGTCTTACCGAAGACTGCGATGTTCACCCGGCCGAGTTCCTCGGCCTGCTTGGCAAACTCTGCGTTGAACGATTCTGTGAACCACTGGGACATAGATCCAGCCTAGGAATCTGGGCTCTGATAGCCATGGGGATCAGCCCTGGCCCGACCCCGCCCGGCCTCGTCCTGCTCCCTGAGTTCCTCGGCTTCGATCCGCTCGACTGGTGGAGGAAGCCCCCGCGAATCTGCACCGTCGAACGCTGCAGGGAGATCGAGGGCAACCTCAGCAGGTCGAGAGACGCATCCTCGGACTGGTCGCGGTGGTGCTGTAGTAGCCGACAGCCGAGGCGGTCACCGCCACACTGAGATAGGTATTGGCATCGACCGAGGTGGACTTGTAGCGATCTGTGCGTGCTGTGGGGGCGCTGATCGCGACGCCATTTCGGTACCACTGGTAGGAGAACGTGGCACCCATCGACGGCCCTGCGTTCGGCCAGGTCATGTTGACGCCGAAGGTATTGCCCGCGCAACGGAAACCGCTGATCGACACCGAACCGCGGCTGATCCGTCCGGTCCTGATGGGGTTGACGAGGCGCACCATGCGGCTCGTGGTCTTGTAGCCCTTCTTCTTGGCCGTAATCTTCACCGCCAGCTTCTTACCCCAGTCGAGCCTTGTCGGACGGTAGACGCTTTTCTTGGCGTTCTTGATCTTCTTGCCGGAGCGATACCACTGATAGCTGTACGTCAGCCTTTTCGGCTTCCCTTGTTTCACCGAAACGGTGAGCTTGCCACCGACGGCGGCAGTGCCCGACATTGAGATCCTGCCGACCGTGATCTTCTTCACTGCCCATGCCTGGGTGCTCGGCACCAAGCCGACCATTAAAGTCACGGTGAGTAGTGCGAGTACGGCTCTTTTCCCCAGCTTGCCCATGGCAATCTCCCCAACTGAGTTCCGCCGGAAATTTTACTCGTGCTTCAGACGGAAGGTAACCCATATTTCTTCTCGGCCGAGCGGCCCCTTGGGCGGAGAACCGTCCGGGGTTTCGAGACGCGGCCTTCGGCCGCTCCTCAACCAACCGAGAAACAAATGCCGCCGCGGGCTGCGCAGGTCACCAACAATCGGACAACAACCAAACCGTGCCCTGAGCCTGTCGAAGGGCACCCGGCAACGTCCCCCACGGTTTCGAGACGCGGCCCCCGGCCGCTCCTCAACCAACCGAGACGCAGATGCCGGCGCGGACTGCGCAGGTCGCCAGCCATCGGAAGACAACCAAACCGTGCCCTGAGCCTGTCGAAGGGCACCCAGCCAGCAGCCCCGATGGTCAGCGGGTGACGGTATGTACCGGCTGGTCGGTGAGGACGGCGACCACGGCGTCGATGGTGATCTGCAGGTAGCTGCGACCGTCTTCAGCAGCGAAGGTGTTCGGATCGAAGTAGTGAGCCTTGCCATTGTGATTCATGGGGCCAAGGTCGTAGATGGTGATGCGGCCTTCGGCCAGGGCGTCGCTCCATGGAGAAAACACCGCATGCGGCCAGCGTCCGGCAAACATCACCCCGCCCAACTTTTCGAAGATGTCTTTAGTGCCCCGCAGATGCCAGACCTGCTCGACCCGGTTCAGGCCCGGATCGTCACTCATCATGCCGCCGATGGACACCACTCGAACCGGAATGACGTCGCCCAGCCCCAAATAGCTGGCTGCCCCGATCGAGATCTGGGCGCCGCCGCTGAAGCCGACCAAGGTGACCGGCTTTCCGGTTCCGAAGGGGTAGCCGTTACGGTGCAGCGCCTCAAACACCTCACGGGCGGTTCCGATGTTGTACGTGGGGCCGTAACGACGATCAGCACTAACAAACAGTTGGGCGGAATTGCGGGCATTAATCAGCATCCCTGCCAAGGATTCCGGCTTGGCGAAGCGCAGCTTCTCGATCCGCTTCCACAACCACGCCAAGGGGCGCTGGCCGGTGAGGCTCTTGTTCTCCACCGAGTACGGAAAGACATCGCGGATCAGGCAGGTTCCCGGGATCGCCGCGATGGCGGCGATCAGCGGCTCTTCCTCCTCGGGCACCGAGCGTCCGTCGATGGCACCGATGCCAGAGAGGTAAACCACATAGTGATCGAAATCGGTGGGTGGCACGACCGGCTCGCGAAGCTCGGTGACCAACTCGGCGGCTTCATCGGCGCCTTTGCGCGACCACCAGCCCAGCGCGTCCAGCGGAGCCACCGCCAGCGCCAACAGCACAAAGATCCCGATGCCCAGCAGGATGGAGGAGATCATCGCTTCACCTGCTTGATGAAGTCGGCGTCCAGCGGAATGAAGAAATCGCCGCTGAGCAGATCATTGCCACTCAGGAGCGAGGGCCTGCCCGAGATCAGCTGCCAGATCTTGTCGGTCACCGCTTTCATCGGACGCGACAGTCCCCACGACACCACCTGCATGGCGCCCCAACCGATCAAGGTGATGACCAGCCCGTGGACCAGGTCAGTATCGAAGGCGACCGTGACGACCGCCCACAGGGCCACCACGCTCCAGGCCTGCAGCACCCGTCCGATGGCTGGTCCGAGGTAGGGAATCAGCACCAGGAAGCCGAAAATCAGCGGGGCGCTGGACAGCATCACCGACCGCACCACCGTGCCCAGCCTGGGGCCGGCGTTGCCGACCACCAACGGCGCGACCAGGGCCACCATGACGGCCTGCACCACGTAGAGGATCACCATCGCCACACCGTTGAGCACCACGGTGACGGCGAATCGCCAACCGCGCACCCGATTGATGAACAGCACCACACTGTTGCCGATCAGCGTGGAGAAGCCGGCCACCATGGCGATGACGACCGCGACCGCAGTCTTGTGCGGCAACGCTTCGAACCAGTCCGCCCGCGAGGAGTCCAGGCCGAGGACCATGCCGATGGTCATCACGACATCCCCAAAGAACTCCAGCAAACCGCTCACAGTTCCCCTTCGGCGAAGGAATTGGCCGTTTCGACGATAGCAGCGGGGTTGGCCAGAGCGGGCGGAAACGCAGTGGGCCGACCCTGCCCCCGCGGCCCTTGGCTGAGGCTCTGCATCAGGGTGGCTGGACGGGTCGGGTTAGCCTCTGTTGCTCGCAGTCGCGGCGCGTTGCCGGGCGATGGCAGCGTGATAGTGCTCGACCAGTTCGGCGGTGAGCGCCGCCCAACTGCGTCCCTGCACACCATGCCAGGCTGCCTGGGCGAAGGCGCGGCGTTTCGCATTGTCGCCGACCAGGTCAGCCACGCGGCGGCGCAGGTCGGCCAGGTCGCCGGGACGGTACAGCCAGCCGTCGAAGCTGGAGCGCACCAGATCCACCGGTCCGCCGACGCCGGTAGCGACGACCGGGACGCCGCTGGCATGCGCCTCTTGAATGGTCTGGCCGAAGGTCTCACTTTCCCCGGTGTGCACGAAGACGTCGAAGCTGGCCACGGCCTCGGCCAGTTCCAGCCCACCCAGGCGTCCGGTGAAGTGGGCCTGGTCGAGGAGCTTCTCCAACCCGGGCCGGCTGGGTCCATCACCGACCACGACCACCTGAACCCCTGGCAGATCGCTCAGCACCCGAAGGTCTTCTACCTGCTTCTCCGGCGCGAGCCGACCCACATAGCCCACGATGAGCTTGCCTGCGCCCAGACGCTGCCGGAACTGCTCACTGCGGCGTTGCGGGTTGAATCGGGCCAGGTCCACCCCGCGCCGCCACAGGTGCACCTCGGGCACCCCGAGTTCCTCAAGCTGGCGCAGCGAGTGCTGGGAAGGCACCAGGTTCACCGTGGCGCGGCCGTGCAGGCGGCGCAGGTGCGCATCGACCAGGACGGACGCCCCCGCCCAGCCGTACCGTTGGGCGTACGCGCGCATGTCGGTCTGATACACCGCCACCGTGGGGAGCTTCAGGTGTCGAGCGGCGGCCAAGGCCTGCCAGCCCAGGATGAACGGGGAGGCCAGGTGGACCACCTCGGCGCCGAAGTCAGCCAGGATCGCCTCCAGGCGAGCACTGCGCGCCAAACCGAGACGAACCTGCGGATAACTGGGGATCGCGACCGACAGTGTGGTTTCGCCGAGTGCAGGGGTGCCACCCTCGGATTCCGGCGCGATGATGAGGGTCTGGTGACCGGCCCGCTGCAGCTCCTCCTCCACCCGAAGGACCGAATTCGTCACACCATTGGTGTGAGCCAGATCCGACTCAGAAACCACTGCCACTCGCACGGCCTCAGCTTGAGGCATCACCAGGCCGGAAATGACCATCTGGACGCTGCGGAGGTCAAGATTCTCCGGAACGCCGCCTGGCGATCACCTGGCGTTCGCCGAGCCGTCCCGAGCGCTACTGCTTGCTGCTGGCGAGCACGCCGGGCAATTCCCGACGCAGGATCTTTCCCGCAGCCGACCGCGGCACCTTCGCCACGAAGGTCACCCCACCCAGACGCTTGTAGGCGGCTACCTGATCAGCGACCCAGTTGAGCAATTCGCGTGAGCTCACCTCAGCACCCTCGCGCAGTTGAACCAGAGCGTGCGGAATCTGCTCCCCGGGAACAGTCGAGGCGATCCCCAGCACCCCGGCGTCAGCGACGGCGGTGTGGCTGCACAGCAGGGCTTCGAGTTCGGCAGGGGCGACCTGATAGCCGCGGCGCTTGATCAGTTCCTTGATCCGATCAACGATGCGCACCACACCTTCGGCATCGACCCGCACCAGGTCACCGGTGTGCACCCAGCCGGCATCGTCCAAGACGGCGTCGGCGTCCCGGGGCACCCCGAGGTAGCCCAACATCGCGTTGGGGCCGGAACACCACAGCTCGCCGGGTTCGCTGAGACCTTCGGTGGGCAGCGCCACATCTGTTCCGGTTTCCGGATCGACGACCCGGAACCGAACATTGGGAATGGCTAGGCCGATCGTGCCCAGGTCGATATCGCGCCGCTCCGGCGGGATGACGTGGGTGACCGGGGACAGTTCGGTCATGCCGTAGCCCTGCACCACCCGGGTGTTGAGCCGGGTCTGAATGGCTTCGCCGACTGCTCCGTCCAAGGGGGCGGCGCCGGAGACGATCAGCTTCACGCTGTCCCAGGGCACGGACTCCACCGCGGGGTGTTTGGCCAGGAAGGCGGCCACCGGCGGCACCACGAACAGCATGGACGGCCGGTACCGCGCGATGATCTCCAAGAACGCCTGCGGCGCGAAGCCGGACATCGTGTATTGGGTGAAGTGGCGCAGCAACCCGTAATTGAGGTTGGTGGTCATGCCGTAGATGTGGCTATAGGGCAGGAAAGCCACGATGGAGTTGTCGTCGCCGAAGGCGTTGAGCACCTCATTGAACTGCAACAGGTTGGCCACCAGATTGCGATGGCTCAGCATGACGATCTTGGGCAGACCCGAGGTCCCCGAAGACACCGGCAGGCAGGCGATATGGGTGGCCGGGTCGATGCTGACGTCCGGAAGGTTGATCGGGGTCTGCAGCAGCTCCGACCAAGCCGTGTGGTCCGAGCCTTCGGGTGGATCGATCACGATGACTGAGTCGGTGGACAATCCGGCGGCGGCGGCACCCTCAGCAACCTTCGGCAACAGCAGTTGATTGGTGATGACGTAGCGGGCACCGGTCTCACGCAACTGCCGGGCGATTTCGGTGGCGATGGCCGCTGGGTTGACCGGCGTGGTCGCCGCACCCGTGCGGGCGATGCCATGAAAGGCGGCTGCATACTGCGGACAGTTGGGCAAGTCGATGGCGACTGCTGCTCCCCGCCCCACTCCGCGCTCAGCCAACCAGGAGGCGACCGCATCGGTCTGCTGCTTCACCTCGCCATAGCTGAGGCTCAATCCGGTTTCGGGTTCCACGAAGGCCGTGCGCGCTGCGTCCGTCTCGGAGAGGTCGGCGAAGAGCAGGGTGTACAGGTCAACATCGGGGACCTCGATGTCCGGCAGTGCGCCGCGATACTCCATAGGAGCTCCGATCACTGGAAGAGTGGCTCACAGGGTAGGGGTTCGGGCACCCGTAATCCAGCCCCGTTGATGAATTTTCGATCTACCGGCACCCCAATACTGCCGCTCCCGCAATACGTTCCGTCAAACAAGAGTTCCACGATTGATGAATTTAATCGCCCTTGCGCACCACTCCATATGCAGGCCTCCACGCCTGCAATCATCACCCCCGGCATGCTGCTATCCACACCACGGAGCGCCTGCAATCCACCCCCTAGTAATCCCGCAATCTCCCCCCGACGGGTCATCGATGTTCCGCTCCAGCACGCCCTGGAGGCAGCTGGCGCCGTTGTGATTGAGGGAGCCCGGGCCACCGGAAAGACCATGACTGCCATGAACGCAGCACGCTCCTTCGTCTTCATGGATGATCCAGACTTCAAACTGGTGGTCGATGCAGCCCCGCAGATGCTCTTGGGGGGCGCAAGGCCCCGACTTCTCGACGAGTGGCAAGTCGCCCCGAGCCTGTGGAATCTCGTGCGACGTTCTGTCGACTCCTCCGCTAATCCCGGACAGTTCATTCTGACCGGATCATCAGTGCCTTCCGATGATCTGGCCCGTCATACCGGTGCCGGTCGATTCCTTCGGTTGCGACAGCGAACGATGTCCTGGTGGGAGAAGCTCGAATACCCGAGCACGCAGATCGGCCTTGCTGACTTGTTCGATGGCCGGCGCCCCTCTCCGAGCCTCGCCAACACCGATCTCGACACGGTCATCGACAACCTATTGCGTCCGGGCTTCCCTGCCATGACCCGACTCACACTGCCTCAGTCAGCGAAACGACTACGCAGCTACATCGATGACGTCGCTCGAACCGACATCCCCCGCTTGGCTGAGGTTCGACATCAGCCCGAGGTGGTGAAGCAACTCATCAATGCGATAGCTCGATCTGCGGCCTCCGAAGTCACCTACGCCACGCTCGCTGAGGATGTCCGCGGCGTTGCCCCTTCAATAAAAGCCGAGACGATCGCCAACTACGTAGAGCTTCTCCAGCGGCTTTTCATTGTGGAACCGCAGCCGGCGTGGAGCCCTTCGCTACGTTCCCGAGCCCGATTGCGCCGCGCCCCAAAGCTGCATCTGGCAGATGCGGCCTTGGCTGCAGCGGCAATGAAGGCAGGGCCGGATCAACTCCGATCTGACCTGAAGACCCTGGGCTTCCTCTTCGAGAGCGCCGTGATTCACGACCTGACGGTGTTCGCCACCGCACTGGATGGCGAGATATTCCACTATCGCGACTCGAACGGCCACGAAATCGACGCAATCATTGCTCTCGCGGACGGACGCTGGGGAGCGGTTGAGGTCAAACTCGGTGGCGGGCGCGTACTTGACGCCGCGGACTCACTCAACGCCGCCATCCAACAGATCGACACCGATGCCGTGGGCGATCCGAGCTTCCGACTCGTCATCACCGGCACTGGACACACTCTGGTCACCGACGATGGCACCGTGACGGCTCCTCTTGCCGCACTCTCGCTGTAATCCCGTCCAATTCCAATTCGCTCCCGAAAGTGGCAGTTACTCCCGAACCTTCGGGAGCGTCTGCCACTTTCGGGAGCGTCTGACGGGAGGGCCAGTGTCCGCGGTCAGGACCGGAATGGGTGTGGGCGGTAGACTTGTCCGGTTGCCCCATCCAGACCGGAGTTCTGCATGCCCATCCGCGCCGACCTACGTAATGTCGCGATCATCGCCCACGTCGACCACGGCAAGACCACCCTGGTGGACGCCATGCTGTGGCAGTCCGGCGCGTTCCGGGAGAACCAGGACGTCAACTCCCGCGTCATGGATTCGATGGATCTGGAGCGCGAAAAGGGCATCACGATCCTGGCCAAGAACACCGCCGTGGACCACACCATGGCCGATGGCCAAAAGCTCACCATCAACATCATCGACACCCCCGGCCACGCCGACTTCGGCGGCGAGGTCGAACGGGGCTTGGAGATGGTCGACGGCGTGCTGCTGCTGGTGGATGCCAGCGAAGGCCCACTGCCGCAGACCCGCTTCGTGCTGCGTAAGGCCCTAGCCAAGAAGCTGCCGATCATTGTCGTGATCAACAAGGTCGATCGCCCCGACGCCCGCATCAGCGAGGTCGTCGACGAGGTGTACGCCCTGTTCATGGACCTGATCGATGAGGACGAGGCCGACGCCTTGGACTTCCCGATCATCTACTGCGCAGCCAAGGCCGGACGCGCCTCCCTCACCCAGCCCGAGGACGGTGGCATGCCCGACGCCCCCGACCTGGAACCGCTGTTCACCCTCATCACCGACACCATCCCGGCGCCGACCTACACCGAGGGCGCCCCGCTGCAGGCCCACGTAACCAACCTGGACGCATCGCCCTACCTGGGCCGGTTGGCCCTGTGCCGCATCGTCGAAGGCACCATCACCCGGGGCCAGACCGTGGCCTGGTGCAAGGCCGACGGCAGCATCAGCAATGTGCGGCTCTCCGAACTACTCATCACCAAGGCGCTGGAGCGGGTACCGGCCGATTCCGCCGGCCCCGGCGACATCGTGGCCATCGCCGGCATTCCCGACATCACCATTGGTGAGACCATCGCCGATCCGTCCGATCCGCGACCGCTGCCGCTGATTCACGTCGACGAGCCGAGCATCTCGATGACCATCGGCATCAATACCTCACCGCTGGCCGGCAAGGCCGGCAAGCTGCTCACCGCCCGCCTGGTGAAGAACCGCCTCGACACCGAACTGATCGGCAATGTGTCGATTCGCGTGCTCAACACCGAGCGTCCCGACACCTGGGAGGTGCAGGGACGTGGCGAACTGCAGTTGGCCGTGCTGGTCGAGATGATGCGCCGTGAGGGCTTCGAGCTGACCGTCGGCAAGCCCGAGGTGCTGCTGCGCACGGTCGATGGCAAGACCGAGGAACCTGTCGAACGGCTCACCGTCGACGTCCCTGAAGAGCACGTCGGCACGATCAGCCAACTGATGGGCACCCGCCGGGCTCGCATGGAGCAGATGGTCAACCACGGCACCGGCTGGGTGCGGGTGGAGTACGTGATTCCGGCGCGCGGCCTGATCGGTTTCCGCACCGAATTCCTGACCGAGACCCGCGGCACCGGCATCATGCACCACGTTTTCGAGGGCTACGAGCCCTGGGCCGGCGAGATCAAGACCCGCCTGTCGGGCTCCTTGGTGGCCGACCGCACCGGCGTGGTCACCAGCTTTGCTCTGTTCAATCTCCAAGAGCGCGGCACCTTGTTCATTTCGCCGACTGAAGAGGTCTATGAAGGCATGATCGTGGGCGAGAATCCCCGCCCCGAAGACATGGACGTCAACCCCACCAAGGAGAAGAAGCTCACCAACGTGCGCTCCTCCACCGGCGACGAGTTGGAGCGGCTCATTCCGGCCCGTCCGATGAGCTTGGAACAGGCCTTGGAATTCTGCCGCGGCGATGAGTGCCTTGAGGTCACTCCGGCCCATGTGCGCATCCGAAAGGTGATCCTGGACGCCAACGAGCGCGCAAAACAACGCAACCGCGCCAAGCACGCCTAACCGGACAACCGCCATCGCCCCCTAAGCTGGGTCGCGATGTACACCCCGGGGGCAACCACAACATCCCAATCCGGCTGGGATCTGCCGGGATATTACGCTGCCCAACTTCTGCCCGAGCAAGTGTCGACCGAAACCGGAGCGCGGCTTCTTGAGCCGGGCATCGTCGACCCGCGGCCGCAGAAGATCGGCGACATCCTCGGCAGCGCCTTCCGTGCCGTGCGCTATGCCCCCATGACCATGTTCGGGCTCACCTTGGTCGTCATGCTGGTCACCCAACTCATCGGGGTGGGGATCGGCTACCTGGTCGACCGGCAAGCCACCTTGCTGCTTCCCGAAGACGAATTGGGAAGCATGGCCTCCCTGGTTGGTTGGACGGTGCTCATCTCGTCAGTGGGCGTCTCGGTGGCCACAGTCGTGGTGGAGATGGGCTTGGCCTACGCCGTCCATGAGGCCGTCTTCGCTCGGCGTACCACCCCGGCCGCGGCGCTACGCCGGCTCCTGTCGCGGGCCGGTGCGGCCCTGGTCTTCAGCGTTCTCACCGGCACCGCGGCTCTGGTCGCGACCGCCGGCACCGTGATGATCGCCGGAATCCTGGCCGGCATTGTCGGGGACGGCGGCTGGTGGACGCTGCTGGTGCTGGTGCCCGCCCTGCTCGTAGTACTGATCTGGTTCGGGATCCGGTTGATGCTGGCGCCCTGCGCGATCGCCATCGAGAAAGCAGGCCCGATCCAGGCGATTCGTCGCAGTTGGCGGCTGACCAACGGCCTGTTCTGGCGCACTTTCGGTATCTATCTGTTGTCCAGCGTGCTGATCTCCCTGGCCGCGAGCACAGTGTCGTCGGTCTTCAGCTTCGCCGGAATGTTGGTCGGTCTGGGCGATCTGGGCATCGGGATGATCGTGAGCACCACGGCATCAACCCTGGTCTCGACGGTCCTCAGTGTGCCCCTCACCTCCGCAGTCGTCACCCTGCTGTATGTGGACGCCCGAATCCGCCAGGAGGGCTATGACTTGGAGATTGCGGAGGCCCTGTACGGATGAGTCCACCGCTGACCCCGAGTGCTGATGAGGCTCGACGCCAACTTGCCCACGAGTTGTCCAGTCCGGTCTATTCCGATCCGGAGAGCTGGATCGACGAGCTGTACAAGCGTCTGATCGACTGGCTTACCGGCAACACTCCCGCCTCTGGTCCGCTGTCGAACGGACAGCTCACGGCGTTGATCGTCACGGCGGTGATCCTCATCGCCGTCGTGGTGTGGGCGCTGCTGGGGCCGGTACGCAGCCACAGCCGGGGTCGCACGAATGCCCTTTTCGATGACGATGAGCGCACCGCCGACCAGGTCCGTGCCGAAGCCGAGGCTCTGGCCGGCTCGCAGCAGTGGAGTGCGGCCTATCTGGCTCTGTTCCGGGCGATGATTCGTACGCTTGCGGAGCGGGGGGTCATCACCGAATTCGCCGGCATGACCGCCCAGGAGGCCGCCGATCTCGCCGGCGACCGGCTGGCCGACTTCAGTGAGCAACTCACCGCAGCCGCGGGCGTGTTCGACTCACTGGCCTACGACCACGGCACCGCCCAACCCGAGCAGTACCAACGGTTGGCGGCGCTGGACGCCGGGGTCGCCACAGCACAGGCTTCGGCGCCATCGACACCGTCCGCGCCCGCCCCGGTACGGGTGGAGGCCACGCCATGAAGAAGCTCCTCATCGTGGCCGGCATCGTGCTGGCGCTGTTCGCAGCCATCGTCGTGGCCGTCTCGTTTCTTCCAGAAAGCCCAGACCGCCTGGAGAACTCGGTGACGAATCCGCGCCCCAAAGGCGCCCGAGCACTGGGGCAGGTGCTGGCCGCCAACGGTGTGAACGTCGCCCAGGTCACCCACCTCGACCAGGCAGTCACGGCCCCGGCACAGTCGACCCTGGCTGTCATCGTGTCCGCGCCCCTGCCCACTGGGGCCATCGAGAAGCTGAACCAGACCCCGGCCGATGTGGTGCTGGTCTATTCGGGGGACTTCCGCACCACCGATATCCGCAGCCTGACTGAAGGCCAGGTGGAGGCCCAGCCTCGAGGACTGGTGCTGGCGAACCCGCGCGCCGATTGCATCGACCCGGACGCTCAGGCCGCTGAGACGATCACCGGTGACGCCATGTACGGCCTGACCGGATCCAGCAGCCGCGTCGTGACCTGTTTCACCGACGATGTTGAGCGCAGTCTGTACGCCGATCTGCAAACCAGCCGGCACCGGGTGACCGTGATCGCGGGCAGCTTGTGGCTGAAGAACTCCACGATCACCGCTGACGGAAATGCCGCCCTGGCACTGCGGGTTCTTGGCCGTCATGATCGGCTGACTTGGTATCTGCCTGCGTCCGACGCCGGCGGCGCAACCGTCCAGGAAGTGGGCCAGGTCGACAACTTCGCCCTGCTGCCACCCTGGGCGCGGTCAGTCTTTGCCGTCATGCTGGTTGCCGGAGCCGCCGCCGCCCTGTGGCAGGGTCGTCGCTTCGGTGCGCTGGTGCGCGAGCCGCTACCGGTCGAAGTGCCCGCCTCGGAGGCATCCTCAGGCCTAGCTCGGTTGTATCGCCAGGCCGGCGCCCGCGGCCACGCTGCGGCAGCATTGCGGGCCGCCACGATCCAACGCGCCGCCGCCCGGGTGGGGCTGTCGCCAACCGATCCGCCCGACAGCGTGATCAACCAGTTGGCCCATGCCAGCGGGGAGGATCCCGGAGTCTTGCAGGCCTTGCTCTATGGTCCACCACCCACGACAGATGCGAGCCTGGCCGAACTCGCCGCAACCCTGACCGACCTCGACAGAAAGCTGAGTAGCCGATGACCGAACCTGTGCCACCCCAGGGACAGCCGCTGCCCACCCCACCCGGAATGGATGCGGCGATGCCGAACGCCGCGCCGCCGGAGGCCTTCTTCGCTGACGCTGCAGGGGCAACCCCCTTCAATGGCACCGCCCCTGTCGGCGCTCCGGTCGCTCCGCCTCCACCAGCGCCGCGTTTCGCCATGAACCCCGCCCAGGAGACGCTGCAGCAAGTACGTACCGAAGTGGCCAAGGCCGTGGTGGGCCAGGATGCAGCCGTCACCGGATTGTTGGTGGGCCTGTTGGTCGGCGGCCATGTGCTGTTGGAGGGCGTTCCCGGAGTCGCCAAGACCTTGTTGGTGCGAGCCCTGTCGGCCAGCCTGAGCCTGGAGACTCGGCGGGTCCAGTTCACCCCCGACCTGATGCCCGGTGATGTCACCGGCTCGCTGATCTACAACGCCCAAGCCGGCGAGTTCGACTTCCGACCCGGCCCGATCTTCACCAACCTGCTGCTGGCTGACGAGATCAACCGCACCCCGCCCAAGACCCAGGCCGCCCTGCTGGAAGCCATGGAGGAGCATCAGGTCAGTGTGGACGGCACCTCGCGCAGCCTGCCGGATCCGTTCATGGTGGTGGCCACCCAGAACCCGGTCGAGTACGAAGGCACCTACCCGCTGCCGGAAGCCCAACTGGACCGCTTCCTACTCAAGATCGTGTTGCCGATTCCGCCGCGTGACGACGAGATCTCGGTGCTGTCCCGGCACGCGGCCGGCTTCAACCCCAGCGACTTGGTCGCCGCCGGGCTGACCCCGGTTGCGCAAGCCTCCGATCTGGTGCTGGCTCGCGAGCAGGTCGCCGCCGTCCGGGTGGATCCGCAGGTGACCGGCTACATCGTCGATCTGTGTCGGGCGACTCGATCGGCGCCGTCAGTGTCTTTGGGGGTCTCACCGCGTGGCGCGACCGCCCTGTTGAAGACTGCCCGGGCCTGGGCCTGGCTCAATGGGCGCGACTTCGTCACCCCCGACGATGTGAAGGCCATGGCGATCACCACGCTCAACCATCGCATCGGCATCCGTACCGAGGCCCAGATGGACGGCCAGCAGGCCGCGGGCATCATCTCCAGCGTGCTGGCCACGGTGCCGGTGCCGCGCTGACGCCGATGGCGATTTCTGGACGGGTACCGCTTCTGGTACTGCTCGGGGTGCTGCCCACCATCGTGTGGCCGCAGCCGCTGACTGTGATCGGCTGGGTGCTGCTGGTGGTGATCCTCACTGCCCTGGACCTGCTGGCTGCCCGGCGTCCCGATCAGTTACAGCTCACGCGGGAACTGCCGGCCAGTGTGCGACTGACCGAGACCACGACGTCCACCCTCACGGTGCTGAATCCGACCGGCCGTCGTGCGCTGGTGCAAGTGCGTGACGCCTGGCCACCGAGCGCCACCCCGGCTGCGCAGCGCCCGCTGCTGCGGGTGAATCCGGGCAGCTCGTTGCGGCAGGTCACCGAGTTGACCCCGACCCGGCGCGGGGATCTGGCCGCTGCCGCGGTTACGGTGCGTTCCTTCGGCCCGATGCGGCTGGCCGCCCGGCAGCGGTCGCTGGATGTTCCCGGAGTGCTGCGGGTGCTGCCGGAGTTCCGCTCGCGCAGTCACCTGCCGTCCCGGCTGGCCCGGCTCCGGGAACTGGACGGTCAGGCTTCGGTGCAGGTGCGCGGTCAGGGCACCGAGTTCGATTCGTTGCGGGAGTACGCCCTCGGTGATGATGTGCGCTCCATCGACTGGCGGGCCACGGCGCGAGCCACCCGCACCATGGTGCGCACCTGGCGTCCGGAGCGGGACCGGCATGTGCTGATGGTGCTGGATACCTCTCGGTGGGCGGCCGGACGCATCGGCGGTGCGTCCGCCGACCAACTGCGCTTGGACGCCGGCATCGAGGTGTGTCTGTTGATGGCCGCCCTGGGTTCGGCCTCCGGGGATCGAATGAGCCTGCTCGTCGCCGACACCGAGGTTCGCCAACGCCTGGCCGGAACCGCGAAAGGCTCGGCGCTGGCCGCCTTCGCCGACCGGCTCAGCCTGGCTCAGGCTGAGCTCACCGAGACAGACTGGTCGATGGTCGCGACCCAGGTGAATCAGTTGTGCCGCCAGCGCAGCCTGGTGGTCCTGGTCACCGGCCTGGACCCGGCGCTGTACGCCGAGGGCCTCGGAACGGTGTTGGGGCCGCTCGCTCATAGCCATCAGGTGATCATTGCCCACGTGACTGATCCGTCCGAGCAGGTCCTGAGCGAGGAGATTCCGGACGCCGACGCCGCCTACGATGCGGCAGCCTCCGGTCGGCTGTGGCTCACCACTCAAGCCCTCTCCGCCCGCGTGCATCGCATGGGGGTCGAGATCGTCCACGCCGATCCGGATCGAATCGCACCCGCAGTCTGCGACACCTACCTGGCCCTCAAAGCCGCCGGCCGCCTGTAAACCAAGAACCCGTGCCCTGAGCCTGTCGAAGGGCACACCCGACAACCCGTTCCCTGAGCCTGTCGAAGGGCACACCACAGACTTCGACAAACTCAGCCAACGCGATCAGCGACAGCTCGGCACCGAGGTTTCGAGACGCTCACTTCGCTCGCTCCTCAACCAGCCGAAAGAAGTAAACAGACGCCCCCACGAAACCACCCCTGACTGAGCCACACACACCGGCTGAACCCCCACCCCGCCCGAATGGAGAACCCCTACCCCCCGGTTGGTTGAGGAGGCCCAACGGGCCGTCTCGAAACCACGCGAGGTGCGCAGGGAGTTGAGCGGGCACGATCCAGCAGTGTTGGAGCTGCTCGCCCCTCATCAAACCGGTCGTGAAGGACGCGAGGCCTGCCCACCGCAAGCTTCGACAAGCTCAGCCAGCGAGGGCGCGGCTCAGCCGGCGACGGCGACCTGGTTGCGGGCTTCTTCCTCGGTGAGGCCGGGGTCGGTGCCGGCGTCCACCGCGCGGCGTCCGGCAACGAACATGACCAGCCAGAAGGCGGTCGCGGCAAGGGTGCCGAAGCCGATCTTGACCCAGGGGTTGAGCTGGGAACCGGTGACGAATCCTTCGATCAGCCCGCTGATGCCCAAACCGATGGTCAGGGCTACGACGATCACGATGGTGGTCCGGCCCTCCTGAGCCAGGGCCTGGCCGCGACTCCGCGGTCCGGGCACCAGCCAGGCCCAGAACAGGCGCATTCCGGCCGCACCGGCCAGGAACACGCAGCTCAGTTCGAGCAGGCCGTGGGGCAAGATCAGCGTCCAGAAGACTGCATCGGCACCTTGAACGTGCATGATCGCGCCAGCCACTCCGACGCTCACTGCATTTTCGAACATTACGGTGGCCGGAAACAGGCCGGTGATGCCGGTAGCGATACACAGCGCGGCAATGGTCGCATTGTGCGTCCACACCAGGCTGGCGAAGCTCGCGCTGGGATAGGTCGAGTAGTACGACGCGAACGCCTCCTGGGCGTATTCGCGCTGCTCCTGCGGTGAGACCACCGCGTTCAACACCTCAGGGTTGCTCACCAACCAGAAACCGGCGATCACCGAGATAATCAGCGAGGCCGCACTCACCACGACCGTCCACCAACGCACCCGGTACAGCGCGGCCGGAATGGTGCGGGTGAAGAATCGCCCCACGGAGATCCAGGTGAGATCGTGCGGGCTGCTGATGCGGGCCTTGGCCTTCACCAACAGCACCGACAACTCGTTCACCAGACCCGGTTCGGGTGCTCGCGAACGCAGCAGCGATAGGTGCGTGGCCGCCTGCCGATAGAGCCGCACCAACTCATCGGCTTCGGTCCCGGTGAGACGACGTTGTGCCGACAACTCCTGCAACCGCTGCCATTGCTGGGTATGCGCAGCCACAAACACATCGACGTCCACGGGCTTCAGCGTAGCGTCGGCATTCGCGACGCTGTCGCGGCACGCTAGCCTCGTCCCATGAGCGATGAGATCCTCACCGGCGAAGGGGTGGCGCTACAGGTCACAGCTGCCTCGGTGCTCATCCGCGCCGGAGCCTGGCTGATCGATGCCGTGGTCATCGTGCTCGTGATGATCGCCCTGCCCGCTACCTTGTTCGCCGCCGTCGGCACCGGCCGTTTCGACGAGGCGATGGCCCAAGCCGTGGTGTCGATCATGGTCTTCGTCGCCTTCATCGTGGTGCCGGTCGCGATGGAGACCCTCACCCATGGGCGCTCACTCGGCAAACGTTTGCTCGGCCTGCAGGTGATCCGCGATGACGGCGGCCCGGTCCGACTTCGCCACTCTGCGGTGCGCGGCCTGGTGGGATTCTTCGAGTTGTGGCTGCTGATGGGCGGATTGGCGTTCATGGTGGCGATGTTCAACGACCGGGGCAAGCGAGTAGGCGATTTTCTCGCCGGTACCTATGTCGTTCGAATCAAGGCACGTCCGCGCAGCAACACCCCGCTGTGGCTGCCGCCCCCGTTGGCGACCTGGGTGAGTCTGGCCGATATCCGCCCACTGCCCGCCGGTCTGGCGCTGCGCGCCCGTCAGTTCCTCGGACGCAGCGCTCAGTTCCCACCTAACGTCCGCTATCGGATGGCGCTGCGCCTGTCGGCCCAGTTGGAGCGTTTCGTCGCTCCCGTTCCGCCGTGGGGCACGCCACCGGAGGAATTCATCGCTGCGGTCCTGTTTGAGCGCCGACGCCGCGACCAGGAGGCTTTCGACCGGCGTCAGCCTCGGCTACAAAGCCACCTGGCCGCCGTCGATGTGCTGCCTTTCTCGGTGCCCGATCCAGAGAACTGATCGCCTCACTTCAGGGTTTCGAACCGAAGCTCGGGCAGATCTGCGAGATCTACCACGCGCGGCGTGCGATCTGAAGCGGCACGGTCGTATGGGGTCAAGCGCAGCTTCGCTCGAGGCCGAGGAGCGTCGACGCTGAGCTTGTCGGTGTCGACCGCCCCCGCCAGCGTGCGCAGTTCAGCAACCATCGCACGCACTCGCGTCAGGTCATGGTTGTAGAACCGCAGTTGGTCTGCGGGCAGCGCCACCAGATCCGAATAGGACAGGGCACCGTTCACCGACTCATCGAAGGTCTCAGCAAACTCGTCGAGCCATTCAGCCACTCCCGCCAGGGAGGCCCGCAGCCGCAGCCAGCGATGGCGGTCGAATCCGGACAGGTTGCCCTTCGTGTGCCCGGCGAACTTCGTGACGAGTTTGGCGCCCGCGACGCGCCCCCGGTCGGCGAGGGTGGTCACTGTGCCGGGCGGCATCGACAGGTTCAGACCACCTTCGGCTGCGGTGGTGTACACCGTCACGACCCGGTCCCGATAGCCCGGCAACCGGAGCGCCTCGCCGTCGACCCAGCTCTGCCAGGTAGCCAGCATCGCGCCCACAAAGTTACCCATCCCGCCCTTGGCGCCGGCTTCCCAGGTCGTGATCTGTCGGGGCGGAATCCTGTTGTCGGTGGGCAACGAACTGCCCTCATCCACAGAGGCGATCGGCCCATCGATCTGTTCCAGGTTGATGGCGAAGGTGGGGTTGCCCGGGATCGGCCGATCAAAGAAGTGCACCGGAAGGTTGGCACACAGCCCGCCATCGGTAAACCAGTTGGTCACGAACTCCGCCGTGTCCTGCGACCAGCGCAGCGACGCCAGCGGGACCGCGCTGATCAGCAGCGGAAAGCTCAGACTCATGCGCACCGCCACCACGACCGGAAGCTCGTCGCCATAGGGCAGCGGCACCAATCCCAAGTCGGCGGCCTGCTTCAGGCGCGCCTTGAACTCCTGGGCCCGGGCGGGGTTCTTCGGGCCGGTCGGCGCATTCTCGGGGCGCGCCATCCATTCCACGACCTCGGGGGGAAAGAGCTTCTCCCAGTCTGATCGTGGAAAGAAGAATCCAGCGTCGGCCCAGGGCATCGCCATAGGCCGGCGTTGCGACAGGTTCGTGGTCATGACGCGCAGGTTGATCCCCTTCGCGGCCAGGTCGGCGAAGGTGACGGGGGCATCCTGCGCGCTGCGTCCGGCAAGTCTTTGGTAATAGCTGTGCAGCCAGTCGGTGAGAGCCGGAAGCTTCACGGTACCGCCGCGACCAGAACACAGCCCGAACAGATTCCTGGGAACCTTGACTGACACCGTGCGCCAAACTCCCAGGACGGCGCCGACCACAGAGCCGATCAAGGCCAACACCACCCCGCCCGCCACGCCGCTGCCCATCGCTGCACCTCCGGCGAGTACGCCCCAAGCCACCAACCCCAACCCAGGCAGGGCGCCCAGCAGGGCGCGCAGCCGGTAGGCACACACCAGGGCGCACACCCCCGACAGCGTGCGCCTCACCGGCGAGGCGCCGGTGGCATCCAGAATTGCGGTCAGCGCACCGAACAGCGCCTCGGTCTCCGGCTGGGGGTGGAACAAGGAGAGCAGCACACTGCCCTTGCCGACAGGTCCGGACAGCTCTTCGGGAAGCTGCGACAGCGTGTTGAACCCCTTGTTGGTGCCGGTCTCCTGGCGCTGGTACTCCGCGATTGCCGCAGCGGCGGCAGCGATCGCCCCGGCCGAGGAACCACCGATGTCGGCAAACCGGTAGGTGTGCGACAGTTCATCGACCAGCCGCGGGTAGATCACGCCACTGGTGATTCCCCCCTTCATGATCAGGCTGCAGGAGCGCAGCGGCATCGTGGCGGCTTCGACGGGAGTCTGGTCACTCATGGCTTCCTCCGGGGTTGGGTTCTCTCAGCGAAGCGATGCCGAGACGGCCCGTCAAGACGCCACCTCGGGCACTACCCCGCACCCGCCTACGCAATTTCGCGAAGTTTTTTGCATCACTGCAAAGTTGCAGTACTGTAAATATGCGCCGCTGCAGTCAGTGGCGTTTTGCATGTCCGGAGGAATGAGATGGCAACAGCAGTCGCGGAAGCCCGCCCAGAAGCGGTCGAGCCCGCCCCCGCACCCCTGATGACGCAGCGGCAGATCCGCATGGTCATCTACGGTCTGATGGCCGGAATGTTCCTGTCCTCACTGGACCAGACCATTGTCGGCACCGCCATTCGCACCATCGGTGATGACCTCAACGGCCTCGACCAACAGGCCTGGGTCACCACTGCCTATCTGATCGCAGCGACGGTGACCACACCGCTGTACGGCAAGCTCTCCGACATCTTCGGACGCCGACCGCTGTTCCTGATCAGCATCAGCATCTTCATCCTGGGCTCATTCCTGTCCACCTTCTCGACCTCGATGCTCATGTTGGCGGGCTTCCGCGCCATCCAGGGACTGGGTGCCGGCGGTCTGATGGCGCTGCCCCTGGCGATCATCGGCGACATGCTCGCGCCTCGCGAGCGGGCCAAATACCAGGGCTACTTCATGGCCACCTTCGGCATCGCCGCCGTCATCGGGCCGCTGGTCGGCGGGATGTTCGCCGGCGCGGACTCGATCCTGGGGATCGCCGGATGGCGCTGGGTGTTCTTGATCAACGTTCCGGTGGGCCTGCTCGCCCTGGGCATGGTGATCGTGTTCCTGCATCTGCCGCATTTCAGCCACGGCCACCCGCACATCGACTGGTGGGGCGCCGGACTGGTGGTGGCGACTCTGGCCCCGCTGTTGCTGGTCGCCGAGCAAGGCCGCGAGTGGGGGTGGACCTCAGCGGCAGCCATCACCTGCTATGCCATTGGAGTCGCCGGATTGATCGGCTTCATCCTGGTCGAGCGCGCCATGGGTGATGCGGCGATCATTCCGCTGCGCCTGTTCAACCCCAAGTTCTCGGTCATCACGGTGCTGAGCGTGTTGGTGGGCTTCGGCATGTTCGGCGCCATGATGACCATCCCGCTGTATCTGCAGATCGTGGACGGGCTCAGCCCCACCGAGTCGGGCCTGGCGAGCCTGCCGATGATGCTGGGCGTGATGATCGCCTCAGTCGGGGTCGGCCAGCTCATTGCCCGCACCGGGAAATACGGCATCTTCCCGATCACCGGAACCGCCACCATTGCAGGCGGCTTCGTCCTTCTGCTGTTTATCACCGTCGACAAGCCGTTCTGGTACATGGTCATCGCGATGTTCACCATCGGCGCAGGACTCGGCCAGCTGATGCAGACCCTGACCTTGGCGGCACAGGCGGCCGCACCGGCCAAAGACATCGGTGTGGCGACGAGCTCGGCAACCTTCTTCCGCCAGATCGGCGGCACCTTGGGCACCGCGATCCTGCTGTCGGTGCTGTTCACCGCGCTGCCGGTGAATGTGACCAACTCCCTGACCGACAAGGCCACCCTCACCGACGCCCTGGACGCAGCGCTAAACCCGGCGGTGGCCAGCGCCCCGAACAACGCCGCGGTCATGGACAAGATGTGGACCCCAATCACCGACAAGGTGAAGACCACCATCGACGAGAACCTCACCAAAGCCACCGATCAGGTCAATTCCGAGGTCGCAAAGACGGTGCGCCAAAAGGTCACCGAGGCGGTGTGGAAGAACGCCGGCACCGGGGCCGGGAAGCTCGCCGACGGCGTGGACGGCCTCAGCTTGGGGCTGGACAAGCTCGCCTCCGGGACCTCGGCTTATGTCTCCGGAATCGGAAAACTCAGCGCCGGCGCCACCGGGCTTTCGCAGGGCCTCACGGCAGTGAACAGCGCCACTCAGACCGCAGCCAAGCATGCACACGGCGCCACCAGCGACTTTGCCAAGGCCCAGGCTGCGCTCGCCACGCTCGCCGCCGATGAGCAAAAATGTGCTGCCGGTGACACGGCTGCCTGCCAGGACCAAGCCGCCGATACCGCTGCTCTGGGGGCCACGTTCAAGGATCTCGGCACCAGTGTGTACACCACTGATGGCTACCTCAATGGCGCCAACGGCAAACCTGGCGTCGCCGACGGCGTGAGTCAGTTGGCTCAGGGCGCCAAGAAGCTCGCCACCGGCGCCGAGGCGGCTGCCAGCGGCGGTACCAAACTCGCCACCGGCGCGCACAGTGCGTCCTCGGGGAGCAAGAAGTTGGCAGCCGGAACCCGCCAACTGGCCAAGATCAATGCCGTGATCGAGCAAAAGGTCGCCGAGCTCACCCCCGACGCCCAACGCAAGGCCCTGGAGAAGGTTGCCGAGGAGAAGCACTTCAGCGTCATCGACGGCAAGCTCGCCATCGATTACAGCAACGCCGAACAACGCCGGGCGATCATCGACCAGATCGCACCGGAGATGATCGATGCGATCAACAACGGCGACAACTCCGATCTGTCCACCTCCGACACCAGCGCGAGCGACTCATCCTTCGTCAACGGGGCTGATCCGCGTCTGACCAAGCCGTTCCTGACCGGGTTCAATGACGCGGTGGTCAGCGTCTATGCCGTCGCCGTGGCCGTGGTGCTGCTCGCCTTCGTCATCACCTGGTTCTTCCGAGTTCCCGAGTTGCACAACCGCTCGGCGCTGGAGGAGAAGGCCGAACTGCGCGAGAATGCCAGCACAGAGCAAGGGGCTGATCAGTGACGAGCACAGCAGAATCCTCATTACGCGAGCGCAAGAAGGCCGCGACCCGGCAGGCGATCCACGAAATCGCGCTGCGCCTGGTCACCGAACGTGGCGCTGACAAGGTGACCGTCGAGGAGATCTGCGCAGAGGCCGACATTTCGCAACGCACCTTCTTCAACTACTTCCCCTCGAAGGTCGCCGCGGCACTCGACCTAGCCGAAGTTGAGGTCACCGACGACATGCGTCAACGGTTCCTCGACGGCACAGGAAGCCTGATCTCCGATCTGTGCGATCTGCTGGCCGAGGGGGTGAGCATCCCGCGCGACTATCCGCAAGTGAAGGCACTGATTCAAAGCGATCCCGAACTGGGTTTGAGCTACTGGCGTCAGGTCAATCTCAGGGCCCGTCCCACCATTGCGCTGATCGAGGAGCGAATCGGCGATCACGCGGATGCCGCCAGCGCCTACGCGTTGGTCATGGTCGCCATCATGGCCACGATGCGCCAACCCGGAGACACCACCTCCGATGCCATCGCAGCGCGCCTGAAGGCCGAAATCTGCCGCCTCAAGGACCTCATCGGCGACTGCTCCTAAGCCCGCCCTTCGACAAGCTCAGGGAACGCAAACCGCAAACCGAGCCCGCCACCCCCGCTGGCTGAGCCTGTCGAAGCCCGCAGCGCTGGCTCTCGACCGAGGCCCTACTTCGCGGCTCGGAAGTGGCGGCCGACCTCGGGATCGACCAGTACTTCCTGGGAGGCGGCGATTCCGTCGACCAACAGCGGCAGGTCGATCGCAATGGTGCGCTTCAGCAAGGCCAGACCGACCGGACCCCATTCGTAGTGACGCTCGGAGCTGCCCATCCGGCCCACGACTTCACCATCCGCGGTCACCACCTCGGCACCGATCGCCGGCAGTTGGTCGACGCTGCCGTCCAGATGCAGCCAGGTGAGCCGCCGCGGCGGACGTCCCATATTGAAGGTGCGCGCCACCGCTTCCTGCCCGGGGTAGCAGCCCTTGTTCAGATGCACGCCCAGGCCCAGGGCGTCGCCGTCGGGGTTGGCCAGCTCGTTGGGCATGGTCCGCTCATCGGTGTCGAGGAAGGCCCGCGGCCGACCAGCCGCGATGCGCAAAGCCTCCAGAGCCCAGATTCCAGCACGCTCGGCACCCAAGACCGCCCCGACCTCGGCGGCGGGGATCACCTGCGCATCCGCGCCGGGCGGCAGCACCACCACCTGGTCTTCCACCGGATCGCTGATCTCGACCTGCGCAGCGAAGACCATCTTCTGCAACCAGGCCAGCAATGCCTCGACGCGCCCCGGCTCGGTGTGGCACCACAGGCGCTGCCCGTCATCGGTGGCAGCGAAAGCATGTTGCAGATGAGCCTGCGGATTCAAGATGTAGGCGTTCAGCGGGCTTCCCGGATTCAGGTGGGCGAAGTCTGCGCTGGTGATGGCATGCAGCCAACTCAACCGATCCGGCCCGGCGATCGTGAACACCGGACGGTGCGACAGGTCGACCCCGACCCGGCCTGCAGACAGGGCCTTCTGCTCACCGAAGGGATCGCCGTAATGCCACACCGCACCGGCGTCGACGCCGGTTTCGACCAGAACGCTCATCGTCGTTCCAGGGTGGCCCACAGATAGGGCTGAAGCTCCTCAGTCTCGGTGGCCCGGTCGAAGGAGAACATCAGCTTGCCGTCCACCGTGCCGTACAGCCGGCGTCCGGCGGTATAGGCGACAGTGGCATCGCGGGTGCGTGCCACCGCATCGGTGATGAGGTCCAAGCGGCCCGGCTGCAGCTTGCCGAACCAGATCTCGGCATAGCCCTCCGGGGAGGCCATCATGACGTCCACCGTGCCGTCGGCCAGCGGACGCCAGAAGCCGGTCTCCATGAACAGCGGGCGCTCCGGCTTACCGTCCGCGTCGGTGAGGAAGGCTTGGGCCAGATAGTGCAGGTAATCCTCACCGTTGTCGGCGAAGTCGATCTGAATGGCGTAGCTGGTCTTCTCCAGGCCAGGCCACTCCCGGTAGCCGGTCCCTTCCCAGCGTCCGCGCAGCCAGGCCAGCCCGACCAGCGCCGGATTCAGGTCTGCGGGGATCTCGAAGGCCATGGGGATCAGTCTCCTTTATTGGTTCTCAGCAGCGCCCAGCCACCGACCCCCGCAGCCAGGACCAGTACAACGCAGGCTGTGATCAACACCACACCGGTGATCGACAACGGGATCAGAAGGGACACTCGAGCAGCATAACCGGCTCGGCTTGCCGAACATTCCGACCGCGGTGGCGGGTCGATGCGTGAGGACGTCCGCTCCCCGCAACGACGCAGCGATGCCCGGGCTGGTTTCATTGACCCATGCGCGCAGTTGTCCAAAGAGTCACCCACGCACGGGTGCGAGTCGACGACGAAGTCGTGGGCGCCATCGATTCCCCCGGGCTGCTGATCCTGCTCGGTGTCGCTCACACTGACACCGTCGAGATCGCCACCTCCTTGGCCATCAAGATCTGGCAACTGCGCATCCTGGACGGCGAGCTGTCCTGCGCGGATGTGCAAGCCCCGATCCTGGTGGTCAGCCAGTTCACTCTGTATGCCGATACCCGCAAGGGTCGGCGTCCTTCCTGGTCGAAGGCCGCCCCGGCCGTGTCCGGCGAGCCTCTGGTCAACGCTTTCGTGGCGGCACTGTCCGATCTAGGAGCACAGGTCGAAACGGGCCGATTTGGGGCCATGATGGACGTCGAAATGGTCAATCACGGGCCCATGACGATCCTGCTCGATCTCGATGAGTGATCGCTCAGTATGGAATCCGAATAGGGTGATTGGCCACTGAGTCACTAAAGTTTGATTGACAGCGCACTCAGGAGGGTGAATGGCACAACTGCTGCTGGTCAGCAACGAGATCGCCAATGGCACGCCTGCAGAGCGCTCACTACCTGTTTTGGCGTTACTCTCCCACGACATCGTCGGAGTGGCCGCCGACACCCAGGCCCTGACCGAATCCGCCCGCTGCGATGTGGTGGTGCTGGACGGACGGGGCGATCTGGCTGGCGCGCGCATGATGGCGCGGCTTTTCCAGTCCTCGGGATCGACCGTTCCGCTGTTGCTGGTGCTGACCGAGAGCGGCTTGGCCGCGGTGGCTGCCGATTGGGGTCTGTCCGATGTGGTGCTCGATACCGCCGGACCTGCCGAGTTCGAGGCCCGCATCCGATTGCTGGCCACCTCCGCAGCCAGCGACGGCTTGATCTCCTCCGGCGGAATCGTGATCGATGACGCCGCCTATTCGGTGGTGCTGGAAGGCGAACCTCTCGATCTCACCTACACCGAGTTCGAACTGTTGAAGTACCTGGTGCAGCATCCCGGACGGGTCTTCAGCCGCGAACATCTCCTGGCCGATGTGTGGGGTTACGACTACTACGGCGGCACCCGCACCGTGGACGTCCACGTCCGCCGCCTGCGCGCCAAACTCGGCCCCGAACACGAAGCCTTGATCGGCACCGTCCGCAACGTCGGCTACCGCTTCTCCCCCGACGGCATCGGTCGCCGCTAAGCGCCGCCCCACCCGATTCGCTCCCACAAGGTGCAGACGCTCCCGAACCTTCGGGAGCGTCTGCACCTTTTGGGAGCGCCTGGCGGAATTGGACGGGGCGGCATCAGGGGTGACGTAGCCTGAATTCGTGGTGGTGCGGCGACTTACCGGCGAGCAGGGCGACCAGGTGCGCGCACTGGGCGCTAGGGCTCGCCTGGCTGATGGGGTCGACCCGCTGAACGAAGAGGCCTACCGGTCGCTGCGGGACGACAGCGCACTCCACCTACTCAGGGTCGACGACGACCAGCTCGTGGGGTACCTCAACTACAGTGCGCGCTTTGCTACCGCCCAACTGGTCGTCGACCCCGACCATCGCCGCAGCGGCATCGCCACCCAACTATGGACGCAGCGCCCGGCCGACCCGAACCTTGGCATTTGGGCCTTCGGCAACCTGCCTGCGGCGCAGGGGTTCGCTGCGGCCCAGCGACTGCGTCCCGAGCGCGGCTTGCTGAAGATGAGCCGGCCCCTGGCCGACCTCCCCGGAGGCGACGTGCCGCCGCAACTGGAGGTGCGGGCGTTCACCCCGGCCGACGCCGACGCACTGATCGCCCTCAACGCCGCCGCCTTCGCTCATCATCCTGAGCAGGGACAGCTCGATCAGAGCGGCCTGACAGCACGCATGGCAGAGCCGTGGTTCGACCCCGCCGGGCTGTTTGTGGCCTTCGACGCCGAGGGCCTGGCCGGCTTCCATTGGACCAAGCAGGTGGACGCCGACACCGGCGAGGTCTATGTGATTGCCGTCGCCCCTCGTTGCCAGGGCCGCGGCTATGGCAAGGTGTTGCTGGCCGCCGGATTGTCTCACCTGGCTACCCAGGGTTTGCCCACGGTTGAGCTGTACGTCGATACAGCCGACGAAACAGCGGTAAGAATGTACCAGCGCGCGGGATTCGTCACCGTACACCGTGACGTCCGCTACCAACCGATTCAGGAGCAGGCATGACCGACACTTTCGGCCCGGTGCACACCGCCGAACCGGATCAAGACCTGCCCGATTTGCCCACCGACCGCTACAACGATCGTGAGTTGAGCTGGTTGGCCTTCAACGAGCGGGTCCTTGATCTGGCCCGCGACGCCCAGCGGGTCCCGCTGCTGGAGCGGGCACGCTTCCTGGCGATCTTCTGCAGCAATCTCGACGAGTTCTTCATGGTGCGGGTCGCCGGATTGAAACGTCGCATGGCCGCCGGGGTGGCGGTGCCCTCGAACTCGGGATTGATGCCCCGCGAGCTGCTGGACACTCTGCTCACCCGCACCCGGGAGTTGGTTGACGAGGTCATGCGGCTGTTCGCCGAGGACATCCGTCCGGCGATGGCTGAGCACGGCATCCGCATCCTGACCTGGGACGAACTCAGCGACGACGAGCGGCGTCGCATGACCGAGCTTTTCGAGACCCGAATCTTCCCGGTGCTCACCCCGTTGGCGGTGGATCCGTCCCACCCCTTCCCTTATATCTCGGGGCTCAGCGTGAACCTCGCGGTGTTGATGCGCCACCCGACCCGGGGCGTGACCCAGTTCGCCCGGGTGAAGGTACCCAATGTGCTCAGCCGCTTCCTGGCTTTGGGCAATGGCCGGTTCGTACCGCTGGAGGAGGTCATCTCCCAGCATCTGGACCAGCTCTTCTCCGGGATGCACATCGTCGCCTCCAGTACCTTCCGGGTCACGCGCAACGAGGACGTCGAGGTCGAAGAGGACGACGCAGAGAATCTGCTGTTCGCCCTGGAGAAGGAACTGCTGCGCCGCAAGACCGGCCGTCCGCCGGTGCGCCTCGAGGTCGAGGAAGACATCGACGAGTCGATGCTGGAACTGCTGATCAGCGAGTTGGATGTCGAAGAGCAGGAAGTCTTCAAATTGCCGCGCCCGCTCGACCTGCGCGGCCTGTTCTCGCTGGCCGATCTGGACCGGGACTCGCTGAAATACCCCTCCTTCCTCCCCAAGACCCATCCCGAACTGGCGAAGGTGGAAACTGCCCAGCCGGCCGATATGTTCGCGGCGCTGAAGAATCGCGATGTGCTGCTGCAGCACCCCTACGATTCTTTCGCGACCAGCGTGCAGCGGTTCATCGAGCAGGCCGCCGCCGACCCGGCCGTGCTGGCCATCAAGCAGACCCTGTACCGCACCAGCGGCGACTCCCCGATCATCGATGCCCTGGTCGAGGCAGCTCAGGCGGGCAAGCAGGTGCTTGCACTGGTCGAGATCAAGGCACGCTTCGATGAACAAGCCAATATCGCCTGGGCCCGCAAGCTGGAGAAAGCCGGCTGCCACGTCGTCTACGGCATGTTGGGGCTGAAGACCCACTGCAAGCTGTCCATGGTGGTTCGGCAGGAACCCACCGGGCTGCGCCGCTACTGCCATATCGGCACGGGGAACTACAACCCCAAGACCGCGCGCCTGTATGAAGATATGGGCCTGCTCACCTCGAACGCGGTGATCACCGAGGACGTCGCCAAGCTGTTCAACCACCTGTCGGGGATGTCGGAGGAGACCGGATACCGCCGACTGTTGGTGGCACCGCATTCCATCCGTACCGGACTGCTGGCTGCCATCAATCGCGAGATCGTCCAGCACCGCGACGGTCTACCGTCGGGTATCCGCATCAAGGTGAACTCCATCGTCGATGAGGCGATCATCGATGCGCTGTACCGAGCGTCCCAAGCCGGGGTGGAGGTTGACCTGTGGGTGCGCGGCATCTGCGCGGTCCGTCCCGGAGTGCCCGGGCTGAGCGAGAACATTCGCGTACGCAGCATTCTGGGCCGGTTCTTGGAGCACAGCCGCATCTATTGGTTCGCCAACGCCGGCCATCCCCAGGTCGGCATCGGATCGGCCGACTTGATGCACCGCAATCTTGATCGACGGGTTGAGACCATCGTCGGGCTGGCCAATCCGACCCACATCACCCGGATCGAAGAGCTGTTCGGCATCGCCTTCGACGACGGCACCGCCTCCTGGTGGCTGGACGGCAGCGAATGGACGCAGCGCACCCAGAACGACGACGGCACCGCAAAACTCGACCTTCAGGACTATCTGATCAATCAGATGGGCCAGCGTCGCGCGGTAGAGCGGTAACTGAGGATGGCTGAACCCGGCAAGCACATCATTGCAGCGGGAACCGTAACTCTGCGCCCGGGGGCCGACGGCTCGGTCGAGGTGTTGCTGGTCCATCGTCCCCGCTACAACGACTGGAGTCTGCCCAAGGGCAAGCTCACCAGCGGGGAGTACCTGGCGGCGTGCGCCACCCGGGAGACCGACGAAGAGAGTGCGGTACGGGTCCAGTTGCGCGCGCCCATCACCGAGATCAGCTACCCGGTCGGCGGTGGAACCAAGTCCGTCACCTACTGGCGCGGACGTCCGGTCTCGGCCCAGGTGCACCGCGCCGGCAACGAGGTGGATCAGATCGCCTGGCTCAGCGTCACCAAGGCATTGCGCCAGGTGAGCTATCCCGACGAGCGCGAAGTGATCCGCCAAGCGGTGAACCTTCCGCAGTCCACCCCGCTGGTCATCCTTCGCCACGGCAAGGCTTTGGCCCGCTCGCAATGGTCGACCGACAGCCCCGATCAGCAGCGTCCCCTCGATCCGCGCGGTGCCGCGCAGAGTGCGGCGCTCATCCCGCTGCTGGATGCCTATGGCGTGGAGCGGCTGGTGTCCTCGGAGTCGACTCGCTGCCATCACACCCTCAAGCCGTTCGGGAAGGCCCGGGGGCTGAAGGTGGAGAAGACGGCGATCCTCACCGAGGAGGTCGGGGTGGACGACGCCAAGGCCGTCACCACCTTCATGCGGAAGCTGGCGTCTCGCACCGCGTCCGGAGCCGTCACTGCGGTATGCGGGCATCGTCCGGTACTGCCCACGATGCTGGCCGCGCTAGGGCTGCCCGACCAGGCCTTTCACCCAGCCGCAGCGCTGGTGGTCCACCTGGATGCGCGCGCTGCGGTACTCGCTGTGGAGATGCACAAGTCGCTTCTGTAGGCAGCCAACTCATCGACTGAAGCCCAATCCTTGCCGCGAATTCACCGTGCGTTCACCTTGGAGACCCGGCCCGCTCACGCCTACTACCTAGCGTCGACTCCGAGAGCGAGCAACCTGCTCGGATAACCACGAACGTTAAGGAATAGCGTGAAAACCAAGCTGATCACTGCTGTCGCACTGGTCGCTGCATCATCGCTGGCACTGGCCGGATGCGCGACCAACGAGGGAACCACCACGGGCGGGGGCCTGAGCGGCACCCTGACCGGTAAGGGCGCCTCGTCGCAGAAGGCCGCCCAGGAGAAGTGGGTTGCCGATTTCCAGACCGCCAACACCGGCGTCACTGTCGATTACTCCCCGGACGGCTCCGGGGCCGGACGCGAGGCCTTCACCGCTGGTGCTGTGAACTTCGCTGGCTCCGACCGTGCACTGAAGGCCGAAGAGTTGGGTGCCGGCAAGTTCGCCGGTTGCGCCGCTGACTCCAGCGCCTTGGACCTGCCGGTCTACATCTCCCCGATTGCCGTCATCTTCAATGTGGAGGGCGTGAAGGATCTCACCTTGACCCCGCAGGCTCTGGCCGGCATCTTCTCCGGCAAGATCACCAAGTGGAACGATCCGGCGATCGTGGCCACCAACCCCGACGCCAAGCTTCCGGCCGCCGCCATCAACCCGGTGCACCGCGCTGATGATTCCGGCACCACCGAGAACTTCACCGACACCATGAACGTGTTGGCTCCCTCGGTGTGGACCTGGGAGGCCGACGGCATGTGGCCCAACGGCTTGAAGGGTGAGGCTGCCACCGGCACCTCTGGCGTCGTCCAGGCCGTAACCTCCGGTACCAACATGGTCGGCTACGCCGACGCGTCGCAGGCCGGCGAACTGGGCAAAGCCCAGCTCCTGGTGAACGGCAAGGCTCAGGCCCCGACCGCCGAGGCTGCTGCCGCCATCGTCGACAACTCGCCGCTGGAGCCCGGTCGTGAGGCTAACGACCTGGCCGTCGCCCTGGACCGCAAGGCCGAAGGCGCCTACCCGGCCGTCCTGCTCTCCTACGCCATCGTGTGCCAGACCTACAAGGATCCCGCCGCAGCCTCGCTGGTGAAGTCCTACGTGGGTTACATGGCCTCGGCCGAGGGTCAGACCGCCGCTGCTGAAGCCGCAGGCTCGGCCCCGCTGTCGGCCAACATGCAGGCGAAGGTCAAGACCGCCATCGATTCGATCAAGTGACGATCTGAGCTGACGGGCTCCCTGACGGCGTCGGTAGGGTTACACCAACCGACGCCGTCAGTGCCGCTCAACTCTGATTTCGAGCACCAGCAAGGAAGACATCTCGATGACCAAGCCCGCTCTTGAAGCCAGCACTGATCCTGAGGACCTGTTGGAGATCGACGGACCCGATCCCCAGCGGCGTGGGGACCCCGTCTTTCGGGGTTTCGCCACCGGCGCCGGGGTTCTGATTCTGGCGATCCTGGCGGCGGTCGCGACTTTTCTGGTTTTCCAAGGTGCTCCTGCCCTGATCGCAGATCCTGAGACCCTGACGAAGCAGGGTTACGGCCCGTTCTGGGCCTGGGTCTTCCCCTTCGTCTTCGGCACCTTGTGGGCGGCTGTCCTCGCCCTGGTGATCGCGGTTCCGGTTGCCATCGGAATCGCCTTGTTCATTTCTCACTACGCACCGCGTCGACTCGCCCAGCCGTTGGGCTACGTGATTGACCTGCTGGCTGCGGTGCCTTCGGTCGTCTTCGGCCTGTGGGGCGGCTTGGTGCTCGCTCCGGCGGTGGTGCCGCTGTACACCTGGCTCAATCAGAACGTGGGCTGGTTCCCTTTGTTCTCCGGACAGGTGTCCGGCACCGGACGCACCATTCTCACCGCCGCGATCGTGTTGGCCACCATGGTGCTGCCCATCATCACCAGCCTGTGCCGCGAGGTCTTCCTGCAGGCGCCCCGCCTTCACGAAGAGGCGGCTTTGGCACTGGGCGCGACCCGCTGGGAGATGGTCAAACTGGCCGTCTTCCCCTATGCCCGTCCCGGCATCATCGCCGCGATCATGTTAGGTCTGGGCCGCGCCTTGGGCGAGACCATGGCCGTATCAATGGTGTTGTCGGGCAGTGCCAACATCACGATTCAGATCTTGACCAGCAATAACCCGAACACGATTGCCGCGGTGATCGCCCAGGGCTTCCCCGAGGCCTTCGGCCTTAAGACCAACGAACTGGTCGCCGCCGGCCTGGTGCTGTTCGTGATCACCTTGGCCGTGAACATGATCGCCCGCTGGATCGTTTCCCGGCGCGCCGCCTACTCCGGAGCCAACTGATGACCAGTCTCACTGAATCCCTGAATCCGGGCACCCTCACCTCCGGCCGTCTGCCCCGGCTGGCTGAGCCCAGCATTCTGGTGGGGGCAGCCGTCGCCGGTCTGGCCATCGCCGCGCTGATCGGCGGGGGAAACATCGCCTTGGGCGTGGTGATCGCCTATGTGATCTTCCTGGTCACCATTGAAATCGTGGCCCGCATCGTCGAAGGCGCCCGCCAGGCAGCCGACCGCCGCGCCCGCAACCTGATCGTCGGCGCCTTCGTGCTCGCGCTGATCCCACTGGGGTCGGTGGCCTATGAGGTCATCCGCAATGGCATGGCACGCTTCGATCTGAACTACTTCACCATGTCGATGCGCAATGTGGTCGGCGAAGGCGGCGGTGCCGCCCACGCCATCACCGGAACGCTGTGGGTCACCGGAATCGCCAGCCTGATCTCGGTGCCGATCGGCCTGATGACCGCCATCTACCTCTCCGAATACGGCGCCCGCGGCAAGCTGGCCCAGTCCATCACTTTCTTCGTGGACGTGATGACCGGCATCCCTTCGATCGTAGCCGGTCTGTTCGCCTACTCCCTGATGGCGATGCTGTTCGGCCCGGGCACCGTGTCGGGCTTCTCGGGAAGCCTCGCACTGTCGGTGCTGATGATCCCGGTGGTGGTGCGCTCCTGCGAGGAACTGCTGCGGCTGGTGCCCAATGAGCTTCGCGAGGCGTCCTATGCCCTCGGGGTGCCCCAGTGGCTGACGATCGTGCGCGTGGTGATTCCCACCGCCATTTCGGGCATCGTCTCCGGAGTGATCCTCGCCGTGGCTCGGGTGATCGGTGAGACCGCTCCCCTGCTGATCGCGGCCGGATTCACCGCCTCGCTGAACAACAATCCCTTCCATGGCCCCATGATGACTCTGCCGGTCTTCGTCTATGACTCCTACGCCCATCCCGGCATCCCGCCGCAGGCCTACACCGATCGAGCCTGGGCCGGCGCACTGACGCTCATCACGATCGTCATGGTGCTCAACCTGACCGGACGCCTGATCGCACGCCGGTTCGCTCCCAAGACCGGCCGCTGAGAAGAAAGAACCGCACCACCATGTCGAAACGCATCGAGATCACCGACCTCAACGTCTACTACGGCAGCTTCCGTGCCGTTGAGGACGTCACCATGACCATCGAGCCGAAGGCTGTGACGGCGTTCATCGGACCCTCCGGCTGCGGCAAGTCGACCTTCCTGCGCACTTTGAATCGCATGCACGAAGTGATCCCCGGCGCCCGGGTGGAGGGCGAAGTCCTCCTCGACGGTGAAAACCTCTACGGACCCGGCGTCGACCCGGTGCGGGTACGTCGCCACGTCGGCATGGTCTTCCAGCGGCCCAACCCCTTCCCGACCATGTCGATCAAGGAGAATGTGCTGGCCGGCATCAACCTGAACAACAAGCGCATGCCCAACGCCCGCAAGGACGAACTGGCCGAGCGCGCACTCCGCGGTGCCAACCTGTGGGAAGAAGTGAAGAACCGCCTCGACCTGCCGGGTTCGGGACTCTCCGGTGGCCAGCAGCAGCGGCTGTGCATCGCCCGTGCGATCGCCATGGAGCCCGAGGTGCTGCTCATGGACGAGCCGTGCTCGGCGCTGGACCCGATCTCCACTCTGGCCATCGAGGACCTGATGACCGAGTTGAAGGATCGCTACACCATCGTCATTGTGACCCACAACATGCAGCAAGCCGCCCGGGTCTCTGACACCACGGCGTTCTTCAACATCGCCGGCACCGGTGCACCCGGCAAGCTGATCGAGGTCGGCCCGACCGACAAGATCTTCTCCACCCCGGATGTGAAAGACACCGAGGACTACATCTCAGGCCGCTTCGGCTGATCGACGTGGCGTCAGCAACGGGCCTTCGGACCCCCGCCTGGACGCATCGGGCGCTCGGCAACGGCTTTCCCTGCTCCCCTAGAATCGACCCGTGAGTATCGCAGGGTGGTACCCCGATCCGGCCGGCCAGCCCGGCATGTTCCGGTATTGGAATGGCCGGTCGTGGTCAGAAGAGGTGACCTCCAATCCGTCGAGCCCGGCCCCGACGACGAGCACCGGCGCTGCGTCTACCCCCGGAGCGCCCTACGACCAGCCTCGCCAACGCAAGGTCGGCTTGTGGGTGGCTGCCGGGATCGGAGCGCTGGCACTGGGACTGATCGTGTGGGGACTGGCCGCGCTCATTCCCAACCTCACCGGCGGCACCAATCCGTGGGCGCCGGGCGGCAACGGCTCGGTCGATATGTGCAATATCGGCATGACCGGATCGGCCAGCACCAGCCCCGTCCCGTCCCGCCCGGGAGAAGTGAGCACGCAGCACCTGTCCTACCCGATCCTCGGCACCCCCTGGAAGGAACCCAACGAGGAGAATCGGGTTCCCTTCGGAACGATCGTCGTCACCCAGGTTGCACTCGACCAAGCCACCTACGACGGCCCCGGCACCGGGTGGGTCTCCAGCGCGATCGTGGCCGATCTGATGTCCGGCGACGGCTTCGCCAGTGCCCAGAATGCCGCCGAGCTCAGCTACAAATGCATCCTGGGCAAGTTCTACGGAGACAACCAAGTCGCCGGCAAGATCCTCACCTCCGAGAAACGCACCGTCGCAGGGCATCCCGCGTGGTACATCGAAAGCCAGCTCAGCTTCGACGTTCCCGGCCTCAATGCCAAAGGGGAACGCGTGCTCATCATGGTGGTCGAGGTGGGCAATGACGAGTATTCGATGTTTTACGGTTCGGTTCCCGACACCAGCGCCGCCCGCCTCCCGGAAGTCCGCGACGCGATGAGCAAACTCAAGGTCTACGAGTAGCCTCCGCTCTCTGATGCCGCCGCAGACTCGACGCGACGAGGTTCATCACGTTCAGCGGCAGGACAGCAGGCCCAAAGACTGTTTGAGGCTGAGCACGCGTGCGGTCGCCTGAGTGAGCCGCTTGGCGAACGCCGGGCTGGATTTCGCCTTGGCCACCAACCCTGAGGTGAAAGCCCCCGCCAACCGGGGGTTCACGGTAATCGCCAGATCGCCGCCGGCGGACACGAAGCGGACGGCACGTTTCTTCGCCGGAACCGACTTCACCGCCGCCGCGACACCCAGATCGTCGCTGATCACGACGTTGTCGAAGCCCCAACTCCGCAGCAGGCCGATCACCTTCGGCGAGAACAAAGCCGGGTTCTTCGCATCAATGCGGGTGTAGTACGCCGAGGAGACCATCACCGCATCGGCATCATCGGCCACCGCATCGGAGAAGGGACGCAGCAGCGATGACGTCGCGGTGGTCGTGGTGTCACGAACCTTAGCGCTGAAGTCGGTATTGCCCTTCACCGCCCCCAACCCGGGGAAGTGCTTGACCGCGGTGGCGACGCGTCCGGCGGTCATGCCGTCACGGAAGGCGGTCACCTTCGCCGACACCTTCGCCGGGCTGGACCCGTAGCCGCGATGCAACCGCGCCACCGGCCGATTGGCGCTGCGGTTGGACTTCGGAACGACATCGGCCACCGGGGCCAGATCCATTCGCACCCCCGAGGAGGCCATGGCTTGGGCAAGCTTGCGGGTCTTGGACCGCAAGGTCGCATCGCTCCAGCCAGCCTGGGTGGCGGCAGCGGCCAAGGTTGGATACCCCTTACCGCGCAGCCGCCGTACCGCCCCACCCTCCTGATCGGTGGCGATCAGCACCTGGCGTCCGCCGACCCGCCGGATCGCCGCAGTCACCTTCTTCACCTGAGCGACCCCGCCGGTGTAGTTCCCCATCAGGATCACCGATCCGATTCGGTACTTCTTGATCGCTGCAGCCTCAGCCGAGTCCAGCGTCCCGGTCACCCCGACCATCACCACCTGACCGGCCTGCTGGGCGCGGCTCATCGCCGTGGCCTTGGCCAGGCAGCTTGGCGCCACAGCCGAAGTCGTCGCCGCGGTCGACGCCGAGGCCGCCGCAGACTTCGAAGGAGTCGCCGTGCAGCCGCCGGCCACGAACAACGGGGTCACGGCGAGCGCGACGGTGATGGTCTGTGCCCGAGTTGCCACAGCTCAGCCTTCCTGATCGAGATCCAGCAGGGCGTTTTCCACCACTTCGCCCAAGCCCGGATGAATCCAATACTGTCCATGCGCCATGGTCGTGGCATCCACTCCGGTGGCCATCGCTTGCACGATGGGTTGGACCAGCAGCGCGGCGTGGGGTCCCAGGATGTGCCCGCCGAGCAACCGTCCAGTGCCACGTTCGGCAATCACCTTGACGAAGTGGTCGGTGTCCTCCATCGCCCAACCGGCGGTCACTCCACCGTAGTCACGCACTCCGAGGGCGAAGTCCAAGCCCTGGGCTCGGCATTGGTCCTCGGTCAGCCCGACCCAGGCCAACTGCGGGTCGCTGAACACGGCCTGGGGCACGAACTGATGATCGATGGCGACCGGATCGGTGGGATGCAGCAGGTTGTGGCGCACGACCGCAGCCTCGCGGTTGGCCAGGTGCCGAAGCTGGCCTGGCGAACAGATATCGCCCAGGGCATAGATGCCCTCGGCGGTCGTACGCTGGAATTCATCGACGACGATCAGGCCGCTGTCCACCTCGACCTCCACCCCGGTGCGGTGACAGTCAAGGGTGTCGGAGTTGGGGACGCGCCCGGTGGCCACCAGCACCTGCTCAGCACCGAAGGAGTACTCGATGCCGTCATCGTCGACCGTACCGACCTCCACCCCTCGTTCGGTGGCTTCGATCCAGGACAGGTGCTGACCCAAGCGCAGCGCGACCCGCTGGCTCAGCAGCTCCGTGAAGTGCTGGGAGATCGCTGCGTCGGCCGATCGCAGCAGCCGCTCGTTGCGATGCAGGACGGTCACCTGGGTGCCGAAGGAAGCAAAGATGTGGGCGAACTCGGCCGCAACACGGCCACCGCCGAGAATCACCAATGACTTGGGGACGCTCGGCAGCCGCAAAATGGAGTCGGCGGTGTGGACGCGCTGCGACACGGCCGGGTCGGTGATGCCGCTCACCTGCGGTACCCGCGGACGGGAGCCGGCAGCGATGACCACCCGATCAGCGCTGAACCGCTGGTCACCCACCTTCAGCGTTTTGGGACCCACGAAGCGGGCCTGGCCGCGAAACAGCGTCACATGGGACTGGCTGCGTCGATACGCCTCGGCTGATTCGGCCAGGGGATCGATTCGGCCGAAGACGCGCTCACGCACCGCGTCCCAATCAACCTCGACCTCACCGGTGCGCACTCCCAGGTCGGCGGCATGCCGAGCGGCTTGGGCGACATCGGCGGAGTAGGCGAACATCGTGGCCGGCACGCGTCCACCATTGAGCCAGGTCCCGCCGAACCAACGCTGGCCGTCGACAAGCGCCACCCGCCAATCGGCGAAGCGCTGGGTGATGACGGTATTGCCCGTTCCAGAGCCGATCACGCACAGGTCGAAGTCAGCCATGCAGTCCATCTTCGCATGCCCGCTCCCCCCGGGGAGCCGCGATGGCGGTCAGGCGCCGGGACGGAAGCGGCGCTTCTTCACGGGGTAAAGGTCGGCGGCAGGCTCGGCATAGGAGACCGAAACCGAGTCGTCGTCGCCGAAAGTGAAAGTGGTGACGCTGGCCAGGCGAGTCTCGCGCTTGCGCGGGTCATGCACCAGGCTGCGCCCCTCGGCCGAGCGACGAGCCATCCAGATGGGCAGTTCGTGGGCAACGATCAACGCTTCGCCGTCCACGGCATGACTGGCGGCGTCGGCCAGCGCCAACCGCATGCGGGCGACGATGGACGGGTAGGGCTCGCCCCAGGAGGGTCGTAGCGGATTGCGCAGCGCCCACCAACTGGAGGGCTTCAGCAGCAGTTGGTTGTACTTTCCGAAGGACTTGCCTTCGAAGACGTTGGCCGCCTCGATGACCCGCTCATCGATACCGACGCTGAGTTCGGGATGCCCGGCAGCGATCGGCGCCATGGTCTCTTGAGCGCGCTGCAACGGCGAGCTCACCAGATGCACCAAGGGGGCATCGGCGAAGTACTCGCCGAGCCGCTGGGCCATGCGCTGGCCCAGATCGGACAGCCCGAAGCCCGGCAGCCGTCCGTAGAGCACAGCGTCGGGGTTGTAGACCTGACCGTGCCTCACCAGATGAACGATCCGGGGTGCCATGGGTCTCCTCGCGTCGGTGTCACAGCCAATGGTAGGCAGCCCACAACGACGTTCCAGGCCTGTGGGTGGAACGTCGTGGGTCTTTCTTGGGCGCTACCGGTGGATGATCACGGCCGGTAGCAGATGGCTTACTTGCCCGCGCGACGACGCTGAATGCGCGTCTTCTTCAGAAGCTTACGGTGCTTCTTCTTCGCCATCCGCTTGCGGCGCTTCTTGATGACCGAACCCACTGGCAGGACCTCTTTCGATTCCGCTCCATGGTGAAGCGGCACGTTTGGTGGTTGCGGGCTGCCGCGCAGCCCAACCGAATCGGCTGGTCATTCCAGCCGAGGCACGATCTTACTTCACCCGAGGGGTCGGGCTGAAATCAGCCTGCCTGGTAGTAGGAACCGCGCAGGTAGGCGTTCACGGCATGCTCGGGAACCCGGAAGTTCCGACCGAATCGAACCGCCTCCAGATCGCCACAATGGATGAGTCGGTAGACCGACATCCGCGACACGCGCAGCATCGCTGCGACCTCAGCCACCTTCAGAAATCTGACGTTTCCGATGCTGGTGACTGTGTCATTCATGGCTGCTGCTTTCTCCGGCTGGGCTCACCGCCGTGGTGAACCGTGCCAGACACCCTAGTGCCAATCAGGGCCCGGTTGGGGTCCCTTCACAGAACTGATTCAGCATCCACGCTTCATCTTTGGCGATGCGGCGAGATCGGTGTTCCGCAATCAGGACGAGGCCAGCTCTTTGCTGCGATCCCGGGCGGCCTCCAGGGCTGCGAAGAACGCAGACTTGACCCCGTGGTCGTCGAGTTGCCGCAACGCCGCTGCAGTCGTGCCACCCGGGGAAGTCACCATTTCACGCAGCCGGGTCGCGCCCAGCTCCGACTCATCGAGCAGCTTGGCCGAGCCCACCAGAGTCTGGACGGCCAAGGTGGTGGCGACGTCGCGTGGCAAGCCCAGAAAGACTCCGGCGTCGATCATGGCCTCGGCCACGTAGAACACATAGGCCGGACCCGATCCGGAGACCGCGGTCACCGCGTCCTGGTACTTCTCCGGGACGGTCACCACCGCGCCGATCGGCGCCAGCAGACCGGTGACGAACTCCAGGTGGTCGGCGCCGGCCTGCGCCCCGGCCGAGATCGCCGACATGCCGGCGTCGACCTGAGCGGGGGTATTCGGCATGACCCGAACCACGGGTGTTCCACTCGGCAGGGCGGCTTCGATGCGGCCGGTGGTGACGCCCGCGCACAGCGAGACCACCAGGGCGCCCGGCCGCAATACCGCGCCGATCTGCGGCAACACCTCCGCGACGTCCTGCGGCTTCACAACCACGACCACCGTGTCCGCGCCGGCCACAGCCTCAGCCAAGGGCGCAGCGCCCACCTGGTGCCGGGCAGCGATCTCGTCCAGGCGCGGCTGGTAGCGATCCACAGCCGTGATCTGGTCAGGTCGCCAACCGCCCCGCAGCAGACCAGCGATGACGGTTTCGCCCATCACACCGGCGCCGACGACGGCGATTGCACTCATCGGTTGGCCACCACTTCGGCGATCTGGACTGCATTCAGGGCCGCACCCTTGCGCAGATTGTCGCCCACGACGAACATCACCAGGCCGCGTCCGTCGGGAACGGATTGATCCACCCGGATCCGGCCGACGTAGCAGGCGTCCCGTCCGGCTCCGTGCAGCGGGGTGGGCACGTCGGAGAGTTCGACGCCCGGGGCCGCAGCCAACAACTCGGTGGCCTTCTCCACGCTGATTGGACGGTCGAACTCGGCGTGGATGCTCAGCGAATGCCCGGAGAACACCGGGACGCGCACACAGGTTCCCGACACCAACAGTTCGGGCAGGTGCAGGATGCGGCGCGATTCGTTGCGCAGCTTCTGCTCCTCGTCGGTTTCACCCCAGCCGTCATCGACGATGGACCCGGCCAGCGGCACCACGTTGAAGGCGATCGGCGCCACATAGGGCGCCGGGTCCACGGCGGGCAGCGCACTGCCGTCCAGGGCCAGCCGCTCCGGCTCAACCACGGCGGCGACCTGATCAGCCAGAGCACGGACGCCCGCCACCCCAGAACCCGAGACCGCCTGGTAGGTAGCGACCTTCAACCGCTGCAGCCGTCCCTGGTCATGCAAGGGCTTGAGCACCGGCATCGCGGCCATGGTCGTGCAGTTCGGATTGGCGATGATCCCCTTGGGGGTGCGGAACACATCCTCGGGGTTGACTTCGCTGACCACCAAGGGAACCTCGGGATCCTTGCGCCAGGCCGAGGAGTTGTCCACCACGATGGCTCCGGCCGCAGCCACCTTCGGGGCATACTCGCGCGACATCGTGGCACCTGCTGAGAACAGGGCGATGTCCAAGCCGGCGAAGTCGGCACTGGCAGTGTCTTCGACGACCACCTCGGTTCCGGCCCACGGCAAGGTCTTTCCTGCCGATCGAGCTGAAGAGAAGAATCGAATCTGGTCAACTGGGAAGCCGCGCTCAGCCAACAAGGTCCGCATGACCCTGCCGACCTGACCGGTGGCACCGAATACTCCTACACGCATGGCGCCAAGCCTACCGACCGGCGGAACGAGGCCCGGCGCGGTGCCAGGGGATGAGTCCTCAGCGCAGGCTTCGCCGCTCGAAACCTTCGAAGAGTCCGCCCATGCTGGTCAACGTGCCCCGGTCGCCTTCAACGAGAAGACCGAACACCTCACCGGGAACCACCATCTCGGTGCGATTCCCGTCGGCGAACTCGAAAGTGAGGAAGTACTGCTGGTTGATCGTCAAGCTGGCAGCCCCGGTGGCATCGTTGCGCTTGCCCACCACGGTGACGTCGTCGGTCTGCATGGGGGTCAACTCAGCGGTCGCAGCCGAGCGCTGCAGCGATCGGGAGGCAGCCCAATAGACCAGCCAGATGAACCCGGCAAGCCCGCCGACCACCAGGATCAGGATCACTACGGCAAACATCATCGACACGCGCTCAGCCTACCCTCACAGCCAGGAGACCAAGGGCGCCAGCAAGGCGTAGCCGACGAAGGCGAACAGATCCAACAGGAAGTGGGTGACCACCAAGGGCCCCACTCGTTTCACCTTGAGATAGACCAGCCCGAAGGCCAGCCCCATGACGAGGTTTCCGATGAATCCACCGAAGCCTTGATAGAGGTGGTAGCTCCCCCGCACCAACGCGCTGGAGACGACCACCACCCACACCGGCCACCGCAACTGAAGCGTCCGGGTGAACCAGAAGCCCACCATGATCACTTCCTCCAAGACCGCGTTCATCGCCGCGGCCCCGACCAGCACGGGCACCGTCCACCAGTTCTCGGCCAGATTGGCCGGAACCACCGAAGTGTTGATCCCGATCTGGCGCGCGACCAGGTAGAAGGCCAAGCCGGGAATGCCCACCGCGGCGGCCAACCCGAACCCGACTTTCAGATCGAATCCCTTGCGGCGCAGATCAAAACCGATCGCCCCGAAATCGCCGCTGAGCCGCAAGAGATAGATGGCCAGCAAGGCCGGCACGAGCGGAAAGACCAGGTTGGCCACCTGATAGCTCAAGTCGAGCCAGGGCCGGTCGGGAGCCACCGAGTTGTTGATCGAGGTGGTCTGCTGGTTCAGCGCCACCTGACGAGTGAGCTTGTCGGCGATCGACAGAATCGAGTAGACCGCCGAGGAACCCAGCGACACTCCCAGCACCAGCAGCAGTTCAATGCCGGGACGTTGCCGCATGGGCACGTCCAGGCCGCGCAGTGGGGTGGATTCAGTCACGAAGAGGGCCTTTCGACGAGACCCAGGTTAAGCCGAATGAAGGCCAAGGTCTTCGCCAACGCCTCGGCGCGCTCCCGTCGGGTCATGCCGCGGGTACTGACCTCGGCGACCACCTGCCCCCTAAAACCGGACCGCACCAGTTCGGCGACCACCGCGGCCGGATCCTGATCGCCGTCGCCGGGGAGCAGATGCTGATCCGATGGCCCGTCGGTGCCATCGGTGAGGTGCACGTGGGCCAGACGCTCGCCCCAGTCACGGACCAGTTCGACGCTGCGCTGCCGAGAGATCGCCGCGTGGGACAGGTCCAAGGTCAGATGGTCGCAGTCGAGCAGCGCGCAGTCCCAACTCGGGGCGTAGGCCCGGACTTCGCCGCCGCCGGGCCCGCGCCAGGGATACATGTTCTCCACCGCATAGATCAGGCCGGTGGCGACTTCCAGGCGTCGAATACCGTCGGTGAAGGCCGCCGCGTAATTGCGTTGCCAGCGAAACGGCGGGTGGACGACCACCACCTTCGCCCCCAGCGCCGCAGCGACCTCACCAGCCTTCTCCAGCTTGGCCCAGGGATCGGTGCCCCACACCCGTTGGGTGAGCAGCAGCGTCGGTGCATGGATCGCCGTGACCGGCACCTGATGGTAGGTCGACAGCTCGGCCAACGCGTCTCCATCTGCCGAGATCGCATCGGTGCCGACCATCACCTCCACACCGTCATAGCCCAACCGAGAGGCCAAGGCGAAGGCCGCCTGCGTCGATTCGGGATAGACCGAGGACGTCGACAGCACCACCATTGCGCCCTCGCCGTCGATTCTGGTCACAACCCCCATGGTAGGCGTCGCGGGCAGGTCCAAGAGCGGGTAACCATGCGTCGAAAGGGCCTCGATTTCGCACTCAGCGCAGCGTCCGGCACCATTGGGGGCATGCATGTCGATCATCTGACTTTTGCCGTCGGTCCGCACGGGCTCGAAGCCGAGGCGAAAAGACTCGGCGACCTGCTTGGCGAGAAGTTCCTCAATGGCGGCTTCCACCCTCGCTTCGGCACGAGTAACCGCATCCTCCCCCTGGCTGATGAGCGCTACATCGAGGTCGTCGAGGTGCTTGAGCACCCCGCCTCGGAGAAGGCCGCTTTCGGCCAAGCCGTCCGCGCTCGTTCCGAAATGGGCGGCGGTTGGATGGGTTGGGTGGTGTCGGTCGACGACCTGTCCGACTATGAACGCCGGCTGGACCGGCAGGCGGTGCACGGCTCGCGCCATTTCCCCGACGGACGCCTGCTGGAGTGGGAGCAGATCGGGGTGCGCGGCCTGCTGGCCGACCCACAGTTGCCCTACTTCATCAAGTGGGGTGCCGACCCCTCGGTGCTGCCGAAGGCTCTGCCCGGCACCATCAAACTGGTTGAGATCGAGATCGCCGGCACCCGCAGCCGCGTCGAGGACTGGCTGGGCATCAATCTGGACTCGGTCTTCGACGGTGTCCAGATCACCTTCACCTCACCGAATGGCCAGCCCGGTATCGAGGCAGCCACCTTCGAGACCCCGAACGGCCGCGTCCGCCTCTGAGGCGACGCTGGTCAGCGAGAGCCTTCAGCCAGCGCCACCACCAGGCTGGTCTCCACCGGGCTACCCAGCGGGAGCCAGGCCACGCCCACATTGGTGCGGACGTGGCGTCCGGCCTCGCCGAAGATGTCCACCAGGACCTGGCTGGCGCCGTCCACCGACGATGTCTTGGCCGTTCTACAGCGAGAAATGCCTGGTCGCCGAATCGTCGTCGCCGGCCCGGCCCGTGACGGCGAGGAGATCCGCATGGTCTTGGCCTCCGCTCGCCGCACGCTGCGTCCGGATCAGACCCAGCCGATTCGCTCCCGTACCTTCGACCTGGAAGCCATCGTCGCCGCCGCAGCCGGACGCGGCGGCGGTATCGCCGCGGTGGAGTTCCTCAAGCCGCTGGTCGACCACGACGCCGCCAACAACGGGGAGCTGATGCAAACGCTGCGAACCTACATCGAATGCGATGGCAAGCCCTTGCGCACTGCCGCCATGCTCTACACCCACCGCAACACGCTGCACTATCGGCTGGATCAGATCAGCCGCCTATTGAATCTCGATCTGCAGAGCCTCGACGCCAAGGTGTCCTGCAGCCTGGCGTTCGGCCTGATCGACTCCCAATCGCCGACCTAGGCCGGGTCAGGAGCTGTCAGATCCGCCCAGTAGCGTCAAGGCATGGCCAAAGCACAGAACCTATTCACCTGTTCGGAATGCGGCTGGACCACACCGCGCTGGGTGGGCCGCTGTGGCGAGTGCCAGGCCTGGGGCAGTGTGTCGGAATCCGCAGCGGGGCGTCGAACCACCGCCGTTCGCACGCCCGGACGCACCGCCGCCCCGATCACGGCAGTTCCAGCGATTGAGGCGCAGGCTCTCCCCACCGGCTTGACGGAGGTCGACCGGGTTTTGGGAACCGGACTGACTCCCGGGGCGGTGATCCTGCTGGCTGGCGAACCGGGCGTGGGCAAGTCCACGCTGCTGCTGGCACTGGCAGCCCGGTGGGCCCGCAGTGGTCGACGCACCCTCTACCTCAGCGCTGAGGAATCTGCCGCCCAGGTGCGGCTGCGGGCCGAGCGGACCGGATGTCTGGAGGAATCGCTCTACTTGGCCGCCGAGACAGACCTGGATACCGTGCTGGGCCAGGTGGAGCAGGTGGCACCGGAACTCCTGGTGTTGGATTCGGTACAGACCGTCCAAGTCCCGGGAACCGATGGAGTCCCCGGCGGCATCTCGCAGGTCAAAGAGGTCACCGCTGCCCTGGTCCGTGTCGCCAAACAACGAGCGATGCCCGTGCTCCTGGTCGGCCACGTCACCAAGGAAGGCACCGTCGCCGGACCGCGCACACTGGAGCACCTGGTCGATGTCGTCCTGACCTTCGACGGCGAATCCCACACCGGCTTTCGCATGCTGCGCGCATCGAAGAATCGCTTCGGGCCCGCTGACGAAGTGGGCTGCTTCGAACTCACTGAGACCGGGATCAACCAGGTGGAGGATCCCAGTGGGCTGTTTGCCTCGCTGCACCCCGAACCGACAGCGGGCACCTGCCTCACCATCTCGCTGGCCGGCCGCAGGCCGCTGCTGACCGAGATCCAGGCGCTGGTCGCACCAAGTTCCGCACCCGTGCCGCGCCGCATCACCCACGGCCTGGACGCGGGGCGAACCGCGATGATCCTGGCGGTATTGCAGCGCCGGGCGGGCGTGAAGCTGCATACCAAAGAGGTCTACGCCTCTACCGTGGGCGGTGCCAAGGTGATCGATCCCGCAGCAGATCTGGCCACCGCCATCGCCATCGCCACCGCGGCCTACGATCAGCCGCCCCCCGCCAGTGTGATCGCGCTGGGCGAGGTCGGGCTCTCTGGTGAGCTTCGTCGAGTCCCGGGGCTCAATCGGCGATTGGCCGAGGCCGCTCGACTGGGTTTCGAATGGGCCCTGGTACCGTCCCGATCCGCGGAGAGCGTCCCGGGACTGAAGGTGGTCGAGGTCGCCACCTTGGCCCAGGCATTGCATCATCTGGGGATCAGCCGAAGGGTCCAGGCCCGGCTCAGCGTTGCCGAGGTTGGCTAGGCCTTCTTGGTGATAAGCGTGACGACCCGGCCACGGAGGGTGTCGCTGAAGACCGCGCTGCCCACGTAGGTGCCGGGATTTACCGAAGAAGTTCCGGTCTTGCAGGTGGGGGCTGACCGCACCAAGGCCCACGTGATCGTGAACTGGTAGCTGGCCTGGGACTTCACAGTGAGCTTCTTGGCCGGAACCCATTTCGCGCAGTCTGCGGTGCTCCAGATCCGATCCGAACCGCTGGTGACGGTGAGCGAGAAATTGGTGGCGTTGAGATTCAACATGCAGGGGACGGCCCCCACATTCTTCACCGTCACCGCGAAGGGCTGTCGAGCCCCTTGAGCCAGCTTCTTGTAGCCGGCCATAGTCAGTCTGAGATTCGCAGTATCACAGGGCAGCGGTCCGCTCGGAGTTGGCGTCGGAGTCGCCGACGGTGTCCCCGTTGTGGCCGGAGATACTGCGACGGACGCAGAGTCGACCGCAGTGGGCGCGGTTGGCGGGGCCCCTTTCGGCCACGCGACGATCACACCCACCACGAGCAAGAGCACGCCGGCCAGCACCAGGATGCGCCGCCTCCAGTAGATCTGCGGCGATTCGGAGCCCGTCGGGTGGAGCAGCGAACTCATGCTTTCAGGCTAGAAGGGTCGGCAGCCCTGAGTCGTACCCCACGCCGGAGGCCGGCCGATCCCACCGGCTGTTGTGGCCGACTAGATTGGGGGAACCACGAGGATTCCGAGGCAACGATGAGCAACGACACGAACCCCTACCCGGGGACAGCCGGCACCGAGCCCACTGTCCCCCTGGGACAGTCTCAGGGCTATGCCCAATCCGACGGCTTGGGTATGGAACCCACCATGGTCGATCCGTTCGGCGCGAGCCCCCGTCCAGATTTCGGCTACGACGGTTTGGCCGGTTCGCCCGAGCAGCGCGCCGACCAGGGCTTCGCACCCGATCCTCGACCGGCCAGTCCTCACCCCGCGCGTGCAACGGCTCCGCTCGACGGTTCCGCCCAGCCCGGCTCTGCAGAGCTCGGTTATGCCGAGCCTGATTACACCGAACCCCGCAGCGTGCCACCCGTCCAGACTGTGTACCAGCCCTACCCTGCGCCGAGCACACCCCCTGCTGCCCCACTGGCCCCGCGGTATCCGCCCCAGGCCTACGGCTTTGCGCAGTTGCCCGAACACCCCTCGGCCATCCCGTCCCTGGTCCTTGGCCTGGTGGGGTTGATCTTGGCCATTCCTTTCGCCTCCCCCATCGCCTGGTATCTGGGTTTCCGCGGGCTCAAGGAGTCGCGGCTCCAACCGGGGCGCTGGCGGACCAGCGGAATGCTCACTGCCGGCCTCATTCTCGGCATCATCGGCACGGTCATCTGGGGCTTCTTCGTGGCTCTGATGATCCTGGTCATGATCGCCGGAGCCTGACCCACGCAAGAATGGCCCCACCACTTCTTCGAGTGGCGGGGCCATTTTGCTGTGTCAGGAGTTTTGGCCCAGCTCCGCAGTCGGAGAGTCCGGAACGGGAGCCTTGGCTTGGCCAGTGAAGGTGAAGGCGTGCTCAGCACCCTCCTCGGCAACATCAACCACCACGATCTCACCGGGGTTGAGCTCGGAGAACAGGATCTTCTCGGCGAGCATGTCCTCGATGTCGCGCTGAATCGCCCGACGCAACGGCCGCGCCCCTAGCACCGGGTCGAAGCCACGCTTGGCTACCAACGACTTGGCAGCCGGGGTCAACTCGATGCCCATGTCACGATCACGCAACCGCACCTCGATCTCGGCAATCATGAGATCGACGATGTGCTCGATGTCGTCACTGGTCAGCTGGTGGAAGACCACAATCTCATCGACGCGGTTCAGGAACTCCGGACGGAAGTGCTGCTTGAGTTCGTCGGAGACCTTGGCCTTCATCTTCTCGTAGCTGCCCGCCTCGTCAGAGTTCTGGCTGAAGCCCAGGTTGACCGACTTGGAGATGTCGCGAGTACCCAGGTTGGTGGTCATCACGATCACCGTGTTCTTGAAGTCGACGACTCGACCTTGGGCATCAGTAAGACGGCCCTCATCCAGAATCTGCAACAAAGAGTTGAAGATATCGGGGTGAGCCTTCTCGATCTCATCGAACAGGACCACGCTGAAAGGCTTGCGACGCACCTTCTCGGTGAGCTGGCCGCCCTCTTCGTAGCCCACATAGCCGGGAGGCGAACCGAACATCCGCGAAGCCGTGTGCTTCTCGGAGTATTCGCTCATGTCCAAGGTGATCAAGGCATCCTCATCACCGAAGAGGAACTCGGTCAAGGCCTTGGTCAGCTCAGTCTTTCCAACACCGGACGGGCCTGCGAAGATGAACGAACCGCTGGGCCGCTTCGGGTCCTTCAATCCGGCACGGGTGCGGCGGATCGAGCGCGAAAGCGCCTTCACCGCATCATGCTGACCGATGTAACGCTTACCGATCTCCTCTTCCATCTTCAGCAGCCGCGAGGATTCCTCCTCGGTCAGCTTGAAGACCGGAATCCCCGTGGCGCTGGACAGCACCTCAGCGATGGTCTCTTCATCGACCTCATCGGTCACGTCCTGGTCACCGGACTTCCACGCGTCTTCCTTCTCGGCACGCGCGATCGTCAGCTTGCGCTCGTCATCGCGCAACCGCGCGGCGACCTCGAAATCCTGAGCATCGATCGCTGCCTCTTTCTGCAACCGCACCGTCGCGATCTTCTCGTCGAATTCGCGCAAATCCGGAGGTGCTGTCATGCGACGGATCCGCAACCGAGCACCGGCCTCGTCGATCAGGTCGATCGCCTTGTCCGGAAGGAACCGATCCGAGATGTAGCGGGAGGCCATCTGGGCTGCCGCGGTCAACGCGCCATCGGTGATCGTGATGCGGTGATGCGCCTCGTAGCGATCGCGCAGGCCGCGCAGAATGTCGATGGTCAGCGCGATCGACGGTTCGGCGACCTGGATCGGCTGGAAACGCCGCTCCAGGGCCGCGTCCTTCTCAATGTACTTGCGGTACTCGTCCAGAGTCGTGGCACCGATGGTCTGCAACTCACCTCGGGCCAGCATCGGCTTCAAGATGGACGCAGCATCAATCGCGCCCTCAGCAGCACCGGCTCCTACCAGGGTGTGGATCTCGTCGATGAAGAGCACCACATCACCGCGGGTCTTGATCTCCTTGAGCACCTTCTTCAGCCGCTCCTCGAAATCACCTCGGTAGCGAGAACCCGCCACCAGTGCCCCCAGGTCGAGGGTGTAGATCTGCTTGTCACGCAAAGTCTCGGGAACATCGCCGCGCACGATTTGCTGGCTGAGACCTTCTACGACGGCGGTCTTGCCGACACCGGGCTCGCCGATCAGCACCGGGTTGTTCTTGGTACGGCGCGACAGCACCGTCATGACCCGCTCGATCTCCTTCTCGCGACCGATCACAGGGTCGAGCTTGTTCTCCCGGGCCGCCTGAGTCAGGTTACGACCGAACTGATCCAGAATCGTGGCCGCAGAAGCCGTCGAAGCGGCCTCCGGAGCACCAGCGGCCGCAGTTTCCTTGCCCTGATAGCCAGACAGCAACTGCAGGACGGTGTTGCGAACCCGGTTAAGGTCGGCCCCCAGTTTGATCAGCACTTGAGCCGCCACGCCTTCGCCCTCACGGATCAAGCCGAGCAGAATGTGCTCAGTACCGATGTAGGGGTGGTTGATCTGGAGGGCCTCCCGCATGGAGAACTCCAAAACCTTCTTCGCGCGCGGGGTGAACGGGATATGTCCAGTCGGCGCCTGTTGGCCCTGACCGATGATCTCTTCAACCTGTTCGCGAACGGCCTCCAGGGAGATGCCCATCGACTCCAAGGCTTTGGCTGCGACGCCCTCACCCTCATGGATCAAGCCGAGAAGCAGGTGCTCAGTGCCGATGTAGTTGTGATTGAGCATGCGCGCCTCATCTTGGGCGAGCACAATCACGCGGCGAGCGCGGTCTGTAAACCGGTCGAACATGGGAGGAACTCCTTCATCGAACTGCCAGGGCAGCCGCTGCCCAAGGTTCCTCTGGGATGGTCCCTCGGGAAGTGGGTAGCTAACTCCTTCAGTGTAGTTAACCCGAGGACGCTCTGAAGAAGTCCCGTGTTCGCCTCCGGCTCAATCGAGGTTGAGCCGGAGGCGAAATCGGTGATCAGCTGTGAGCGCGCTCGTACGCTTCGCGTACTTCGGCCGAGACCCGGCCGCGGCTGGAGACCTGCATTCCCTGAGCAATAGCCCAGGCTCGAATCTCGGTGGCGGCGGTACCACTTGACTTGCGACGCCCGGTTCCCCGGCGGGAACTACGATCCCGTTCTCCGGCGGCAATGAAGGGCGCGAAAGCTGCTCGCAATTTCTCGGCGTTGGCGGCGGACAGATCGATCGAGTATGCGATTCCATCCAGTGCGAACGAGATGGTCTCGTCAGCTTCGCTGCCGTCAAGGTCGTCAGTGTGGATGACCTGGACTCGCTTGGCCATGTTGATCCTTTCCATTACGGCCACCCGGGGGACGGGTGACTGTTTTCCCCAATGCGTTATCGAATCATATACCCCACAAGTGGGTAAGTGAGTCAAATCCACTTTTGAGAAGTTTCTCACCAGACCTGTCAACAACTCACCAAAGTTGGTGCTCACGCGAGCAAATCTGCATTTCGTGTACAGCGTTCACCGGATTTCGTAGTGCGTCCATTGCAGAAGATGCGTAGATATACATCCGCGGCGAAGGCCTGATCACCACACCCTAGTCGCCACCATGCACCCGCAAATCCTCCAAAACGCGAATGGTGATCTCGGCAGATACTCTCACAAAAAGCCGATCGCACCCTGCCCACGGCAGGGTGCGATCACAGGCAGATCAGGCGTGCTTACGCTGTTCCAGTTCCCGGACGGGCGGATTGGCCAAAGCCTCCAACTGGACCACGGTGGGATAGCCATCCTCGGTCCAAATATCGAGGGCGCCGGTATCGGTGACCAGGGAAACAGGTAGCTCGACAACATCGGCGTCGAGCAGCTCTTTGACCTCAGCAAGACTCGAACGAGCCTCAGCGAGTTCCTCGCCTCGCTGCTTGAGTTCCAACTGCAGGGCTGCTTTGTCTCCGCGCAAGGCGGCGGCATCGCACTGGAGTTGCGCCGCCGCTGCGCGAGAGCGACCCAACTCACCGACCAGTTCATCGTTTCGAGCACTGAGCAGCTTCACCACTCCCAGGTTTCTCCGCGTGGAGTCCTGGAGGAGCGCAGAGGCCCGTCGTGCATCTTCGGCCTGTTCAGCAAGGAGCGTCGATCGGGTGATTCTCACTTCGCGCCAGGCAAATACCGAGGCGAGAACACCGCCAGCCACGCTCAACACCAAACCGATGGGCAACCAGAGCCCACCAAATCCAGCGATCACAGCGGCAGCAGCAGAACCGAGCAACGAGAGCCGCATGTTGCGGCGACGCGGGGAAGGAGTTGCTTTCCTCGAAGCGGCTACGGGTAACACAGTCGGGAGTCTAGTCTGGCGATCCGGGAGTTCTGGGCAGGCCATCCGGCGTGGCGTCCCCCGACGGGGGACCCGGAATGCGGCAGGCTCGTTCCAGAAAATGGCCCGCGATTGCCAGCCCGATGCTGGCCAGTACCGCAATGGCCGCATTCACGATTCGCTCCCGGGGCAACACCGCAGCCCAGTGCGGAAGGAAGTAGACAATCACGGCCAGGTACCCGCCGGCCAGTCCCGCACCGGCGATCAGCGACGCCTTCCCCAATACCAACAACCGGATGGCCCGTGCCGACTGCATTGGATCTCGCCGGATCTGAATGGTGCGGTGCGTTTTCCTCGCCAGAACCGCCACAACCACCGCGAACCCAAGTAATGCCAGACTTGCGATCAAGGGCAACACCGGAAGAGGCCACCCGAGTCTTTGCGGAACTGCACAAATGAGCCATCCGATCCCCGCACCGACGATCGACGCCGCTAATACTTGTTGCCAGGTTGTCGGCACCACCGATCCTGGTCCTGGCTGCGCCATCATTCGACCCGCAGGTCGTCCCGTCGCTGCACACCGCTGCGATCCAGCTTCGCGAGCAAATCCGCAACCCGGCCATGCCCAACCAATTGCGCCTCCGGATCGATCTCGCTCCACGGGATCAATACGAAAGCGCGTTCGTGGGCGCGCGGGTGCGGCAGGGTGAGCAAATCGCTGGACAGTTCGCGTTGACCGACTGCGATCAAGTCCACATCAACGGTTCGCGGGCCACCGGGGATCTCCCGCACCCGATCGAATGCCTCCTCGATCGCCAAAGCCCGGTCCAACATGACCGCCGAAGCCAAGGAGGAATCCGCAGTGACGATCAAATTGAGGAAGTCTGGCTGGTCGACCAAGCCCACGGCCTTGGTCTCATAGACCGAGGAGATGCGGGTGATGGTCAGCCCAGGGGTCGCCCGCAAGTGATTCACTGCCCCCTGCAGATAGGCAAAGCGATCGCCGAGGTTCGACCCCAAGGAGAAGACCGCTTCCCGCAGAGGCGACATTCCCGACAGGGTGTCAATGTCCAAGTAATCCGTACTCATGGTCGCCTCCTGCGAGTGATGGTCACGCTGATGTTGTCGACCGGCACCGGCAACGGTGCTTGTGGTTTGTGCACGCTGACTTCGACTTCCTCGATCAACCGATGGCGCAAGCTGACCTCGGCGACCCGCTCGGCGAGGGTTTCGATCAGATCCACCGATCCTGCTGTGACCACGGCCACAATCTGGGTGGCCAACTGCGAGTAGTCCACCGTTGTGGCCAGATCATCCTCAGAGCTCCGCGGTGCTAGCCGAGCCTCGACGTCGATGATGAAAGGTTGGGGATTCTCTTTCTCTTCGGGGTAGACACCATGGGCAGCCTCGATCCTTATACCGCTGAGCCGAATCCGATCCGGAATGTCCATGCACTCGCCTCCTGCGCGCACCCTACCGGCCTGATGCGGCCGAGAACATCCCCACCACCGCGATTGCATCGCGCTGCGATCGGACCGTGTGGGTCCGGACTCCCCAGACCCCGGTCGCGGCCATCAGCGCTGTCAGGGCGGTGGTTGCGTCGTCGCGCTCCTGCACCGGCCGCGGCCCGTGCTCATCGGACAACAGTTCTCCCAAAAACCGCTTGCGCGAGGTTCCCAGCAGGATCGGAAGGCCAAGCGCAGACAGCGCGTCCAGATGGCGCAAGAGTTCCCAGTTGTGCTCGGCGGTCTTAGCAAATCCCAGCCCAGGGTCGATCACGAGGTGACTACTCGCGATGCCGGCGGCCCGGGCCGCGGTGACCCGCTGGTCCAGTTCGGCGGTCACTTCAGCGACCACGTCGGTGTAGCTGGCCCGGCTCTGCATATCCACAGCATGGCCCCGCCAGTGCATGGCCAGATAGGCGGCACCGCAATCCGCAACCGCGGCGAGCATATCCGGATCGGCCAATCCACCCGAGACGTCATTGACCAGGACCGCTCCGGCATCGACCGCTGCGGTAGCCACTTCAGCGCGTGTGGTGTCGATCGACACCGGGACTCCCGCATCGGACAGGGCCGTGACCACCGGCAGCACCCGGGCCAACTCGGTGTCCAGATCCACCCGGACCGATCCTGGCCGGGTGGACTCACCGCCCACATCGACGATGTCGGCGCCTTCGTCGACCAAGGCCAGCCCGTGGGCCACAGCAGATTCGGTATCGAAGAACTGCCCGCCGTCGGAGAACGAATCCGGGGTCACATTGACGATGCCCATCACCAAGGTGCGGGAAAGTTGCGGCAGGGTACTCACCGGTAAACCCTAGCTTTCGCAGCCACTCGGCGCCCACCGCGCGCGAGGTCCGAGCCGCCAGGAACTCAGCCGATGATGAGGCTCATCGCCTCGGCGCGGGTCGCGGGGCTGGCCATCACGCCCCGCACGGCGCTGGTCACGGTCTTGGCGCCAGGCTTGCGTACCCCCCGCATGGTCATGCACAAGTGCTCGCACTCGATGACCACGATCACCCCACGGGCTCCCAGGTGCTCCACCAGTGCGTCGGCAACTTGAGAGGTGAGCCGCTCTTGGACCTGCGGACGACGGGCGAAGGCGTCGACCAGTCGAGCGAGTTTGCTCAGCCCGGTGATCCGTCCGCCACTGGGGATGTAGCCGACGTGGGCAACGCCGGTGAAAGGCAGCAGATGGTGTTCGCAGGTGCTCCACACCTCGATGTCGCGGACCAGAACCATTTCGTCATGACCCAGGTCGAAGGTGGTGGACAACACCTCGGCGGGATCGCTGTCCAGCCCGGTGAAGATCTCGGCGTAGGCACGCGCAACCCGTTCGGGGGTCTTTCGCAGACCGTCCCGATCAGGATCCTCCCCAATAGCGATCAGGATCTCCCGCACCGCAGCGGCGATTCGGTCATGATCGACAGCCATGGTTCAGCCTTCCGGGTTCCTCGGCGGTTCACCAATGCCCTGATCGCCGGCCGGGGGCGGCGGATAGGACGCCGGCGGAGTCGGGTAGGCGCCAAGCCCGGGCGGCGGGTAGCCCGGGGCGGCGGGCGGCAAAGCCTCCGGTTGGTCTGGTTTCACCAAGCGCTCGGGCGGATTGATCGGCGGGACTTCGCTGGGCTTGCGGGTCTCCGATCCGGTCCACGGGGGACGCTTGGGCCATCTCTTCAACGGCTCGAAGATCTTCGAGACCTGCTCCTTGTCGAGAGTCTCCTTCTCGAACAGCTGACGCACCAGTTCGTCCAAGACATGGCGGTTGGTGTTCAACACGTCATAGGCCTCTTGGTGGGCGTTGGCGATGAGCTTGGACACCTCGGCGTCGACCTGCGCCGCCACAGCCTCAGAGTAGGTCCGCGACTCGCTGGCGTAGTCCATTCCGAGGAAGGGCTCACGGTCGCCCGAGCCATACTTCACGGCGCCAAGCTCGGCGGTCATGCCGTATTCGGTCACCATCGCTCGGGCCAGCTTGGTCGCCTTCTCGATGTCGTTGCCAGCACCGGTGGTGGGATCGTGGAAGACCAACTCCTCGGCGGCTCGTCCGCCCAGCATGTAGGCCAACTGGTCGAGCAACTCGCCCCGGGTTTGGGAGTACTTGTCGTCGTCAGGCATCACCATGGTGTAGCCCAGCGCTCGTCCCCGCGGCAGAATCGTGACCTTCTGAACCGGATCGGTGCCCGGCATCGCCGCCGCCACCAAAGCGTGGCCGCCTTCGTGATAGGCGGTGATCAGCAACTCCCGCTCGTTCATGACCCGGCTGCGCTTCTGCGGCCCGCCGATCACCCGGTCGATGGCCTCGTCGAGTTGCGGCTTGCCGATGAAGCGCAGATTCAACCGGGCGGTCAACAACGCGGCTTCGTTGAGCACATTGGCCAGGTCGGCACCGGTGAAGCCGGGGGTCCGTTTGGCGACCATGCCCAGATCGACCTCCGGAGCCATCGGCTTGTTCGCCGCGTGCACTTGCAGAATCTGCAAACGCCCCTTCATGTCGGGCGCCTCAACCGGGATCTGCCGATCAAAGCGTCCCGGACGCAGCAGCGCCGGATCCAAGACGTCGGGTCGGTTGGTGGCCGCGATCAGCACGACCCCGCCGCGCACATCGAAGCCGTCCATCTCCACCAGCAACTGGTTCAAGGTCTGTTCACGCTCGTCGTGGCCGCCACCCATACCGGCGCCACGGTGACGCCCCACCGCATCGATCTCGTCGATGAACACAATGGCCGGCGCGGCCTCCTTGGCCTGCTCGAAGAGGTCACGCACCCGGGAGGCGCCGACACCAACGAACATCTCGACGAAGTCGGAGCCCGAAATCGTGAAGAAGGGGACGCCGGCTTCGCCCGCCACGGCCCGGGCGAGCAGAGTCTTGCCGGTCCCGGGCGGACCGTACAGCAGCACACCCTTGGGGATCTTCGCCCCCACTGCGGTGAACTTGGCGGGTTCGGAGAGGAACTCCCTGATCTCCTGAAGTTCCTCGATGGCCTCCTCGCACCCGGCCACGTCGGCGAAGACCGTCTTGGGGGTGTCCTTGCTGGCCAACTTGGCTTTCGACTTTCCGAAACCGAGGACCCTATTCCCGCCGCCTTGCACGTTGTTGATCATCAGGAAGAACAGGATCCCGATGATCAGGAAGGGCAGCACGCTGAACAGGAAGGTGCTCAGGATCCCGGGCTGGGCGACTTTGCCGTTCCAGGAATCCAAGGTACCGGCGGCCTGTCGGGCCACGAGCCGGTCGACGATGGTCTGACTTTCGTTGCCAACCCACAAGGCCTGCCACTTCCGCGGCGGGTCGTCCTTGGTGGTGACTTTGATGGTCTGTTCACCGTCGGTGAGAACCACTTCCGCCAGCGGGGTGTCGGAGTTGATCAGCGCCACCACGTCCGAGGTGGGTTTGTCGGTGAAGCCATTCGCGTTGCTCACCGTCTGGAAGATGATGACCACGCCGATGAAGATCGCAGCGATCCACAGAATCGGCGATCGGAGAATCCGCGAGATGTTCATAAGCCGCTTTCGTCAGCATGTGCCAGGGAGCATGTAGGACGATACCGAACCAGGCAACCTTCTGGCCCGCCACAGAGGCAGACAGCCGTACTGTCGCTGGGCCGTTTCACGTCACCTCAGCTGTAAACGTGAGGGGCGAGGATGCCGACATCACGAAGATTGCGGTACCGGCCGGCGTAGTCCAGCCCATAGCCGACCACGAATTGGTTCGGCAGGTCATAACCGACGTAGCGCACGTCGATATCGATCTTCATGGCCTCTGGCTTGCGGAACATCGCCATGATGTTCAGACTCGCCGGGTTTCGCGAGGCCAGGTTCTGCATCAGATAGGTCAACGTCAGTCCGGTGTCGATGATGTCCTCCACCACCAGCACATGGCGCCCGACCAGGTCGGTCGAGAGATCCTTCAAGATCCGCACGACCCCGGAAGAATGCGTACCCATGCCGTAGGACGACACCGCCATCCAGTCCATCGCGCAGTCGATGTGAAGTGCCCGGGAAAGGTCAGCCATCACCATGACCGCCCCGTTGAGCACGCCCACCAGCAGCGGGTTCTTGTCGGCGTAGTCCTGGTCGATCTGGGCGGCCAGCTCAGCCAGACGGCCCGCGATCTGATCGGGGGTGTACAGCACTTCGGACAGATCAGCGGCAATATCTACAGCATCCACGGCCCACAACCTACCCTCCCTGGCCCCGGGTCGGGACGCGAGGCTCAAAGCAGGTCGGCGTGCAGCCGCCCTTCCACCCGGCTGATTCGCGCCCCGGGCACGTCTACTCCGACCTGACCATGCCAGTCGACGACCAGGGCCCACACCGCCTGCACATGGACTGCGGTCACATCGACGGCCCCCGACTCGCGCAGCCAGGACTGGAGCACTCGGGTGGCGATGGGCACGGGCAGCACCGCGATGGCTTCCACCGCCACACCAGGACCGACCAGGCCAGCCGCCGCGCTCGCAGCCAACTCGTCAAGGAAGTCCGCATCGGCCCGCGCCAGCGCGGCCGATCGAGCCAACGCCTCCGTGATTCCCGGCCCCAGTTGCTGCTCCAGGGTCGGCAGCACCGCAGTCCGGACCCGCACCCGGGCGAATCGGAGGTCGGCATTGTGCGGATCCAGCCACGGCTGCAGCCCGAATTCCCGACAGGCTTGCGTGGTGAGATCGCGTCGAAGACCGAGCAGTGGACGCACAAAGGGCTCCCGCTGGGCGGGCATGCCGGCCAGCGACCGAATCCCTGAGCCACGGGCCAGTCCCAACAAGACAGTCTCGGCCTGGTCGTCCAGAGTGTGACCCAGCAGGATCTGCTCGGTCGGGTCAGCGGCCCGGTCCAGCGCCTGATAGCGCGCCGTGCGGGCATCGGCTTCGGGGCCGGCTCCGACCCGATCAACCTGGACGGCAACCACCTGGGCGGGAATCGCCAGCTTCTCGCGGAGCTGAGCCACCACGTCGGCAGCCACCTGATCCGAACCGGACTGCAGACCGTGGTCGACGACGATCGCGCGAATCCCGGTATCTCGCCGGGCGGCGACGACGGTGGCCGCCGCGGCCAGGGCCAGCGAGTCGGGCCCCCCAGAACAGGCGACCAGGAACGGGGCCGGGCCAAGGCGATCGACGGCCTGCACCACCGTCAAAGAGGCCGGACCGAGAGCACGCCGAGCCACTAGAGGGCCAAGATCCGATCCAGCCAGCGCTGCGGTTCGCGCAGTTCGTCCAAGGACGGAAGTAACTCCGGCGCAGTGAAGGCACGGTTCAAAGTGGCCACATCGGCTGCCTCGATCACCTCACGGCAGAACTGGCCGCCCTCGCGGTACTGGGCGTACTTCAGGTCCAAGCCCAGCAGCTTCTGCACCCAGGAGAACCAACCGGAGGAATAGCGACGCTGATCGAAGGCCCTCCGGATCGCCGCAAAGCTGGGCACCACCTCAGGCCCGACCCGATCCATCATCACATCGGCATGGCCTTCCAACAACGACATCACCGCCGACGCCTTATCGAAGGCGTCCTGTTGGGCCGGACTGCCCAGGACCGCACCGGCATCATCACTGCGCCAGGCGAATCCCCAGTCATCACCGTCGAGCAATTCACTGATCAGGCCGAGCAGATGGGATCGCAGCCAGGGCGCATAGCCGAACTGGAAGCGATGAGTCTCCTCGTGCAGACAGACCCACAGCCGGAAGTCGTCGGGCACCACCCCCAAGGCGCGTTCCACAGTGACGACATTCGGGGCGACCAACATCAATCGATTGGGCTCGCCGAAGGGATCGAATTGGCCCAGAATCCGGGTGGCCACCACGGCCATCACCACCCCGACCTGACCACCGAGAGCCTTGGACTTGGCGGACTGCCACGATGAGGTGGCCGGTTCCGGCGCACCCGCCGCGGCAGTCAACATGGCCGAGGCCGAGCGGGTGACCGCCTTCAGCCAGGTGGCTCGATCCACCACGAGAATCTCCGAACTGGCCGGTTGCGGCAGCTCGGTCACCTCAGCCACGTGGGCGGTGGCGGCAGCAGCGGCGCGGCGAAGGTCGGCAACAACCTCCTCGACTTTGCTAGCCTCCAGAATCGGCCCGGCCGGCAGCACCATCGTGCCAGCGCTGACTGCTGCGTCCCAATCGATCAGGGGAAGGTGCTGCATCTGCCTACCTTCGTCAGTGGCAGCCGCAGGATGCCGTCAGAGCAGCGCTGCGATCCAGCCAGTTGTACATCCGGGTGTAGCTCACCGATTGGCTGGTGTTGACGAGTTCAGCGAAGACCAGTCGGGCACCATCACGCGTCGTCAGATACCCCACCAAACCAGCAACCCCCCGCAAGGTGCCGGTCTTGGCATGGACCACGTGGCGTCCAGCACGTTCGGACTTGTCATCGAACCGACTGGCCAGCGTTCCGGTCTCAGCAGCGACGGGGAGTCCGGCAATGATCGGCCCGTAGCGGGAATCGGCCAGGGCGATTCGCATCGCCGCGGCCAGCGACACGGTCGTGAGCCGGCTGCTCGGAGACAGGCCGCTGCCGTCCATGATGCGCTGACCGCTACGCCACAGCCCGTGGGCGATCAACCATGCAGTGACATTCTTTGCCGCCCCGGTGAAGCTGCCGGGCCTGCGGTTGGCCACAGCGGCGTGCCGGGAGATCGTCTCCGCAGCCACGTTGTCGCTGATCAGCAGGGTGCGTTTGACGATGAGAGCCAAAGACGCCGAGGTCACCCGCGCGATCTCGGTCGAGCCCGCGGCGGCCCGGGTGGACGCGACCGAGGTGACCGTGATCCCTGCCTTCTTCAACCGGGCTGAGAATGCCTTGGCCGCAGTGCGAGCCGGATTGGGGTCGGCGCGATATCGGCTCAGCTTGCCCGAATTGATCTCTAACGCCGCGACCCGCGCCTCACTGGCTCGCCAGGTCTTCTTCCAGGCCGGACTGAACAAAGGCCCACTGAACAAGGTCGCGTCATATCCCAGCGCAATCCGCGTACGGCCTTGCGCTTTCAGGGCGGCAGCCGTAGCCGCAGCGAGGGCCTGCAAAGAGGCCGGCTTGTAGCGCGAGCTCGACTGTCGATCCGTGAGCAATGGATCGCCGCCGCCGATCAGGATCACCCGGCCCGATCCGGCATCCACCACTCGGGTTGCGAAAGTGGTCGTCGAGCCCAACCGGTCCAGGGCCACCAAAGACGTCATCACCTTCATGGTCGAGGCGGGCGCCAGCGGCTTGGTGACGGCCCTGGAGTAGACGGCCTTGCCATCGGTGGTGGTGATCTGGAACGCCACCGATCTGATTCCCTTTCGCGGGACGGTCTTCAGCTTGCCGGCAAGCACCGTCGGATCAGGAAGCACTGCTGTGGCCGAAGGAACCACGTCCATCGGGGCTGCCGCCGAAGTGGGGACCGTACATCCGGCCACCACAAGACTCGCCGCCACGCTCATCACAAGTCCACTGGCAGTGGCCCTCGGGCGCGCTCGGGGGGTCGGAAACGCTAGGCTCGGCTCAGACATCCCTTCCATCATGACAGAGAGGTGCGGTCCGAACCATGGATCACCCTGCATTCATTCGCCCCACGATCCAGCCCAGCCTGCACTTCGAAGTGACGATCGAAATCCCCAAGGGAACCAAGAACAAGTACGAGATGGACCACCACACTGGCCGCATTCGGCTGGACCGGACTTTGTTCACCTCCACCCAGTACCCCAATGACTATGGCTTCATCGAGGGAACCTTGGGCCAGGACGGCGATCCCCTGGATGCCATGGTGCTCATCCCCGAGCCGACCTTCCCCGGCGCCCTGGTGGAATGCCGCGCGATCGGCATGTTCCGGATGACCGATGAGATGGGCGGTGACGACAAGGTGCTGTGCATCCCGGTAGCCGACCAGCGCCAGACCAACATCAAAGAGCTCACCGACCTGCCCAACCTGGCCCTGCTGGAGATCGAGCACTTCTTCAGCGTCTACAAGGACCTGGAGCCCGGTAAATCCGTCGAAGGAGCCATCTGGGTAGGCCACGCTGAGGCCGAGATGGAGATCCGGGCCTCCTGGGAGCGGGCTCGTGGAACCTCCTACGAGAACCAGTTCACCCGGGAGTAACCTCCACCCATCATGGCGATCCGCGGCGAACCGAAAGCACATCAGCTTTACCTGCTGCGCCACGCGGACGCCGAGGGCGACCAATACGGCCTTGGCGATGCCTCGCGCGGCTTGAGTCGTGACGGACGCGCACAGGCCCGCCTCATGGCCGAGTTGCTGCGCAGGACCAGCATCGATCTGGTCCTCTGTTCGACTGCGACGCGCGCCAAGCAAACCACCCAACTCCTCGGGCTGCCTGCACCCATTCGCCATCTACCCCGGCTCTATAACGCCAACGCTCGGCAGGTGCTGGCCGAGTTGGCTGCCGTGGACGACGCCATCCATTCGGTGCTGGTGGTGGGACATGCCCCCGGGTTACCCAGCCTGGCCTATTCCTTGGCCACCCCGGATTCGGACGCCGGTGCGCTGGCACTGATCCGTCCGGTGTTTCCCCCGGCCACGCTGGTCGGCTTGGAGTTCTTCGGCGGATGGTCCGGTCTGTCTCAGGCCAGAGTCTTTCGAGCGCTGCTCACCGATCCCGCCGCCCCGCAGCGCTGAGGACGGCGCTTTCCGCACTCGCGGCCACCGGCCGTCCTACACTGACCGAACCGGGTAATTCAGGCGTGGATGAGAACTATTGCCTACCCTCCGTAGCCATCGGGTAGGCAACGCTGCTGGACTAACCCCGGGGTACCCCATAGGGTATGGCCGCTAGACCCAAGGCCATTGAAAGGAGTTGGTGATGGCAGAGGTTGTTGTCCTCGGTGCCGGGATCTCCGGACACACCGCGGCGCTACATCTGAGGCGATTGCTAGGCCGGGGACACAAGGTCACCGTCGTCTCACCGAATTCGAATTGGAACTGGATTCCGTCAAACATCTGGGTGGGGGTAGGCAAGCTCCCCAAGGAGAAGGTGCTCTTCCCCTTGGAACCGGTGTATCGGCGCAAGGGAATTCAGTTCCTCCAAGCCAAAGCCACTGCCATCCGCCCCAAGGGCGATGCTCAAGACGGCCGCGGTGCGGTGGACGTGGAATTCACCGGACAGAACAAGGTCGGCCAGGTCGACCGCATCCGCTACGACTACCTGGTCTATGCCACCGGGCCGAAGCTGAAGTTCGAGGCCACCGAGGGACTAGGCCCCGATGTCGGCAACACCATGTCGGTGTGCACCGCTGATCACGCCCGTCAGGCGTCGGAGAAATTGGCGGCCACTATCGCCAAGCTGAAGCAGGGCACACCCCAGACTCTGGTGGTGGGCACCGGTCACGGCACCTGCACCTGTGAAGGCGCTGCTTTCGAGTACACCTTCAATGTCGACCACGAGTTGCGCGAGGCCGGCGTACGGGAGTTGGCCACGCTGTACTACATGACGAATGAGGCCCAACTGGGCGACTTCGGCGTTGGTGGCATGACCTTCAACCAGAACGGTTTCGAGACCTCCAGCGAGTTGTGGACCAGTTCTCTGTTCCGCGAGCGGGACGTGAAGCCGATCGTGGGCACCCACGTGCACAAGGTCACCCCCACGACGATCAGCTTCGAAACCCTCGACGGCGAGATGCACGATCTCGACTACGACTTCGCCATGCTGCTTCCGCCTTTTGGTGGGCATCCGATGAAGGCGTTCGATGCTGAGGACAACGACATCACCGGGGAACTCTTCGCGCCGAGCGGGTTCATGAAGGTGGATGCCGACTACACCGCCAAGCCCTACGAAGAGTGGAAGGCCTCCGATTGGCCGGCCACCTACCAGGCTGTCGGTTACAACAACATCTGGGCCGTCGGGATCGCGTTTGCGCCCCCGCATCAGATCTCGAAGCCGCGCAAGACTCCGAACGGGACGGTCATCGCCCCGGCTCCGCCTCGCACCGGGATGCCCTCGGGTGTCATGGCCAAGCATGTCGCCATGACGATTGCCGACCGCATCAAGATCGGCTCCAAGGCACGGGCTTATGAAGCTCCGATGTCGAAGATGGGGGCGGTGTGTGTGGCTTCGGCCGGCACCGGGCTCACCAATGGCTCTGCAGCGGCGATGATCATGAACCCCGTGGTTCCCGATTACGCCAAGTACCCGACCGGTCGAGATCTGAACACCACCCGTGGTGAGATCGGCCTGTACGGCCACTGGTCGAAGCTGATGCTGCACTACTTGTTCATCTACAAAGCCAAGGCCCATCCCGGCTGGCAGCTGATTCCGGAGTGATCATGAGCGACCAGAACACCCCTGCCGTCCCGGTCCTGGACCTGAGCGGCGCTCCTATGCCCAATGTGAAGACCCTGAAGGCTCGTTACAACCTGCTGGGTCAATTCGGTAAGTTCGTCGGCTTCAACCTTTCGATCATGAGCATGGTCACCAAGGAAGGCGATCACTAGTCGCAGCAACGTCAATGGCGGTGGCCCCGGTTTCGGGACCACCGCCATTGTGCATTTTGGGGGCAGCCAGCTGAGCGTCCGACCACCGGCAGGGCTTCGACAAGCTCAGCCAGCGGCAAACCTGTTCCCTGAGCCTGTCGAGGGCCAAGACAGACGAGCAGAGGATCGCTGGGTAGCGCGGACGGCTTCGACAAGCTCAGCCAGCGGAGAAGCCGTTCCCTGAGCCTGTCGAAGGGTCAAGGCTTCATGCGCGCATAAGCCGGTCGTGCGTTCGGCGCGGAGGCCGAGTATGTCAGGCCAGGGAGAGGAAGAGCTTTTCCAAAGTGGCGGTGTCGACCTTGCTGTCGTCGGTTTCCTCCAGCAGGCACTGCCGCAGACCTCCTGCGATCACAGCGAAGCCGGCCCGATCAAGAGCCTTCGAGACGGCTGCGAGCTGGGTTACCACCTCGGTGCAGTCACGCCCTTCTTCGAGCATGCGGATGATGCCACCGATTTGTCCCTGAGCCCGCTTGAGGCGCTTGAGTACCGGTTCCATGGCCTCCGGATCGAGTTGCATCGACGCACCCCTTTCAGCCTGATAACTGAAAGGAATCTTACTCGTGGCGGGACCGGCTTCGTCGCTCATGATGCAGACTCGGTCTCTTGCTCAGCGATCTCGGCCCGGATCGCGTCCATGTCGGCGGCCTTGACTGCACCGATCAGTTCGTCCAACGCAGAACCCGGCATGGCACCTGGCTGAGAGAAGACCAGAATCCCCTCCCGGAACACCATCAAGGTGGGAATGGACATGATGCGAGCGGCGGCGGCCAGCTCGCGTTCGGCTTCGGTGTCCACCTTGCCGAAGACCAGATCGGGGTACTTCTCCGAGGCAGCCTCATAGACCGGCGCGAACTGCATGCAGGGTCCGCACCAATCCGCCCAAAAATCAACGAGGACGATGTCGTTGTCGGTGACAGTCTGCTCGAAATCGGCCATGCCAAGGTTCGTGGTAGCCATCCGATTCTCCTTTCGATACCCCCTAGGGTATCAGGGCCTCGGATTCCCTGTCTCTTGGAGCCACCTTGGGGAATCGAACCCCAGACCTACGCTTTACGAGAGCGTCGCTCTACCGACTGAGCTAAGGTGGCCGGGCCTGCTGGCCGGTGCCCAACTATAGGGGACGCAGCGCCTTCGTGCCCAAGCCAGGCCTTCGATGGCCAGGACGTCCGCGCGGACTAGTCACTGACAGCGTGTGCCGTCGGCCGGAACCTTGTCTTTGGTGAGGTAGTTCACGACCAATTCGTTCACGCACTCCGACTTGCCGTAGCTGCCATGACCCTCGCCTTCGTAGGTCACCAGGACCGCCGAGGTCAACTGCGTGGCCATGTCCACGGCCTGCTGATAGGGGGTGGCGTTGTCGCCGGTGCCGCCGATCACCACCAGCGGCGGCGCCGATCGCCCGGTCAGATGCAATTGCAGATAGACCGATGGCCGGACCGGCCACAGCGGGCACTGGTAGGACGGCCCCAGGTACTTTCCGAAGATGGGCGCCTTTTTCTGAGTCTCGGCCCACACGCGGTCAGCATCCAGCACCCCTTCTTCCTTTGTGTCCAGGCAGTCGATAGCCGGAAAGGCGAAGTAAAGCGGGTCGTAATGCCCGTCCTGGCCACGTCCGTTGAGCTGGTCGGCGGCGGCCAACAGGCCGGATCCTTCCGAGTTGATGGCCCGGGCGATGATGGTGGCCAACGAACTCCACGATGCTTCGCCCCCGTAGAGGCCCATGGCAATTCCCAGGGTCGCCTGAGTCTGAGTGAGTTGCCGCTTCCCCACCGCGAGTGGCTCGGCATCCAGGCGGTCCAACAGCCCCGTAATGGCGCCCAAGACCTCCTTCTTCGTGCCGCCGAGTGAGCACTGCTCCTGGGCACACCAGGTAGCGAAGTTCCCCAACGCCAGGTCGAATCCTTGGGCCTGGACCACCTCCGAGTTGTCGGTGATGTTGACGGCGGCGTCCAGCACCAGGTGGCCGACATTGTGGGCGAACAACTCGGCGTAGGTTGCTCCGATCCGGGTGCCGTAGGAGTAGCCGACATAGTTCAGTGTGGAATCCCCGACCAAAGCGCGCAGCAGATCAAGGTCTTGGACGGTATCCACGGTGCCGATGTGGCTGAGCAGGTCACCGTTGCGCTTCCAACAGGCCTGGCCGAAGGCATAGTTCGCCTCGATCAGGGCGTCTCGCTCGGCCGCATCATCGGGGCTGGCATCCAGATTCGAATAGGCGTCGACTTCGCCATCGCTCAGGCAACTGATCGGCGTCGATCCCCCCGAGCCTCGAGGGTCCCATCCCACAATGTCGTATTGCTCCAATCCAGAGCGTTCGAATCTATCGACGAAATCCTGGCCCGAAGCGCCCGGCCCTCCGGGATTGATGAACAAGGAGCCCAGCCGCGGGGTCTCGGTGGCCGGAAGCTTCCGCAGCGCCAAGGTCACCGCCTGACTCTGCGGGTTGGTGTAATCCAAAGGCGCCCGCACCGTTGCGCACACGGTGCCATCACCTTCGTCGCAGTCGCGCCAGGCGAGCTTCTGCTTCAGATAGGGCGTCAGCGCCGATCCGGCAAGCCCCTTCGTCAGCCCGGTGACCGATGCCTGCACCGGGTCCGGAGTCGGCCGATCCACCGCAATGCCTGGCGCTGCCGAAATCCGAATTCCCGCGACCACGCTCGCCGGGCTCGAAGACGCCGGGACGCTGCAGCCGGTCAGCACCGTGATGACTGCCGCGACAGCGATCACGCCATGCCGGATCGTTCGCACCCTGACAGGGGGCCTCGCAGCTTCGATCACTCCGCAGAGCCTAGTGCCCGCGCCCTAACCAAGCTGGGACAGGTCCGGATCAATCCGCGTTGGCCGCCCGGCTGGCGCGGTCATTCTCGCGAGCCGACCGCAGGCTGCGGTCCAGGCTCCAGCCGCCACCACCGATGAAGACCAACAGCAGGCCAACGGCGGCGATCAACAGTGACGATTCGCCAAAGAACCCGAACTTGCCCTCTTCGAAGATCGAGAAGGCGCCCCAGTAGTAGAACACCAGCGATCCGACAGCGATCACCGTCGCACCGGCAGCGGAGTATCGGGTGGCCAGCCCCATCACCATCGAGATGGCGATCAGCAGCGAGGCAGCGGCAGTAATGATGCCGAGCAGGTCCGGAGACGGCAGTGCGGTCGTGGCGAACATCGCCTTGGTGCGCGTGGGATCCAGCAGCATCTGCGTGCCGTGAACGCCGAAGATCACCGCCATGGCCAAACGGACCAGGAACAATCCCAACGATCCCCAGAAGCGGTCAGTCTTCTGCAGCACCGACTTGGGTGCGACTGGCGCGGGCGCCTTCGGCGCAACCTCGGGTCCGTGATCGATCACTGGTTCGCCGGCGGCGACCACGGTCGTGGCAGTCAGTGCGGCAGATCGGGCGTCGCGGCGCGCGGCACGTTCGGCGGCGAGCTTGCGCTCTTCCTCACTCAGCGCCGCAGCATCACCATCGGTCGGCTCACCGTAGCCACGGAAGATGTCATCGGCGGCCGGGATCTGCGGCTCCGCCGGTTCACCCCAGGTCGATGGCGCGGGGCTCGGCGGCACGGCGTCACCCGGACCGGCATCAGCCACCGGCCCGGCGTCCGCAGGCGGCGCCGGTGGAAGCAGCGGGGCCGCGGCTTGAGGTTCAGCCACGGGCGCCTCGGGAACTTCAGGCTCAGCCGGAGGCGGCGTCCAGGCAGGCACGGCCGGCAGAATCGGGCCGGCGGCAGCCGGAGTTGCGGCCGGCTCGCCAGATTCGGCCTCCGCGCTCCCCGCCTCGACGGGCGACACCACATCGGGGGCACCCTCGACAGACGCTTCCGCGACGACCGGGGCCGATGGCGCAACAGCTTCCGGTGCCGTCGGCGTGGCTGGGACCGGCGCAGTCTGCATCGCGGGCACCGAGGCAACCTCGGGTGCCACCGGCGGCGCAGCCGGTGCAACCGGAGCCTGCGGCATCGCCGGGGTTGCCGTCTCCTCGACAACAGGCGGTACTAACTCAGCATCGGGCTGCGGGACGGCCGGCGCAGCCGGTACGGCGGGAGCCTCGGGAACGACCGGAGACTCAGGAACGACCGGCGCAGCGACTTCCGGCATTTCGGGGTCGATCGGGGCTGGTTCGGCCATGGCGTCTGGGGCTTGCAGCGGCGCCGGCTCAGCGACGACGGGCGCTGCCGGGTCAAGGTCGCCTGAATCGGGGGTGCCCAGCGGCGGCATCGGCGCTGCCGGCTGCGGCAAAACCGGAGGCATGGCTGGCGGTTGCGGGGTTTCTGGCTCGCGCGGCTCGGTCATGGGGAAGTCCTTTCCTGCAAAACTCCTCAGCCTATGCTCGCACTAATCCGGGCCAAAGGCAGCCACCGACACGTTCCGCCTTGCGGCCCCTCACCGTGCCTTCGAGAGGCTGATGAGCAGCGACTCCATCGCCAGCACCGGGGTCACATTCGTTTCCAAAGCCCGTCGGCAGTGCAGGATCGCATCCAGCCCCCGAATCGTCGCTTCCGGCGTGGAACCAGCCGCGATGCGATCCACCTGGTCGGACTGCTCAACGTTGATCAGGGTCGCCCCGGCTCCGGTCTGCACGCTGAGCACATCGCGGTAGAACGAGGTGAGTTCGGTCAGGACCCGGTCCAAGGAATCGCGCTGCAGCCTCTTCCCTCGGGCCTTCTGCTGCTCGTCGAGTTCACGCAGGGCCGCTTGGGCGTGGCGCTGCTTGATGTTGCGGGCACCCCCGCCGCTGCCGGTTGCCCCGGCCAGCGATCGCTCGAGTTCTTCTCGCTCACGGACGTCGAGTTCGGCGGTCACCGCGGCAGCATCGGCGGCAGCGGTCTCCACCAGTTCGCCGGCTGCGCGCAGGCAGGCCCCCACAGTGGTCAGCTTCCCCGGTAACGCCAGCACTTCTGCGCGCCGCTGCCGCGCCTCTTCGCTGCGAGCCAGGACCCGCGCCCGTCCGATATGCCCCTGCGCGACGCGGGCGGCATAGCTTGCCGTGACCTCGTCGATACCGTCGCGACGCTGCAGCAACTCGGTGATGGCTACGGTGCTCGGCGTGCACAGCTCCACCCGGCGACAGCGCGAACGAACGGTAGCCACCAGATCGTCCGGGTTGGGAGCACACAACAGCCACACGGTGCGCGCAGCGGGCTCCTCGATGCTCTTCAGCAGGGCATCGGCACCGCGCTCGGTGATCCGGTCGGCATCCTCCACGACCAACACCTGATAGCGGCCCAAGGTCGGTGACATGGCAGCTCTGCGCACCAGCTCGCGAACCTGGTCCACGCCGATACTGAGCTGCTCGGTTCGCACCACCGTCACATCCGGGTGAGCACCGGCCAAAGCAGTTGTACAGGCATTACATTCCCCGCATCCTCCGCTGCGACATTGCAGGGCCGCGGCGAAGGCCTTAGCGGCATTGGATCGACCCGATCCCGGCGGACCGGTGATCAGCCAGGCGTGGGTCATCGCCCGTGACGTGGAACCGGAACCCGCCGCAGCAACCGCTCGCTGCAAGGTGGCCACGACCTGCTCTTGTCCGATCAGGTCGGTCCACACTCCCGAAAGAGACCCACTGTCCACGGCGTCAGCCTGCCCTATGCCGCTGACAGAAGCGACGCGACGCGGGCGATCACCGCCGCAGCTATCTGCTCTTGAGGGTCACGAGCCGGCACCACGAGGTAGTGCTCGCGATCCCGGGCAGCCAGATCCAAGAAGCCTTGCCGCGCCCTTTGGTGCACCTCAGCTCCAGCGCCTTCGAGGCGATCCTTCTCGGCGATACCGGCAACCCCCAGACTGGGGTCCAGATCCAGCAGGACGGTGAGATCGGGCAGAAGGTCCTGGGTGGCCCAGCGGGCGATCTGCTCGACGCGATCAGCGGAAAGGTCTCGGCCCGCTCCTTGATAGGCCAGCATCGAATCCACATAGCGATCGCTGATCACCACCGCCCCCCGACGCAAAGCCGGCAGCACCACCTCGTCGACGTGCTGAGCCTTGTCAGCAGCGTAAAGCAGGGCCTCGGTACGGGGCGACACCTCTCCCCACTTGGGGTTGAGGACCAGATCCCGCAGCACCATGCCCATCGCCGTTCCGCCCGGCTCGAGAGTCACCACAGCCTCGCGACCATGTTGGGTCACCCAATCGGCGAGCAACGCAGTCTGGGTGGTCTTGCCAACACCGTCGCCGCCTTCGAAGACGACGAAGAGCCCTTCACTCACCAGCGGCCCCTTTCTGCTCGCGCCAACCCTATCCAAGTGCCCGGCTCGGCCACCGAGCGCCGCAGGTGGGGCCTCAGGACTTGCGGGTACGGCGGGTGCGCTTGGGTGCTGGACCTTTGGCGCGTTTCTCGGCGAGCAACTCGGCAGCCCGTTCCAAGGTCATGGTCTCCACCGAATCGACCCGACGCAAGGTCGCATTGGTCTCACCGTCGGTGACATACGGACCGAAGCGGCCGTCCTTGATCACGATCGGCTTGGTGGTGGCTGGATCGGCGCCCAGCTCTCGCAGCGGGCCGGCCGCAGCGCGCGCGCCACGTCCTCGAGTCTTGGGCTGGGCGTAGATCTCCTCGGCCTCAGCCAGGGTGATCGTGAAGATTTGGTCCTCACTGGTCAACGACCTCGAGTCCGTGCCCTTCTTCAAGTAGGGGCCGTAGCGACCGTTCTGGGCGGTGATCGCTTCCCCGTCGGCGCCAGTCCCGACCACTCGCGGCAGGCTGAGCAATTGCAGAGCCTGCTCCAGGGTCACGGTCTCGATACTCATTGAGGAGAACAGCGACCCGGTGCGCGGCTTGACGGTCTTCGGTGAACCCTCAGCGAGGACCTCGGTCACGTACGGGCCGTACCGGCCGTCCTTGGCCACGATTGTTCGGCCCGTGTCGGGATCGACGCCGATTTCTCGGTCCTCCGCCGCAGGCTTGTCCAAGAGTTCTTTGGCCAACTCGACGGTCAGACCCGCGGGCGGCAGATCGGGGTCAACATTGGCCCGACGCCCGTCGGCGTCCTCGACATAGGTGCCATAGCGACCCACCCGAACATCGATGCCCTCACCCAACCCGAAGGTGGACAACTTGCGAGCATCGATGTCGCCCAACTCGCTGACCAGCTTCTGCAGGCCGTCATCGCCGTCGCCGTAATAAAACGCCTTGAGCACCGCGATGCGGGCCGCGTCGCCGCTGGCAATCTCGTCGAGGGTGTCTTCCATTCCGGCGGTGAAGTCGTAATCGACCAACTTGCTGAAGTGCTCCTCCAACAGTCGCGTGACCGCGAAGGCCAACCAGGTGGGCACCAGCGCAGAACCCTGCTTGTGCACATAATCGCGGGCGGTGATGGTGCGAATGATCGCGGCATAGGTGGACGGTCGGCCGATCTCCAACTCCTCGAGCTTGGCGACCAGGGACGGCTCGGTGTAGCGCGACGGCGGCCGGGTCTGGTGGGCCTCAGCGGTGACCTTCTCCGCGTCCAGGTGATGCCCCGATTCCAGCTTGGGCAAACGAGCCTGCTCGTCGTCGCTGCTGCCCTCCTCGACCGACTCGACATAGGCCTTCAGGAAGCCCAGGAAGGTGAAGGTGCGTCCTGAGGCAGTGAAGCCGGCCCGGCCGGACTCGACCACTTCGCCGGTGGCGACATCGGTGATGGCGACGCGGTCGGGCAAGGTGGCGCCGATCTTCACCGTCACGGTCTCACCGATCGCATCAGCCATCTGTGAGGCGATGGTGCGCTTCCAGATCAGCTCATAGAGCCTCAACTGGTCGCCGCTCAGGCCGGTCTGCTCGGGAGTGCGGAAACTCTCCCCAGCCGGACGGATCGCCTCGTGGGCCTCCTGGGCGTTCTTCACCTTGGAGGTGTAGGTGCGCGGAGTATCGGGAAGGTACTTGCCGCCGTACAACTGCTTGACCTGCTCGCGGGCCGCAGCGACCGCGCTGGCCGCCAGGTTCACCGAGTCGGTACGCATATAGGTGATGAAGCCGCGCTCGTAGAGCTCCTGGGCCACACTCATGGTGCGCTGAGCGGTGAAGCCGAGCTTGCGCCCCGCCTCCTGCTGCAAGGTGGTGGTCCTAAACGGCGGATAGGGACGTCGGGTGTAGCTCTTGGCGTCCACTCCGGACACCGTGTAACTGCCGTTGACCAGGGCCTGCGCCAGTTGCTCGGCGGTCTCTTCGCTGAGCTGAAGCAGGCTTGAACCCACCAGTTGGCCCCGGGAGTCGAAGTCGCGTCCAGCCGCAATGCGGCGAGAGTCGAAGGTGACCAGGCGAGCGGTGAAGGTACGCGGCTCGGCGCTCTCGCCGGCGTCCAATACCGCTTCGATGTCGGCATAGGAGGCGGGGGTGAAGGCCATCCGTTCCCGCTCGCGGTCCACGATCAGGCGGGTGGCCACCGACTGAACCCGGCCTGCGGACAGCTTCGGCATCACCTTCTTCCACAGCACCGGGGAGACCTCGTAGCCGTAGAGGCGGTCCAGAATGCGGCGGGTCTCCTGAGCGTCGACCAGGTCATGGTCGAGTTCGCGGGTGTTCTCCACTGCGGCCAGGATCGCCTCGGGGGTGATCTCGTGGAAGACCATGCGCCGCACCGGGATCTTGGGCTTCAACTCGTCCAGCAGGTGCCAGGCGATCGCCTCCCCTTCGCGGTCCTCATCAGTGGCGAGGTAGAGCTCGTCGACATCCTTGAGTTTGGCCTTGAGGTCACGGATGGTGCTCTTCTTATCGGCTGCCACCACATAGAGCGGTTCGAAATCAGCGTCGATGTTGACCCCGGTGCGCGCCCACTTCTCACCCTTATATTTGGCGGGAACCTCGGAGGCTCCGGTCGGCAGGTCGCGGACGTGGCCGCGGCTGGACTCCACGATGTAGTCCGGACCGAGGAATTTGGCCAGGCTGACCGCCTTTGTGGGTGACTCGACGATCACGAGCCGACGTATTGCTGCTGCGGGCACTGGCTTCTTCCTGATCTGATTCCTGCGGGGTCGATGCGCGCTCACTTTAGCCCGCTCGGCGGAAGGGAGTGGTAATCGCGAGTATTGCCGTTACTGCTCCAGCGGCGCCAGGACGGGGCCGCCCAGCTTGCGATTAGCGGCCGGGGAGTCGCCGCAGGCCAGCCTCGAGGAAGTCGTGGCCCCGCCCGGCAGCACGAACGGCCGCGACTGTTCCCACCGTTCACGGTGAGAGAAATCACGGCCGTCCACAGTGCTGCTCAGTGCGGTCAGTTCACCGGACTTGACCCCAAAGTGACCGTCGCAGCCTTGGTCTTACCTGCTGAAGTGATCCAGGTGATCCGAACCTGTTGGCCGGGCTCGTAGTCGCGAACCACATTGGCCAGATTGGTTTTGGAGGTGATGGCGGTGGTCCCGACCTTGGTGATCCGGCTGCCCGCAGTGATCCCGGCCAGATCGGCTGGGCCACCAGCGACGACATCGGAGATCTCGATGCCTTTCGATCCGGTGGTGTGGGTCGCGGCGACTACCCCGAGGTATCCGGACGGACCGACCCGCACCGTACCGGCGTCCTGCCCGGTCTCGATCTGCTGAACCACCGACAGCGCAGTGGCGATCGGAACCGCGTAGCTGGTGTGCTCGGTGGTAGAACCGGCAGTGGTCATTCCCAAGACCTCGGTCTGCGCATCGAACATCGGACCCCCCGAATCACCGGGAACGGCACCAGCCGTGGTCTGGATCAAACCCTTGAGATCCTCGGAGTTGCCCCACGGCGAATCCGAAGAGACGGTGAGGCTCTGATCGGTGGCGGTGACCTCCCCGGCGGCCTTGACGAGCTTGCCGCCACCGGAGGCGTTGCCCACCGCAGCGATCTGGTCGCCCTCGTTGACCGCATCGGTATCCACCGTGACGGTGGCCAAGCCCGAGGCACCCTTCAACTGCAGGAGCGCCACGTCCCGGCTCTGATCGAACCCCAGCACCGTCGCGGTGTAGGAATCACCGGTATCGGCCACGATCACTTGGACTTTGTCGGAGCCCGCCACGACGTGGTAGTTGGTGAGCACCTTGCCGTCGGGGGTCAGGATCATTCCGGTTCCGGCGGCCACACCGTTGGAAACCTCCGACTCGATCAGCACCACACCTTTGGACTGTGCAGCAGTGACGCTGGCCGATCGAGTTCCAGGGTTCGCTGAGGGCGCCGTCCCCTCCGAGGGCGTGGACGGATCACTGCCCGGATCGGCCGGGGTGGTGATCTGGGGTTCGGAGGTTGCGCTGATGACGCTGCGCGCCACTCCGAAGCCACCCACCGCCATGACCAGCACCAAAGCGGAGGCGAGCAGCACCATCGGCCAGCGCCGCTTCGGCGTCTGCACGGTGGTCGGCACCTGGTAGTACTGCTGCGGCGAGTAGAAACCCGGATTCGGGTAACCCTGACCGTAGGGGGCGTTCGGATACCCGCCTTGCGATGCGTACGGCGGGGTCGAACCGGTGTAGGCCGCCCCATAGCCCGGCGGGTAGCCCGGGGCGGATCCGTAGGGCGGCGGATAGTTCGGGGGCGGCGGCGGATAGCTCGCTCCCGCGCTGCCCGCGGTCGGGTTCGGAATCGCCGCAGTGGGCTCACTACCCGCGATGACTTGGGTCGGCTCGTTGCCGGACAGGGGTCGCGCCCACGGCGAATTCGGCCCCGGCGTCGCTGCCGGGTTGTCGCCGACCGGGTGGGGCAATGGGGTCGTCGGCTCGTTGCCGGAGTCAGGTGCACCCCATTGTGGGGTGTGGTTCTCGGCCATGTTTTGCTCCTTCGTTCTTCACCCAGTGAAGGCGGCAAATCAATGCCGTGGCTGTCCGTATCCTGTGAAACCCTATGAATCACGCCGCATACAGGTAGCCGTCAGCAATGAGCCTACGCACCTGGCTCAACGTTTGGGCTTGGAGTGGTATTTCCTCGACCTGAAGCAGCGCGGCAACCGCCTTGATCAACACCGACAGCGGCAACTCTCCGTCGCAGGCGCCCACCACCGCAGCGAGCGCGGTGCCCGGCTCGAGCGCTCGTCCCAGACCGTATTGCTGCCGCAGCACCAGGTGCTGCGGATCCCCTGCCCCGGGTACACCGATGGTCTCCTGCACGACGCCGGAGTGCAGACGCCACCGTCGGGAGAGAAGGTCCGCATCGGAGAGCCGGGACGCCTCGACGGCGGCGAATTCGTCGGCGATCGCCGGACCCACCGGCTGGTGGACGGCGTGCGGCCAGTCTTCGATGCGCACCTGGGGGTGCTCCCGCCCAGCGGCCCGCAGGGCCAGCCAGCCCATACCGATCCGGCGAATGCCGCAGCCCTCGAAGTAGTCCAACCATTCGGCATAGCGCTGGCGGTACTGTGCCGACCCGTTCAACCCGGCATCAGCCAGCCACAGTTCGATGTATTCATAGGGATCCAGCACCTCCCGTTGCAGCACAACTGCGTCACAGCCGGTCGGAGTGATCCACTCAGCCAGTCGCTCCTCCCAGGGCTGGTCGGTGATCGCCCAGTTGCCCAGGACGATGAGAGTGCCTTCGGGGTTGAGGTGGTCGACGGCCTCGGTCACCACGGTGCGCATCAGGCCGTCGCCAATGTGGGTGCCCTCGCGATAGACCAGTTCGCTGCGCGAAGGTGGGGAGATCACATAGGGCGGATTGGTCACGATCAGATCGAATCGGTCCTCGGCGACCGGCTCGTACAACGATCCCAGCCGAAGCTGCGCCGAGACGCCGGCCAAACCCAGGGTGATCGCAGCCAGTTCCAGGGCTCGAGGATTCAGGTCGGTGGCCACGATGCGCTCGGCGTGCTCGGCCAAGTGCAAGGCCTGGATGCCACACCCGGTGCCCAGATCCAGAACGCTTCGGACCCGATCGCGCGGAATGAGCTGAGCCAAAGTGGTGGATGCCGGGGAGGCACCCAGCACGAAGTCCGGACGGGGCGGCGCGCTGCGTCCGTCCAACGGGGTGGGGTCTGAGCAGACCCACGCCGAGAAGCTCTCATCGCCATAGGGCTTGAGTTCGACGGTGGCCTGCACCTGGTCACCGTGACGCTCCAGCAGCCCCGCGTCCACCAAGTCGTCTAGGCCGCTCAGCGCCCGTCTGGCCCGCTCCACGGGCACCGTCTCCGCCAGCAGCCATAGTCGAATCAGGTCGGCTTGGGCGTCGAACTGACCGGCGAGTTCCCTGTGGGCGGGCAGCGCACTGTTGCGGGTCAGGCCGGCGAGAGCCGCGTCCCCCAGCCGAGCAGCGACCCCATCGAGTCGGTAGTCGGCGGCGGCGAGGTCCTCACCCAGCACAGCAATGGCGGATTCAGATAACATGCCGCGCAGTCTTTCACCTTGCAGTCTCGCCGCCACAGACTCACAGTCCGTAGCTCGCTGGCTGTACCCGTATCGCGACAGCGCCACGACATGCCTGCGACATCTCCCAGGCAGGATGCATCTCATGAAACGACGACTCTTGGCTTTGCCGCTGCTGGTGCCGCTGTTCGCAGGCTGCGGGGTGTCGGTGGCCTCCACTGCCGATCCTGGTTCTGCGCAGCCTTCGCAGACAGCCACTCCGCTTGCGGCTGATGTGGTGCCGGGTTACGAACGTGGCCAATTCCCCGCGATTCCGATGTTCACGATGCCTGATCTGTCGATGCTCGATTCATCGATGGCCGGCTTCTCGATCAAGGTGCGCGACAGCTTTCCCTCCGTACCGGGAGTAACGATCAAGCCGGCTCGCTGCGACAAGAGCGGCGACGTTGCCACCGATGACGGCTCGCTGACCCTTTACGGCGACGGCTCCGGCGACTACACCGGGCCGGACGGCTCAATATCGAACTACGGCAACGGCGCGGGGAGCTACACCATCAACGGCAAAACCGTGAACGTCTACGGCAACGGTGCAGGCGACTACACCGGAGACGGTGTGCGCATCAACAGCTACGGCAATGGCGCCGGCGACTACACCGATGGCACCGTCTCCATCAACATCTACGGCACCGGCTCCGGTGACTACAAGGGAAACGGCATCATCATCAACAACTACGGAAACGGCGCCGGCGACTACAAAGGCAACGGCATCATCATCAACAACTACGGAAACGGCATCGCTGATGTGACCGGCCCCAACGGCGAATCAACGACGATTGCTGCACCACCGATCAAGCCGATTCCGGCGCTGGGGACCTTTCCCAGCATGGGCGTCCTCAAACCCATCACCTCATGCGGAACTCGGATCATCATTGACGATTCGGTGTTGTTCGACTTCAACGCCGACACGCTGCGTCCGCAGGCTCAACAGACGGTCACCAAACTCGCTGCAGTGTTCACCAAGCTGGCAGTGAAGACCGCGGTGGTCTCTGGTCACACCTACTCGATCGGGACCGATTCCTACAATCAGGATCTGTCGGAGCGGCGCGCACAATCGGTGGTGGACGCATTGAAGACCGCCGGGGTGGGCACGACCTTGGAAGCCAAGGGCTACGGCGAGTCCAAACCGATCGCCCCCAACCAGATCAAGGGCGTGGACAACCCCTCCGGACGCCAGCTCAACCGACGGGTGGAAATCTTCATCCCCTCCTGACGGGTCCTACTGCCCGGGGTGAATGATGGTGGCATGCGCATCGTCTGCCTTGGGGCCTCCGGCCATGCCGGCCGTTCGATCGTCTCGCTTCTGGCACCGGAGTTGGGCCCCAACGACGAGTTGGTTCTCGCCGGACGCAGTGAGGAACGGCTGGCACTGGCGCGGGCGCAGGCCACCGGGACGGCGCAGCTTGCCACCGCGACGGTTGAGGTGGAAGACCTCGACTCGGTGCGCCGGGCGGTGGCTGGCGCCGATCTGGTGATCGTCACCGTCAGCAGACCGGATCTCGTTGGCCCGCTGGCCCGGATCGTCCTCGATGCCGGGGCCGACTGGATCGACACGATGCTGTCCACACCGGCCAAGGTGGCCACGTTGCGCAGCCTGGAGGCGGAGATCGTCGGCGCCGACCGCTGCTTCGTGACCGATGGAGGTTTTCACCCCGGGTTGCCGGCCACGCTGGTGCGATGGGCGGCAGCGCAGCTCGATGAACTCATCGAGGCCGACGTCGCCGCAGGATTGCGGATCAACTGGCAGGCCGAATCGATCGCCGATTCGACGATCGAGGAGATGTTTTCGGAGTTCAGCGACTTCGACATGATGGCCTGGATCGATGGCACTCGCCGCCGGGTGCGGTGGTCAGAGTGCCCCACGGTGGATTTCGGCGAGCCCATCGGCTCCCAGCGGGTCATCCCGATGGGCCTGGCCGAGATGGTCGATCTGCCCCAGCAGTACCGCAGTCTGCAACGCTGCGGGTTCTACATCACCGGGTTCTCACCGGCCATGGATTATCTGGCGTTGCCGCTGGTGATGGCCATGGCGAAAGTCCCGGCGCTGAATCGGGTGAACATCCGATTCACTCGCTGGGCGATGGCGCACCTGGCCAGTTCTCGACCGCCCTATCGACTCGTTCTGAAATGCCACGCCACTGGACGATCCGAGGGGACTCCCAGCAGTGTGCTGGTGCAGGTGCAGGCCGAGGACAGCTACCTGCTGACGGCCGCCCCGGTGGTGGCCTGTGTGAACCAACTGCGCCGCGGGGATGTACGCCGGGTCGGCCTGCACTACCAGGGTCAGGTCATGGATCCCGAGGCCTGCTTCGCCGATCTCGAGCGGTTGGGGGTGGCCGTTCAGCTCGGTGAGGTCGTCGCCAACTGATCGTGGCAGGGTAGGCACCATGACGGTGCCGCAATGGATGAGCCAGAATGCTCGGCTGCGCCATCATCACCACCGCGACGCCCAACCTGGACGCAGCGCTGAGTTTCCCGAGTGGGTCAGCGAACCGGTACGCCAGGCCTTCGCCGCCGTCGGAATCGAGCGATTGTGGCAGCATCAGGCCGACGCGGCGCAGGCCGCCTTCACCGGGCACTCGGTCGCAGTGGCCACCGGCACCGCCTCGGGCAAGAGTGCGGCCTACCTGCTTGCGGCGATCACGGCCGGATTGGACCATCGGGTCGGGTTCGCGGTGGACCGTGGACCGCTGGATCTGGATCGCGGGCACAGTTCCTTGTACCTGGCGCCCACCAAGGCTCTGGCCCACGACCAGTTGCGGACCTGCCGGGAACTGGGACTGACCGGCTGGCAGCCGATCACGCTGGACGGCGATTCCAGCGACGGCGAACGGCGCTTCGCCCGCGAGTCTGCCTCGTTCATACTCACCAATCCCGACATGCTGCACCGCTCGGTACTGCCGTCGCATCAGCGCTGGACACGGCTGCTGTCAACGCTGCGCTATGTGGTGATCGACGAAGCACATCGCTATCGCGGAGTGTTCGGCGCTCACACCGCTGCGGTGTTGCGTCGGCTTCGACGGTTGGCCCACCACTACGGCGCCGATCCGGTCTTCATCAGCGCCTCGGCGACTCTCTGCGATCCCGGCGAACTGTTGCAGCGGCTGGCTGGGGTCACTGACGTGGTCGAGATCACCGAGGACGCATCGGCCCGGCCCGGGCTGGATCACCTGATCTGGCAACCGGCCGATGATCCCCATCACGAGGCGGCCGAGTTGATGGCTCGGCTGGTTGCCGACGGCCAGCAGGTGCTGACCTTCACCACCTCTCGGGTGCAGGCCGAACTGGTCGCGGTCCGCGCCCAACAGCATGCCGGGCAGGCAGTGGTGCGCTCCTACCGCAGCGGCTACCTGGCCGAGGATCGCCGCGCCATCGAGACCGGTCTGCATTCCGGACAGGTGCGGGGGGTGGCCTGCACCAATGCCTTGGAATTGGGGGTGGACATTGCCGGCATCGATGCGGTGATCAACTGCGGGTTTCCGGGCACTCTGGCCTCGCTGCGCCAGCAGGCTGGCCGGGCCGGACGGGCTGGCGCCGATGCGCTGGCGGTGTTGATCCCCAAGCCGGACCCCTTGGACGTCTACCTGTGCGAACACCCCGAACTGATCTTCGATGCTCCCGTGGAGCGCACCGTGCTGCATCCGCAGAATCCACAGGTGCTGGCCCAACACGTCGCGGCCGCAGCCCAAGAACTCCCGCTCACCGAGAGCGATCAGCGCTGGTTCGGGCCGACGATGCCCTCGGTCTTGGAAAGGCTCACCACTGCCGGCTACCTGCGGCGCCGCCCCACCGGTTGGTATTGGACCCGCCCGGATCGAGCCGTGGATTCGATCGATCTGCGCGCGGCTGGTGGCCACAGCGTCGAAGTGGTGGATCAGGCCACCGGACGAGTGCTGGGTCAAGTGGATCCTGCCGCTGCCGACCGCAGCGTTCACACCGGGGCCATCTATCTGCATCAAGGCGAACCGTGGCTGGTGGCCGACTATCTGCCCGCCGAGCACACCGCGTTGGTCCGGCCCGGACGGGACGGCTATTTCACCCAAGCGCTCAGCCACAGCGACATTCAGATCTTGGAGCGACTCAACCAGGCACAACTCAGGGCTGGGCACGTGTTCTTCGGCACCGTGGAGTTGGCCAGCCAAGTCACCGGATATCTACGTCGCGACGAACAAACCGGCAAGGTCTGGGACAGCACCCCGTTGGACCTTCCGCGACGCACGCTGCGTACCCAGGCCGTCTGGTACACCCTGGACGCCGCGGCACTAGTCGGCATTCCCGCCAAAGACCTACCTGGCGCCGCCCATGCCGCTGAGCACACTGCTATCGGACTGCTACCGGCCTTCGCGCCCTGCGATCGGTGGGACATCGGCGGACTGTCGACCACCCTGCACCCGGACACCGGACAGCTCACCGTCTTCGTCCACGACGGCGCCGCCGGCGGCGCTGGTTTCGCTGAACAGGGTTTCACCCAGATCGACCGTTGGCTCGGCGCCACCCTGGATCGACTGCGGAGCTGTCCGTGCGTCGATGGCTGTCCATCGTGCGTGGTCTCCCCCAAATGTGGAAACGGCAACCAGCCGCTGAACAAGACCGCCGCCGCGGCTTTGCTGGAACTGCTCGTCGAGTGATTCAGCGCGAAGATCCCAGCCTGCCTGCATGAGCCTCCGCGTGCACCGTGGGTCGCAGACCCAAGCCCAGTTCCAGCCGACGCTGAACCTCGACCGAGACGACGAAATCCACCGCATCTCCACTCACCTGACAGCGGCGCAGTTCCACACCATTGGCCACCGCGATCCGGCTGGCCGCCGCACACGGGTCTTGGCCTTTGGCGACGGCTGCCGCGCCGGAGAGGGCAGACAGGTCGGCAGCATTCGCCACATCCCGCTGCGCCAGCGCCACGACGCAGACCAGCACGCTCACACCGGTGATGAGCAGAATGACCGCCATGACCACAGCGGTCATCAGCGTGCCTGAACCGCGCTGTGCGGCCATCAATTCGGCTCCCCGATGACCGTGGCTTCAGCCTGGAGCGGCACCACCGGTAGCCAGTCGGCCCAAGGCTGTGCCGCCAGCCGGACGGTGACCGTGATCTGCTCGGCATTGCGACGCACCTCGATGCGCGCCCCCGTGGGCTTGTTGCGCTCCAAGACCTTCACGGCCGCCTCATCCCCACGGGCCTCCTGCCTGGCAACGGCTGTGGCCAGATCGTTGCAGGCGCCCCACACCATGACCACGGCGAGGAGCCAGGTCAGCATCACCGCGACCAGGGCAGCCCCCAAACCGCCGAGTGCTAACTCGACGGTGACCATGCCGCGCTCACCGGGCGGGTGGTTGGCCGGGCGAACCCGGCCAACCCGCTTCATCGGTCTCACTTGGCCCCGAGCAGGCCCATGATGATGTCCAGGATCATCTCGATGAGCTTCTTGATCAGGTCGCCGAACCAAGGCTGTTGGACGAGGGTGATCAACACCCCGACCCCGGTCGCCACGGCCACCGAGCCGACCGCATACTCAGCGGTGGTCATGCCTCGCTGCCCATGCCGCCGCACCGTCTGAACGAGCTTTCCTGCCATTGCCACTCCTCTCATTGCCGCGCCCGGCCGGACGCACTGACAGGTTCGGTATCCGAGTCCGTCCGCGGTCGCGTCGGGGGGCATCTGTGGATCGAGATGAGCGGGCACAGCGTCGGTGTGGACGGTGACCTCACCGAAAGAGAACGCCCAGCATGCCGCCGAGGATCGGCACCAGCCCCAACAGGACGAAGGCCGGCAGGAAGCACACCATCAACGGCAACACAGAGCGCACTCCCACCCGCTTGGCGCGGCTCTGAGCGACGCTGGCCTGCCGCTTGCGAGCATCAGCGGCCAGGACCCGCAAGCGGGCGGTCAAGGAGATTCCGACGGCCGCACCTCGACCCAATTCGCGCCCCAGCCCTGCCAAGGCAGGCTCTGCGGACAGTTCCTGCCACACCCGGTGTTCGTCGATGCCCAGATCGGTCTTGGCGACCGCTTCGGCCAGAAGCTCCGACATCGGTGCAGGGACGACCTCGGCCACCACCGCTGCACCCCTGCGCACAGGCAGGCCCGCCTCCAGACTGACGGCGAGGAGATCGCAGGCTTGCGGCAGCGCGGCGGCCAGGGATCGCTGCCTGCGGACGATCGACTCGGCGCGAATCGCGTGCAGCGCGATGGCGCTGGCCACAGCGGCCACCCCACCTATGCCTAGGCACCACCACCCCAGACTGACGGTGGCCAAGCCCGCGGCGACCCCGCTGAGCATCACCATGGCCGACCGCTGCAGCGGGGCACCCGCCCCGGAACGACCCGGCTGGCTGTTCAGGCGAGAATCCGTGGGTGGCCAGGCTGCCAGCACCGCCAGCCCGCTGATCAGGGCGGCGACGGCGATGGTGCTCATGTGATGCTCGCCGAGTCCGCGATCCGTTCAATCCACCACACTCCCGCGCAAGCCAGAGCTACCCCGACAACCAGGCATCCCTGCCCGACGACCGAGCCGGTAAGGAAGTCCACCGGATTACCACCGATCGCGAAGCCCAGTCCGATCCCGGCGAACGGCAGCACGGCCAGTATTCGACCGGTGGCCTTGGGCGCGGACAGTTCGGCTGTCACCAACCGGGTGAGGTCGCGCACGCTGTCCAAATGCTCGGCCACGGAATCCAAGGTGTCGGTCAGCGAGGCTCCGCTGCGCTCGCAGACCGCCCACGCCGCGGCCAGATCGGCCAATCCTGCCCCTCCGGGCTCCTGGCTTTGCCGCCGCCAGGTCGCCGTGATCGACCCTCCGACATCCTGAGCGGCGACCGCATCGGTGAACACCTCGGATTCTGCTGCCGCCAGGCGCAAGGCCGTCACCGGTATATGGCCGACACGCAGCAGCCCCGCCAAGAGCTGGCTCGCTTCAGCCACGGCCTCCGCGCGGCGATCCGCCACCCGTGACCGTCGCAAGTTCAGCCACAGGCCCACCACTGTTCCCCCGATGAAGGTCGCACTGACGCCCAACGCGGCCGCCTTGGTTCCGCCGAGGACCAGCCCGCCGCCGGCCACGGCCAGCACCACCACAGGGAACGACCACAGCCCCCATCGTCGCCGAACGACGACCCGCCGGCGTCGGGGCTGCAGCCGAGCCACCCGCTGCCGGGCGCTGGTCGGCAGCAGCAGCATGGCGGCAAGCACGAAACAGACGGCCGCCAACACCGTCATGGTCGAACCATTCGCAGCAACTCCTCAGCGCCTCGACCTTCCTCGACACCGTCATCGGTGAAGGTCAGCGCCGGGATCGTTCGGCAGTGTCCCTGGGCATCGGCGGCCAACAGACTGATCTCGGCCAGGCGCCGCCGTCCGTCCGCTGCCCGCGTCACGTGGACGAGCACCCGAATCGCAGAGGCGAGTTGGGCGTGCAGGGCGTCACGTCCAAGTCCGGCAAGTGCGCCAAGCGCTTCCAGTCGTGCCGGCACGTCGCCGGCCGAGTTGGCGTGCACCGTGCCGCAGCCGCCTTCATGGCCGGTGTTCATCGCGCTGAGCAGGTCGGCCAGTTCGGCGCCACGCACCTCGCCGACGACCAGTCTGTCCGGGCGCATGCGCAGCGATTGACGAACCAGCTCGGTGAGCGTGATTGCACCCCGCCCCTCGGTATTCGGCGGACGGGCCTCCATCCGCACGCAGTGCGGGTGGTCGGGGTTCAGTTCGCGAGAGTCCTCAGCGATCACGATCCGCTCCGCTGGCGGCACCAGCCCTAACAGGGTGGCCAATAGGGTGGTCTTACCCGAACCGGTGCCGCCGGACACCAGAAAGGCGCAGCGTTGCGCAACGAGCCCAGCCAACAACTCGGCGGCCTGGGTGGTCATGCTCCCGCGAACCACCCAATCAGCCAGGGTGAATCGGCGACGGTTAGGGATGCGCAGAGACAGGCAGGTGCCGGACTCGGCCACACAGTCCAGCACGGCGTGCACCCGGACTCCCTCGGGCAGGCGTGCATCAACGAACGGGGAGCCGTCATCCAAGCGGCGCCCCACGGACGCCGCCAGCCGCGTCGCGAGCCGACGCACCTCGGCATCGTCAGCGAACCGCACCCCAGCCGGCTCCAATCCGGAGCCGCGATCGAGGTAGACCTCGTCTGGGGAGTTCACCAGTACGTCGGTAACGCCAGGCAGTTCCAGCAGCGGCTGCAGGATGCCCGCGCCCGTGCTGTCTTGCCGCAGCCGAGCCACCGTCGCCCGCACCGAGGTGTCTGAGGCGAGCAGCCCCAGTGCCCGCAGAGCGTCGGCGACTTCGACCGGCCCGGGCAGCAGCCCGCGACGAGCCAGATGATCGCGTACCGCATCGATCTCAGCCTCACGCATCGCCGCGACCTTCCAGTTCGGTGACCAAGCCCAGGATCGCGCGTCGATAGCGACGACCCGCAGCCGACAGTGGTGGCACACCTCGCTCAGAGGCGCTGGGCAGCTGGGAATCAGTGGGCACCTGTGCCAGGATCGGCAACTGGAGCGCGTCAGCCACGACTGCGCCCGGCAGCCCGCCCCGGACTTGTCGGACCACCAATCGGGCATCGGTCAGTTCGTGGGCAGCGATGACTTGGCGGGCCGCGGCCACCGCGCGCACCGCGGCTGAGACCACCACGAGCTGGATACTCGACAGCCGGACCGCCTCGCGCACGGGAATGTCGGAACGCCCCGGATCAATCACCACCAAGGAATGCCACCCGGCCAAGGAGTTCACGATGGCGGCCAGCGGCTCGCGCGCCAGATCCAACTGCTCGCCGCGGGCCATCGACAGCACCGAGACCTTGTCGATCACCGGCAGATAGCTGCGCAGATCGCCCAACTGGCCTGCTGCCGAACTCAGTCGGGGCCAGCGCCAACCCGCCACCCCTTCAGCCCCCAGAAGCAGGTCGATGCCACCCCCGAAGGGGTCGGCATCGACCAGTGCTGCACCCAGGGGGGTCTGGGCAGCACTCAACTGAGCGATCGTCGCGGCCACGGTGGAGGTGCCCACTCCGCCTGAGCCACCGATGGCCGCCACCACCGGAGCTCGGCGTTGCGAGCCCTCCCCCAGCACCGCACCCAGCCAGGCGGCCCCCTCCGGCAGCCGGATCACCCGCGCCGCCAGCGGCGCCGACCAGGTGGCCAGCAGCGTCGGATCTTCACCCACCACATAAACGCCACTGCGGTGGGGCAAAGCCCGCGCTGCCACCCCTCCAGCCTGGTCAGCATCGATCAGCACCGAAGCCGCTGTCCGCCACAGTGCTCCGAGTTGTTCAGGCTCGGTGACCACCTCGGCGTCCATCTGCTGGGCCGCGACCGCTGACAGAATCGCATCCTGGGTGTCTCCGGGCTGCGCAACCACCAGCACCGGACCGGTCGGACTCAGTTGTGCCATACCTGAACTATCGGTACCGGCACTCGCTATTGGTCAGCGGAATCCGAAGCTGTGGATAACTTCTCCCCCGCAGCAGATCACTCCTGGATGCACTCCTGCGAAATCTCCCACAGTCGGCCAGCCATCGCATCAAAGCGGTCCTGGTCGTAGCGGGGCTGCCGGATGCGCCGCTCGTAGTAGCCGCCCGAGGTCCACTCGGTTCCGGGCGCTGACTCAGCCAGCCAGACCAATTGGTCGCTGCCTTGGGTCGAGGTGACCATGGCCTTCTTCGCCAGCGGGTTCGTGTAGAACCACTTCAGGTACCCCGGGCCCTGACTGGCGAAACTCGAGGCCACCACCCCAGGGTGAAAGGCGGCCGCAGCCAAGCCCTGATCGTGAAAACGGCGGTGTAGTTCTCGGGTGAACAAGATGTTGAACAGTTTGGCGTTGCCATAGGCCCGGGACGCCCGGTAGCCGTGCTCGGCGTTCACGTCGTCGAGGTTCGGACGCGACATGGCCGCTGCCGCGACGCTGGAGGTCTGGATCACCGAGGCCTGTGCGGCCACGAGCCGATCCAGCAGCAAGGTGGTGAGCAGGAACCCGGCCAGATGATTCACCTGGAAGGTGAGTTCGAAACCATCGGCAGTCACCGTCCGGGCGCCCATGATGCCGCCGGCGTTGTTGGCCAGGACATCAATGCGGGGGTAGGCCGCCCTGAGTTGGGCGGCCAACTCTCGGACCTGCCTCAGCGATGCGAAATCGGCCAGGTGGAAGGGGCAGCCCAACTCGGCAGCGACGGCTTCGGTCTTGGCTGGGTTCCGACCGACCAGGACGACCCGCTCACCGGCCTCCACCAGGCGCCGGGCGGCCGCAGCGCCCACCCCATCGCTGGCCCCCGTGATGACGATGGTCCGTGCCTCCATGGGATTCTCCTTGTTTGGGTGCGCCACGCTCTTGTGCCCACGGTAGCGAGATCACAGCCGCGCCCATCGCTTCCATCCGCTGGCTGAGCCTGTCGAAGCCCGAGCCCGTCGAAGCGCGAATCGGACCACCGCGCCAAACCCCAAAAGACCGCGTCAGCCCTGGACCGTGGCAACCCCAATCACCGTGACCTGAACCCAATCACCGTGACCTGAGCCCAATTACCGTGCCCTGAGCCTGTCGAAGGGCACACCACAGTCGGCGTCCTTCGACAAGCTCAGGGCACGGAAGTTGGGTCCGGTGGTTGAGCTCAGGAGTGGTGGCTGGACACCACCTTGAGTGTTTCTCCAGCCCGAGTTCCACACCGCCACCTAGGATCGCTTCATGACCTCCCGCGCCGTCGGCGGTTTCCCCGAAGCCGCCCTCGAATGGCTGGTCCCCGAGCCTTGGGCCCGGGTGCTGGTCATCGGCCGGATCTCGGGTGCGATCCTGACCAAGCTGATCAAGCGCGGAGCCCAAGTCGCGGTGGTCGAGCCCGAACACAGCAATGCCGTCGCGGTGCGCGCCCAACGCCCCGGGGTGTGGGTGATCACGGCAGAGGGAACCGCCTTGCCGTTCCCCTCGGGCAGCTTCGACATCGTCCTCATCAGCACCGATTTCTCACTGTTGCGGGACGAATCGGGACGCGCCGAGTGTGGCCGGGTCCTGTGCCCAGGAGGCCACCTGGCACTGGTCCACGCCGCACGCGACGACAGCGTTCCGTGGGTAGATCGATTGGCCAAGGTGCTGCAGGTCCACGATCCGGAGTTGATGACCGCTACCCCGCTTCGCGCGGTCGAGGAACTCGAAGGCTGCTGCTATTTCCCCGAGCCGCAGGCTCGCAATTTCCGCATCTGGGTGCCGATCACCCGCGACGGCATGCTGAAGATGGTCTCCAGCACGCCAACCTTGGCCGGACTCAGTCCAGCGAAATCCGCACAGTTGATGGAGCAAGTCGGCGCGATCTACGACGCCTCAGCTCGGCATCCTGAGCCGCTGTCGCTGCCCTATGCCTTGCAGTGTTGGCGAGCCGTCGCCGACCACAGCGAGTTCACCAGCCAACTCCAACTCCCCGGTGATGGCATCCGCATCACGCTCTGAGCCGGCAACCTTCCCGACGCCCTCGGCTCGGCCGGGTTAGGCTGGCCTTCACGTCAGGAAGGGAAGGTCATGGCTCAGCAGACCGATATCGCCGAAGTGATCAAGAACATCCAGACCGATATGACCACGATCGTGCGCGGCGAGATCGCGCTGGCGACCGAAGAGTTGAAGGGCGAGGCCGCCAAAGCCGGCGTCATCGCCGGACTCTTCAGCGGCGCCGGTTACGTCGTACTCAGCGCCGCCGCCGTCCTGTTCAGCGCCTTCGGCTTCTTGTGGGCCATGGGCTTCCAAGCCTGGTTCGGTCTGGACATCGTGCCCGCCTTGTTCTGGGGCTTCTTGGTGATGGGTGTCCTGCTGTTGGCCATCGCGGGGGTGATGGTGTTGGTCGCCACCAAAGCGCCCCGACCTGAGGGTCCCACGCGGACAATCGCCCGCGCCAAGGACGAGGCCGAGTTTCTCAAGGCCACTCTGACCGGTTCCCCGGCCGAGTCCGCGGACGGTCGCCTGGCTCAGCTCGCAGACAGCGAGTAGATCCGCGACTCCCACCCCGCCAACGCCTCACCCAGGGTGGCGTGGGTGCCGAGCAAGAGACGTGCCCCGGTGATGTCTGGCAGACCGTCGGGCCACGGCACAGTGCCCGAAGTCCAGTTCGCGACCACCAAGAGCCGCTGCGATCCCCAGGTACGGGTGAAGCAGAACAGCTCCTCATCGTCGGCCAACAACAGCTCGAATCGACCCTGACTCACCACCGGGAGCTGACGCCGCAATGCGATCAGTTTCCGATAATGCTGGAGCACCGAGTCCGGGTCGGCGGACTCCGTGGCGGCATTGATCCGATCGTGGTTGGTGTTGATGGCCAGCCACGGTTCACCGGTGGTGAAGCCGGCCTTGGGACTGTCGTCCCAACACATCGGGGTGCGGGCGTTGTCCCGGCTCTTGGCGGCGATGGCGAAGAGCACCGCAGGCTCGGGAAGGCCCATCGCCGTGGCTTGCTGGTAGAAACCCAGCGACTCCACGTCCTGGTACTGATCAATGCTGGTGAAACCGGCATTGGTCATGCCGAGCTCGTCGCCCTGATACACGAACGGCGTGCCCTTCAGGAGGTGCAGGGTGGTGGCGAGGGTCTTGGCCGACGCGACGCGGAACTGGTCGGTGTCGTTGCCGAAGCGCGACACCGAACGGGGTTGGTCGTGGTTGCCGAAATACAGCGCATTCCACCCTTCCACGGCCAAGGTGTTCTGATAGTCGGACAGCACGGCCTTCAGCTTCGACAGCTTCAACTCAGCAAGATCCCACTTCAAGTCCGAGGCCTGGTCGAGCTGGACATGTTCAAAGGTGATCACCATGCCCAACTCCTGCGCGGACGCTGCGGTGTAGTCGCGCACCAGACGCGCGTCCACATCACCCATCTCACCAACGCTGAACAGTCCCCGCTGGCTGATTCCCACTTCGCGGTTCATCTCCTGCAGGAACTCGTGAATCCGCGGGCCGTTGGAGACCATGCCCACGTCGTAACACAGACCATCAGGGGCGGCCGGGCCATCGACCGGCGGGTAGGTCTTGGAGATCAGGTTGATGACGTCCATGCGGAAGCCATCCACCCCACGATCGACCCACCATCGCATCATGGCGTAGATCGCAAAGCGGACCTCTGGGTTCTCCCAGTTCAGATCCGGCTGCTCGGTGGCGAACAGATGAAGGTAGTACTCCCCACTGGCCGGGTCGTATTGCCACCCGGGGCCACCGAAGGCCGACCCGGCGTTGGACGGTTCGGCGCCGGGTGTTCCAGCCACCATCCCCTCGCGGGCCGGACGCCACAAGTACCAGTCACGCTTGGGCGAGGCCGGATCACGAGATTCGATGAACCACGGATGCTGATCCGAGGTGTGATTCACCACCAGATCCATGACCAGCTTGATGTCGCGGGCGTGGAGTTGCGCGATCAACTCGTCCAGATCGGCGAGCGTGCCGAACAGCGGGTCGACGTCTTGGTAGTCGGAGATGTCATAGCCGTTATCAACCATCGGCGAGCGATACACCGGGGAGAGCCACACCACATCCACGCCCAGCTCGGCCAGGTAGTCGACCTTGCTGAGAATTCCACGCAGGTCGCCGATCCCGTCCCCATTGGAGTCCGCGAAAGACCGTGGATAGATCTGATAAACCACCGCGTTGTGCCACCAAGCCATGGGGTCCATCATGGCGCATAACCACAACAAGGTGAACCATGTTCACAGTTGCAGGGAAGCGCTATGCGATGCCGGGTCGAAACCGCGGCGGGATTTCACCAATTCGGCCCTTGTCCCAGGCCTGCGTCCAGCCGAAGAGGTCAAACAAGCCGTCCAAGAGGTACGCGGTGAAGCCCCAGACATACAGGTCTTCGATCCAGAACCCCGGACCGCTGAAGTCGCCGAGACGCCAGGTGTTGCGCTGCCCCGGATCGGTCAGGGCGTCGATGTCGACCTCATAGACCGCACTCAGCTCTTCGGTGTCGACGACCTGGAGTGCCACGGGCTGGCGCCACCAGCCCACAACTGGAGTCACCTCGAACCCGCTGCGCGGAATGTGGCGCGACGGCAGGATGCCCAGCACCTCAACAGCCTGCGGATCCACACCGACTTCTTCCTGGGCTTCCCGCAGAGCTGTCGCCACCGCGTCGGCATCCGCAGACTCGGCAGTGCCGCCCGGGAAGGCCAGCTGCCCAGCATGGCTCCTGAGATCGGACCGCTTCTCCACCAACACTGTGCGGTATCCCTCGGCGCTTTCAGCCAGCAGGATCAGCACGGCGGCCGCGCGACCGCCGCCGCGCGCGGGCTGGGGCGCTGCGGGGCTCTGCAGCAGGCCGCGCAGCCGTTCCAGATCGCGGGGCAGCGGCTCGGTCATCGCCGCGGCTCTCGAATCAGCTTGGCGGCGACCTTCTCATCGACCGGACCCTCACCGAAGGACGGGCACCACTGGGCAACCGGACACGCGCCACAGGCGGGCCGGCGAGCGTGACAGCGACGCCGTCCGTGCCAGATCAGGCGATGGTTCAGCTGGTTCCAATCACCGCGCTCGAAGAGCGTCGCCACCTCGGACTCGATCTTCACCGGGTCGGTCGCCGAGGTCCAGCCGAACCGGCGGGAGAGTCGAATGAAATGGGTATCGGTGGTGAGTGCGGGCTTCCCGAAGGCATCGGACAGCACAACGTTGGCCGTCTTGCGACCCACCCCGGGCAGCGTGGTCATCTGCTCGGCTGTGGTCGGCACTTCGCCGCCGAAGTCAGCCAACAGCGCCGCGCTCAGCCGCAACAAGGAGTCGGTCTTGGCCCGGAAGAAGCCGGTGGACTTGATCAACTCCTCCACTTCGGTGCGATCCGCCGCCGCCAGGTCCACCGGGGTCGGAAAGCGGGCAAACAAGGTCGGGGTGACGGTATTCACCCGGCGATCGGTGGATTGAGCCGAAAGCACGGTCGCGACCAGCAACTGCCAGGCGTTGTCGTAGTCGAGCTCGCAATGCGCATCGGGATAGGTATCGCCGAGGGTGCGGAAAATGCGGCGGGCTCGGCGAACCAGGGCGGTTCGGCTGGCGTCCATCAGTCGGGGTCCACCTCGACGGTCAGTTCGAGCTCAACGGGTGCATCCAAGGGCAGGACGGCGACGCCGACAGCACTACGCGCATGAACGCCAGCTTCACCGAAAACGGTCTGCAGCAACTCCGATGCACCGTTGGCGACGGCAGGTTGGCCGGTGAAGCTCGGATCACTGGCCACATAGACCACCAGTTTGATGACCTTGGCGATTCGGTCCACGCCTCCGGCAACGGCTGCGGCCGCAGCCACGGCATTCAAAGCCGCAATTCGAGCCAGGTGCGCAGCCACGTCCGGGCTAACAGCGTCGCCGACCTTGCCGGTAACGCTCAAGGCGCCGCCTTCGAAAGGAAGTTGCCCCGAGGTGACCACCTGGCCAGCCCCGGCCCGCGCCGGCAGGTACGCCGCCACCGGGCTCGGCACGGCTGGCAGAGTGAGTCCTGCCTGAGCCAGCCGGGCTGAAGGGAGCAGAGTGGGCTGCTCGAGACTCATGAACTCACCGGGCGCTTCAGGTAGGCCACCAGGTTGTCGGCATTGGGTCCGGGCACGACCTGCACCAGTTCCCAGCCTTCGCTACCCCAATTGTCCAAAATCTGTTTGGTGGCGTGCACTAGCAGCGGCACCGTCACGTACTCCCACTTGGTCATAGGAATACCCTAACTGCGCATGTGGGTTCGGCACCCGCCTACACCACCGGACGACCACGCGCCAGCAGGGATGGTCAGGCTCGCAGCGGGCCTTCTTTGGGGCACAGCAGCGAGGTCCACGATGTGATGTCGGTGCGCTGACGCAGCAGTTGTCGACGTTCGCGCTCGGTCATGCCGCCCCACACTCCCCACTCGATTCGATTGTCGAGGGCTTCGGCCAGGCAGTTGGCGCGCACCGGGCAGCCAGCGCAGACGGTGCGTGCGCGTTTCTGCTCAGCACCGTCAGGGAACAGGTCGTCTTCCAAGCCACGGCACTTGGCCAGCAAAGTCCAATCATCAGTTTGGAGCGTCATTGCTCTCAGTCCTTTCGGCGGGGGGCCAACAGGACCGAGGATTGGGTTCCTCGGAGCCTGCTGGACCTCAGGCTAACCCGATGAACATTCAATTTCTAGGCCACCGCAGCCGTTCCGCAGGTTCCTACCCTGCCCCCACCCGTAGGGGTGTCGGAGATCAGTGTTCGACAAGGCATGGAAATGGTGACGTACCCTTTAGGCATGCTGCTTGGCAAACGGCTCTATGCGCTGCTCACATTCATTCTGGTCTCGATCCTCGGTGGGGTTCTGGTGGCCGGCCTTCTGGTACCCGCTGTGGGAGTCACTGCAGCGACGACCAAGGACGCCCTGGGTGGGGTCAACAACCTCCCCGTGGAGCTGAAGGCACCGCCACAGTGGGAGCGTTCCCGGCTACTCACCGCCAACGGCAAGGCTCTGGCCTATTTCTATGATCAGAACCGGGTTTACGTGCCTTTGGCCAAGATTTCCGCCCCCATGAAGATGGCCCAGGTCGGCATCGAGGATCACCGCTTCTACGAGCACGGGCCGATGGACCTCACCGGAACCCTGCGTGCTCTGGTCAGCACGACCCAGGGCAACACGCAGGGCGGTTCCAGCCTGACCCAGCAGTACGTCCGCATGGTCTTGGTCGAGAAGGCCGAGGCCTCCGGCGACAAGGTCGCCGCAGCAGCAGCCAAGGAAGAATCGATCGCCCGCAAGGTGCGCGAACTGCGCTACGCGATCGCGGTGGAGAAGGAGTTCTCCAAAGATCAAATCCTCGAGTTCTACTTGAACATGGCCTACTACGGCGACGGCGCCTACGGCGTGGAAGCAGCCGCCCGGCACTACTTCGGAACCACGGCCGCAAAACTCGATCTGGCCCAGTCGGCGATGCTGGCCGGCCTGGTCCGTAACCCTGTGGCCACCAATCCGGTGAGCCACACGGTGGTGGCGCTCAGCCGCCGCAATGACGTGCTGGATCGTCTGCAGCAACTCGGCGAGATCACCGCCGAGCAGGCCACCCAAGCCAAGGCGGTCCCCTTCGACAAGTCCAAGGTTGTCGATGCCCGCACCGGTTGCGCGAACTCGCAGTTCCCTTTCGTGTGCGACTACGCGCTCAAGGCACTGACCCTGGACGCCACCAGCCTGGGAGCCACACCCGAGGAGCGCAAGGCCCGCGTCTACCGAGGCGGCCTCACCATTCGCACTCAGATCGATGTGAACGCCCAGAAGGCTTCCGAGAAGGCCATTCGCAACTACATCTCCGGCAAGGATCCGGTGGTCTCGGTGATCACCATGATGCAGCCCGGCACCGGACTGATCCTGGCCATGGCTCAGAACCGCCAACAGATGGGTTCCAAGAAGGGACAGACCTACTGGAACTACGCGGCGAGCAACCGCATGGGCGGAACCAACGGCTTCTTCGGCGGGTCGACGTTCAAGATCTTCACCGCTGCGGCCGCGCTCGAGGCGGGCATGGGCTCCTATGGGTCGATCCGCTCGGACAAATCCCGCAACTACAAGGGCGAGACGTTCAAGTCCTGTGATGGACCGTTCAAATTCTCCGACAGCTGGACCGTTGACGGCGGGGGTGGTACCTACAACCTGTGGACGGGCACCAAGAACTCGGTGAACAACTACTTCGTACCTTTGGAACAAGCCGTCGGGATCTGTGATGTGGTGAAGATGGCTCAACGGGTCGGTCTGAAGACGGCCAGCGGCCAGGACCTCATCAAGGATCTGCGCTCCGACTGGTACCCGTCCTTCACTTTGGGCGCAGCCGGTATCAGCCCGCTGTCGTTGACGGAGGCCTATGCGACCTTCGCCGCGCGGGGCATGCATTGCGATCCGGTGATTCTGAAGTCGATCACCACCAGTGATGGCAGCAACTTGGCGGTTCCCGATGCGAACTGTCAGCAGGTCATCAGCAAGGATCTGGCCGACACGATCAACCAGATCTTCCGCGGCCCCTACAACGGCGGCACCGCATCCTTGGCCAAGGTCCCCGGAGTCGACATGGCTGGCAAGACCGGAACCGTGACCTTGAACCGTGCGATCTGGACGATGGGCTACACCCCGGATCTGGCCGCCGCAGCCATGATCAGCTACGACAACGACCCCAAGTACGCGAAGTTCTGGGCCTCTCGCCATAGCTTCCTGCGGGGCGTTTATTTGAAACACTCTGGGCACGGCTTGACCGGATTCTCCGGCGGCGAAGCTGGCGGGAAGCTGCTCAAGCCAGCGTTCGCTGCAGCCATCGATGACATCAAAGACCGAGGGAAGTTCGCCAAGGCTGATCAGTCGATTCTCAAGGGTGAACAGGTCGACGTGCCGAGTTGTTCAGGGCAGTCGGCGGCCGGGTGCGCCAAGGTCTTGGCCAAGGCTGGGTTCGCCAGTGGCATCAAATCGATCTACAGCAATAGCCCGGTAGGCGCCCTCGTCGGAACCTCGCCCTACGGTTCGGCTGGCAAGGGGTCGCTGATCACCATCCTGATCAGTAAAGGCCCCGATCCGAAGGCAAAGAAGAAGAAGGACAAGGCTGCCACCACGACTCCGGTTCCGCCCCGATGAGCACGCTGCCCCGACTCGCCAAGCTGGGCGCAGCCACCGCAGCCGCCGCGTTTGCCTATGGCGCCTTCGTTGAGGTCCGCTCGTTTCGCGTGCGCCAGGTCTGCGTGGACGTCCTCCCGCCCGGTTCGCAGAAGCTTCGCATCCTGCACATCTCCGACCTGCATCTGTTGGCTCGCCAGCGGCGCAAACTGGAGTTCATCGCCGCCTTGTCGGGCCTGGAGCCGGACCTGGTCGTGAACACCGGAGACAACCTCTCCGAGCCGGAGGCTTTGGAGCCGCTGATGGCGGCCTTGGGAAGGCTGCGCGACGTCCCCGGGGTGTTTGTCTTCGGCTCCAACGACTATGTAGGTCCGCGGCCGGCCAATCCGCTGGCCTACCTGGTCGAGGAGTCCGGTCACAGCGCAGCGGCTCATTCCCGCCCGATGCCTACTGAGGCTTTACGCGCAGCATTTCAGTCCTTCGGCTGGACGGACCTGACCGGCCACCGGGCCGAATACGAGCTACGCGGACTGAAGATTGAGTTGCGCGGTACCGATGACGCCCATTGGGATCTCGACGACTACGGGCTGGTGGCCGGGCCACCGGCACCCGGTGTCGATGTCGCTCTCGGCGTCACCCACGCTCCCTACCAGCGGGTGTTGGACGAGATGACCGACGACGGCTTGAACCTCATCCTGGCCGGGCACACCCACGGCGGACAGGTGTGCGTGCCGGGCTTCGGCGCGCTGACCACCAACTCCGACTTGGAGCCCTCGCGGGCCAAGGGCCTGAGCACCCAAGAGACCGCCGCCGGATCGTCCTGGGTTCATGTCTCGGCGGGCCTGGGCACCTCGCCCTACTCTCCGTACCGATTCGCCTGTCCACCCGAGGTCACGGTGCTGACGTTGCGTCCGGCCTCGAATGGCTGAGCGCGGCGGGTTGGGCTAAACTGCCACTCGGCCCTGACGCTGTCGGGACCATCGGGGTGTGGCGCAGCTTGGTAGCGCGCGTCGTTCGGGACGACGAGGTCGCAGGTTCAAATCCTGTCACCCCGACCAGCGGAAAGCCGCTCTAGCGAGGAGTATTGCCCCTCGTCAGAGCGGCTTTCGACGTTTCGGCAACTGAGCCTTCCGAGGCCGGGCCTAGCTAGTGGGCAGCAGGAGCGCCGCGAGGCGCAGCGCCCTTCGACGAACTCTGACCCCGCTTCGAAACGCTCCCAAAAGTGGCAGAAGCTCCCGAACCTTCGGGAGCTTCTGCCACTTTTGGGAGCGGCTGGCGGGGGGAGTGGGGGCGGCAGGGTGGCCAAGTCTGCCGAAGGGTGCCGAACCGCTGTCCGAGGCCGACGGCGCAGGCTGCTTTGCACCGCCCGGACAGCTACAGGGTGAACAACCACGCGGTCGAGATGTCGGAATCACCGCGGGGCAGGCGGCATCGTGCAACGATGAAATCCGGGCGCGCACCCCGAGTCCACCCCAACATGAGGCGCGCCTGTGGAGAGGACTGCGCCATGACAACGCTCGACACTCACCAAACCACCTGCGACTGCGATGCCGGTTCGGCCTTGGCCTCGTGGGCGAAGCTCGATACCGTCACCTGGTCGGCGCCCCCGCCCAGCGCCGCACGGCCGATCGCGACTGCTGCGGTCGCTGACACCCTCATCACGGGAAAGATTCACACACTGGACCCGCAGCGGCCACGGGCCGAGGCAATCGGTGTACGCGACGGCCACATCATCGCGGTCGGCGATCGCGGCGAATTGGAGGGGGTGGTGGGTCCGGATACGACCATGATCGATGCCGGCGATGGCGCGATCTATCCCGGACTCATCGAGCCGCACATGCACTATTGGGGATCGGCGCTAACCCTCGACTGGGTGGACTGTTCCACCCGCGATGGCGCCGACCTCGATGCCATCGTCGCAGCGCTGAAGGCCGCCGGGCCGGTGCTGGCCGATTGGGTGCTGGGCAACTCCTACGATCCGAGTCTGCTGCCCGGAGAGCCCGATCTCACCCGAACCATCCTGGACGCCGCCATCCCGGACCGTCCGGTGCTGGTCATGAACGCCTCCATGCACTTCGTCTACGTGAACTCCGTGGCCCTGGATCGGGCCGGCCTCCATGACGACACCCCCGATCCGGTGGGTGGGTTTTACGGACGCCACGACGGTCGCCTCACCGGAGTCGTCGGCGAGTTGGCGGCCATCGAGCCATTGCTGGCCGCCTTGCCGCAGCCGTCGGTCGAGCAGTTGCTGGCCAACCTGGTTCGGATCAATCACAATGCGTTGGCCGCCGGCTACACCCGCACGCAGGACGCTGCCACCGGCGGTGTGCTGGGCCCTGCCGAGGTGAGTCTGTTCCATCAGGCCGATCTCGCCGGACGGGTCGGCTACGCGATCCTCGATCCCATCGCGGAAAAGATCCTCAGCAACGGACTGACCCCCTTCGCCGGTGACGATATGTGCCGCGCCACCGCCTGGAAGCTCGTGGCCGACGGCTCCAACCAGGGACGCAGCGGCTACCAGCGCGAGAACTATCTGGGCCGCGACTTTCGGGGAAGCCCCAACTACGAGACCGGCGCTCTGATCGAACGCATGCGCCTCGCCCATGGGTTGGGCTGGCCGATCATGGTCCATGCCAACGGTGATGCCGAGATCGACCAGGCCCTAAGGGCCTTTGCGGCCGTCCTGGCCGGACACACCGGACTCGCACTGCGGCACCGAATCGAGCACTGTTCCTTCACCCATCCCGATCAACTCACGCTGATGGCCGAACTGGGGGTCTCGCCCTCTTTCCTGATGAACCATGTCTACTACTGGGGAGACACCTTCATCGAAAACGTCGTGGGCGCACAGAAGGCCGCACTGCTCGACCCCTTCGCCAGTGCCCGGGCGCTCGGTATGCGCGTCACCATGCACAGTGACTACACCGTGACCGACTTTCAGCCGTTCCGAGAGATCCAGACCGCTGTGACTCGGCGAACCCGGGTCAGCGGGACGGTGCTCAACCCGGCCGAATGCGTCAGTGCTGAGGAAGCGCTGCGGGCCAAGACCATCGACGCCGCCTGGCAGACCCACTGCGATGATGTGTCGGGCAGCATCGAGGTCGGCAAGTACGCCGATCTGGTGCAGTTGGACGCCGACCCACTCGCGGTAGACCCCGACGCCATTGCAGACACCCAGGTACTGCGCACCTTCGTTGGTGGCACCGCCGTCTACACCTGCTGAGGCGCGCGGCCGAACCACCCACGCGGCCGACCCCGCACCCTGAGCCTGCCGAAGGGCACCGCCAGTCCACATCGCACCCAGGCAGGGCTTCGACAAGCTCAGCCAACGACAACCCCACACCCCGCACCCCGAGCCTGCCGAAGAACACCACCAACCCAAACCGCACCCAGGCCGGGCTTCGACAAGCTCAGCCAACGACGGTCCGGCACTCTGCGGCTGTCGAAGGCGGCGAAATCCGGCCCGGCAGGGCGTAACGCGGACGGCGAATGCATCGGTCTTATCTGTGAGGGCCCTCTTGGACGTCGAGCCCCCGATTGGCGTCCACCCTGACACCTGAGGCAATGATGCTGACCAGACGAAGGCAACGCGGCGCGGCAGCCGTTGAGTTCGCCCTGCTCATGCCCTTCTTGATGATGCTCCTGTTGGGCATCATCGAGTTCGGCTATGCCTTGCTCACTCAGGCGTCCCTGGCCAACGCCGCCCGCGTCGGCGTGCGGCACTATGTGATCAACTACAGCGATCCCCTGGCTCAACAAAAGGCGATCATCATCGCCTCGGCGGCCACTCCCGAGCCCACCGATGTCATCGACGGATCATTCTCCGCCGAGTGCACGCCGCTGACGCGCACCACCCTCACCCTCACCTACCGCTACCACACCCTCACCGGGTTCTTCGACGGAATGTTGGGTGGCTACGTCACCCTCAAAGGCGTAGGGACGATGCAATGCGGCGGCTGAGTCGACACGTTCGAGGCGAGCGCGGCGCCACGGCAGTGGTGGTGGCCTTGAGCATGGTGGCCCTGATGGGATTCGGAGCACTGGCCATCGACATGGGCGGCGTCTATGCCGAGCACCAACAGCTTCAAAACGGCGCGGACGCAGCGGCCCTGGCGATTGCGGAATCCTGCGCCTATGGCGAGTGCCAGAACACCGCCGATCTGTTCGTCAAGGCCAACAAACTCGATGGAGACGCCACCGGCGAAGTGGTGGGCGAGATCGGCGAATCCTCGGTCACCGTGCAGGCCTCATCGGTACGCCATAACTGGTTCGGCGAGATCATCGGAGTTCCCTCCACCGACCTGCAGGCCACAGCATCGGCCCGTTGGGGGTGGCCCTCCGGTGGCGCGACCATGCCGCTTGCCTTCTCCTGGTGTGCCTTCTACGCAGCCACCGGCGGCTGGGACGACCAAGGCCAGCCGCTCGGCGATACCGAGACCGCCATCCACATGATTGAGCACAGTTGCACACCACCGGCCCACAATGAGGTGGGGGGCGGCTTCGGTTGGCTGCAAGGCGTCAACTGTCTGACCAATGTCACCGCCGGCGAATGGGTGCAAAGCGACCCCGGCAATGACGGCTCCACCTCGTGCAAGGACTTTGACTGGACCACCCTGCACGACAAGACGGTCCTGGTTCCGATCTTCGACGAAGTCACCGGCACCGGCAGCAACGCCATGTACAAGATCGAAGGCCTGGCCGCCTTCACCATCACCGGCTACTGCTTCTCGCCCTCGGCCAACTGGAATGTGACCAAGTGCCCCGCAGACAAGCAGGTGCTGGGCCACTTCTCCAACTACGTCGATCTCAGCGGCTCCTACCAGATCGATTCCAACGCCACCCATTTCGGGGTGCCTGTGGTCAAGTTGTCGGCCTGAGGAAAACCCCGAACGAGCCGCCGGTGCACCGCCCCGCCGCTAAATTCGGCGGTGTGACCGCCTCCGATCCAGGCAGACCCCCGGCTGCCACCGCCAGCCCTCGCGCCCAGCGCCCGCGAATGCGGGCCCGGACGGTGATCGTGGCGCTGATCGTAGTCGCCGTGGCTGCCGGCGCCCTGTGGGGCCTGGAAAGCCTCAGTTCCCGGTGGGGTTGCCGGGCCAATGACGCTGCAATCCTGGCCCGCAACGAGGGCGTCCTCTACGGGGTGAACCTCGACTGGGGCTCGGAGTCGCTGCTCGACTATGGCCAAAAACTTGGTCATCCACCTGCCGTGGCCGCCCAATTCACCACACTGCCGTACACCGATTCGCAGTGGCACTGGGTCACCGAGGCCGCAAGCCAGGTCAGCGAATCCGGCGGCGTGCTGCTGTTGACCCTTGAGCCGAACGACGGTCTGGCCACGGTGACCGATCCGGTGATCGACCGACTCACCACCGACCTGCGGACGCTCAACGATCGCGGTATCCCGGTGGTTCTGCGCTTCGCTCACGAAATGAACGGCTCCTGGTACGCCTGGAGCCAACAGCCCATCGCCTACATTGCGACCTTCCGCGCCGTCGCCGCGGCCGTCCATCACACGGCGCCGGGCACGGCGATGCTCTGGGCTCCCAATTACGGCGGCGGCTACCCGTTCCGCGGCGGAGATCACCATGCCAAGGCCGGAACCGAGGACTTCCGCCTGCTGGACACCAATCACGACGGCAAGCTGACCATGGCAGACGATCCCTATCTGCCCTATTACCCCGGCGACGACGCCGTCGACTGGGTTGGAATGTCGCTGTACCACTGGGGCAACCACTATCCGTGGGGAGCCAATGACATTCCCGAGCCAGGCAAACTGGCCGCCCTGCTCACCGGCACCTACTCCGGATCCAACGGCGACGAAACCGCTGTACCGGACTTCTATCAGGTCTTCGGGGTCACGCACGCCCGACCGGTGTCGATCACCGAGACCGCCGCCTTCTACGCCCCCGCAAATGGCGGCGCCAGCCAACTGGCCATCAAACAGGCCTGGTGGCGCCAGGTGTTCAGCGACGACCTGCACAGTCGATTCCCCATGCTCAAGATGATCAACTGGTTCGAGTGGAACAAGTTCGAGCCCGAGGTGAATACCGACGTCGATTGGCGCGCGCTGGGGCCGGACACCCGCACCCAGTTCACCGCAGACCTGCCGTCGTGGCTGCGGTACGGCCATGGGATCACGACCTGCTCGTGGGGTTTCGCCTAGTCCGCTGGTCACCATCTTGGCGCTGCCCGCCGAGGAACTGCACAATGGGCCCGTGGTGATACCGCGCTGCCCGGCGCCGACACCGACGTATCGGCGGGGTTTGTGATGTGGAGTTGGGACTATTTCTTTGTCGCCCAATATCAGCCGCTGCCCGATGGCGTCGGCTTTGGCACCTTCTCGTCGGTCCATTTCGGGGTGCTCATCATCGTGTTGGGTGCCGTCATCGGGTTGGCCGCTGCCTATCGGCGAGCCCCGCTCGCCACTCGGCGACGCCTTCAACTCGGCGTCGCCTGGGCCACTCTGCTGCTGGAAGTCTTGCGCCAGCTCACCTATCTGGGCCTGCAGGTCTACAGTCCGCAGATCCTGCCTTTGCATGTGTGCGGCATCGCCACCTTCGCAGTATTCATCGACGCGATGCGTCCGAATCGGTGGACAGGCGAATACCTCTACGCCATGGGCTGGTGGGGGGCTCTGGCCGCTGAGATCTTCCCCGACTGGTCGAGTCGGCCGATCCTGAATGTCTTCACCTGGCAGAGCTTCGCGATCCACGCGCTCATCGTGAGTTACGTGGCGATGCGGGTCATCAGCGGCGAATTGGTACCGCAGGTTCGCAATCTTTGGCGAGTTGTGGTCACGGTGGCAGGCTTTGCGACCTTGGCGGCGCTGATCAATGCCCTTTTCGGTACCAACTTCTGGTTTCTGAATGCTGCCTCGGCGGGTTCACCGTTGGAACCCATCAGCGCCGCTGCCGGAGGGTATTACGTGCCCGTGCTAGCCGTCCTGCTGCTCATGCTATGGACGCTGCTGTACCTGCCCTGGGCGGTCCGCGAGCGGATGGGTCGCCCCACCAAGATTCAGTAGCGCCACAGCAGGTACGGCGTCGCGATCAGCAGCGTCACCACCGCCACTACCAGCCCGTAGCGGGTGAACTCCCAGAACGACAGCGCGTGCCCGTTGCGCTTGGCAATTCCGGCGACCACCACATTGGCACTGGCACCGATCGCGGTGGCGTTGCCTCCGAGGTCAGCACCGAGGACCAAGGCCCACCACAGGCCGTTCTCACCGGCATATTGGCCACCGGGAGCGACCATCTCCGAAACCACGGGAGCCATCGTCGCAACGAAGGGAATGTTGTCCACGATCGCCGACAGCGCCGCCGATCCCCACAGCAGCACCATCATCGCGACCGGAACGCTGTTGTTGGTGGCTGCCACCAGCAGATTGGCGAGTTGGTCGATGACCCCCACCTTGACCAGGGAGCCGACCAGCACGAACAGACCTGCGAAAAACAGCAGCGTCTCCCATTCCACATCGGCCAGATAGGTCTTGGGACGCAGCCCGCTGATGGCGATCAGCACTCCGGCACCCAACAACGCCACCAACGACGGTTCAAGGTGCAGCACGCTGTGCAAGGTGAAGCCGATCAGGACCAGACCCAGCACGATGAGGCTCTTCACCAACAGCGGGCGGTCCCGGATCGCTTCTTTCTCGTCCAAGGTCATCACTTCGGCGACCTGCTCAGGATCAGCCACGAAGTCCTTACGGAACAGCAGCCGCGAAAGCCCCACGAAGGCGATCAACATGACGATCACGATGGGACCCAGGTTGATCAGAAAGTCGTTGAACCCCAGCCCTGATTTGCTGGCCACGATCAGGTTGGGCGGATCACCCACCAGAGTGGCCGTCCCGCCGATATTGGACGCCAGCGCCTCCGCGATCAGAAAGGGAATCGGCCGCACCCCGATGCGGTCACAGACCAGCAAGGTGACCGGTGCGATCAACAGCACCGTGGTCACATTGTCCAGCCCGGCCGAGGCAACCGCGGTGATCAGCGACAGCAGCGCCATCACCCGAAAGGGCCGTCCCTTGGCCTTCTTGGTAGCCCAGATCGCAACGAACTCGAACACCCCGGTCAGCTTCAGGATCCCGACGATCACCATCATGCCGAACAGCAGGAAGATGACATTCCAGTCGATGCCGGTCTCGGTGGAATAGAAGGCGTCCTCGGTGGTCACCGCTCCGACGGCCAGAATCACCCCGGCTCCGGCCAGGACCGCAGCGACCCGGTTGATCTTCTCGGTCGCGATCAGCACATAGACAATGCCGAAGACGACGATAGAAAAGATCATCACTGGGAATCACCCAGCACCATCTCCAAGAGTCGGCTTGCGGTAACCACGCCCAGGATCTGACTGCCATCCAAGACCACGGCCAGGGGGCTGCCCAGCCGAGCCATGATCGCAGCCACCTCCAGCACCGTGTCATCGCCGTTGAGGACCGGCAATTCCTCCGGCTCACGAGGCAACAGCGAGGCCACCGTCGCCCGGCGCAGACGGTCAGTGATTCGAGTGACCGGCTCTTCGCCCATGACCCCAGCCAGCCTCGGGTCGACCTGGACATAGTCAGGGACCATGAACTGAACCACCTGCGCCGCCGCCAGCACCGCCGTCGGGGCGCCTGCGGGGCCGATCACGACCAGACCCGGACGCCGTTCCCGAGCGATCAGGCGGGCGGCTTCCAGCGCAGAAGTCTCGGCGCTGATGACCGGATACGGTTCGGCGATTTCATGAGCGTGCACGGCAGGCCTCCGGGTGCGTCGTTGTCGGTGATTCGGAAACCCTCAATGTCATGGCGCCCTCCACTGTCAGCATCCGCAGGGCTTGAGCACTCTGCGGGATGGTCGACCAGGCTTCCCGACACTCCGAGCCCTGATCTTAGTCCTCACCGCTGATCGGCACCGAAAACCACGACGCCGCCTCCCCCAAGTAGGGGAGGCGGCGTCGACGGTGTGGGAAAGGGAACTACTTCGCCAGCGCGTAGCGCGGACGGTGGGCCTGGTGGGATTCCATCAGACTCCGTAGCTTTTGGGTCTCGATCTCGACCACGCTGGAATCGAGCGGCACAGCGATGCGACGGCACTCATCGGACAGCGACCCGAGCAGGTCGATGTCGGCCTGAGTGCGATCCACCTGCGCCGAAATGGTGTCCACCATCTCCATGAAGGTACTGGAGGACCGGTCCGCCCGCGACAACCATTCCCGGATCATGGTCTGGGGCAGGTCGAGTAGGTCACGCAGGGTGGAGATGCGATCCGCAGCGGCTGCGGCGAGCGCCGCATTGTGCTGGGTGCCCTCGCTGGCCGAAGCCAGGCCCTCGTCCAAGGCGCGGCCGAGTTGGCCGATGGCCGGGCGGGCCTCTTCGGAACCGGGGACGTTGTCGATGATCTCCACCACGAACTGGCCCACGGTGAAGTTGTGCAGAACGGCCAAGGCGATGCGGAATCGAGTCTGGGCGCAACTGCGACGCAACTCGTCCAACTGCACCAGCAGTTCGGTCACGATGCCGGCAACTTCGGGCGCCATCTGGGCCCAAACCCGCAGGTAGACCATCGCCGAGGAGAAGAAGCCCTCGGCGTCGTTCTCGTTGATCTGGTCGGCGACCCGGGCGTTGGCCTCCATGGTTTCGCTGAATTGCGGGGCGGCCGCGAGCAGCGCGTCAGCGACTCGCTGAAGATCGTCCAGACTGTGCACCCATTCGCGCAGCGCGGTGTCGATACGCATCGCCACGCCAAGCATTTCGGCCATGTCACCGGTCGCCAGTGGCCGCTTGGCGATACCACTGGACTGTTCCAGGCAGGCCTCAACTTCAGCCGGGAGCGCCTTCCAAATGAATTCCTCATAGGACGGGATTCCGGCACCGACCAGGAGCTCACCGAGTTTCTCGGCGCCTACCACGGCCGCTTCGTGCGGATTCCAACCCTTTTCCTGCAGTTCCAGCTCCATGGGGCGCACCGCGCCGTAGAGAGAGAAGGCCGCGTCGTGCAGGCCGTCCACGAATGGCCGGGTACGAACGGAGAGGTAGTCATCGCCGAGCGGAGTGATCGTGGCAAAGACGCCATAGGTGCTTCCGTCGGCCGCGAGATTGTCGACGTAGGCGCAGAACGGCTGTCCGGCCTCAATCGTGTCCCACATCAACAGGAAGGCTCCACCGGGCATGACCGGATGACGGATCAGGTTGTGCGGGGCGCCCACCAACTCGTCGCGCGAGTACCGAGACAGCCGGACGAACACCGAGTTCGCCTGATCGATAATTCCTCGAGCATCGGTCGTAGAGAAGAAGAGCTCGTCGACCCCAACCTCATGTCGGGCGCCAGTTGGCACCACTTTCGCTTGTGTTCCCACCCCGGCATTCTTGCACCCATCGAGGCATTCAGTGCGCACTTTGAGCCCTTAAGGTTTCACTAGTCTGCAGATCGGGTTGAGACAGTTGAGTGAGGCTCCCGCTTAGAGTGCTTCCCCTTGTCACCCGTCAGAGGGACGCCACGAGAGGGTTCTTAAAATTTCCTGATAAATGGCCAGGAATTGCTCAGGAGTGGCCCGTATTCGAGACGATTAGAGGCCCTCGAGATAACCGCCGATCTTGGCAACTGCTCGCCGACAACGGCTAACGGTCCTCACGGGGTGGTCGCTACGGACGCAGCACCGCGCATCCGCGTGGATCGAGCCGAACTCGACAGTTTTGGGCCGGATCGCCCTCCCCTCGAACCCGCAAACGACCCAGTTGACCCGACGGCAGTTCAACGTCGTAGAGAATTTCACCACGCCCGACAGTGAATCCTTTCACTTCTACAGCCACTCCCGAGGGGTCAGCCACTAGACCGTCCGGGCCGACCGCAATGATCCCCAGGGGTGCATCCGGCCAGCCCAGGGCGACCGCTTCGGAGGTCTCCAGCAGGGGCCGGTATCCCAAGAACTCGGCCACCGAACGACTCGCGGGAGCCGCCCACAGTCGCGCAGGGGTGTCGATCTGGAGCAGTCGGCCGCGTTCCACCACGGCTACCCGATCGGCCACGGTGAAGGCCTCGTCCTGATCATGGGTCACATACATCGCTGGCGTCCCGGTTGCCCGCAGCCCGGCAGCCAGCACTTCGGCGAGATGCTCTCGTAGCCCCACATCCAAAGCCGAGAGAGGCTCGTCCAGGAGCAGTAACCGGGGCTCGGCGGCCAAGCTGCGTGCCAAGGCCACCCGTTGCGCCTGCCCGCCGGAGAGTTCATCAATACTGCGCTCCTGGAAGCCGGGCAGCCCGACGAGGTCCAACAACTCCGCGACCCGCTGCTCGCGGTCCCGGCGGCGCCGCTTGTACAGCGCATAGCCCACGTTCGCCCCCACGCTCAGGTGCGGAAAGAGCTGGCCGTCCTGGAACATCACGGCAAAGCCTCGCTTGTGCGTCGGCACCGTCGATTGGTCCACGCCATCCCAGGTGACCCGACCGGCGGCCAGCGGCTCCAAACCAGCGACTGCTCGCAGCAGAGAGGATTTGCCTGAGCCGGAGGCTCCGATCACCGCAACGATCTCGCCGGGGGCGACCTCAACCGTCACCTGATCTACTGCGGTGACCGCGCCGTAGCGCACCACCACCTGATCGACCCGAAGCCCGCTCACCACGCCCTATTCTCCTTCGGACCAACCCACTCAGCCACCGCCATCACCACTGCTGTCAGGACGGCCAGCATCACTGAAGCAGCCAAAGCCATGCCCTGATTGTCCATGCCTGGCCGGCCAATCAGGTGGAAGATCGCCACCGGCAAGGTCGGATGATCCGGACGGGCCAGAAAGGTCGTGGCGCCGAACTCGCCCAGACTGGTCGCGAAGGCGAAGCCGAGCGCCAGCCCGAGACCGCGCGCGGCAAGTGGAAGGTCGATGCTGGTCACCAGCCGCCACCCCGATGCCCCCAACGTCGCCGCCGCCTGATGCAGCCGCGGATCAATGGCCCGCAGGGTGGGCAGCAGGCTGCGCACCACCAGCGGCAGCGCGACCACCGCCTGGGCAATGGGGATGAGAATCCAACTGGAGCGCAGATCCAGCGGTGGCCGATTCAAGGTGATCAGAAAGCCGAAGCCCACGGTGACTGCCGAGACTCCCAGCGGCAACATGAAGGCGGCATCAGCGACCCGCACGACCTGTCGTCCCCGGGCCGAGGATGGCCGTCGAGACAGCAGAAAGCTGACCATGCTGCCCAGCACCACCGCGATGAGGGTCGCGACCACGCCGGTCTGCAGTGAATTGAGGGTGGCCTGCCACACATTCGGCAGACCGGTGTCGGTCGCGGCGAACAGTTGGGCGTAGTTGCCGACACCGAGGCCGTCAGCGGTCTCCAGGCTGCGCATCACCAGCGCCACCATCGGCATGGCCAGCAAGCCGCCGATCACGATGGCCGTGACCACCACGGCGGGCAGATCGGACCGGCGCAGCCGGTGCTCACTGGAGCGACCAGCCAGCCGCAGCGCGCGCTCCTGACGGCTGCGCGTGATCTCGGCGACCAGCAGCGACGCCCCGACCACGACCAGTTGCAGAATCGAGAGCGCTGCCGCGGCCTGCAGGTCCAATAGTTGGGTGGTCTGGTACCAGATCTCGGTCTCGATGGTGCCCCAGCCCTGATCGGCCAGGATCAACACCACCCCGAAGGCGGCGGCACAGAATAAGAAGGTCAAAGCCGCCGCAGCCGCAATAGCTGGCGCCAGCGCAGGCAAGGTCACCGTCCACCACACCCGCATCGGCGAAGCGCCCAGACTGCGCGCCGCCTGCACACCGCGAGAATCCAGCCGGGCCCACAGCACCCCGACGGTTCGCACCACCACCGAGTAGTTGAAGAACACCAAGGCGGCGACCAGGGCCACGAACCCGGCGTTCCAACCCAGGAATCCCAACAGGCCGCCACGATCAAGCAGGGATCGGAACGCCACCCCGACCACCACCGAGGGCAGGACGAAGGGGATGGTCACCACCGCGCGCAACACTCGCCGTCCGCGGAATCGGGTGCGATAGAGCAGATAGGCCCCCGGCAGCCCCAACACGACCGCGATCACCGTCGCCACGACCGCCTGCGCCACAGTCTGACCCACGATCCGCCAGGTGCGGGGGGCGGAAAGCACCTCGCCGACACCGGCCAGGTTGAAACCGGTGTCGTCGAAGAACCCTCGCAGCACCAACGCGCTCACCGGCCAGGCGAAGAAGATGGTCAGGAAGGCCAGGGGAACCACGGCGATCGCGACCCACAGCCAGACTTTCCCCTGCCGCCGCAGCCGTCCTGCCGTCGAGGGGTCGACGGCAGCGGCGCGGGGCAGCTTGTGCATGGCGGATTCGCAGACTCAGCCGATGACCGTGGCGGTCCAGGCCTTGATCCACTCGACCCGTCCGGCATCAATGTCGGCCACCGGCAGGGTCAGCGGCTTTTCGACCTTGGCGGCATGGGTCGCCCACGATGCGGGCAGGGCCACCGAGGAATCCACCGGATACATATACATCTGCTCGGGGATCTGGGCCTGCACCTGCTGGCTGAGCATGAAGTCGATGAACTTGTGCGCCCCCACTGCATTTTGAGCACCGGCGATCACACCGGCGTATTCGACCTGGCCGAAACAGGTATCGGTAAGAACCACAGCCTTGGGCGAATCGACCGGCGAGGACGAATAGGACACCATCAGCGGATAGCTGCCCTTGCTGGAGGCGGTGAAGTCATTGCCATAAGCATCGCTCCAGCCACCGGAGACCTTGACCCCGTTTGCCTTGAGCTGCTTCCAGTAGTCGAGGTAGCCGGAGTCACCCTTGGCAGCCACCGTGGCCATCAAGAAGGCCAGGCCCGGCGATGAACTGGCGGGGTTCATCACCACCAACTGACCCTTGTATTCAGGCTTGGTCAAGTCGTCCAGGGTCTTGGGCACAGCCAAGCCTTTGGCCTTGTACCAAGATGCATCGGCGTTCACGCACACCTCGCCGTGGTCGATCGGGGTCAACTGCGGCGCCGTGCCCAGCTCGTAGGCCTTGGCCGATTCCGGCAGCGTCGGTGCGGTGTAGGGGCTGAGGATGCCGGCATCCATGGCTCGACCGGCGAAGGTGTTGTCGATGCCGTAGACCACATCACCCATGGGTGAATCCTTGGTCAACACCAGTTGATTGACGGTGGTGCCGGCGTCCCCGGGGGCGACGTATTTCACCTCGTAGCCGGTTTCGGCGGCGAACTTCGCCTTCGTCGCATCGTCAAGGTTGAACGAATCGTGGGTGATGACGGTCAAAGTCTTGGACTCGGTCAGTGCAGTCGGCGACGAACTCGATGTGCCCGCAGGACTGGAACAGCCCGTCGCGACGAGCGCGACAACGGCCCCGGCGAGCACCCCGCGGGCCCAAGGCATGGTGAATATGGACATCAACGACTCCTCCAAAACGCTCGGAGGGCTCAGGAATGGTCCTGAGGAGATTTCCCGACTCCCTACGCCGGTGTTAACCGGATCAGGTTCGAGGGTCTGCGGATTCCCGCACTCTCAGCGCCCGGTGGCGCTCCCCTGTCTGAGGACGGAGGGTACCACGCGCGGCGCCAACACTCGGCGGGAGAGACCAGATGTGCCAGTCTTTCCTCATGGCTTCGACACCTGAACAGATCGCCGAGATCACCGCCGGTTACACCTTCGATTCCCCCGCCATTGATCTGGGCGTTCTCATGGCTGAGGGCGAGCCGGTGGCGTCAACCAGAATCCGGCTGTCTTTGTCGATGCTGAACCGGCATGGCCTGGTGGCCGGGGCCACCGGCACCGGGAAGACCCGCACCTTGCAGTTGATGGCTGAACAGATCTCCCGAGCCGGGGTATCGGTCTTCGCCGCCGACATCAAAGGCGACCTGTCCGGAATCGCCGTCCCGGGTGAGCCCAGCGAGAAGCTGACCGCGCGTACCCAGAAGATCGGTCAGGATTGGCAGCCCGAAGGCTGCCCGGTGGAGTTCTACGCCCTCGGTGGTCAAGGCAGCGGGGTGCCGCTGCGAGCCACCGTGTCGAGCTTCGGACCGATTCTGCTGAGCAAGGTGCTCGGGCTGAATCAGACCCAGGAATCCAGCCTGGGTCTGGTGTTCCACTACGCCGACACTCGAGGCCTGCCCTTGTTGGATCTGGCCGACCTGAAGCAGGTCATGCAGTATCTAACCTCTGAGGAAGGCAAGCCCGACCTGAAGGAGCTCGGCGGTCTCAGCTCCGCCACGGTCGGCGTGATCCTGCGCAGCCTGGTCACCTTGGAGACCCAGGGCGGGGAGGAATTCTTCGGCGAAACGGAGTTCAACTCCACAGATCTGATTCGTACCACTGCTGACGGCCATGGCGTGATTTCCCTGTTGGAACTGCCGAACCTCCAAGACCGTCCAGCGATCTTCTCCACCTTCATCATGTGGCTGCTGGCCGACCTGTTCCATGACTTGCCGGAGATCGGCGATGTGGACGTTCCCAAGCTGGTCTTCTTCTTCGATGAGGCCCACCTACTCTTCGACGACGCGTCCAAGGCGTTCCTGGATGCCATCGCCCAGACCGTCCGCCTGATCCGCAGCAAAGGAGTGGGCATCTTTTTCGTCACCCAAGTGCCCTCCGATGTGCCCGATGATGTCTTGGCTCAACTCGGCTCCCGGGTACAGCATCAATTGCGAGCACACACTCCCAAGGACGCCAAGGCGCTCAAGGCCGCCGTCGAGACCTATCCCAACAGCGCCTACGACCTGGCTCAGACGCTGCAGTCGTTGGGGATCGGGGAGGCCATCGTGACGGTGCTGAACCCCAACGGTGCCCCCACTCCCGTCGCTTGGACGCGCATGCTGGCACCGCTGGGTTCGATGAAGCCGCTCGACCCGCAGTGGCTGGCCGACGGGGTGGCCACGTCGGAGATGCAGGCCAAGTACGGTCCGTCGGTGAACCGGGATTCGGCCTACGAGATGCTCACCCGTCGCCTTGAGGAGGGTGCCGCCAAGGCTCAGGCCGAAGCCGAGGCCGCCGCGCAGGCCAAGGCTGAAGCTGCCGCCGCCGATAAACCCGCTCCGCGCAGCTCTGGTGCCAGCGGATCGCGATCACGGGCCAAGTCCGGGGTGGAGAAGGTGTTGAGTTCACCCACCTTCTGGAACCAGGTGATGCGCGTCGGTGGCCAAGTCGTTCGCACCTTCTGGGGCACCGCCCGCCGCTGACTGCTTCAGGACAGCAGGCCGGCACCGGGGGCGGGGGCGGCCACAAAGAGCTGGGGAATGTCGTAGAAGCAGCGCGCGTACACGTCCTCGATCTCTTCGGTGAGCCCCGGCAAAATGTCGGGCCGAAGCAACGCAATCGCTGCCCCGCCGAAGCCGCCACCGGTCATCCGGGCACCCAATGCACCCATGGTTCTGGCGAGTTCGACGGCCAAGTCGACCTCGGGGCAGGACACTTCAAAGTCGTTGCGTAGCGAATCATGGGAGGCGTTCAGGAGGTTCCCGATGGCAGCAGGGCCTTCGCTGCGCAGCGTCGAGACCGTGTCCAGGACGCGCTGATTCTCCGTGACCACATGACGCACCCGCCGAGCCAAGCGTTCATCCATTCCGCGGGTAGCGGCTTCGATGTCAGCGATGTCGAGGTCCCGCAGCGAATCAAGGCCCAGCAGGCGGGTCGCTTGCACGCATTCCTCGCGGCGGGTCCGATAGCCGCGCCCGGCATGCGAGTGGTGCATGCGCGTGTCGATGACCACGATCTGCAGCCCTGCGGCCTCCAGACTCAGGTCAACCAGCTCGGTGCTGAGGTCGCGGCAATCCAGCAGCACCGCAGCATTGGCCGTCCCCAACAGGGAGGCCATTTGGTCCATGACCCCGGTGGGGGCACCGACCACCTCATTCTCGGCGCGCTGCCCCAGCCGGGCGAGGGTGCGGCGATCCACCTCGAGGCCCCACAGCCGACACAGCCCGACCAGCACCGCTGTCTCGAGCGCGGCCGAGGATGACAGCCCCGCCCCCATCGGCACCTCACTGGTGATGGCCAGATCGAACCCGCGCGCCGAGTCCGCACCGACCTCCTGAAGCAATGCCCACGCTGCACCCAGGGGATAGGCCGCCCAGCCCTCGGCCGAGTGCAGCCGATCAAGGTCGGTCTCTATGACCCCCGCAACCTCCGCCGAGGCCACCCGGACCCGCCGGTCGTCGCGCGGCGACAGGGCCGCGATCACCGACTGTTCGATGGCAAAAGGGAGGGCCCACCCCTGGTTGTAGTCGGTGTGCTCGCCGATCAGATTCACTCGGCCCGGGCCGTGAGCCACCACCTGCGGCGGGTATTGAAAGCAGCTTTCAAAGAAATCTGGGTTTCGACGTCCCACACCGTGATCCTAACCGGGCCTCTTTCCGCTCACCGATTGGGAAACGCTTCTGTGGTTAGGCATTCCGGGGCTGGTGACCGTTAGAGTCTCCCTACGTGCTTCGACGCAGACGCAAGAGGGGCCCCGACACGTACTCGTCCCTTCCTCCTGACTGCGCCAGATGGGGCACTGTCCATGGTGAGGGGAAAACACCGGGAGGAGGTGGGAATGCCCCTCGATTGGTGGTTGGCTTTTCTGGTGTTCCTGCTGGGAGCATGCGTGATCTTGCTGGTCGCGCTGAGCTCTCGACGACGACACCAACGCGCCGAAAAGCCGGAGTTGGTCTTAGGCCCGCAGACCGACCGACCGGTCCCGAGCGCTGCCCCCACAGACGTAACAGATGCCAGACCCGTGCCGTATTTGGCCTATCTTCCCCAGGCTGAGTCCGCTGCAGCGGTCGAGGAACCTCCCGACGCGAAGGCCCCCGCGGAATCAACCCCCGCAGCCGTCGATATTGTCGCGCTGGAGCCAGCTCCCCCTGATCCCACCGCTGAGATCGCCGTCGTTCCCGTCACCGCGGACGCTGATGTGGCCGACACCTCGGAGGTATCGGAGACCGACATCGCTCCAACCCAGAGTTCTTCCCCTCGCCCCGTAGTGCTCCACCCCGCCGCCAGCCCGTCACCAGACATCGATGTTCCGTGGTGGGAGCAGGCCTTTCTCGACAATCCCCCGCCAAGCCAGGTGATTAACCGCAGCCCCCGGCCCTGGCACAGCGACGAACCGCTGCCGCCACCGCCACAGGATCAACGCTCGCGGATCCATGCGTTACTCACCATGGGCGCTCGTTCCAGCACCACCGTCACCTCGGGGGCTGTCAAAGGGAATCGAAGCTCAGGGCTCTACCACACAGTAGAGAGCCCTTGGTACGGCCGCACCAAGGCCGACGAGTGGTTCGACACTCCCGGGAAAGCAGAAGCGGCCGGCTACATCCGGTGGGACGACAAAGCTCATCGTCGCACCGGCTGAGCCGACCGCTCTGCGGCCTTCCTTACTTGCTGGCGTCCGCTTCCTCGGCGTCGTCAGCCTCGTCGGCCTCAGCCACCTCCAGATCGTCGGCCTCGTCGTCTGCTGCGACGGTGTCGTCCTCCTCGAAGGGCACGCTGTCAGCGATGGCCGGTGTCGAGCTTTCCTCACCCAACGCATCCAACAACGGCCCGGCGCCCAGCGCAGCCAGCATCTGACGCACATTGGTCAACTGGGCCGTGACCGCCTCTCGACGCGCGGTGGCGGCCAACAGCTCGCGATCGGATTCCTTGCGAACGCGCTCGGCTGCAAGGCGAGCATCGTCCAGTCGCTGGGCAGCCTCCTCACGGGCAGCACGCTTGACGGTGTCAGCCTCTTCCTTGGCCTCAGCCAGCAGTCGATCGGCCTCCGCCTGAATCGCCACGCGCCGCTGTTCGGTCGCCTCCAAGGCCTGCTCGTAGGCATCCATCTGATGGGAGAACTCGCCGGCAGCCTGGTCCCGACGGGTCGCCAGGGTCTTCTCAAACTCCGCAGCGGCGGACGCGGCTCGAGCCCGCTGGCGCTCGAAAATCGCCTCGGCCTCTTCACGCCGCGTCGTCGCCTCCCGATTCGCCTGGTCGAGCAACTCGTCGGCCTTGCGGGAGGCTGCCTCGATGGTGGCTGCGGCAGCCGCCTCGGCCTTGTCCTTGATTTCGGCCGCTTCGGTCTCGGCGGTCTGGCGAACCTGGATGGCGTACTCATCGGCTTCGGCCCGAGTGGCCTCACCGGCAGCCTTGGCCTGGGCACGCACGTCGACAGCCTCATCCTCAGCCAGCCGCAGGATCTTGGCGGCCCGCTCGGTCACCGTCGCCGTGCTCGGCAGCGACTCCTTTTCGAGCTCGGCTTCCAGCTCCTGGACCCGCAGCCGATCCAGCTGCCCCTGCTTGACAGCGGCGTCCAGGTCGGAACGCAGCTTCTTGATCTCGGCCGCAGCCTGGTCGACGCTTTTGCGCTGCGCGTCGGCCTGACTCTGCAGCTGAACCAGGGCCCGGTCCACCTCGGTCGGCTCATAACCCCGCATGACAGTGCGGAATTCGTGGCTAGATTGGGTCACTTGCTTCCTCTCGATTTGTGTTGCAGGTCAATTCGTGGAGAGCCGGGCGTGGAGAGTGCATCGATCACTCCCGACAGCCGGCTCAGTTGCTCGGTGATGTCATCGCGTCGACGCGCCAGCGCCTCGGTCTCGGCCTGAGCGCGCTTCACCGCCTCGGCGGCAGTGCTGCGTACCTGGTCGGCATCGGCTCGTGCCTGCCGAAGGACCTCATTGGCCTCAGCACGGATCTGCTTCGCCTTGTTGTGCGCATTCTTCTGCAAGGTGTCCAGGGTCTCGGTGGCACGTTCACGAATCTGTCGGGCCTGTTTTTCGGCCTCGGCCAACCGCAACTTCGCCGTCTCAAGATCCTCGGTGGCGTCCCGCTCAGCCGCATCGCGTAGCGCGGCTGCGTCCTGCTTGGCCTGCCGCAGCACTTCGCTGGACTGACGCCGCGACTCAGCCAGCAGTTGCTCCGCCTCGGCCTTCATGCCAGCCGCGGCGACCCCTGCCTCAGTAACGAGTTCGCCGGCCCGCTGCTCGGCCCGCTGAAGCTGCTCTGCGGCAGCGTGGTCGGCCCGGTCACGGATCGCCTCCAACTCGGCTGCATGATTAGCGCGCTGCGTCGACAGTTCAGCCTCCACGCTGGCCTGCAGCTCAGCCATGGCCTGTTTGGTCCAGGCCAGGTGGGCCGCAGCGGCGACATATTGCTCCTCGGCTGAGGCCCTGGCCTGTGCGGCAAACTCAGCGCGCTCAGCTTCGGCGTCCGCATTTTCCTGGTGAATCTGTCGCCGCGCGGCCTGCAACTCCTGGGCGATGATCCCGCGCACCACCGCGCACTCTCGTTCGAAGGCGCGCCGCTCCTCCACGAGCATGGCTGCAGCCATCACCCTAACCGCGACTGCGTCGGCCTCGGCTTGTTCGCGTTGCCGGGTGGTGAGCGAGGTCACCTCGAGCTGCTGGCGATTCAGGTCGGCGCTGAGTTGGTCGGAGTGCGCCTGCTGTTCGCTGGCGATCTGACGGGCGGCCTCAGCGGCTGCAGCGGTGAGTCGCTGCGCCTCTGAACGGGCCCGCTCCATCAACTCGGTCGCCTCGGCCTGAGTCCGATCCAACAGCTCGGCCGCATTCTCGTTGGCGGTCGCCACGATCATGGTGGCCTGATCGGTCGCATCGTTGACCAACAGCTCCGAATCGGCCTGGGCACGTTCCAACATCGCTTTGGTCTTGCCGCTGGCCAGGGTCGCAGCACGCTCTGCCGCGTCGGAGCGCTCCTGGTTCACCCGGGCCAGTTCTTCAGCGCGGGCGGCCTCTGCCTTGGCGGCGCGTGCCTGCTTCTCGGCATCGGCGATCAAGCGGTCGGCGAGCGCCTGCGCCTGCTCAATGAGTCGAGCGGCCTGACCGGATACGGCCTGAGCCTTGCCGTCAGTCACGGGCCCCCACCCCCGTTTCCGCGCGCACCTCGATCACGCCTTCGCTACGGGGTGGGATTGTGCGAACTGAAGCATGACTGGTACCGCGAACTTCCGAAGAAAACTCGACTCGCCGAAGTGGTCGAACCCGGCGAAAGCGGGGGCAGGTACCGAACCCGCAACCTTGTCCGCTTCGGGAAACCAGTGCCACCACCGCGAAGGCCAGCCTACACGTTCGAAGACCTCCCAAGAGGGCCTCAAAACCGGTCGAAAAAGGCCCCACAAACTGTGGGGCCCCTTGGAGCGGATGACGGGAATCGAACCCGCACTGTCAGCTTGGGAAGCTGATGTTCTGCCATTGAACTACATCCGCAGCGGCGCGTGAGCGCAGCAGCAGTGTAGCTGGCCCGCCACGGGACTCGCACACCGCTGCACCGCGCCCCCGCCTGACCAAGGTTCGAGGAATGTGGACTAAATCATGTGCGCCGATGGTTAGGTCTGCCAAACTGCTGACTTGACAGTGCACACTGGACAGCAGGCGACAACCAGAAGAGGAGGGATGCCTTGACCAGAGAAGAGCGGGCCATCGCGATCCTGGACCTCATGAACCAAGCCTTGTCGGTGATCAACAGCGGCGATGATGCCGAACAGTTGATCTGTCAGGCTCTGGGCAAGTACTGCCGCGCCGATGGTGCGGCTCTCATCGGCTTGGATGCCGCCGGCAAAACCATGGCGCACGCCGCCTGGCCGAATGACCGTATCTCCTCAGCCTTGGCCGAAGTTGCTGGACGAGGCGGCCGCGGACGGCCGGAGAGCATCCTGCGTGGCGGACAGCATCCGATCCTCGGCGAGGTCATTCTGATCGGACCTGAGTTCGACGAACAGCCGGCCACCCGGGCCCGAGGGCGCCTGCTGGTGTTGAGCCGCCGGGGTGGATTCACCGCCGACGCCAAGGCTCTGCTGTCCGAGGCAGCCGCTCCCCTGTCGTTCCTGATGCCTCAGGCTGCCGACGCCTGCCAGCGTTCCCGGCAGGCGTCCAGCGCCGCAGAAGCCGCCGCCGCTTTGAACCTCACCCCGCGCGAAGTCGAAGTCCTTCAGCTCCTGGCCGACGGGTTGCTGGCTCGAACCATCGCCACCCGCCTTGGCCTCTCGCCGCGGACAGTGCACAAGCACCTGAGCAACGTCTACACCAAGCTCGGCGTCCATGATCGTCTGGTGGCGGTATCGATCGCCCGTGAGCATGGGCTGATCGCGGCCTGATTCGCACCGCTCAGGGACTTCCCCGGCTCGGCCCGGGATCACTGCAGATTCCGCCCGCGCAGGCGGGTGTGAGCAATACATTCAAGCCATGAGTGATCTGGAACCCACCGATGTCGGACCAGCCGTCGGCGGTGATCGCACCGTCCAAGACAGCGATCGCCAACATGTCATTACCTTGCTCACCAGCGCACACGCTGAAGGCATCTTGAACTCTGCGGAGCGGGACCGCCGCATCGACGCAGCCCAAGCCGCCGTCGTCTTCGACGATCTGGTCCCGCTCACCCGGGACCTGGTCGCCACGACACCGCGCACCACCCCCACCCCCACAGCGACGCCCGGCCCGGCCCAGCCCGACATCGCCGCCATTTTCGGCGCCGTAGAGCGCCGCGGCTACTGGAAGGTGCCGGCTCACCTTTCGGTGTCCGCAGTCTTCGGCGGCATCGAACTGGATCTGACCGAGGCCGCCTTCGAAAGCACCGAGATCGCCATGGACGTACGCTGCGTCTTTGGCGGGATCGAGCTCATCGTCCCTGATGGCACAGAGGTCAGCAATCTCACCAATGCGGCCTTCGGCGGCTGCACGATCAAGGTCGGGCCGCCCCAGCCGGGATCGGTCCACCTCACACTGACCGGCAGCCTGGGCTTCGGCGGAGTCGAGGTACGCAATCCCAAGGCCTCGGCCCTTCGACGCAAAATGCGGCGTGTCCAACGAGAACTACGTCGAGGTGGCGACTCCGGCTAATCTGCACCCCATGGACGACGTTTTCCGACCTGCAGGAGAGTGGCAAGGCCTCCCCCCGGTGGCCGTGACGTCACACCGCATCACGTCCGCGGTCACCAATGTGATCCTCTGGACAGCCATCACGATCGGCCTGTGGCTGGCTTTTCCGCAGCAGGGCTGGCCCGTACTCCTCGCGGCCGTCGCCGGAGTGTGCTGGACGACATGGCGCGTGATTCGTATCGGCCGCTGGGTCCGGGCGTTTCGATTCCGGGAAGGTGAACGCGACCTCCTGATCAGCAAGGGCCTGTGGTTTCGCTCGTTGACCGCGATCCCCTATGGACGCATGCTCAGCATCGAAGTCACCACCGGGCCGATCAATCGACTGTGGGGACTGTCCGGCGTCCAGTTGGTCACCGCCAGCGCAGAATCCCACGGCACCATCCCCGCCCTCACAGCCGAGGATGCGATCCGGATCAGAGATCAACTGATCGCCTTGGGCGAAGAACAGGCACTCCCCCTGTGAGTACCACCGAGCCGCAGGATTCGCCGCCCCTCATCGACAGTCCCATCAAGCTCACCGAACGCCCGCACCCGCTCACCCCACTCATTCGAGGCTGGGTCGTGCTGTTGGCGCTGTTGATCGGCCTGGGGCGAGAGGTTGTGTCCTGGTTCAGCGAAGGGACCGAACCTCCACCGCTGATCGTCGTCGCCGGAGTGGTGGTCGGAGTGACCCTCATCGCCGGAGCGGTCGGGTTCGTGAGCTGGCTGGTCACCCGGTTCGTCATCGACTCCGAAGAACTGCGGGTCGAATCCGGGATCCTGGTGCACCGCTCGCAACGGGTCGCATTCGACAAGGTCGCCTCCATCGACGTGCTGCAACCGCTGGCGGCACGGATCTTCGGATTGGCCGAACTCACCATCGACATCGGCTCCGACGAGCGGATCAAACTGCGTTATCTTTCCCGGCCGCGGGCCTACAACCTGCGCGACTATCTGCTGTCGCGGGCCCGCGGCCACGAGGCCGTCATTGCCGACGCCCCTGATCCAGGCCTGCAACTCAGCGACCTGAGCGACGAAGACCAGGTGGTGCTGCGGATACCGTCGCAGCGGCTCCTGGTTGCGGCACTGACGTCCAATGAGTTCCTTGGGCTGCTGGCGATGATCGCGATCACCTTGACCGCAGTCATCCTGCTCTCGCCCTATCTGCACGGCATCGTGGTGGTGCTCGCCTTGGTGATCTCGGCGGCCTCAGCCGTCGGTGGCTTCATCATTCGCAGAGTCACCGGCCAGTTCAACTTCACACTCTCGACCCGACCTGCGGGGCTGCGGATCTCGCGGGGTTTGACCGATCTGACCAGCCAGTCACTGCCGCCGCGCCGGATTCAATTCGTCCGGTTGAGCCAATCGCTGCTGTGGCGACCTCGTGGCTGGTACCGAGCCGAGATCGAGGTAATCGGGCTGGGTATGCGCAACCAGGAGTCGACCCGGTCGGATGTGACCAGCGTGCTGCTGCCGGTCGCCGACCTTGCCGAGGTACGCACCGTGCTCGCGCTGCTGTGGCCCACGGCCGACTTCACCCGAATCCCGCTGGAACCGCTGCCGAAGCGGGCTCGCTGGCTGCATCCCATCGTCGGTCCGTTCCTCGGCTTCGGCCATGACGAGCATCTCGTGGTCTCCCGCCATGGCTGGCTGGAACGCCGCTGGGACCTGGTGCCCCATGCCCGCGTCCAGTCAGTGGCCATCAGCCAAGGGCCGGTCTCAGCCCGCCTCAACCTCGCCAATCTGAGCTTCCACACCGCCGGAGCACGCTTCTCGGCGACCGTACGCGGCCTGGACGTTGGCCACATCCGCCAGCATCAAGAACACCTCATCGCCTTGGCCCAATCGACCCGGCCCGATCCCACCGAGGGATCACCCGATCCGGGCGGTGCGTCGGATTCAGTGAGCCCGGCGGGCTGACCACGCCGAGGCGACCATGTCGTCGATCGAATGCCGCATGCGCCAATCCAGGTCGACGGCGGCCGCTGATCCGTCGGCGACGATCCGGGCCGGATCACCCTCACGGCGAGGGGCGAGTTCGGGAGTGAAGTCGATCCCGGTCACCCGTGCCATCGCATCCATGATCTGGCGCACGCTCAGACCCTCACCGCTGCCCAGGTTGTAGGCAGCCCGCAATGTCCGGCCCGACGACAATGCCTCCGCCGCGACCACGTGGGAACGCGCCAGGTCGCCGACGTGGATGTAGTCGCGCACACAGGTGCCGTCCGGGGTCGGATAGTCGGTGCCGTTGATCCGTGGGGTTCGACCGGCCAGCAGCGCCTCGATCACCAGTGGGAAGAGATTGTGTGGGCTGGCGTCGTAGACCGCATCGGTATCGGATCCCACCACGTTGAAGTACCGAAGGCTGACCGCTGTGAACGTCTCGGAGGCACGCACGACGTCGTTGATCAGCCACTCCGCAGCGAGCTTCGACTCCCCATAGGGCGATTCCGGACGCTGGGCCGAATCCTCGGTGACGACATCATCGCTCGGGGTCCCGAAGATGGCCGCCGAGGAGGAGAAGACCAGCCGGGAGACATCGGCCTGCGCCATCGCGGTCAACACCGAGGCGGTGCCGGTCAGGTTCTGGGTGAAGGTGTGCACCGGGCGCTGCACCGACACTCCGGCGTACTTGTACCCCGCCACGTGGATGACTCCGGCGCAGTCGAACTCGCGCAAAGTGGCGGCCAGTCGATCGGTGTTCAAGATTGTGTCCGAAACCATCGGCACCGCTGCCGGAACGAAGTCGGCACGCCCGGTCGTCAGGTCGTCGTAGACCACCGCACCGTAGCCATCCGCCACCAGAGCCCGCACCACATGCGCCCCGATGTATCCCGCACCGCCGGTTACCAACCATGTCGTCATGGACGATGAGTCTAGGACGCCGACCCCGCCGCGGGCTGAGGGATCGCTAGGGTTGAGCTATGCAGATCACCCCTGCTTTGGGCATCGACATCGGCGGCTCCGGAATCAAGGGCGCCATCGTCGACATCGCCGCCGGCGACTTTCTCACCGACCGCATTCGCATCCCCACCCCGGCCAAGTCCACCCCGAAGAATGTCGCGGCTGTCGTGGCCGAGATCGTCGACTCCTTCGACCGCCAACTCGCCGACGGGCCGATCGGCATCACCATCCCCGCATTGGTGACCCATGGCATCACCCGATCTGCGGCCAACATCGATTCGTCCTGGGTCGATGCTCCGGCCGCCGACATCTTCTCCCAGCGCCTGGGACGCCCCGTGGTGCTGGTCAACGACGCCGACGCGGCCGGATTCGCCGAGGTGCGGTTCGGCGCGGCGGCCGGTGAGCAGGGGCTGGTCTTGATGACCACCCTCGGCACCGGCATCGGGACTGCGTTGATCTATCGCGGCGTCCTGATCCCCAATACCGAGCTGGGTCACATCGAGATCGACGGCAAGGACGCCGAGAAGCGAGCTGCAGCCTCGGCTAAAGCGACTGAGAAGCTCTCCTACGCCCGTTACATCCCTCGCCTGCAGCGCTACTACGAGACTTTGGAGAAGCTGTTCTCCCCAGACCTCTTCGTCGTCGGTGGCGGGGTCTCCAAGGAGTCCGACAAGTTCTTGCCCATGCTCAAGTTGAGGGCGCCCATCGTGCCCGCCGCGCTCCGCAATCGCGCGGGCATCATCGGCGCGGCGGTGCTGGCCAGCGAGGAACGCTGAGTCGCAATCAGCCGTTGGCGTGGAGTCGGCGCAGGCCGGCCCGATCGACCACGCGAACGCGCGCCCGCGAGGTGTGCACCAGGCCTTGGGCGGTCATCGTCCGCAGTGCCCGGAACACCACTTCACGGGCAGTGCCGAGGTGGGCGGCCAGCCGCGCCTGACTCATCCGCACCTCACCCTCGGCATCGGCCGCCTCCAGCAGGAAGGCGGCCAAACGCTGCTCCACCTTCAGCGAACCCAGCTCCTCCATCCGCGTCATCAACTCGAAGACCCGTCCGGAGAGCACCTCGAAGACGAAGCTGCGAAAGCTCGGCTCGCTGTCATAGAGCCGCCGAAAGACCGCACCGGGCACGAGGGCGAAGCTCAGCGCCTCGTCCTCGGTTTCCACCCAGGCCGGGTAGGGCTCGCTGCGGAAGGCGGCAGTGAGCGCCAAGATGCAGGTCTGGCCCGGGCGCACCCGGTACAGAGTCGCTTCGTGGCCGTCGGCGGCGATGTAGAACACCCGCAAAGATCCGCCGACAACCAAGAAGACACCGTCAACCGCATCACCGCGATGCAGCACGGGCGTACGGGCCGGCACCCGCCGTACCGGCAAGGTGCTCACCAATTCGCGAGTCGCCGCGCTGGCTCCTTGCAGGAAGGGAAAACCTTCCGCGACAGACGTGGTCGGATCGATCACGGGCACCATGCTGGCACGGATGGTCGTCATCAGATAGACGCCTGGGGGTAGAAAAGGTCCGCCGGCGAGATGGTGCTCACCTCAATGATGTCCGGATCGGGGATGTAACCCACGGCGAGGTGGGCTCGCCGCACGGCCTCGGCGTCCGGACCGGTGGTCACGCAGGTGATCCGACCTTCGTTCAGGTTCACATAGCCGGTGTGCACCGAAACTCCCTCCGCTGCGCAGGCGTCCAGGAAGCCGGGCAGGAAGGCGGCCAGCCCGGGGACGTCGATCCCCGTGGGGTAGGTGCCATGGGCTTGGCTATGGGTGTCGATATAGAGGGCCATCACTCAACTCCTGGTGCTCAGGGCGGCGCGTGTCGCCGTCACCGACACCGTAGGAAGCGCCGCAGATCGGCTCTGGAACCTGGGTCACAGTCGGTAAGACTCATACTGCTCGCTGGTTCGGACCTTGCCGGCCGCACCCCTAAACTGAGTCCAGAAGCTCCGCCGGCGATGGTGCCGGCGGTTCTGTGGGGAGTGACGATGACCGACTTAGCCTCCATCTTGGTGGGCCGCGGCATGATCGACGCGGCCACTCTTTCGCCCTTGGCCGAGAAGTACCAAGGACGCGAACTTCGGCAGGTGTTGCTGGACCGCCGCCTGGTCAGCGAGGACGACCTGGCGCGCGCCATCGCCGAGCAGGCTGGACGCCAGTACCTGGATCTGGCCGCGACCCAGCCCGACCCGACGGCTATGGCGCTCGTGCCCGTCGCCCTGTGCCGGCGCTATCGACTCATCCCGATTCGCATCGTCGACTCGCAGAACTCACCGCGCTCCATCGGCGAGGATGCCGGCCCGCAAACCAAGACCCTGGTCGTGGGCATGCGCGACCCCTTCGACATTCAGGCCATTGACGAGGTGAGTAGCCACACCGATATGGCTGTCGAACCGGTGGTGGTGACTCGCAGCGCCATGCAGCACGCCTTCGAGGTGTATCTGCGCTCCGACGACGAACTCAACAAGATCTCCGCAGCGATGATGGTGGACGCAGCCACCACCGCCGAGGCGGACGCCTCCTTGGAAGGTCAGGCAGCCAACGCTCCGGTGGTGCGCTTCGTCAACCTTCTGATTTCCCAAGCCATTGACGACCGCGCCAGCGATATCCACATCGAGCCGGGCCAATTCGATCTGACCGTGCGATTCCGCATCGACGGGGTGCTGCATGAGATGCAGCGCGCCGACCGCGGCATTCAGGACGGCATCATCTCCCGCCTGAAGATCATGGCCAATATCGACATCGCCGATCGCCGCCGTCCCCAGGATGGCCGCATCACCTTCCACCATCGCGATCGCACCGTGGACCTGCGCGCAGCGACCATCCCCACGGTGTGGGGCGAGAAGGTCGTCATGCGAATCCTGGACCAGAACTCCTCGGCGGTCAGCATGGAGGCACTGGCCATGTCTGCGGACAACGAGCAGCGGTTCCGCGCGGCGATCACCCGTCCGCACGGCATGGTGTTGCTGACCGGTCCGACCGGTTCGGGGAAGTCCACCAGCCTGCACGCTGCGCTGGCGGCGATCTCCACCAGCCGGATCAACGTGATCACCATCGAGGACCCGGTCGAGTATCGGATTCCGGGGACCAATCAGATCCAGGTCAATCATCGAGCCGGGCTCACCTTCGCCTCCTCGCTACGGGCCTCGCTGCGTTGCGACCCTGACGTGATTCTGGTGGGCGAGATCCGCGACTCCGAGACCGCCGTGACCTCGATCGAGGCAGCACTGACCGGCCACCTGGTGTTCTCCACTTTGCATACCAACGACGCCCCCAGCGCGGTCACGCGCTTGATCGAGATCGGGGCGGAGCCGTATCTGGTGGGCTCGGCGCTCACGCTCGCCGTCGCCCAACGCCTGGCCCGACAGTTGTGCCGCAACTGCCGCCAGCCACTGGAGCCTGATCCCGAAGCCCTGCGCTCGATCAACTTCCCCGTCGACGAGCTGCACCCACCCAAGCTGTATCGAGCCGTCGGCTGCGCCAATTGCGCCGGCACCGGCTACCGCGGACGCATGGCGTTGCACGAAGTCATGCAGGTCACAGAAGCCGTGACTCAGTTGGCGGTGCGCAATGCGCCGACCTCAGAGATTCGCGCCGTCGCTCTCGACGAAGGGATGGTCCCCCTGCGTCAGGACGGGTTCGCCAAAGCCATGCGCGGCATGACGACCATCGAAGAGGTGCTTCGCGTCACCGTGTGATTACTGGGCCGCCAACTGCGAGTACAACCCGAAGATCGGCAGGTAGAGGGCCAACACCATGGAGCCGATCATGATGCCCACGGTGACGATCAGGATCGGTTCCAGCACGCTGGCCAGTTGATCGGTGCTGGCTTTGACCTCAGCCTCGTACATCTCGGCGACCTTGGTGAGCATGTGCGGCAAGGTGCCGGACTCCTCACCGACCGCGACCATCTGCGCTACCAAGGCCGGGAACACCTGCGAGCGAGCCATGGGTGCAGCCATGGACTCGCCATCGCGTACAGCAAGCTGGATCTCGCCGATGGTCTGCTCCATGGCCCAGTTGTTCGAGGTGGACTCCACCGAACTCAGCGCCTGCAGCAAGGGGACGCCAGCACTCAGCATCATGGCCAGGTTCCGGGTGAAGCGGGCCACGGCGGTCTTGCGGGCGATCTTGCCGAAGATCGGTAGCCGCAACACCAGCGGGCCGGTGATCTTGCGTACCCGCTCGGTGCGGCGATTCCGCATCCACCACAGCCAGCCGGCGACCGACACGATCACCAAGACCGGAAGGATCCAGACCATGTTGTGGGAGGTGGCCACCAGGAGCTGGGTCGGCAAGGGAAGCTCGCCACCCATCGAGGTGAACATCGATTCGAAGATCGGAACGATGAAGGTGATCATGCCGATGACGGCCAGTACCGCGATGACCAGGACCACCAGCGGATAAGTGGAGGCCGAACGCAGCTTGTCCTGCAGCTCAACGTCGGACCGATAGGTATCGGCCACCATCTTCAACGAATCGCCCAGGAAACCGCCGGCCTCGCCGACCCGGATCAGGCTGACCATCAACGGCGGGAAGGCGTCCGGCTGCTTGGCCAGCGCCGCAGAAAAGCTCGTGCCCGCCTCCAGGTCACCCTGAACCGCCCTGAGCGCAATCCGCAGCGCCTTGTCATCGGTCTGTTCGACGAGCACCCGCACCGACCGCATCAACGGCAGGCCAGCGTTGATCAGGTTCGCCAGTTGATCGGCGAACAGCGCCAACGGCTTCATCCGAACCCGTCGCCGATTGCCCAGACGGATTTCGCGCCGCAGGCCGGTCTTGATCACAGGATGGATGTCCAGCGGCACCAGGCCTTGGGCATGCAGCTTGTCGATCACGGCCGACTCTCCGGAGGCTTCCACGGTGCCTCGAATGATGCTGCTGCTGCGCGGATTCACAGCACGAAAGGCGAAAGACTCGACCATGCTGGTCATGATCGTTCCTCTCCGAAGCCCTGGTCCTCGAACCGGGGCGGGCGGACGCCGGCGAGGGCTCCGGGGTCGTCAAGGTACTCGGTAGCCACCTCGACACTCACCATGCCTTCGGCCACCAAACGGGCCAGCGACTGATCGAAGGTGTGCATCCCCAAGTCCGAGGAGGTTTGCATCACCGTCGAGAGTTGATGAACTTGACGTTCCCGGATCAGATTTCCGACCGCCGGCGTGCGAATCAGGGCCTCGCTGGCGAGAACCCGGCCGGGCCGATTGAGGCGTGGGAGCAGCCGCTGGCTGATCACGCCGCGAAGGGTCTCGCTGATTTGGGTGCGCACCTGGTTCTGCTGGCTGGGTGCCATCGAGTCGATCATGCGATCGATGGACTTCGCTGCTCCATGGGTGTGCAAGGTGGCCAGCACCAGATGTCCGGTCTCGGCGGCGGTGAGCGCCATCGACATCGACTCCTGATCGCGCAACTCGCCGATCATCACCACATCGGGATCCTGACGAAGCACACTGCGCAACGCTGAGGCGAAGGACGTCGAGTCGGCGCCGATCTCGCGCTGATGGATCAGCGAACTAGCGCTGCGATGCCGATACTCGATGGGATCCTCCACCGTCACGACGTGGCTGGAGCGACGCCGATTGATCACATCGATCATCGCAGCCAGAGTGGTCGACTTCCCAGAGCCGGCTGGACCGGTGACCAGGACCAGCCCGCTGGGGGCCAGCGCCAACTGCTCGGCGATGGCGGGAACACCCAGCGCGGAAAGCCCCGGCAGGTGAGTCGGAATCAGCCGGAACGCACCCGCAAGCTGATCGGACTGCCGATACACATTGACCCGGAATCGCAGGCCCTCAGCGGTCGCATAGGCCAAGTCCACTTCGCCTTTGGCGGCGAATTCGCTCTGGCGGCGGGGATCCAGGATCGCCATCAGGGCAATCTCCAAAGCGTTGGGCTCGAACGGCGCCGGGTCTTCACGAACCGGAATCAGCTCGCCATGCAGTCGGATCAACGGCGCCTGTCCTGCAGACAGGTGCAAATCGGAGGCACCCGCCTCATTGACGGCGCGCAGCAGGGCATGCAGACGATCCGTCGGGCTCTGCCCGCCGCTGCCTTCAATCACCCGCATACTGGTCATCGGATTCAGTCCCTCAGGGCGAAGATCAGGGCATCGACAGTCACCACGTAACGCGACGGATCCGTGGTTTGGCTGGTGTCGACTTGGACCAACTGGAACAGCCGAGAACCGGTGCGGAGCCCATCGACGAACTGGGTCGCCTGAGTGGCGCTGCCCACCTCGGCCTCGATGGTGACCGGGATCTGAATCTGAGCGGTGGTCTTGGTGGCCGGAGTCTGCTTCTGAACGGGCTTGCCGTCGGTGCCGATGCCACCGCCGGCTGGTGCAGCGAAGACCTGCGGATCGCCGAAGGTGATAGCGGTGATGCGCGCGCCCGAGGTGGCCGCCGCCGCCGAGGCCACTGCGGACACATCGCGAAGCTCATCCTGGACGGGGATTTCTCGGCGCAGACCGGCAACCTCAGCGGCCAAAGCGGCCTTGTTCTTCGCCAGTTCGATCTGATCATCCAGTTGGGACTGCATGTTCTGGTTCGACTGGGCGAGCGCACTGGCCTGAGTCGCCGCAGCACTGGCAGCACCGAAAAGCGGCCAGGCCAGGAGGCTGAACCCGGCGATCAGGATCACCAGGACCAGCGCGATGCCGATCAGGTTGATCAGCCGCCTCGACATTTCCATCACTTGCCCCCCCTCTGCGCAAACCGTCCGGTGTAACGAGTCTGGTCCAGACTCACCGTGGCCTCGAAGGTGTAGCCGCCACGATCGCCGACGCTCAGTGCGCCGGCGTCAACCGAGATCAGGCCCGGCAGCGAGCGCAATCGGCTGATGGTTTGAGCCTGAGCCGCAGTGCGACCCGCCGAGAAGGTGAGCGTGCCCTGCAGCCCAACCTGATCAGCGGGTTTGACGCCGGCTTGAGGAGCAGCCCCCGGCGCAAGCCGGAATCCGGTCAAGGTGACTCCGCTGGGCAGAACCGCCTTGATTTCGTTGGCCAGCGAGGTCCACCCCAGGTCATTGGAGCCGGCCACCGAGCGCATCTTGTCCAGCTTCTCCTTCTGCAGCTGAAGCTCTGCGATATCGGAGTATTGCCCTAGCTGTGACTCCAAGGCCTGGGCGTTGGCCCGCTGCTGCACCAATTGATCGCTCGCCTGAACGGCCCAGCCGAACGCGACCGAGGAGACCGAGGCGACCAGGACCGCCGCCACCACGAAGGCCCCCAGCCAGCGCAGGCGCAGCTCGCGGCGCGACCGGTTCTCGATCTCTGCCGGCGGCAGCAGATTCACCCGGGGGACGCCGCCAACCTCCAGATTTGATCCCGTCACTGACGTGGCCATCAGTTACCCCCGCCCAGAGTGATCCCCAGCGCGCCCATCAGGCTGCTGGGCAGTTCCGTTCCGGCCAGTTTCGGCCCGATGTCGATGACATCGGCCGGTTGTACGGTGCGTACATCGATCTGGAGTTCCTCGGCCATCGCGCTGGCCAGATTCGGCGTCTGGGCCAAGGCTCCGGTAAGCAGCAACTGACGGGGATCCAAGGACGGCGACTGCCGCCGACAAAAGCCCAGAGTCTCGCTCAAACGATCGATGAGATCAGCCACCGTGGGGTCCAGAGCGTCGGCGGTCATGGTGCGCCGCCCCACGGCAGGCTCATCACCGTCAAGCGCCACGTGCTCTGAACGCAGCCCCGGCAGCACATCGACGGCGATGATGCGCACGTAGCGCGGAATGCCATCGGTCGCCACCACAAAACTGCTGGTGTGTTCGCCAACGGCCACCACGCCGACCGGACCCGAGCCCGGTGGGACGACCCGTCCAGCGACTCGGGCGAGCCCGAAGGGCAGGAAGTCAACGGTGTCGGTGCGTACCTTCGCCTTGGCGAGGGTGGCCAGGATGCTCTCCACACAATCGGCTGGTCCCGCGACCAAGAGCCCCTTGGCGTGGCTGCCCTCGATGGCCAACGGGTAGAAGTCCAGCACCGCCTCCTCCACCGGCACCGGAATCACATCCTGCGCCTCATAACGCAAGGCCTTGGCCAACTCCACCATCGGGAGATTCGGTGCGGTGTAGTTGCGAACCAGTGTCCGCCGATTGGCGAGCGCCACCACGACCTTGCGGCTTTTGATCTTCGCCTGCGACCACAACTGGTGGACCGCAACCGACACGGTGTCCACGTCGAGCACATCGGAGTCGCGAGCGCTGCCGGCCGGCAGCATCACCTCACCGGCGGCGACCAGTTGCGGATGGTGTCCGCGGGTCACCTCGACCGCCCGGACGCTCTCCTCGCCGATCTCGATCCCTACCACGCTGCTTGCCATGCGATCCTCCTCGACCTCACGCCAGCCCACACCAGGCCAGATACTGCTGGCCCACGACATTGCCCACCAGAATTCCGATCCACGTACCGACCAGCAGCCAGGGACCGAAAGCAACTGCGCTGCTCCGGCTCGCTCGCTTGGTGGCGATCATGACGAGCCCGAACAGACCGCCCATGACGAATCCGCCCAGCCACCCCACCACCAAAGCACCCCAACCCAGCCAACCCAGGTAAAGACCCGCGACAGCGGCGAGTTTCACATCGCCGCCCCCCATGCCGTCCGGGCGGAGGAAGCGAATCAGCGCATAGCTGGCGAACATGGCGATCATCGCGATCACCGCCCGCAGCAGGGCCCCGCCGTCGGCGCCCAAAGGCCAGGCGATCAGGAAAGCCACCAGCCCGACTGCCAGGCTGGGCAGCACGACAACATCAGGCAAGCGCCGGGTATCGACGTCGATGAGCACCAACACCACACTGCTCGCGGCGAACCAGGCATAGGCGATCCAGGCGACGACGCTGACCGGGGCGGTCAATCCGATCGCGGGCAGATACCACGCCAATCCGGCGAACACCGCCGCAGTCACCGCCTCCACCACGGGGTAGCGCACCGAAATCGGTGCCGAACACGACGCGCATCTACCGCGAAGAAACAGCCAGCTCAGCACCGGGACGTTTTGCCACGGCCGGATCGGTGCTGAACACTGGGGACACTGGCTGGGGCGCAGCAGCGATATGCCTGCAGGGACCCGGTAAGCGACCACATTGGCGAAGGATCCGATCAGAAGTCCGAAGATCCCGGCGAGGATGATCCACATCGTGCTCACCCGATCTCTCGCTGGGAGATCGGACTGACGCTGAAGGACCCGGCGCTGCCGCCACCGGAGTTGCCCCACAGAGCGACCGGGAAGTCCATCCCGGTGGCGATCGTGGTGGTGGTCGACCCGTTGACGTCGAGCGTGGTGGCATACATCGATCCGGTGAAAGACCCGCTGTAGTAGCTCACCGTCTTGGGGGTGTACAGCATCGTCGGAACGTTCATCAAAGTGGAGTCCAGCCGGATGTACCCATCACCGACGTCCCACCTACCCAAGCCGGGAAGGTCGGTGCGCACCGCCTGCTTGGCGGAGGGCACGATGAACCACAGGTGCGGCTTGGTGCCCGGCGCGGCGGTGACAGTGATCTGACGAAGGTCGATCTCGGTGGACACCACGACCACGTCGGTACTGATGACCACCTTGGTCTGACCGGTTGGATGGTTACCGATTCCGCCCTTGCATCTCGTGGCATCGACGACCGTGGGAGTGGTGTAGGTCGACAGGGTGGTCGCCCAGTCTCGGCTCTTGCAGATGGCGTTTGACGAGTTGACCGACACCGGTGTGAAGCCGGCCCAATCAGCGGAGTCGAATCCGTAGTCCTGCCAGGAGAACAACAGGGTCGAATCGGGTCCGGTGACGGCCACCTCCGAGCTGGGCAGACTCACCGTGGGAGCTTCGGGGGCAGTGGGGGCCGCAGCGCGACGCACCGTCCCGTCGACTCGAGTGCTGGCGTCGTTCGGGCTGAGCGTGCGTCCACTGGGAAGGCTGAGGTCACCGCGCACCCGTCCGTTGGTGGGAAGGTACACATCCCCGCCGGCTTTGACATCAACGGCCACCGTGGCATAGATGGACGTCTGGTCGGTGCCGCTGGCCAAGACCGAGGCCTTGGGCACACCGTTGTAGTCGATGTAGGCCGATCCGGCGACCGCGAAATCGCCGCTCACCACGCTGTACAGGTAGCTGCGATCGGTGCCGGCTGCGCGCACCTCGCCGTCCACCTTGGCGTTGTAGTAGACGGTGACCGACCCGGCCGTGGCCAGATCACCGCCGATGCTGCCGTAGATCGTGGTCCGGCCCGTCCCGCCCACGGTCACGTCTCCGGTGACCGAGGCGTTGTAGTCAAAGGTGACGTTGCCGCCGGTGGCGAAGTCGCCGGTGATCTTGCTGTACAGGTAGCTGGCCGAGGTTCCGGCTGCGATGGTGTCGCCACCGATGCTGCCGTTGTAATCCAAGTACAAGGAGCCCTTGAGCTTGACCTTGCCGGCGACGACTCCGTAGAGATAGGTGCGATCGGTGCTGGCCGAGGTCAGGGTTCCCCCGATGCGATCACCGTAGTAGACGGTCACCGGCCCACCGGCTGCGACGTTCCCGCCGACTGTTCCATAGACATAGCTGCGGCCGGTGCCGGCGGCAGCCACACTGCCCTTGACCGTGCCATAGACGGTGAAGGTTCCCGAGGCGGTGAGGTTTCCGTCCACCGTCCCATCGACGCGGGCATAGCCGAAGGCGGTTACGTTTCCGGTCACCGTGCATCCGTCGTCGGCATAGAAGTCACCGTCAACGACGACATTGACCTCCATGAGTTCATCGCAGGAGAAGTCCCCATGGATGACGGTGAGGTCAGCCGGGTCCGAAGTGCTGGAGCTCACCGGATCGGTGCTGTAGTACGTGGTGTCGGAAAAGAAGGTGAGTTCCCGACCGTCGCTGCCGTACTCGTGGGAGGTTTGGTAGTGGAAGACCGCCTCTACGGTGATCGACCGACCGCTGTCCGCGGTGCCGACCGAGGTGAAAGTCACCGCCTCCGAGGTCGTGTCGCAGGTGACCGAATACCGCGGGGCCGTGGTGGAGGTGAGGGTGCCGGTACACCCTTCCGCCTTGCGGAACTGCGCCAACCCGGCAGCAACCCCGGCGTCCGCGGCAGCACGGGCCTGGCCGGTGTCTTTTCCCGAGGCCAAACCGGTGGTGGTATTGCTGACGATGGCCGCCAGAGTCAGGGCGAACAAGGTCAACACCAGCATCATGACCAGGACCGACACCAGGGCCGAGCCCTGGTCGTCGCGGTCACGCCGAGCAGGCGCACGTCGAGGAGTCACCAACATGATTCCGGGCTCCCTGTGCCGAAGGCGGACGCTGCTGCCGCACCAGCAATCGGGACGGTCACGGTGCCGGTGGTGAACTTCAGCGAATAGGTCAGCCGGGTGGAATCTCCCGAAAAGGCCGCGCCACCGGCGAGCCCGCCGCTGACCCCGGTAGCCAAGACCGTCCAGGCGGTGAAGTCGGTGTCGGTGATCGCTGTGTCTGAGGACCGGTACACGATGGTGTGGTCGCTGGTCAGCGCCCATGCTTCACAGCGCCAACCGGTATCGCCGGTCGCTACTCGAGCGACGGCGGTGGTGCTGGTCACCTGCACCACACTGGCATTGCTGATGCTGCTCTGCAGCGAGTTGGCCACGACCTGGGCCGCACCAGTGGCTGCATCTCGGTCACCCGTCACAGCCTGGGTCTGGAAGCCCACGAAGAAGAGACTGCCCACAACCGTCAACACCAGGACGGTGAGAGTCGAATACATGATGACCTCGACCAGAGAGATTCCGGCCTCGGGGTCGGTGATGGTCGCAGAGCGGTGCTCGGTCATGGCGTCACCACCAGGATCTCGCTGGCCAACTCGACCGACGCGTGGGTTGTGCGCGGACGGAAGCCCTCCACGCGGACGGTAACCGTCCCGGGATAGTCGGCAGGGCAGTCTGCCACCGAGATGGTGGCGGTGGCGCCCGAACCGGATGGATCGGCAACGCCGGTGGCTGCGGCCGCCTTCACCGCGGCACAGGAGTTTTCGCCGGTGTTGGGGAAGTCGGCCTGAATCGTGGCCAACTCGGCGTTGGCCAGGGCGGTTGCCGCGACGAGGTCACGGTTGTTCGCACTCGCGCCGACCGCGCCCATCATCAAAGGCAGTACCCCGATCGACATCACAGCCAAGATGAACATCGCCATGATGATCTCCACCACACTGACCCCGGCCTGATCGGTCAGGGTCGCACGCGGGGGACGGCTGGTCACGGTGATCACTTCCCATGATGGTCTGATGCTCGTGATGGTCTGATGCTCGGTGGTCTGGGACTCGGTGGTCTGGGACTCGGTGGTCTGGGACAGGGGCGCAGCCCCAGACCACCATGAGTCACGTCTCCCCAATCAGGGAGTGGTGCAACCCGGGCCAGACTTCGCGGTGTAGGAGGTCCAACCGGTCGCCGTCACGCAGATATCACTGACCGTGGTGCCTGCCAGGGTCACCGAAATGTCGGTGGTCTTCAGGTTGTCGACGGTGAGCGTCTCACCGTTGGCAGCCTGCGCCATGGCCTGAGTGGCACCGTTGGCCGCAACTGCTGCGACCGCATTCTGTCGGGCGGTGCCTTGAATGTTGCCGAAGACCGGGATGGCGATCGCCACCAGGATCCCCAAGATCGCCACGACGACGATCAGCTCGATGAGCGAGAAGCCTGCGTCGGCCTCATCGCGACGCTGCCGCAGGTCCCGCAGTTTCCGGCTGAAGATGTTCATTGTTTCCTCCATTAGCGAGTTTCAATGAGCCGGATAAGAACCGCAGTGGTTGCCTCGCTGGATCCACCGACCCCAGATCAACATTAGTCCACCGTTACCGAAATAGACAAAAATCCGCCGAAAACTCTCAACCTCAGCGCCACCCCTAGTCAGAAGCCTGTCAACAAGGAGCCCAGATTCCCCCAAATGGGTGACACGATTCACATCATGGCGCCATTTGTCCCCCATACGGGGACATCGTTTTCTATTTCCGTCACCCGAAAGAGTGACCGGATTTCTGCGTGAACACCGGACACCAATTGTTCGACCGACCACCGACCGGCCGTCGGGAACACCGCCGAGCCGAGCCGGCCAAGCTGGCCGGAGAGCCTCTGCGCGGCGACCGCAGCCGATACTCGCCATGTCCGCACCCGACGCCAGCGCATCGGCCCCCCTCCCAGCGACCATCGAGGCTTCGACAAGCTCAGCCAACGGACGCCGAGTACCGCCCCCATGCCGCACCCTGAACCTGTCGAAGGGCATCCCATGCCGCACCCTGAGCCTGTCGAAGGGTTGCTGCACGAAGGCGCGAGAAGGCGAGGGAACCCCTCGGCGGCACCACAGCACCACAGAAGGCTTCCGGCATCGGCAAGCCCCCGCCAGACGGGAATGCACAGAGGCAGGCCTCACCGGGCCAGTTACGGCACCCCCCGCTGCACGAGCGGGGCCCTTACATCCGCTCGGGGGCTTCGATTCCCAGCAGATCCAACCCGGCAGCCAAGACCTGCTTGGTCGCTGCACACAGAGCCAGGCGGGAGGATCGCACCTCGCCCTCACTCTTCAAAACCGGGCATTGCTCGTAGAACACACTCAACGCTGTCGCCAGCTCGTAGAGATAGCCGCACAGCCGGTGCGGCTGCAGGGTATGCGCGACCGCGGCGACCGTTTCGCCGAACCGACCCAGCAGCAGGGCGACCTGCTGCTCAGCAGCCTCGTCCAACACCGAGATCGCTGAGAACACCATGCCTTCGCTCTCGGCCTTGCGTAGGATCTGATTAGCCCGGGCATGGGCGTATTGCAGATACGGGCCGGTGTCTCCGGTGGTTTGAACCATGCGATCGGCGTCGAAGGTGTAGTCCTTCTGCAGGCCACTGGACAGGTCGGCGTATTTGATTGCAGCCAGCGCGATCTGCGGCGCCGCCAGGTCTTCGGCCGCATCCAGCAGCGAATTCAGCGTGACCGCGGTGCCCTCACGGGTGGAGAACTTCTTGCCATCGGCACCCAGCACCTGCCCGAAGCCGACAAATTCGGCCTGCACCGAGTCCGGCAGGTAGCCCGCCCGTCGCGCCACCGCGAACACCTGCTGAAAGTGGAACTCCTGGGGGGTTCCTACGACATAGATCAACCGATCGGCGTGCAAGGCACCCACCCGGTGCCGGATCGCGGCCAGATCGGTGCAGGTGTATCCAAAACCACCCTGCGCGTTACGGATGATCGCCGGGGTCTCCTGGCCGTCCACGAACACCGCCAGTGCGCCATCGTCGACCCGCGCAATGCCCCGGGACTCCAGATCTTCGGCCACCACCGGCAGGTCGTCGTTGTAGATCGACTCTCCGGCCAGGTCGGCATCGGTGAGCAACACGTTCATCCGCTGATAGGTGGCATTGAACCCCGCCAGCGACACGTCGATGAGCTGTTGCCAGATCTGAATGGTCTGCGGATCGCCGGACTGCAAGAGGACCACCCGCGATCGGGCTCGATCGGCGAACTCCTCGGACTCCTTCAGATGGGTATTGGCCCGCTTGTACAGTTCCTCGGCACCAGCCAGATCCAGCGTGGAGGCATCCAACCCCTCGTCCAGGATCTGCTCGACCAACATGCCGAACTGCCTGCCCCAGTCGCCGATGTGGTTCTGCGGAATCACCGTGTGCCCTTGAGAACGCAGCACCCGGGTGAAGCAATCCCCGATGATCGTGGAACGCAGATGCCCCACATGCATTTGCTTGGCAACATTCGGGGAGGAGTAATCCACCACGACGGTCTTCGGATCCGGGTCGGCGACCACACCGCTGGCCGGATCGGCCAACACCTGGCTGGCCACTGCAGCCAGAACCTCAGCTCTGATCCGCAGGTTGATGAAGCCCGGGCCGGCGATCTCCAGTGGTTCACACAGATCGCTCACCTCGACAGCGGCGATCAGCTCGGCAGCAACCTCGCGCGGTGGACGCCCAGCTGCATTGGCCAGCCGCAGAGCGACGTTGGTTTGAAAGTGGCCGAACTGAGGTCGAGTAGCTGGGCGCAGTTCGGGGTCGACACCGGCGACCTCGGCGATCCGCGCGCTCAGCACGGTGGGCAAAGACAACATGAGGGATATTCTCCCACGCCCAAACCAAGCGGCTTGATCCGGGCCACGAACGGCCCCTTGGCGGCGCCCGACCGCCCTTCAGCACCCTTCGACAAGCTCAGGGAACAACAAACAGACCGACTCCGGGAACGCCAACCAGATCGGCTCACGAAACAAACACCACCCGCTCGCCGAGCTTGTCGAAGCCCACCCTTCGACAAGCTCAGGGAACAACAAACAGACCGACTCAGGGAACAAGAAACAGGTCGGCTCAGGGAACAAGAAACGGCTCAGGGAACGAGAAGCAGAGTGGCGCGAAAGCCGGATCGGTGCGAAAGCCGAGCAGGCGTCGGGAGAAAAGCAGGGACACCGGGCAGGGTTTGCGGGCGCCTCTGCCTGCGTCAGCTCTGCGAGAGTTGACGCTGGCGCACGATATCGGCGACCAGCTTGAGGTTGGCGGCCAGCTCCCGGGTCCAGCCGTGCAGCCAGCGCCGCGAGAGGCGTGTCACCGTGGTGTCAGGCACACCCCAGGCATCGATTCCCAAAGCAGCACACGCGGCCAGGGCCCGGGGCAGGTGATAACGCTGTGTGATCACCGTCAGGCGCTGCACGCCGAACTCGTCGCGGGCACGTTGACAGGAGGCGAAGGTGTCCAAACCGAGCGGGTCGATGTCGATGCGATCGGCGGGGACACCGCGCCGAATCAGATAGGTAGCCATGGTCGTAGTCTCGTCATAGAAGCGCGACCGGCCGTCCCCAGAAACCAACAGCCGCTCCACCAGCCCGCGGGCGTACAACTGGGCGGCGACGTCTAATCGCGCCTGCAGGTACACCGAAGGGACCAGATCGGGCAGGACCTGCGCCCCCAAGACCAGACCGACCGGAGTGGACGGCACGGCATCGATGTCGGCAATGCGATCCCGAGCGATCAACTGGACGGCCACCGAGACTCCGGCCACGCCCAGTCCGGCCACGACTCCGGTGGTGACCAGCGCCCGCGACACAGGCCGCATGATCAGTCCCGCACCGTGTCGGCCAAGAAGTGCTGCTCAGACCGGGCGCTCTCGATGAGCCTGGCCAGCGCCACCGATTCCTCCGGACGCAGCATGTAGCTGGTCGTGGCACCGGCCCGGATCACCGAGGCGAACTCGGCGATCTCGTAACGTAACCCGGCCCCCGCGAAGTCGACATAGCGCCGCTCCCGGTTTCCGGGGTTCTCGTAGCGGATCTCGAAGTAGTCGGTGAGCCACCACGGTGCTGGCACGTAGAGGTAGCCCTCGGTACCGGCGATGATCAGTTCGCCCTCGGCCTTCACCCCGATGCCGACCCGACCCGTGCACAGGCCTCCGGGGTAGCAGACCTCGATGCTGGAGAACTGTTCAACCGCGTCGCTGGTGGCCTTGAAGGAGGTGGCGCGCACCTGGGCGTGGTCGGTTCCGAAGATCTTGACTGCGGGCAGTAGTACATAGCTGGCCAACTCCGAGATGGCCCCACCATCGGGGGCCTGCTGCTCTCGTCCGGTCGGCACCAGCTTGGTGAAGGTGGCCTCAATCGACACCACCTGCCCGATGGTGCCGCTTTGCGCGATCGCCAGCAACCGGCGAAAACCGGGCGCATAAGCGGTCTTGATGCCTTCCAGCAGGACCACATTGGCCGCGGCCGCCAGCTCGTACAGTTCAGCGGTTTGGTCGGCGCTGAGAGTCATCGGCTTCTCGCACAGCACGTGTTTGCCGGCAGCGATGGCGGTGCGAGCGTAGTCAGCGTGGGTGCCGTGTGGTGTCGCCAGGTAGACCGCGTCGACCTGATCAAGGAGCTCCGCGTAGTCGGCGCAGGCTGCCGTGAGCTCATGCTCGGCGGCAAAGGCCTGGGCGTGGGCTGGGGTGGGGCTGTAGACCGCCTCCACACTGACGCCGCTGACGAAGCGGCTCTCCGGGACGAAGCGTGCCGCGATACGGCCCGATCCGAGCACTCCGATGCGGATCACCCCGTTACGTTGAGCCCGTAGATCGGTGCTGGAGATGCCCTTGGTGCGTTCCAGATAGACGACCTTGCAGTAGGGCGACAGGTAGTCGAACTTGCCGCTCCAGTCCGAGCCGATGACGAAGACGTCGATGCCCCGGCTCTGGATGTCGTGCAGCTTTTGGCCTTCATACTCTTCGACGATGATCTCGTCGGCCAGCCCGCTGCGCCGCACCCCGTCGAGGCGTTGACTGAGGCCCTCTTGAACGTTCAGCTTGCCGCGAGTGGCGTCGTAGACTTCGCTGGTGACCGCGACGGTGAGATGGTCGCCGAACTCACGGGCGCGCTCCAAGAGGCGGCGGTGGCCTTCGTGGAACATGTCGAAGGTGCCGTAGGTAATGACCTTGATCGTCACGAGTTGCCTGCCACGCTGCACCGACTCTCTTCGTCGCTAACGGGTCGCCTCATAGGCGTCGACGACTTCCTTGGTGGGACCGTCCATGACCAACACACCCTTTTCGAGCCAGATCACCCGATCGCAGGTGTCCCGGATCGACCCCATCGAGTGGGAAACCAGGAACACGGTACCGGCATTGTCGCGGATCTCCCGGATGCGGTCCTCACTGCGCTGCCGGAATCGCTTGTCGCCCACGCTGAGCGCTTCGTCCACAATCAGAATGTCATGCTGCTTGGAGGCCGCGATGGCGAACTTCAGGCGGGCCTGCATACCGGAGGAGTAGGTCCGCATCGGCAGATCGATGAAGTCTTGGAGTTCGGAGAACTGCACGATCTCGTCACGCAGGGCATTGATCTCGCTCTTCTGGAATCCCAGCGCCAAACCACCCAACACGATGTTGCGTTCTCCGGACAGTTCCGGAAGCAGAGCCGCGCCCACCCCGAGCATGTTCGGACGCGAGGAGGCATACACCGCACCGGCGCTCGGCGGGGTCAAACCCACCAGTGCCCGCATGAGCGTGGACTTGCCCGAGCCGTTGGTACCAATCACCCCGATCGATTCATTCTCATAGGCGACGAAGGAGACGCCCTTGAGCGCGTGCACGACGCGCAGCCCGCGGGTGGCCCGGCGTTGGGCCTTGGCATTGGGACGGTAGGCCTTGCCGCTGGCGTAGACCTTGTATTCCACATGGACCTCGTCAACGACGAGGACAGGCTTGCGATCACTCACGTCCGTAACGCTCCTCGGCAGCCCAGAAGAACAGGAATCCACCCACGATGGCCACGACGGCCCAGCCGCTCAGATAGACCCAATACATGGGGTCGTAGCTGATGCCGGCTTCGGGACCGCTGTCCGACATCAAGGCATAGCGGGCGATGATCAGCGTCTGGTACAGCGGATGCCAGTCGTAGATCTGAATGACCCAGGGGTGCGACTTGAAGATCTTGGTCACATCGAACAGCACACCGGAGGTGTAGAACAGCAGTCGCGAGATCACCGGCAGAATCTGGGTGAGGTCCCGGAAGTGAACCGTCAATCGAGCCGTGATCAGCGCCACCCCGGTGTTGAACAAGGTGTAGAGCGCCAGTAGCGGAATCAGCAGCAGCCAGTTCCAGGTCGGGAAGTGTCCGGCGATGATCAGAATCGCGAACATCGCCACCATGGACAGCAGCAGGCTCAGGAACTCCTCGACGACCGTTGCCAGCGGCAATGCCAACCGGGGAAAGGACAGCGATTGCACCAGCCCTCGGTTGCCGGTGATCGCTTTGGCACCCTTGTTGAAGGAGCCGGAGAAGAAGCCAAACATGAACACGCCGATGACGACGTAGGCGGTGTAATCGGCCGGACGATTGCTGCCCTGCAGAACCCCGAAGATCAGGCCATAGATCAGGGCGTTCAAGGCTGGCCTCAGCACCAGCCAGAAGGCCCCCAGGCGATTCTGCTGATTCTCCACCGACATCCGGTACGCGGCCATCGTGCCGATGAAATCGCGCCGTTGCCATGTCTGCTTCAGGTAGGACCAGATCCCCGGTCTGGCGCCAACCCGCCGCAGACCGTACTGGTCGGCCAGTTCGATCTGGTTCATGCTTGTGACTGCTCCCATCGGGCGCAACGTATCTGACGTTCTCGCAACTCAACTCTCATTTGTCGCCTGTGCGAGCTTAGTGCAATCCGAGTGTGGACGCGCTCACGGCTCTCAGCCGCGCTCCCGGTGGGTCAGGTAGTACTCCACCAGGGACCGGCTGGACGAGTCCTGCCCGGCCAGCGCCGCCGCGTCACCGGCTACCGCCGGCGCGATTTGCAGCGCCAACTGCTTACCCAACTCGACGCCCCACTGGTCGAAGCTGTTGATTCCCCACACCACACCTTGAGTGAAGGTGATGTGCTCATACAGGGCGATCAACTGGCCGACCACCGACGGAGTCAGGGCCGGCGCCATGATCGAGGTGGTCGGGCGGTTGCCGGAGAAGACCCGGGCCGGAACCACCGCCTCCGCAGTGCCTTCGGCGCGCACCTCTTCGACGGTCTTGCCGAATGCCAACGCCTTGGTCTGAGCGAAGAAGTTGGCCAAGAACAGTTCGTGAACATCAGCGTGGCCATCGACCAGCGGATAGGCGGGATTGGCCACCGCCACGAAATCGGCCGGAATCAGGACCGTGCCCTGGTGGATCAACTGATAGAAGGCGTGTTGGCCATTGGTACCCGGCTCGCCCCAGAACACCTCGCCGGTCGCCGTGGTGACCGGGCGTCCGTCACTGCGTACACCCTTGCCGTTGGACTCCATGGTGAGCTGCTGCAGGTAAGCGGCGAAGCGGTGCAACTGTTGGGCGTAGGGCAGCACCGCGTGACTGGCCGCGCCCAGGAAGTTGCGGTACCAGACGTTCAATAGACCCATCAATACCGGTACATTCTCGGCCAGTGGCGCGGTCTGGAAGTGTTCGTCAATGGCGCGGAAGCCGGCCAGAAAGTCAGCGAAGGCAGCCGGACCGATGGCGACCGCCACCGCAGTACCCACCGCCGAGTCCACCGAATAGCGGCCGCCCACCCAATCCCAGAAGCCGAAAGCGTTGGCCGGGTCGATCCCGAAGTCGGCGACCTTGTCCAAGGCGGTGGAGACCGCCACGAAATGCCGAGCAACCGCCGCTCGGGCAGCATCGTCAGTCGTCGTGATCGCGCCGGCGGCTCGCAGCCCCTCGAGCAGCCAAGCGCGAGCCAGGCGGGCATTGGTCAACGTCTCTAAGGTGGTGAAGGTCTTGGACGCCACGATGAACAAAGTGGTCTCCGGATCCAATCCGGCGGTCTTCTGAGCCAGATCGGTGGGATCGATATTGGAGATGAATCGACACTCCAATCCGGGCTGCACATAAGGCGCCAGCGCTTCATAGACCATCACCGGCCCCAGATCCGAGCCACCGATCCCGATGTTGATGACGGTGGTGATCGGCTTTCCGGTGATACCGCGCCACCGACCGCTGCGAACCTCGTCGGCGAAGGCGTAGATCCGGTCCAGCACCTGGTGAACCTCAGCCACCACGTTGATACCGTCCAGCAGCACCGTCTCGCCGCGCTCGCGGCGCAGGGCGGTATGCAGAACGGCACGGTTCTCGGTGACGTTGATCCGTTCGCCGGCGAACATGGCGTCGCGACGGGCGGGCAGCTCGACCTCTTCGGCCAAAGCAACCAGGGCGTCACGAAGGTCGTCGGTGAGCAGGTTCTTCGACAGATCGACGAAGAGGTCGGCCGCGGTGAAACTGAATCGCTCAGCACGGCCCGGGTCGCTGGCGAACCACTCGCGCAGATCGGGATGGAAGTTGTCGGCGAGCGCCTGCAGCGCACGCCAGGCCGTCGTGGTGGTGGGGTCAACCGGTGGCGTCATGCCCCCAGCCTAGGCCGGATCAGTGCCAATCAACCGAGATACATTGGCCGCGAACGCCGCCTGCGGCCCGTGGGGGGTATCTCCCAGCACCCGCTTCTTCATCGCCAGCCGTGCCGCGGCCAGGGGGTCCTCACCCAAGGCCAAGTCGATGGCCTGGTTCAGACCTTCCAGGTTGGCCCCGATCAGGTAGGAACTGGCCTGAGTGGGAAAGGTGCCCACGAACTCCGCCTGGCTCAGGCCCTGCGGGTTGGCTGTGATCACCGGACGCTCGGTGTAGAGGTAATCGGTGGCCACGCTGGAGATGTCCGAGATCAAGATGTCGGCGCTGGACAGGCATTCGGTCAGGCTCAGGTCGTCATCGGCGGTCACGCGATGACCGTCGCCGGCCCGGCGCAGGATCGTGCCGATCTCGGTGATCGCGGTCAGCATCGACGGAAGCCGCACGCCGCTGGCCGGGTGCGGACGGAACCAGATCCGCAGATCGGGATAGTCGCGCAGCAGTTTGCGGACGATTCGCACCCCCATACGGTCCAGCGAGGTGTAGTAGGTGTGCTCGTAGTAGCCCTCGAAGGTCGGGGCGTACAGCACGATCGGATGCTTGTTGCCGGTCGGTCCGACCGGCAGTTCGGCCGACTGCGGCCGTCCCACGATCGCGAAGCGCTCCGGGGGAAGATCCACCCCTGCGTTCAGATAGCGATCCACGGCCACCTGGCCCGCCACCCACACCTCGGTCATGCCGCGGGCGAGGTTGTTGGCGCTGGTGGCCTTGTCCGATTCCCCGTGCAACAGCATCACATGCTTGAGGGTGGGGTTGAGTTGGAGTTGACCGTTGCGCTCACCGAAGGCCAGGTAGAACGCAGCCTTGACGCTGGGCACGATCAGCATCTCGACGTCACGCTGGCTCGGGGCATAAACCACCGGGTGCCGAGTGGTCTCCAGCTCGGCGAGTTGGCTCGCCTCGCGCACGATCAGCAGTCCGTCCTGGCTGATCTTCTCGAAGGTCGGCAACCACTGGTTGACGATGTACTTGGCCTGCCGGGCACCCAGCGAGACGTAGACCACGAAGCTGGGCTCCTTCTCGCTCAGCGCCCCCACCAATCGTTGGGCGGTGTCGGCGGCGTCCCGGCGGGCGGTGAAGGCCTGATAGGCGGTCCACCCCAGGTAGATCAGCGCAGTCTCGGCTGCGGCGCCGGCCACGGTGAGGCCAAGCAACACCAGCATCGAGGCCTTCGGTTCGAATTCGGCCAGCACCGCGTCCACCAGGACGATCAGCTCCAGCAGCAACATCACGACCGGGGTTCCGACAGCGCGAGCGTAGATGGCCGCATAGCGCCGCATGGTGCGGGGCTGACCGCCGCGCTGCGGCAGGTACTGCAGCGGGGGCGCGGAGCGCCATACCCAGGTGGCCAGCGTCGGCTGCACGAACCACGCAAGCTGGATGATCATCACTGCGGTGACGTAGGAAAGCCCAGCGGTGTCCGCATTCGGCAGGCCGGAGGTGAAGATCACCGCAGCAGCCAACGCACTGCGCAGCAGAGCCCGGGCTTGGGGACGCAGGCCGATCAGATCGAGCAGCCGGGTGGCGGGCGGATCCGCCCGGGTGGATAACCAATCCGCCCCGGCGGTCACCAGCCACGCGCCCAGAGCCAGCCAGGGCAGATGCAGCCAGGCTGCGGTGAGCAGCGCGATCAGCCCCAGCACGAAGACCGAGAGGTTCAGCTTGGCGAAGAACTGCGAGACCGGCATCGGCACCGATCCCGGCCAGGCAGCGCGCGCCAGTTCTTCCCACTCAGGCACGGGGGCGCGTCCGAAGTTCTCAATGCTTTTGGCCCGCTTCACGCCGCACAGCCTAGGGGACGTCGACGGTTCAAGCGCGAACGGCGACGTGAACGTGATCGAAGTGGTTCGCCGTCACCGAGCCCCGATTAGCCATATGACTCCAAGTGGGATTGCTCGGGGTCCAGATCTTCTGCTCGAAGATCACGTGGTCGATGTGGAAAACCGCAGCATGTGAGGTGAGGTACTTGGCGATCCGCCATCCCATGGCGCTCTCGGCGCCGGGGGTGAGCATGATGTCCAAGGCGCGTCCATTCTTGTGGAACTGACGACCACCGGCGCGCCAGCCACCATAGGAGTTCACACCGGGGAACAGCGGACACACGGATCGATAGACGAAGATGGTGTTTTTGCGAAGCTTGTTCTCCACCGCGGAACCGCGCGAGCACGGTTGCATGCTGGTCCCACTCGGGACGGCGGCATTGATCGAGTCGCTCAAGGAATCAGCCAGCACCCAGCCCAGTTGGTCCTTGTACTGGATCTGTCGGTAGTCACCCTCGACTTCGGCGGTGGCGGCAACCTCTGTGGCTGCCGGCAACGAGCCCAGCGCTTCGGAGGATTTGTCGGCCTTCGACCGGACCGTCAAGGTGCCGGTGGTGTATTGCACGCTCACGGCCATGAACTGAGGCTCGGACTTCACGAGCAGCACTCCAGGTGCAGCACTACTCAACTCCTCGGCCACCAAGGCGGCCTGAGGCTCAGCAGGGGTGACCGCGGCTGCATTGCTGCCACTGGCCCCCATGAACACCATGCCGGAGGCTGCAATCACCGTCACCGCTGCAAGCAGCCCCCCGCCCCGATGAAGGAGCTTCTCAAGGAGGGTATCGGCGCTTCGCGGGGCCTCTTGCTGCTCGTCAGCACCGTCGGTCAACTCCGGGGACTGGTCACCCAGATCGGCGATCCGACGCGGCTGATACGACATGGAGGACTTTCCTGCTGGGAAGCTGAGCGGGCTCTCAGACTAACTTAAGGAATCCGATCGGGGCAAGAACTTCCGACCGGCATTCCACCCAGCCGATCCCTTACTGCGCGGGACGCCACCAATGCAGCAGGTCGCGGACATCGGCCAGGGCGTCCCCGAGGGCCAAGGCATCGGTCAAACCCACCGGCCATACGCCGGCCGCTCCGGCACGCAGCCACTCGGTATTGGCCTCCGGATCCAGTTCGCCGGCCGCGATCACGGGACGCCCGCCAAGCAGCGACATGAGTCCGGCCGCACTCCTTTGGGTGTAGCCATCGGCCGGCCAAAGCTGGACTGCGGCCGCACCGGCATCCAATCCGGCCGCAAGCTCGGTGGGGGTGGCACCCCCCAGAATGACCGGGAAATCCGGAACCGCTTTCACCAATTTGGGCAGGAGCAGTCGAGACGAGACGAACGCGGCGCCAGCCTTCGCCATCCGACGCACCGCGGCCGTATCAGCCACGTCCTGAACCCCGAACCGGGCTCGACGGCCAAAGACCTGCATCAGTTCGACGGCGGTGTCGACCTGATCGGGCGTCACCGACCACGTCGTGTAGCCCTCCTGGCACAGCACCTCGCACAGCGACACCAGCTCCGAGGTCTGAGCCTCGGGAAGGGTGACCAGAGTCCGCTGTCGACCCAGCGTCGGTAACGCAACCACACGCTCATCCTGCCCGAATTCTTCCACCGCCGTCGGGACTCGACCACCCGTGACAGCCGCCAGGGAAGGCAATAGCCTCAGATATCACCCAGCGAAGGAGCTGCCCATGATTCTCACCAGCACCAGCATCGTCGCCGACAGTCACATTGACCTTCGGTTCTGTGAACCGGGCGTCGGTGGCCAAAACCTGAGTCCTCACCTGAGTTGGACGCCCGGTCCAGCCGACACCGCCGGCTACGCCATCACCTGTTTCGACCCCGATGCCCCCACCGGCAGCGGCTGGTGGCACTGGGTGGTGACCGACATTCCGGCCGAGGTCACCGAACTCGCCGAGGGCGCCGACCTGCCTGCCGGTGCCCGAACCTGGATCAACGACTTCGGCTACCGAGGCTGGGGAGGTCCGTGGCCACCACCCGGCCCTGCCCATCACTATGTGTTCAGCGTCCTGGCCGCCGGTGCGCCTCGCCTGGATGTCCCTGACAACGCCAGCTCAGCGTCGGCACGGTTGGCGCTGCACTTCGTGACCCTGGACCGAGCCGAACTCACCGGACTGTTCGCCAACCCGTCGGCCTGAGTACTGCATGGCACTGCTCATCGACCAGCCCCGCTGGGCGGCACACGGGACCCGGTTCGCGCATCTGATCTCCGACACGTCGCTGTCGCAGTTGTGGCGATTCGCCCGTGACCAGGGGCTCCCTGATCGCGCCTTCGATCACGACCATTTTGATGTTCGCGAGGATCATCATGCGGCCTTGGTGGCCGCTGGCGCGCAGGTCGTCGATTCGGCCCACCTGGCGCGTCGACTGCGCACCGCCGGACTGCGGGTTGATCGCGCCGATCGGCTGCCCAGCCGAGCTCGAGCCGTTGCCCAGTTGCGCGGCGCCTGGCAGGAGTTGATGCCGACCAACCCCGAGCTCGGTGAACGGTTGATCGCACGATGGTCGGAGCCGCACCGTCACTACCACGACACCCGCCACCTGGTTCAGATGTTGACTGCCCTGGCTTTACTGAGCGACGAGGTGCCCGTGGCCGTCCGGCTGGCTGCCTGGTTCCATGACGCGGTCTATCGCGGCGAGCCCGGCACCGACGAGACAGCCTCGGCGGCACTGGCCGAGGCGGAGCTCAGCGCGGCGCAGTTTCCCCGTGGCCAGTTCTCCAGGACCCGACTGACCACGGCCACAGTCGCGGAGGTGGCCCGCCTGGTTCTGCTGACCATCGACCATCAGCCTGAACCCCGCGATGAGTCCGGCGTACTGCTCGTTGACGCAGACCTGTCGATTCTGGGCCAGCGGCCCGGCCGCTACTTCATGTATCTCAATGGAGTGCGCGCCGAATATGAGAATCTCAGCGAGCAGTCCTTCAAGATGGCACGCATGGGGGTCGTTGGGGCATTATTGTCCCAGCAAGCGCTGTACCGCTCACAACGGGCGCAGCATTTGTGGCTTGATCAGGCACGGGAGAACTTGCTCAGTGAGGAAACTCACTGGCGAGGGTGAGGGGTCACCACAAGCCTGAGCAAGCGATCACCCAGGTATCAAGTGCAGTCGGGGGGAAAACGATGGCACGGGCTGCCAATGCATGGTTGGCCGCCGCGGCATGCGTTGTCGCGGGTGTCGTTGTCGCGCCACCAGGCGCCATGATCCCGAACCTCACCACCGGCCCCGAAGTCCAGGTCACGGTCACCGTCACCTATGGTCCGAGCGCATCAGCTCCGGCAACCACGCCAGGAGTGCCGAGCCTCCCGCCGATCGCCAGCAAGAACCCGACCGGTTCCAACACGTCAGCCCCGGACACCGATCAATCCGCACCGGATGCTGACGATTCCGACCGGTCCAACTCGCCCACCAAGCGCGCCACCACCTCGGCCCCGGCCCCGGCCCCGACGACGACATCCGCCCCGGATCCGAACACTGGCCCCACGGTCGTTCCCATTCCAGGTCCCAAGCCCACCGGCAGCCCGAAGCCGTCTCCAACGGTCACGGTGACGGTGACACCGACGCCGAGCCTGACCCCCACGACACCGACCCCGTCGGTGGCCTGCCCGACCCCGAGCACTCTCGACGCACCAACCGATTGGCCCACCGAGTGCCCCTTCGGCTCACCGACCCCGACCCCGTCGGATTCGACCAGTACCGCCATCGAGTCGCCCACCCCGTCCACTTCGGACTCCGGCACTCCTTCGCAGAGCCGTTCCCTGGCCAGCCCGTCGGTGTGTATCACCTCGCAGGATCAGCTCACCTGCTCGGTGCCGATCACCCCAACCGCTGCAACGTCATCGGCGCCGGCGACCATCGCCAACGTCGCCCCGGCCACCCACGATGAGCATTCCCACCACGACCGGTGGCACAACCGGACCCAGACCACGCTGAGCGACCTGCGCAGTTGGCTGCGATCCTGGGGTCATCGCTGATCTTGCACAGGGTCGCCAGGTTCGCCGTCGGGTTGGCTTTACCGCTCACCCTCGTGGGCTGTGCCATCACTCCAGCGGCGCAGACTCCCGCTCCCGCGACGACCCCTGCCACGATCACGTCGAGTTCCCCCGCGCCGGCAACCTCTACGCCGCTGCCTGCCTCTCCGACTCCGAGCCCTTCCCCCTCACCGGATACCCGCAAGGGGAAGCAGCTCAACAAGCCCTACGAGGTCAATGGCATCCCGGTGATCTCCAAGAAGCACCGGGTCTCAGCCACGTACGGACCGGCCGATCCGACCGGCCCGAATCACCTGGACGCCGACACGGCGGCTGCCTTGGCCACGATGACCGAAGCGGCTGCCGCCGATGGGGTCACCATCAAGGTCAAATCCGGCTACCGCACCTATACGACCCAGAAGGCCACCTACGACCGGGCGCTTCGTACCCAGCCGCAGAACATCAACTTCTACGCCCCACCCGGCGCCAGCGAGCACCAGACCGGGTTGGCTGTCGATCTGTGGGACGGCCGAGTCTGGTACCGGGCCATGGAGAACACGACTACCGGCAAGTGGCTCCACAAGCATGCCCACGAGTACGGCTTCATCCTGCGCTTCCCGAAAGGCAAGCAGTCGATCACCGGGGTGCCCTATGAGCCGTGGCACTTCCGCTATATCGGAGTTCGCGACGCGAAGAAGTTCGGCAAGGGCAATCAGTTGACCCTGGAGGAGTACCTCGGCCTGGCCTGAGTGGTCCGCCGATCACCGCCGATCCGCCACACCCGTGGTGCAGGATGGAACCATGGTGTCTGCGGCGAACCCCGGAGTCGGTAAGAGGGTTGGAATTCTCACCAGCGGCGGTGACGCCCCAGGGATGAATCCGGCAGTGCGGGCGGTGGCCCGCACCGCGCTCAGCCTGGGGGCGACCGTTTTCGCGATCACTGAGGGCTTCCAGGGCATGATCGACGGCGACTCGGGAATCCGGGAACTCGGCTGGGAAGACGTCAGCGGCATCCTGGGACAGGGCGGCACCGTCATAGGCACCTTTCGATCCCAGGACTTCCGGGAGTACTCGGGTCGCAAACGAGCGGCTGCCAACCTGGTGGCTCACGGTATCGACCGACTCATCGTCATTGGCGGGGACGGATCACTGTCCGGCTTGAATCAGTTCGGCAGCGAATGGAATCAACTGCTGGACGAACTCCGCACCGAGGGAGCGATCACCGCCGAGCAGGCCGCCGCCCATCCGGCCTTGATGTTCGCCGGACTGGTGGGCTCCATCGACAACGATCTGGTCGGCACCGACATGACCATCGGCGCCGACACCGCCCTGCAGCGCATCACCTCGGCCATCGACGATCTCTCCAGCACCGCAGCCAGCCACCAGCGGGCCTTCGTGGTCGAGGTGATGGGTCGCCACTGCGGCTATCTGGCCTTGATGAGTGCCATCGCCGGGTCCTGCGACTACGTACTGATTCCCGAACTTCCGCCCGAGCCGGGCTGGGAGGACCAACTGTGCGCCGAACTGCGCCGCAACCGCAACGCTGGCCGGCGCGACTCGATGGTCGTGGTCGCCGAGGGCGCCCACGACCGGGAGGGTCGTCCGATCAGTTCGGAATATGTACGCAGTGTCATCGAGGAACGGCTGGGCGAGGGCGCGCGCACCACCATCTTGGGCCACGTGCAACGCGGCGGCGCACCGAGCGCCTACGACCGGTGGGCGTCCACCTGGTTGGGCTACGAGGCGGTGTGGGAGGTCCTCACCGCCGAACCGGGCACGGTCGGACCGGTGATCGGATTCCGCGGCAATCGGGTCTGTCGAGTGCCTCTGGCCGAGGCGGTATCCCTGACCCGACAGGTTCCCGAATTGATCGCTGCCGGTGAGTATGACCAGGCCATGGCCCTGCGCGGCGGATCCTTCACCGAGGCGGCTCGGATCTTCGCCGAGATGGTGCACCCCAGCCGCATCGACGCCGATAGCGGGTCGAAACGCATCGCCATCATCCATGGCGGCGGATTGGCCCCCGGCATGAATGCGGCCGCAGCCGATGCGGTTCGACTGGGAATCAGCCGAGGTCACACCATGCTGGGCGTGCACGGCGGTTTCCCCGGTCTGCGGGACGGCACGGTCAGCGAACTGGAATGGGCCGATGTCGAAGGCTGGGTCGTGGGCGGAGCCGAACTGGGCACCCGCCGCACCGTCCCCACCGTGGCCGACCTCTACCAGATCAGCCGCACCCTGGAGGAACACCGCATCGACGCCCTGCTGGTGATCGGCGGTTGGGCGGCCTACCAGGCGGCCCACCTGATGCACTCCGAACGGGAACGCTTCCCCGCCTGCGGGCTGCCCATCGTGTGCGTCCCGGCGAGCATCGACAACAATCTGCCCGGCTCGGAGTTGAGCATCGGAACCGATACCGCCTTGAATGTCATCACCGAAGCCATCGACCGGATCAAGACCTCCGGACAGGCATCACGACGAGCCTTCGTCGTGGAGACCATGGGACGCCAATGCGGCTATCTGGCGCTGATGGGGGCCTTGGCCGGCGGCGCCGAACGGGTGTATCTGCACGAAGAGGGCATCAGTCTGGACTCCCTCATCGCCGACGTGGCGTGGCTGCGCAACAGCTTCGCTGCCGGCCGCAAGCTGTTCTTGGCGGTACGCAACGAGGACGCCAACCCGCTGTACACCACCGACTTCCTGGCCCGGCTTCTCGAGCAGGAGAGTCAGGGGCTCTACGACGTGCGCCAGAACATCCTGGGCCACATCCAGCAGGGCGGCTGCCCCAGCCCGTTCGACCGCCTACTGGCCGTCCGACTGGTCTCCCGGGCGCTGGATCTCCTTGCCGAAGGGTTCGCCTCGGGAACCTCGGAGAGCCACTACCTCGGGCTGGTCGAATCGAGGGTGACCCACCGCCCGATGAGCCACATGATGGAGGAGATGGACACCGAGTACCGTAGGCCGAAGGACCAATGGTGGCTGGCGCTGCGTCCTGTCATGAAGGCAGTCGCCGACGCCGCGGTGTGATTCGCGGGCAGGAGATCGCATGTCCCAAGTTCCCCAACCGACACCGGACCGCATCGTTGCGGTTGCGGGCCATCCGCTGGTCGTCGGCATCGGGCCGCGCAAGGCAGGCCTGCTGGCTCAAACCGCCGCTGTATGGGCCCACGCGCTGAGTTCGGAGATCTACTTCGCCTACGCCGATCCCAGCCGTCTGGTCGAGGAAGAGTTCCCCGACGGCAGGGTCCGGCACGTCGGAGTGGACCCCGATTCCGACGATGAGGGATGGCAACTCACCGAGCAAGAGATCATCGATTGGCTGACCGGGCTGAATCTTGAGGTGGCGTGGGAGTTCCGCTATCTGGCCGGACGCGCCGACCGGGCACTCACCCATCTGGCCCGGCACGTCGATGCCTGCGCCATCGTGGTCGGAGCCCGAAACCCACACTCGCCGCGGTGGGGACAGGGTCATTCGTTGGGCCAGAACCTGGCGCGCCACCAGCATCGCCCGGTCCTGGCGATCCCGCTGAGCGTTGTCGACTGGAAGCAACGGTGAACCGAGCTGCCAACGCCGCGCTGATCCTGGTCGGCGGCATGGCCGGCACTGTCGTGCGGGCAGGCCTCGAGGCTGCATTCCCCCCGGCGGGCGGCACCTGGCCCTGGGCGACCTTCGCGATCAACATCTCGGGATCGCTCGCCCTGGGCGTTCTGCTGGAGTTGCTGGCTGGCTTCGACGATGACGGCTGGCGCCGCTCGGTTCGGCTCGGCGTCGGCACCGGTTTCTTCGGAGGCTTCACCACCTACAGCAGCTTCTCGCTGGAAACGGTGGCTCTGCTGCGCAATGGAGATGCGCTGCTCGGCATCGGTTATGCCGTGTCGAGTGTGACCCTCGGCATTGCGGCCGCCTTGGTCGCCATGCTCGGAGTGCGCCGACTCCGCACCCGGGCCTCGCGGCGGGAGGCGACATGATTCTGATCGCGCTGGGTGGTGGCCTGGGCGCGCTGATCCGCTACCTGGTCGACACCGCGGTGAACACCGCGGCACGACGGCGTTGGCCCAAACTCGGCCTGCCGCTGGGCACGGCGCTCATCAACATCACCGGATCGCTGCTGTTGGGCCTATTCGCTGGCTGGTTGATGTTCCGCACTGGCGATGCCTCATGGAAGCTGGCCATCGGAACCGGCATCCTGGGTGGGTTCACCACCTTCAGCACCGCCAGCGTCGAGGCCGCCCGCCTGATCATCGCCGGACGGTGGCAGGCCGCCATCGTTCACGCGCTGGGCATGATGATCGCCGCCCTCGGCGCCGCTGGACTCGGGGTCTGGCTCACGAGCTGACCGGCCACCGTCCGCTGTCTGAAGCACCGGCGGGAGGCTGCCGAACTCGCACCTTCTTTTCCTCGATCCCTACGTAACTTTCCTGCCAGGCGTAACGGTCTTCCTGATAGCAGGTGATCTTCACCGGCGGGCTCGGGAGAGCCCTGACCCTCAGGAGTTCGGATGTCTCCAGTACTTGGACTGCGAACATTGGCTGCGGTCGCCCTCACCGCATTACTGGCATCAACCGCGGTGGTCCCGGCTTCAGCCGCCACCACCATCACCTGGGACGGCGCGATCACCGATCAGGCCAGCTATGTGTACGGCCAGGTTCCCGCAGCCCCGACCTGCTCAGCGACCGATGATGCCGCTCAGCCTGTCGACTGCGCAGTGACCGGCTACGAGACCACGGTGGGCAGCCATGTTTTGACCGCGACTGCCGGTGACGCCTCGGCAACCATCAGCTACACCGTGACCGCGTGGACCCTGCGTGGCTTCTATCGTCCGGTCCGCATGGGCGACCGCTGGAACGTGCGCAAGGGCCGCTCGACGGTTCCCTTCAAGTTCCGCGTCTACCAGGGTGCAACCAAGGCCACCAGCACGTCGGTCGTGTCTAGCTTCACCGCTCAGCAGTTGGTGTGCTCGACGATGGCCCCGATTGGTGATCCGGTTTCCCTGCTGTCGTCCAAGAAGGCCTACCGACTGCGCTACCGCGATGGCGCCTTCCGCCTGAACTGGAAGACCCCCAAAGCCCCCAAGGCCAAGAAGGTGAAGGTCCGCACCGTGACCCGCGTCCATGGCAAGAAGGTGGTTCGCACCGTGAAGAAGGTTCGCGCCGTGAACTGCTACCAGGTCACCATGACCACCCAGGACGGATCAGCTCTCACCGCACTGTTCAAGCTGCGCTGATCTGAGTCTTCCCCCGGAAGACAGCGAAGAGGCCCCGCAACTGCCGGCGCGGGGCCTCTTCCCAATTCTCAAGCGATTACAGGCTGGGCACCAACTGCCGCTGCCGGGCAGCGGCGATCTGGTCCAGGTAGTTGTGTGCGCCTTCACCGACCGTCCAGTACTCGACACCGGACTGGGCGAAAGCCAGCCCGGCAAAGCCGCGCGGGCGCAGCCCGGTCAGGATCGTGCAGTCGCCGAGCCATTCGCAGGTCTGGTTGATGTGGTCACGCATCTCAGCGATGGTGGCGACCTGCGCAGCCTGGTAGCTGCGGCTGCGCACGACGGCCCATTCGGCGCCGTGGCGTTCGTAGATGTAGACGGTGCCATCTTGTTCGGGGCTGATTGCCCGTCCGGCAGGGTCCAACAGCATTGCGATCTTCATTGCTCGCTCCTAAAAAGGCAGGTTTGATTAGTGAAGCATCACAACACAACCCACGAGCCAGCTCGACCATCATTGCGTCCGAACCAACACGGTTGACGGGGGATGCGTAACACAGATGTTACAGACGACCCCCCGAGGTGGGAAGGCTTCGACACAGGGAATTTTCCAGCCTTGAGACGGCCGATCACCACAGTCCGCGAGGCCTCGGTACCTAAATCCGCATTTTTGTGTTTACAGCCATGTTTCCTCCGCATACGCGGAGTTAAGGCTTCGTAACGGACGCGTCTGATTGGTTCATCGGGCCAGAAACCCGCGCTACGGTGAATCCAGATCAGTACTTGAGGGGCAACGACGCGAGACCGTTTCAGTCGGAGCCCCTCTTTTGATGGCGAGAACTCCACCATCGAATCAGCGCCACGGTCCGAGCCAGCCAAGCCGGACCCCAAGGTTTTGGAAGACCTGGCACCTTCCGAAATCCCATTCCCAACCATCGTCCGCACTTCTATCGTGCGGATCACCAGAACTCTCACCCCGCACGGTGGCACCACCGTCCACGGCCCAGACTGGCACCTGGCGCCGTCCGACCAAACCGCCGCCGAGGACGTCCTTCACCGCAGGACGGCGTTTCGTCTCGAGTCAAGCGAGACGTAGCTACGCCGCAGGTTTGATGGATCACTTTGCCTCCGTTGAGGCACCCACCTACCCAGGCCCGCAGTGGCCCCGCTTCGCCGACCGCTCCTACGCCTCGGCGGGTACGCACTGCTGGCATCAACTGAAGCTCGGAAGGAATGACCAGTGACCAGAAAGATCGCGTTCTACGGCAAGGGCGGCATCGGCAAGTCCACCACCCAGCAGAACACCGCCGCAGCAATGACCCACTACTACGACCAGAAGGTCTTCATCCACGGCTGTGACCCGAAGGCTGACTCGACCCGCCTCATCCTCGGCGGCAAGCCTCAGGAGACCCTGATGGATGTGCTGCGGCAGGACGGTGCAGAGAAGGTGACCAACGACAAGGTGATCAAGGCCGGCTTCAACGGCATTCAGTGCGTCGAGTCGGGCGGCCCGGAGCCGGGTGTCGGCTGCGCCGGCCGCGGTGTGATCACCTCCATCGACCTGATGGAGAAGAACAAGGCCTACACCGACGACCTCGACTTCGTCTTCTTCGACGTGCTGGGCGACGTCGTGTGTGGCGGCTTCGCCATGCCGATCCGCGATGGCAAGGCCCAGGAGGTCTACATCGTCGCCTCCGGCGAAATGATGGCGATCTACGCGGCCAACAACATCTGCAAGGGCCTGCTGAAGTACGCCAAGCAGTCCGGGGTTCGGCTGGGCGGCATCGTCTGCAACAGCCGCAAGGTTGACCGCGAGCGCGAGTTCCTGGAGGAATTCACGGCCGCCATCGGCACCAAGATGATCCACTTCGTGCCCCGCGACAACATCGTGCAGAAGGCCGAGTTCAACAAGAAGACCGTTGTGGAGTACGACGCCACCGAGAATCAGGCCAAGGAGTACGGCGAACTGGCCCGCAAGATCATCGAGAACGAGGACTTCGTCGTCCCCACGCCGCTGAGCATGGACGAACTCGAGGCCATGGTCGTCAAGTACGGCATCTCCGACTGACCTTCTCCCACCCCTTCAACAGAAAGGCTCGGCCATGCCTTACCACCTGTTCAAATGCAGTGAGTCCATCCCGGAGCGGGAGAAGCATGCCGTGATCAAGGGAGAGGGCGAGGATCTCACCTCGGCCCTCCCCCTGGGTTACCTCAACACGATTCCCGGAACCCTGTCCGAGCGCGGCTGCGCCTACTGCGGCGCCAAGCACGTGATCGGCACCCCGATGAAGGATGTGATCCACCTGTCCCATGGGCCGGTGGGCTGCACCTACGACACCTGGCAGACCAAGCGGTACATCAGCGACAACGACAACTTCCAGCTGAAGTACACCTTCGCCAGCGACATGAAGGAAAAGCATGTCGTGTTCGGGGCCGAGGATCAGCTTCGCAAGTCGATCTTGGAGTCCTTCGCGGCTCACCCTGACATCAAGCGCATGACGATCTACCAGACCTGCGCCTCGGCACTGATCGGTGACGACATGGAGGCCCTGGCGGCCGAGATCATGGACGAGATGCCCGATGTGGACATCTTCGTGGTCAACTCCCCCGGCTTCGGGGGACCCAGCCAGTCCGGTGGCCACCACAAGATCAACATCGCCTGGGTGAACGACAAGGTGGGCACCGTTGAGCCGGAGATCAAGAGCGACTACGTGATCAACTACGTCGGCGAGTACAACATCCAGGGCGACCAGTTCCTGATGCATGACTACTTCCGGCGGATGGGCATTCAAATCCTGTCGACCTTCACCGGCAACGGCTCCTATGACGATCTGCGGGCCATGCACAAGGCCGACCTGAACGTGCTGGAGTGTGCCCGGTCGGCCGAATACATCTGCAACGAGTTGCGGGTGCGCTACGGCATTCCACGCCTGGACATCGACGGCTTCGGCTTCGAGACCATGGCTGGCGCGCTGCGCAAGGTGGCGATGTTCTTCGGACTGGAGGACAAGGCCGAGGAGATCATCGCCGAGGAGGAGGCGCGTTGGCGTCCCGAGTTGGAGTGGTACCGGGCCCGCCTGCAGGACAAGAAGGTCTGCCTGTGGCCGGGCGGCTCGAAGCTGTGGCACTGGGCGAACGTGATCCACGAGGAGATGGGCGTCAACGTCGTCTCGGTCTACACCAAGTTCGGCCACCAAGGCGACATGGAAAAGGGCATTGCCCGGTGTGAGACCGGCGCGCTGGCCATCGACGACCCCAACGAGTTGGAGGGCATGGAGGCCATCGAGATGCTCGAGCCCGACTGCATCTTCACCGGAAAGCGTCCCGGGGAAGTGGCCAAGAAGGTGCGCACCCCGTACCTGAATGCTCACGCCTACCACAACGGCCCCTGGAAGGGATGGGAGGGCTGGGTTCGGTTCGCTCGCGACATCTACAACGCGATCTACAACCCCATCCACGAGCTGTCGCTGCTCGATATCAGCACCGGGGACATCCCGACCGATGTCGGCTTCGTCACCCGTCAGATGCTGTCGGACGCCAACCTGCCCGAGGAGATTCGCAACCACCCCGAGTGGCGCGAGTACACCGGCAGCTACGACTGCGTCGCCCCGCTCATGGACCGTGAGTACCCCGATTACCCGTTCACCCGAGGGGAGGCCAGCGATGGCGAAAAAGAACCCGCAGCCTGAGGCCCTGACGCAGGCGCAGCGCGACGAATATCGCGAGCTACTGCTCGACTACATCATGAAGAAGTGTCTGTGGCAGTTCCACTCCCGGGCTTGGGATCGCGAACGCCAAAACGAGCACATCATGGCCATGACGACCGAACTGCTGTGCGGGGTCGATGTGCAGCCGGCCACTCCGGAGGAGCGCTGCTACTACGTGGACGCCTTCGACCTGGCGCGGGCGTACCGCATCCGGTTCGACTGGCTCACAGACCTCAGCACCGACCAGATCCGCGACGTGATGGCGGCGGTGAAGACCAAGTTGGACCACCTGACCATCCATGGCTCGCTGAATGCCGAACTCACCGATGCCCTCTACTGATTCTCGGCCCACCCACAGATTGGACCTACCGTGACCACTGAGATCACCGACACGTCGACCGACGCCTGTCACCTCCACGAGAAGACCCGCGCCGGCACCATCAATCCCATCTTCACCTGCCAGCCCGCCGGTGCGCAGTACGCCGGGGTCAGCATCAAGGACTGCATTCCGATCGTCCACGGCGGCCAGGGTTGCACCATGTTCGTCCGGCTGTTGTTCTCCCAGCATTTCAAGGAGAGCTTCGAAGTCGCCTCGTCTTCTCTTCATGAGGACGGCGCGGTCTTCGGCGCACTGGATCGGGTGGAGGAAGCCGTCGACGTGCTGCTCACTCGCTACCCCGACGTGCGGGTGGTGCCGATCATCTCCACCTGCTCCACCGAGGTGATCGGCGACGACATCGACGGCTGCATCTCCAAGCTGGAGGACACTTTGCTGCCGGAAAAGTTCCCTGGCCGCGACGTGCATCTGATCCCGATCCACACGCCCAGCTTCGTGGGGAGCATGATCACCGGCTACGACCTCGCGGTCATCGAGATCGTGAAGCACTTCGCCACCAAGACCGAGCCCAACGGCAAGATCAACCTGATCACCGGCTGGGTGAACCCGGGCGATGTCACCGCTTTGAAGCATCTGCTCGCCGAAATGGACATCGATGCGAATGTGCTGTTCGAAATCGAAGCCTTCGACGCACCGTTGATGCCGTCGGGCAACCATGTTGCTCATGGCGAGACCACGGTCGAGGATCTTCGCGACACGGCGAATGCCAGCGCGACCTACGCCCTCAACCGCTACGAGGGCGCCGCGGCAGCCGAGTGGTTGGCCGAGGAGTTCGACATTCCGGCCATCATCGGACCCACCCCGATCGGGATTCGCAATACCGACACCTTCTTGAAGAAGCTGTCCGAGGTGACCGGCAAGCCGATTCCGCAGTCGCTGGTGCGGGAGCGCGGGGTCGCTTTGGACGCCTTGACCGATCTGACCCACATGTTCTTCGCCGACAAGCGGGTCGCGATCTACGGCAACCCCGACACGGTGATCGGCCTGGCGGAGTTCTGCCTGGATCTGGAGATGAAGCCGGTGCTGCTGCTGCTCGGCGACGACAACTCCACCTATGGCGATGACCCCCGTATCCAGGCGTTCCAGGCCAAGGTGACCCATCCGATGGAAATCGTCACCAATGCCGACCTGTGGGATCTCGACGGCCGGCTCAAGGACGGCCTCGAGCTGGACCTGATCCTGGGCCACTCCAAAGGTCGATTCGTCTCCATCGACCACAAGATCCCGATGGTTCGGGTCAGCTTCCCGGTCTACGACCGGGCGGGGCCCTACCGCCACCCCACGGTCGGCTACGCCGGTGCGATCCGCTTGGCCGAGGAGATGGCCAACGCCTTGTTCACCGACATGGAGTACAAGCAGAACAAGGAGTGGATCTTGAACATGTGGTGACCGGTGCGGGGGCCCGGTGCGCGCATCATCGGGTCCCCGCACGCCACCACCATCCACCTGTGATCCTCAAGGAGAGCCATGTTTGACGTCGCCTACACCCAGCGCAGCTGGACCGACCAGCAGGAGATCGACGCGTTCCTGGGCGACCAGCAGGTCGGCGTCCTCGGCCTGGCGACCGAGGAGTACCCCTACACCGTGCCGGTCAACTTCCTGTGGCTGAACGGTTCCATCTACTTTCACGGCCTCGGCTCGGGACGAAAGATCGAACTGCTGGCCAGCGCACCACCGGCAAGCTTCACCGTCTACGCCCATCACGGCACCACCGTCGATTCCATGCCGTGCCATGCCGACACCAGCTACAGCTCGGTGATGATCTTCGGCACCGCCGCTGCGGTGACCGATACCGCTGAGGCGACCACGGCCCTGCAGGGCCTGGTGGAGAAGCTGATGCCGGGCTACTACCGGGCACCGCTCACCGAACGCCTGGTCGAGAACTACCGCTCGGGGATCGACGCCAACCCGGTCGCGGTCTATCGCATCACCCCTGAGCGAATCTCCGCCAAACAGAATCTGGCCGAACCCGGCGAACTGTTCACTGCCTCCATCTGAGAAAGGGACCCCACCATGATCACCCGCCTTCCAGAGCTGGTCGGAGTAACCAGTCACACCGAGCATTCGAACGGCAGCATGGCCGAATGCACCGTCAGTGAACCCAACACCATCCGCACCTCGTGCGGCGCTCTGGTGCCCCGCTTCTCCCGGCCGGATGCCCGCAGCAAGGAACTGAAGTCGCTGTCGTTCTACCCCTCCGGAGTGCTGCGCAGCATCAGCCTGGACGCCCAGCAGACAGTCAAGACACCCATCGGGCCGTTTCCGGCCGAGCTGGTCACCTTCTATGAGACCGGCGAAGTCGACTCGGTGTTCCCCCTCAATGGCCAGATCGGCTTCGGCTGGACCGAAACCGAAGAGAAACAACTGGCTCAGACCTACTCCTTCCAGTTCAGCTTCGGCACCCTGACCACCAAGATCATCAGCATTCGGTTCTACCCGACCGGAGAAGTGAAGAGCCTGCTGCTGTGGCCCGATGACACCGTCGTGATTCCCACCCCGATGGGTGATTGCCTGGCCCGCAGCGGCATCCGGGTCTACCCCGACGGCGCGTTGGAGTCCTTCGAACCGGCCGTCCCGGTCGACATCCTTACCCCCATCGGCATCATTCGCGCCTACGACGTGAATGCCCTCACCGTGGACGGCGACGAGAACTCGGTGCGGTTCGCTGCGGACGGCACGCTGCTGCAGGTCGCCACCTCCGGCGACATCGTGGTGCGCTCCCCTGAGCAGGGCCGGGTGCGGATCTCCTCGCGAACGAGACTGGCCCTGGCCACCGATACGCCGGTGAAGCTCAGCATCACGCTCCGCTTCGAAGCCGGCACCGTCCACTTCGACAACGGGGAGCACCAATGGTCCTTCCCTGTTGAGGACTGCCGCTTCCTCGCCCTGCCCGATATCGATCCAGCCGGTCTGGTGGCCTGCGACACCGACGACTGCGGCACGTGCGGGGTCGCTTGCGCCTAGCCGCAGGCGACCCGGAAAGGGGAACCGATGAGAGTCGCAGCGTTACTCGACGAGAGTGGCCACGCCGTCGCGCCGCAGGCGGGAGGCACCATTCACGTCTTCGAACTGCAGGATCGGGTGTGGACCGACATTCGCACCCTGGCGTTCCCCCCACCACCCAATGCGTCGATGGAGCAGTTGCGGCAACGCGTGGGTGAGGTGTGCGGTTGGCTCGCCGACTGCCAGGTGCTGGCTGCGGGGGCGACCAATGGCTACTACCGAGTGACCTTCGCCAGCTTCGGCGTCGCGCTGTGGCCGGTGCTCGGCACTCCCGAACAGTTCATCGACCAGGTGGCCGACTTCTATCTACACGCCGCCAACCGACAGTGTGAACCAGAGCCCGACGAGCCCGCCCAGGCAGCGATCAAGCCTGTCCCGGAGCGCACCGGACATTACCGGGTCGATCTGCGCGGGACGATGGGAAAGCCAGGTGCCCACGCCTCCCAGGCGGTGCTGCTGCCCTTCCTTCAGGAGGCCAGCTTCCAGCGTCTGGAGATCTTGTGCGATCACGTACCGCGCTGGTTCAGCCACACCCTGCCCGAGCTTGGCCTCGCCTCCAAGGAGGAGAACAGCGCCGACTTCGTACGGGTACAGGTCTACCCGCTCAAGGACCGCAACAAGCCGCGCATCGACTTTCCGGTTCTGGACAGCCAGATCTCGCTGTGTTGATGCACACCTCATTGAGGCACACCTGAAAGGACGGCCCGCATCATGACTGCACCCCTGACTCCGACCAAGCTTCCGATCAGTGAGCATCCTTGTTTTGATGAGGCTGCTGCGGCTCGTACGGCCCGGGTCCATCTGCCGGTGGCCCCCAAATGCAACGTGCAATGCAACTACTGCAACCGTAAGTTCGACTGCGTTTCGGAATCCCGCCCCGGAGTGTCCTCCCAGGTACTCACCCCCGAAGAAGCGTTGCGCTACGTCGACGCGGTCCGCGCTGACCTGCCGAACCTGGCCGTGGTCGGCATCGCCGGCCCCGGCGACCCGTTCGCCAACGCCGACAAAACCCTGCGCACCTTCGAACTGATCAAAGCCAAACACCCCGACCTGCTGCTGTGTGTCTCCAGCAACGGCCTGGAACTGGCCAACCACCTCGACGCGGTGGCCGAGTTGGACATCAGCCACGTCACCATCACCATGAACACCACCGACCCCGAGGTCGGCGGACACATCTACAAATGGGTCCGCGACAACAAACAGATCTACCGCGGCCGCGAAGCCGGCGAACTGG
>JAEXAS010000033.1 GCA_023458095.1 Actinomycetes bacterium | reverse complement strand
TGACCGCGTTGGCTGCCGTAGCCGGAGACCTCGCTGATGGTCATGCCGCCGACGCCGTGGCGAACCAGGGCCTTCTGCACGGTGTCCAGCATCTCGGGCTGGATGATGGCGGTTACCAGTTTCACTTCGAAGCTCCCGTCTTGTCGTCTGCCAAGTCTTCCTTGGACAGAACCAGAGTGCGCTGCACCCGGTTGGTGTAGTACACCGGGCTGAGGTCGTAGCCGATCTCAGAGTGCTCATTCTGGTCAATGCCGGCCAGCTCCTCGGCCTGAGTCACGCGCCAGCCGATCGTGTACTTGATGGCGAAGGCGATGATCAGGGTGACCACGAAGGAGTACAGCATCGAGCTGAATGCGCCAGCGGCCTGCTTCCCCAGCTGCTCGACGCCACCGCCGTAGAAGAGGCCGGCTGCAGCGCCTTCGGCTGCCACAGGAGTGGCGAAGAAGCCAATCAGCAGCGTTCCAATGAGGCCGCCGACCATATGCACGCCCACGACGTCGAGCGAATCGTCGTAGCCGAGCTTGTACTTCAGGCCCACGGCGAACGCGCAGCCGACACCGGCGATCACGCCGATGGCAATGGCACCCATGGGGTCGACGTTGCCCGCAGCCGGAGTAATCGCAACCAGACCTGCGACGACACCAGAGGCAGCACCCAGGGAGGTGGCGTGTCCGTCGCGAATCTTCTCAACAATCAGCCAGGCGAGCATGGCAGCGCTGGTGGCGACGAGAGTGTTCACCCACGCGAGGCTGGCGCGCTCATCAGCGGCGACAGCCGAACCGGCGTTGAAGCCGAACCAGCCGAACCACAGCAGTGCAGCGCCGAGCATGACCAGGGTCATGTTGTGCGGGCGCATCGGCTTAGTGCCGAATCCGATCCGCGGGCCGATGACCAAGGCCAAGGCCAGTGCAGCGGCACCGGCGTTGATGTGGATGGCCGTGCCACCCGCGAAGTCGATGACACCCATGTTGAAAGCCCAACCACCCGAGGACCACACCCAGTGGGCGATCGGGAAGTACACCAAAGTGGCCCAGATCACCGTGAACAAAGTCCAGGCGCCGAACTTCACGCGGTCAGCGATGGCACCGGAAATCAGCGCCACGGTGATGATGGCGAAGCCAGCCTGGAATCCGACGAACGCAAGAGCTGGGTAGGCAGTGCCATCGGCACCTGCGTCACCGGGGTTCACCAAGAGCTGGCCCAGTCCGGCGTACTCAAACGGATTGCCGAGAAGGCCACCCCCGAGGTCGGTCCCGAAGGCCATGCTGTAGCCGAACAGGGCCCACAGCACACCGACGGTGCCCATCGCGATGAAGCTCATCATCATCATGTTCAGCACGCCCTTGGCGCGCACCATTCCGCCATAGAAGAACGCGACGCCTGGGGTCATCACGAGCACGAGAGCCGCGCTGGTGAGGATCCAGGCTGTGGCGCCTTGGTCGAGTTCTAGAATCATGTGTAGAAGCGTGACTCAGTGCTGTTACGTCGTGGTTCTGTCCGTGTTACGAAGCGGTTATGCAGTGTTACAGCCTGATTGCGCCCCCACAGCAGACTCCTGGGTATTTCATGGCAGATTCGCTGGCGAAGCGCCAGGTTCGGGACTAGCTTGGAGTCATGGCACCAACGGTCGGTACCCAGCCTTCGGGGGATGGGTCCGGGCCCGAGGTGCTTTACTATCTGCGCTAGTCCGCTCAGGATTCGCGCGTGAACCTAGGAGGTTGCTATGGACGTCCTCATCACCGGTCGTCACTGCCAGATCCCAGATGACTTCCGCACTCGCGCGGAAGACAAGATCGCATCGATCACCAAGCTCAAAGATCGAGTCATTAGGGTCGAGGTACAGGTCTCCACTCATGGTTCCAGGCGCCAGCCTGAGCAGTCGACACAGGTCGAGATCACGTTGCGGGGACGGGGCCCCGTGGTGCGGGCCGAGGCGTCCGCTGACGACAAGACGGTCGCTTTCGACCGCGCTTTCGAGCGTTTGATGGCCCAACTGCGTCGGGCCTCGGATCGCCGCAAGGCCCACCGTGGCTTGCGTGGCCAGATGGTGGCACCGGAGGACCTGGCTCCGGTGGACTACGAGTCGGCACCTCAGCCGGAGGTGCGCAACATCGCAGGCCTGGAGGTCGTCGGTGACGGACCGCTGGTGGTGCGGGAGAAGCACTTCGGCGCGGTACCGCTGACGTTGGCCCAGGCGCTGGACGAAATGGAGTTGGTCGGCCATGACTTCTTCATCTACGTGGACGCCGAGACCGGCGCGCCCAGTGCCGTCTATCGCCGTCGCGCCTACGACTACGGCGTGATTCACCTCAACATGGAGGAGCGGGGCGAAGCCACCGCCTAGGGATTGTCGCTCAGCGCTCCCGCCTTGATGCGACGTCGGCCACGGCGCGCACACCAGGCCGGGGGCGCTGGGCATTTCGCTTGATTCAGGGAGCATTGCTTGGCAGCACTGACAGCGGGCCAAGCGCGACGCATCGCGCTTGCCGCCCAGGGATTCGGCGCCGACCGCGGCCGAACGGTGACGATGCGGCAGGTCCAGCGGGTGATCTCCCAGGTTGCGCAGTTCCAGGTCGACTCGGTGAATGTGTGCATCCGTGCCCACTACATGCCGCTGTATGCGCGCTTGGGTGGTTATGACCGGGGGCTGTTGGATCGAGCGATGAACACCGCGCCGCGGCGGGTCTACGAATTCTGGGGGCACGCCGCCAGCTTGATCGACGTGAACCTGGCAGCAGCGCTGCGTTTTCGGGGCGCGGAGCATCGCGAACGTCCCTGGAACATGATGCGCGAGGTCCTGGAATCCAAGCCGCGCCTGATCGAGGAGGTCTACACCCAGGTCGCGCAGCGGGGACCGCTGACGGCGCGCGAGATCGACCACGAGCAGGAGCGCACCAAGGGTTCTTGGTGGGACTGGTCGGAGGCCAAGTCAGCCTTGGAGTGGCTGTTCTATATCGGTGAGTTGTCCAGCGCTGGGCGCAACGCGCAGTTCGAGCGGCGCTTCGATCTTCCCGAACGGGTGCTGCCGGCATCGATCCATCAGCGGCCCACGCCCAGCGAGGACGAGGCGCGTCTGGACTTGGCTGGACGAGCCGCTGCCGGGTTGGGAGTGTTCAGCGAAGCCGCCTTGGCCGAGTACTTCTACACCGATCGCCGTAAGACCGCCGCAGCTCTGGCCCACCTAGTCTCGACCGGCGAAGTGGAGGCGGTACAGGTGAAGGAGTGGTCGCGGCCGGCCTATCTGTGGAGTGCGGCCGCTCGTCCGCGTCGCCTGCAGGTGGACGCCTTGGTGGCGCCGTTCGACTCGCTGGCCTTCGACCGGGAACGCCTGTTGGAGACTTTCGGGGTGCACTATCGGATCGGGCTGTACACCCCGAAGGCGCAGCGGGTACACGGCTACTACGTGTATCTGTTCGTGATGGACGATCAGATCGCGGCGCGCGTCGATCTCAAGGCTGATCGCAAAGCATCCCGGTTGCTGGTCCAGTCAGCCTGGCTGGAACAGGGGAGTAGCGAGGTCGAAACCGCTGGGCGCTTGTCGGCGGAACTGCGGCGATTCGCGGAGTGGCTGGGCTTGGCAGAGGTTGCCGTGACCGGTGCGGGTGACCTGGCTGGTGCGCTGGCCACCCATAGCGCATCGGCGACCTGATGATCCCCGGTTCTTCCAACGGGGCGGCGCGCTAATCCTGGGGGGCGCTGAAGTGCGCCGGGTCGAGGACTCGGCGCAGGAAGGTGCGGGTGCGCTCCTCCTGAGGATTGCCGATCACCTGATCGGGGGTGCCTTCCTCCACGATGACGCCGCCGTCCATGAACACCACCCAGTCGGCGACCTCGCGGGCAAAGGACATCTCGTGGGTCACCACGATCATGGTCACTCCCTCGCCGGCCAAGGTCCGCATGACTTCCAGGACCTCGCCGACCAGTTCGGGATCCAAGGCCGAAGTCGGTTCGTCGAAGAGCATGAGGTCGGGGTCCATCGCCAAAGCTCGAGCGATGGCCACTCGTTGCTGCTGGCCGCCGGAGAGTTCGGCGGGGTAGGCGCGTTCCTTGGCGGACAGACCCACCTGGTTGAGCAGATCGCGGGCTCGGACGATGGCGTCGGCTTTGCGCTTCTTGGTGACGACGAGCTGGCCCTCGGTGATGTTCTCCAGCGCGGTCTTGTGCGGGAACAGGTTGAAGCGTTGAAAGACCATGCCCACCAGGGAACGCTGCCGGGCGATGTCCTTGTCGGTGCGGACATGGAGCTTGCCGTTGCGTTCTTCGAAGCCGATCAGTTCTCCATCGACCCAGATACGACCGCCGGTGAGGGACTCCATCTGGTTGATCAGTCGCAGCAAGGTGGTCTTGCCGGAGCCGGAGGGACCCAACAAGACCACGACCTCGCCGCGGTGGACGGTGAGGTTGACCCCTTTGAGGACCTCCGTGCTGCCGAAGGACTTGTGGACGTTGATCGCCTCGACCAGGACATTGTCCGGGGTGCGTTGGGTGGGCATCAGTGATCGCTCCCGGAGAACATCAGGGCTGTTTGCGCCTCGTCTTGTTTGGCGTCGCGGCCGCGTCGGGGCGAGTATCCACGGCCAAAGTGCCGTTCCAGCCAGGCCTGGCCGAAGCCGAGCACCGTGGTGGCCGCCAAGTAGTAGATGGTCGCCCCCACCAGGACCGGCATCAACTGGTAATACGCCGTGCCGATGGCGTGCAGTTGGTAGTACATCTCGCCGGCCAGCGGCAGGGCGCTCAGCAGGGAGGTGTCCTTGAGCATGGCGATGGTTTCGTTGCCGGTGGGCGGCACGATGACCCGCATCGCCTGGGGTAGGACGATGCGCCGCATGGTCTGGCTGCGATTCATGCCCAGCGCCAAAGCGGCTTCGGTCTGGCCTTTATCGACGCTGATGATGCCTGAGCGGGCGATCTCGGCCATATAGGCGGCCTCCGACAGGCCCAGGCCCAAGATCGCTCCGGCGTAGGAGCTGAAGAGTAGGTTTGCATCGACCATGCCGATGCGCAGCGTTGCGTCAATGCCGAACAGCGCCAGGAGTTGCTGATCGTAGGGAATCCCGATGGCCATCATGCCGGCGGGGAAGAACACCCCGGCCGCGCCCAAAATCGCGAGCAGCACATAGCGCGGAATGGAGCGGAAGAACCAGATGTAGGCTCCGGCCACCCAGCGCAGAACGAAGTTGGGCGACATCCGCATGATGGCCAACACGATTCCGAAGACCACGCCGAAGATCATGGCTCCGACGGTGACCAGGAGGGTGCCCAGAATGAAGCCCTGGATCACCGGGGACTGCGACATCGCCTGAAAGGTGAAGGCCCAATCGAAGGCGGGATTGACGAAGAGCTGGTGGATGAGCATGGCGGTGATCACCAGGACGATGATCACCGCCACAATCCGACCAGGGTGGCGCACGGGAACCGCCTCAATGGTTCCTGGCGCCACCGGATCGGGAGCGGTCATACCTTTGGATTCACCTCGAAGGTGTCAATCGCAACCGCTTCGATGGCGTACTTCTTCAAGATGGCGTCATAGGTGCCATCGGCCTTGAGCGCGGTCAGCGCCTTGGCCACCACATCGGCCAACTGGGTGTTGTCCAAGCCCACCACATAGCCGTAGGGCGCATTACCGTACTGCTCACCGAGGGCTTCCAGCTTGCCGTCGGAGGCCTGGATCGCGCTCTGGGTGATGGGGAAGTCGGCCAGCATTGCGTCGGCCTTGTTGATCATGAGCGCGTTGTTCACCTCATCCTGACCTGAATAGCCCACGAGCTTGATCGGGTTGGCCTTGCACAGGCCCTTGTTGAGCGCGACGAGTTCGTCATCCTGAACGGTTGTGGTTTGGTAGGCGACGGTCTTGCCGCAAGGATTCTTGGGATCGACCGTGCCCGGGTTGCCCTTCGGTGTGGCCCATTCCTCGCCGACGTCGGCATAGGAAATCATGGTGTTCTTCTTCAGCCGATCCTGGTTGATGGTGAAGGAGGACACTCCGATGTCGTACTTGCCGCTCTGCACGCCGCTCAGCAGGTTCCCAAACAGGCCCGGGTTCCACTTGGTCTTCACGCCCATCTTCGCTGCGACCGCGTCGAACAACTCCACGTCCCAGCCGACGACCTCGGTGCCGTTGAGGTACTCATTGGGCTTGTAGGTGGGGTCCACGCCGATCTGGATCACCCCGGCCTGCTTGATCTTGTCGGGCAGCAGTGCCGTCAAGGCCGGATCTGCTTGAACCGAGATGGACTCACTGGTTGAAGGCTGAGTCTGAGTCAACGAGTTCGACCCGCAGGCGCTGAAGGCCAAGGCGAGTGCAGGAATGACTGCGGCGATGAAATACCGCCTACCAGAGCGTCGATGTTCGATGCGCACTGAGGGCTCCTTTGCTGAAAGATGTGCCGTGCTGAGGCGAATATTCTCACCGAGGAGTGTAGGCAGGCCGCCATCTCATCCGGCGTGGTCGAAACAATGATGTAACAGGTCGCCGTGCCGGGCCTGCTGCTGCCCTGGCGGTGTCGAGGCCCGCCCGCTCGAAGGGTGCTCTCACAACGATAGGATCGCCCGGTGATCACGCGAATGTCTCAGCTGTTCTTCCGCACTCTTCGTGAGGACCCCGCCGACGCCGAAGTCCCCAGCCATCGCTGGCTGGTGCGGGCCGGCTACATCCGTCGCGTCGCGCCGGGCATCTATTCCTGGCTGCCGCTGGGCCTGCGGGTGCTTCAGAACGTGGAGCGGATCGTCCGCGAAGAGATGGACGCCATCGGCGCCCAAGAGGTGCGATTCCCCGGGCTGCTGCCGCGCGAGCCCTACGAGGCCAGTAACCGGTGGACCGAATACGGCCCGAATCTGTTCCGGCTGGTCGACCGCAAGGGCGGGGACTACCTGTTGGGCCCCACCCACGAAGAGATGTTCACCCTGCTGGTGAAGGACCTGTATTCCTCCTACAAAGACCTGCCCCTGGCGCTGTACCAGATTCAGATCAAGTACCGCGACGAGGCGCGGCCCCGCGCCGGCATCCTGCGCGGACGCGAGTTCGTGATGAAGGACTCCTACTCCTTCGATGTGGACGACGCCGGCCTGGATGCCAGCTATGCCAAGCATCGTCAGGCCTACATCAGGATCTTCGACCGGCTGGGCCTGGAATATGTGATCGTGCAGGCGATGTCCGGGGCGATGGGCGGATCGGCCTCCGAGGAGTTCCTGGCGGTGGCCGAGAACGGCGAAGACACCTTCGTGCGTTCGCCGGGGGGTTATGCGGCTAATGTGGAGGCCGTCCGGTTCGCCGCCCCGCCCGAACAGGACGCCACGGCCGTCGGCCCGGTCACCGAGATCGACACTCCCGGCACCGGCACCATCGCCGAACTGGTGGATGCCGTCAACGCAGGGTTCCCACTGAGCGAGGGGGAGTGGACTGCTGCCGACACCTTGAAGAATGTCGTCTTCACCCTGCAGCACCCTGATGGCTCTGCGGAGTTGCTCATCATCGGTCTGCCCGGTGACCGAGAGGTCGACCTGAAGCGGCTGGAAGCCGCCGTGGCCCCCGCCGAGGCGACTGCGGCCACGGAGGCGGATTTCGCCGCCAATCCGGCTTTGGTGAAGGGCTACATCGGTCCGGTCCAGGTGACCGAGGCTGGCGCGGTGCAGTACCTCGGTACGACCAGCCCCAGCAAGCTGCGCTACCTGACCGACCCCCGGGTGGTCGCCGGCTCGCGGTGGATCACCGGTGCGAACCGTCCCGATACCCATCAACTGAATGTGGTGGCCGGTCGGGACTTCACCGCCGACGGAGTCATCGATGTCGCCGAAGTGCGCGAAGGCGATCCGGCACCCGACGGCTCGGGTCCGCTGAGTCTGGCCCGAGGTATCGAAATGGGCCACATCTTCCAGTTGGGACGCAAATACGCCGAATCGCTGGGCCTGAAAGTGCTGGACGAGAACGGAAAGCTGGTCACCGTCACCATGGGTTCCTACGGTGTGGGCGTGTCCCGCGCTGTCGCTGCGGTGGCCGAATCCACCTGCGATGAGCGCGGGCTCAGTTGGCCGCGGGCGCTGGCTCCTTTCGACATTCAGGTGCTGGCCACCGGCAAGGGCGAAGAGATAGCCGCGGCCGCCGAGCGACTCGCCACCGAGTTGGACGCCGCCGGTTTGCAGGTGCTTCTGGACGACCGCAAGGCCAGCCCCGGGGTGAAATTCACCGATGCCGAAGTGATGGGGATGCCGACGGCTGTCGTGGTCGGCCGCGGCCTTGCCGAGGGCCTGGTCGAGATCCGTGATCGCGCCAGCGGTGAACGAATCGAGATCCCGATCAAGGAAGCCGTGGCGCACCTGATTGGCCTGGTGCGGCCCTGAATCCTCGGCGACCGCTTAGGATGGTCGCCAAGCGGAACCCCGCCGCGCCGGCAGCAGCCGGATACAACCACATCGAACAACCGGATCGAGGCAGCAGATGCTTTCCCCTGATATCAGCACACTCCTCGCTCCAGTGGTTGCCGCGCAGGACCTGGAAATCGACCGGGTCGAGGTGACCTCGGCCGGCAAGCGTTCCATCGTGCGGATCTTCCTTGACGGCGATGGCCCCGATGGGCATGGGCCCTCCCTGGATCAGATCGCCGATGCCACCCGCAGCATTTCGGCCGCCCTGGACGCCAGCGACATCTCGCGCGGCAAGCCCTACACCTTGGAAGTGTCCTCCCGCGGAGTCACCCAGCCGCTCACCGAGGCGAAGCACTTCCGACGCAACGCCGGACGGCTGGTCACTGTGATCACCACTGACACCGAACTGACCGGACGCATCCGTGGCGTCGAAGCAGACGAGGTTGAACTCACCGTGGGTTCGACCACCCAGCGGGTGCCCCTGGCTCAGATCGCCAAGGCGACAGTCCAACTGGAACTGAATCGGCCCGTCGCCGGCTCTGATGACGACAATGAGGAGGCCTGACCCATGGATGTCGACCTGAGTGCGCTCAAGGCGCTGGAGCGAGACAAAGAGATCAGCATGGAGGTGCTGCTGAGCGCGCTCGGCGAGGCTCTGCTGAACGCCTACGACAAGACCCCCGGTGCGATCGCGGGCGCGCGGGTCGATATCGACCGGCGCAGCGGCAAGGTCAGTGTGCTGGCTCCCGAACTCGACGAGGAGGGGAACAAGATCGGCGAGTTCGATCACACCCCCGAAGGCTTCGGACGGGTCGCTGCGGCCACCGCACGTCAGGTGATCTTCCAGCGTCTGCGCGAAGCCGAGGACGAGCAGAAGTTCGGCCACTTCGCAGGCTCGGAGGGCGACATTCTGCTGGGCGTGGTCCAGCAGGACCGCGATCCTCGGGTGGTGCGAGTCGACCTGGGCAGCATCGAGGCGATCCTGCCGGCCGCCGAACAGGTTCCCGGCGAGGACTACAGCCACGGAAAGCGGCTGCGGGTCTTCGTGGTGAGCGTGCGGCGCGAACTGCGCGGACCCCAGGTAGTGGTGTCGCGAACCCACCCGAATCTGGTGGCCAAGCTCTTCGCCTTGGAGGTGCCCGAGATCGAACAGGGCACCGTTGAGATCATGGCGATCGCCCGCGAGGCCGGGCATCGCACCAAGATCGCGGTGCGCAGTCACAACAGCGACGTGTCGGCCAAGGGAGCCTGCATCGGGCCGATGGGGCAACGGGTGCGTGCAGTCATGCACGAATTGAACGAAGAGAAGATCGACATCATCGACTACTCCGACGATCCGGAGGTCTTCGTCGCCGAGGCGCTCAGTCCGGCGAAGGTTACCTCGGTGACCGTCGTGGATCCCGGCGCTCGTGCCGCTCGCGTCGTAGTGCCCGATTACCAACTCAGCCTGGCGATCGGCCGCGAAGGGCAGAACGCCAGGCTGGCGGCTCGGCTGACCGGCTGGCGCATCGATATCCGCTCCGACACTGCCGAGTGAGATCAGGGCCGAGTGAGATCAGGGCCGAGTGAGATCAGACCCCGATCGGGGACTTGGGCTCACGAGGTGGGCTGGCTCGACGGCTGATTGGCGCCCGGCCCGTATTGGGTCCACACCTCCTGGAGCGCGGACAATACCGTGCTCTGATCGAGGTTGAGCTCCTTTGCGATGGATGCCGCCATCGTGGTGAGCATCTGGGTGTTGTTCCGACCTCCCTGCGGGCCACCTGCCGTCGGGGCGCCGGAGGGCGCTGCTCCGGTGGGGGCGCCGGACGGTGCTGCTCCGGTGGGTGCGCCCGAGGGGCCGCCCCCATTGCCACCCGAAGGACGCCCAGCCTGAAGCGCGTTGTCCAGGGCCGTCTTCACTTTGGCCTCATCCACCCCGAGCTTGGATGCCAAGGCGGCGGCCATCTTGGTGGTATCCATCTGTTGGTGAGTGCCATCACCTTGGCCTTGGCCATAGCCTGCCGGTGCCTGCTGTGCGGTGCTGTCGGAACCGGCCAGATTCGCGGCCATGGCACCGACCCCGACTGCGGCTCCCACGGCGAGGACTCCACCGCCGACGGCCAGACCGATGCGCTGCTTGGTGTTCATGTAGCTCCTTGCTGATCGACTTCCTCCAGCGAAGCCGATTCGTCTGTGGGCTCGCCTCGGGATTCCTGGGTGTTGGCTGTGCACCCGGCCTAGACTGGCGCGCTGTGGAACCTGAGCGAACCTGTGTGGCCTGCCGCAGCCGAGCCCCCCAATCGGAGTTGCTGCGCTTCGTGGCTCAAGCCGGGGCACTGACCGCTGATCCGTCCCGCCGACTGCCCGGACGGGGCTGCTATGCGCATCGATCCTGCCTGGCCGCCACACCGGCACGAGCCCTGTCACGGAGCCTGCGGACCCGCCTGGATCCCGACCAGGTTGCCGAGGTGCTGGCCGGTGCGGGCGCGGATTGAGTCATTCAGGCTCGCAAGAGATAGACTGCACACCGCGCGTTCGCCGATCCGTGGTGAACACCAACCCGAAAGTGGGCTAACGCTCATGACCACTCGATGAGTATCTCGAAATGAGCAAACCGAACTAGCTGGTCCAACGCGCCTGCGTGGACCTGAAGGAGAGTAGTGGCTAAGGTCCGCGTCTACGAGCTCGCAAAGGAGCTCGGACTCGAAAGCAAGGAACTTTTACAGACCCTCAATGACATGGGGGAGTTCGTGCGTTCGGCTTCCTCGACCATCGAGGCTCCCGTCGTCAGAAAACTGCGTGAGAAGGCATCGGCGGGCAAGTCTGCCCCCGCGGCAGCAGAATCAAAGCCTGCCAAGCCGGCCCCGCAGCGTCCGGCTGCGCCCAAGAGTGCTGCTCCCGCACCCGCCGCACCAAAGGTCGAATCCGCGCCGGCGCAGCCCGAGGTTGCGCCCGCCACACCTGCCGCCGAGCGGCCCGCCCCGGCTGCCAAAGCGGCACCCAAGGCTGAGACGCCCAAGCCTGCTGCGGCACCGAAGGCTGCTGCGGCGCCCACCCCAAGTCCGTCGCCGGCCGTCCCGCGGCCACGTCCGGGGCCTCGCCCCGGCGGTACCGGCGGGCTGCCCGGTGGCGCTCGACGCCCTGGTGCGCCCCGACCAGGCAACAATCCTTTCGCTTCTCGTCAGGGTATGGGTGTGCAACGCCCCCGCCCGGAGGGTGCCGGACGCCCGGAGCGTCCGTTCAGTGACCGAGGCCCCGGCCAGCGCAATGATCGGCCGCCTCGTCCCGGTGGTGGCGCCCCGGGGATGCCTCGTCCCAACCCGGGAATGATGCCCAAAACCAGCACCAACGGTGCTGGCGCGCCAGCCCGTGCCGGTCAGGGCGGCCGTCCGGGTGCGCCCGGACGTGGCGGCGGACGTCCCGGCGGCGGTCCCGGCCGCGGTGGTGCGCCCGGTGCCGGTGGCGGTTTTGGAGGTCCTCCCTCCGGTGGCGGTCGCGGTGGCCGTGGCGGTCGCAGCGGTTCAGGTACCCAGGGTGCTTTCGGGCGTCCGGGTGGACCGGCCAAGCGCGGGCGCAAGTCCAAGAAGCAACGCCGTCAAGAGTTCGACCAGATGGAAGCACCCTCGATTGGTGGCGTGCGCGTCCGCCAAGGCGATGGTCAGATCGTGCGGCTGCGCCGCGGATCCTCGCTGACCGACCTGGCCGAGAAGATCGGTGTCGAGCCGGCGTCCCTGGTGCAGGTGCTGTTCCATCTCGGCGAGATGGTCAATGCCACCCAGTCAGTGGCCGACGACACCCTCGAGGTGCTCGGTGCGGAACTCAACTACAAGATCGAGGTCGTCTCGCCTGAGGACGAGGATCGCGAACTGTTGGAGAGCTTCGACATCGAGTTCGGCGAGGACCTGGGCGATGAAGAGGATCTGGAAGCTCGCCCGCCGGTCGTCACGGTCATGGGTCACGTCGACCATGGCAAGACCAAGCTGCTGGATGCTCTGCGTCATACCGATGTGGTGGCCGGAGAGGCCGGTGGTATCACCCAGGCCATCGGCGCCTACCAGGTGCGCACCGAGGTTGATGGCAAGCAACGGCGAATCACCTTCATCGACACCCCGGGCCACGAGGCGTTCACCGCTATGCGTGCTCGTGGTGCGAAATCCACCGACATCGCGGTGCTGGTGGTGGCCGCCGATGACGGCGTGATGCCGCAGACCATCGAGGCGCTCAACCACGCAAAGGCTGCCGACGTCCCGATCGTGGTCGCGGTGAACAAGATCGACAAGGAAGGCGCCGATCCGACCAAGGTTCGCGGTCAGCTCACCGAGTACGGTCTGATCCCTGAGGAATACGGCGGCGAATCCATGTTCGTCGACGTGTCGGCCAAGGCCGAGTTGGGGCTGGACGGCCTGCTGGAAGCCATCGTGCTGACCGCCGATGCTGCCTTGGACCTGCGGGCCAATCCGGAAATGCCGGCTCAGGGTGTGGCCATCGAGGCCCACCTGGACAAGGGTCGCGGTCCGGTGGCGACCGTCCTGGTGCATCGCGGAACCTTGCGGACCGGCGATTCCATCGTTGCGGGCTCGGCCTTCGGCCGGGTGCGTGCCTTGATCAACGATCAGGGCGCTACCGTCGACGAGGCGCCGCCGTCCATGCCGGTTCAGGTGCTCGGCTTGACCTCGGTTCCTGGCGCTGGCGACAACTTCTTGGTGGTGGAAGACGACCGTATGGCTCGTCAGATCGCCGAGAAGCGCGAGGCCCGTCAGCGGGCCGCGATGTTGGCCAAGACCACGCGTCGCAAGACCTTGGATCAGCTGTTCGAACAGTTGGCGAAGGGCGAGGCCGAGGAGCTGCGCCTGATCCTGAAGGGCGATTCGGCCGGTGCGGTGGAAGCCCTGGAGGATGCCCTGCTGCAGATCGATGTGGGCGAAGAAGTCGAGTTGCGAGTCATCGACCGCGGTGTCGGTGCCATCACCGAGACCAATGTCACCTTGGCTGCGGCCTCGGACGCGGTCATCATCGGCTTCAATGTTCGCGCCCAGGGTAAGGCCACTCAGTTGGCCGATGCCGAGGGTGTCGACATTCGCTACCACTCGGTGATCTACGCCGCCATCGATGAGGTTGAGGCTGCTCTGAAGGGCATGCTCAAGCCGATTTACGAGGAGAAGGTGCTTGGCCAGGCGGAGATCCGCGAGATCTTCAAGTCCTCCAAGTTCGGCACCATCGCCGGCTGCATGGTGTTGTCCGGGCTCCTTCGTCGCAATGCGAAGGCTCGACTGCTTCGCGATGGGGTCGTGGTCGCCGAGACCTCGATCGCCTCGCTGCGGCGGGAGAAGGACGATGCCACCGAGGTCCGCGAGGGCTACGAATGCGGCACCACCTTGGCGAACTTCTCCGACATCAAGAAGGGCGACATCATCGAGACCTTCGAGATGGTCGAGAAGCCGCGCGACTGACACTCAACGCTCCGCCCGGCCCCGAGTTCGGTGGGGTCGGGCGGAGGCGTCGAAAGGAACGAAGATGAGTAGTCCGCACTATGGCAAGGTCGCTGAGCAGATCAAGTTCATCGTGGCCGAGATGCTGCAACGCCGGATCAAGGACCCGCGGTTGGGTTTCGTCACGGTCACCGATGTTCGCCTGACCGGGGACGGTCATGAGGCGACGGTGTTCTACACCGTCCTGGGTGACGCTGAGGCCCGCGAGGACTCTGCTGCGGCTTTGGCCTCGGCGGCGGGAATGCTGCGATCCACCGTGGGCAAGCGGTTGGGATTGCGGTTCACCCCCACGCTCGCCTTCGTCCTGGATGCAGTCGAAGAGGATGCCGCCCATCTGGAAGATGTGATCGCCCGGGCGAAGGCGCAGGACGCTGCCGTGGCCGCTCAGGCCGAAAGGGCGACCTTCGCCGGTGACGCCGACCCCTATCGCAAACCCCATGCCGAGGACGAAGACCTTGGCTGAGGGTGGTGCGTCCGGTCTGCTGGTGGTCGACAAACCGGCCGGCTGGACCTCGCATCAAGTGGTGAGCCGGTGCCGTCGTCTGTACGGCACCCGCAAGGTGGGCCATGCCGGGACCTTGGATCCGATGGCCACCGGGGTGCTCCTGGTCGGCCTCAATCGGGCAACGCGGTTGCTGGGCCATCTAGCCGGGCAGGACAAGAGCTACCAGGCCACCATTCGGCTGGGCGTCGATACTGTGACCGACGATGCCGAGGGGGAGATCACCTCCCGACGCGGCGCGCACAACATCAGTGAAGCTGCGGTGCTGACTGCAGTGTCGACCTTCGTGGGTCGCATCGACCAGATTCCCTCCGCAGTATCTGCCATCAAGGTGGACGGCAAGCGCTCCTACGCGCGGGTTCGAGCCGGCGAGCAGGTGCAGTTGGCTGCCCGTCCGGTGAGCGTGACTCGCTTCGACGTCATGGGCCTGCGTGAGGTGACCTTGGGAGATTCGGAGCCGACCGCCGTGCTGGATATCGATGTCGTGGTCGACTGTTCCTCCGGCACCTACATTCGCGCTCTGGCCCGAGACCTCGGTGAGCAGTTGGGTACCGGCGGGCACCTGACCGCTTTGCGCCGCACCCGAGTGGGCGGGTTCGATCTGTCCCAGGTGGTCCTGGGTGCCGACAGGCTGGAACTGACCGGCGAGGCCCCGCCGCCATTGCCGATGGGGGAGGTTGCCCGTCGCGCCTTCGCCGTGCGTGAGCTCGACCCCGATCAGGCTCGCGATGTTGGTTTCGGACGGGCGTTGGCGATTGATCTGGACCCTGGCCTGACCGCGCTCGTGGTGGGCCCGGAGCTGCTGGCGCTCTACCGACCCGACGGCCCGGGGCGAGCCGTGGCAGAGGCCGTGTTCGTCGGCTGACCGGCTTGCGATTCGAGGCAACCGCCTACCGCGATCACTGCGGAATGCCCCGCGGGGTATTTGTGTCGTTTCAAGGACCATTCGGGAAGGCGGAATGGTACTCGTCGGCGATCCTCACCGTTGTGCATGAAAGGTCACAATCCGACCGGTTTCGGCACGGTTGTGCTCGTGTACAGTTTGCCCCACTTCGCCGCGGGGTACGGCACTGCGCGGCGGCAGTTTGCATCCATCACTAGGGAGGACAGTTAGATGGAGATTCCTTTTCGTTCCCTGAAGCGGGTCGGCGCCGTCGCGGTTGCCGCTGCTTGCGTGGTACTCACGGCGGGGTGTAGCGGGGGCGTGGCTGGCGGCGGAACCAGCAGCACGGGCGACACCGTGAAATTTGGCATGCTGGCACCTTTCTCCGGAAGCGAAAGCGCCTACGGGGAATACATGAAGAATGGCGCGACTTTGGCGGTCGACGAGATCAATGCCGCTGGTGGGGTGAACGGCAAGAAGATCGAGCTCATCACCGAAGATGAGGCCTGCGACGCGACGACGGCGGTCGCCGGCGCGAACAAGCTGGTTTCGCAAGGTGTGGTCGCCTCGGTGGGCGGTTACTGCTCGGGCGCTACCTTGCCCACCCTGCCGATCTTCCTTCAGGCCAAGGTGCCCATGGCGATCGCCGCGGCCAACTCCGACGATCTGGTCAATGCCAAGCAGCCCAATGTGTTCCTGGTCAACGGCACGGGCACCCAGCAGGCCCAGGCTGCGGTGAAGTTCGCCAAGAAGTCGGCCGCCAAGTCGATCTACGTCATTGATGAGGGCGACGCCTACTCGACCAACCTTGCCAAGGCCTTCACCGCTCAGGCCAAGGACGCCGGGCTGACCATTTCGGGCGCCACGACGGTGACTTCGACCGACAAGGACTTCTCCAGCGACGTCGACAAGATGATCAAGGCCGGCAGCGACTTCGTCTACTACACCGGTTACTACCAAGCCGGATCCTTGGTCAATCACCAGGCCAAGGCTGCCGGGTACAAGGGCATCTTCCTGGTCGGGGATGGGGCGGTCAACGCCGAGTTCTCCAAGATCACCGGCACGGACTTCACCAAGAACGTGTACGGCACCTTCACCACCACGCCGGACATGCTCGATGACGGCGGCAAGTGGACCGCGGCCTACAAGGCGAAGTTCGGTTCGGATCCAGGTACCTACGCGCTGCAGTCCTACAACGCGGTCGAGGTTATGGCTGAGGCGATCAAGCAGGCCGGTTCCACCGACATGGACAAGGTAGACACCGCGCTGCACAACCTGAAGGACTTCAGCACTGCCTCCGGTCCGATCTCGTTCACCGAACAGGGCACGCTGACCAATGGCAGTTTCGTCATCGTGACCATCGGACCTGACGGCTCGTTCGTCCTGTCCGACGATCTCAAGGGTTAGAACTCAGACTCTGGCTGTCACCACCGGGTGGCAGCCAGAGTCGCCTTACTGAGGGAATCGCGTGACTCAGATCATTCTCAATGGGCTGTTCGTCGGCTCGTTCTACGCTCTGGTGGCCTTGGGCTACAGCATGGTGTACGGCGTCATCAAGCTGCTCAACTTCGCTCACGGCGACATCTATATGTTGGGTGCCTTCGTCGGGCTGGTCCTGTTGACCTCCTTTCCGGGGCTTGGCGCCATGTCGACCATTCCGGTGCTCTTGCTGGTCCTGGCGGTCTCGATGCTCGCCAGCGGCTTCGTGGGGGTGGGCATAGAGCGCGCCGCCTACCGTCCCCTTCGCTCGGCGCCACGGCTTTCGGTGCTCATCACAGCGGTGGGCGCATCGTTCACCTTGGAATATGGCATCCGGCAGATCTTCGGACCCAGCCCGCAGGCCTACCCGCTGCGCATCACCGGCACTCCGGTGCCGATCTTTGATGCCCAGTTGTCCACGGCGCATCTGGTGTTGATGGTCGTGGCAGCGTTGCTGATGGCGGGGCTGGGGCTGTACGTGGATCGCACCCGCGAAGGACGCGCGATGCGCGCGATCGCGCTGGATCAGCGGGCCTCCACGCTCATGGGCATCGACGTCAACCGGACGATCTCGCGCGTGTTCTTCATCGGATCGGCGCTGGCTGGTGCCGGCGGCGTGATGGCCGGTGCGTTTTACGGCTCGGTGGACTTCCTCATGGGTTTCACGATCGGCCTGAAAGCCTTCACCGCCGCTGTCATCGGGGGAATCGGGAGTCTGTATGGCGCCATGATCGGCGGTTTGATCCTGGGTCTGCTGGAGTCTTTCGGAACCGCCTGGGTCGGTGGCGAATGGCGTGATGTGTTCTCCTTCGCCTGTCTGATTCTGTTCTTGAGCTTCCGTCCCACCGGGGTGCTCGGCAGCCGCATCGTCGAGCGGATGTGATGGTGATGTCCTTGCTGAAGCGAACTCCTTTGGACGTCTTGGTTCCACCCAATCGCCATCAGATGCCGCCCCCGGCACCATTCAATTGGGGGAGCGAGAAGGGTGCTCTGCGCATTCTCGGACTCGCGGTCTTCGTGCTGGTGATGGCCGTGCCGTTCATCAGCGCCTCGCCTTATCTGATCTCCATCCTCACCGCCGGTCTGATCTACGTGATGCTCGCCCTCGGACTGAATGTGGTGGTCGGCTACGCCGGTCTGTTGGACCTGGGCTATGTGGCGTTCTTTGCCGTCGGTGCCTACACCTCCGGAATTCTGACCACCACCTTCGGCTTCTCGATGCTGGAAGCGATTCCGGTGACCATCCTGGTGTGCATCGTGGCCGGCATCATCATCGGCGGTCCTACTCTGCGGCTGCGCAGTGACTATTTGGCCATCGTGACCTTGGGTTTCGGTGAGATCATTCGCCTGACCGCCCGCAACCTGGAGATCACCGGCGGTCCCACCGGAATCTCGGGGATTCCGTCTTGGAGCTTCTTCGGATGGAATATGGCCGACGGCCTGGTCATCGGCGGGGTCGAGTTCAACGGCAAGATTCTGCTCTACTACTTCGTTGCCCTCGTGGTCGCTGTCGTCGGCGTCGGCGGGATCTCCCGGCTGTCGCGGGGCAAGATGGGCCGCGCCTGGAAGGCGGTCCGAGACGACGAGGACGCCGCCGAGGCGATGGGCATCAACACCTACTTCACCAAGATCACCGCCTACATCATCGGCGCGGTGTGGGCTGGGCTGGCCGGCCAGATGATGGCCACCTACCTCAGCGCGATCTCGCCAACCAGTTTCACCTTCCTCTACTCGGCCTTGGTGCTGATGGCTGTGGTGCTGGGCGGTATGGGTTCAACCCCGGGGGTGATCATCGGGGCACTGTTCATCTCGCTGGCCCCGGAGCTCTTGCGCGAGTTCGCCGAATGGCGCTACTTCCTGTTCGGCCTGCTGCTGGTGGTCACCATGATCTTCCGACCCCAGGGCATCTGGCCGGCGAACGCGGTCTTCCCGTGGTCGCCAGCCTTGGCAGCCCGAAGAGCTCGGCGAGCCAAAGCCGCCGAGACCGCTGAGGGGAGCCCGGCATGAGCACCGACACCACGACACGCACCACCTTGTTGGAGGTGAAGGACCTCCACCTCCAATTCGGCGGGGTCAAGGCCGTCGACGGACTGACCATGTCGGTTCATGAGAACGAAATCGTCTCGGTGATCGGGCCCAATGGTGCCGGCAAGACCAGTGCGTTCAACTGCATCAGTGGGTTCTACCGCCCCACCAGTGGCAGCATCACCTTCCGGGGGCAGTCGATCATGCGGGCCCGGCCGTCCCGGATCACCAGGATGGGCATGGCCCGGACCTTCCAGAATCTACGGCTGTTCTCGGACATGTCGATCCTGGACAACGTCAAGACCGCCGTTCATGCCAACATGGCGCAGTCCTGGTACGACGCCATGCTGCACACGCCGCGGTTTCGGCGCACCGAGCGGGCCTGTGAAGCCGATGCGCTGGCCTGGCTGGACTTCGTCGGCTTCACCGGAGATCCAGAGGCCTACGTGGGACAGTTGCCCTACGGCGGCCAACGCAAGGTTGAGATCGCCCGTGCCTTGGCCACATCGCCCAAGGTGCTGCTGCTCGACGAGCCGGCGGCCGGGCTGAACCACACCGAGACCCAGCAGTTGATGGGGCTGATTCGCCAGATTCGTGACCTGGGAGTGTCGATTGTGTTGATCGAACACGACATGGGGCTGGTGATGGATATCTCCGAGCGCATCATCGTGCTCAACTACGGCCGTGAGATCGCCGATGGGACTCCCGAGGAGATCCGCACCAATCCCCAGGTGATCGAGGCTTATCTGGGTGCCGACGAGGAGGATGCGCAATGAGCTGGCTGAGCGTCCAGGACGTCGATGTGTTCTACGGGCGGGTGAAGGCGCTGTCGGGGCTCAGTTTCGAACTGGAGCAAGGCGAGGTCGTCGCACTGCTCGGCAATAACGGCGCTGGCAAGTCGACCACCTTGAACCTGGTCTCCGGAATCGTGCGCCCTTCTGCGGGGACTGCGACCTGGAATGGCCTGGACCTGGCCAAGATCCGCGCCCACAATCTGGTGGCCGAAGGGATTGTGCAGGTGCCTGAAGGGCGGCGCATCTTCAGCACGATGACCGTCCACGAAAACCTTCAGTTGGGCGGATATCGGGTTGCCAGCAAGGCGACCATCCACGAACGGATCGAGCACGCTTACGCCTTGATGCCTCGGCTGGCTGAGCGGCGCGACCAGCAAGGCGGCACTCTCTCCGGCGGCGAGCAGCAGATGCTCGCTATCGGTCGGGCTTTGGTCAGTGGCCCCAAGCTGCTCCTGCTCGACGAGCCGTCGATGGGGTTGGCTCCGCTGATGGTCAACCAGGTGATGGAACTGATCAAAGCAGTCAACGATCAGGGCACCTCGGTCTTGGTCGTGGAGCAGAACGCCAAGGCGGCCCTGCGCATCGCGCACCGGGCCTATGTCCTGGAGACCGGGACGATCACGCTGACGGGCACCGGGGCGGAACTGGCGGCCGATTCTCGGGTGGTGGAGGCCTACCTGGGTGGTGCCTAGGAGCATCGTCCACGGCGGTGCTGGACGTTGGCGCTGCGGGCATTGGAGCCGAGCTCTGCTTCTGCGGCGTCAGTGGTCTGCGGCTTGAGCGGGGTCGGCACTTGGATAGAGTTGGCTGCGGTGCCATCGATTCGGCCCCCGGAAAGGGTGCAATGGGTTCGTCAGTAGTCGTCATCGGCAACTTCGATGGCGTGCATCCCGGGCACCGACAAGTTCTGGCCGAAGCCAAGCGCCGCCATCCTGAGTTGCCGCTGATCGTGGTCACCTTCTGGCCGCATCCGGTCTCGGTGCTGCGTCCGGATTCCGCGCCGATGCTGCTCACCAGTCTTGAGGGACGCATCGAGCACCTCACCGCAGCCGGCGCCGACCACGTTCAGGTCGTCGACTTCACCACCGAATTTGCGGCGTGGCCGCCGGCGCGATTCGTCGAAGAGATCGTGGTACCGCTGGATCCGACGCTGGTCGTGGTGGGGGAGAACTTCCGATTCGGCCATGGCGCGATCGGTTCGGTCGAAACGCTGGGCCAACTGGCTGCCGGACGTTTCGAGGTCGAGGGGCTGCCGCTGGTGCGCTTCGGAGACGAGGAGACCTGCTCCACGCGGATCCGTGAAGCATTGGCGCTGGGCAATGTCGAACATGCCGCCGAACACCTGGGTCGACCCTTCTGCTTCCGCGGAGTGGTGACGCATGGCGATCGCCGCGGTCGAGAGCTGGGCTTTCCGACCGCCAATCTTCCGGTTCCGGCCATGCTGGCCTGTCCCCGCGATGGGGTCTATGCCGGCTGGGTCACGCGCCGCGATGGCCTGGACGCCCATGGCGAAGCGTCCCTGGACAGCGCTGAGCGGTGGCCTGCAGCGATTTCGGTGGGTACCAATCCGACCTTCGATGGGATTTCGCGGCGGGTGGAGTCCTACGTGCTGGATCGCGACGATCTGGAGTTGTACGACGCCCCGATCAATGTGGAGTTCATCGCGCGCATCCGCGGACAGATCCGGTTCACCGATATCGGCGAACTCATCGAGCAGATGCACGATGACGTGCGCCGATGCCGCGAGCTGCTTGGCCTGCAGCAGTCCTGACTGCATCGCGGCGATCCCTCAGACAGCAACGAAGCCCCGGCCGAATCGGCCGGGGCTTCGTCGTTCGCTACAGGATCAGGCGGGAACCGACAGCGACTGCAGAATGTCCTCCACGCGCTGCTTGGCATCGCCGAACAGCATTTGGGTGTTCTCCTTGAAGAACAGCGGATTCTGCACGCCGGCGTAGCCGGTGGCCATCGAGCGCTTGAACACGATCACATTGGCTGCCTTCCAGACCTCCAACACCGGCATACCGGCGATGGGGGAGTTCGGGTCATCCAAAGCGGCCGGGTTCACGGTGTCGTTCGCGCCGATCACCAGCACCACGTCGGTCTCGTCGAAGTCCTCGTTGATCTCGTCCATTTCCAGAACGATGTCGTAGGGGACATTCGCCTCGGCCAGCAGCACGTTCATGTGCCCAGGCAGGCGTCCGGCCACCGGGTGAACCCCGAAGCGGACGTTGACGCCTTGGGCGCGTAGCTTGCTAGTGATCTCGGCCACCGGGTACTGAGCTTTGGCCACAGCCATGCCGTAGCCGGGCGTGATGATGACGCTCTTGGCGTTCATCAGCATGTCTGCAGCGCCGGCCGCGTCGATCTCGCGATGCTCGCCCTGCTCCTCGTCGGAGGCGGCCACCGTGCCGGTGTCGACACCGAAGCCACCCAGGATCACCGAGATGAACGAGCGGTTCATGGCCCGGCACATGATGTAGCTCAGGATCGCACCCGAAGAACCCACCAACGAACCGGTGATGATCAGCAGATTGTTGCCCAGCATGAAGCCGGCCGCTGCTGCCGCCCACCCGGAGTAGGAGTTCAGCATCGAGACCACGACCGGCATGTCGCCGCCACCGATGGCTGCCACCATGTGCAGGCCCAGCAGGAAGCCGATCACCGCGATGGCGATGATGAGCAGCCAGCCCAGCACCATGTTGGTTTCGCCAACCATCACGAAGCCGATCATCAGTGCAAAGAACACAATGAACCCGAACAGGTTCAACATGTTGCGACCCGGCAGGGTCAGCGGTGCGGACTTCATCTTGGCCGACAACTTCAGGTAGGCGATGACCGATCCGGTGAAGGTGTAGGCACCGATCAGGACGCCCAGGGCGACCTCGACGAGGTGAACCGCACCCCCGGCGTCCTCACCAACCGGCGGGACGGCGAAGGAGTTGAAGCCCACCAGAACGGCAGCCATACCCACGAAGGAGTGGAAGATGGCGATCAGTTCGGGCATCTGGGTCATCTCGACCTTGCGGGCGATCGGGGTACCGACCAGGGCACCGATCAGCAGCGCGCCGATGATGAGGGCCAGCGTGATTTCCGGCGACCAACGAGTGTCGGCGAGTTCCTTCGGAATTCCGGGCTGATGCACCGCCCAGGACTGGAACACCGAGGCTGTGATGACCGCTGCCAGCGCGAGCACCATGCCGACCATGCCGCCGAGGTTGCCCATGCGTGCCGTGGTCTGCTTGGACAAGCCGGCCAGGGAAAGGATGAACAGGATGCCGGCAATGATGTACAGGCCCTGGATGAACTGGTTGAACTGCACGATTTCGGTGAGTCCCATGCTCATGCCTCCTTCTTGAACATGCTGAGCATTCGGTAGGACACCAGGAAGCCACCGAAGATGTTGATCGAGGCGATCGTTGCAGCCACAAAGGACATCACCAAGACGGCGATATCAGTTGATCCCAACTGCAGGACCGCGCCGACCAGGATGATGCCCGAAATGGCGTTGGTCTGAGCCATGAGTGGTGTGTGCAAGGAGTGCGAAACCCCGCTGATCACATAGAAGCCAACCACCACAGCCAGGGCGAACACCGTAAAGGCGCCCACAAAGCTGGCTGGGGAGAAGGTGACTGCCAGCACCACCAAGACCGCGGCGATCGCCGACATGATGAGCCGGTTTCGTGCCGACGCCTTGGCCTTGGCGGCTTCACGGGCTGCCTTGACCTCGGGATCCTCAACCTCGACCTCAGCAGCGGCGGCCTTCGGCGCTGCGGAAACTTGAACCGGTGGCGGCGGCCACAGGATCTCGTTGTCCTTCGTCACGGTCATTCCGCGCAGCACGACATCATCGAAGTTGAGTTCGACTTCGCCGTCCTTGTTCGGGGTGAGCAGCTTGAACAGGTTCACCACATTGGTGCCGTAGAGCTGCGAGGCCTGCGTTGGCAGCCGTCCGGCCAGATCGGTGTAGCCGATGATCTTCACACCGTTCTCAGTGACGACCAGCTTGTCGGCGACCGAGCCCTCGACGTTGCCGCCGTTGGAGGCCGCCATGTCCACGATCACCGAGCCGGGCTTCATCGTGGCCACCATTTCCGCAGTGATGAGCCGAGGCGCAGGGCGTCCGGGGATCAAGGCGGTGGTGATGATGATGTCGACGTCCTTGCACTGATCGGCGTACATCTGGGCAGCCGCCTCGTTGTAGGCCTGGCTGGCCTCCTTGGCGTAGCCATCACTGGACTGCTGTTGTTCGGCCTGCACGGCGACGAACTCGCCGCCCATCGACTGCACCTGTTCGGCCACCTCGGCGCGAAGGTCGGTGGCCCGCACGATGGCGCCCAGCGACTTCGCTGTCCCAATCGCTGCCAGGCCGGCCACCCCTGCGCCGGAGACGAAGACCTTGGCCGGGGGAACCTTGCCCGCTGCAGTCACCTGACCGGTGAAGAAGGAGCCGAATTCGTTGGCGGCCTCCACGACGGCGCGATAGCCGGCGATGTTTGCCATTGAGGAGAGCACATCGAGCGCCTGTGCCCGGGAGATACGCGGTACCGCGTCCATGGCCAAGGCGGTGACGCCTCGCTTGTTGAGCTTCTCCAGCAACTCGGGACTACGCCCGGGTGCCAGCAGCGAGATCAGCATCGTGCCACTGCTGAGTTGGCTTATCTCGCGGGTGTTTGGAGCATTGATTTTTGCGACGATCGGAGCGCCCCAGGCTTGGGCCCGGTCGCCGATCGTGGCGCCGGCTGCCTCGTAATCGGCGTCAGGGTAGGAGGATTTGGCTCCCGCACCTGCCTCGACGACGACACTGTGTCCGAGTTTGATGAGTTGGGCGACTGTCTTGGGGGTAGCCGCGACGCGCGTCTCCCCCTTGAGAGTCTCTAGGGGAATCCCGATTTGCATCAGCAAAAGTCCTTCCATTGGATCCGGGATGGCAAAGTCCGCCGGGACGGTAGCGTAGTGCTCCTGAGACGCTCGTCTCACTATGTCGTCCATCCGGAGGCGACTATGTGAGGATGTCGGCCCAAATCGGCGGCGCGAATCGCCCGATTCGCCGCATGGTGCCCCAGCCAGCTAGACTTTTGGCGCCGTCAAGACGGCCGCGGATGCCTAAGTGCTGCCCAGCGATCTCGTACCAATCCGAAGTCGTGCCACATGGTGGGGTAGCGCCGCGCAACGGAAGACGAGAGGAGAGCAGCCACCGATGGATGCTGACACCAAGAAGAAGATCATCGAAGAGTACGCGTTGACCCCCGGAGACACCGGATCACCTGATGTGCAGATCGCGCTGCTCACCAAGCGGATTTCGCACCTGACCGAACACCTCAAGGCTCACAAGGGTGACCATCACAGCCGTCGCGGGCTGATGCTCATGGTCGGCCAACGACGCCGCCTGCTCAACTACGTTGCCAAGAACGATGTTGAGCATTACCGCTCACTGATCGCGCGCCTCGGCCTGCGTCGGTGACCCACTCTTGACCGCCAAGCCGGTGACGGAACGCTCCGTCACCGGCTTGACGTGCATAACAACTCAAAACCGTGCCTGAGGCTGGTAGCCGTTTTGGTCCTCGGTAGTGACTTTCGGGAAGCGCAACAGCGCCGCCCGCGAGCCTCGATCGAAGACCGGGCGGGAGGCCGAGCACAGGCCAACCCGAAAGGAAATCCCAAGATGGAAGGTCCTGACCTTCGTTACACCGAGGCCGTTATCGACAACGGCGCTCTGGGCAAGCATGTGGTTCGCTTCGAATCCGGCCTGCTCGCCAAGCAAGCCAATGGCAGTGCGGCTGTCTACCTCGACGGCGACACCATGCTGCTGTCGGCCACCACTGCGCAGAAGAACCCGCGCGACGCCATCGACTTCTTCCCGCTGACCGTTGATGTGGAGGAGCGGATGTACGCCGCCGGCCGCATCCCCGGCTCCTTCTTCCGTCGGGAGGGTCGTCCCTCGGAAGGCGCCATCCTGGCTGCCCGCCTCACCGACCGTCCGCTGCGTCCGTGCTTCATCAAGGGCCTGCGCAATGAGGTTCAGGTCGTCATCACCGTGATGGCGCTGAACCCCAATGTTCGTTACGACGTGCTGGCCATCAACGCCGGCTCGGCGTCCACCACGCTGGCGGGGCTGCCTTTCTCCGGCCCGGTCGGCGGTCTGCGGATCGCGCTGATCGGTGATCAGTGGGTCGGCTTCCCCACCGTGGAGCAGTCCGAGCAGTCCACCTTTGAGATGGCGATCGCCGGTCGGGTGCTGCCCGACGGTGATGTGGCCATCATGATGGTCGAGGCCGAGTCCACCGAGGCCACCTGGGATCTGGTGCGCTCCGGTCGTACCGCCCCCAGCGAGGAGATCGTCGCTCAGGGTTTGGAGGCAGCCAAGCCGTTCATCAAGGCGCTGTGCGACGCGCAGGCCGAGTTGGCCGCCATGCTGCCCAAGCCGGTGTCGGAGTTCCCGGTATTCCTGGATTACCAGCCCGATGTGTTCGAGGCCGTGGAGGCTGCCGGTGCGGCTCGCCTCGCCGAGGTGATGAGCATCGCGGGCAAGCAGGAGCGGGAAGACGCCACCACGGCGTTGAAGGAGGCCATCCACGCTGAGCTGGACGCCACTTTCGAAGGGCGCGAGAACGAGATCAGCGGTGCCTTCAAGGCCCTGACCAAGAAGATCGTGCGGCACCGCACCCTCACCGAGCATGTCCGCATCGACGGTCGTGGGCTGCGGGACATCCGCACCCTGTCCGCCGAGGTCGGCGTGCTTCCCCGGGTGCACGGTTCGGCACTGTTCCAGCGGGGCGAGACCCAGATCCTGGGTGTCTCCACGCTGAACATGCTGGACATGGAGCAGAAGCTCGACACGCTGTCTCCGGAGACCACCAAGCGCTACATGCACAACTACAACTTCCCGCCCTACTCCACCGGTGAGACCGGCCGAGTTGGTTCGCCCAAGCGTCGTGAGATCGGTCACGGCGCCCTGGCCGAGCGGGCGTTGGTGCCGGTGCTGCCCACCCGTGAAGAGTTCCCCTACGCGATCCGTGAGGTCTCCGAGGCGTTGGGCTCCAACGGCTCCACCTCCATGGGCTCGGTGTGCGCCTCCACGCTGGCTCTGCTGAATGCCGGCGTCCCGCTGCGTTCGCCGGTGGCCGGTATCGCCATGGGTCTGATGAGCGAGGAGATCGACGGTGAGACCACCTACGTCGCGCTGACCGACATCCTGGGCGCTGAGGATGCCTTGGGCGATATGGACTTCAAGGTTGCCGGTACTCGCGACTTCGTGACCGCGCTGCAGTTGGACACCAAGCTCGACGGCATTCCCGCCGACGTGCTGGCCGGTGCGCTGCTGCAGGCTCGCGAAGCCCGCTACGCCATCCTCGACGTCATGGCTGAGGCCATCGACACTCCCGATGAGATGAGCCCCTACGCCCCGCGGATCATCACTGTGCACATCCCGGTCGACAAGATCGGCGAGGTGATCGGCCCCAAGGGCAAGATGATCAACCAGATTCAGGACGACACGGGCGCCAACATCTCCATCGAGGATGACGGCACCATCTACATCGGTGCTGAGGACGGCGAGTCCGCCGAAGCCGCTCGCAGCCTGATCAACGCCATCGCCAACCCGACCATGCCGGAGAAGGGCGAGCGCTACCTGGGCACGATCGTGAAGATCATGCCTTTCGGCGCGTTCGTCTCCCTGCTGCCCGGCAAGGACGGTCTGCTCCACATCACCAAGCTGCGCGACCTGGTCGGCGGAGCCCGGGTGGAGAACGTCGAAGACGTGGTCAGCGTCGGACAGAAGCTCCAGGTCGAGATCGCTGAGATCGACGCCAAGGGCAAGCTGTCCCTGATCCCCGTGATCGAGGAGGAGGGCAAGGCCGAGGCTCCCGCCGAAGCCTGATCTCCCGCGCAAAGCCGGCGTCCCCATCCGGGGCGCCGGCTTTTGCGTTCCCAATTGGGGCTCCGCTCCCGAGCGCCCCGTAGCGTCGCGGCCTGGACCCATCGTCGGCGGGGGCCTCTAGGATGTCCCAGACGAAAGGGGCAAGATGCGGGTAGCGGTTTTTGGGGCGAAAGGCCGGATGGGCGCCGAGGTGTGCCGGGCGGTTGAGGCAGCAGCGGATCTGGAACTGGTCGCCGCGCTCGATGCCGACGACGACCGCACCGCGGCGCTGCAGGCTGACGTGGTGGTGGACTTCACCGTTCCCGCGGTGGTCATGGACAACCTCGCCTGGTGCATCGAACACGGCGTCCACGCGGTGGTGGGCACCACGGGCTTCACCGAGGATCGCCTACAGACTCTGCGCGATCAATTGAGCGCCCGCCCGGGAGCCAACATCGTGGTGGCGCCCAACTTCTCCATCGGTGCGGTGCTGATGATGCACTTCGCCGAACAGGCCGCCCGTTTCTTCGAATCGGTCGAGATCATCGAGCTTCACCACCCCAACAAGGTGGACGCCCCGTCGGGCACCGCCCAGGCCACGGCCGTCCGGATCGCCGAAGCTCGAGCTGCGGCCGGGCTGGGGGCGGTCCCTGATGCCACCAACACTGGTCTGCCGGGTGCCCGCGGGGCCGAGGTCGACGGCATCCACATCCACGGTGTGCGGTTGCGGGGACTGATCGCTCACCAGGAAGTGATGCTGGGTGGGCCGGGGGAGACCCTCACGATTCGCCACGACTCGATGGATCGGGTCGGATTCATGCCGGGCGTACTCACCGCTGTGCGTGCGGTGGCGGATCTTCCCGGCTTGACGGTCGGTATCGACACACTGCTTGGGCTCTAACATGCGCAAATTCACTGTCGGATTGGCTGTGCTGGCGGTGATTCTGGGCGGTGGCTGGTTCGCCGACAACCTGATCCGATCCACCACCGAGAGTAGCCTGGCGAGCCAGTTGGCGGACGGACTGGGCGCACCGGCAGGCGCTGCGACCGTGAAGCTCGGTGGCAACCCGTTCGCGTTGTGGTACCTGACCCACTCGGTTCCGAATGCTGCGATCACGGTCTCCTCATTCCCCGTGGAGGTGAACACCACGACGGTCACGCTGACCAAGCTGCAGTGCACCACCGGCGGCTTGGTCCGCACCGACTCCGACGTCATCGCACAATCGGTCAGCGGGACTGTTCAGGTCAGCTATGACGAGCTGAGCCGAGTGAGTGGGCTACAGGTCAGCGACGGTGGCGACGGCTGGTTGAAGGCTCGCTTTTCGACCACTTTTCTCGGTCAGAGCATCAAGGGCGACATCATGGCGAGGCCGCAGGTTGATCCCGAGACCCACAAGCTCCGGCTCGCTGGTGCACAGGTGTGGGTGGCTGAGTGGAAGCTGGACTCCGACAAGCTCCAGCAGGTGTCCGATGTGGTGGCCGGCTTGCTGGATCTCACCTTGCCCTACGGCCTTGATCTGGTGGGATTCCAGCCGGGCCCCGACGGTGTCACCCTCGGATTCTCCGCACAGACGATGACGGTGCCGATCGGTCAGTGATCCACCAAGGCGGTGTGGAACCGGCTCAGCTTGAGGCGTGGGCCCTCCTCCGACATCGCGACTTCGGCGTGGGCGCCATCGGCGTCCCACCCTGCGGAGCGCAGAAAGCCAAGCAGCACATCATCGGTGCTGCGCACCCACCATGTGGCCCGATCGAAACCGTCGGCTCGCAAGGTGTCGGCCACCGCATTGAGGAGTCGAGATCCGTGCCCGTGGCCTTGGGCGACCGGGTCGATGACGAACTCGGCCACCAATCCGTCCTTTTCGGGATCGGCGTCCGGATCGTCGCTGGGGCCGATCGCTGCGAAACCGGTGATTCGGTCAGTCCCCACCGCGACCAGCACCCGATACTGCGCCAGCGGCGGACGCACGATGGCCTCCTGCCAACTGCTGGTCATCTTGGACAGGTCGACGGCAGCGAGCATGGCGCTCGATGCCTGTCCGGGCAGATGTGCCACCCACGCCCGACGTTGGAGGGCTGCGATGGCCTCTGCCTCGGTGGGTAGGGCCAGGCGTACCGAATCTGGGATCACGGCGGTCATGGTACCCACCCGGTGGCCGCGGTGAGCCGCCGCTGGCTCCGATCGGGTGCCCGTCGCGATAGGTTGGGCGGGTGCGCGAGTCTTTGAAAACCCCTCCAGCCCTCCCCGCCGACACCCTGCGAGTGATCCCCTTGGGCGGTCATGGAGACATCGGTCGCAACATGAGCTCCTTCGAGATCAACGGCGAGCTGATGTTCATCGACTGTGGAGTCCTCTTCCCCTCCGAGGAGCAGCCTGGCGTCGACCTGATCCTGCCTGGCCTGCACCTGGTGGAGGATCGTCTCGACGAGGTCAAGGCGTTGGTCTTGACCCATGGCCATGAGGACCACATCGGTGCGGTTCCCTACCTGTTGCGTCGGCGCGAAGACATTCCGGTCTTCGGCTCCAAGCTCACCTTGGCTCTGGTGAGCGCCAAGCTGCGCGAGCATCGGCTGCGCAATGTGGATCTTCGTGAAGTCGCCGAGGGTGACCGTCTCCAGATGGGGGAGTTCGACCTGGAGTTCTACTCGGTCAACCACTCCATCCCCGACGCGCTGGCGGTCGCGATTCGCACCAAGGCCGGCACAGTCCTGCACACCGGCGATTTCAAGATGGATCAGTTGCCTTTGGACCACCGCCTCACCGACCTGCGCGGTTTCGCGCGGCTGGGGGAGGAGGGCGTCGACCTGTTCATGGTCGATTCCACCAACGCTGACGTGCCGGGCTTCACCGCCCACGAGCGCGACATCGAGCCGGCCTTGGAGCGGGTCTTCGCCTCCGCCAAGCAGAAGCTGATCGTCGCCTGTTTCGCCTCGCACGTGCACCGGGTGCAGCAGGTGATGGACCTGGCCGTCAAACACCGCCGCAAGGTCGTCTATGTCGGACGCTCGATGCTGCGCAACATGACGGTCGCCCGTGAACTGGGCTTCTTGAAGGTGCCGGAGAACACCCTCATCGATCTGAAGGAGATCGACAACTATCCCGACGATCAGATCCTGATCATCTCCACCGGCTCTCAGGGGGAACCCCTCAGCGCCCTGTCCCGGATCTCCAACCATGAACACCCGGTGATCAGTGCCGGACCCGGCGACGTTGTGCTGCTGGCGTCCTCGCTGATCCCAGGCAATGAGAACTCGGTCTATCGGGTGATCAACGGTCTGAGCCGAAACGGGGTGTCGGTCGTGCATAAGGGCAATGCCATGGTGCACGTCTCGGGTCACTCCAGTGCTGGCGAGCTGCTGTACTGCTACAACCTGATCACTCCCAAGCATGTGCTCCCCGTCCACGGTGAGGTGCGTCATCTCATCGCCAACGCCAAGTTGGCCGTGGATACCGGCGTCGCCCGTGATCGGGTTTTCCCGGTGGAGGACGGCGCGGTCATCGATCTGCCCGCCGGCGGTCAGGCCCGTGTGGTGGGGCAACTCGACTGCAGCTACATCTTTGTCGACGGGCTCACCGAGGGTGAGGTCTCCGACACTGAACTCACCGACCGCAAGATCCTGGGGGAGGAAGGCATCATCTCGGTGGTGACCGTGGTGAGCTTCCGCTCCCAGCAGATCGTAAGCGGCCCCGACATTCATGCCCGGGGATTCTTCGAGGACGACTCGGTGTTCGATCAGATTCGCCCTGATCTGTCCGCCGTGATTGAGCGGGCTCTGGCCGATGGAGTGGAGGACACCTTCCAGCTTCAGCAGTTGGTGCGGCGCACCATCGGGCGCTGGGTGAACAACAACTATCGGCGGCGTCCGGTCATCCTGCCGATCGTGGTCGAGTCCTGAGTTCGGCTCGATTCGCAACCGTGGGCGCAGTTCAGGTATCGTAGACCGGTCCCCGCAGTGGGGGCCTCTTTCGCGTGCACCTCATGGTGCGCGACGTGCGACTAAACGAGGAGTAATCCAGTGGCTGCTGTGTGTGACATCTGTGGCAAGGGCCCCGGCTTCGGTCACAACGTGCCCTGGTCGAAGAAGAAGACCAACCGTCGCTGGAACCCGAACATTCAGCGGGTGCGGGCGACCGTCGAGGGCACGCCGAAGCGTTTGAACGTCTGCACGTCCTGCCTGAAGGCCGGACGCGTCACTCGCTGACGTCACCATCTGTAGGAGACCCGTTTCGACGGGTCTCTTGCTGTGTTGTGACACGATGAGGCCATGACGATTCCAGAGCCGCCCAAGACCTCTGCACAGGCTGCGGAGGCGGAGCCGACGGGAATGATTGACGAGCAGGGAAATCTTCCGTCCTGGGACGTGTTTCACCCTCAGGAGGCCGACATCGATGTTGCAGCGACACCGGCAGCGCTGGCAGTGCCAGACCCTCAAGACCAACAACGCCGCTCCGGCGCCCGCTGGGGAGCGTTGGGTTTGGTGATGGGGCTCGCCGGAGTGCTGGTCGGACTGGTCGCCCAGTTCGCATTCTCCGGCGGGGTGGGGCTCGTCGTCGCTATTGGGGTTTCCGTTGTCGCGATGGCGCTCATTGGTTTCGGCTACTACCGCTTCTGGTCATCGGGGCGGAACTAGCCCCCGCCTAGGGCCTGTTCCACGGCTTCGTCGGCGCGACCGCCTAGGCTGAACAACTGTGGAAGCTTCGATTGGTGGTTGGCGTACTCGGGCGTATGCGGAGCTGACCGCATCCTTGGCAACGGTGCTGGGAGAGCGCACCGCCAAGGAGTTCTCCGCGTTGCGGATCCACACCGTCGGGGACCTGCTGCGCCACATCCCGCGCCACTATCTGTCCGGCACCGAACTCACCGACCTGAGCAGCCTGATGCCGGGGGAGTTGGTTGCGGTTACCGCACGAGTCGCCAAGCTTCAACGCTATGAGTCGCGCACCCCTCCTGGTGCCAAGGCCCGTCCCGGCAGGCTGGAAGCCACCCTGACCGACGGCAATGGACGCCTCAGTGCCACCTTCTTCGGCAAGTCACATCTGCTGGAGTGGTGGGAGCGGCAATTGGGTGCGGGCTACTCGGGTCTGTTCGTGGGCAAGGTGGGGGTCTTTCGCGACCAGCTTCAGATGAGCCATCCGGTGTTCGTGATGATGGATGAAGCCGGACGCATCGTGGCCAACTCCGAGGAGAAGGAGCGCCTGGCCACCCTCTCGCAAGGGGGTTTGGTGGGAATGTATCCGGCCACAGCGAAACTGCCGACCTGGAAGGTCGCCGAATGTGCGCGGCTGGCGTTGGCCACCTTCACCGGCATTGAGGATCCCTGGCCCGCCTGGCTACGGGACAAGGCCGCAGTCCTGGGACTCTCCGAGGCTTTCGCGGCGGTCCACCAGCCGGTGAACCGGGCCCAATCCGAGGCTGGCGCAAAGCGGTTGATCTTCGATGAGGCGATGGCCACTCAACTCACCATGGCCTACCGTCGGGCTGACACGTCAGCGCGGCAGGCCCGTCCGCGGCCCCGGCGTCCGGGCGCTCTGTTGGATGCTTTCGAGCAGCGGCTTCCGTTCGCCTTGACCCAGGGCCAGCAGCAGGTCGGAGAGGAAATCTTCGCTGACCTGGCCCAGGCCACCCCGATGCAGCGGCTGCTGCAAGGCGAAGTCGGATCGGGCAAGACCGTGGTCGCTCTGCGCGCCATGCTGTCGGTCATCGATGCCGGCGGACAATGTGCGCTCCTGGCCCCCACTGAGGTGCTGGCCGCCCAGCATTTTCAGACCATCACCACACTGCTGGGCGACCTGGGCGCCGGCCGCATGTTGGGGGCGCCGGAGCACGCCACCGATGTGGTGCTGCTGACGGGTTCGCTGTCGACCCCGGCCAAGCGCTCTGCGCTGTTGCGGGCGGCCAGCGGGGAGGCCGGCATTGTGATCGGCACCCACGCGCTGCTGTCCGATCAGGTGCAATTCGCCGATCTGGGGTTGGTCGTCATTGACGAGCAACACCGCTTCGGCGTCGAACAGCGAGCCGCGCTCACCAGCAAGGCCGACCTGCACCCGCATGTGCTGGTGCTGACCGCCACCCCGATCCCGCGCTCGGTGGCCATGACGATCTTCGGTGACCTGGAGACATCCACGCTGACCGAGATTCCGGCCGGACGAGCCGAGGTCTCCACCGTGGTGGTCGACGCTGCCAGCCGTCCACAGTGGGTCGACCGGGCCTGGCAACGCGTCGTAGAGGAGGTCAACACCGGACGCCAGGTCTTCGTCGTCGCTCCCAAAATCGGCGGTCAGAAGGCCGGCGCCGACAGTAAGGGAGTGGTGGAGCTTGCCAAGGAGTTGGCTGGCGGACCCCTGGCGGGGATCGGTGTGCAGGTCTTGCACGGGCAGTTGCCCAGCGAGGAGAAGGACCAGGTGATGGCCGACTTCGCCGCAGGGAAGACCCCGGTTCTGGTCGCAACCACCGTGATCGAGGTCGGGGTCGATGTGCCCAACGCCTCCATGATGGTGGTCTGGGACGCCGACCGGTTCGGGGTATCCCAGCTCCACCAGCTTCGCGGACGCATCGGTCGCGGCGAGCACCCCGGGGTTTGCCTGCTGATCACTTCGGCCCCGGCCGGCGAACCGGCCCGGCAACGTCTGGAGGCGGTGGCTGCCACCCGCGATGGTTTCCAACTGGCCGAACTGGATCTGGAACAGCGCCGCGAAGGTGATGTGCTCGGCTCGGCGCAGGCCGGTACTCGCTCCAGCCTGCGGCTGCTGCGAGTCACCGAGCATGCCGAGGTCATTGCGCAAGCCCGCGCACTGGCACTGGAATGCGTTCAGCGGGATCCGCAGGCGAACACGCCCGGCTTCGCCGATGCCATTCGGTTCACCGAGCGCCTGGCCAGCGGGGATTGGCTGGACAGCGCCTGAGCGTCCTAACCTGTCCGCTGTGACCAGGATCATCGCCGGCAGCCGAAAGGGCCGTCGTCTGCGCACTCCCACCTACGAAGGCACCCGTCCGACCACCGATCGGGTCCGGGAGGCTGTGTTCTCCGCTATCGCTGACTGGGCCGGGACCAGCGGGGAAGCCGTCGAGGTGCAACTGGATGGCATCGCGCTGCTGGATCTCTACGCGGGCTCGGCGGCGGTGGCGCTGGAGGCTGCCAGCCGAGGGGCCCAACCCACCTATGCGGTGGAGGTTGAACCGAAGGTGGCGGCGGTGGCGCGCGACAACTGCGCCGCCCTGGGCTTGAGCACGGTCGTGGTGACTGCGGCGGCCGAAAGCTGGCTGCGCGCGGATCGCCAGATGTCCTTCGACGTGGTGTGGGCCGATCCGCCCTATCCGCTGCCTAATGCCGAGTGCGAGCAGATGATGGAGTTGTTGGTCCACCGAGGCTGGCTCAAGCCGGACGGACTGTTGGTTCTCGAGCGGGCCTCCAGAGATGACCCTCCACAATTCCCCGCGACGATGACGCAACGTTGGTCGCGGCGTTACGGTGAGACGCTGGTGTATTTCGCGATGAAGGATTGAACGTGTTAGCTGTCTGTCCCGGATCCTTCGATCCGATCACCAATGGCCATCTGGACGTCATCACCCGGGCGGCCCAGGTCTTCGACGAGGTGCTGGTCGCGGTCGGCCAGAACTCCACCAAGAAGTACCTGTTCACCGCTGACGAGCGCGTGCGGCTCGTACGTGAAGCCACCGCGAACCTCGACAACATCCAGGTGGATCAAGTCACCGGGCTGTTGGTCGACTTCGTTAACGACCATGGTGGCCAGCTCGTGGTCAAAGGTGTGCGGTTCGCAGCGGACTTCGAACTCGAGCTCCAGATGGCAAACTTGAACTCTGTGGTCGGTGGAATTGAAACGCTGATTTTGCCGGCTGCCTCACAATGGTCAACGTTGTCTTCCTCAATGGTCCGCGAGATCGCGGTCCACGGGGGCGACATCTCGGCGTTTGTTCCAGAACCAGTGGCGAAAGAGATCGCCCGCAAGTCTGCACAAGAGGGGTGGGGGCGATGATTGACCGGACCGAGCAGGCTCTTCAACGTTTGAAAGAGATGGTTACGAAAGCCAAGTCGGTGCCGATGTCGGCATCGTGCATGATCAATCGGTCGGAACTGATGGCACTGGTCGATGAGGCGCTGGAGGGGCTCTCCGACGACTTCCAGGAGGCTCAGCGGGTCACTTCGACATCGCTGGAGACTTTGGAGCGGGCCCAGCAGGAAGCGCGCCAGATCGTGGCCGCGGCCGAAGAGCGCGCCCGGTACTTGGCCAGCCAGGGCCCCGTCCAGGAAGAAGCGCAGCGACAGGCTGTCGTGGTGCAGCAGAAGGCGTTGGCTGATGCTGAGGCTCTGCGGCGTGAGGCCGACGCCTACGTCGATGCCCGAATCGCCAGCTTCGAAGCCGGCTTGTTGAAGACCATGGCGCAGGTCCGGACCATGCGCGATCGGCTGGCCCGACGCTCGTCTTTGGACCAGGATGCCGTTCAAGATGACGCGACTCACACCCTGCCTCGGGTTGAGGGCTGACCCGCTTTTGCCGCTGACCACCGGGATTGGTAGAGTTCTTCGTTGGTTATGACGCTGCCGAGCCATGCCGAAGGGAATCGTGTTTACTCCCAGCTTGCCTGACCCCCGATCCGGGTTCGTCCTGGACACTCATGACTTGAGTCGGGGTGCCGGTGATGTGCTGGAGGTATCGCGAGTCGTGGAGGCTCCTGCGGATCTCGGCCTCGACATGATCGGAGTACCACTCGGCTCACCTATCGCGCTCAATCTTCAGTTGAGTTCGGTCGGGGAGGGAGTGCTGGTGACTGGAACCGCCGAGGTTCTGCTGAAAGGTAACTGCACCCGTTGCCTGGAGGAGATCAGTTCGACTGAACTGATCGATGTCCAGGAATTGTTCTGTTACCCCGGCAAGGAACTCGACGACGAGGAAGCCAGTCGGATTGAGGGCACGTTGATTGACCTCGAACCGATCCTGCGGGACTGTGTGGTGCTTGACCTGCCGTTCACTCCGTTGTGCCGCCAGGATTGCGCCGGGTTGTGCCCCACCTGTGGGGTGGACCTGAACGTGAATCCTGATCATCGGCATACTGAGGCCATCGATGCTCGTTGGTCCAGCTTGGCGCAGTGGGCTCAGACCGAAGACGAAACGAAGAACTAGGAGAATCGCCGTGGCCGTCCCCAAGCGGAGAATGTCCCGTGCTAACACCCGGGCCCGCCGGTCGATGTGGAAGACCTCTGCGCCGACACTGGTTACCTGTGCCAACGCCGCCTGCGGCGCCAAGCACCTGCCCCACACCGCCTGCCCGGAGTGCGGCCAATACGGCCCGCGCGCTGCGCGTCGGCAGGTGCTGGACTCCTGAGCGGAGACAAGATGGCTGGGAGCGAGGCTCCGAGCCGTGCGCTGCAGTTGTTGGAGCAGCTGGAGATCGACCTGGATCCCCAGCTGTTCAACCTTGCGATGACTCACCGCTCCTATGCCTATGAGAACGGCGGGTTGCCTCACAACGAGCGCCTGGAGTTCTTGGGCGATTCGGTGTTGGGCGTGGTCGTCACCGAACACCTGTATCGAACCTATCCGGAGCTTCCCGAGGGACGCCTGGCCAAGCTGCGGGCAGCCGTGGTGAACTCCCACAGCCTCGCCGATGTGGCCCGCGAGCTTGATCTGGGCTCGCAGATCAAGCTGGGGCGTGGCGAACAGGCCACCGGTGGCAACGACAAGTCGTCGATCCTGGCCGACTCGCTGGAAGCCTTCCTGGGCTCAGTTCTCATCTCGTGCGGACGCGATGCCGCCGACCGGCTGATCCGTCGGCTGTTCGACCCGCTGGTTGCCGAGGCCGCCGCCCTGGGGGCGGGACTCGATTGGAAGACCAGCCTGCAGGAGCTGTGCGCCGAGCGTGAACTGGGCCCGGTCAGCTACCACATCACCGAGTCCGGACCTGACCATGACAAGCGATTCGACGCGGTCGCCGTCGTAGCGGGCAACCATTTCGAGCCCGGTCACGGAACCTCGAAGAAGCAGGCCGAACAAGGCGCGGCTGAGCACGCCTTCCAGACCATCACCGCGCAGTAGCCCGATGCCGGAACTGCCCGAAGTCGAGGTGGTTCGTCGGGGTCTTGAGACTGCCGTCAGCGGCCGCACGATTACCGCAATCCGGGTCTTGGATTCCCGAGTTCTGCAGCGTCACCCCGGCGGCGCCGACGATTTCGCCACAGCCGGGGCAGGGCGCACCATTCAGGCGCCGCGCCGCCGCGGAAAGTACTTGTGGCTGCCTTTCGCCGATGGCGATGCCTTGGTGGCTCACCTGGGCATGAGTGGCCAGTTCCGCGTCGACGACGCGGGTCAACCACTGCCCACCCACTGCCGCGTGGTTTTCGAGTTCGCCGATGGTGGCCCGCAGCTGCGCTACGTCGATCAGCGGATGTTCGGTCGGTTATGGCTGTCTGCCGACGGTGCAGAGGGGCCGGTCGAACTGGCACACATCGCCGCCGACCTGTTCGACCCACTCCTGGACCGGAACGCTTTGGTCGCGACGATCCGCTCGCGCACGAGCGGGATCAAGCGGGTACTTCTCAATCAGGAGATCGTCTCGGGCATCGGCAATATCTACGCCGACGAGGCGCTGTGGGCGGCGAAGCTTCATTACGAGACCGCAGCCCATCGCCTCAGCCTGTCCCGAGTGCGCCAGGTGCTCGACGCAGCCACCACCGTCATGACCGCCGCCTTGGCCGAAGGTGGCACTTCCTTCGATGCGCTCTATGTGAATGTCAACGGCAGCTCGGGATACTTCGGTCGTTCGCTGACGGTCTACGGACGTGCCGACCTGCCCTGTTTGCGCTGTGGGCGACCCCTTGTGCGCGAGCCCTTCATGAACCGTTCCTCCTACCGATGCCCTCGCTGTCAGCCGCCGTCGGGAGTGGTTGGCCGCTGATGCTGGCCCCGGACGTATATCCTTCGCAGTTGTGAGCTTCGGGCAGGTGTATCAGCGCTATCGTCACGTGCTGCGGCAATTCATTAAGTTTGGCCTTGTGGGCGCCGCAGGAGTTGCGGTCAACATGGTGGTGGCGATCATCATGAACAAGGCCAACGGCGGCACGGTGAACGCCCAGCGGGTGCTCTTCGAGATCCCGGGCACGGACTTCAACTTCCGCTACACCTCTTTGGTGTGGATCGTGGCCTTCGTGGTCGCCAACGTGTTCAACTTCCAACTGAACCGCACCTGGACGTTCCGGGGCACCCAGAAGGCGCCCTGGTTCCACGAGTTCTGGCCGTTCCTGGCCGTGGGAAGCACAGCGGCCATCCTCGGCTTGTTCATCAAGATCGGCTTCACCAACCCGACCTCCCCGTTCTACCTCCCCGATCCCTGGTTCCATGAAGACACCGGCTTTCGCTCCCGGGAGTATTGGGCGCAGTTGTTGACTATCTTCATCACCATGCCGATCAATTTCGCGGCCAACAAGCTGTGGACCTTCCGACACGTCCGTCGGCGCTATGCCCGTGGCCAGGTGGAGGCGGGCAACTGACATGTACTTGAAGAGCCTGACTCTGCGGGGCTTCAAGTCCTTCGCGTCAAGCACCAGCATGGTCTTCGAGCCGGGAATCACCTGTGTGGTGGGCCCGAACGGTTCGGGCAAGTCCAATGTGGTCGACGCGCTGGCGTGGGTGATGGGGGAGCAGGGCGCCAAATCCCTACGCGGCGGCAAGATGGAAGATGTCATCTTCGCCGGTACCTCCGGTCGAGCCCCACTGGGACGGGCCGAGGTGCTGCTGACCATCGACAATTCCGATGGCGCCTTGCCGATCGACTACACCGAAGTGACGATCAGCCGGACCATGTTCCGCAGCGGAGGTTCGGAGTACGCCATCAACGGCAGCCCGGCCCGGCTGTTGGACGTGCAAGAACTGCTCAGCGATTCGGGGATCGGTCGCGAGATGCACGTGATCGTGGGACAGGGCCAGTTGGACTCGATCCTGCAAGCCACCCCCGAGACCCGGCGCGGTTTCATCGAGGAAGCCGCCGGGGTTCTCAAGCACCGCAAACGCAAGGAGAAAGCTGAGCGAAAGCTGGAATCCACTGAGGGGAATCTGCATCGCCTCAACGACCTGCTTTCCGAGATTCGTCGCCAGCTCAAGCCATTGGGTCGGCAGGCCGAGGTGGCGCGCAAGGCCGCAGTGGTTCAGGCCGAGGTCCGCGATGCCAAGGCTCGCCTGTTCGCCGATGACCTTTTCCAGGCCCGGGAGTCGTTGGCCTCCGAGTTGCAGGCTGAGGCCGAACTGAAGCGCCGTCGCCTGGAGTTGGAGGCTCAACTCGACAAGGCCCGTGCTGAGGAACAGCTTGCCGAAGCCGCCAGCCGCGACGCGCTGCCGCGGCTGAGTGCCGCTCAGGAAACGTGGTATGCCTTGGCCGGACTGGCCGAGCGGGTCTCGAGCACGGCGACCATCGCCGCCGACCGTTTGCGCAATGCTGAGTCCATCACCACCGAAGAACGGCCCGGGCGTGATCCTGAGGCGATCGAAAGGGAAGCTGCCGAGGTTCAGGCTGCCCAAGAGCAGCTCGCTATCGAGGTCGAGGCTCTCGAGGGCGCCCTGGCGGCGGCCACCGAGCATCGGCATCAGGCCGAGGCCGCCCACACCGAGGCAGAGCAGCAATATGCCGCGCAGCATCGGGCCATCGCAGATCGTCGCGAGGGCCTGGCTCGGCTGGTCGGTGAGGTGAACACCCTGCGCACCCGAGCCGAAGCGGCCGGGTCGGAGATCGAGAGACTCACCCAGGCGCGTGCCCAGGCCGAAGAGCGAGGCGAAGAGGCCCGGCGAGGCTTTGCGCTGTTGGAAACCCGGCTGGCTGGACTCAGCGCGGGGGAGTCGGGCCTGGATGCGGCTTACGAGGCTGCCGCCGATACCCAAGCTGGTGCTGAGGCCGCGCTGGAACAACTCCAGGATGCTTTTCGTGCCGCCACGGCCGAACGGGGTGCGCTGGCAGCCCGGGCCGAGGCCTTGGCGGTCGGTCTGTCGCAGCGTGACGGAAGCTCGGCCCTGCTTGCTGCCGGCGATCAACTGGACGGGCTGCTCGGCTCGGTGGCCGCCCTGATCACGGTGGAAGCTGGCGATCAAGCAGCGATCGCGGCCGCTCTGGGGGCTGCCGCTGATGCGGTGGCCGTGACCGGAGTGGATGCCGCCGTCCAAGTGTTCGACCATCTCAAGGCCGAGGATCTCGGACGGGCCGGCATGCTGCTGGGCGGCGGCACCGCCGATCCCAGTGACTGGCCGGCTCTGCCCGCGCAGGCACGCTGGGCCGTGGACTCGATCAGCTGCTCGGATGATCTGCGGGCACCGTTGCACCGGCTGTTGTACAAGGTGGCGGTTGTCGATGATCTCGCTGCTGCGCGTTCGGTGGTGGATCGGCTACCTGAGGTCACTGCCGTCACCACCGACGGCGATCTGCTGAGCTCCTGGTTCGCGTCGGGTGGTTCCTCGGCAAAGCCTTCGGTGATCGAGGTTCGGGCCGCCATCGATGAGACCAATGCCAAGCTCGATGCCGCCCAGGCCGAATCGGAGCGGCTGCGTTTCGCCGTCGCCGAAGCGACCGAGAAGGTAGTGCAGGCCCGCACCGCGGCCGAAGCTGCCTTGGCTCGACTGCACGAATCCGATGCTGAATACGCCGCAGTTGCCGAAGAAGCAGCGGTGCTCAATCAGGCTGCTACCGCCGCCCAGGGTGAAGCCGGACGGCTCGCCGAGGCCGCTGACGCGGCCCTCGCCGCCCGGGACCACGCCTTGGCGAATCTGGCGGAGTTGGAACGGCGTTTGGAACTGGCCGAGGCGCAGACCGAACTCAGTGAGGCCGATCCCACCGAGCGTGACCACCGTGCCGACCTGGCTCGGGCGGCCCGCGCCGCTGAGATGGAGTCTCGGCTGGCGCTGCGCACCGCCGAAGAGCGGGCGCGCGCGCTCGCCGATCGGGTCAATGGACTCAATCGGGCCGCCCAGGCCGAGCGGGACGCCCGCGCCCAGGCCGCAGCCCGTCGCGAGCAGCTTCGTCGGGAGGCTCAGACTGCCGGCTCGGTGTTGCAGGCCGCCCAGTGGTTGGCTGCCCGCATCGCCGACTCCCGGGTGTTGGCCGAGGTGGAGCGGGATCGGGCCCAAGCCGCACGATCAGCCACCGAAACCGAGTTGGCCGCAGTACGCCAGCGCGGACGCGAGTTGGCCAGGGCTTTCGAGGGCATGGTCGACACGGTGCACCGCGATGAACTGGCTCGGGCCCAACAACAGATGAAGATCGAAACCCTCGCGGAGCGAGCCCTGTCGGAATTGGGCTTGGAAGCCGAGACTTTGCTGGCCGACTACGGGCCTGAGGTGGCGGTTCCGGTGCTGCTCAGCCCCGATGGGATTCCTTACGCTGACGACGAGCGTCCAGAGCCGGTGGCCTACCAACGCGCCGAGCAGGAGAAGCGCCTGCGCGGTGCTGAACGGGATCTGGCGGTTTTGGGCAAGGTCAACCCGCTGGCCCTGGAAGAGTTCGAGGCGCTCAGTGAACGCCACACCTTCCTGGCTGAGCAGTTGGTCGATCTACGCAAGTCGCGCGAGGACCTGGTCGACATCATCAATGATGTGGACGCCCGCGTTCAGGAGGTCTTCGCCGAGGCCTACGCCGACGTTGAGGCCGCCTTCGCCGATGCGTTCTCCCGACTGTTCCCCGGCGGCGAAGGTCGCCTGGTGCTGACCGAGCCCGACCAATGGCTGACCACGGGGGTGGAAGTGGAGGCCCGGCCGGCCGGCAAGAAGGTGAAGCGGTTGTCACTGCTTTCTGGTGGAGAGCGGTCTTTGGTGGCGGTGGCCTTCCTGGTCGCGCTGTTCAAAGCCCGCCCCAGCCCGTTCTACATTCTCGACGAGGTCGAGGCCGCCTTGGATGATGTAAACCTGTCTCGGCTCTTGGAGATCTACCAGGAACTACGCAAGGACTCCCAGTTGCTGGTGATCACTCACCAGAAGCGCACCATGGAGATCGCCGATGCGCTCTACGGCGTGACCATGCGGGCCGACGGCGTGACTACGGTGATCAGCCAGCGCCTGAGGGAAAGCTGAAGCTTGTCACGGAACTGTCTGAGGTTCGCGGATCCCTTGAGGGGCTCAGGCATAATGAGAACGCTGATTCTGGAAAGGGCGCCTCGTGTTCGTGACAATTGTCGTAACCGCCGTCATCGTCGTGGTGGCGTTGGTGATTATCGCAGTTGTCGCCGTGGGGATGAATGGTGCGATGGCCGACAAGGCCCCGGAGTTGGCCGATGTGATGGCCAGCACCGCCCGCCACCTCAACGGTGATGCCGAGCCGCCGAAGGTCCTGGTGGACCTGTTCGAAGAGATCCCCGAATTGCGTCCCTCCGCACGAAGCGCTGACTCTGCCGCTGTCGTTCGGCCCAGCACGGCTGCGGCTGCCGACAATCGCTGATCCCTTTCGCCCCCACTAGACTCCGGGCGTGGAAATCTTCTGGTTCGTCCTGGGCGGCATCGCGTTGGCGATTGTGATCGCCACCGTCACCATTCTTGTCGGCCGCAATCCCGAGCTGCCGGAGGCTGAACCTGCCGCCGAACTCGACGCGCCCGTCGAAGACACTGCTGTCGACGTCGGGGTTGAGGCCGAAGTGGTCGCCCCCACCCAGGAGGACGTCGCGGCGGAGCGCGATGTCCCCGAGCCGGTGTCATCGCGGCTTTCACGCTTGCGCCGACGACTGTCGGCCAGCAACAATCCTTTCGCCCGAGGCCTGTTGTCGGTGCTGTCGGCCGACCGCTTGGACGCCGAGGCTTGGGATGATCTGGAAGCCACGCTGATCAGCGCTGACCTTGGTGTTGGCCCGACCGAGGAACTGGTCAGTGCGCTGCGTCGGGAGCTGTCCATTGACGGGGTGAACGATCCCGAGACTGCGCGGCGCGCCCTGCGCACTGAGTTGTTGCGTCTGGTGGGAACCGAGGCCGATCGGTCCTTGAACCTGACCGGCGCCGACGGCGTGCCTGGTGTCGTGTTGGTGGTTGGCGTGAATGGCACCGGCAAGACCACCACGATCGGCAAGCTGTCGCGCGTGTTGGTGGCCGAGGGACATTCGGTGCTGCTGGCGGCGGCTGACACCTTCCGTGCCGCCGCCGCTGACCAGTTGCAGACCTGGGGCTCCCGGGTGGGGATCGAGGTGGTGCGCGGTCCTGAGGGCGGCGATCCGGCCTCGGTTGCCTTCGATGCACTGGCTCAAGGCATCGAATCCGGGGTGGACGTGGTCGTGGTCGATACCGCAGGCCGTCTGCACACCAAATCCGGGCTTATGGACGAATTGGGCAAGATCAAGCGCGTGATCGAGCGCAAGGCGCCGGTCACCGAGGTGCTGCTGGTGATTGATGCCACCACTGGACAGAACGGATTGGCTCAGGCCCGTGTCTTTGCCGAAGTGGTCGACATCACCGGCATCGTGTTGTCCAAGCTCGATGGGTCCGCCAAAGGAGGCATCGTGGTACCCGTACAGCGTGAATTGGGCGTTCCTGTGAAGCTCATCGGCCTGGGAGAGGGCCCCGACGACTTGGCCGTCTTCGAACCTGAGACGTTCGTCGACGCACTGTTGGCCGAATGAGTACCTTCAAGATCCGGGATGCCGCCCCGGCAGATCTGCCCGCCATTCTGGCCATCTACAACGACGCGGTCATCGACTCGACCGCAAGTTGGGACTATGAACCGTGGAGTCCGGCCCAGCACGCCGATTGGTATGCCCACAAGGTCGAGAGTGGCTACCCGCTGCTGGTCGCCGTCGACGGCGATGTGCTGTTGGGGTATGCCACCTACAGCGAGTTTCGCCCCAAGGTTGGCTACATGACCACGCGCGAACACAGCGTCTACGTTCGCGAATCTGCCCGCGGACGGGGCGTCGGTCGGGCGCTGGTGGAGGCGATCATTGAGCAGGCGCGTCTGGCGGGCGTTCACGTGCTGGTCGGCGGAATTGCCAGCGACAATGTTGCGTCGTTGACTCTGCACGCCCGGCTGGGTTTCGTCGAGGTCGGACGGCTACCCGAGGTGGGTCGCAAGTTCGACCGATGGCTGGATCTGGTCTTGGTTCAACTCACGCTTTCCTGACCTGAGGCGACCGCCTAGCCCCGAGCAGACGGGCCGCGACCTGATCGCGGCTCGAACCGTGCTGCCGGGTAGGATGAGCGGCGGTTCACTCCCAGCGGCGATAGGTATCCCTTGTTCGACAATCTCTCTGACCGGCTGTCCGAGGTCTTTCGCAACCTGCGTGGCAAGAGCCGGCTTTCCGAGGCCGACCTCACCGAGACTCTGCGTGAGATCCGGTTGGCCTTGCTCGAGGCGGACGTCAACCTCGGCGTGGTCAAGGAATTCATCGCATCGGTTCGCGAACGTGCGGTCGGCGCCGAGATCCACCAGGCGCTGAACCCCGCCCAGCAGATCATCCAGATCGTCAACGGCGAACTCACCGAGATCCTCGGCGGTGCGGACCGGCCGCTGCGGTTCGCCAAGCGTCCGCCGACGGTCATCATGCTGGCCGGCCTGCAGGGTGCGGGCAAGACCACTCTGGCGGGAAAGCTGGGCAAGTGGCTGAAGGAACAGAACCATTCGCCGCTGCTGGTCGCCGCTGACCTGCAGCGCCCGAACGCGGTCACCCAGTTGCAGGTGGTCGGTGAGCGTGCCGGTGTGCAGGTCTTTGCTCCCGAACCCGGCAACGGTGTGGGGGATCCGGTCGCGGTGGCCCGGGCAGCGATCCAGCACGCCAGCACCAAACTGTTTGATGTCGTGATCGTCGACACCGCCGGCCGGCTGGGTGTCGATGCCGAACTCATGAAGCAGGCCGCCGACATTCGCGACGCGGTCCAGCCCACCGAGATCCTCTTCGTGGTCGATGCCATGATCGGCCAGGACGCGGTCAATACCGCCAACGCCTTCGCTGAAGGGGTCGGCTTCGACGGCGTGGTGCTGTCCAAGCTGGACGGCGACGCCCGCGGCGGTGCGGCACTTTCCATCGCCAAGGTCACCGGTAAGCCGATCATGTTCGCCTCCACCGGTGAAGGCCTGGACGACTTCGATGCCTTCCACCCCGACCGGATGGCCAGCCGCATCCTCGACATGGGCGACATGCTCACCCTGATCGAACAGGCTCAAAAGACCTTCGACGCCGAGGCCAGTGCCAAAGCCGCCGAGAAGCTGCTGGGCGGCAAGGACACCTTCGGCCTGGATGATTTCTTGGAGCAGATGCAGGCGGTGCGCCGCATGGGGCCGCTGTCGAAGATCCTGGGCATGATGCCGGGCATGGGCCAGATGAAGGACCAGGTCGCCGGCATCGATGAGAAGGAGATCGACCGGATCGAGGCGATCATCTACTCCATGACTCCTGCCGAGCGTGCCGACCCCAAGATTCTCAACGGCTCGCGACGGCTTCGCATCGCCAACGGTTCAGGCACCAAGGTTCAAGACGTCAACGGTCTGGTGAAGCGCTTTGCCGATGCCAAGAAGATGATGCAGGCCATGGCCGGTGGCATGGGCGGGATGCCCGGAATGGGCATGCCCGGCGTGCCGGCCGGTGGCGGTGGCAAGAAGCGACAGGCCCGGGCCAAGAAGAAGGGCAAGCGTCCCGCTGGTCCGCCGCGTCCGGCGGTGCCGGGCACTGCGGACAACGTCGCGGCGACGGGATCCGCCTTCGGTGGGGTGCCGGCGTCCGGATTCCCGACCCCCGGCGCCGGAACTGCGGATTTCGCCTTGCCACCGGAGCTTCAACAGATGTTCAACGCTCAAAACAAGGGCCCCTTGCGCTAGCCTGAGCCCGCATGGGACACCAGCACCTACCCTCCGGTCTCGGCGAACCGCAGTTCTTCGCCCACAGCCACGCTGCGGCTGCCGTCGAAGGTTCAATCCCGACCCAGCCGCTGCACCTTTCGGGGGTTGTGCTGCCCGACGGTGAGTCCACGCATCTGTGGGTCGTCGACGGTCTGGTGCGGACCGAACCGGTCGCCGACGCCGTCACCGTGTGTCGCAATGCCTGGATCATGCCGGGCCTGGTGGACGCCCATTGTCACATCGGACTCGGCCCCGAAGGTCCGGTGCCGGACGCGATCGCCGAAGCTCAGGCGCTCACCGACCGCGATGCCGGCACCCTGTTGGTGCGCGATGCCGGATCGCCGATCGACACCCACTGGATCGACCAACGTGCCGACCTGCCGCGCATCATTCGCGCCGGGCGCCATATCGCGGTCACTAAGCGCTATCTGCGTGGCTACGCCAATGAGATCGACCCGTCCGAACTCGTTGATGAGGTCGCCCGCCAGGCCGTCCGTGGCGACGGATGGGTGAAGCTGGTGGGGGACTGGATCGATCGAAGCGCCGGCGATCTGGCGCCGCTGTGGCCTGCCGCCGTTGCCGAGGCTGCGATCGCCAAAGCCCATGAACTCGGCGCCAAGGTCACTGCACACTGTTTCGGTGAAGAGTCGGTCCAGCAACTGGTTCGGGCCGGAATCGACGGCATCGAGCACGGCACCGGCCTCGATTCGGACACCATCGAGTTGATGGCCCAGCGTCAGGTGGCGTTGGTTCCGACCATGATCAACCTGGAGAACTTCCCGACCTTCGCCGATGCCGGACAGGAGAAGTTCCCGCGTTACGCCGCGCACATGCGCGACCTCTATGACCGACGGTGGCAGACCCTGGGTGCTGCGATCGAGGCGGGGGTTCCGGTGTTTGCCGGCACCGATGCCGGAGGCAGCATCGATCATGGGCTCATCGGTGCCGAGGCGGCACTTCTTGCCACTTTGGGAGGTACCGACTTCGCGCTGGGTGCTGCGTCCTGGCGCGCCCGGGAGTGGCTCGGCGCGCCGGCCCTGCGCGACGGCGCCTGGGCCGATCTGGTGGTCTTCGACGCCGATCCGCGCGCTGACATCGCCGTGCTGGCTCATCCGAAGCTGGTCATCCTGCGCGGGCGCGTGGTGCGCGGCTAGGGCCGGTTCGCCCCGGAGGGGGCCGATCTGGCACAATGGCGTGCGCATCTGTGCCGTTGGTGCCCTCTCAAGCCCGCGTGCACCGATCCATCCGGATTCGGGTGACGTTGCCCCACAGCGCCGCCGGTCTCCACCCATCCGGGCCGGTGACGTCATCGACCCAAGTTCCTACAGGAGAAACCACACCCGTGGCTGTCAAAATTCGACTGAAGCGGCTCGGCAAGATCCGCTCGCCGCACTTCCGTATCGTCGTGATGGACGCCCGCGCCAAGCGGGACGGCCGGGCGATCGAGGAAATCGGCCTCTACCACCCGAAGAATGACCCTTCGGTCATCAAGGTCAACTCCGAGCGCGCCCAGTACTGGCTCAGCGTTGGTGCCCAGCCGACTGAGGCCGTCATCGCCATTCTCAAGCGCACTGGCGACTGGCAGAAGTTCTCTGGTGACACCAGCCCGTCCGGGGTCGACCCGCAGCCGGAGCCGGTGGACAAGGTTGCTCGGTTCAACGCGGCTTTGGCCGAGGTTGCCGACGAGCCCACCACCAGCGCCATCTCCAAGTCCAAGAAGGCCAAGAAGGACGAGGCCAAGGCTGAGCCGGAAGCCCCGCAGGCCACCGAGCCTGAGGCCGCGGCCGAGGCGGAAGCTGCCCCTGAGCCCGAGGCGAAGTCCGAAGAGTCCTGAGCATGCTCGCTGACGCACTGGAGCATCTGGTTCGCGGTTTGGTCCCCAACCCCGATGAGGTTCGGGTCCGCGAATATGAACGGGGCCGCACCCGCACTCTTGAGGTGCGGGTCCACCCCGAGGACATCGGCAAGGTGATCGGTCGCCAGGGTCGCACCGCCACCGCGTTGCGCACTGTGGTGAGCGCCCTTGCCGGACGGGAACAGATCCGCATCGATTTCGTCGACGTGGATCGCCGTTCCCGGCGTCGCAACTGAGTTCATAAACCACATCGGTTCTCCGCTCAGGAGGGCCATCGACTCCGCCCCGTCCGCTGTCTGCGGCGGGGCGGATCCGGTTGGAGGGACGATGCAGATCATCGTGGGAACGGTGGGACGTCCGCAGGGCCTGCGTGGCCAGGTGACGGTGCGTCCGCGCACTGACCAGATTGAGGCCCGATTCGCACCCGGCACCGAGCTTCGGGCCGATGGCTGCACGTTGAGCGTGGTTTCCCACGCCCTGGTGCAAGGCAAGCTGGTGGTGACCTTCGCCGGGGTGGCCGACCGTGGTGCTGCTGAGGCGCTGCGCGGAACGGAGTTGTGGGCCGAAGCCGGCGAGGATGACCTGGACGAGGATCAGTACCACGACGCCAGCTTGATCGGGTTGCGTGTGGTGACCCCCGAGCAGCAGCAGGTGGGAACCATCGTCGCGGTGGAGCACCCGCCAGCCCAGGACCTGCTGGTGGTGCGTACCCCGCACGGTGATCGATTGGTGCCGTTCGTCGCCGAGTTGGTTCCTGAGGTGGACGTCGACCGCGGTGTTGCGGTGATCGTTCCCATCCCGGGACTCCTCAGCGAGGTGCCTGATGAGGATTGATCTGATCAGCATCTTTCCCGACTACTTCGCTGCGCTGCGGCTTTCCTTGGTGGGCAAGGCGATCGAGTCCGGATTGGTCGATCTGGGGATCCATGACCTTCGGGACTGGACCCACGACCGGCACCGTACGGTCGATGACACCCCCTACGGCGGTGGCGCAGGCATGGTGATGAAGCCTGAGCCCTGGGGCGAAGCTCTCGACGATTTGGTACCTGTCCAGGACCGGCCGGTGCTGATGGTGCCCACGCCGTCGGGGGAACGGTTCACCCAGGCCTTGGCCGAGGAACTCGCCGACGCCGAGTGGCTGCTGTTCGCCTGCGGCCGCTATGAGGGCATCGATGCCCGGGTCGCACAGCACGCGCGAAGCCGGATGAGCGTGCGTGAAGTAAGCCTGGGTGACTATGTGCTCAATGGGGGAGAGGTGGCCGCGCTGGCCATGGTCGAGGCGATCGTGCGGCTGCTGCCCGGAGTGCTGGGGAACCCCGAATCGCTGGCCGAGGAGTCTCACGGCAGCCAGCTCGATGGGCTGCTGGAGTACCCGGTGTACACCAAGCCGGCGAGCTGGCGGGGGCTGGACGTACCGCCGGTTCTGCTGAGTGGACATCACGGCGAGGTGGCCCGCTGGCGGGCCGAGGAAGCCCGACGAATCACTGCCGAACGACGCCCTGATCTGCTCGGGTGACCCGGTTTTGGCCAGGGAAGTCTTTCGAAATAGATCTGTTTGGCCTAGTCGGCGAGGTGGCGTCCGTAGAGTGAGACGGTGTGCCGCGCAATGTACGCCCATGAGCCCACTTGGCCCCCAGACTCATTAGGGTGTGCTCGTGGCGACAACGACCCTAACTCCTCATCAGCGGGCCGCACGGTCCTCAGTCGCGATGAAGGCCACTATGGCCATCACCGGACTGATCCTCATCGGATTCTTGCTGATGCACATGTATGGCAATCTCAAGATGTTCCTGGGCGCCGAAGAGTTCGATCTCTACGCGGAGTGGCTCAAGGGCGACATCCTTTCTCCGGCGCTTCCGCCGGGAACCTTCATCTGGATCTTCCGTGTCTTCTTGGTGACGATGGTGGTGCTGCACCTGTACTCCGCCTTCACCTTGTGGTCGCGGGCCAAGGCAGCGACGCCGTCGAGCTACAAGGTGCGCAAGACCCTGTCTCAGACCTACTCGGCGCGCACCATGCGCTGGGGTGGCGTCATCCTGGCTGGCTTCCTGATCTTCCACCTGGCGCAATTCACGGTGCATTCGGCGCTGGTGAGCGGATCCTTTGCCACGACCTATCTCAACTCGCCCTACCGGATGGTGATCGGTGAGTTCCAGAACTGGTGGCTGGTGCTGCTCTACGGCATCTGGATCGCCATCGTGACGATGCACGTGCGTCACGGCTTCTGGAGTGCCTTCACCACCCTGGGTGCCAACACCAGCCCCAAGGCCCGCACGGTGCTGAATGGCTGCGCCTGGGCGGTGGCGGTTCTGCTCTTCATCGGCTTCATGACCATGCCGGTGGCCGTACTCTTCGGATGGATTCACTGATGGCGACGACGACAAACAAGCTTCCTGGTGCCGACTACTTCACCATGGGTGAACCGGTTGCGGACGCCAAGGCTCCCGCCGGACCGATCGACAAGAAGTGGTCCCAGCGCAAGTTCAACGCCAAGCTGGTCAACCCGGCCAACCGGCGCAAGATGAACGTGATCATCGTCGGCACCGGTCTGGCCGGTGCGGCAGCGGCCGCCTCCTTGGGTGAAGCCGGTTACAACGTCTTGAACTTCTGCTACCAGGACACGCCGCGGCGTGCTCACTCCATTGCGGCTCAGGGCGGCATCAATGCGGCCAAGAACTACCGCAACGACAACGACTCGGTGTACCGGCTGTTCTACGACACGGTCAAGGGCGGCGACTACCGCGCTCGCGAGACCAACGTCTACCGCCTGGCCGAGATCAGCGCCAACATCATCGATCAGTGTGTGGCTCAAGGCGTCCCGTTCGCCCGCGAATACGGCGGCCTGTTGGACAACCGCTCCTTCGGTGGCGTGCAGGTGCAGCGCACCTTCTACGCGCGGGGCCAGACCGGTCAGCAGTTGCTGATCGGCGCCTACCAGGCCCTGGAGCGCCAGGTGGACGCCGGCACGGTGAAGAACTACACCCGCCACGAGATGCAGGAACTGATCATCGCCGACGGACGTGCCCGTGGCATCGTCACCCGTGATCTGATCACCGGCGAGATCGAGACCTGGATCGGCGACGCGGTGGTGTTGGCCACCGGTGGTTACGGCAACGTGTTCTTCCTGTCGACCAATGCGATGGGATCCAACGTCACCGCGACGTGGAAGGCGCACCGCAAGGGCGCCTACTTCGCGAACCCGTGCTACACGCAGATCCACCCGACCTGTATTCCGGTACATGGCGACAGCCAGTCGAAGCTGACCTTGATGTCGGAGTCGCTGCGCAACGACGGTCGCATCTGGGTGCCGAAGAAGGTCGAGGATTGCGAGAAGGATCCCCGGGAAATCCCCGAGGAGGATCGCGACTACTACCTGGAGCGGATCTACCCGTCCTTCGGAAACCTGGTGCCGCGTGACATTGCCTCCCGTCAGGCCAAGAACATGTGCGACGAAGGTCGCGGTGTGGGCCCGGCGATCAAGGAAGTCGACTCCCAGGGCAACGAGAAGATGGTGCGACGCGGGGTCTATCTCGACTTCGCCGAAGCCATTGAGCGGTTGGGCAAGGATGGCGTGGCTTCTCGCTACGGCAACCTGTTCGACATGTACGCCCAGATCACCGGTGAGAATCCCTATGCGACGCCGATGCGGATCTACCCCGCAGTGCACTACGTGATGGGCGGGCTGTGGGTCGACTACGACCTGGAGAGCTCGATTCCGGGCCTGTTCGTGGCCGGCGAGGCGAATTTCTCCGATCACGGCGCGAACCGGCTGGGCGCCTCGGCGCTGATGCAGGGCCTGGGTGATGGCTACTTCGTGCTGCCGAACACCATCAACGACTACCTGGCCGGCTCCTCGTCGTTCAGCAAGGTCGATGAGCACAGTCCCGAGGTCGTGGAGGCGGTCACAGCGACCACCGAGCGGATCGAGAAGCTGCTGTCCATCCAGGGCACCCGCACCGTGGATTCCTTCCACAAGGAACTCGGCCACATCATGTGGGAGTACTGCGGTATGGAGCGCACCGAGGAAGGCCTTAAGACCGCGATCGAGAAGATCGACGAACTGCGCGAGGAGTTCTGGACCAACGTCAAGGTCACCGGCGTGAATGAGGACTTCAACCAGACCCTGGAGCGGGCTGGTCGCGTGGCCGACTTCATCGAACTGGGTCGGTTGATGTGCGTGGACGCGTTGCACCGTCGGGAATCGTGTGGCGGTCACTTCCGTGCCGAGAGCCAGACCGAGGACGGCGAGGCGCTGCGCCACGACGATCAGTTCCTTTACGCGGCGGCCTGGGAGTACACCGGCACCGGCGTCAAACCGGTCCTTCACAAGGAAGATCTGGTCTACGAGGCCATCGAGCTGAAGCAACGGAGTTACAAGTGAACATCACCCTGCGCGTATGGCGCCAAGCAAACGCCCAGTCCGAGGGGCGCATGGTCACTTACCAGGTTCAGGACGTGTCGGAGGACATGTCTTTCCTGGAGATGCTCGACCTGCTGAATGAGGATCTGACCGTCAAAGGTGAAGAGCCGGTGGCTTTCGACCATGACTGCCGCGAGGGTATCTGCGGTATGTGTGGTGTGGTCATCAATGGCACTGCTCATGGCCGGGGTAACTCGCCGGTGGCCACCACCACCTGCCAGTTGCACATGCGGTCCTTCTCCGATGGCGCGGTTATTGACGTCGAGCCCTGGCGGGCTGGGGCATTCCCGGTCATCAAGGACCTCGTCGTGGACCGTTCGGCCTTCGATCGGATCATCCAGGCCGGTGGCTTCGTGTCGGTGAATACCGGTGCTGCGCCGGAGGCCCACGCCAATGCGGTGAGCAAGCTGAAGGCCGACCGGGCTTTCGACGCTGCCACCTGCATCGGCTGCGGCGCTTGTGTGGCAGCCTGCCCGAACCATTCAGGCATGCTGTTCACGGCGGCCAAGATCACCCACCTGGCCATGCTGCCGCAGGGCCAGCCGGAGCGTCCGCTGCGGGTCAAGAAGATGGTCGGCGAGCACGATGCCCTCGGCTTCGGCGGTTGCACCAACATTGGCGAGTGTGCAGCGGTCTGCCCGAAGGAGATTCCGCTGGACACCATCAGCCAGCTGAACCGGGATCTGATCGCCTCGCTGTTCAAGCGGGACGGCAAGTAGCCCGACGTCGCCACCATGGCCCCGGAGTGTGGCTCCGGGGCCATGGTGCGTCCCGGGTGGTCTGAGCGGGGTTCTCGGATTTCCTTGGGTGGCCCCTGCTGTGGCAAACTTGGGAGCTGTTGTGCCGAGTGAGCTCCTGCCACAGGGGGAAAGCTCGATCGGACAGATTCAATTCAACACGAAGTGACCTGTGGCACTGGCGAGGAAAACATGAACAAGTTGGTGGAACAGGTCGGCGCAGCCGCTCTTCGCGATGATGTCCCGGACTTCCGTCCTGGCGACCAGGTGAAGGTTCACGTGCGAGTCGTCGAAGGTAACCGTTCCCGTATTCAGGTCTTCGCCGGAGCCGTCATCGCCCGTAACGGATCTGGTATTGCTGAGGCTTTCACGGTTCGCAAGATCAGCTTCGGAACTGGCGTTGAGCGCACCTTCCCGCTGCACAGCCCGATCATCGAAAAGATCGAGGTCGAGCGATTCGGTGACGTGCGACGCGCCAAGCTTTACTACCTTCGCGGTCTTCGCGGCAAAGCTGCAAAGATCAAGGAGAAGCGCGACCGCTGAACCTTCCGGCAAGTGGAAGTGACCACGGTGCGGACGAGAGGGTGTTGAGGTGAGCGGTCCAGACGAGCCGTCGGCGGAACGATCTTCTTCGGCTTTGCGGACGGCAGGTTCCTGGGCTCGAGAAATCGCCATCGTGGTTGTTGGTGCACTGATCGCCTCGACCCTGCTGCGGGTCTTTGTGGCGCAGATGTTCGTGATTCCCTCCTCCTCGATGGAAAACACGCTGCTGATCTCTGACCGCGTTGCCGTCCAGAAGATCGTTCCATTCCAGCGCGGCGACATCGTCGTATTCCGTGACTCACGGGGCTGGTTGGGTGAGGCTCCGCCGAAGGAGGGGCTGGGTCAGCAACTGCTCATCTTCATCGGGTTGGCGCCAGACGAAAGCTCAAACCATCTGATCAAGCGGGTGATCGGGGTCGCCGGGGATCATGTGACCTGTTGCGACGCCAAGGGTCGGGTCAGTGTGAATGGCACCCCCCTCAACGAGTCCGACTACCTCTACGTCGATCCAGTCACCGGGAGGCAGGCCGATCCGTCCTCGATGTCCTTCGACGTTGTGGTTCCGGCTGGCACCGTGTTCGTCATGGGTGATCACCGCAATGCCTCGCAGGATTCCCGCTGTCACCTTGATGAGAAGATCATCGGGCGGCCCGAGGGCTATCAAGCGATGGTGCCAACCAGCGATATCGTCGGCACCGCAGTGGCTGTGGTCTATCCCTTCTCGCGTTTTCACACGATCAATAGACCGGTGACCTTCGCTTCTGTGCCTGCCGGACAGTCGCCGCCCGCCAAGCCGATCGTCAAAGGGCCGCGCGTCGTCTGTCGTTGACTTCGTGTGCGACGCTGGGAGCCGCCAGCATCGGTGGCCAACCCTGGTGTTATTGCCCAGCGTTCTGCGTGCGGGAGAACGCGCTCCAACCGGGCGGAGTTCTTGACTGGTTTTCCTGTTGGGATTGGTCTTGTGTTGAGGAAAAGGTCCAACTAGGCTCCTTTGCGATAGCTGGATATGCAAGGTTGAGGCAAGATATGGGCTTCGGGTGAATGGGCTCGCCAAATGCAAGCACTTTGGGCTAAGTCTGGATCGGTACAACTTCGTTTTGTGTTAGCGTTTGCCGTCAATTTGTGGCTGTGACGCTGCTGGTTGCTAATGGAGGATGGTGTGGTTATGAGTGGAGCATGGAGAAGAAGTCTTTGTGTGATGGTAGTTGGGTTGGCGCTTCTTGGTAGCGCCTCTACGTTGTCAGCTGCTGAAGCTCAGGCCGCGCCCGCAGTCAGTCGCACGGCGCGGGTGTGGGATTGCCATCGCGACGCGGGAGCTGATCTTTTCAAGACCTGGTCCACGACAGGGAACACCTGCTGGGAAGGCCTCGGGAGGGCTAAAGTAAAGCTCTACAAGGTGAGTACTGTCTGGTCGGGCCGGTTCGCTGGCTATTACCGGACAAGTGACAATAAGAAGCACTCGTTCAAACCATGGCACAACTACTACCCAAAGAACGCGACTATAACGGAGATTGTGCTCACGAGTCAGGTTTAGGGGCCTGCGTCAGGGAGTCCTCGTCGGCGCGATCTAGTCGGATGTAGGCGGTATGGGTATCAAAATGCGTTCTGATATGGATATCTATGCCTACGAGCGGACCTTGCGCCAAGGGGGCTTCCCTCTGATCGGTGGCGCCGATGAGGCAGGGCGAGGTGCCTGCGCGGGACCGTTGGTTGCCGCTGCGGTGATTTTGCGAACGGGCAAGGGTGGCCGTATCGATGGGTTGGCCGATTCCAAGTTGCTGTCGGCCTCAAAGCGGGAACAGGTCTATGGCCGGGTCGTCGAGCAGTCCCTCGCATGGGCGGTCGTCTCGGTGGAGCCCGACGAGTGTGATCGTCTCGGTATGCACCAGGCCAATCTGACTGCGTTACGCCGCGCGATCGCTGGGCTGGATCCGCAACCGGACTATGCGCTCACCGATGGTTTCAGCGTCGACGGGCTGGTCACGCCAAACCTGGCGATGTGGAAGGGCGACCGGGTGGTTGCCTGCATCGCGGCAGCCTCAGTGCTGGCGAAGGTGACCAGGGACCGGATCATGACGCAGTGGCACGAGCAGTATCCGCAATACGATCTGGACATCCACAAGGGATACTGCACCGCGCTGCATCAGGAGCGGCTGGAGGAACACGGACCGAGCGTCATCCACCGTCAATGCTTCGAGAACGTGCGGCGAGCGGGTAAGGTGAGGCCGTCATGAGCGCCGAAGACCTGGAGCAGTACGAGTCGGATCTCGAACTGGCTCTCTACCGGGAATACAAGGATGTCGTGGGCATCTTCACCTATGCGGTGGAGACCGAGCGACGGTTCTACCTGTGCAATGCGGTAGATCTCAAGGTTCGCACCGAGGGCGGCGACGTCTACTACGAGGTGTCGATGGGCGACGCCTGGGTATGGGACATGTTCCGTCCGGCCCGCTTCGTGAAGAGCGCCAAGGTCTTGACTTTCCGGGATGTGTCGATCGAAGAGATCGTGCACAACGACCTGAGAGTCCCCGACCAGCTGTAGGGGGTTGTCCACAGGCTGCGGCTGCCCTGACCGGTCACCGGTCGGGATGCCGATAGTCACCACCGGAGGTGGTCGACAGTGGACAAGAACGAGGTTTGGCATGCCGGGGAGGACCTGGCTGCCGCGCACCTGACGGGACTGGGTTGGCGCATTCTTCAACGGAATTGGCGCTGTCCGGCAGGGGAACTCGACATCATCGCCGTCGAGCCTGGACGTAGCCCCGTGGTCGTGATTTGCGAGGTGAAGACCCGGACCAGCACTGCTTTCGGACTGCCGGTGGAGGCCATCACGGCCAGCAAGGTGAGCAAGCTTCGTGAGTTGGCCTTGTATTGGCTGCGGGAGCAAGACCGCGCTGTTGGTGCGGTGCGCTTTGATGCGATTGGGGTCCTGCTCAGCGGTGGCGATGCAGGTCGTATCGATCATCGCCGGGGGATCTGCTGATGCGACAGGCGTCGGCTCGAAGCGTGGCCTTGGTGGGCATGGCCGGAACGATCATCGATATTGAGGTGGCGATCGGCTCTGGGCTGCCCAGCACCCGCATGGTGGGGCTGCCCGACGCCGCCCTGAAGGAAGCCAAAGACCGCTGTCGGGCCGCGATGGCAGCGGCGCAGGTCGGCTGGCCCTCGGCGCCGGTGACCATCAATCTCTCACCGGCCACCTTGCCCAAGGCCGGATCGCATTACGACCTAGGGATCGCTGCTGCCGTGGCTGCGGCTCAGGGACGTTGTGATCGGCGGGCTCTGGAATCGCTGGCGCTCTTCGGCGAACTGGGGCTGGATGGGCGGGTGCGTGCGGTCCGTGGTCTGCTGCCGCTGTTGCTGACCGCGGTCGCCCAAGGCTTGGAGCGCGCCGTGGTGCCGTCCGCCCAGCTTCGGGAGGCCTGTCTGGTGTCGGGCTTGCAGGTGTTCGGCGTCGGGGACCTCGCCGATCTGGGCGAGGTGCTCGCCGGCGGGCCGGGTCGGGCAGCCGAGGCCGGAGTTGCGTCGGCGGCGGTGGCCGACGCCGCCGCACTGGATCTCGCCGATGTGGCCGGACAGGAGGAGGCCAAGTGGGCTTTGGAGGTGGCTGCGGCCGGCCGTCATCATCTGTACCTGCATGGCCCGCCTGGAGCGGGTAAGACGCTGCTGGCTCGGCGCCTCAGCACCGTGCTGCCGGATCTGAGCGAATCGGAATCCTTGGAGGTCTCCGCGGTGCACTCGCTGTGCGGCGTGCCCTTGGCCGGAGGCCTGATTCGCCGGCCACCTTTCGCCGATCCGCATCACTCGGCATCGCTGGCCAGCCTGGTGGGCGGTGGCGCGGGCATCGCCCAGCCGGGGGCGATCTCGCGGGCGCATCGGGGGGTGCTCTTTCTTGATGAGGCTCCCGAGTTCGCCCCGCGGGTCATGGAGTCGCTGCGCGTGCCGTTGGAGTCGGGCAATGTGGTGCTGGCTCGGGCCACCGCCACCGCGGTCTATCCGGCCAATTTTCAGCTCGTGCTGGCGGCGAATCCGTGTCCGTGCGGATTGGCCGACACTCCCGGGGCAGACTGCCGCTGCGCGCCGATGGTGGTGCGCCGCTACGCCTCGCGGGTGTCGGGTCCGATCCTGGATCGCATCGACATCCACCAACGGGTCCGTCCGGTGCGGGCAGGGATTCTGGACGCGACCCAAACAGCCGAGTCCAGTGCGGCGGTGGCCGAGCGGGTCTTGGCCGCTCGCGATCGACAGCGGCACCGGCTGGCGCCGTTGGGATGGCAGACCAACGCTGAGGTCCCTGGTGTCGTGCTGCGCAAGAAGCTGCCCCAGCCCCAAGGGGTGGAGCGACTCACCGGCGCGTTGGCCAAGGGGCAGCTGTCGGCGCGCGGTGTGGACAAGGTGTTGCGCTTGGCTTGGACCATCGCCGACTTGGCTGGCGCCGATCATCCTCAGCTGGACCATGTGCACACCGCCTTGGCGATGCGTCGTGGCGAGGATCTCAGTGGAGGGCGACGGTGATCCCCGAGCGGGTGGCGCGGCAATGCCTGGCGGCCATCGCCGAACCGGGGCACCCAGCGTTGAATGCGGCCTTGGCGGAGTTCAGCGCCGCCGAGGTGTGGGCGGGCCTGACCGCCCGGAAGGACGCCGAGGGCCTGGCCGGCCGAGCGCGACGGCTGATCCCTGAGGAACTGGTGGCGCAGATGCGGCACGGCGGGCAACGCTTCGTGATGCCCGGCGACCCGGAATGGCCGGAGGCACTGCTTGACCTTGACCGCTGCGAAAGCGTGCACCAACTCGGTGGCGCACCGCTGGGTCTATGGCTTCGTGGACACGGTGAGCTGACGGCTCTGGCCAACAGCAGCGTCGCGATCGTCGGATCGCGAGCGGCCTCGAGTTATGGGGAGCGGGTCGCTGCCGAGTTGGGGGCGGAAATCTCCGAAGCCGGATGGACGGTGATATCCGGTGGCGCCTACGGAATCGATGCCTGCGCCCATCGCGGCGCACTCGCGGGCAGAAGTCCCACCTTGGCGGTCCTGGCCGGCGGCCTGGACCGGCCCTATCCCCGTGGCCACGGGGCCTTGTTTGACCGCATTTGCGAAGCGGGGGTGCTGGTGAGCGAGCTACCGCCGGGGGAACATCCGACCAGAGTGCGGTTCCTGGCCCGAAATCGTCTGATCGCCGCGCTCAGCCGAGGGGTAGTGCTGGTGGAGGCCGCAGCACGATCTGGCGCTCGCAACACGGTCTCCTGGGCCGGTGCGTTGCACCGTCCGGTGATGGCGGTGCCGGGGGCCATCACCAGCGCGACCTCGGTCACCCCGCATCGCCTCATCAGGGAGGCCGAAGCAGTGTTGGTGACCTCAGGGCAGGAGGTGTTGGAGCTGTTGGCTCCCATCGGTGTCGGCCCACCGCACCAGGCGGGGGAGTGGCGACCTACCGACGAGTTGCCCCCCGATGTGCTGCGGGTCTTCGAAATGGTCCCGGGGCGTGGAAGCATCACAGCCGGCGATCTGGCGGTGCGTGCGGCAGTGCCCATGCCGACCTGCCTGGCTGCGGTGAGCCGACTGGCCGACGACGGCCTGATCCTCCAGGACCGGAAAGGAGCCTGGCGGCTACCCCCGCCACCGTGACCCGGTGGGCGACTGCGGTTGTAGCTCATTGGGGGACTGTTGTGCATGCTGGGCGCTTCCTACAGTGGATAGTGACCCAGGGGGGAGCAGCCGCTCTTCGCGCGAGCCGAGTTCGGTGAACAGCGACTGACCTGGTTACGACCATCGCTATGTCGAGGGGCGAAAGAGAGAAATCTCTTCGCCCCTCGTCTGTGTCTGGGCTGGGTTGCGACCGGGCTTCCGGACGGCTCCTGGCCGGCGTCGAATCCGCAACGACGCGGTTGCGAAAATCATGCCGTCGGGCCGCGAGGAGGGTGCGTTCAATCGTCTCAAAAATATACGTCAAAGTACTCAGAAGATGCCCCCCGGGGTGTAGCCTGAAGTCGTTGGAGCAAAGCGGCTCCGACAGAACTAGGAGTTACAGGCAATGTCAGCGTCCGTTGAAGAACTCAAGGCTCTCGAGTCTCCTGTTGTAGTTGATGCTCGAGGAGTGTCCTGCCCCGGCCCGATCCTGGCGGCAAAGAAGCAGATCGGTGGCGTTCCGGTCGGCAATGTGATGCAAGTCCTCGCGACTGATTCCGGAACCTTGAAGGATATTCCGGCCTGGTGCAAGAAGATGGGTCACGAATTCCTGGGATCCTTTGAAGAGGCTGGGTCCATCAACCTTTTCCTGCGCAAGGCGAAGTAAGCCATGGCGCCCGCAGCTGATGCAGGCGTAACCAACCCACGGATCCTGGTCTTCTCCACGATCAACATCTCTGATCCCGGCATCGATCTGGCCGGCAGCCGGCATCTGGAGTACCCGGCGTCGGTTCAGACGATGGCTGTGCCGTGCAGCAGTGGATTGAAGCCGTCCTGGTTGGTATACGCACTTGACAAGGGGTTTGACGGGGTCTTCGTGGCCTCCGATGGTGAAGAGTGTTCCTATCTGCCCGATTGTGCGGAGCGTACCGCGAAGATCATCGCGCAGGCGCAGGAAATGATGGCCGCCCGGAACATCCCGCCGGCTCGTCTCAAGATGGCGGCGGTGTGTTCGGTGTGTGCTGAGCCGTTCGCCAACTACATGCGTGAATTCGCTGAGAGTCTCAAAGCTCTCGGCGCCGATACCTCCGCGGCCTGACCGGCCACAGCGGATCAATAGCGAAAGCTGGTGACAGCGATGTCAAAAAAGACCATCATTGTGTTCAGTGGAGAGTATGACCGCCTGATGGCGGCCTTCATTATTGCCAATGGAGCTGCGGCAATGGACGACGAGGTGACGATGTTCTTCACTTTCTGGGGACTTTCGGCACTTCGCAAAGAAAATCAACCTGCCACCGTTCAAAAGCAGGTCAGTGGGCTTCAGAAGATGTTCTCAGGAATGTTGCCAAAACACTCCGAGAAGTTGCCGATTTCGAAGTTCAATTTCGGCGGTGCCGGTCGGGTCATGATGAAGAAGGTCATGAAGTCCGAGAATGTCATGACTGTTGCGGAATTGATTGAGACCGCCCAGGAGCAGGGGATCAAGATGATCGCCTGCACCATGTCGATGGACGTGCTCGGCATCGCCAAGGAAGAGCTCATCGATGGCATCGAGTACGCCGGTGTGGCCACCTACCTGGGTGAGGCCGACGAGTCGAACGTCAATCTGTTCATCTAATTGGGCCTACCAGCCCTCATTTTCAAGGAGACCGTGATGGACTACGACGTCCTAGTGGTGGGTAGCGGCATCGGTGGCATGGAGTCGTCGATCAAGCTGGCCGATATGGGTTACCAGGTGCTCCTGGTCGAGAAGGAAGCCAGCGTCGGGGGTCGGATGATCCTGCTGAGCAAGGTCTTCCCGACCTTGGACTGCGCCTCGTGTATCTCGGGGCCAAAAATGTCGACCACGATTAACCACCCGAACATCAAGACGCTTACCTACAGCGAAGTGGACAACATCAGTAGAAATGCTGATGGCACGTTCACGGTCGCGGTGAATGAGAAGGCCAAGTTTGTCGACTGGGCGGCGTGCACCGGCTGTGACGTATGTCAGAAAGAATGCACCGTGGCGGTGCCCGATCAGTTCAATGCTGATTTGGCTCCGCGCCGCGCGGCCTACATTCCGTTCCCGCAGGCCGTGCCGAAGAAGGCGGTGCTGGATCGCACGGGCACCTCACCGTGCATCGCGGCTTGCCCGGCTGGGATCAAGGCCCACGGCTATGTGTCACTGGCCCGGACCGGAAAGTACGAGGAGGCCTTCCAGCTCAACCTCGACGTCACCCCCTTGGTGGGGACGCTCGGGCGGGCCTGCTACGCGCCCTGTGAGAACGGCTGCACCCGTGGTCAGGTCGAAGGCACCGTGCCGATTCGGCTGATCAAGCGCTATGTGGCCGACGAGCATTACGGCAAGGCCGAGGGCCCTGGCGTCACGGTGGCCGCACCCACCGGGAAGTCGGTAGCGGTGGTCGGATCCGGCCCTGCTGGGCTTACCGCCGCCTGGCGGTTGGCCCGTGAAGGTCACAAGGTCACCATCTATGAAGCCGCCGAGACCCCCGGCGGGCAGGCCCGCCACGGGATTCCGGCGTTCCGACTGCCGAAAGATGTGGTGGATGCCGACATCGCCAACCTCACGGCGATCGGGGTGGAGATCGTGTGCAACTCCCCGGTTTCGGACCTGCAGGCACTGAAGGACACGGGGTTCGACGCGGTGGTGTTGGCCACCGGAACCAGCAAGCAGCTCCCCTTGGAGGTCCCTGGCGCTACCGCCGATGGTGTGATCGCTGGATTGCCCTTCCTGAAGGATGCTGTCAACGGTCACCTGATGGACCTCACCGGCAAGCAGGTCGTGGTGGTCGGTGGCGATGTGGTCGCCACCAACGCTGCACGGACCGCGCTTCGCCTGGGGGCTGCCACAGCCACCGTGATCGCTGAGCCCGCCAAGCCCGGCGGTCTGGCCGCCCACGAAGTGGAATACACCGAGGCTGAGGCTGAGGGTGTGAAGTTCGTCCTGGCGACTCGGGTCACCGAAGTGCTCACGACCGAGGGCGCAGCTCGCGCCGTACGCGGCGAGCAGATCCTGCCCCCTGCCAAGGACGGCGAGCCAGCAGTGGCCGCAGCCCCCGCAGTCACCGAGTACCCGGCTGAGGTGGTCATCACCTGCATGGGCCTGGAACCTGATGAAACCCTGTTTGCCGAGTTGGGCGGGGTGGCCAAGGGACGCGTCCAGACCAACCGCAAGACCATGCAGACGAAGGCGCCGTGGCTGTTCGGTGCCGGTGATGTCGCCAGCGGCATGTCCACGGTCACCCGCGCCGTTGGATCGGGAAGCCGAGCCGCCTACATGGTGAATCGGTATCTGGCCGGCGAGTCCCTGGACGGTTTCGACCAGGACTCCAAGCTGTCCACCACCAAGCACCGTGACGTGCTGGGCCGACATAGCAGGATCAGCCACCGCGATCAGGTCGTCGGTGCAGTGAACCTGGTAGCCACCTCCGGTGACTTCAGCGAGATCGAGTCGCCACTGGCTGAGGAAGCCATGCGCTCTGGTGCCGGGTCATGCCTGGACTGCGGAGTGTGTTCGGAATGCCAGGAGTGTGAGAAGAAATGCCCAGCATTCGCGATCGACTTCAGCCAGCGCGACAAGACAACCAAGGTTGACGTGGGGGCGGTGGTGGTCTCCACCGGTCACAAGCTCTTCGCCGCCGACCTGAAGCCCGAATACGGCTTCGGCACCTACCCCAATGTGATCACCGCCATGCAGATGGACCGGCTGCTGGCACCCACCCGTCCGTTCAACACGGTGTTGCGACCCAGCGATGGTAAACAGCCCGATCGGATCGCCTACATCTCCTGCACAGGTTCGCGAGACAAGACGGTGGGCAACCCGTTGTGCTCGAAGTTCTGCTGCATGTATTCGATCAAGCAGAACCAGCTCATCATGGGGGCGCTGCCGCTGGCCGATGTGACGATGCACTACATGGACATGCGGGCCGCCGGGAAGCGGTACGAGGAGTTCTACACCCAGGCCCAGGACATGGGGGCGCAGTACATCAAAGGTCGGGTCTCCAAGATCACCGAGGAACCCAACGGCGATCTGCTGGTGCGCTATGAGGACATTGACGGCGACGGCAGCATCGTCGAAGCCAGCTACGACCTGGTGGTGCTGGCCGTCGGCATCCAACCCAATCGGGATGTCGAGAAGCTGTTCGGCGACACCCCGCTGGGTCTGGACGAGTACTACTACGTCGCCGAGCCCAGTTCGGAAATCAGCCCTGGACAGACCGACATTCCGGGAGTCTTCGTGGCCGGGACCGCGGCCGGGGCCAAGGACATCGTGGACACGATCCTGCACGCCGGCGCCGCCGTCGCCCAGGTAGCCGCCCACTTGGAACACCAACACTTCGCAGAGGAGGCGCTGGTATGAGCGAGGAAGAGGCCACGCAGGCCACCCCCGAGCCCGCCAAGCACGAAAAGAAGGCTCCCGAGGATCGCCGAATCGGCGTCTACATCTGCCACTGCGGCGGCAACATTTCCGACTACGTCGATGTGGCAGCGGTCCGGGACGCTTTGGCCGACGAGCCGAATGTGGTGATCAGCGATGATCCGATCTTCGCCTGCTCCGATGGCACCCAAGGCGACATGATCGAAGCGATCAAGGCCAACAATCTGGACGGCCTGGTGGTGGCCTCGTGCTCACCCAAGCTGCACCAGACGACCTTCCGCAATGTGTCCAAGCGGGCCGACATGAATCCCTACGGCTACACCCAGGTGAACGTGCGTGAGCAGGCATCCTGGGTGCACCAGCACGACAAGGCCGGCGCCACCGAAAAGGTGATCGGCCTGGTGCGTTCTGGGGTAGCCAAGAGTCGGCTGTCCGACGAGTTGGTGCCGCTGCGGGTCAATACGGTGCCGCGCACCTTGGTCATCGGCGGCGGTATCGCCGGTCTGCGGGCCGCGCAAGGGCTGGCCGATCTGGGTATCGACGCGATTCTGATCGAGCGCGAGTCCGAACTGGGCGGTTGGGTCGGCAAACTCGGCGCCATGTTCCCCCATGAGGACTCCGGCAAGGAACAGGTCGCGGCGCTGATCGAGCAGATCAAGGACCGTCGCGATGTGACGATCTACACCGGCGCTGAACTGACTGGTAAAGCCGGTAGCTTCGGCAACTACGAGGTCGAGATCACCTTGCACCGCGAGGGTGGTGACAAGGTCCTGAACCTTGAAGTCGGCTCCATCATCGTGGCTACCGGATTCGACTCCTACAACCCTGAGGACGGCGAGTACGGCTACGGTATGGATGGCGTGGTGACCCTGCCCGAGTTCAAGCAACTTGTGGATGGCACCCCGTCTGGCAAGTTGAGCTACAACGGGCGTCCGGTGCGCTCGGTGGCCTACATCTACTGTGTGGGCTCCCGGCAGGAGGCCGGTGGCAACGAGTACTGCTCGAAGTACTGCTGCACCGCCGCGATTCACACCTCTTCGTTGGTCAGTTCGCTGGACTCCAGCATTCGGCAGTTCCACCTGTACCGCGACATTCGCGCCTATGGCCGCAACGAACTCACCTACAACGAGTCCCGCGGTGCGGGCTCGGTCTATGTGAAGTTCGATGCGGACACTCCGCCGGAGGTCGCCAAGCTGGACTCAGGCGTTCTCGGTGTGACCGTGACCGATCTCCTCACCGGCCATGCAGAACTCACCCTTCCGGTGGATCTGGTGGTGCTGGTGACCGGCATGGTGCCGCGGCAGAACAAGACTCTGATCGACCTGTTGAAGCTGCCGCTCGGCAGCGATGGGTTCTTCAACGAGATCCACCCGAAGCTGCGTCCGGTGGAAACCGTCGTCGACGGTGTGATGATCGCCGGCTGCTGCCAGGCTCCTCGGACGATGGGGGAGAGCGTGTCGGCCGGCTTGGCGGCCGTTGCTCAGAGCGCGGCGTTGCTGAAGAAGGGCTTCGCTGAACTCGAACCACTGGTGGCGGTGGTCGATCCGGACAAATGCACCAGCAGCGGTGAGTGCCTCACCGCCTGTCCCTATGACTCGATCACCAGCATCGAGTGGAACGGACGCCAGGTCGCCTCCGTAGATCCGGCCACCTGCAAGGGCTGTGGCGGGTGCATTCCGGTCTGTGGCTCCGATGCCATCGACCTGCTCGGCTACACCGATGAACAGATGAAGTCCGCGATCGAAGAACTGATCGTGACCGATATGCCAGTGAAGGAGCCGGTGGCATGAGCCAGACCCTGCGCGATGTTCGCGAAGTGATTCGCGAGGAGACGCTGATGCACAAGCCGATTCTGGAAGCGGTGGGCGCCGAATCGCTGACCGTTCCCCAGATCGCCGAGAAGATCGGCTTCCCCGCCCATGAGGTTCTGTACTGGGTGATGGGGATGCGCCGCTACGGCTTCCTGATTGAAGACGGTGATGAGGAAGACGGCTACTACGCCTACAAAGCCACCGGAAGGCAGGTGTGACCATGGCTACTGTGGTCAATCCGAATCTGATGAGTGACCTGCAGAAGTTCGGGGCGCCGGACATCAACGCCTGCTTCTCGTGTGGCAACTGCACCGCGATCTGCCCGCTGGCCGACAATGACGCCACCTTCCCGCGCCGGTTCATTCGGCTGGCGCAGGTCGGGCTGACCGATGAGCTGGTGACCAGTAAGGAGTTGTGGACCTGCTACCAGTGCGGAATGTGCACCGATCGGTGTCCGCAGGAAGCTGATCCGTCCGAGTTTATGGCGACCGCACGTCGCTACGCCATCGCCAAGCTGGACAAGACCCGGATCGCCCGGGCCATGTACACCAGCCCGGTGGCAGCGGTGATCATCTCCTTGATCGGGCTGGCGATCTTCGGCGGTTTCTTCGCCTCGGCGCAGGCCGAAGAAGGCGCCCGCCTGGTCTTCGGAGTGCCCTATGAGTGGATCCACACCGTCGGCCTGGTCGTGATGATCCTGGTGGCGCTGATCGCGATTTTCAATCTCGCCATGATGGCTCGAGCCACCGCGAAACGAGACGGCGTGACCGCGAAGTCGCTGTTCGGTTCCAAGGCGGCCTGGGGACGCACTCTTCGCTCCTTGTGGTACGCCATCGGCGTCGAATCGCTGGGGCAGAAGCGCTACCGCGAGGACTGCGCCGACGACAACCCGGTCGAGCCGTTGTACCGGCGCCGTTGGCTGATTCATACGCTGACGCTGTGGGGTTTCGTGGCTCTGTTCGCCGCAACGCTCATTCACTACGCCGGCGACATCATCGGGGTGCCCGAAGCTGTTGCCGAAGTTGCGATCACCCCGGTGGCCCGCACCATCGGCACTCTCGGCGGGCTGGCCATGATGTACGGGGTGAGCTGGTTCATGATCAACCGCCACCAGAAGGTCAGCGCCGCTGCCCAGCACAGCGCACCGTCGGACTGGTTGTTCTTGTGGATGCTGTGGATCACCGGCCTGACCGGCTTCATCATCGAGGTCTCGCTGTTGTTCCCTGGTGGACACCCGCAGCCGTGGTCGTACGTGCTGTTCCTGGTGCACGTGGCGATCGCGATGGAGTTGGTGCTGTTCATGCCCTTCACCAAGTTCGCTCACGTGATGTATCGGCCGGTCGCCCTGTTCTTCTACGGCCTGGCCAAGGATGAACACCGGGAGTTGCAGTCCGTCTGATTCCCGCCCCCTGAGCACGTAGCCCTGGCCTGTGGACGCTGAGCCAGGGCTACGTCTATGTCCGGACGTCTTCGGCCCCGCGACGGTCCTTTCCATCTCCCCCTCGTCTGGTTGAGGAGCGAGCGAAGTGAGCGTCTCGAAACCTGTGGCGGCCTGACGCTGACTTTCTGCGGCATGTAGCTGTGGTTTCGAGACGGCCCTGCGGGCCTCCTCAACCAGCCGTTGGGGGATTCGGGTTTCCGCAGCCGGCCGTTGGGGGGCCTCCTCAACCAGCCGGGGGAGGGGCGGTTGGTTGTTGAGGGGTCGAGGGTGTGTTTTGGGGCCTTCTGGCGTTCGGGTGGTGGCTTTTCTGTGTGTGGGGGGTGGCTGAGTCCAGCCAGGAGCTCATGCCTCGGTTGGTTGAGGAGCGAACGAAGTGAGCGTCTCGAAACCTGTGGCGGCCTGACGCTGACTTTCTGCGGCATGTAGCTGTGGTTTCGAGACGGCCCTGCGGGCCTCCTCAACCAG
>JAEXAS010000032.1 GCA_023458095.1 Actinomycetes bacterium | reverse complement strand
GCCACACCGCCCCTACTGTTGCGGCCGCCTCCCCAAGTTTGGGGAGCGACTGGGGAGGGGAACAGGCAAGGGTGCACAGCTAGCGGAGCGCACTGAGGATTTGGGCGGTGGCCCGGGAACGATTCTGGGTGAAGAACTGAAGCCCGGGAGCTCCCCCAGCCAGCACCGTGTGGCACAGCTCCACGGCAATATCCACCCCAACCGCTCGGACGGCGGCAGGGTCGTCGGCCACTGCATGCAGCCGGGAGACCACTGCGGCCGGCAGCGGAGCACCGGAGAATCCAGCGAAGCGTTCGATCTGGGAGATGGTGGTCACCGGCATGATTCCGGCGATGATCGGCAAGGTGCAGCCGATCGCCCGGACCCGCTCGACCAACCGGAAGTAGGCCTCGGCGTCGAAAAACAGCTGAGTGATGGCGAACTCGGCACCGGCCTGCTGCTTCTCGGCCAGAATGCGGGCGTCCAGATCGACGTCGTGATGCTCGGGATGACCGTCGGGGAAGGCGCCCACCCCCACGCAGAAGTCGCCGGATTCCTTCACCAGCCGCACCAGTTCGGTGGCATTGTCCAAGCCTTCAGGATGGCGTTGCCAGGGGGCGGTCGGGCCACCCGGCGGGTCGCCGCGCACCGCAAGGATGTGCCGCACCCCGGCCTCGGCATAGGCCTGAACCGCGCCGCGTAGCTCTGTGGTGGATTGACTCACGCAGGTCAGGTGACCCATGGTGAGCGCATCGGTGCGAGCCGTGATGAGCTTCGTTGCGTCGATGGTGCGCTCTCGGCTGGAACCAGTCGCGCCATAGGTGACCGACACAAAGTCCGGGTGCAGCGGTTGCAGGGCGGTGATCGCCTCCACCAATTGGGTGGTGCCCGCATCGTCCTTGGGCGGGAAGAACTCAAACGACATGGTCGGAGCCCCACCGTGGGCGAGCAACTCAGCAATCGTCGATTCAGTTCCGGGCATGACGGTAAGGCTAGCGTCGCCGCACCCGCTTGCGCGCCAGGGTGGAAACGGCCCGGCACGACGATGAGGACTGTCGTAGGCTGCGCAGGTGCCCACACTTGATCCGACTGATCCGGTTTCGCAGGTGTTCCGTCACGCCGTCGGTGCCGCCATTTCTGAGTTCCTGGACCAGCGCGCTGCCTCCTTGGCCGACTTGGGTGCCGATCTGGATCCGGTGATCGAACTGGCCCGGGCCTTCACCACCGGCGGTAAGCGGCTACGTCCGGCGTTCTGCTGTTGGGGCTTTGTGGCAGCCACTGGGAGCACCGAGATCCCGGAATCTGTGATCGCTGCAGCCGCCAGCTTGGACCTTCTCCACGTCGGGGTCCTGATGCACGACGACGTCATGGACGGCTCCAACACCCGCCGCGGAATCCCGTCGGCACATGTTCAGTTCGCTCAGCGGCATACCGCCGGGCACCGCCAGGGCAATCCCGAAGACTATGGACGCGCTGAGGCGATTCTGCTCGGTGACCTGCTGGTGGTCTGGTCGGCGCAGATGCTGGCCGAGTCGGGCGCACCCCGTCTTGAGGCGGCGGCGCCATTGGCGGCGGCGGTGCGCGAAGAGGTCAACGCCGGCCAGGTCCTGGACACCACAGCCCAGACCCGCTCACCACTGGACGCCCGCACCGATCTGGCCTCGGTTCTGGCTCAGATCGAGCGCGTGGTGGAATACAAGACCGCCCGCTACACGGTGATTCGTCCGCTCCAGATCGGCGCGGCCCTGGGCGGGGGCTCTGCCGAACTGCTTGACGCATTGGCCCGCTTCGGGTCCCCACTGGGTCGGGCCTTCCAGTTCCGCGATGACGTGCTGGGCGTGTTCGGCGATGAGGCAGTCACCGGAAAGCCGGCTGGCGATGACCTGCGTGAAGGCAAACTCACCGTGCTCATCGCGCAAACCATGGCCCGCGCCGATCAGGCTTCCGCTGACCAGCTGAATGCCTTCCTCGGCACCCCGCTGAGCCCCCGCCAGGTCGAGGTGGCCCGCGGCATCATCGTCGATTCTGGGGCGCTGGCGGCCACCGAGGAGGCGATCACGGCGGCAACCAACAGCGCTGCCGCGTGCCTGCCGGCACTGCCCGGCCCAGCCCAACCTGCCTTGGCCGAACTGTTGAGACTGGCGACAGAACGGACCTTCTAGGACTCCCTCAGATTCGCGACCTCAGATTTGCGAGGTGGCGAACCGCGGGGCCTTGTAGGTGGCTGCGATCTGGGAGTTCCAGGCGGCGACGAAGGCGTCCTTAGCCGTGGCCACCGACTCGTTCATGGTCTCCACCTGCTTGTAGGTGGCACTGCTCTCCCCTTCAGCGCAGCTATTCGACTGCTCGGCCTGCGCCCACTGCAACCACACCTGATCCGACTTCAGCGAGAGGTCCAAGGCATTGCGAAGCTTGGCGACCAACTGCGAACCGTTCGGAACTGCGTCCACCGGGGTGGAGGCCAAGGCGTCCAGCAACTCCTGCCGATTGGCGATCACGCCATTGATCGTGGTCACCGCACCAGCCACATCCGAACACGAGCGCACCTGCGCCACCGCGGCGTTCAGGTTCGCCCGACCTGCTGCGGACTTCTGCAGGATCTGGGTCAAATAGCGCACCTGGTCCTTCGCCGTGTCGGTGGGGGCCTCAACCCCATAGGAGCCGGTGCCCTGACCAGCGCCACCAGCACCATGGTCGTCGAAGTAGTTGCCGCCGACACTGTGCTGAGTCACCTTCCCGGACGCATCGGTCACGCTCACCACAGCCGGAGCCCGATAGCCGCACACGGTACCCACGTCTCCGGTGCCGCAGTACCCGCCATTGCGGTAGCTCACCGATCCGAGCTCGCTGGTCCGCGAGCCGTCGTTGTACACCATTGATGTCGGCGCGTCGGCGTTGGTGCCACACACCAACAACCAGCCCCCGTTGTAGGTCGACAGCGAGATCGGCCACGAATTGGCTGGACAAGTCTTCAAGTCCTTCGGCACCGATACCTTCACCTCACCCGTGGCGTTGTTCCAGGCTTCGGTCGCGGTCTGCGTGGTGGTCTTGCCGTCCGCATCGGTGTACACCACCGATCCGCCCAGACTCACCCGGACCCGAGCCCCATTACTGAAAACCACCTCGTGTCCACCGCCAGTGAAGTTCAACTGCGCCGCCTGCCAATCCGGATGCGACGGATACACCACCGCGTACTTCTTGTCGGCATGGCACAGCAAGATTCCGCCATCGGAATACTGAGTCCACGCGATCGCCGTCATGCCAGTGGGACAAGCCGGCGCAGACGAAGGAACCACCGGCGCCTTGGTCGGACGATCTGCAGGGTCCAGACGAGAAAACGTGTCGTCCAAGTTGCTGACGATGATTCCGTCGTACTTCTCCGTGTCCGGGGCAAAGGGGGCCGCAGCCAGGTCTTGGACGCTTTCGGCTAACACTCCTGACCTGCTCCACAGCATCGCCCCATCAGTAGCCGACAGCATGACCAGTGCTGCCGTGCCTGGATCGAGGGAACTGGAACGAGAAGAGGCAGTCTGAATGAGAAGAGCGCCGTCGTGAGCGAACACCGGAATGAGAACGCCGCCGTCAGCGTTGGAGGCGACCGGCACTGAGGCCGTCCACACGACCTTCCCGGTATCCTCTTGAATGAGTGACACCAGCCCCGACTTGGCCGCTCCCGGCTGCTGGGCTATCGCGATCAGCCCATCCCGGTAGGCGCTGATATAGCTACCAGCTCCGTCATTCTGGGATGGACTCGCACCATCAAGTTTGGCTTCCCAGAGGTTCTTCCCGCCTTGGATGCTCGAGGTGTCAAAGGGATCAAATGCCGCCACACCGTTGGCAGTTTGCCGCAGGGGGTGTTTGGGCAATTCTGTCGAAACCACTGAGATTGCGCCTGATCGGATCAAGCCAATCGGCGTGCCATCGGCGGCCGTGAACGGCTCTGTTGGGCTCTTGTCATCGCCGCCTTGGATGACGTTGTCGGCAACCCACTCAATCGTATGGAAGTTCTTGCCGCCGCCCGACCCCACGACAACGGTGCCCTTGTCAGCGTCAACCGCCATCAGCGGGTCTGCCACAACGCCATGATTGATGCGACCTCGCCCGTCGCGGCGCGGGTAGTCCGGGTCGCTAGTGCCTGCTCCTGGAACTGGAACCGAGGCCTTCCAGACCAGCTTCTTCTTGTCAGTGGAGAACCGGCCCAGATTCCCCTTGGTCTCCGCGTTCGAACCATCAAGATCGGCCCAGGTGGCGAATAGTTGCCCGCCGATGACGGTGGTGGTCCAGCTGTGGTAGTCCTCAGTCCCGTCCGGAATACCAGTGCCCAGCTCTTGGCTGCTCGGAATCACCCCAGCGTTGGCCCCGCGAGATAGTTCAACGAAATCCGTGGGGTAATACCCCATTCGGCCGCCCTGACAGTGAAGGTACCCACCAGTCAGTACGCCTGAACACTGTTCCTGGGCGAAGACCTGCCACCGGTACTTTCCTGTGCTTGCATCGAATCCGAGAACCGTTCCACTAGCGGTGGAAGTGTCCGAGGTGAGAGCAACCACACTCTCCGTGCGACCGCCATATGCGACAGGAAAGCCAATCTCATCAGCTTGTTCTTCCTTCACGAACTCGTTGGGCGCAACTTTCCACGTCTCAGAAGCGCCATTGGACCACCTGTCCGTCATCACCGGGTTGCCCGTGACCACCAACTGCACGGGCCCACCGAGTGCGCCGCCCGGGGCGAACAGCTTGACGCCGGCAAAGGCCACTCCGGCGACCAAGGCCAGGGACGCCACTCCGATCCCGACGACCAGCGGCAGCCTCAGCTTCTTTGGTTTAGCGGCATCCCCACCGAGGCCAGCTACTTCGGCGCTGGTCTGGCCTGCGTCTGCCACAGGCATGGCCGATGCCGACGGCTGCGCCGTGCTGAGCTCAGGCGGCTTCACCGGCAACTGGCAGTTCGGGCAGATGTCTGCGTCGTTGAACGTCGTTCCACAGGCCGCACATTGGTGGGTCATTCGTGACTCCAGATCTCGAGCTCCTTCCGGGAGATTAGCCCCATCTGGGAGCGCGCAGAACCCTGTTTTGTCACCCTGCTCGGCAGGGAACCGTGGGGGCGCCGGCTGTGGCCGACGTCCCCACGGCGTTCACTCGAAGAGTTGCCCGGGAAGGCGATGCTTCTCCCTGGCCGGGAAGGTAGCCTCAAAGGTCGCCACCTGGTCGGGTTGGACCTCGAAATCCGCACTGTCGAGGAGTCGCCCGGATAGCCCATCCAGACCTCCCTCGACCAACTCCAGGCCCATGAAGGCGTCGAAGTTGCCCCCATCGGGTGTGGTCACCTGCCACGTGGCGGCGTCGGCGAAACCGAACCGGCTGTAATAGCCCGGGTCGCCGTACAGGAAGGCGGCCTGGATTCCCGCAGCTCTGAATTGATTCAGGGCCTCGGTGATCATCAGGGTGCCGATGCCACGATGTTGGTGGTCTGTGGCCACCGCGATGGGGCCCAACGAGCACATCGAGCTCGCGGTGCCGTCGGAATGAAGAATTCGAGCTCGGGTAGCCAGCAGACAGCCGACCAGCCGTCCGTCCTGTTCGGCCACGAGATCAACAAGCACATCGGTGCCGGCTCGCAGTTGGTGGGTCACCAGGTGCTCCACGCAGCCGGGTCGATAGAGGTCCCAAAAGGAATCTCGAATCAGTTCCTCAGTAGCGCGATGGTCGCTGTTACGGGTGCGACGAAGAGTAATGCTCACGATGAATTGTCCGATCTGGCGCTCAGGGCGCCGAAGTATGTGGTCATGGTCGAGGGGCCGACGCCACCGGCCCACCGGGCCAGTTGGGGTCGGCGCTCAGACCGCGACCGTCATCGTGAGTTTCTGCATGCAGGTTCAGTATCGCATGTCCGCGCTATCGCATGACCGCGCTGCATCCTTCGTCGCGACTCAATCGCAACCCGGACAACCCCTAGCTCACGCCTCCACCGAAGGCGTCCAGAACGAGCCGCTCACTGCCAGGATCGGCATTCCACGCCTGGGTGAGACGGTCTTTGAAGGCGGCGGCAGCCCGTGCGGGATCCTCAGCGTCCAGGATTGCTCGGGTGACCCCGACCCTCCGGGCACCGGCGGCCAGCACCTGGTCAAGGTTCTCCAGATCCACCCCGCCCACAGCGAACCACGGCTTGGCCTGACTCCCCAGCGGCGCCCGCCTTGCTGCGTAACGCACCAATTCCAGGCCGGCCTCGCCGACGCCTGCGGCATTGAAGACCGGGCTGATGGTGAAAAAGGCCACCTCCGCATCGGCAATCGCAGCATCCACCTGGGCAGCCGAATGACACGACCGCCCCAACACCATGTGCGGCCCGACAAAAGCTCTCGCCTCACCTGCGGGCCCGTCCAGTGCCGACAGTTGCAGCAAGCCGACTTGAGCGGAATCGGCATATTCAGGCACTCCATAGGCACTGACCAACCCGGAATCGCCGGCGACCCGCACCAACTCCCGCAGATCCAGCACCTGATCAGCCGTAGCGTCCACCGGGGCCCGTAACTGGACGATGTCGACCCCGCCGGCAAACGCGGCCTGCACCCGGGTAGACAAATCGCCGCTGGAGCGACGAGAACTCGTGATCACCATCACCTTGGCCAACTTCACGCGGGTGGCCAGCCCCAGTCGCACGGTCACGCCGCCAGCCTAGCCCGGCGGCGGGTCGGGGCAGGGGCATTTACTCCGCGCCGTACAATCATGGAGACCCTATCTGGACTCTTCGCCTTCCCCATCAGTTCCGGAGCCGAGACGCATGACGCAGACGAGCAAGACCGACCCCCTCTTGGGGCGTCTTGTCGACGGCCGATACCTCATCACTCGTCGGATCGCTCGCGGCGGTATGGCGACGGTCTACCTGGCCGACGACCAGCGCCTGACCCGTACTGTGGCGATCAAGGTGATGCACGAGAATCTCGGCGAGGACGAAGATTTCGTGGCCCGCTTCGATCGCGAGGCCCGAGCCGCTGCACGCCTGTCCCACCCCAACGTGGTGTCGGTCTTCGACCAAGGCATGGATGACGGTCGGCCCTACATCGTCATGGAGTACGTCGAGGGCTCCACTCTGCGCCAGGTGATGACTCGCGAGGCTCCGCTGGCACCGAGCCGGGCGCTGGCCTTGATCCACCAGGTCGCCGAGGCGGTCGCTGCCGCCCATGAGGCGGGCATCGTGCACCGCGATCTGAAGCCGGAAAACGTGCTGATCTCGCGGCGGGGGCAACTCAAGGTCGCCGACTTCGGGCTGGCTCGTGCGGTCACTGCGCACACGGCCACCGCCAACGGCATGCTGATCGGGACCGTGTCCTACATCGCCCCGGAATTGGTCACCCATGGTCATGCCGATACCCGTTGCGATGTCTACGCGATGGGCGTGGTGCTCTACGAGATGCTCACCGGTATCAAACCGCACACCGGCGAAAGCCCCATCCAAGTCGCTTATAGCCACGTCCACAACGAGATCACTCCGCCGTCACAGGCAGCGCCGGCACAGTGGCGTGGCACCTCCCACGGCGTGCCCGACTATGTTGACGCCCTGGTCATGGCAGCCGCGGCCCGCCAGCCCGCCGACCGTCCCCATGACGCTGCGGTGTTGGCCGACCACATCGCCGCAGCCCGAGATGCGATCGCGCAGGGCCGCCTGCAGGATCCGACTCTGGCCGCCCGTATGCGTGACACGGTGCTGGATGACGACGCGCTGAACGACGACGTGCTGGACACCGAAAGTGTGCCGATGGCAGCGCCGGCATTCGCTGAGCGCGCCAATCCCACCTTGGTCTTCGACCCGCACGCCGCCGCCGAATCGCCGGGCCATCCGGCGGTGGTCGCCGCCACAGATCCGGAGCCCGCGCTGCCCAGCCCGTCCGCGCGTCCGCTGCAGCAGCGCCGGGCCCGCAAGAGCCGGACGGCGCGCACCTCTTTGGTGGTGTTGCTGGTCATTGCCCTCGCGCTCGGCGTCGGTGCCTGGTATCTGATGGCCGGACGGTTCACCACCGCCCCGGATTTCACCAACCTCACTCAAGAAGAGGCGATTGCGCTCGCAGCCAAGCAGGGATTCCCCGTGCAATTCGACGCTGACTACAGCGAGACCATTGCGGCCGGCAAGGTGGTCCGAACCGACCCTGCCGCGGGTGAGCGCATTGCCTATGGCGGCACCATCACCGCCTTCCTGTCACGTGGCCCGGAACGCTACGCCGTACCGTCGCTGGCCGGACGCACGGTCGACGAAGCCACCCAGGCGCTGAGCGATGCGCACCTCACCCTCGGCAAGGTCACCGAGGTGTGGAGCGACAGCATCCAGAGCGGCAAGGTGGTGTCGTGCTCACCAAATACCGGCAAGGTGGTCAAACCCAAGACTGAAGTCGACCTGAAGGTGTCCAAAGGCCCGGCACCGATCAAGGTCGTCAGCTATGTCAACAAACCCTTCACCGAAGCCAAGGCGTACTACGAAGGCAAAGGCGTGGTCGTCGAGCAGAGCGCCGAGAAGAACAGCGACACCATCCCCGCCGGCAATGTGATCTCCCAAAGCCCCAAGGACGGGTCGATCGACAAGGGCGGCAAGATCACCTTCGTCGTCTCTAAAGGACCGGTCCTGGTGGCGGTGCCCGATGTTGTGGGGATGAATGCCAACCAGGCCCAAAAGACGCTCACCGCGGCGGGCTTCGAAGTCAAGTGGGAGAAGGTCTTCTGGGCGCGCAGCGTGTGGAGCACCGATCCCGCCCCCGGCACCATGGCCCCGAAGGGCTCCACGGTCACCGTGAAGCTGGCCTGAACCTCATAGGGTTGGCGACCAGGAACCCGATCCCCGCAGATCGATCAGCGAGGTATCGGTCAGTTCATTGACCCGTTGGAACGCCAATGCCCAGCCGCGCTCATTGAGCAGGCCTTCGTGAATGCAGAACCCCTGCGGTGCACCGACGGCCCGCACGAAGTCGATGGTCTCTTTCATGGCCGCCCAGGGACCGTAGGCCGGCACGCCCACCACGTCCACGCCCGCCGGAATCGCGGCCAGGCTGTCGCCGGGATGGAAGAAGCTGGGTTCACCTTCGGCACTCACCACCAGTCCCACATTGCCGATCTGCGGAATATCGCGGTGAATCACCGCGTGCAGTCCACCGACGGCCGCGATAGTGAGTCCGCCCAGGCTGACGCTGGTATCGGCTGTGATGGCTTCGGCACCGGCCAAGCCGTAGGTGGCCGCGACCCCGGGCTCAACCAGCACCCGGGCCCCCGGGTTGGCCGCGATCAGCGCGGGCACATGCTCGGGGTCGATGTGGTCCGGATGCAGATGCGTGACACAGATCGCGTCCAGGTCGGTCAGTCCGTGCCAGGCGTCGGAGAAGTTGCCGGGATCGATCAGGACGCGCGCGCCAGCGGTTTCCACCAGGACGGCGGAGTGCCCCAGATGGGTCAACTGCATCTCAGATCTCCCTCAGGCGTCCGATCACGAAATCCATGGCCATGGTGTACCCGTGGGCGCCGAAGCCGGTGAGCACACCGACGGCCAGGTCCGACAGATAGGAGTGCTTGCGGAACTCCTCGCGGGCATGAACGTTGGAGATGTGGACTTCACAAAAGGGGATCTCGACGGCGGCGAAAGCGTCGCGGATGGCCACCGAGGTGTGGGTGAACGCGCCGGGGTTGATGATGACGAAGCGAACGCCTTCGCCACGAGCGGCATGGAGCCGGTCGACGATATCGCCTTCGTGATTGCTCTGGAAGGTAGCCACGCTCAGCCCGGCCGCGGCCCCCTGAGCAACGACGCCGGCCTCGATATCAGCCAGCGTGGTGGTGCCATAGACCTCGGGCTCACGGGTCCCGAGCGTATTCAGATTGGGTCCATTGATCACCAGCACGTCCATGCCCCTACTGTCCCATACCCGCACGCCGAGCCTGGATATCCGCGCCCCTGAGCCCCCACACCCGTGCCCTGAGCCTGTCGAAGGACCACCGACCACACCTGCACCAAGGGCTGGCCAAGCAGCGGCCACAGTAGGCGTGTCAAAACCCCCGACGACAGCACCCAGATCACCTCGCCAGGTTTCGAGACGGACGCTGCGCGTCCTCCTCAACC
>JAEXAS010000031.1 GCA_023458095.1 Actinomycetes bacterium | reverse complement strand
CGCGCCCCCGGCTCCAGCCCGGTGCTCACCTGGGCGCCACTGCTGCTCATGGCCTCCTCGCTGGTGTTGTGCGCCTTGATCCCGCTGGTGAGCACCCTGTCGCTGCCCGGTGCGCCCGGGGAACTGTTCGTGGTGGTCTCGGTGCTGCTGCTGGGTACGGTGGCGCTGGCCATGCTTGGACTGGAATCAGGCACCGCCTTCGGTGGCATGGGATCCAGCCGGCACATGATGTTCACCGCCCTGGTCGAACCCACCGTGCTGCTGAGCATCTATGCGCTCAGCGTTCCGGCGGGGACCTCGGCCTTGGCCGCCATCGTCCGGGCTCGACGCGATGACCTCTCGACGTTGCTGAACCCGGTCAGCATCCTGGCCATCGTGGCGTTGATTGTGGTGGTGGTCGCCGAAACTGGTCGACTGCCGGTCGACAACCCGTCCACCCACCTGGAACTGACGATGGTGCACGAGGCGATGATTCTCGAAAGCGGCGGACGGGATCTGGGCTGGTTGGAGTTCGGTTCCTGGCTGCGGCTCACCGCCTTGCTGGGGCTGACGGTGAACCTTGCCGTGCCTTGGGGAGTTGCTGCTGACGCCAGCCCGCTGGCGCTGCTCATCGCGGCGGCCACCACTGCGGTGAAGCTGGTGGTAGCGGCAGGGTTGATGGCCACCGTCGAGGTGTTCATCGCCAAGCTGCGCCTGTTTCGGGTGCCGGAGCTGCTGGCCGGGTCATTCGTGCTGGCCTTCCTGTCGGTCTCTGCCTCCTATCTGGTGTTCTGAGGAGCAGCGATGAGTCAGCATGTTTTCAGTCAACTGATCGCCACCGTCACCGGGGTGCTCCTGCTGAGCGCCATCCTGCAGATCTGGGGGCGCTCCCTGGTGCGCTCCATTGGCCTGCTCGCGGTGCAGGGCGCAGCCCTAGCCGCCCTGGTCTTGACCGTCGGGCTGAATGCCGGCGAACCGCAGGTGTGGTTGGTTGCGGCGATCGTGCTGGTGATGAAGTCGATCGTGCTGCCGGCCGCCCTGTTGCGCGCCGCGAAGCTGATCGGTGAAACCCGGGAACGTCCCACGACGATCAATCCGGCAGTGGAATTAATCGGCGCGGCCGGCCTGACCCTGGTCGCCTACATCGTGGGAGTGCCGCTGGCCGGCTCGGATCCCGACCCGGCCCGGCAGGCATTGCCGGTCGGTTTCTCGTTGGTGCTGCTCGGCTTCTGGCTGCTTTTAATCCGTCGCTCGGCCATCACTCAGTTGGTCGGTTTCCTGGTGTTGGACAACGGCATCGCCACGGTGTCCTTCCTGGCTTCAGGAGGTCTGCCCCTGACCGTCGAGCTGGGCGCCTCGCTGGACGTGCTACTCGTGGTGCTGATCCTCGGCGTCCTGGTCGTGCGCATGCAGCGACAACAGGGGCATACCGACATCACCGAGCTGAAGGAGCTGCACGACTGATGGCTGCTCTGCTGTGGGTTCCGCTCGCCCTGCCGTTGCTGCTGGCCGGGGTGGGTTTCGCCTTCCGTGCCCGGTATTGGACGCTGATGCTGCCGGTGATCTCGGCAGCGATGCTGCTGCTGACCGGCATCGCATTGATCAGTGTGGTGCTGAATGCCGCGCCGGTGGTAGCCATCGAAGGCTGGCTGCGCGTCGATGCGCTCAGCGCCTGGATGCTCGCCGTCGTTGGGGCGGTGGCCGTCGTGGCTCTCGCCGGCGGAGTGCCGTCTCGGGCGAAGGCCGGCTCCAGCGTCGGGTCGTTCGCCGCCTTGCTGAACCTCTTCCTGGCCGCGATGAGCCTGGCCTTGGTGGCCGACAATGTCGGGCTGATGTGGGTGGCGATCGAACTGACCACCATCACCACCGCCTTCCTGGTCGCCTCCGGCGAGGGCAAACATGCTCTGGAGGCCGCGTGGAAGTACGTCGTGCTGGGGGCGGTCGGGGTGGCCATCGCCTTCCTCGGCGTGGCGCTGCTGTCGGCGGCCGCGATGAGCCACGCCGAATCCGGCGTCTCCTGGACGGCGCTGCTGACCCATGCGGCCACGCTCGATCCGGTCATGGTCAAACTCGCCGGCGCCCTGGCCGTGCTGGGCTTTGCCACGAAAGCCGGGTTGGCACCCATGCACTCCTGGCTGCCCGATGCTCACAGCCAAGCTCCCGCCCCGGTGAGCGGGCTGATGTCGGGCGTGCTGCTCAGCGTGGCCTTCTCGGTGATCCTGCGCATCCAGGCCGTCGTTGACGCCGCTGTGGGGCCCGAACTCATGCGCACGCTGCTGCTGACCGGTGGTCTGCTGAGCCTGGCCGTCGCAGCCGGGCTGATGCTCACCCAGACCGACTACAAACGCCTGCTGGCCTACTCCAGCATCGAGCACATGGGGCTGCTCGCCCTCGGTGCGGCCGTCGGTGGGGAACTGGCCATCGCTGCGGTCCTTCTGCACGTGCTGGGCCACGGCTTGATCAAATCGACCATGTTCGTGCTGGCCGGTCGCATCTCGGAGGCGGTCGGCAGCCATCGCATCGCTGCGGTCCATGGCCTGCTCACAGTGCGGCCCGACCTGGGCGCCCCCTTCCTTCTGGGGACGGCCGGTCTGCTGGGCTTTCCGCCGTTTGTCACCTTCTTCACCGAGGTTGCGATCATCATCGCCGGATTCAGCCGCGGACTGGGCTGGCCCATGGCAGTGGCCTGCGTGCTGCTGCTGGTGATCTTTGCCGGAATCACCCGCCAAGTGCTCGCCATGACCTTGGGGGCCGGCGAGCCAGCGCCGGGGCGTCCGGCGTGGTGGCGACGATTGCCGATCTGGGCCGGTCTGCTGGCCGCGGTGGCGATCAGCTTCGCGCTGTGGCCCCTGGCGCCGGTGCTCACCGCCGCAGTCGCCGCCTTGGGAGGTGCCCAGTGAGGAAGCATCCGGTCGATCAGATCACCGTGACCCGCGACGGCCTCGCCGCCGAGGTCGCCGCCCAGCTACAGCGGAATCGCCGGTTGGCCCTGGTGGCCGGTCACGAGGAGGAGGTCGGCTTCCGCATCGTCTATGTCTTCCTCGGTGCGGCCGGTGCCCGTGCCGAGCTGAGCCTGCCGGTGCCGCACGATGACGCCTGGGTGCCCAGCCTGGCCGGCCTTTCCTACCAGGCCGGACGCTTTGAGCGGGAGCTGCACGACTTGTTCGGCATCGTGGCCCACGATCATCCCCAGCCGTATCGGCTGGTGCGTCACGCCCATTGGCCGGCGGGGTTCTACCCGCTTCGATCCGACGCTGTGGTCCCGGAGGCCTTTGACGCCCCGGCGGGCTTCCCTTTCATGGAAGTGACCGGCAAGGGGGTTTACGAGATCCCGGTCGGGCCCGTGCATGCCGGCCTCATCGAGCCGGGACATTTCCGCTTCTCGGTGGTGGGGGAGACCATCGTGCGGATGTATCAGCGGCTGTACTTCGTCCATCGCGGTGTGGAGAAGCTCTTCGCCGGGCGCGGCATCACCGAAGGAATCGAGCTGGCCGAACGCATCAGCGGAGACACGGCCGTCGGCCACAGCCTGGCCTATCTGATGGCCGTGGAGGATGCGTTGGGCGTCGAGGTGGGGCCGCGAGCGTTGCTGATCCGCGCCCTGCTGCTGGAGTGCGAGCGGCTCTACAACCATGTCAACGACCTGGGTGCGCTGGCCAACGATGCGGGCTTCGGTATCGCCAACGCCCAAGCCGGGCGGCTGCGCGAACAACTCCTGCGCCACAATGCAGCGCTCACCGGCCATCGCCTGCTGCGCGGCGCCCTGAGCCTGGGTGGGGCCGAGTTGCGTACTGCCGCAGATGTCGACCTGATCGCTGCGGTGGCTGCCGAGGTCGCAGAGTTGGCCGACATCGCCACGAGCCATTCCTTGGTCGCCAACCGGTTCAACACCACAGCGGTGCTGCCGACCGAACAGGCCGAGCGGTTGGGAGTGCTGGGCTATGTGGCCCGCGCCAGCGGGGTGGCCATCGACGCCCGCGTCGACCAGCCGTTCGTCGAGCTTGGGTCGGGCTTCGCTTCGGTGATTCGGCACAGCGGCGATGTTCGAGCCCGCTTCGACGTCCGGGCCGCTGAGGTCGCCGTGTCGGCCCACCTGGTCGCCGATCTGGCAGATCGGATCGCCGCGGAGTCGCCCACCGAAGCCGCGAACGCATCAAGCCAAGGCGGTGAAGCCGGGCTGGGAGTGGTGGAGGCCTGGCGCGGCACTGTGGTGCATCGGGTCGAACTCGGTCCGGCTGGGGTGGTGCGCAGGCTCAAGGTGGTGGATCCGTCATTCCTCACCTGGCCAGGTCTGCCGGTGGCCTTGAACGAGGTGATCGTGCCGGACTTCCCACTGGCCAACAAGAGCTTCAACTGCTCCTATGCCGGCAACGATCTGTAGGCGTTGCCGACCGGTGGAGCCTCCAACAGGATTCGAACCCGCGACCCTCTGTTTACAAGACAGATGCTCTACCAACTGAGCTATGGAGGCCTGGGACAGGTGTCCCGACCGGCCATTGTGCCAAAGGTGAGTGCGCTACGCACAGTGCGCACCTCGCCGTAGGCTCAGCGTGTGCCTGAAGAGTTGAGAGTGAACCCGGCGACACCGTCCGACGCCGCCGAGGTGTTGGTTCTGCAACGCTGCTGCTGGGCCACCGAAGCGATCATCAATAACGACCTGGGTATTCCGGCGCTGAGCGAGCCGTTGGCTGAGGTGCAGGCCTGGCTGCCGCGGGCTTGGGTGATTCGCGATGGTGCCCGATTGATCGGGGCGGTGCGTGCCCACCGCGACGGCGACACCTGGCAGATCGGACGGCTCATGGTCGCTCCCGATCGCCAGGGCCAAGGAATTGGCCGCAGGCTGCTGGCCTTTGCCGAGAGCCAGGCACCAGCGGGGACGGTCAGTTTCGAGCTGTTCACCGGGGCGCTCAGCCAACGCAATCTCGGGCTCTATCGCCGAGCCGGCTATCAGGAGTACGACCGGGTCGACGGATTGGTCTTCCTGCGCAAGCGGCGGGAACTGGCTTAAGCCAAGTCGGACGCCTCCAGCACCAGATCGGCGAGTTGATCGGGTTGGTGGCGCCGCCAGTGGGCGGCTTCCTGAGCGGCCCAGCGTTCCCAATGTGGGGCGAACATGTCGCCGTCGCGAGCCAATGCCCGCTTTCGGCGGATGTTTTCAGGTAGTTCCAGCCAGATGCTGACGGTGGCGACGGCCCGACTGGCCGGGGTGAGTGCCCCGCAGCCTTCGATGATCAGGGCTCGGCTGGTGTCGAGTTCGCGCCAGGTCCCGGGGCGGTGCTGCGTCCAGTCCCAGCAGGTGAAGCCGGTACCGGTGATCACGCCAGGAACCCGGGCGGCGGCGCTGGCCAGACCGTCCCAGCCCGGATAGAACTCATCCATGCCGACCAGTTCCGGTGAGCGGCCGGGCCAGGCGGCTTGCAGCCGGCCAGCCAGGGTGGTCTTGCCTGAGCCTGCTCCGCCATCAATCAGTACCACGGCGCGCTCGGCGGCGACCAACTCGGCCAGCCGGACGGCAAGTGCAGCGGGAAGCTCGCTCAACGAGCGCCCGAGGCCGACAGGAACCCGACGGCCTCGCCACGGAAGCTGACCTGCTCGTCGGCGGGAATGAAGGCCGCCCCGCCCTGCGGCAGTGCGAGCGTGTCAGCGCCATCGGTCAATGTGCCCGATCCGGAAACCAGGAAGAGGACTCGAGCGGAGCCGGCTCCAGGTAACTCCACCGGACGCGTTTCGGCGGTGGCGTCGATGCGCCAGACGTCGAACTCCGGGCAGGGTGTCGGATAGTGCAGCAGCCCGTCGCACACCACTTCCGGTGTGGTCAGTTCGGGATCGATCGGCTCGAAGCTGACCACCTTGATCAGTTCGCCGACGTCGACATGCTTGGGGGTCAGACCGCCGCGGATGACGTTGTCGGAGTTCGCCATGATCTCGATTCCGGTGCCGCGAAGGTGTGCGTGCATGTGTCCGGCCGGGACATAGATGCCCTGGCCCGGCGGAATCACCACGCGGTTCATCAGGAGCGCAGCCAGCACGCCGGGGTCGCCGGGGAAAACGGCGTCAAGCTCGATCACGGTGCGGGCGAAGGCGCCCAGCTCGCCGGGGGAATCTTGGTGGTTCACCGCGGCGGCGCAGACCAACTCCGACAAATGGGCGCGTTCCCCCGAAAGGCTGAGCACGTCGAGGAACACTTCCTGCAGCGCCGCCGTGCCCCGGCGCTCCGTGAGCGGTCCAATGACACTGGCCAACTCGTCAGCGACGCCGAGGCCGGCAAACAGGGCTTCGGTTCGGCGCGGCTCCCGAAAGCCGGACAGGGTGTGGAACTCGTCCACCGCGATGAGGATCTCCGGCTTGGGCCAGTCGTCACGGTAGGTGCGCTCGGCGGCATCGCGGGCCAGACCTTCGGCGTCCTCACGGGCGAAGCCCTCGACAGCCTGCTCGCGGGAGGGATGGGCTTGCAGGCTCAAGGCATGACGCGCCGACAGCACCTTCATCAGGTAGGGCAGTTGATCGCCGAAAGCGTCGCGGGACGCCGCGCCCAAGACCTCCGGACGCTCGGCCAAGAACTCATTCAGCGGGCGTCCCTCGACCTCTGCGGGAGCTGTGGGATGGGCCCCCATCCAATACTCGGCGTAGGGGCTGCCGTCGGCGGGTTGTTGGAGGAGCTTGGGGATAGCGTCAACGGTGCCCCAGGCGTAGCGTTGGGCGGTTCCCTGCAAACGCAGCATCCAGCATCCTCACTGATCGACAGTCGGGGGTTGGGCACCCGCAAGCCGACGTCGAGTCTAACCCTGCGAGCCGACAAGGGGCATCTTCGGGCACACGAATTTCCGGTGAACGCCGCCGCCGCGGCGGTCTCAGGGAGCATGGATCAACGAATGACATCGGTGTGGTTTCGGGGGTATTCTTCCTGCATGACGTCCCCGATGCCGATCACCCCTGCGGGCCTGAGCGAGCAGCAAGCCGCACTGCTGGATTTTGAGAAGAGCTGGTGGTCTTTGCCCGGGTCGAAGGAATCTGAGATTCGCGAACGGTTCGACATCTCGGCCACGCGCTACTACCAACTCTTGAACGCCCTGATCGACACCCCTGAGGCCTTGGCCTACGAACCGCTGTTGGTCAAGCGGTTGTTGCGGCAGCGGGATTCGCGCCAAAAGGAGCGCACGGCTCGTCGTCTCGGAGTCAGCCGACACGCCTGAGGGCGCCAGCGCGCTCGGTGATCGAGCCTGCTGTGTCTGCGCTCGGATTTTCGGACATCTGATGGGTCTTGCCGCAGTGCGGCGCCGCTTCTGATTGAGCAGCCCGAACAGCGGCACAACGTTTGCACTCGAGGTGTGCGAGTGCTAAACATGGGGTTAGCACTCTCGGGTTGAGAGTGCCATTGTCAGACTCGATGAGGTTGCGACCCGCTTTCCGCGGATGGTCGTGGTCGGACTTCATGGATCACCGCGGGGCTGTGGCCCCCAGATACGCCGAAGGATTGCCGAACAAACATGGCGAAACTGATTGAGTTCAATGTCGAGGCCCGGCGGGGTCTGGAGCGGGGCATGAACACCCTTGCTGACGCCGTCCGTGTCACCCTCGGACCCAAGGGCCGCAATGTGGTTCTGGAGAAGAAGTGGGGCGCCCCCACCATCACCAATGACGGAGTGTCGATCGCCAAGGAGATCGAGCTCGAGGATCCCTACGAGAAGATCGGCGCCGAGCTGGTCAAAGAGGTCGCAAAGAAGACCGACGATGTCGCCGGCGACGGCACCACCACCGCGACCGTGATTGCTCAGGCCATGGTGCGCGAGGGCCTGCGTAACGTCACCGCTGGTGCGAACCCGATGAGCCTCAAGCGTGGCATCGAGAAGGCCGTGGCTGCGATCGTCGCCGAGCTGGGCGAGCAGGCTGTTGAGATCGAGACCCGTGACCAGATCGCTGCGACCGCCTCCATCTCTGCGGCCGACACCACCGTGGGCGACAAGATCGCCGAGGCCATGGACAAGGTCGGCAAGGAAGGCGTCATCACCGTCGAGGAGTCCAACACCTTTGGGCTGGACCTGGAACTGACCGAGGGCATGCGCTTCGACAAGGGCTTCATCTCGGCCTACTTCGTGACCGACGCCGAGCGGATGGAAGCCGTTCTGGATGACCCCTACATCCTGGTGGTCAACTCCAAGGTCTCCAACCTGCGCGACCTGCTGCCGCTGCTGGAGAAGGTCGTCCAGTCCGGCAAGCCCCTGCTGGTCATTGCCGAGGACGTCGACGGCGAAGCGCTGGCCGGCCTGATCGTCAACAAGATCAAGGGCACCTTCAAGTCGGTGGCGGTCAAGGCTCCGGGCTTCGGTGATCGCCGCAAGGCCATGCTGGCCGACATCGCCATCCTCACCGGTGGCCAGGTCGTCAGTGAAGAGGTCGGACTGAAGCTTGAGGCGACCACGCTGGAGCAGTTGGGCCAGGCTCGGATGGTGAAGATCACCAAGGACGAGACGATCATCGTCGATGGGGCCGGCGATGCCGACCAGATCGCTGGTCGGGTGGCCCAGATCCGTCGGGAGATCGAGAACTCCGACTCCGACTACGACCGCGAGAAGCTGCAGGAGCGCCTGGCCAAGCTGGCCGGCGGTGTGGCTGTTATCAAGGTCGGGGCGGCTACTGAGGTGGAGCTCAAGGAGCGCAAGCACCGCATCGAAGATGCTGTGCGCAACGCCAAGGCTGCCGTCGAGGAGGGCATCGTCGCTGGTGGCGGTGTGGCCCTGCTGCAGGCCGCTGCAAAGGTGAAACTCGACAATGTGGCCGGTGACGAAGCCACCGGTGCCCAGATCGTGTTCACCGCCTGCTCGGCACCGTTGAAGCAGATCGCGATCAACGCTGGCCTTGAGGGCGGCGTGGTGGCTGAGAAGGTCTCGCACCTGCCCGCCGGGGAGGGACTGAACGCCGCCACTGGCGAGTACGTGAAGATGATCGACGCAGGCATCATCGATCCGGCCAAGGTCACCCGCTCGGCTCTGCAGAACGCAGCCTCGATCGCGGCGCTGTTCCTGACCACCGAAGCGGTCATCGCCGACAAGCCCGAGAAGGCTCCGGCCATGCCTGCCGGTGACGACATGGGCGGCATGGGCGGTATGGGCTTCTGAGCCCACCGCTCACAACGCGACACGCAAGGTCGGTGCCCCAATGTGGGGCGCCGGCCTTGTGCAATTCGCGGCGGAATAGCGGATCTACGTTCGTGGTTGGGGTTCACCGTGAGTGATTCTTCGCCGGTGAATGTGGGGCTGCGTTCGCCCCGCGGCGCTGTGCTGATCGCACTCATGCTGGCCACGGGCCTGATCGCGGTCGATGCCACCATCTTGGCCACGGCGGTGCCGTCGGTCGTGGCCGATCTGGGTCAGTTCAATCAGTATCCGTGGCTCTTCTCGGTGTACCTGCTGGCGCAGGCGGTTTCGGTTCCGATCTACTCCAAGGTCGCCGACACTCTTGGCCGCAAACCGGTGATCCTGGTCGGGGTGGCCCTGTTCGGTCTGGGCTCGGTGTTGGCGATGCTCGCCTGGAGCATGCCGGCACTCATCGTGTTTCGGGCGGTGCAGGGTCTGGGTGCCGGCGCGATCACGCCCATGACGATGACCATCGTGGGCGATCTGTATAGCGTCGCCGAGCGGGCCGTGGTGCAGGGCTATATCGCCAGTGTGTGGGCGGTGTCCTCGGTGGTCGGGCCGGCTCTCGGCGGACTGTTCGCCCAATTTGGGTCCTGGCGGTGGATCTTTGCGGTCAATATCCCGCTGGTGCTCATCGCTGGATGGGCGCTGCTGCGCAACTACCACGAGCAGGTCGAGTCGCGGCGCCATCACATCGACTTCCTGGGCGCCGGGGTGTTGACCGTGGGATTGACCGCGATCATCCTGGCCCTGCTGGAGGGGGGTAGCGCGTGGGCCTGGAACTCGCTGCCAAGCCTGGTCAGCTTCGGGATCGGCATCCTTGCGCTGGCGGCATTCCCCTTCATCGAACGGCGTGCCGTCGAGCCCGTCTTGGATCTGGCGATTCTGCGCAGGCCGCTGATCTGGACGACCACTGCGGTGTCGGCAGGGGTGGGGGCGCTTCTGGTCGGGGTGACCAGCTTCGTGCCCACCTTCCTGCAGCATGCGGCCGGCGCTGTGCCGTTGGTCTCGGGGATCGCGGTGGCTGCCCTCACCTTGGGCTGGCCGCTGGCCGCCGCTTTGGCTGGACGGGTGTACCTGCGGGTGGGCTTCCGGCTGACGACGGTCCTGGGGAGCACCATCGCGACTCTGGGTGCTGTCGGGTTGGCTGTGGTCAGTGCGTGGCCGTCGGCCTGGACGGTGGCGATGGCCTGTTTCGTGATGGGGTTCGGATTGGGCTGGACCGCGGCGCCCTCCCTCATCGCAGCGCAATCGTCGGTGGGGTGGAGCGAGCGAGGATTGGTGACCGGCGCCAACATGCTGTCCCGATCGGTGGGCAGCGCGGTCGGGGTCGCGGTGCTCGGCACCATCGCCAACAACCTGATCGCTGCTGGTGGTGGACCACAGTCCACTGCCGGGGTCACCACGGCGTTCGGCTGGGTCTTTGCGGCCGTCGCTATCGCGGCGGTTCTGATGGCGCTGGCCGCCTCCCGGATGCCGGCCGGGGCGGTGGACTCGGCGACCTATGCCGGACCCGATCCGCAGGGATAGCTGAGTCGTGGCTGGAGGGGGGAGAACTCCCCGATCTTGCAATTGTTATCGATTCAATCCGATTGTTGAGCTCATCATTCGCTAGCTTGTCCCCACAAAGGGTTGGACGTCCGACTTCTTGTGCCGATTCAACAGCGGGCAGGGGGGACAACTCTCGCGTTGCGTCGGCTGGGCGCGGTGCGTCACAATCCGTGACCGGTGGGCACAGGGGGCGCTGAGAAAGCGGCTTGCCGGTTCACCTCGGCGATGGTCGGCCCCTGGCGGGGGGCCGGCCATCGTTTTTGGGGAGGCCTGGCCGTCGGGCTGACGGCTATCTCGCGGGCGGCACGGTCCCATGAGGCGAGTCGTCGTCGTCCCATTCTTCGCTGAATCATTTCAATATCTTGAATGGGCACCAGAGTGCTATGTTCTCTGCGGTATTGGCCCGAATCGGCATCTGCGTAATGTCTATTGAGGGCCGCCATGATGACGAGGGGGCGAAATGGAGACGAGATCGCGTTGGGGGATCGCTGCTGTTGCATTGGCGGTGGGATCTCTGGTTGGTTCGGGGGTTGGGGTGGCGCCGCAGTCGCAGGCGGCGGCTGTGTCCAATTCCGTTCAGGTATCACCGAGTGCTACCTCGGGGGCTGCCCCGGTGGTCATTCCTAAGCACAAGAATGGCCGCCTCGTCTTCGCCCACTACGTTCCCTCGCTTCCCCTCTCGATGGACAATCTTCCAGCATCGCGGGACTACTACCAGAATCAGTACCTCACCCCTGGTGGTGAGGGCGGAATACATGCTGCCTACGGCGGTTTTCTGCGTGACCGCCCGCTGGGCGTGGCCCCGAAGGCTGGCGACTACATCTTGGCCAATGCCAAGCAGGAGATCGCCAACGCCAAGGCGGCGGGTATCGATGGCTTTGCTTTGGACATCACCTGTCCCAGCTACGCATCTTGGGGCACCTACTGCGGTAGGCCTTGGGCTGTGGA
>JAEXAS010000030.1 GCA_023458095.1 Actinomycetes bacterium | reverse complement strand
GGGGGGCGGCGTGGCAACCCCGGGGGCCCCACTGCATTTTGGGAGCCCAGCGTTGTGAGCCGAATAGGCCTCAGCTGTCAGCCATGCCGCCGGACAGATACTCGGCGTAGGCCGGCAGGTCGAGCTGGCCGGAGCCGGAGACGCCGATGACGATCACGGGGGACTCCCCGGCCTCGGTGGCTGCCTTCGCCTGACGAATCGCACCCGCAATGGCGTGGTTGGATTCCGAGGCAGGCACGATCGCCTCGGTGCGGGCGAACAGCACTCCGGCCTCGAACGCCTCCAGTTGCCCGATGGCAACCGCGTCGATCAGCTTCTCGTGGTAGAGATGGCTGACCAGCGGGGACATGCCGTGGTAGCGCAGTCCGCCAGCATGGACGGGGTCGGGCACGAAATCGGCGCCGAGGGAGTACATCTTCAACAGCGGCGTCAGGTGTGCGGTGTCGCCGAAGTCGTAGGTGTATTCACCCTGAGTCAACGATGGTGCCGCCTGCGGTTCGCAGGCCACGATGGTGGTGGATTGTCGACCTTCCAGGTTCTCCCGGACGAACGGGAAGCTGATCCCCGCCAGGTTCGAGCCGCCACCGGCGCAGGCGAACAGGTAGTCGGCCTTCGGCTCTTCGAACAGCTCCAGTTGCTTGAGTACCTCCTGGCCGATGATCGTCTGGTGCAGGGCCACGTGGTTGAGCACCGAGCCCAGCGAGTAGCTGGCGTTCGGGTCCTTGGCTGCGGCCTCGACGGCCTCCGAGATCGCCATGCCCAGGCTGCCGGTGGTGTCGGGGAACTGTTCGCGCAGCGCCCGTCCGGCCTCGGTCAGCTCCGACGGGCTGGCCACGGCCTTGGCTCCGAAGGTCTCCATCAGATAGTGGCGGTAAGGCTTGCCCTCATAGCTGGAGCGCACCTGCCAGATGTCGCAAGTCAGTCCGAAGACCTGGCAGGCGTAAGCCAGTGCTGACCCCCACTGGCCCGCACCGGTCTCGGTGGTGAGGCGGGTGCGTCCGGCGATCTTGTTGAAGTAGGCCTGGGCAACCGCGGAGTTGGTCTTGTGGCTGCCGACCGGAGAGGCGCCTTCGTACTTGTAGTAGATCTTCGCCGTGGTGCCGAGAGCGGCCTCCAGGCGATGCGCCCGGAAGAACGGGGACGGCCGCCACAGCCGGTAGATGTCGTGGACCTCTTGCGGGATTTCGATCCAGCGCTCAGTGCTGGCTTCCTGCTCGATGAGCCCCATCGGGAACAGCGGTTCCAGGTCGGCAGGCACCAGCGGTTCGCGGGTGCCGGGATGCAAGTGTGGGGGCGGCGGAGTGGGCAGGTCGGCGACGATGTTGTACCAGTGCGTCGGCATCTGGGCCTCGTCGAGCACCACCTTGGTCTGCTTCGGATCTGACATGAGGTTTCCTTCACCTTTGAGTATCGGGATCGCTCTCTCGACTGCGCTCCCGCGGAGCACTCTAGGGCTCAGAACGCCGCTTGTCGCGCGGTTGCAGGCAGGTGGTCAGGCAGGCGCGAATCGCGAGCTTGACGCTTTATCGAAAATCGATATGCTTATCGATAAGCGATATGTCATGGGGAGGCAGTGATGGTTGCAGGTCCGGGGGCGATCCTGGTGGTCGCGTTGGTGCTCGTTGCGATGGCAATACCGGTAGTGGTGATCATCCTGGCCATGCGTGGTGGATCCCATATGCCCAGGATTGTGGCCGTGGTCAGCTATGCCGTCATGGTGGGGATCGCGGTGATGAGCGCGGTGACCGCCATTGTGCTGATGAGCGGTGCGCCAGTCAGTATCACCGTGCCGGTGAGCCCTCTGAAGCCCTTCATCGCCACGGGTGTCACCTTGGATCGGGTCGCGCCGGTGGTGATTGAGGATGGGGGTCTGGACAGCGCCAGCCTGGTCGTGACCGGTCTGCCTATGACGACCCGAGTCGTCATGTTGATCGGGATGCTGATCGCTGCGACGACCGCTATCGCGGTGTGCGTGGTCATTCTGCGGCTCGCTCGGTCGGTCATGACCGGGAATCCCTTTGCACTGGGCACAAAGGCACTGACGGCCACGGGTTGGATCCTCCTGGTCGGTGGGTTCGCTGCCTCGGTAGTGAGCCAAATCGGGAATGTGATGGCCTCCTGGGATGTGTTTGGCTTTTCCGGTGGCAGCGCTACGGGCTCCTGGAATCCCACAGGGAGCTTTGCTGGCCCAGGTTGGCCTGAGCCGGCCACTTTCGGGCTGCTCATTCCGTGGTGGCCGTTGGGTGGGGCGCTCGTGCTGGCCTTGGTTGCTGGGGTGTTCAAATACGGAGAACGGCTTCACCGCGACTCCGAAGGCCTGGTCTGATGCCTCCCGAAGATGACGGCGGACGCGTCCACTGTCGACTCGACGAGTTGTTGGAGTGGCGCGGCATGACCCTGACGCGATTGTCCGAGCTGGTTGGAGTGAGCGTGGTGAACCTCTCGGTGCTGAAGAACGACCGGGCTCGCGCCATTCGCTTCAGCACCCTCACCGCGATCTGTGACGCGCTGGATTGCTCAGTGGGGGACTTGCTTCAGGTCGGTCCGGGCTAGGCCTCCCGCGCCCAGACTGAGGCCATCCACGCCTCTACCTCGTCGGGGTCCCGGGGCAGGTGGTCGGAGAGGATCTCGCAGCCGTCCTCGGTGATGACGATGTCGTCCTCGATGCGCACACCGATGCCGCGCAGTTCCTCGGGAACCAGCAGATCGGTGGACTTGAAGTAGATCCCTGGCTCCACGGTGAAGACCATGCCCGGACGCAGCACCGCCTCGCGATAGTTCTCCTGGCGGGCTTGCGCGCAGTCGTGGACGTCCAGCCCGAGGTGATGAGAGGTGCCATGCACCATCCAGCGCCGATGCTGACCGCCGGTTGCCGGATCGAGGGACTCCTCGGCGCTCACCGGCAGCAGACCCCACTCCGCCAAGTATTGGGCAACGACCGCGATCGCTGCGGCGTGGACATCGGAGAAGGTCGCCCCCGGCTTGGCTGCCGCGAAGCCAGCGGCCTGGGCGTCCAAGACGGCTTGGTAGACCTTGCGTTGCGCCGGGCTGAATCGCCCAGAGACCGGCATGGTGCGGGTGATGTCGGCTGTGTAGAGGGTGTCGGTCTCGATGCCGGCGTCCATGAGCAGCAGGTCGTGGGACTCGATGTCGCCATCGTTGCGGATCCAGTGCAAGGTGTTCGCGTGATCACCGCTGGCGGCGATGGTGTCGTAGCCCACGGCGTTACCCAGGTGGCGAGCGTGTAGTCCGAAAATGCCCTCCACCCATCGCTCGCCGCGGCCCAGGCGTACGGCCGTGGGCAACTCGGCGACGACGGCTTCGAAGGCTTTGGCCGTGTCGGCGCAGGCTCGGCGTAGTTCGCCAAGCTCATAATCGTCCTTGATCAGGCGGGCCTCGGACAGCGCAACCGTGAATTCTGCATCGCGGCGGTGCGCCTGCTCCAGATCGACACCGGCCTGCAGTCTCAGGGCGTCGGCGACCAGATCCAAGGACGCGTCGGCGCCACGCAGCAGCCGCAGCGGCACGCTGGCGAGATCCTTGGCCAGCGCAGCCTGGAACTCCGAGATGGGGGCGCAGCGCAGGCCAGTGAGTGCCTCCATCTCGACCAGCGACTCACGGGTGCCCACCCACATCTCGCCATACCGGGCGTCGGCATAGAACTCTGGGTCGGTGCGGGGCGCGCGCGGCTTGAAGTACAAGGTTGCCTCGGCGTCCGGTTCGATGACCAAGACCGCGTCCGGCTCTCGATCCGTACCCAATCCAGTCAGCCAGGCAAAGGCCGAGTGTGGCCGAAAGCGGTAGTCGGTGTCGTTGGAGCGCACCTGGAACACACCGGCCGGAACGATCAAACGTTCGCCACGGAACCCGGCAACGAAGCGACGTCGACGTTCGGACGCCGGTCCGACCGCAGGAAGTGCTGCGGGCGTCTGGCTGGGGTACGGTGCCCACCCGCTGGGAATGAACTCGATAAAGGCTTCCGAGAAGGGGGTCTGGCGATTGGGGAGCTTGGCCGTTGATTCCTCGTCCATACCCTGATGCTAGCCCTCATGGGGTGCTGGCCAGTTCTCCAGTAGAGTCGGTGCTCACAACTTCAGGAGGCCCCGATGAAGGCTGCCGCGTCGGCACAGCTTCGACTCCTCGACCTGCAGGCCGAGGACACCGTGATCGCCCAACTCACCCATCGCAAGACGGCATTGCCCGAGCATGAGGTGATCGCCAAAGGCAAGGAAGAGCGCGCGCAGATCGCCGCGTCCTTGGTGGCGGCCCGTACGCGATTGGGTGACTTCACTGCAGAGGTGGAGAAAGCTGAGTCCGATCTGGTGCCGGTCAAAGAGCGGCTCGCCCGCGACATCAAGCGTCGCGACGACGGCCTGGTCACCGACCCGCGTGGTTTTGCAGCCCTCAGTGAAGAGATTGAGCATCTGGGCAAGCGCATCTCCGACTTGGAGGACGCCGAGTTGGAAGCCATGGAGCAGTTGGAGGCGGTCACCGCTGAAGAGGCTGACTTGGCTGGTCGGGTCGCCGAGCTGGAGAACTCCCTGCGCAGGGTGATCGCCTCCCGTGATGAGCAACTTGGGCAACTGGACGCCGAGATCGCCACGCACCAACAGATCCGCGATGGGATCGCTGCCGAACTCCCCGCCGACCTGGTGGCTCTCTACGATCGAATCCGGGTGAAGGCCGGCGGCCTCGGCGCCGCCGAACTGAAGGCCCGTCGCTGCGGTGGCTGCCAGATCGAGGCCACAGCCACGGCCCTGGCTGAATACGCCGCAACTGCCGAAGACGAGGTGCTGCGCTGCGAGGAGTGCGAGCGGATCCTGGTGCGCTCAGCCAGCTAGACCTCAGTGCGTCGGCTTTGTCGAAGCTGTGTGCCGTGATAGTGAATTGAAGTGATACCTCTTCAAGACGTGCCATCGGCCACTGCCGTTCTCGCCGCAGCCGCACGAGCTGCCCACCTCCTCGTCGACGAACCTCCTCACCTGGTTGTCGACCACGATGCTGCCCGCATCTGTTCGCTCTTCACGCCATCACCGCTGGACTTCCACCGCCAGTTCCCCGACGAGCCGGTGCTCGCGGCGGCCCGGGGTTCTGCGGTGCTGCGGGCCTCTTTCGCTCGCGAGTTACTGTCCGCCGGGGGAGTCTCGCAGTTGGTCTTGCTGGGGGCGGGGCTGGATACCTTCCTCGCTGCGGCGTTTCCGGGGCCGGTGTGGTTGGTCGATCGGCCAGAGATGCTTGATTGGCGCAGGCAGGTATGTCAGCAGGCCGGTGTTGAGGATGTCGGAACGCCGGTGGCGCTGGCCCTGCCTGATCCGGAGTTGCTGTCGAGCCTTGTCGAGGCTGGCCTGAACTCGGACCTGCCTACTGCGGTGGTTGCCCTGGGGCTGAGCATGTATCTCACCGAGGACCAGAACCGGTCACTGATCAGCTCGCTGGCGCTGCCAGCAGGTTCGCTGTTGTTGATGGATGTCCTGGTTCCCAATGCGGAGGCTGACGCGCCCGGGGGCGCGTACGTGGCCGCAGTCAGTGCTCAAATCGGCAATCGTGAGCCGTGGCTATCCCGGTTCACGCCGGTCGAATTGGAGCAGGTGCTTGCCGCTGCAGGTTGGACGCTGCGCGAGTCGCGTCCCGAAGCCGAGCAGGGCTCAGCTCAGTTCTGGCGAACCCAACCCCACCTGCACCCGATGCGGTTGGTGGAGTTGGTGGTGGCGGTGCCGGGAGCTTAGGCGGTCTTGCTCGCGGCACTGTTCGCGATCAGGAAGGCGATCCCGATCATTACCGCGGTTGCCAGCGTGCTGATTCCGGCCGCGATCCAGGTCTGGGACGAGGAAACGCCGGCCGGGGAAATCAGTGACGTGAGGAACACCGCCAGGCCACCAGCGCCGCTGACGATCATGGTGAGAGTCAGCGCGCCAGTAGCGGCGCGATGTCCGGCGACCCACGCCTCATCGGAGCGATTGGTGGCGGGAGTGCGCAGGCCGAACGCGACTCCGGCGGGGAACTTGTCGGCCTTGATCAGGGTGCGCGTCATGCCGGAAAGGCCAGCGACCAGGAACAAGGCGAAGATCACGACCAGAACAAGAATCATCACGGGCTGAACGATAGCCCTCCGCGGGCTTGGCGAAAAGCTCTCTGTGTCGGTGTTCAGCTAGTGTTGTCGGCGGACGAGTCGGCCGGGTGATCGCAGCGCAAGCTGAGGAAAGTCCGGACTCCACAGAGCAGGGTGGTGGGTAACGCCCACCCGGGGTGACCCGCGGGAAAGTGCCACAGAGAACAGACCGCCCGCGCAAGCGGGTAAGGGTGAAACGGCGGTGTAAGAGACCACCGCGCTCCAGGTGACTGGAGTGGCAAGGTAAACCCCACTCGGAGCAAGACCAAGAAGGGCTGGGCATCTTCGGATTCACGGCCTGCGGACACCGTTTGAGCGCTGCTCGCGCGAGGTGCCCGGGTAGGTTGCACGCCTTTGGCGAAGGCGGCTGGTAACAGCCGTCGCAGATGGATGATCACCGGTCCTTCGGGGCCACAGAATCCGGCTTACAGGCCGACTCGTCCCCATCGCCAACCCCGACGCTACGTTTAGGCCGCGACGCTACTGGGCGCCCAGTA
>JAEXAS010000029.1 GCA_023458095.1 Actinomycetes bacterium | reverse complement strand
GCTGAGTCCAGCCAGGAGCTCATGCCTCGGTTGGTTGAGGAGCGAGCGAAGTGAGCGTCTCGAAACCTGTGGCGGCCTGGCGCTGACTTTCTGCGGCATGTAGCTGTGGTTTCGAGACGGCCCTGCGGGCCTCCTCAACCAGCCGTTTGGGGATTCGGGTTTCCGCAGCCGGCCGTTGGGGGTTGGGCCTCCTCAACCAGCCGGGGGGAGGGGCGGTTGGTTGTTGAGGGGGCGAGGGTGTGTTTTGGGGCCTTCTGGCGTTCGGGTGGTGGCTTGTCTGTGTGTGGGGGGTGGCTGAGTCCAGCCAGGAGCTCATGCCTCGGTTGGTTGAGGAGCGAGCGAAGTGAGCGTCTCGAAACCTGTGGCGGCCTGGCGCTGACTTTCTGCGGTACGTAGCTGTGGTTTCGAGACGGCCCTGCGGGCCTCCTCAACCAGCCGGGGTTGGGTTCGGGCGTCCGCAGCTGGCCGGGGGGTCGGACCTCCTCAACCAGCCGTGGTTGGGTTCGGGTGTCGGGAACCCGCCTGGTTTGAACAGGTGTGGGTGGAAGGTCAGTCGTTGACGTAATCGGCCAGGTGTTTGCCTGTCAGGGTTGATGCCGAGGCAATCAGGTCTGCCGGCGTCCCGGCGAAGACCACCTGGCCGCCGTCGTGGCCGGCGCCTGGGCCCAGATCGATGATCCAATCGGCGTGAGCCATGACCGCTTGGTGATGCTCGACCACGATCACGGATTTGCCGGAGTCGACGAGGCGGTCCAGCAAGCCCAACAGTTGTTCGACATCGGCTAGGTGCAGTCCGGCAGTGGGTTCGTCCAGGACATAGATCTCACCGCCCTCATTCAATTGGGCGGCCAGTTTGAGGCGCTGGCGTTCGCCACCGGACAGTGAGGTCAGGGTCTGGCCCAGTTTCACATAGCCCAGGCCCACGTCGACCAGTCGATCGACGATTCTCGCGGCTGCGGGAAGCTTGGCCTGGTCGTCGGCGAAGAAAGTGGCGGCCTCGGCGCACGACATCTCCAAGACGTCGGCGATGCTGGCCCCGCCGAAGCGATATTCCAAGACCGACGCCTGGTAGCGGCGTCCCTCGCACTCCTCACAGGTGGTGGTCACGCTGGCCATCACCCCGAGATCGGTGACAATCACGCCGGCGCCATTGCAGACCGGGCAGGCTCCCTCAGAGTTCGCACTGAACAGGGCCGGCTTGACGCCATTGGCCTTGGCGAAGGCCTTTCGGATGGGCTCCAGCAGGCCGGTGTAGGTGGCCGGATTGCTGCGTCGAGAGCCGCGGATGGGGCTCTGGTCGATGGTGACCACGCCGTCCCGGGGCGCCACGGCAGCATCGATGAGTGAGCTCTTGCCCGATCCGGCCACCCCGGTGAGGACGGTGAGCACGCCCAGCGGAATGTCCACATCGACCCCACGCAGGTTGTGGCTGGTGACCGAGCGCAGTTCTAGCCTGCCGCGGGGCGGACGCACCTGGGCCTTGGGCGTCGTGCGATCAGCGAGATGGCGTCCAGTGACGGTGTCGGAGGTGCGCAGGGCGTCCACGCTGCCTTCGAAACACACCTCACCGCCGTCGCTACCGGCCCCGGGCCCCAAATCGACGATGTGGTCGGCGATGGCGATGACTTCAGGCTTGTGCTCAACCACCAGGACGGTGTTGCCCTTGTCGCGCAGTTGGCGCAGCAGCACATTCATGCGCTGGATGTCGGCCGGGTGCAGCCCCACGGTCGGCTCGTCGAAGACGTAGGTGACATCGGTCAGTGACGATCCCAGATGCCGGATCATTTTGGCCCGCTGCGCCTCGCCACCGGACAGGGTCGCCGAGGAGCGATCCAGACTCAGATAGCCCAGACCGATCTCGACGAAGGAATCCAGCAGATGCTGCAGATTCGCCAGCAGAGGAGTCGCGGACGGGGCTTGCACCGTCCGCACCCACTCGGCCAGATCGGAGATCTGCATCGCACAGGCTTCGGCGATGGTGATGCCAGCCACCTTCGAGGAACGGGCACCCTCATTGAGTCGGGTACCGCCGCAGTCGGGGCAGGTGGTGAACACCACCGCGCGTTCCACGAACGCCCGGATGTGCGGCTGCATCGCCTCAACATCTTTGCTCAGGATCGACTTCTGAATCCGCGGAATCAGACCCTCGTAGGTGAGGTTCACGCCCTCGACCTTGATCTTGCGCGGCTCGCCGTAGAGAAACTCGTTGAGCTGCTTGGCGCTGAAATCCGAGATGGGTTTGTCGGCGGGCACGACGGCGGCGAAGATGCGGCCGTACCAGCCATCGGCGCTGTAGCCGGGGACGGTGATGGCCCCTTCGGTGAGAGTCTTGGACGCATCGTAGAGCTGGGTGAGATCGAAGTCGTTGATGCTGCCCAGGCCTTCGCAACGCGGGCACATGCCCCCAATGGCGGTGAAGCTGACCTTGTGAGCCACTGGTTTGCCCGGCCCGCGTTCGATGGTGATCGCCCCACCGGCGCGGGCGGTGGCCACATTGAAGGAGTATGCCTGGGGAGATCCGATATGGGGATCGCCGAGTCTGCTGAACAGAATCCGCAGCATGGCGTTGGCATCGGTGACGGTGCCGAGCGTGGAGCGTGGGTTCCCGCCGATGCGCTCCTGGTCGACGATGATCGCGGTGGTCAGACCGTCCAGGAAGTCCACCTCGGGCCGGTCCAGTGTGGGCATGAAGCCTTGGAGGAAAGCGGAGTAGGTCTCATTGATCAGTCGCTGGGACTCGGCGGCGATCGTGCCGAAAACCAGCGAGCTCTTACCGGAACCGGAGACTCCGGTGAAGACCGTCAGCCGGCGTTTGGGGATCTCGACCGAGACTCCCTTGAGATTGTGGACGTGGGCGCCAAGGACTCGAATCAGGTCATGGCTGTCGGCGGGCGGCGTTGCCTGGGGGCTCATGGCGAAATCGTAACCCGCAGTGATTACGGTCCGGTGAGACCTCCGGCCTGAGCCCAGGCCGCCAGCCCGCCCTGAAGATAGTAGATGTGCTTGAAGCCGGCCTTGTGGAGAGCATCTCCCACCGCCTCGGTGGCAGCGCCATCGGCGTCATAGAGGAAGTAGCTGCCGTCCTTGCTGAGGTCGGCGGCCTGCTTCACCACCGTCTGTGGGGTGGCGCTGGGGAAGTTGCGGGAGCCGGAGATGTGCCCGGCCGCGAAATCCTCAGCGGAGCGCAGATCGATGGCGAAGTAGTCGGTGGTGTTGCCGTAGGAATTGAGAAGCTCAGACATCCCCTTGGGGATCAGTGGAATCACCGGGGCGGCGACGGTGGCGGCGTCGGGAGCCGTCGCGTCCACCCCGAAGTTCTTGGTGATGCGCTGCGCCAGTGCGTCTTGGGTCAGCATGCCGCCGGAGAAGTCGACCAGTGTGCCCTGGGCGTCATAGAAGGCGGTCACCGGCAGGCCTTGCGAGCCATAGGAGGTCCACAGATCCGAGGCTGGTTCGTTTCCGATGTCCTTGGCCAGAGTGAAGCCGTTCTCGGCCAGATCGAACCGCTTCGCCATGGCGACGCCATCGCCGGGGTCACCGGTGTTGACGCCGACGAAGGCCACCTTGCCTTCGGTGGCATGCGCGACCTGGATGAAGCCGGGCAGTTCCTCATTGCAGTACACACACCACGAGGCGAAGAAGTTCACCACGACCGGCGTTCCCTTGAAGTCGGCCAACGCCACGGTCTTGTCGGCGTCCAGCAAGCCGGGCAGGCGGAAGTTGTCCTTGGTGGCCAGGTACTTCTGGCCGGCGCTGTCGGCGGACGGGCTGGAGCTGGTTCCGACGAAGGCGAGGACGCCCACCGCGATGAGGACTGCGGCCAAGCCGCCGATGACGGCGGCCTTGGTGATCTTGTTGCGACGCTGTTGGCGCTCAAGTTCGGCGATTCGCGCCGCCCGCCGGGACTGGTTGGGTGCGCTCTTGGTTGGTTTGGATCCCATGATGTGCGGTGGCCTTTCCGATTAGCCGAGCCCCAGCAGCCCGCCCAGGCCGATGGTTTGGAGGAAGGATTGGGTGGCGGTGGTGACCAGCGCCATCCGGTTGAATGCCAGCAGTGCGCCAAAGATCGCCAAAATGATGCCGGAGGCCACCGTGATTCCGAAGAAGTGTCGCTTCACGAAGCCGAAGGCGCCCGCGACCCGATCCATGGCCAGCGCCGCCAGCAGAAACGGGACGGCCAGTCCGGCGGAGTAGGCCACCAGCATCATGGTGGACAGCGCCAGGTCGCCGCTGCTGGCCGCCACCGCCAGCACGCTGGTCAACACCGGACCCACGCAGGGCGTCCAACCGAAGCCGAAAGCGACCCCCGCGATGGGGGCGGCGAAGGGTCCGAACTTGTCCAGTTGCGGGTGCCAGCGGGCTTCTTGATACAGCCACGGTGCTTTCAAGAACAACGAGCCGAGCAGGAACAGCGCCATCGCCAACACGACCAGACCGGAAATCTGAGTGAGCAGTGCTCGGTGGGTGAACAGGGCCTGACCTGCGGCGGTGATCGACAGCCCCATCACCACGAAGACGGCGCTGAAACCGAGAATGAAGCCTAGTGAGGTCTTCATAACCTGCCCGAAGCGGGCCCGCCCGCCTTCTTGGATAGCCGTGGCGCTGAGTCCGGTGACCACCGACACGTAGGCCGGAATCACCGGCAGCACGCAGGGGGAGAGAAAGGAGACCAGCCCACCAAGGAAGGCGCCCAGGATCGTCAGCTCACCCATGGGTCAGCCCCCTTGGGAGGATGGCGTCTCATTGGCTGTTGGTCCTCGGGTCGCGGTGTCCGGTCGCTCGGAACTATACCCCATGGGGTATAGGGGTGAGGCCTCCAAATTCTCGCCAAGGGTGCAGTCGCGCTACCGCTTCACCTTCACGGTCCGGGTCTTCTTGATCGTCTGAGCGGCGGCCCACATTCGATAGCTCGGCAGGGTTGTCATGTCAGTTCCGTCGACGTAGTCCACATCACCGAGCCCGTAGTCGGCGGCGGCGATGATCGCTGCAGAGCGATCGGCTGCGCGTGTGATGTTGTCGGTGATCACATAGTCGTCGTACTGCCACGAGGTGTGCCAAGTCGTATAGTGAGCGTCGAAGTTCTGATCATAAAACGTGTCGGTGCAACTCCCGGAGTAGGTGAAGGTCACCTGTCCCGAGTAGTAACCGGTGCCGTCACCCCAACTCGACCAGGTCGTCCGGTCGGATGCGATCGACATGGCACTGATTCGGCACTCCGAGAAAACCGACGTTGTACTCGGTGTCACGGTCAGAAGTCGTTGGAAGGTGACCTGCGTGGTTACCTTGTAGGTGCCCTTGGTGGCCCTATATGAGCGCTTGTTCTTTGCGACCGTCTTGGACCCCTTCTTGACGGTGATGGCCGACCGAATGACCTTGGTGCCAGATGGGGCGATCTTTGCGGGCCGGATCTTCACTGTCTTTGCATGACCGGTGTGAAGTGTCTCGGCGTTCGCGGGGGGTGCGGTCAGCGTGAGCGTGCCGAGGATCAGCAATGTAATCGCCGTGATAGAAACCATGCGTCTGATCAAATGCATGCCAAGTCCCTTCGTGATGAGTAATCGGGAACACCTTAAAGCCTGCGTCTGACAGGTGTTCGTGATCGGCGGCGAGACTGCGGCGAACCGAGATGTTGGTGCATTTCGTGAGGTTGCTCGGAGCGAATTGTCGCCGCCCACGATCGCCCTTGCCTTGCGCAAATCCCGGACAGATTCGGCTTGGTTGACGGTGATGCGTACCAAGAAGGCGGCGTGCCTGCGTGGGACGGTAGTTAGCTGGGCCAGAAGTGTCAGAGGGACTGGTTAGTCTCGCTGGGAGGAGGTCGCAATGAAGGTGGAATTGAGTACATGGGCAGTGGCACTGACCACTGTGGCCGTATGGGTGACCAGTGGATCCTGGTGGGCGCGAGCGGCAGTCACAGCGTGCCTGGTGGTCGTCGCTGTTGAAGTGCGAAGGGCTCGGCGGAAGTTGACCGCTGAGGCCAAGGACTGAGCCCGGGGGTGGGGGGGCAAATGGGCAGTGGGGAGGAGTCTCAGGGTGCGCGTTTCCCGCACATGCGAAAGCCCCTAGTGAACAGACGTTCACTAGGGGCTTTACTGTGTCCGAGAGAGGACTTGAACCTCCACGCCCTATAACGGGCACTAGCACCTCAAGCTAGCGCGTCTACCTATTCCGCCACCCGGACCGGTGTACCGCCCGGTCAGGCCCGGACAGCCCCAAAACTATAGCAACGCACACCCGGCATGGCGATTCGGCGCCGTCAAGGACGGCGCGCGACCCTGGTGGCAGGATGAACCCATGGACGCACCAGTCACCGCCGCGGCCGAAGTTGTGGGTCTGTGCCAGGACCTGATCCGCTTCGACACCTCGAATTTTGGCCCCGGCGGCTCCCATGGGGAGCGGGAGGCCGCGGAGTATGTGGCCGCCAAACTCGATGAGGTTGGCATCAGTTCTCAGATCTTCGAATCCGAAGCTCGGCGCACCTCGCTGGTGGCGCATTGGGAGCCGGAGGGGTGTGACACCTCGCTGCCGCCGCTGCTGATCCACGGCCATACCGATGTGGTGCCCGCCATCGCCTCGGACTGGCAGGTCGATCCGTTCGCCGGTGAGGTCAAAGACGGTTATGTGTGGGGACGCGGCGCAGTCGACATGAAGGACTTCGACGCGATGGTGCTGGCCGTCGTGCGCGAGCGGCAGCGCACCCGACGCCCACCGCGGCGTCCGATTCGGTTGGTGATCACCGCCGACGAAGAAGCGGGCGGACGCAAAGGCTCGCATTGGCTGGCCGAGCATCACCCTGACCTGATCGGCGACTGCACCGAAGCGATCGGTGAGGTGGGTGGCTTCTCGCTCACGGTGAACGATCAGCGCCTTTACCTGATCCAAACCGCGGAGAAGGGCATCGCCTGGCTCAAACTCATCGCCGAGGGCACCGCCGGTCACGGCTCCATGCGCAACCCCGACAATGCGGTCACCGAGATCGCTGCGGCCGTCAGCCGGATCGGCGCCTACCAGTGGCCCACCCGGCTGCATCCCTCGGTTCAGCAGTTCCTGGAAGCGGTCGAAGACGCGCTCGGCGTCCCGATCCAAACCGACGAGGTCGAGCAGACCCTGGCCCGGCTCGGTTCGATCGCCCGCCTGGTCGGCGCCACCGTGACCAACACCGCCAACCCCACCATGCTGCAGTCGGGCTACAAAGTGAACGTCATCCCTGGCCAGGCCACCGCGGGCGTGGACGGCCGCTTCCTGCCCGGCGCCGAGGACGAGTTCTACGCCACCATCACCGACCTGATCGGGCCGAAGGTGCGCTACGAGGCGGTCAACGCCGATATCGCGGTGGAGACCACCTTCGATGGTGACCTGGTGGACGCCATGTCAGCCAGCCTGCTCGCCGCCGACCCCGGCGCCACCGTCGTCCCGTTCATGATGAGTGCCGGGACCGATGCAAAGGCCTGGTCCAGCCTGGGGGTGCGCTGTTTTGGCTTCGCACCGCTGCGCCTGCCCCCGGAGTTGGACTTCGCTGCTCTGTTCCACGGTGTCGACGAGCGGGTCCCGATCTCGGCTCTGACCCACGGTTGCGCCGTGTTGGACGACTTCCTGGACCGGGCCTAGCCATGGAGCAGAACCAGGCCGCCACCAGTTTCGGCACCAACGTCGGAGCCTACGAACGGGGCAGGCCCGACTACGACCGCGACCATGTCGCCTGGATGCTGGCCGGGGTGGAGGGTCCGGTGCTCGATCTGGGCGCTGGGTCAGGCAAGCTCAGCCGTGCCATAACCGCCCTCGGCTTTGAGGTCATCGCGGTCGATCCCGACGAGAAGATGCTCCACAGCAACGAATCCGGCCAACGCCTGGTCGGCAGCGCCGAGGCGATTCCGCTGCCGGATGCCCAGGTGGCTGCCGTCGCCGTGGGGCAGGCCTGGCACTGGTTCGACCCGGCCACGGCCGGTCCTGAGATCGCTCGGGTGCTGCGTCCCGGAGGGCGCTTGGGGCTGATCTGGAACACCCGCGACACCCGTGACCCTTTCGTCGCCGAATTGGCCGCCATCATCGGGCCGTCGCCGGCCGAGCAGATGGTTGACCAGGACTGGCTGGTCGACCTGCCCGGATTCACACCCTTCGAACGCGACCAGCGCTCCCGGCAGCGGACGATGACCGCCGGGGAAATCGAGGCGATGGTGACCTCGCGAAGCGGGTACATCCTGGCTGAGCCACAGCGGCAGGCCGAAGTGCTCTCCGAGGTGCGCCGCCTGCTGGCCAGCCACCCGCGCAGTCGCGGCCAGGAGAGCTTCAGCTACGGCCTGCACAGCACGGCCTATCGAGCCAATCTCGACCAGGCAGCAGACCTTCTCTAGGGCAGATACTTTCACCATGCCGCGGGTATTGCCGGGTCATGCCATGGCGACAGGCAAAGCGAGTTCCCCCCCTCGCCGGAAGCTGACTGACTTCGCCAGAGGACGGGATTTGCCTGGACGGGCAGGATGGGCGCATGGGAGCGGTGCGGCCGTCGCGGGTGGTCCTCCATTCGATGTGGATCGCGATCCTCAGCGCAGTTCCGGTGGCCTTCCTTGAGTGGTTAGTCTTCACCGTCGGCTCGGTGGGTCAACAACCACAGGCATGGGCAGGCATCATCCTCTTCGGGCCTATCTGGGTACCGGTAGTGGCATTGTGTGGGGCGCTGAATGGACTCGCCGCTGCCGGAGCGCACCGCCTCACCCGCCGCGCGCCGCGCTGGCAGGGGCTGTCAGGCGCGCTGGCCGGCGGCCTGGCCGGTCTGGTCGTGCCGGTGCTCTTCTGGCGAGCTGCGCCCGTGAGCTGGCTGATCGGTGCCACCCTCGGAATGGTCTGCGGCGCTTTGGCGCTGAAGCTGGCTGGACGCACCGCCACCGGCAACGGCTGGGGTGCTGGGGCTGCGGTGCTTGGCGCCGCGACCATGGTGGCCGGTGCCTATCAGGTTCTGCTCGCCCGACCGTGGGATCGCGTCGAGGATTGTGCCTCGCGCCTGGGGGTGCGCGAAGAAGCGGTGACCTTCATTTCCGGGGACTTCCCGCCGCAAACCTGGTGTGTGAGCCTTACCGAGGTCCAGCAATGGACCCCGTCTTGGACAGCCACGGTCGTGGGGCTGCTGGCCACAGCCAGCCTGGTCTGCGCTTTGATGGCGGTGAGTCACTGGGGCAACGCCTCGGGACGCACT
>JAEXAS010000028.1 GCA_023458095.1 Actinomycetes bacterium | reverse complement strand
CGGGTTCGTTGGCTGAGCTTGTCGAAGCCTGTGCGGGGTTGCCTTTCGGCAGGCTCAGGGCGTGGGTTGTGTGCGGTGTGGCGGGTTCGTTGGCTGAGCTTGTCGAAGCCTGTGCGGGGTTGCCCTTCGACAGGCTCAGGGCACGGGTTGAGGTTCGGTGCGACGGACTTTTGGGTGCGCGGGCCGTTGGCTGAGCTTGTCGAAGCCCGCGACGTCAGCGAGGTCCGGGCTGTTCGATGGCGGATCAGGGCGTCTCACTGAGGTGTCCACAGGGTGCGGTGAAATGCCGATCCGGCAGCCGGTAGGGTCAGGCTCATGACTGATCTTGAACGAACCTTGGTGCTCCTCAAACCCGACGCGGTGCGTCGCGGGCTGGTCGGGACGATCCTGGCCCGCTATGAGTCCAAGGGCTTGGCCCCGGTGGCGGTGGAGATGCGTCAGATCGACGCCGCGATGGCCGACCGGCACTACGCCGACCATGTCGAGCAGCCGTGGTATCCGCCGCTGCGTGACTACATCACCTCCGGTCCGCTGGTGGCCATGGTGCTCGCCGGTCCGAGCGTCATCGAGGTCGTGCGCTTGATGAATGGCGCCACGAACTCGGCGGTGGCTGCCCCAGGCACCATCCGCGGCGATCTGGCGCTGTCCAATCGGGAGAACTTGGTCCACGCCTCGGATTCGGCGGAATCGGCGGCCAAGGAGATGTCGCTATGGTTCCCGACCCTGACCTAACCGGCGAAAACCACCCCGGAGCAGACAATCCGGGGTCGGTTCCACCCCCACCGCTGGCCGCGACACCGCCATGGTCGAACACCATGCCCCCTGCCTTGCCGGGCGGCTATCCCGAACCGGTGGGATATCCCGAGCCGATGACCCTGGCGGGGCCGGACGGCGCGCTGACCTACCTCGGCTATCCGCCGCCGATGATCGCCGAACCCAAGCCTGAGCCGCTGCCGGTCGAACCTCGGGAATACCACCAGTTCTATCGGGCCCGGGCATTTCGTTGGTGGAAGCCGCTGGCGGCGCTGGCCCTCTTTGCCGTGGCTTGGTTCCTGGTGAGCATTCCGCCGACCATGATCGCGGTCTTCTGGGACATGAGCCAAGGCCGAGAGCTGGACCTCCAGAATCTGAACTCTCCGGCCCTGTTTGCGGCCAACAATGTGTCCTTGGCCTTGACGATTCCGGTGGCGCTGTTGGTCCATTGGTTGATCTACCGGCAGCGTCCACGGTGGCTGTCCTCGATCACCGGGGGCTTCCGGTGGGGATTCTTCGGACGCTCGGTGGCCATCGCCGCGATCGGCCTGCTGGCCCTGCTCGGCATCCAGACTGCCCTGGCCGGTGGCGTCGGCGAGATGACCTGGGACAGCAATTCCTTGTTCCTTTTGCTGGTCATCCTGCTCACCACGCCCTTCCAAGCAGCCGGGGAGGAGTACGCGATGCGGGGCCTGGTGTTCCGCAGCGTCTCGTCGTGGTTCGGCAATCGCTGGGTGGCGCTGGGAATCGGCATCGCGGTCAACGCGGTGTTCTTCATGTTGCTGCACGGCGCCGGGGATCCGTGGCTGATCAGCTACTACCTGCTGGTGGCGGTGGTCTTCTCGGTGCTGGTGTGGCGCACCGGAGGGCTGGAGGCTGCCATTGCGTTGCATGTGGTCAACAACCTGGTCGGTGAGCTGCTGCTGCCCTTCCAGCCGAAGGCATTTGCTCAGTTGTTTGAGCGGCAGGCCGGATCGGCTGGACCGGAGGTCCTTATCCAAATGGGCATCACGGTACTGGTGGGCGCGGCCCTCCTGTGGCAGGCTTCCCGGCTGAAGCTGCCGCGGGCGAACGCTCCTGCTGCACGTGCTCAGCCCCAGGCCCCATCCGGCCTTGTCTGAGCGCACGTCATGGGGACACCACGAGGGTTGAAATGGCTAATGATGTGATCGAAAAGGTCGATGTTGCGTGTGCATTGCGCAAGCTTCGTGGACTGCTGCGTCCACGCACTGGACGGATTCTGGTAGCAATCGACGGGGTTGATGGCGCCGGCAAGACCACCTTCGCCGACACGTTGGCGGAGCTGTTGCGCGAATCAGGACAGACGGTGATCCGGGTGAGCCTGGACAACTACCTGAATCCGCCCGACAAGCGCTACGCCCAGGGTCGGTACTCCGGAAAGGGGTACTTCGAGGACAGCTACGACTACCAGCGATTCACCGACGAGGTGTTGGACCCGCTGGGTCGTGATGGCTCGGGCCGCTATCGGACGGCGGCCTATGACCTCGGCTCCGAATGTGAGGTGTGCTCGCCGTGGCAGGTGGCTCCCAACGACGCGGTGGTGATCATCGACGGGATGTTCATGCATCGCGAACTGTGGTGCCCCTCGCGCGGCGCGAAGATGTGGGACCTGTCGGTGTGGCTGGATCTTCCCTTCGATGAGGCATTCCGCCGCCTGGCCGTTCGGGACGGCAGCAGTCCCGAACTGACCGATCCGGTGAATGCGCGCCATCACCAAGGCCAGCAGCTCTACTTGGCCGACTGTGATCCGGCCGAGCATGCCGATCTGGTGGTTGATGCCACCTCGGTGCTGAGCGGTGACATCTAACCAGCCGATCCCGGTCTCAGCAGAGGACCTGCTGGCCCGATTGCAGGGCCTGGCCAACCCGGAGAACGTCGCCGGGATGGCCCGGTTCGGCATCAGCGCTGCTGGCACCCTCGGGGTCAGCGTCACCACGCTGCGCGGCATCGTCAAGGAGCTGCGGCCCTGGCGTCGGGCCGACCCGCTGGCCGTCCATGAACTGGCCGGGCGGCTGTGGGCCAGCGGGGTGCATGAGGCGCGCATCCTGGCCGGCCTGATCGACATTCCAGCTTTGGTCACCGAAAGCCAAGCCGACGCCTGGGTCGCCGACCTGGACTCCTGGGACGTGTGCGACCAGCTTTCTGGACTGTTCGGCGCCACCGATTTCGCCTATGCCAAGGCGGTGCAGTGGTCTGCCGCAGAGGAGGTCTTCGTCAAGCGATCCGGCTTCGTCCTCATGTGCAGCCTCGCGGTGCATGACAAGACCGTCCCCGACACCGAGCTCATCGCCTTTCTGCCGGTGATCGAGCAGGCGGCCGACGATGACCGCAACTTCGTGAAGAAGGCCGTGAACTGGGCATTGCGCCAGATCGGAAAGCGATCGCCGCAGTGTCACGCCGCTGCCGTGGCCACCGCCGAACAGATCCTGGCCAGCCAGTCCGACTCCTCAGCAGCCCGCTGGGTGGCCCGGGACGCCTTGCGTGAATTACGCAGTGACGCTGTTCAAACTCGGCTCGGCCTGACCACCCCTGACCACCCCTGACGCTACGTTTAGGCCGCGACGCTACTGGGCGCCCAGTAGCGCGACGGCCTAAACGTAGCGAGGGGGCGTGACGTAGGCTGTGCAGGCTATGAATCCGCTGGAGTCGCTGTACCCGCGCCTGGAGCCTTTGCTGGCCCAGGTGGTCAAACCCGTGCGCTACATCGGCGGAGAGGTGAACTCCGTCACCAAGGATGTGGCCGCCGCCGAGGTGAGTTGGGTGCTGATGTATCCCGACGCCTACGAGGTCGGACAACCCAATCAGGGCTTGGCGATCTTGTATGAGGTGCTCAATGAGCGCGACTGGATCGCCGCCGAGCGCAGCTTCTCGATCTGGCCGGATCTGGCCGCGTTGATGCGCCGCCACAAGGTGCCGCAGTTCAGTTGGGAGTCGCACCTGCCGGTGCGCAGCTTCGACATTCTCGGGGTGAGTCTGGCCACTGAATTGGGCTACACCAATCTGCTGGAGGCCCTGGATCTGGCCGGGATTGCGCTGCGCACCGTGGACCGCGTCGACTCCGATCCGTTGGTCATCGTGGGTGGTCATGCCGCCTTCAACCCTGAACCGGTGGCCGACTTCGTCGATGCTGTCGTGCTCGGCGACGGTGAGGAGGCCGCCTTGGCGGTCTCCGAACTGGTTCGCGACTGGAAGGCTGCCGGAAGCCCACAGGGACGCCCGGGTCTGCTGCATCGACTGGCGGCCAGCGGCGTGGCCTATGTGCCGTCCTTGTACGAGGTCAGCTATGGTGCCGATGGGGCGATCAGTGCGGTGCGTCCGGTGGCCCCCGGGGTTCCCGAGCGGGTCAGCAAGCACATCCTCAGCGACTTGGATTCCTGGCCCTATCCGCAGGCGCCCATCGTGCCGCTGGCCGAGACAGTGCACGAGCGCTATTCGGTGGAGATCTTTCGGGGGTGCAGCCGGGGCTGCCGGTTCTGCCAGGCAGGCATGATCAGCCGTCCGGTACGGGAGCGCAACATTCAAACCATCGGCACTATGGTGGCCGCCGGACTGGCCGCAACCGGGCTGGAGGAAGTCGGGCTGCTGAGCCTGTCGAGTGCCGACCATTCCGAGATCGCGCCGATCACCCAACAACTGGCTGACCGCTATGCCGACAGCTTCGTGTCGCTGTCGCTGCCCAGTACCCGGGTGGACGCCTTCAACATCGATCTGGCCAACCAACTCAGCCGCAACGGACGCCGCTCCGGTCTTACCTTCGCCCCTGAGGGCGGCAGCGAGCGGTTGCGCAAGGTGATCAACAAGCAGGTCAGTTCCGAAGATCTGATCAACACTGTGGCCACCGCCTTCGGGCAGGGCTGGCGGCAGGTGAAGCTCTATTTCATGTGCGGTCTGCCCACCGAGACCGATGAGGACGTGCTGGCCATCGCCGATCTCGCCGCCGAGGTGATCGCCACCGGACGCCGGGTCACCGGTACCCGTGACATCCGTTGCACGATCAGCATCGGAGGCTTCGTCCCCAAACCGCACACCCCTTTCCAATGGGTGGGCCAGGCCGACGCGGAGACTGTCAATCGGCGCCTGCGCGCCTTGAAACAGAAGGTGCGCGACGATCGCCGCTACGGTCGAGCGATCAGCGTCCGCTACGCCGAGGGAGAGCCCGGTCAGATCGAAGGGCTGCTCAGCCGTGGCGACCGTCGCGTCGGTGATGTCATCGAAGCGGTTTGGCGTGACGGGGGAGTGATGGACGGCTGGAGCGAGCACTTCTCGTACGAACGCTGGCTGCACGCCGCCGAACAGGCTTTGGCGCCGCATGGGGTGGATCTGGCCTGGTACACCACGCGCTCCCGCGCCGAATCCGAAGTGCTGCCCTGGGACCACCTGGACGCCGGTCTCAAACGCGAATGGCTCTACCAGGACTATCTGGATGCCATCAACGAAGAAGAAGTCCCTGACTGTCGCTGGTCGGGCTGCTACGACTGCGGCGTGTGTCCCGAGTTGGGCGCCGCCATCGAAATGGGCCCCACCGGCCGCACCCTGCTGCCGCTGCGCCCGGTCGGCTGAGCCGCAGGCCCGACTCTCGGTTGGTTGAGGAGGCCCGCAGCGCCGTCTCGAACCTGGTTGCCTTTTCCCCGGTTGGTTGAGGAGGCCCGGAGGGCCGTCTCGAGACCTGCCCGTCTTTCCTCCGGTTGGTTGAGGAGGCCCGTAGGGCCGTCTCGAAACCTCGCAGGGTGGTTTGTGGACTGTGGCGGGGGTTTCGAGACGCTCACTTCGTTCGCTCCTCAACCAGCCGGGGCGGGGGAGTGTCGGCGGTCCAGCCGGTGGGGTGGGGAAATGTGTGTGGGCGCTGAGCCGAGCATGGCACGTGCTTCACCGGCAGGCGCGGGTCTGATCCCGGGGTAGTTTGCAGAAGCCTGTGGTCTGCCTCGAAGCCTGCCCGTCTTTCCTTCGGTTGGTTGAGGAGGCCCGTAGGGCCGTCTCGAAGCCTGCCATCTTCCCTCCGGTTGGTTGAGGAGGCCCGGAGGGCCGTCTCGAAACCTCGCAAGGTGGTGTGTGGACTGTGGCGGGGGTTTCGAGACGCTCACTTCGTTCGCTCCTCAACCAGCCGGAGCGGGGAAGTGTCCGCTCCTCAACCAGCCGGAGCGGGGAAGTGTCCGCTGCTCAATCGGTCGGGGGGGGGGAGTCCGCACCTCATTCAGTCGGGGAGCCCACTCCTCCTGTGAACCCTGAGCCAGTGCGGCGCTGGCCTCACAGTGCGCGCCAGTAGTCGGCCAGGTGGTGGCTCCCGACCGGAGTGCCGGTGGCGTCCAAGGCCATGCCCTCCAGGAAGAATCGGGCCAGGTTGCTGGCCTGCAGTGAGGCATGATCGGCGACTCCGATCAGGGCTCGAGTGGCACCGGGTCCCAGGTGGACGATGCGACCGCGGCGTCCAACGATGTCGAAGGCCAGTTCAGCGAGCTCCTGGTAAGTGAACACGTCGGGTCCGCCGACATCCCACTCGCCGGCTGGGTCATTCACCTTCTCGGCGATGAAGGCGGCTAGATCTGCGCCGTGGATCGGATTGAAATGTGCCTGGCCATCGCCGATGACCACCCCAATCCCTTTGCGGGCCATGAGTAGGACGTCGGTCATGTCGGAGAAGTAGCCCGAAGGATTGACGATCTGCCCGGCCACCGGGCTGCGTCGCAACACCTGGGAGAAGGCGTGCTTGGCGCGCATGATCAGCGAGGTTCCACTTTCGGAACGTAGGACATTGGCGTAGCAGAAGGAGCGGACGCCGCAAGCCTCTGCCTGCTCCAGCAGACGGAGGTTTCCCAAGAAGTCGATGTCCCAAGGGCTGGCCTTCTGGCGGGTAACCCCCAGGGTCGATACGACACGGTCGGCCCCGTCGAGGACGCCGCTGAGAGTATCGGGACGGGCGTAGTCGACCACCCGCCATTCGGTGACGATGCCCTGCAGCGCGGGGGCGGGGAAGCTGTGCGGTTCCAAGGCGGCCTGTCGGGAGCGCACCAGAGCGCGTACGGCGAGGCCCCGTTCGGCGAGTGCCGCGCAGACATGGCGACCCAGATAGCCGGTGGCCCCGGCGACGGCGACGGTTTGGCTCATGACCCGGTTCTATCAGGGAATCGGGCCTGGGGGGGGCTTCGCCGTCAAACCCGCTGATCCTGAGGTGTCGCAGTCGGTGCGTTTGGACGGGGCAGGGCCTTGCGCAGGGCCTTCTCGGCAGGGTGTTCCACGAAGCGGTAGAGGGCCGCGGAAAGGACGATGGCCGCGGCCAGAGAGATCAGCAGCGGGGGCACATTGCTCCAGGAAGGCGGCTGCTTCCCGAACCAGATCTGGGAAAGCCCGTACAAGACGGTCGCATGCACCAGGTAGAACGAGTAGGACCAGGTTCCCAAGGTGACCATCAGGCGGGTGCGCAGGAACATGGGCTTGCCGGTCAGCTCTCGAGTGGCGACCGCGACGATGAGCAAGGCGTACAGCGCGCCCATCAGTTGGTTCATGCCGTGGGTCAGCGGGCTATCGATGCCGACACTGCTCAACACGTCGGGGTGAGCGCTGTCGTACCAAATGACGGCGAGCCCCACTCCGACCGCGACGGTGGCGAGGCTCACCGGGACCGGCGCACGCCAGCCGCGCCGCATTGCGGCTGCCCCGGTCATGCCCAGGACGAATTCGGCCAGCCTCCCGATCGGCGAAATGAACAGGTAGGTCTCTTGCAGCGCAGTGAGGTCGACGCTGTAGCTCCACCAGCGCAGAGCGATGTTGGCGGTCGCCAGCGCCACGGCCAACACGGCCAGCCGCCGAACCCGGAGCCGGAGCAGCGGGCGAATGAGGAAAGGGAACAGCAGGTAGAAGAAGGCTTCATTCGACAGCGACCAGGCGGCCGGATTGCCGGCGAACATGATCGGGGGGAACCATGACTGGACGAAGGTGAGGCTGGCCAGCACCCCCAGTTGGTTCATTGCGTCGAAGGGAATTCCGCGACCGTAGTAGAACACCGGAATCGCTAGCACTGTACTGACTGCCAATGCCGGCCAGATACGGGCAAACCGGCGCCAGTAGAAGCGGGCCGCGGTATCGGTCTTGACGAACGACCAGGTGAGGACGAAGCCGGACAGCACGAAGAAGAACGTCACCCCGGTGTTGCCCATCGGTGCCACATGGGTCATATGAGGCAGGGGCAGGAAGAGACGTGCGTGATAGACGAACACTGCGAAGGCAGCGATCCAGCGCAGACCGGTGAGTGCATCGAGTCGCGGGCCGGGAGCATCGGACGGAAAGGTCCTGGGCTGGCGGTTCTGGGCAGGCGAAGGCGCCGACCGAAGAGCTGCCAGCGAATTCACAGCGCAAACATAGCTTGAATGGCGCCATTCCATCAGGGGGCATCGGCCGCGCGGCGAGCCGGATGGCTGCGCTCGGCCGTGCCGGGGAATAGCGTTGGGACATGAGCGAACCCCAGGTGCGCGGCCGGCGTCCGTGGGCGCCGGGGCTGGCAGTGCTCGCCAGCTACCAGCGGGCCTGGTTGCGCGGAGATCTGATCGCCGGGGTGACGATGGCGGCCTATCTGATTCCGCAAGTGATGGCCTACTCCGAGATCATGGGGTTGCCCCCGGTCAGCGGCCTATGGGCGGTCATGGCGCCGATCGTCATCTACGCCATCCTGGGCTCGTCGCGCCAGCTGTCGGTCGGGCCGGAATCCACCACGGCATTAATGACCGCAGCCTCGATTGCGTTGGTGGCCGGGCCGGTCAGTGGACCGCAGCGGCTGGCCGTGGCAGCGCTCATCGCGGTCGCGGTCGGGCTCCTGTGCATTCTGGCCTTCGTGGCCCGGCTGGGCTTCATCGCCAATCTGTTGTCGAAACCGATTCTGGTCGGATATCTGGGCGCCCTGGGGATCTTGATGATCATCAGCCAGTTCGGACGCATCACCCAGTTGACGATCACCGGCGATGGGCCATGGGCGGAGACTGCATCGGTGATTGCGCAGCTCGGCTCAGCCCATCTGCCGACCGTCGTGATGTCGCTAGCCGTGGCGGCGGCGCTGTTCGCTCTGCGCGCCTGGCTGCCCACCTGGCCCGGTCCGCTGCTGGTGATGCTGACCGCGGCGGCTTTGGTGGCCTGGACTCCGCTCTCCACCATGGGCCTTGCCGTGATCGGACAGATCCCCACCCAGGTGCCCGCCTTCGTGCTGCCCAGCCTCAACGGTGTCGATCTGGGCCAACTCGGCTTGGCCGCCCTGGGAATCGCCATCGTGGGGTATTCGGACGTGATTCTCACCGGCCGGGCCTTCGCCGCGAAACGCGAGGAGCATATTGATGCCAACGGCGAGCTGCTGGCCATGGGGGCGGCGAACCTCACCAACGGCCTGTTCGGCTCGTTCGCGGTGTCGTCCTCGGCCAGCCGGACGGTGATCGGCGACGCCGCCGGCAGCCGCACCCAGTTGTACTCGATCGCGGCGGGGGTGACCGTGTTGGTGACCTTGTTCGCTTTCGGTCCAGTGCTGGCCGCCTTTCCGCAGGCTGCACTCAGCGGAGTGGTGATCTATGCCGGGGTGCGTCTGATCGACCTTGGTGAGCTGCGCCGTATCGCCCGATTCCGCCGCAGCGAATTGGTGCTGGCGTTGATCACCGCGCTCGCGGTGCTGTTCCTGGGTCTACTGCCCGGAATCGGTGTGGCGGTCGGGTTGTCCCTACTGGACGTGATTCGTCGCATCGTCCATCCCCACGACGGGATTCTGGGCTATGTGCCCGGGCTGGCCGGGATGCACGACATTGACGACTATCCGGGCGCGATCCAAGTACCGGGGCTGGTGGTGTACCGCTATGACTCGCCGCTGTTCTTCGCCAATGCGGAGGACTTCCGCACCCGGGCCCTGGCTGCGGTGCATGAGGCCGAGCCGGCCGCGGAGTGGTTCGTCCTCAACGCTGAGGCCAACACCGAGGTGGACCTGACTGCTGTCGATATGTTGGAAGAACTGCGACGCAGGGTTACCGAAGCCGGTGTGGTGTTCGCGATGGCCCGGGTGAAGTGGGAGGTGCGTGAGCAACTCGCCCAGACCGGCTTCGTTGACGAGGTGGGCGTTGAGCACATCTTCGCGACCTTGCCGACTGCGGTGGCTGGCTATGCGCAGTGGCACAAGGAGCGTTACGGCTACCGTCCGCCGGGGGTTCCGGAGGCGACTTTGCAGCCGCCACCGACGGATTCTTGAGGTCAGGTCGCTAGGCTGTGCCTCCGTGAGTCGCCAACCACCCGTCCAGCAGCCGCCCCCCGTGCAGCGTCTGCGTCTGCGCTATGCCAAACGGGGTCGAGCGCGGTTCGCCTCGCACCGCGACTTCGGTCGCGCCTTTGAGAGGGCTTTGCGGCGGGCGGAGATCCCGATGGCCTTCTCTAGCGGATTCACTCCGCATCCACGGATCAGCTATGTCAATGCCGCCCCGACCGGGGCGGCCAGTGAGGCCGAGTACCTGGAGATCGGACTGGCGCAGGTCCGTGATCCTGAGCAGGTGCGGGCGGCATTGAATGCTGCAATGCCCGACGGCCTGGTGATCGTTGCGGTGGTGCCTGCGGCGGGACGGCCGCTACCCGAGCGGCTCTCGGCGTCCCGGTGGCGCGTGGAGCTTCCCGGTGCCGACCCGGCAGTAGTGTCCGCCGCGGTCACGGCCCTGCTGTCCCGTGACGAAGCATCCGTGCAGCGCACCACGAAGAGTGGCGTGCGCGAGGTCGAGGTTCGCGGAGCAATTCACGAAATGGCCGTCACCGAGACTGGATTCGAACTGGTTTCGGCTATTGGTGAGCCCACCGTGCGCCCCGATGATGTTATGAGTGCCTTGTGTGCTTTAGAGTCGTCGCTGAGCGAGGTTCAGGGATTGTTTTCGCGACTGGAGCAGGGCACCTGGGACGGCTCGCGGATCGTCGATCCACTGGCTGAGTAGGCCATGCCTGGGCGTGGTGGAAGCCGCTACCGGTGCCGTGTGAGATACTGTTCACAACGGGAGTCAACCCGAATCCCGTTTCGAATGCCTTGATCGGTGTGACAGGCCGACCAGACGCTTGACCTTCACCGCGACGCCAGACGACCGCGGGGGTGAAAGCGCCGGTATTCGTACGACAAGCTTTGCTGTTCCAGAGGCACCCGCGTGTGGTGAATCCAGAACGGCTGGATGCGGCCTATTCGCCGCTTGAAGGAGAGCTTCATGCTCGACGAAGAACAAATCAACGTACCTACCGACGATTCGGCTGTGACCCCGCCGCCACGGCGCCGCCGGGCAGCCAGTCGGCCTGCCGGTCCGCCGGCTCCGGTGGAGCCCAAGGTCATCCCGACTCCGGCAGCGGAGACCCCGGCACCGCCGGTGGCCGCGGAAGTGACCGCCACCGAAGTCGCCACAGAACCGGTCGGTGAACCGATCGCCGAGGCTCAACCCGAGCCGACGCCCAAGCGCACTCGCCGGGCGAAGGCCACCGAGCCCGCCGCTGATGGCGCCACCAAGCCGGCCCGCCGTCCGCGCAAGGCCGCCGCTGCTGAGGCCACCACTGAGGTTCCTGACGCCCCGGTCGCCGAGATTGCGGGTCGTGAATCCGCCGAGCCCATTGACGAGGAGGAAGCTGCGGCCAGCCAGACCGAGGACGGCGTTGCGGCCAGCCTCGCCGAACTCGCCAAGCAGGCCGGGCAGCGGCAACGCGCCGAGGCCCGCGCGGCGGCGGAAGGGCCCAGCACCGACGAAGTCCTGGACTCGTTGGCGGCCGCCATCGGCGGCAAGTTGAACCAACCCCACGACTCGAACGCTGATGCCGAGGAAGGCGAAGGCGTCGACGATGACGGCGCTGACGCAGAGGCCGTCGAGGGCGAAGAGGGTGAGCCGACTCGTCGTCGGCGCCGTCGCCGCGGAGGCCGCCGCCGTCGTCGCGGAGGTAGCGGCGAGGAATCCAGTGACGCCGCTGAAGACGATGAGGCAGGCGAGGCTGGTGAGGGCAGCGACGCTGGCGCCGAGTCCGAATCGGAGTCCGGTGATGCCGCCAGCACCGAAGGCGGGTCAGGACGTCGTCGTCGCCGTCGTCGTCGTCGCGGTGAGGACACCGGCGAGACCGATGACGACTCGGTTGACGTCGTGGTGCGGGTTCGCGAACCGCGTCGGCGCAGTTCGGTCTCTGATGAAGTCACCGGCATTGAAGGCTCCACCCGTATGGAGGCCAAGAAGCAGCGCCGCCGGGAGGGCCGGGCTGCTGGACGTCGCCGCACCCCCATCCTGAGCGAGTCGGAGTTCTTGGCCCGTCGGGAGTCCGTGGATCGCACCATGCTGATCCGGCAGGCCGAGGACTACTCACAGATCGCGGTGCTGGAGGACAACGTCCTGGTCGAGCACTATGTCGATCGGGCCTCGGCCGCATCAATGATCGGCAACATCTACCTGGGCCGCGTCCAGAATGTGCTGCCCAGCATGGAGGCCGCCTTCGTCGACATCGGCCGCGGTCGTAACGCCGTGCTCTACGCAGGCGAGGTCGATTGGGATTCCTTCGGTGTCACCGGCGCGGACAAGAAGGTCGAGAAGGTCTTCAAGTCCGGTCAGAGCGTGTTGGTTCAGGTCAGCAAGGACCCGGTGGGCGCCAAGGGCGCACGACTGACCTCGCACCTGTCGATCCCGGGGCGCTTCATCGTGTATTCCCCCGGTGGTCATCTGTCGGGGATCTCCCGCAAGCTTCCCGAAGCCGAGCGCAAGCGTTTGAAGGGGATTCTGGATGATCTGATCGATCCGGAAGCCTCGGTGATCGTGCGTACCGCCGCAGAGGGTGCCAGCGAGGAGGAGTTGATTCACGATGTGAATCGGCTCAAGGCCCAGTGGGAGGTGCTGGACAAGAAGGCCAAGACCACCTCGGCCCCGCAGTTGCTCTACGCCGAGCCGGACCTGACCGTCCGGATTGTCCGTGACCTGTTCACCGCTGACTTCAGCACCCTGGTGATCGACGGCAACGGCGGTGCCGAAGACGCCTACGAAACCGTCGACGCCTACCTGCAATATGTGGCGCCGACCTTGGCCGCCCGCATCCAGCGTTGGGATCGTGCCGAGAAGGGTGATCTCTTCAGCCAGTACCGGGTGCACGAGCAGGTCTCCAAGGCCTTGGAGCGCAAGGTCTTCCTGCCTTCAGGCGGTTCGCTGATCATCGACCGCACCGAGGCGATGACCGTCATCGACGTCAATACCGGCAAGTTCACCGGCACCTCGGGCAATCTGGAAGCCACGGTGACCTCCAACAACCTGGAGGCCGCCGAGGAGATCGTCCGCCAACTGCGTCTGCGCGACATCGGCGGCATCATCGTGATCGACTTCATCGACATGGTGCTGCCGGCCAACCGGGAACTGCTGCTGCGTCGACTCGTCGAATGTTTGGGACGTGACCGTACCCGCCATCAGGTCGCCGAGGTGACCTCGCTGGGTCTGGTGCAGATGACCCGTAAGAAGATCGGCACGGGACTGGCCGAGGCGTTCACGGTTCCGTGCGAGACCTGCAAGGGCCGCGGCTACCACGTCCATGACGCCCCGGTGGCCACTCAGGCTCCCGCCGATGGTGGCGATCGTGAGGGTAAGCGCCGCGGATCCAGTGCCAAGACGCCCAAGGCGGCGACCCCGAAGCCCACCGCAGCCAAGAAGTCCACGCGGTCGCGCAAGGCGCCCAAGCCGGGCGAGGACGTGGCTGCGGTCACAGACGCCCCGACCCTGCTTGATGCCCCTGCTCCGGGGGATAGCCCTGCCGCGGTGGAAAACACTGTTGCGGTGGAAAACACTGTTGCGGTGGAAAACACTGCTCCGGTGGACAGTTCCCCAATGGAGGTTGCGGCTGCGGTCGAGGTTCCGGCGTCCGCCGAGGTGTCAGCCCCGGTCGAAAGCCCTGCCCCGGTTGAGGCTCCCGCTGCGGCCGAGGGTGCTGCCACCGAGTGATCGTCGTCTGTACCCAGGTTCGGCGTTCAGCGAGCGGGCCTGGGTGCATTGCGCTGGTTCGCCTGCCGGGCGCGACCTCATCGGCGTAGGGTGCAAAGTGCAGGGCTTTGCGGGCCGTTCCGTAGCTCTGCAAAGGACTTGGCTATGAAAGCACCCGTCTTGCGTATGGTCGGCAGCCTTGTGAGCGCCGCATTGTTGGCCTTCGGGCTACCCGTGGCCGACAACGTGGCTCACGCGGCCTCCACTGTCGAGATCGCCGCCAGCGCCTTCGGAATCACCTCCTACGACGTGCAGGAGATTACCGGGACCGGCGACATCACCGCCGAGCTCACCAGGGCGCTCAGCACCGGGGGCGACACCTCTCGGGCCAAGATCGTGCATCTTCCTGCCGGCAGTTACACGGTGAGCGCGGCCATCCGATTCCAGGCAGGACACCTCTATCTGGTCGCTGAGCCGAGCACCATGGTGACCCTGACCCGTACCGATTCGCGGTTGCTGATCCTGCCGGTCTCTGCGGTGGGGGTCTACGGAGGCGCCTGGAATGCCGCCCGCCACACCACCAACGCGACGATTCAGGTGAATGGTGCCTCGGCATCACTGATGGCGCTGCGCGCGATCAACTCCGCCCATCACGGTGTTTCCGCCTATGCCCATTCGGTGCTGCGGATCCGTGGGGTCACCGTGACCGGCAGCGTGGTGGATGGTGTCCATCTGGAGAACTCCAGCCTGGGAGCCGACAAGCTGACCGCCACGCGGAACCTGCGCAATGGAGTGCAACTGTCCACCTCGTCGCGCGGAACCATCACCAACAGCGTTCTGGACGCAAACGGCCTGGCCGTTCGTGGCACCACCACCGGCAAGACGGGGCACGGCCTGGGACTGGCCGCCTCTGTGGCCAGCGTGGTGAACACCAGCATGTCGACCAACAAGGTGTGCGGGACGTCACTGGTCAAGGGCAGCGTCCTCACCGTCACTGGCGGCACCCTGAATCGAAATGGACGCCATGGTCTGGGCACGGTTGCCGGGGTACATGCCACCTTCATCGGCACCACGGTGTATCGCAACGGCTACAACGGCCTGCTGGCCACCGGGCGCGGCACCCGGGTCAGTGTGGACCGGGTCGTCATCGCCGGTTCGCGACAACGGGGACTCTCGGTGATGGATCACGCCAGGGCCAGCGCAGCGCGCAGCCTGATCCGTTCCTCCGGATCGAACAACATCTCCATCGGGAGCGGCAGCACAGTGACGCTCGGCGTGGGGAATGTGCTGCGCGACGCACCACGGGCGAACGGTGCCGTGGCGACCGGCAGGTCGACGCTCATCATCCGCGGTAGCGGCAATGTGATCAGCGGAAACCGCCAGAACGGGATCTACGCGGCCGGTTCGACGGTTCGGATCTCCGCGCGGGTCGCATTCCGCTCCAATCGAGGCAACGGGATCCTCGCGGCGTCGCGATCCAAGGTGGTGATGGTCAAGTGCAGCTTCTCACGCAATGGTCACAAGGTGCGTGCGACCTCCGGCGCCCGGGTGAAGACGGTTCGCTGACGACAGTGCACTGAATCGCTCAGGACGTCGGGACCTTCTCCAGTTCGGCCAACCACAGCCGAGCCGATCCGTCCGAGGGTGCCCGCCAGTCGCCGCGTGGCGACAGCGACCCGCCGCGCACCACCTTGGGTCCGTTGGGCAGCGCCGAACGCTTGAACTGGGCGAAACCGAAGAACCGCGAAACGAAGACCCCCAACCACTTCTTGATCGTGGCCAGGTCGTAAGCGACGCGTTCATCGGACGGGAAGCCCTCCGGCCAGGCGCCGGTGGCGGCATCGGACCAGGCGTGCCAGGCCAGGAAGGCGATCTTGGAAGGCTTCATGCCCTTGCGCAGCACATGGAACAAGGTGAAGTCCTGCAAGGCATAGGGGCCGATGCTGGCTTGGGTCGACTGCGGAGTCTCGCCGGGGGCGACCGGCACCAATTCCGGGGTGATCTCGGTGTCGAGAATGGCCTGCAAGGTCTGACCCACCGCCTCATCGAACAGGCCTTCACTTATGACCCAGCGAATCAGGTGCTGGATCAGAGTCTTGGGCACGCCGCCGTTGACGTTGTAGTGGCTCATCTGGTCGCCGACCCCGTAGGTGCACCAGCCCAGCGCCAACTCCGACAGGTCTCCGGTGCCCAACACAATGCCGCCGCGATGATTCGCCAGCCGGAACAGATAGTCGGTGCGCAGGCCGGCTTGGACATTCTCGAAAGTGATGTCGTATTCGGCCTTGCCGTCGCTGAACGGGTGGTCGAGGGCGTCCAGCATGACGGTGGCGGTCTGGGTGATGTCGAGGGTCTCAAAACTCACCCCTAGCGCGGTTGCCAAGGCAGTGGCGTTGCTCCTGGTGTGCTCACTGGTCGCGAACCCGGGCATTGTGTAGGCCAGAATGTCGCTGCGCGGACGGCCCAGCCGGTCCATGGCGCGGGCCGCGACGATCAGGGCCTGGGTGGAATCCAGGCCGCCGGAGACGCCGATCACCACCTTCGGTTGACCGATTTCGCGCAGCCGCTGCTCCAGCCCGGAGACCTGAATGTGGTAGGCCTCATAGCAGTCCTGGGCCAGCCGGGCCGGGTCATTGGGTACGAAAGGGAACCGGTTCACCTCCCGCCGTAGTCCCAGATCACCCGAGGGCGGGTTGAGTGTGAAACTCACCGTCCGGTATTCGCCGGTGCGTTCGGCATGAGTGCGGCGATTGTCGTCGAAGGTGCCTTGCCGCAGCCGGTCTTGAATCAGCGAGCCCAAATCAATATCGGCCAGGGTGGTGCGCGGCCCGTCGGGGAATCGCTCCGATTCGGCCAACAGAGTGCCGTTGTCATAGATCAGGGTTTGGCCGTCCCAGCTCAGGTCGGTGGAGGATTCGCCCTCGCCGGCGGCGGCGTACACGTAGCCGCAGAGCAATCGGGACGATCCTGAAGAGCACAGCAGCTTGCGTTCGTCGGCTTTGGCCACGGTGATGGGGGAGCCGGAGAGGTTGGCGATCACGGTGGCACCGGCCAGTGCCGCTTCGGCCGAGGGTGGGATCGGCACCCACATGTCTTCGCAGATCTCCACATTCAGCACGAAACCGGGCAGGTCCTCGGCGGCGAACAGCAGGTCCGAGCCGAACGGGGCGTCCTGACCGGCAATGCCGATCTCGCCGGTGACATCGTCGCCGCGTCCGATCTGGCGGGACTCGTAGAACTCCCGGTAGGTCGGCAGATACGACTTCGGCACCACGCCCAACACCTGGCCGCGATGAATCACCACTGCGCAGTTGTAGATGCGATTCAGGCTGGCCAATGGTGCGCCGACGATCAGGACGCAACCCAGGTCAGCGGTCTGCGGCACCAGCCAATCGAGGGCCTCCAGGGTGGCGGTCAAGACAGTGTCTTGCATCACCAGGTCCTCGATGGAATAGCCGGTGAGGTTGAGTTCGGGGAAGACCGCCAGGCAGGCCCCGTCCGCAGCGGCCTGTTGGGCCTGCGCCAGGGCGGCCTCAGCGTTCGCCCGCGGCTGGGTCAGCGCGATCGGCGCGGTGCAGGCTGCCACGCGGGCGAGCCCGTGGGCGTACAGATTGAAGAAGTCCATCGCGAGCTCCTGGCTTCGGTGTCGATGTCAGCATGCCACGCCGCGGGCACTGGGGCGTGCTGCACGGTGAGCAGGTAAGACTGGTGTCATGACCATCTCGACTGTGGAGACCCCCGACGGTGCGAGCGAGCTGGCGGTGAGCCTGGCCGATGACCCGGCTGCCGTGCTGCTGCTGGGCCATGGTGCCGGCGGCGATATCGACGGTTGGGATCTGGAACTGCTTGCCCACCGGCTGCCCGCACTGGGAGTGACTGTCGCACGCTTCCGGCAGCCATACCGGGTGGCCGGCCGGCGCATCTTCAACTCCAAGCCTGCTCTGGACCGATCCTGGGCCGTTGCGTTGGCCGAGGTGACCCGGCGCTGGCCATCGCTGCCGCTGTTCAGCGGCGGGCATAGCGCCGGCGCCCGTACCGCCTGCCGTGGATTCGCCGAGGGGCAAAGCGGTCTGGTGCTGCTGTCCTATCCGCTGCATCCGCCGGGCAAACCGGAGCAGTCCAAGGTCGAAGACCTCGCTTTGGCTGCCGGGCCGGCGATCATCGCCCAGGGGACGAAGGACGGCTTCGGCACGCCCGGCGAGATCCGTGCTGAACTGGTCAAGGCGGGTCGAGACGACGTTCGGGTGGTCGAGTTAGACGGTGCTGGCCATTCGATGGCGGCCACCGCCGGCACCACCGAAGAACAGATGAGTGATCGGGAACGCCTGCTGATCTGGTCGGTCACCGGGTTCATCGAACACACTCTGTCCCTACGCGCCTAGCCCGATCTGTCGACGCCTTTGACCAGTACCGACTAGCCGACCCTCTCTCGTCCTTTCCCTCGGTTGGTTGAGGAGACCCGCAGGGCCGTCTCGAGGCGTGGTTGCCTTTTCCCCGGTTGGTTGAGGAGGCCCGCAGGGCCGTCTCGAAACCTCGCAAGGTGGTTTGTGGACTGTGGCGGGGGGTTTCGAGACGCTCACTTCGTTCGCTCCTCAACCAGCCGGAGGGGAGTGGTCTCCTCAACCAGCCGGAGGGGAGTGGTCTCCTCAGCCGGCCGGAGGGCGCGCATCGTCCTCCCCGAGCGCTCGGACGCAGGCGGCGTGCTCACGCTGAAGCAGGCTGCGCTTGATGTCGATACCCCAGGCGAAGCCGCCAAGCGAGCCGTCGGAGCGCAGCACTCGATGGCACGGCACGAACAGTGCCGGAGCATTGCGGGCACAGATCGATGCCGCTGCCCGCACCGCGCCCGGGTGGCCCAAACTGGCCGCGAACTCGGCATAGGACACCGGCCCTGCGGCGGTGAGCTGACGAAGCTGGGCCCAACCCTGCTGCTGCAACGCGGTCCCGAACTGGCGAACCTCGATGTGCTGCGGCGCCCCCAGGTCTCCTTGGTAGTAGGCCTGGACGGCCTCGCTCACCGTCTGCAGTCGGGGATCACCCGGCTCGACCCGGGCGACCTCGGTGGGCCGGTGGTCGGCCCGGACCCGGCCCAGGACCTCGACCGACGATTCGGTCCACCCCGACGCCCAGACTGCGCGTCCATCGAACAGGACGGTGAACGGTCCGTCCGGGGTTGCAAAGGTGGTGAGGATCATGACTGCCCTTTCGAGGTCGCGGCGATGCGCCACAGGTGCATTGCGGTGTAGGAACGCCAGGGGGAGAGGCTTTCGGCCCAGCGCGCCAACCCGGTTGGTGCGCTCGGCAGGCCGAGCCGGTCGGCACCGGCGCGCAGCGCGACATCAGTGACCGGGAACACATCGCCGGCGCCCAAGACCCGCATGGCCACGTAGTCAGCGGTCCAGGGCCCGATGCCGGGTTCGGCCAGCAGCCGGGTCCGCTGCTCACCCGGATCATCGGCAGAACTGAGCGACAACGCGCCACTGGCCAGCCGTTCGGTGATTCGAAGCAGGTTGTGCACCCGCGTGCGTGGACCGGTGAGTGCCTGATGGCCGTGGCTCGCGATGTCGGCAGCCGTGGGGAATAGCGCGGTCAATCCCAGCGGATTGGCGGGGAACGCCGTGCCGGTTGCGCGAGTCAGCCGGGTGAGGTGGGTGCGAGCCGCAGCCACCGAGATCTGTTGACCGACCAGGGCGCGCACCAATAGTTCGGTGGAGTCGATCACTCCCGGCAGCCGCATGCCGGGTACCTCGGCCACGGCCGGTCGCAGCCGTGGATCGCGGGCGAGGGCCTCATCAATACCGATCGGGTCGGCGTCGGCGTCGAACAGTCGGCGTACCCGTGCTACCAAGGGCATCAGGTCAGCCAACGTGGTCAATCCGGTCCGCAGATCGAGCCCCTTGGGGCTGGCCGTGACCTGAAACCAGGCTGGGCCGCCCGGTAGCAGCGCGGTGCGCCCGTAGTGATGTCTTCCGGCGTCCTCGACGCCGGGGATCGCTCGCGCTGAAAGCCAATCGAACACCCCAGCAGCATCGAAAGGTGCTCGCACTGGCAGGCGCAAGTCGACGGTGAGCCAGTCGGAGCGTGCTGTTGGTGTGGCGTTGCCGGGCTGGGTGGACAGTCGTCGCAGCTGGGTGGGAGTCAGGGCATAGATGGCCGTGAGCGTGTCGTTGAACTGTCGAATGCTGCCGAACCCTGCGGCGAAGGCGACGTCGCTGACCGGCAGGGTGGTTGTCACCAGCAGTTCCCGGGCGACCTGGGCGCGATGGGCCCGGGCCAAGGACAGCGCTCCGGCTCCAAGTTCGGCGGTCAGGAGTCGGCCCAGGTGCCGGGTGGTGTAGCCCAGGTGTGCGGCCATCCCGGAGACGCCTTCGCGCTCCACGACGCCGTCGACGATCAACCGCATCGCGCGGGCGGCGGCATCGCTGCGGAGATTCCACTGTGGGGAGCCCGGCACGGCATCGGGCAGGCAGCGCTTGCAGGCCCGATAGCCATGGGTGTGAGCCGCGGCAGCAGTGTCGAAGAACTCCACATTCTCCGGCTTGGGTGTTCGTGCCGGACAGGACGGACGACAGTAGATGCCCGTGGTGCGTACCGCGAGGGTGAATGCGCCGTCGAAGCGGGCGTCGCGGGTGCATACCGCCCGATAGCGCTGTTCGAAGCTCACACCGTCAGCCTGGCAGCCCAGGGACGGCGAAGCTAGCGGTTTTCGGACATTGCTCTGGGGGTCGGTTTCTCAGTGTGGCAGGACGATATGGACGAGAACCTCGATGCTGGTGCTGGCCGGAATTGCGGTCAGCGCGGTCGCCACCATCGCTACGCCCAACGATGTGACTGAGCTGGCTCCGACGATCTTCCATGCCAACGACTTGGGTTCGGCAGTCATGTTCAGGTCCTCCGAGGATGCCGTCCGGTCCGTCCGGTACTTCCGCACCGAACGTTAAGGAGCCGGGGTGGCCAAAGAGGGTGCCTCAGGTCAATGTCGGATGAACATTGCGATCCCGGCTAGCCTGTGGCCGTGACCCGAGCGGTGTTGTCCTTTGATGAGGTGAGTCTGCGCTACCGGCGTCACGGGCGCTGGGTACTGGACGGGGTCTGTTTGGACCTGTCTCGCGCCGAACTGCTGTGCCTCCACGGCGGGAACGGGTCGGGGAAGTCGACGCTGATTCGGCTCGCCGCTGGGTACGGTCGTGCGACAAGCGGCGACATCAGGCGAAGCTTCGCCTCGTGCGGCTTCGTTCCCGACCGAGTCGCACCCCTTCCGCGGCTCACCGCCCGCTCCTATCTCAGCCACCTGTCTGCAATGGACGGACGCCAGGGCGGCAAAACGCATCGAGCCGTCGATCTTGCCGAGCGCTTTGGCTTGAGCCCGGGACTGGACACCCCGCTGGATGCGCTATCGCGAGGGAACCTGCGCAAGGTGGTGCTCAGCCAGGCACTGGCCCGAACGACGGACATCGTGCTCATGGATGAGCCGTTGGCGGGCTTGGACGCCGCCGCGGTCGGCGAAGTCGTCGCCGTGGTGGCCGAGAAACAGATCCAGGGGTGCGCCTTCTTGATCGCAACTCACTCGGGGGCGTTCGCCGAACTGGGAACAACCCAGCAGTTGCGCGATGGTCGTTTGCACGACATCGCCCAACGCCGGTGGATAGACCTGCTGCGTCCCCTGCCCGGGCGTGCTGATGGCGTCCAAACCCCGGCGGGAGTCGGCTACTGGGTGGATATCGACGAGGTTCAAAGCTTCTTGGGTGCGGCGCTAGCGGCCGAATGCGGTGTGCTCAGTGTTCTGGCTCCGGCAGACAGACGTGGGGAGGGCTGATCGTGCGACGAGCATGGGCGGGCGTTCGCTATGTGTGGGCGATTCTGATCGGCACCCAGAAATGGGCACCACCGGCCATCGTGCTCACCATCGGCGTGGTCTGGGTGTGGGCGATCCCCCCGGTGAACCTCGACACCGTCAAAGTTGTGCTGCTGGTGCTGTTCGCATTGGCCGCCTGGCTCGGGTTCGCCGCCGCTACGGCCGAGGACGTTACCCAGCGTCAAATCAGCATCAGCCAGTGGGGCTCGGCGCGGCCGATGCTGGTGGTTCAGTGGGGGATGGCCACTGGGCTGGCTGTGCTCTTCCCCGTGGCGATGTTGGTTGGCTCCTACACGGTCGGACGGTTGACTGGAGTGAGGTTCTTCACCGGCATTGCGGCGGTGGCTGCCGGTTCAGCGATGCTGGTGAGTGCTGCAGCCGCCGCAGCAATCGGCGTGATGGCGGCACGATATCTGAGGGGACGTCCGGGGTGGGCTGGGGTCGGCATCTTGCTGGTCAGCCTCACTCAGGCCATCGGCTGGGTGCCTCCGGTGGGGTGGCTGAGCGCGGCCCTGGTAGGCACGCGTACCGTGGATTTGGCCGGTTTGGGTTGGGGGCTTTTGGTTGGTGCGGCTATCACTGCGGTGGCGCTGCGAATCGGTGTCGGCGACGGTCTGGGGTCGCCGAGTCGTGCCGAAGTCGGTGAACGCGCGCAGTAGCCGTACCGGTTGAGCTACTTGCTGGGTCTCGGTTTGACCCTCCGCAGGTGGGGGCCGTAGTCTTGTCCTTCGGTGTTCGCTGCGCCGGAAATGGCCGTGCGCGAACCATATTTCGCAGCTGGAGCCACCCCTCACGGGGCGGGGCCGCTGAACAGACGAAGCTTAAGGAAGTAGGTCGGGCGTGTACGCGATCGTGCGCAGTGGTGGCCGCCAGCACAAGGTTGCGGTGGGCGACATCCTCGAGATCGACAAGATCGAGGCCAACGCTGGAGACAGCGTTTCCCTGACCCCGCTGCTTCTGGTCGATGGTGACAAGCTCACCACCGATGCGAAGAAGCTGGACAAGGCCAGCGTCACCGCCGAGGTGATCGCTGAGACCAAGGGTCCCAAGATCAAGATCATCAAGTTCAAGAACAAGACCGGTTACAAGAAGCGCCAGGGACATCGCCAGCGCTACACCCAGGTCAAGGTCACCGGGATCAAGGGCTGAGGAGTCAGACATGGCACATAAGAAGGGCGCATCCAGTTCGCGCAACGGTCGCGATTCCAATGCCCAACGGCTCGGTGTGAAGCGCTTCGGCGGTCAGCAGGTGAACGCCGGCGAGATCCTGGTCCGTCAGCGTGGCACCCACTTCCACCCTGGTGATGGTGTGGGACGTGGCGGCGACGACACCCTGTTCGCGCTGCGCGCCGGTGTGGTCGAGTTCGGCACCCGACGTGGCCGCAAGGTCGTCAACGTGGCCGAGGCCGCCGAGTAATCACGACGTACCGAAAGAGGGGTGGCCAGTTGGTCGCCCCTCTTTCGCATTCATCCCCGACGCTACGTTTAGGCCGCCGTGCTACTGGGCGCCCAGTAGCGGGACGGCCTAAACGTAGCGTCGCGGGGATAGCGATAAGATTCACCCTGATCGGTGCCGGGCATCTGCTCCGCCCGCCGACTTTCCTAGCGCAAGGCTTCCAGCGTGGCCATTCCCTCTTTCGTAGACCAGACGGTGCTGACGGTCGCCGCCGGCAACGGCGGTAACGGTTGCGCTTCGGTGCGCCGGGAGAAGTTCAAACCCCTGGGCGGCCCGGACGGCGGCAACGGCGGTAACGGCGGCTCGGTGATCCTGCGAGTCGATCCCAACCTGACCACCCTGGTGGAGTACCACCGTCAGTCGGTGCGCCGGGCCGAGAACGGCCAGCCCGGGCGCGGCGATCTGGCCAGCGGCGCCAACGGTCAAGACGTGGTGCTGGATGTCCCCGGCGGGACAGTGGTCAGCGATGCAGTGACCGGCGAGGTTCTCGCCGATCTGGTCGGCACCGAAGCCGAGGTGGTGATCGCAGCCGGTGGGCGCGGCGGCCTGGGCAATGCCGCCCTCGCGTCCTCGGCCCGCAAGGCCCCCGGATTCGCCCTGCTGGGAGAAGAAGGCGAAACCCGCAAGATCCAACTCGAACTCAAAGTGCTGGCCGACATCGGCCTGGTGGGATTCCCCAGTGCCGGCAAGTCCTCACTGATCGCGGCCATCTCCCGCGCCCGGCCGAAAATCGCCGACTATCCCTTCACCACTTTGGTTCCCAATCTGGGGGTGGTGGTCGCCGGAGCGGTCACCTTCACCGTGGCTGATGTACCCGGTCTGATCGAAGGTGCCAGCCAGGGGCGTGGCCTGGGCCACGATTTCTTGCGCCACATCGAGCGGTGCCAGGCCATCGTCCACGTCATCGACTGTGCCACCTACGAGCCCGGACGGGATCCGCTGACCGATCTGGAGGTGATCGAAGCCGAGCTGGTAGCCCATGGCGGCTTGGAAGATCGCCCCCGGATGATCGCGCTGAACAAGGTGGATGTCCCCGACGGTGCTGAGCTTGCCGCCATGGTTGAACCGGACCTGCGCGCCCAAGGCCTCCCGGTGTTTCGGGTGTCGACCAAGTCCGGCGAGGGGCTGAAGGCACTGACCTTCGCCATGGCCGACCTGGTCGCAAAGCGCCGTGCTGCCGCGCCGCCACCAGAGCCCAAGCGCATCGTGATCCGTCCCAAGCCGGTCGATGGCGGAGTGGAATTCACCGTTGCCAAGCAAGGTGACGGTGAGGGCGGCTTCGTGTGGCGGGTGCGCGGTGACAAGCCGGAGCGCTGGGTGCGCCAAACTGACTTCACCAACCCTGAGGCTGTCGGTTACCTGGCTGATCGCTTCGCACGGTTGGGGATCGAGGACGAACTGCTCGCCCTGGGGGCGCTCGCCGGTGATGCGGTGGCGATCGGTGGTGGAGACGATCCGGTCGTGTTCGACTTCGCCCCTCAGGTGGAGATCGGAGCCGAGATCTTGTCCCGTCGCGGCGAGGACCACCGGCTCAACGAACTGCGTCCGGCGGTGCAGCGTCGCCGCGAGAAGGACGCCGAATACCATGCGCGCAAAGCCGCCGAGGCTGAGGAGGAGGGCCGTGCCTGACCGACGTAGTCAGATCACCGGGGCCCGTCGCATCCTGGTGAAGGTCGGCTCCAATGCCCTCACCGATGCCCGCGGCGCACTGGATCCGTCCCGGCTGGAGGCGTTGGTCGACGCGCTGGCCGCCGTCCGGGAACGCGGTCAAGATGTGGTCCTGGTGTCTTCGGGAGCCATGGCCTCCGGCATGGAGCCGTTGAAGCTGAAGCACCGTCCGCAAGATCTCGCCAGCAAGCAGGCCGCCGCTTCGGTGGGGCAGAGCCTGCTGGTGGCTCACTACGGTCGCAACTTCGCCCGCCACGGGCTGACCGTGGGGCAGGTCTTGCTCACCGTGGAAGACGTGGCTCGCAAGGACCATTACCGCAATGCACTGCGCACCTTCACCCGGCTGTTGGAACTCGGCGTGGTGCCGGTCGTCAACGAGAACGACACGGTGGCGACTCATGAGATTCGCTTCGGTGACAATGATCGGCTTGCCGCTCTGGTTGCCCACCTGGTCGGCGCCGATGTGATGGTGCTACTCAGCGACGTGGACGCCCTGTACACCGCGCCGCCCGGCAAGCCCGGAGCTGCGAAGATCGACGTGGTCGGCGATATCGACGAGTTGGACATCGACACCGACGGCGGCGGGGCCGCAATCGGCACCGGTGGCATGGAGACCAAGCTCCACGCCGCCCGCATCGCGACGGCGTCGGGGATTCCGGTCGTGCTCGGTGCGGCTGAGGCTGCCGACGCCCTGCTGGGCGGGGAGCGGGCCGGCACCTTGTTCCTGCCTACGGGCAAGCGGCGTGCCCGCAAGCTGATGTGGCTGGCCTACGCCTCGGTCACTCAGGGCGAATTGGTGCTCGACGCCGGGGCCGTTCGCGCTGTCACCGAGCGACAGGCATCGCTGCTTCCGGCCGGGATTCTGGCCGTCCGCGGGGAGTTCGGAGTCGGTGATCCGGTGAAGCTGGTCAGTGAGGCCGGCCATGTCGTGGCCCGCGGGCTGGTGAACTTCGACTCTGAGGAGTTGCCGGCCATGATCGGACACACCACCCGGGAACTGGCCGAGAACCTTGGCGAGCACTTTGATCGCGAGGTCGTGCATCGCGACGACCTCATCGTGAAGCGACGCAAGAAGCCGTGATCGAGTTTGTGTCCTTCCTCGGTTGGGCTGCAGCCGGGGTGGGGGTCTCGTTGGGGATTCCCCAGCTAGTTCGCCTCCTGCGCACCCGTGACGTCCACGGCATCTCGGTGCAAGCCTGGCAGGCGCTGCTGGCGGTGAACCTCGGCTTCGGGGTGCATGGCATCCTGCTGGGCCAGTGGAACATGATCCTGACCAATGTCTTCGCCCTGGCCACAACGGTTCCGATGTTGGTGCTGTTGGCTCGAGAACTGCACCGTCCGCTGTGGAAGTTGTTGACGCCGGGTCTTATGGGCGCGGCGGCCTTGATCGGTCTGGATCTCACGGTGGGAACGGCAGCCTTCGGCTGGGCAATCATGATTCCGGGAACCGTGGTGAACCTCGGCCAAAGCGTCGCCCTGGTTCGCGCCCATACCGTCACCGGGGTGTCGGCGATTTACATGGTGATGAGCATGCTCAATCAGGTGTTGTGGTGTTCGTGGGGATGGCTGCTGCCGGATATGGGTACAGCGATCTCCACCACGGTCTACCTGGTTGTGGTGACGTTCAACCTCGTGTGGTGGGGGCTGCGCCGACTGGGGCTGCGGGCATTCTTCGCAATCACGCCTGTCTCAGCGCCGGTCTGAGTCAATCGGGCCCGGAGGTGAGCGGGAAGTATCCTGTGCGCCATGAACTTCGTCGATCAGGCCCAGCTCGCCAACGACGCCAGCCGCGAACTGGCCACCCTCTCTCGCGCCGCCAAGGACGCAGCACTGAATGCGATGGCCGATGCGCTGATGGCGTCGGTGACCGCCGTGCTGGACGCCAACGCGCTGGATGTCACGGCTGCGCGCGACTCCGGCACCGGCACCGCCTTGGTCGACCGGCTCACGCTCACCCCGGCCCGCATCGCGGCGATGGCTGATGGCTTGCGGGCCTTGGCCGATCTTCCCGATCCGGTCGGTGAGGTGATCCGCGGCTGGAACAACCCCAACGGGGTGCGGGTGCGTCAGGTGCGGGTGCCGCTGGGAGTGGTGGGGATCATCTACGAGGCGCGGCCCAATGTGACCGCTGATGCCGCCGGGATCTGTCTGAAAGCCGGCAATGCGGCCTTGCTGCGCGGATCGAGTTCGGCCTTGAACTCCAATCGTGCGGTCACCGTGGCCTTGCAGGACGGGTTGGCCGCAGCGGGTTTGGCTCGCGAAGCGGTGCAGTTGGTGGAGGGCGGACGCGAAGTCACCGCAGAGATGATGGCTGCTCGTGGCCTGGTTGATGTCCTGATTCCCCGCGGTGGTGCCGGGCTGATCAACGCTGTGGTCGAGGGCTCCAAGGTGCCCGTCATCGAAACCGGCACCGGCAACTGTCATCTGTATGTGGATGCCGCTGCCGACATCGACATGGCGATCACGATCATGCTCAACGCGAAGGTGCAGCGGCCCAGCGTCTGCAATGCCTTGGAGACCATGCTCGTGCACGCCGACATCGCCGATGAGTATCTGCCCAAGGCTCTCAGCGCGCTCGCCGAGGCCGGTGTGACCGTCCATGGGACACCAGCGGTGCAGCGCTATTCCGATGGGGTGGTGGCCGCTGGTCCCGACGAGTTCGAGGCGGAGTATCTCTCCCTCGACCTGGCCTGCGACATCGTGCCCGACATCGATGCGGCCCTGGCTCACATTCGCCGCTACACCACCGGGCATTCCGAGACGGTAGTGAGTGATGATCGCCGAGCAGCGGAGAAGTTCGTCGCCGAGGTCGATGCGGCCGCCATCTTGGTGAATACCTCATCGCGTTTCGTCGATGGGGGCGAGTTCGGCTTCGGTGCCGAGATCGGCATCTCCACCCAGAAGCTGCATGCACGAGGCCCGATGGGCTTGCCCGAGATGACCTCGGCAAAATACATCGTCGACGGCGCCGGCCAAGTGCGTGCCTGATTGAAGGCCGCTGATCGTCGACCAGGCACCGGAATCCCGCTGCCGTTTGCGTACTTTGACGGCGTCTGAGCGGGAGCAGGCGGCGCAAGGCGGGTAGTATCCGCAAAACCGGCTCAACACAGGGCTTGGACTCGGGAAAGGGTCAGCCAAGGCAGATGAGTGAGACTCCGATTCACTGGTCCGATGACGGCACCCGTCCCATGCGGTTGGGAGTCATGGGCGGAACCTTTGACCCGATCCACCACGGGCACCTGGTTGCTGCCAGCGAGGTGCAGTCCCGGTTCAATCTCGACGAAGTAGTCTTCGTCCCCACCGGGGAGCCCTGGCAGAAGGCGGGCCGGAAGGTCTCCCAGCGCGAAGATCGCTACCTGATGACCACCATCGCTACCGCCTCCAACCCACGATTCTCGGTGAGCAGGGTCGACATCGAACGGCCCGGTCCGACCTACACCGTTGACACCCTGCGCGATATTCGCGCCGCGCGGGGGCCGGAGGTTGATCTGTTCTTCATCACCGGTGCGGACGCGTTGAGCAAGATCCTCACCTGGAAGGGCGCTGAGGAACTGTTCGACCTGGCCCACTTCGTGGGGGTGTCGCGTCCGGGGGTGACACTCGGGGCCGACGACATTGCTCATCTGCCCGAGGGTAAGGTGACCTTGCTTGAGGTTCCGGCCTTGTCGATCAGTTCGACGGCCTGCCGGGAACGGGTCGCCCAGCGGCTGCCAATCTGGTACCTGGTGCCGGACGGAATCGTGCAATACATCGCTAAGCGTGGCCTTTACCGCAATGGAGACAATCAGTGAATGCAACATCCCAAGCTGTCGAGCTTGCCCGGCTCGCGGCGGCGGCGGCCGTGGCCAAGAAGGCTGAAGACCCGGTCGCTTTCGACGTCTCCCAGCGGCTGGTGATCACCGATGTGTTCTTGATCCTTACCGCCAACAGTGAGCGTCAGGTGAAGGCCGTGTCTGATGCCGTTGAAGAAGCGATGTGGGCCATCGGACGAAAGACCTCCGGACGTGAAGGTGGCCAAGTGAGTCGCTGGGTGCTGCTGGACTTTCAGGATTTGGTCGTGCATGTGCAGCATCGCGAAGAGCGATCGCTGTATGCCCTGGACAAGCTGTGGAAGGACTGCCCGCCGATCGACCTGGGTGTTCTCGACGTGGTGGACCAGGATCAATGAGTGCTGCCCGGGTGCTGATGCTTCGGCATGGGCAAACCGACTGGAATGACGCTGGCCGATTTCAAGGCAGCGCCGACATTCCGCTGAACTCGGTCGGTGTGGTGCAGGCCCGCCAGGTCGCCGAAACCCTCGCCGGTGAGGCGGTCAGCGCCATCGTGAGTTCCGATCTGCAACGGGCCGCGGTGACAGCGCAGATTCTGGGCGAACGTTTGGGACTGCCGGTGGTGTCCGATAGCCGGGTTCGCGAGATCAACGTGGGGCAGTGGGAGGGCCTGACCCCCGAAGAGATCGCCGCCACCGATCCGCAGCACTGGACGCCGATCACCCAGGGCCGCGACGGCAGGCACTCCGCCACCGGTGAGACGGCAACCGATGCCGGTCGACGAGTGGCCGACGCGGTGATCGAACATGCCGCAGCCCTCGACTCTCAAGACACCCTCGTGGTGGTTGGCCACGGTCTGACCACCCGGGTGGCAGCGATGCTGCTCATCGGGCTGAGCTACCCCGATGCGCACCGCTTCGGAGGGCTCGGCAACTGTCACTGGGCAGCGCTGCGTCCGGGTGAACCACGGTGGCGGCTGTTGGCCTATAACCGCAGCTAGCAGGCTGATCTCAGTCGAAGGTGATCGTGACCGTCTTGCCGGACAGGTCTGCCAGGGCACTGCTGATGTAGCCATTGCCGTAGCCGACGTACTTGCCGGCCTTGTTGTAGCCCTTTACCTTCAGGCTTACTGAGGTGTAGGCCTTGGCCTGGGTCGGGTCGGTGTAGTCGAGCCGGAAGTTGGCGCTTCGCATTGCGTTCTTGCCTGAGCTGATCCGCCATTTCGCCTTCGTCGCACCGCTGCCCGCCGAACGGATGGCGAAGCCGCAGCCCGTGGGCGCCAAGCTGGTTTGCTTCACACAGTAGGCCAGCTTGGTCTGGGCGGCGTTGCGCAGTGCAGTGAGTCCAGCAGTACTGAGGCCCAAGTCGAAGTTCGGGCTGGTGTAGTCCTCGGGGGAGAGCACGGAGAAGCTGCCGCCACCGACCTTGTAGTACGGGTTGGTTGCAGTCAGTACGTAGGCGCCGGGGAATAGGGTCGCCGAGTCTGAGCTGACTGCCGCACCGTTGAGGGTCAGGGAGACTCCATTCATGCCGCGCAGGGAGACTTCCCGCGTCACGGTGCGGAGCTTCCAGGCTCCGCCAACTTTGGTGGTGTAGAACTCGGTGGTGACGGGCTGGTCGCCGAGCACGTAGGTGGCCGGGGTGGGGGAATAATCAGAGGCGGGTTTGGTGACCTTGATATCGGTGATCGGCGCGGTGGCGTTCGACGCTGCCAGTACCTCATTGGTGAGCAGGCTGGTGTCGGCAGGAGCGGAATCGGCGTAGCCCAAGGCGGTTCCGGCATCGCCTGCGGCGAGCGCCTCCAAGTATCCCTGGACGGCGGCTTGAGCGCTGGAGGCTTTCACCTCGCCGCCCCCGGTCCCGGTGGAACCACCGCGATTGCCGGCATTCAAACGCACCACCGTGAAGACGACGATCATGGCGATCACCAACACTGCCGCGACACTGCCGACCAGAATCCAGATCAGCTTCTTGTTGCCCGACGAACCTGATGGAGGTACCGGGGCCGCCGGGGAGGGTGCGTAGGGCTGGCCCGGATTGGGCTGACCTGCATAGGGCTGGCCGGGGAACGGCTGGCCAGGACCAGCTTGGTTCGGACCCGCTTGGCCAGGGAGTGGTTGGCCAGGGTATGGCTGGCTGCCGTAGGGCTGGGCCGGCGGTACGTCAGCGCCAGGCGCGGACGGCGCCGAACCGGGATAAGGCTGGCCCTGCGGCTGTGGCGTGGGGTATCCCGGCTGCCACGGTGAGGCTGACTTCGGATCTGGGGTGGGAGCTTGGCCGGGCTGACCGAACGGAACCGTCGGGGAGGGATCGAACGGAGGATTCGAGGGCGGCTGCTGGTCGTTATTGCTCACGGTTTCTCCCTACACGTCACGAGCGGTGTTCTCGGATGGAGCCAAGGGTACGGTCAGATCGGCGGTTCTGGCATCTTTGATTGTTCACAGGATAGAACTCCCCGCAGGATTGTCGAGATACTGCAGAGCTTCGCCCGTCGCTGCCGCCTGGAATGGGAGGTATCACTCATTGGCCTGGACAGGTGTGGGCGAATGAAGCTGAGATAGGGGACACGCACGGACTCGTTGTTCATCAAAGGAGATGAATTGGACCACGAAAGCGACCAACCCGAACCCGTCGAGGCGGCCGTACTGCTGAAGCTGTCGGGTGTTGCGGTCGGGGTCGGTCTGATATCGGGTGTGCTCGCCGCAGCCTTTATCGGGGTGCAGCATGCCCTCAGCCATTGGCTGTGGCACAGTCTGCCGATGGAGCTGGGCGAACCGCAGGCGCCGTGGTGGCTCGTGATTGCGCTGCCGATCCTTGGCGCTGGGCTCACAGTCGCTGCATTTCGTCTGCCGGGTGAAGGCGGTCACGGGCCGCTGGACGGTTTGTCGTTGGAGATCGGACCTCGTGAAGTGGGATCGGTCGCGCTTGCGGCGTTGGCGGGACTGTCCTTCGGTGCAGTCTTGGGGCCTGAAGCTCCGCTGATCGCGATCGGTGCTGCCGTAGGGGCTGGCGTGATGCGGGCCGGTGCGGCACCGGTACGTCAGGTCATGATGATTGTGGGCGCCATGTCGGCCATCGGCGCGATCTTCGGTAATCCGGTTGTCACCGCGATTTTGTTGCTGGAGTTGGCGGTGATCGCCGGGCCGAAGCTCGCCTCGATGAAGGTTCTGGTGCCGTCGCTGGTGGGGTTGGCGGCTGGCTATTCCTTGCAGGTCGGGGTGGGCGGCTGGGTCGGCCTGGGGGAGTCCGTGCTCAGTCTTCCGGGACTGGCCGCCTATCCAGAGATTCCGGTCTCGGACATGGCGTGGGCGGTGCCGGTATCGCTGGTCGCCGCGGCCCTGGCAGTGCTGGCCTTGCGGGGTGCCTCGCTGTGGGCACGAATCGGTGCGGCACGTCCGGCGTTGCTGCTGATGACCAGCGGTGTTGTCGTGGGGGTCAGTGCCGTGGTGGTCACCGCAGTGACAGGGGTCGATCCGACTTTGGTGGTGATGTCGGGGCAGGGTGCGATGACCGACTATCTGAAGCTGAGTTCGGTGTCGGTGGCCGTGGTTGTGCTGGTCGGTAAGTTCGTGGCCTACACCGCCTCGTTGGGAGGCGGATTCCGCGGAGGCCAGATCTTTCCCGCGGTCGCGATGGCCACCATCGTGGCCACCGTGGTGGCGATCGGCTCCGGTGAGGTGGTGAGCGCCGGACTGTTGGCAGCCGCGATCTCGGCTGCAGTGGCTGCCGCGATGCGGATGCCGTTCACCGCGGTGCTGCTGGGGGTTGTCCTCACCATCGCGGCGGGTGGGGCTGTGGCTGTGCTGGCGATCGTGGGGGCGGTCATTGGACTCGTGGCTCGGGCAGCCGCAGATCGGCGCTGGCCACGTCTGGTCGCGGCAGAATCCGTGCAAACCAATCCGGGAGACAGCCACGGTGAGAGCCATGTCTAACCCGCCCGGCGAAACCGTCGAGACGATGCAGCGTTGGACGGCCACTCCGGCCGCCGTCCGCCGCATGGCGGGCAAGCTGTTCATCTCTCGCGGTGAAGACCGGCAACTGAAGTGGTCGGCGTTCTGGGTGCTGATCGTGTTGTCGTCGGTCATTGCCACCGCCGGCATCATCGCTGACTCGACGGCGACGGTGATCGGGGCGATGATCGTGGCCCCACTGATGACCCCGATTCTGGGTACTGCTTTGTCGGTGGTGTTGGCCAATCGGCGCATGATCGTGGTCAATATGGCCTTGGTGTTGGCCGGGGCGGTGATCGTGGTGCTGATCGCCTACCTGCTGGGGCTGACCAATCACGCGGTGCTGTTGGCTGATACGAACTCCCAGATTGCGGCGCGGGTGAGCCCTCGGTTGATCGATCTGGTGGCTGCCTTGGCCACCGGGGCTGTGGGTGCCTTTGCCATGGTGCGGTCCGACATTTCGGACACGCTGCCGGGCGTGGCGATCGCAATCTCCCTGGTGCCGCCGCTGGCCGTGGTTGGACTTACTTTGGAGTCGGGTTCGCCTCGGCAGGCGCTGGGGGCGCTGTTGCTCTTCACCACCAATGTGACGGCGATCATTGCCACCGGAACGGTGATTTTCTTGGCTTTCCGGGTTCGTCACGCCGCGATTCGGGCCGGGATTCGGGTGGGACGGTTGCGCCGGGGTGCGTTGGTGACGGTGATCGGAGCCATGTTGGTGCTGGTGGTTCCGCTGGGGATCGGCAGCGCTGTGGTGTTGCGGCAGGAACTCATCGTGGCCAAAGCCGCCGAGCCGGCAAACCAGTGGGCCGCCGCTCAAGGCTGGCAGATCAGCGACATCTCGGTTCGCCAGGGCGTCTTGCAGATCGTGGCATTGGGCCCCCCGCCCACGATTCAGGAGGTTGGTCTTCGGGAGCGGTTGGATTCAGCAGGGCTGGCCGACGTTGATGCGACCGTGACGTTGATTCTGGGTGGGAGCAAGGACCTACCCAGACGTTGAGGTGTCGCTGGGCGGAGGCGAGATGCGGGCCTCAGAACGCGCTCGAATCTGGGCCTGCAAGAGGGCAACGATGCCTGCCACAAAGACGACATTGAAGGCGATCTGGGCCGTCACGACCGCCCGGGCGGTTTGGCTGATCGCGTGGACATCGCCGTAGCCGACCGTCGCGGTAGTGACCACGGAGAAATACAGCGCGTCCAGGCGGGTGCGCATGCCCTCGAATTGGGTCGGATCGCGGGTGTACATCACGTAATAAATCAGGGCGAAGACCAACAGTGCCAGTTCAAAGGCCAGCAGCAGGTGAATGGGCTGAAGCTGTTTTTGGGCCCGGCGGAGTTCCAGCACGATCACCCAGCCGATGAATACCAGGCAGACCATCGCGACGATCACACCGGCGAGGGTACCGACTGGTGCGTCCGCGGCGGGGATGGGCACCAGGAAGTAGAAGCTCAGCACTGCAACCGGCACACCGAGTTGAATGAGGATTCGTTGCCACGCTCGCATGGCGTCAGTCTAGGCAGGACAGGCGGTGTCTGCCGGTCAAGCGCCACCGACGGTGGACGCATCGGACCACCTCGGCTGGCGCGCCCCGATTTCGGGCACACCCTGCCTGCGCCGCTACGTTTAGGCCGCGACGCTACTGGGCGCCCAGTAGCGTCGCGGCCGAAACGTAGCGTCGGCACCCGGGCCGTGCGCATTTGCAGGTCGGGGGGGATGT
>JAEXAS010000027.1 GCA_023458095.1 Actinomycetes bacterium | reverse complement strand
CTCCCCCGCCCGCCGCTCCCAAACGTGGCAGAAGCTCCCGAACCTTCGGGAGCTTCTGCCACTTTTGGGAGCGTTTCGAAGCGGGGTCAGAGTTCGGGGGTCAGAGTTCGGGGGTCAGAGTTCGACGTAGTAGTCGACGTTGGTCAGGAGGGGGCGGGAGGTGAACTCACGGTTCCACTCCACTTTGATGCCGTGAGCCTCCAGGATCGGAAGCACCTGGTCACGCATGAACTCCACCGAGACCTGCTCGTACCACCACTGCTTGCCCTCCGGAAGCAGCTTCTCGTACTCGTCACGGTCGATGAGCTGATCCAGCGCGGCGCCATAGGTGATCTCGACGTGGCCGTGATCCACCAGGTGCTCGGCATCTCCGGCGTGGTAGTACACATAGCCGCGATAGCCGCTGTCGGGTCCCAGGTAGTCGCGGATGTCACGGTTTCCACAGTCCTCACAGCAGGAGAATCCCTCCAGCGCCAAGATGCCTGCGTGGTTCAGCGCTTCAAAGGCGCTATTGAGCGAGGTCTTGGCGTCCGATCCGAACCCGGCCTGCTGTTCCCTGCGCGCAGCCAGGACAGTCTGGAAAGCCTCGATCAGCACTGCCTCAGGCAGAGCGAATTGGTCCTTGACGTCGTCCACAAAGTCGCTGGGGTCGGTGAAGCCCAGAATCACCTGCCGCCAGGCAGCGATCACCAGATCAGCCTCGGGCCCTACATCGAGTCCCAACGAGGCGGGGAGCCGAAGCTCGTCTGGGGGTTGGTTGTAGCGGTACATGAAGCAAGCCTGCCAAGCCCAGATATCCGCCGGGTTACAGCCGATCAGGCAGGACGCCTGGAGCGTGCTAACTTGACCGGCATGAGCCAGACAGGTGCCACCAACGATTTCATCCGCGACCGGGTCCGTGCTGACCTGGAACAAGGCACCTACTCCGGACGGGTCCAGACCCGCTTCCCACCCGAACCCAATGGCTATCTGCACATCGGGCACGCGAAGGCGATCACCGTCGACTTCGGCACTGCCGAACAGTTCGGCGGCATCTGCAATCTTCGACTGGACGACACCAACCCCGATACCGAAGAGGCGGAGTACTTCACCTCGATCCTGGAGGACATCGCCTGGCTGGGCTACGCGCCAGCCGCCGTCCTGCATGCCTCGGACTACTTCGGCCAGCTCTACCAATGGGCTGAACTCCTGGTTGAGCGGGGGTTGGCCTACGTCGATGACCAGGACGGGGAGACCATCTCCGCCCAGCGCGGCGGCTTCGGCAAGCCAGGCATCAACAGCCCCTATCGGGACCGTCCGTCCGCCGAGAACCTCGATCTTCTGCGCCGGATGAAGTCCGGCGAATTCGCCGACGGTACCCGCGTGCTGCGCGCCAAGATCGACATGAACCACGAGAACATGGCCTTGCGCGACCCGGTGATGTACCGAATCCGGCACTCCCACCACTTCCGCACTGGCGACACGTGGTGCATCTACCCGACCTACGACTGGGCTCACGGCCAGTCTGATGCGATCGAGAAGGTCACCCACTCGATCTGCACCTTGGAGTTCGACACCCACCGCCCGCTCTACGACTGGTATCTGTCGCAACTGCCGCTGCCTGCCGAGAAGCCGGTGCAGATCGAGTTCGCCCGATTGGAATTGACCCACACCGTCACCAGCAAACGCCGGCTGGCCAAGCTGGTCGCCGATGGCACGGTGGACGGCTGGGACGACCCCCGAATGCCCACGCTGCGCGGCCTGCGTCGCCGGGGCTACCCGGCCGCGGCGCTGCGGGCCTTCTGCACCGAAGTGGGCACCACCCGAACCAACAGCCGGCAGAACATCGAAGCGCTGGAGTCCTACGTGCGTCGAGAGCTCAACGCCACCGCCCAGCGCCGCATGGCGGTGCTGCATCCGCTGCGCCTGGTCATCGACAATTGGCCGACCCAGCCCGATGGGACCCCGGTGGTGGAGTACTTCGAGGTGGCCAACAACCCCGAGAATCCTGCGGACGGCACCCGCACGGTCGCCTTCAGCGGCGAGCTGGTCATTGAGCGTGAGGACTTCGCCGAAGTGCCGCCGCCCAAGTTCTTCCGCCTCAGCCTCGGACGGGAGGTCCGGCTGCGCGGGGCCTATCTGATCACCGCCACCAGCGTCGAACACGACGCCCACGACGAGGTGGTCTGTGTCCACGCCACCTACGATCCGCAGACCCGCGGTGGTGATGCTCCCGACGGACGCAAGGTGAAGTCGACCATGCACTGGGTCTCGGCTCCCCATGCCCACCCGATCACGGTCGCCTTGTATGAGCGGTTATTCCTCGCCGAGGTGCCCGGTGAGGCCACCGGCGAGGCGCTGGACGATCTCAACCCGAACTCGCGCGAACAACTCAGCGGCTGCCTGGGCGAGGCGGCCTTGGCTCAGGTCCGCCCCGGCGAAGTCGTGCAGTTCGAGCGCCTGGGCTATTTCGCCGCCGACGCAGCCAACCCTGACTTGTTCCACCGGACGGTGGGCTTGCGCGACGAGTGGGCGGCGATTCAGAAACGCCAGGGCTGAACGCAGGTCATCTCGTAGGCTGAGGCCATGAGAGACCAGCCCGTCCCTGATCGCCTGCCTGCTCTGTCCCTGCCCGACCTGACCGGACGACGCGTCGTGGTGACCGGGGCCAGTTCGGGCATCGGTAGAGCCACCGCAATGGCCTTGGCCGGCGCCGGAGCGCAGATCGTCCTCGCCGTCCGCAACCCCGCCAAAGGCGCCGCAGTCGCCGCCGAGATCAGCGAACGGCATCGCCAGGCCGAGGTGCGCGTTGAGAACCTCGAACTCGGGTCTATGGACAGCATCGCTGCCTTCGCCGACCGGATCGGCAGCGCCGGAGTGCACATCCTGATCAATAACGCCGGGCTGAGCAGTGCCGAGGCGAACGCGCGCACCAGCGATGGCTTCGATCTGCAGATCGGGGTCAACTATCTGGGGGCTTTCGCCCTCACCTGTCGGCTGTGGCCAGCCCTGCTGGCCGCCTCGGGACGGGTCGTCATGCTGGGTTCGATGATGGCTGCCCGGGCCCAGATTCCCACCGACATCGCCGTACCGACCGGTTCCACGGTGAGCTCCTACTCGGTCTCCAAACTCGCCGCAGTGGTGTTCGCCATCGAGTTGCGTCGCCGACTCGAATCCGCTGATTCCCCAGTTACCGCGGCAGCTGCTCATCCCGGTTGGGCCCAGACCGCGATCTTCGATACCAACGGCCCACCGGCCCCGATCATGTGGATCGGCAAGGCGACCCGGGCCATGCAGTCCCCCGCCGACGGCGCCCAGCCGATCCTGCTGGCCGCCACCGCTGTGGACCCCGCCCCGTATTACGGCCCGCTGCGTCGAGCCGGCGCCTCGGGTCCGGCAGGCCCCGTGCCCCTGCCGGTCGGCGCCACCGAACCCGGAGTCGGGGCCGGGCTGTGGACCCGATCGGCCGAAGCCACCGGCTGTGATCTACGACCCTAAGGAAGAGTCATGCATGCACCCATGGGAGTGATTGGGGAAGCCCTGATCGACATCGTCGTCGACTCGAACGGGGCCAGCACCGAGTTTGTCGGCGGCTCACCGGCCAATGTCGCCATCGGCCTGGCCCGGCTGGGCCACCCCTGCTGGTTGGCCAGCCACTGGGGCACCGATGCCCGCGGTCGACGAATCGCCGACCTTCTCTCCTCCGAAGGGGTGAGCGCGACGGCCGGCAGTGCCAGCGCCGCGCGGACTCCGACAGCCACTGCGCACCTCGATGCGGACGGGGTGGCCAGCTACGACTTCGACATCGCCTGGGAGCTGAGCCCGGAGTCGTTGCTTGACCAACCCGGCGTCCACCTACACACCGGATCGATCGCGGCCACTCTCCAGCCCGGCGCTCAGACCATTACCGAGTTCCTGGGCCGGGCGAAGGCGGACCGTACGATCTCCTACGATCCGAACGCGCGTCCCACTCTGATGGGTCATCCCGACACGGTGCGACCCCACATCGAGGCTCTCATCGCCGTCTCGGACGTCGTAAAGGCATCGGTTGAGGACGTCGACTGGCTGTACCCGGGCCTGTCCGGACCGCAGGTGTTGTCGGCGTGGAGTCAGTTGGGACCTGCGTTGTGTCTGCTCACCCGGGGCGCCCAAGGGGTGATCGGGCTGATCAACGGCGAACTCTTCGAAGAGCCTGCAGCCGTTGTACAGGTCACCGACACCATCGGGGCCGGGGATTCCTTCACCTCGGGACTACTGTCGGGATTGGCCGACGCCGGCCTGCTCGGCGGGGCTGAACACCGAACTCGGCTGCACGCCGCCGATTACGCCCAGGTCGCCGGGGCCATCACCCGCGCGCTGGCCTGCTCGGCGATCACGGTGTCTCGTTCTGGGGCGAATCCGCCCCGCCGCGACGAACTCAGCTAGCGGCTCCAGCAACGACGATGCGCCGGCCCCCTTGCGGGGACCGGCGCATCGCAGTGTCTTGCGTCAGATCACTTCAGGATCTTGGTCACACGACCGGCGCCCACCGTGCGGCCGCCCTCACGGATGGCGAACTTCAGTCCGTCTTCCATGGCGATGGGCTTCTGCAGGTGAACAGTCATGTCGGTGGTGTCACCAGGCATCACCATGTCGGTGCCCTCCGGCAACGAGACCTCGCCGGTCACGTCGGTGGTCCGGAAGTAGAACTGCGGGCTGTAGTGGGCGAAGAACGGCTTGTGACGGCCACCCTCGTCCTTGGTCAGCACGTAGACGTTGCCCTCGAAGTCGGTGTGCGGGGTGGTCGAACCCGGCTTGATCACGACCATGCCGCGCTCAACCTCGTCCTTCTTGGTGCCGCGCAGCAGCAGACCGACGTTCTCACCAGCGCGACCCTCGTCGAGGATCTTGCGGAACATCTCCACACCGGTGATGGTGGTGGACTGCTTCTCTTCGCGGATGCCGATGATGTCGACGGTCTCGCCAGTCTTGACGATGCCGCGCTCGATACGGCCGGTCACCACGGTGCCACGACCGGTGATGGTGAACACATCCTCGATCGGCATCAGGAACGGCTTCTCGGTGTCGCGCTCGGGCTGCGGGATGTACTCGTCGACAGCGTCCATCAGCTCCAGAATGCTCTCGCCCCACTTGGCGTCGCCATTCATCGCCGGGAAGGCAGCCACCCGGACGACCGGGCAGTTGTCGCCATCGAACTCCTGAGCGCTCAGCAGTTCGCGGACCTCCATCTCGACCAGCTCGATGAGTTCCTCGTCGTCGACCATGTCGCACTTGTTGAGTGCAACCACGATCGCCGGCACACCGACCTGACGAGCGAGCAGCACGTGCTCACGGGTCTGCGGCATCGGGCCATCGGTGGCGGCCACGACCAAGATCGCACCGTCCATCTGAGCGGCACCGGTGATCATGTTCTTGACGTAGTCGGCGTGGCCGGGGCAGTCGACGTGAGCGTAGTGACGCTTCTCGGTCTGGTACTCGACGTGGGCGATAGAAATCGTGATACCGCGCTGACGCTCTTCAGGGGCCTTGTCGATCTGATCGAACGCAGAGGCCTCGTTGAGGTCGGGGTACTTCTCGTGCAGCACCTTCGTAATCGCCGCGGTGAGCGTGGTCTTGCCGTGGTCGATATGCCCGATGGTGCCGATGTTGCAGTGCGGCTTGGTCCGCTCGAACTTGGCCTTTGCCACTTGGGCTCCTTTTTCGGATGTTCGCCACGCGCTGCTCGCGGGGCGTTGCTTGTTTTTCTGACTGCATGGTCATGGTCCGTGTTTGGACACGGACCATGCCAAGTTTTCTCTACTGGCCGATCTGAGTCAAACTCATTCCGAGCCGCCGCGCCCCTTGGCGATGATCTCATCGGCCACCGACTTGGGGCACTCTCCGTAGGAATCGAACTCCATGGAGTACGACGCCTGGCCGGAAGTCTTCGAACGAAGGTCGCCGACGTAGCCGAACATCTCGCTCAGCGGCACCAGCGCATTCACCACCTGGTTTCCGTGGGCCTCGACCATGGACTGGACGTGACCGCGACGGCTGTTGATGTCACCGATCACGGTGCCCAGGTACTCCTCGGGAGTGGTCACCTCGACAGCCATCAACGGCTCCAGCAGGGCGGGATCGGCTCGACGCGCGGCCTCCTTGAAGACCATCGAACCGGCAATCTTGAAGGCCAACTCCGAGGAGTCGACGTCGTGGTAGGCGCCATCGAGCAGAGTGACCTTGATGTCCTCGACCGGGTAGCCGGCCAGCGGACCGAAAGCCATCGCCTCCTGGATTCCGTGGTCAACCGAAGGGATGTACTCCTTCGGGATGCGACCACCGGTCACCGCGTTGACGAATTCGTAGCCGGCGCCGGCTTCCTGGGGTTCCAGGGCGATGAGCACCTTGGCGTACTGACCCGAACCACCGGACTGCTTCTTGTGGGTGTACTCGACCTTGTCCACTGCGCGACGCAAGGTCTCGCGGTAGGCGACCTGGGGCTTGCCGATATTCGCCTCGACCTTGAACTCCCGCTTCATGCGGTCGATCATGACCTCCAGGTGCAACTCGCCCATGCCGGCGATGATGGTCTGGCCGGTCTCCTCGTCGGTGTGAACCCGGAAGGTCGGGTCCTCCTCGGCGAGCCGCTGGATCGCGGTGGACAGCTTCTCCTGGTCGGACTTGGTCTTGGGTTCGATGGCCTGCTCGATGACCGGGGCCGGGAAGTCCATCGACTCCAGCACCACGGGGTTGGCCGGATCACACAGGGTCTCACCGGTGGTGGTGTCCTTCAGACCCATCACCGCACAGATCATGCCCGCACCGATCTCGTCGATCTCTTCGCGCTTGTTGGCATGCATCTGGTAGATCTTGCCGATGCGCTCCTTGCGACCCTTGGTCGAGTTCAGCACCTGCTGACCGGCCTTGAGCACCCCGGAGTACACCCGGATGTAGGTGAGCTTGCCCAGGTGCGGATCGGCCGCGATCTTGAAGGCCAGGATGGACAACGGCTCGTCGGTGTCAGTGTGACGCTCGATGACCTCTTCGGGATGACCCGGCTTGAAGCCCTCGATGGCGGGGATGTCCAGCGGCGAGGGCAGGTAGTCGATCACCGCGTCCAGCATCGGCTGGACGCCCTTGTTCTTGAACGAGGAACCACAGATCACAGCGGTCAGCTTGCTCGCCAACACCGAACGCCGCACAGCGGCCTTGATCTGTTCGACGGTCAGCTCGGCGCCACCGTCCTCAGCCTCCAACCATGCCTCGGCGAACTCGTCGTCATGATCGGCCAGGGTGTGAATCAGTTCCTCTCGAGCCTGCGCGGCACGATCGGCCATGTCGGCGGGAATCTCTTCAACGGTGTAGTCCTCGCCGATGGTGGTTTCGCCGTGCCACATGAGAGCACGCATCCCCACCAGGTCGACGACACCGGTGAAGCCGGCCTCAGCACCGATCGGAAGCTGGAGCACTGCGGTCACAGCATGCAGCCGCTCGTGGATCGTCTTGACGCAGTAGTCGAACGAAGCGCCGGTGCGGTCCAGCTTGTTCACGTAGCAGATTCGCGGCACGCCATACCGCGTGGCCTGACGCCACACCGTCTGGGACTGCGGCTCCACGCCGGCAACACCGTCGAACACCGCCACAGCGCCGTCCAGCACGCGCAAGGAGCGCTCGACCTCAATGGTGAAGTCCACGTGGCCGGGGGTGTCGATGATGTTGATCTGGTTGTCTTTCCAGAAACAGGTGGTGGCAGCCGAGGTGATGGTGATGCCGCGCTCCTGCTCCTGCTCCATCCAGTCCATCGTCGCGGCACCGTCGTGCACTTCGCCGATTTTGTAGTTGATACCGGTGTAGAACAGGATCCGCTCGGTCGTGGTGGTCTTGCCCGCGTCGATGTGGGCCATGATGCCGATATTGCGAACCTTGGCCAGGTCCTGCTTGGAGTCAATCGCCACTTCGGGCTCAACCTTCCATCTGTTGCAACGCCCCGGGTTGGTGGGGCGTCGGTGTTTCAGGTGACCGGGCGCGCGCGTTGGTGGCGGTACCCGGTCGGGATCATCGACGGGTACGAATCACCAGCGGTAGTGGGCGAAGGCGCGGTTGGCCTCGGCCATCTTGTGGGTGTCCTCGCGACGCTTCACCGAGGCGCCCAGTCCATTGGAGGCGTCCAGCAACTCGTTCATCAGACGCTCGGTCATCGTCTTCTCACGACGCTGACGGGAGAACGTCACCAGCCAGCGCAGCGCCAAGGTGGTGGCCCGAGCAGGCTTCACCTCGATCGGAACCTGGTAGGTGGCGCCACCGACGCGGCGGCTCTTGACCTCCAGCGCGGGACGGATGTTGTCCAGTGCCTTCTTCAAGGTCTGCACCGGGTCGACACCAGTCTTGGCGCGGGTGCCCTCCAGCGCGTCGTAGACGATGCTTTGAGCGGTGGTCTTCTTGCCGTCCAGCAGGATCTTGGACACCAACTGGGAGACCAGCGGTGAACCGTAGACCGGATCGACGACGACAGGACGCTTCGGGGCGGGACCCTTGCGAGGCATTACTTCTCCTTCTTCGCGCCGTAACGGCTGCGGGCCTGCTTGCGGTTCTTCACACCTTGGGTATCCAAGGAACCGCGAATGATCTTGTACCGAACGCCCGGCAGGTCCTTCACACGACCACCGCGCACCAGCACCATGGAGTGCTCCTGCAGGTTGTGGCCGACGCCGGGAATGTAGGCAGTCACCTCGATACCGGAGGACAACCGCACACGCGCCACCTTGCGAAGCGCCGAGTTCGGCTTCTTCGGGGTGGTGGTGTACACCCGGGTGCAAACACCGCGGCGCTGCGGGGAACCCTTCAGCGCAGGGGTCTTGTTCTTGCTGACCTTGTCAGTGCGGCCCTTTCGGACCAGCTGCTGGATGGTGGGCACCGGTCGGTATCTCTTTCCGTTGATGTATATGGGGCGCGCGCCGAGCGCCACCAGCCAGCGCTCCAAACGATGCCTCGGAGCCTGCAGCCGGACGCGGCGCACGCACGCATGGTTCGGTCACCCGAACACAGCGATTAAGGCTACTTGATGGCCATGCGACCGTCAAAACGTGTCACCGACCAGCGCTTCAGCGAACTCCGTCACCGGTGCAACCTCCTCATGAAACAATGTCTTTACATGCGGGTGCGGCGCCCGCCGCCCGACGAAGGACAATTCAATGGAGAAGTTGCCTGCCGACCACCGCCTGAGCGTCACCGTCAACGGACGCGATCTGCACGTCGATGACGGGCTGACCATATTGGCGGCGCTCACCAAGGAGGGAATCGACATCCCCGCCTTGTGTAATGACGTCCGATTGGAACGCGCCAACGGTAGCTGCGGGTTGTGCGTCGTTGAGGTGGGCCCCGAGGCTCGCCAGGTCAAGGCCTGCATCACGCCCATCAGCGAAGGCATGACCATCAGTACCCATTCCCCCGTGATCGAGGCCTACCGAAAGGTACGGCTCGAACAACTGTTGTGCGATCACAACGCCGACTGCGAACCTCCGTGTCAACAAACCTGCCCCGATCACATCGACGTTCAGCGCTACTTGGCCTTGGTAATGGACGCCAACTTCGAGGCCGCAGTCCGCGTCATCAAGGACCGCAATCCCTTCCCGTCCGCCTGTGGCCGCGTCTGCCCGCACCCCTGCGAAGCGAACTGTCGGCGCAACCTGATCGACGACTCGGTGGGCATCAACAATGTGAAGCGATTCGTCGCCGATTGGGACCTCAGCAGAGACACGCCCTGGCGCCCCAAGCTCGCCCCCAGCACCGGGAAGCGCATCGCCATCGTCGGCGCCGGTCCCTCTGGCCTGAGTGCGGCCTACTACGCCGCGATCGCCGGACATCAGGTCACCGTCTTCGACCGACAGCCCGCACCGGGCGGCATGATGCGCTACGGCATCCCGGAGTATCGCCTACCGAAGGCGCAACTCGACGCCGAGATCGCCACCATCACCGCCCTCGGGGTACAGATCGTGTGCGGGAAATCGCTGGGCACGCACCTGCGCCTGGAGGATCTGCAGCACGACTTTGACGCGGTCTATCTGGCAATCGGTTCCTGGACGCCCACCTCGATGAATCTGCAAGGCGAGAACTCCGAGGGAGTGTGGACCGGCATTCGCTATCTGGAGCGGGTCGCGAAAGGTGAGGATCCCGACCCCGGCGAGGTCGTGGTGGTGGTCGGTGGCGGGAACACCGCGGTCGACTGCGCTCGCACGGCGTTGCGTCGCGGAGCGCAGCGAGTGATTCTGCTGTATCGCCGCACCAGGGATGAGATGCCCGCCGAGCCCCACGAGGTCGCCGACGCCGCCGCCGAAGGAGTTGAGCTGCGTTTCCTCGCCGCGCCCACCAGCATTGAGCGCACTGCCACCGGGCTGAGCGTGAAATGCCTGGAAATGGCGCTGGGCGAGCCGGATCGCTCCGGACGCGCCCGTCCGGTGCCGGTGGAGGGTACGGACTTCAGCATCGAGGCGTCCCTGGTGATCGGAGCGATCGGGCAGAGCACCAATACCCAGTTCCTGTTCCACGACCTACCCGTGAAACTCAACAAATGGGGCGATGTGAAGGTCAATGGTTCCACCCTGGAGACCTCCGAGCCCAAAGTCTTCGCCGGCGGGGATTGTGTGACCGGTCCGGCCACGGTCATTGAGGCAGTGGCAGCCGGACGCCGTGCTGCCCGCTCCATGAACCAGTTACTCAGCCGCGGCTATGTACGCGCCGAGCCGGCGATCTACAACTGCAGTCGAGGTTCCTTGGAGGACCTGCCGCGTGACGAGTTCGAGAGCAGACCCAAACTCGCCCGCCAGGTGATGCCGTCGCTGCCGGCGGCAACCAGAGTCACCAGCTTCGCCGAGGTCGAGAGCGGCTACTCGCAGGCTGAGGCGCGCGCTGAGGCCGCGCGCTGCCTTCGCTGTGGCTGCAAGGCCCGCTTCGACTGCGACCTTCGCACCGAGGCGACCCGGGAGGAGATCAGCTACGTCGAGCCGCTGCATCAACGACCGCGCACGCCGGTTGTCCGCGATCACCCCTTCATCGTGCGCGACCACAACAAGTGCATCTCCTGCGGACGGTGCGTGGCGGCCTGCGCCGAGATCGAGGGGATCGGCGCACTCGCCTATCAGTTCAGCAGCGGTGTCCTCGGCGTCGGTACGGCCAACGGCAAGCCGCTGATCGAAACTGACTGCGTGTCCTGCGGCCAGTGCGTCGCGGCCTGCCCCTGCGGCGCCTTGGATTATGTACGCGAGCGCCCCAGCGTCTTCGCCGCGATCAACGATCCGACGAAGGTCGTGGTCGGCTTCGTGGCTCCGGCACCGCGCAGCGTCATCGCCGCGGAGTTCGGAAAGACCGCTGAGCAGGCGTCCCCCTTCGTTGCCGGGCTCATGCGAGCGGTCGGGTTCGATCGGGTCTTCGACTTTTCCTTCGCCGCAGATCTGACCGTCATGGAGGAGACCACCGAGTTCCTCAATCGGGTCAGCGCAGGCGGTGTGATGCCTCAGTTCACCTCATGCTGCCCGGGCTGGGTCAATCTGGTGGAGAAGAAGTTCCCCGAGTTGATCCCGCACCTGTCGAGTTGTAAGTCCCCACAGCAGATGATGGGGACCACGGTGAAGACCCACTTCGCCCAAACCACAGGGATCAGCTTGGATGACCTCTATGTCGTCTCGATAGTGCCGTGTCTGGCCAAGAAGTATGAAGCGGCCCGGCCGGAATTCGCCACGGATGGATTACGCGACGTCGATGCGGTGCTGACCACAACGGAGTTCATCGAGATGATCAAGATGATCCGGCTGGATCCCGACGACATCGCGCCGGACCGGTTTGACGACCCCTATTCGCACGTTTCGGGTGCCGGAGTGATCTTCGGCGCTTCCGGAGGCGTCGCCGAAGCAGCCCTTCGCATGGCTGTGGAGAAGCTCACCGGCGAACGCCAACGCGGACCGCTGGAATACCAGCAGGTTCGCGGCATGGCCGGGGTCAAAGAGGCCACCATCACCGCAGCGGACACCACGGTTCGGGTGGCGGTCATTTCCGGACTGGGTAATGCCTTGCCTGTCGTGGAGCGCGTGGCAGCTGGGGAGGATGTCGGCTACGACCTGATCGAGATCATGGCCTGTCCGGGCGGCTGCATCGATGGAGCGGGCAACCCCGCCCCGGCCAAGGTGGGTGAGCTGCGTGCGCGCACCCAGGTTCTCTTCGATATCGACAAGGGAAGCAAGTACCGGCGATCCCAGGAGAATCCCGATGTGCTGCGGCTGTACGAGCAGTTCTATGAGTCGCCGAACTCGACCAAGGCACGTCAGCTGCTCCACACCCGCTATCGGCCTTTCGATGCCGCCACCTCAGTGCCGAAGACGATGCCGAGGAACTGAGTTCGGGATCACTCCTCGGTGGCCGCAAGCGGCACCGGGATCAGCGGAATCACGTCCGCCCCCATGGCCTCGGCCTGCTGGATCAGATGCGTGGTCATGACGACCAGCCGATTCCGGTTGGCCGCAGCGATGCGTTCGGCCGCGCTTCGCCAGGTCGGCTCGTCGAGGCCGGTGAACGGCTCATCCAGGAGCAATACATCGTGGGGGGCGGCCATCGCTCGGGCCAGCGCGACCCGACGCCGCATCCCTCCGCTGAGGTCGGACACTCCGGCGTCGAGGTGGTCACCAAGGCCTAGCGCCTGCAGCCAAGACAAGGCCTGGACCCGATGCTCTGGCTGCCGATTCGTGATCGCGTTGTCCAACACGCTCTCCCACGGCAGCAGACGATCCTCCTGGAAGACCATGGACACCATGAGATCGCGGCGGCCCCTGACAGCGCCCGCCTGCGGTGTTTCCAATCCGGCCAGCAACCGCAAAACGGTGGTCTTGCCGCACCCAGAAGGTCCGACCAGACACACCACACCACGTGCGGGCAGCGCCAGCGAGAACTTCCGCAACACCATCGCTGAGTGCGGATAGCCGAAATCGACCCGCTCAAAGCTGAGCATCGGCGGGCTCCCTGGGTTCGGGCGAGGCACCGCTCCTGGCCGCAGTCGCGACCGGCCGCGCCCACCGTGCGGTGATCGCGCGCAGAGTGCGTTCCAGCAGCAGGCTGAGCGTCACCGCAACGATGGTCCAGGCGAACACCGTCGGTGTCTCCAGGTACACCTTGGCCTCAGCGAGGCTGGATCCGATAGCCCAATCCGGATGACTGATCACCTCCGCGGCAATCCCGGCCTTCCAGGCCAAGCCCATCGCATTGGTCGAAGCCGTCACGAAGTAGGGACGCAGACCGGGCAGCTCGACTCGACGAAGTCGATCCCATCGGGTGAAGGCGAACACCTCGGCCATCTCGACCAGCTCTCGATCCCGCTGGCGCAATCCCGCTGCGATGGTGTCCCACACCAAGGGCGTCACCATGACGAACACGATTGCCGCAGGGACGCCGCCACTCGGGATCCACACCAGCGCCAGGATCGCGAAAGACGCTACCGGTGTGGCTCGAATGATGCGCAACGGGCCGGAGATCACAACCTCTGCGGTCGACCATCGCGTTGTCGCGAATGCGGCTGCAGTGCCGACCACGACTCCGGCGAGGAAGCCGACACCAATGCGCATCAGCGACTGTGCGGTGATCGACCAGAACTCGCTGGTCACGACGAGGCCGCTCAGGGTCTGTGCAACGCTCAGCGGCGAAGGCAGCAGCAACGGCTGTGCCACCGCGACGCTGGCCAACTGCCACAGCAGCAACCAGAACGCGGCCGCGGCCAGCGGCCGCGGCCAGGGCCGAGGGCCCTCAGTCGGCGCCGTAGAAGAAAGTCGCATCGGGGATCGCTCCGCCTACCGATTGAGGATTCGCGTCGTACAGAATGCGGTAGTACCCGGTCAGCCCAGTCCGCATCGGGCGGCCCGTGACGAACACCAGGTTCAACCGCGGTATCGCCTTCTCGGCCAGCGCTGCGCTAGCGATGATGCCGTGGCTTTGGCACAGCACAGCCGTCGCCGGCACATCGGCCGTGGCCGCCTGTACCGATGCCCGATATTGCTTCAAGAAGGTTTCGACCAGTGCCGGATGAGCCGCCACATAGTCGGTGCGGCCGATCAACGCCCCCATCATGAGTTGGCTGCCATCGCTCACCGCGGCGTTCCACTCGGCTGTCAGATCAATAGCCACCGTCACTGTCGGGTCTTTGCTAGTGACCATGGTCACGAAGGGCTCGGGGAGCAACGCGATGTCGACACTGCCATCGGCGACCTTGGTAGCGAGTTCTGCATGCTCGGCGTCGAAGACGATCTTCACATCGCGATCGGGATCCAGTCCGGCACGATCCAGCAGATATCGCAGCACATACTCGGGGTTGGAGCCCTGCCCGGTGGCGTGCACCGTCTTGCCCTTCAGATCGGTGAGGCGGTGCACCGACTGATCACGACTCACGATGTAAAGCACGCCAAGAGTGTTCACCGCCAGCATCTGCACTCCGCCTACTGTCTTGGCCGACAGCACAGCGGCAAGATTGGTGGGAACCGCGGCCAGATCCACCTCTTTGCTGATCAGCTTGGCAACCGCAGCATCAGGAGAGTCGGTGACGGTGTACTCATATTCACCGCCACGGTCGGGGTGATCGTGCATGAGATGAACCATGCCAACCCCGGTCGGCCCCTTCAACGCCAATACCCGCACCGGTTGGCTCGCGGTCTGAATCGCATCCGGATTCTGGCTCGGAGCCGCGCAGCCCGAAGACACCAAGGCCAGGACAAGCCCTGACATCAGAAAACCTCGACACAACCCGGACTTTGTCTTCACAAACTAAGTCTAAGGTGCACAGACTTCAGGAGTGATCCAGTTCCGAAATCAGCCCGACTCGGCGGGCGTGACGTCCGCCCTCGAACTCGGTGGCGAGCCATTCGCGAACGATCTGACGCGCCAGCCCATCGCCAACCACGCGCGCGCCGAGCGCCAAGACATTGGCGTCATTGTGCGCCCGTGACATGACTGCGCTGTAGGGCTCGGAACAGACCACGGCGCGCACACCGGCGATCTTGTTCGCCGCGATGGAGATCCCCACCCCGGTGCCGCAGACCAACAGACCCCGATCGAACTCGCCAGCGCCCACCAGCCGACCGACCTTGGCCCCGTTCACCGGGTAGTCAACCGGCTCGCCGGGAGCCGGGCCGAGGTCAACGACCTCATGGCCCAGCTCGGCGGCCTCCTCCGCCATGGCCTGGCGCAATTCCACGCCGGCATGGTCGGAAGCGACGACGATCCGCATCTCAGCGAAGGTCGCCGGTGTCGTAGTCGTCCAGCCCGATTGAGGTCCCACCGACATTCAAGTCGTAGTCGTAGGGATCGTAGGTCAGGTCATAGACGGCAGCGCGAGCCTCGGCAGTCGGCTCCACCCGAATGTTGCGGTACCGCTCCAAGCCGGTACCGGCCGGGATCAGCTTGCCCAGGATCACGTTCTCCTTCAGACCGACCAAGGAATCGGACTTGGCATGGATGGCCGCGTCGGTGAGCACCTTGGTGGTCTCCTGGAAGGAGGCCGCGCTCAGCCAGGACTCGGTCGCCAACGACGCCTTGGTGATGCCCATGAGCACCGGACGGCCTTGCGCAGGCGCCTTGCCCTCGGTGATCATCTGACGGTTCTCAGCCTCGAACAGCTTGCGATCAACCAACTCGCCGGGCAGCAGTGAGGTGTCACCGGATTCGATCACGGTGATCCGTCGCAGCATCTGACGAATGATGATCTCGATGTGCTTGTCGTGGATCGGAGCGCCCTGCGTGCGGTACACCGCCTGGACTTCCTCCACAAGGTGCTCCTGCACCTTGCGCAGGCCCGAAACGCGCAACACGTCTTGAGGATCGGGAGTACCGGCGTAGAGCTGCTCGCCGGCGGCGACCTGAACACCGTCACCGATCGAGTGCAGAACACCGGTGGCGTCCTCCCACTCCAGGCGCACGCGCCGGGGCAGCGGGTATTCCAGATCCGGCTCGCCGTCATCACGGGTGATGACCAGCTTGCGCAGCCGATCACCCTCCTCGATGCGCACCCGTCCAGCAGCCTCCGCGATCGGAGCCTTGCCCTTGGGCGAACGCGCCTCGAACAGCTCGACCACGCGAGGCAGACCCAACGTGATGTCGTCCCCGGCCACACCACCGGTGTGGAAGGTACGCATCGTGAGCTGGGTGCCGGGCTCACCGATGGACTGGGCTGCGACGATACCGACAGCCTCGCCCACATCAACGAGCTTGCCGGTGGCCAGTGACCGTCCGTAGCACATCGAGCAGGTCCCGGTGGCCGACTCACAGGTCAGGACCGAGCGGACCTTGACCTCCGAGATTCCCGCAGCCACCAGATCGCGAATGACCACATCGCCCAGGTCGATGCCGGCCTTGGCCAGCACGTTGCCCTTGTCGTCGACCACATCGGAGGCCAGGCAACGGGCGTACACCGCAGTTTCGGCGTTGCGCGCCGGAACCAAGGTGCCGTTCTTGCCCGGGGCCGCGATGACCTTGGTCAGGCCACGCTCGGTCTGGCAGTCCTCCTCGCGGATGATGACGTCCTGCGACACGTCCACCAGACGTCGGGTGAGGTACCCGGAGTCAGCGGTTCGCAGCGCGGTGTCGGCCTGCCCCTTTCGACCACCGTGGGTGGAGATGAAGTACTCCAACACGCTCAGGCCTTCGCGGAAGTTCGACTTGATCGGGCGCGGAATGATCTCGCCCTTCGGGTTGGCCACCAGGCCTCGCATGGCGGCGATCTGACGCATCTGGGTCATATTCCCTCGAGCGCCGGAGTGCACCATCATGAAGATCGGGTTGTCCCGGGTGAAGTTGGCCTCCATCGCCGCGGTGAGTTCGGCGGTGGCGTCGTTCCACAGCTGGATCAACTCCTGGTGCCGCTCTTCGTCGGTCACCTTGCCGCGCTCGTACTCCTTGGTGATCTTCGCTGCACGGGCGTCGTAGAAGCCCATGATTTCGGGCTTGCTCGGCGGCGTCTGCACATCCGAGATCGACACGGTCACACCCGAACGGGTCGCCCACTTGAAGCCCAGCGCCTTCAACCGGTCCAAGGTCTTGGCGACCTCGACCTTCGGGTAGCGCTCGGCCAGGTCGTTGACGATCTGGGAGAGCTTCTTGCGGTCCACCTCGACGTTGACGAAGGGGTAGTCCTCGGGCAATGCCTCGTTGAACAGCGCCCGGCCCAGGGTGGTCTCGACCACGACCGATCCGTCGGCACGCAGTTCGACACCGGCCGGCGGCACGATCCCGGTCAACCGGATACGGCACCGGGCACCGATTCCCAACTCGCCACGATCGAAGGCCATGTAGGCCTCCGAGATCGAGCTGAAGGCGCGTCCCTCCCCTACCAGGCCCTCGCGAGCCAGGGTGAGGAAGTAGTGACCGATCACCATGTCCTGCGTGGGAAGGGTAACCGGACGTCCATCGGCGGGCTTGAGAATGTTGTTGGTGCTCAGCATCAGGATCCGCGCCTCGGCCTGAGCCTCAGCACTCAGCGGCAGGTGCACCGCCATCTGGTCGCCGTCGAAGTCGGCGTTGAAGGCGGTGCAGACCAGGGGGTGCAGCTGGATGGCCTTACCCTCGATCAGTTGCGGCTCGAATGCCTGAATGCCCAAGCGGTGCAGGGTCGGTGCACGGTTCAGCAGCACCGGGTGCTCGGCGATGACCTCTTCGAGGACATCCCACACGACCGGACGCTGACGCTCGACCATCCGCTTGGCACTCTTGATGTTCTGCGCCAGGTTCAGATCGTCCAGTCGCTTCATCACGAACGGCTTGAACAGTTCCAAAGCCATGTTCTTCGGCAGACCACACTGGTGCAGCTTCAACTGCGGGCCGACCACGATGACCGAACGGCCGGAGTAGTCGACACGCTTGCCCAGCAGGTTCTGACGGAAGCGACCCTGCTTGCCCTTGAGCATGTCAGAGATCGACTTCAACGGACGGTTGCCCGGCCCGGTGACCGGACGTCCACGACGGCCATTGTCGAACAGCGAGTCGACGGCCTCCTGCAGCATCCGCTTCTCGTTGTTGACGATGATCTCCGGTGCGCCACCATCAAGCAGTCGCTTGAGGCGATTGTTCCGGTTGATCACCCGCCGGTAGAGGTCGTTGAGGTCGCTGGTCGCGAAACGGCCACCGTCCAACTGAACCATCGGGCGCAGATCCGGCGGAATGACCGGAACCGCGTCCAGGACCATGCCCAGCGGAGAGTTGGTGGTGTTGAGGAAGGCCGAAACCACCTTCAACCGCTTCAGGGCACGCGTCTTGCGCTGACCCTTGCCGGTATGGATGATCTCGCGCAGATTCTCCGCCTCGGCAGCCAGGTCGAAGGTGGCCAGGCGGTTCTTGATGGCCTCGGCACCCATGTAGCCAGCAAAGTACTTGCCGAAGCGGGCCTTCATGGCGCGGTAGAGGATCTCGTCGCCCTCAAGGTCTTGCACCTTCAGCGACTTGAAGCGCGTCCAGACCGCCTCGAGGTGATCGAGGTCACGCTGAGCTTGGGTCCGCAACTGCTTGACCTCACGCTCGCCGGCATCCCGAACCCGCTTCTTCACATCAGCCTTGGCACCCTCGGCCTCCAGCTGCGCGATGTCCTCTTCGAGCTTCTGCAAGCGAGCCTCTGCGTCGGAATCGCGACGGTTCTCGATCTGCTTGCGCTCAACCTCGACCTTCGCTTCCAAGGACGGCAGGTCGCGGTGACGAGCCTCCTCATCGACGGCGGTGATCATGTAGGCGGCGAAGTAGATGACCTTCTCCAGGTCCTTCGGCGCGATGTCCAGCAGGTAGCCCAGCCGGCTCGGCACGCCCTTGAAGTACCAGATGTGGGTAACCGGAGCAGCCAGTTCGATGTGGCCCATCCGCTCGCGGCGCACATTGGAGCGGGTGACCTCGACGCCACAACGCTCACAGATGATGCCCTTGAAGCGCACCCGCTTGTACTTGCCGCAGTTGCACTCCCAGTCCCGGGTCGGGCCGAAGATCTTCTCGCAGAAAAGACCGTCACGCTCGGGCTTCAGAGTCCGGTAGTTGATGGTCTCGGGCTTCTTCACCTCGCCGTGGGACCAATCCCGGATCTGTTCGGCCGTCGCCAGGCCGATGCGCAGTTCGTCGTAGAAGTTCACGTCCAGCACGTTGCTTCTCTTTCTCCTGAAGTCAGGAAATTCTTGTGGTCTGAGTTGTCTTGTGACTGAGTTGGGGCAACTCAGACTTCGTCCACGCTGCGGAAGGAATCCGCACCCGGACGACGGGAAAGATCGATGCCGAACTCTTCGCTGGCTCGGTAATCGTCTTCGGAATCGCGCAGTTCGACCACAGTGCCGTCACTGGAGAGAACCTCCACGTTCAGGCACAGCGACCGCATCTCCTTGACCAGAACCTTGAACGACTCGGGAATGCCGGGTTCGGGAATGTTCTCGCCCTTGACGATGGCTTCGTAGACCTTCACACGTCCGGGAACATCGTCGGACTTGATGGTCAGCAGTTCCTGCAGCGCCCACGCGGCGCCGTAGGCCTCCAGTGCCCACACTTCCATCTCACCGAAACGCTGGCCACCGAACTGTGCCTTACCACCCAACGGCTGCTGAGTGATCATCGAGTACGGACCCGTGGATCGGGCGTGGATCTTGTCGTCGACCAGGTGGTGCAACTTGAGCATGTAGGTGTAGCCGACGCCGACCGGTTCGGGGTAGGGCTCACCGGAACGGCCGTCGAACAGTCGGGCCTTGCCGCCGGAGTTGACCAGCCTCAGGCCGTCACGCTGAGGCAGACCGTGCTCGAGCAGACCAGCGATCTCCTCCTCGTTGGCGCCATCGAAGACCGGGGTTGCCAGGCGGGCATTGCCGTCCACGTGCTCCAGACCGACATCACGCAGCCGCTCGGCCCAGGCCTCGTCGACTCCCTTGATGTCCCAGCCATTCTTGGCGACCCAGCCCAGGTGCATCTCCAGCACCTGCCCGACATTCATTCGGGAAGGAACACCCAGCGGGTTCAACACGATGTCGACCGGAGTGCCGTCCTCCAGGAACGGCATGTCCTCCACGGGCAGGATCTTGGAGATCACACCCTTGTTGCCATGTCGGCCGGCGAGCTTGTCACCGTGCGAGATCTTGCGCTTCTGGGCGACGTAGACCCGAACCATCTGGTTGACGCCGGGCGGCAGCTCGTCGTCTTCCTCACGGTCGAAGACGCGCACACCGATCACGGTGCCGGACTCGCCGTGCGGAACCTTCATCGAGGTGTCGCGCACCTCGCGGGCCTTCTCACCGAAGATGGCGCGCAGCAGGCGCTCCTCAGGAGTGAGCTCGGTTTCACCCTTGGGCGTGACCTTGCCGACCAGGATGTCGCCGGTACCCACCTCGGCACCGATGCGGATGATGCCCCGCTCGTCGAGATTGGCCAGCATGTCTTCGCCGATATTGGGGATGTCTCGAGTGATCTCCTCGGCGCCCAACTTGGTGTCACGAGCATCGATCTCGTGTTCCTCGATGTGGATCGAGGTGAGGATGTCCTCCTCCACCAGACGCTGAGACAGGATGATCGCATCCTCGTAGTTGTAGCCCTCCCACGGCATGAAGGCGACCAGCAGGTTGCGGCCCAGGGCCATCTCGCCACCGTCGGTGCAGGCACCGTCAGCCAGCGGAGTCCCGACCTCCACCCGCTCGCCGGCAGTCACCAGCGGACGCTGGTTGATGCAGGTCGCCTGGTTGGAGCGACGGAACTTGGCCAGCCGGTAGCTGGAGTAGGTGCCATCGTCGTTGGTGATATCGACGATATCGGCGCTCACCGAGGTCACGACGCCGGCCTTGGCGGCCACCGTCACGTCACCGGCATCCACCGCACCGCGGTATTCCATGCCCGTTCCGACGAACGGTGCCTCGTTGCGCAGCAACGGCACTGCCTGTCGCTGCATGTTGGCACCCATCAGGGCTCGGGACGCGTCGTCATGCTCGAGGAACGGAATCAGCGCCGTGGCCACCGACACCATCTGACGCGGCGACACGTCCATGTACTGAACCAGTTCGGGGGCAACCTCGTCGGCGTCACCGTGACGCTTACGAACAAGCACCCGGTCCTCCATGAACCGGCCATCATCGGCCACCTTGGCGTTGGCCTGGGCGACGATGTAGCGGTCCTCGGAATCTGCAGTCAGGTAGTCGATCTGATCAGTGACCCGACCATCGACCACCTTGCGGTAGGGAGTCTCGATGAACCCGAAGGCATTCACTCGCGCGAAAGACGCCAGCGAGCCGATCAGGCCGATGTTGGGACCTTCAGGGGTCTCAATCGGGCACATACGGCCGTAGTGGCTGTGGTGAACGTCGCGGACCTCCATACCGGCCCGATCCCGGGACAGACCGCCCGGACCCAGAGCCGACAGGCGACGCTTGTGCGTCAAGCCGGCCACCGGGTTGGTCTGGTCCATGAACTGCGACAACTGAGAGGTTCCGAAGAACTCCTTCAGCGCCGCCGACACCGGACGGATGTTGATCAGGGTCTGCGGCGTGATCGCCTCGATGTCTTGCGTCGTCATGCGATCGCGGACGGTGCGCTCCAGACGCCCTAGACCGATACGCAGCTGGTTCTGGATCAGCTCGCCCACCGTGCGCAGGCGACGGTTACCGAAGTGATCGATGTCATCGGTCTCGACGATGACCTCACCCAACTCGGTGCGACCCTCGTGCAGCGCCACGATGTAACGAATCGCCGAAACGATGTCTTCAATGGTCAGCACCTGGGTATCGAACGGCGAGGACAGGCCCAGCTTCTTGTTGATCTTGTAGCGACCGACCTTGGCCAGGTCGTAGCGCTTCGGGTTGAAGTAGTAGTTCTCCAACATCTGCTGGGCAGCTTCACGGGTCGGCGGTTCGCCCGGACGCAGCTTGCGGTAGATGTCGAGCAGCGCCTCGTCGGTGTTGGCGGTGTGGTCCTTCTCCAGCGTCAGCCGGATCGACTCGTACTCGCCGAACTCCTCCAGAATCTGCTCATTGGTCCAACCCAACGCCTTCAGCAGCACGGTCACGTTCTGCTTGCGCTTGCGGTCGATGCGAACGCCGACCAGATCGCGCTTGTCGATCTCGAACTCCAACCAGGCACCCCGCGACGGGATCATCTTGCAGGTGAAGATGTCCTTGTCCGAAGTCTTGTCGGCGGTCTGCTCGAAGTAGACACCCGGCGAACGCACCAGCTGGGAGACCACGACCCGCTCAGTGCCATTGATGATGAAGGTGCCCTTGTCGGTCAACAGGGGGAAGTCGCCCATGAACACCGTCTGGCTCTTGATCTCACCGGTGTCGTTGTTCATGAACTCAGCAGTGACGAACAGCGGCGCAGCGTAGGTGAAGTCCTGGTCCTTACACTCCTCGACGGTGTGCTTGGCCTCCTCGAAGCGGTTGTCGCGGAACGACAGCGACATCGTCTGGGACAAATCCTCAATGGGCGAGATCTCCTCAAAGATCTCCTCCAGCCCGGATTTGGTGTTCACGTCTGTGCGACCTTCGGCGGTGGCGGCGGCGACCCGGTTGGCCCAGGCCTCGTTGCCGATCAGCCAGTCGAAGGACTCGACCTGAAGATCTAGCAGATTGGGAACCTCAAGCGGCTCATGGATCTTCGCGAACGAGATCCTGCCGCTGGGTGAGACAACATTGGTGTTCTTCGACGCAGTGCGCGAGACGGCCAAGGTGGGGTCCTTCCAGAAGCCCGGGCATTGCCGGTTTCGATGCACGCAGAACGGCCCGCGTCAAGGCACGGGTCGTCAAAAGCGATGGGCAAAGCGCTAGATTACCCGAAACGGGCAGGCTTCCGCAAATCCGCGCACACAAGGACAGGCCACTCATCCGCAGTTCCTCGAAGCCCCCGGATTGAACCCGCCCCCATCCTGCATGCTGATGCCCGATTACGCCACCTTTGGCCGGTTACAACTTGGTTGCCGAGGCTCAAACCCATCCGCCACCAGACAGAGTAAGAGCCGGTGCCCAAAGGCTACGGGAGGGGTTGCCGCACCTTTTGGACACCGGCTCATGTGGTGTACTCATCCGACGCGCTAGGGGGGCGCCGACTGGTCCTAATTCGACCAGACTTGACCGCGTCTGTCAAGTTTTTGTCAATATTTCCCACTCGGGGTTCGTTCCATGCTGTGCCGCCAGGCCTGAGCGGCTGCCGCCATGCGACCCTCAGCCTCCAACGCCTCGGCAGCAACGCGATACTGCTCGCGGGCCTCCTGGTAGCGACCGCAGGCTGCCAAGGCCTCCGCCAGCACCAATTCGGTGCCGCTGTGCGAGACGTCCTTCGCGCCCAACACAGGATCGGCCAGCACCTCCGTGGCGATACGCACCGCCCGCTCCGGGTCCCCGGAGTGCAGCGCAAGCTGAGCCTCAACCTGGCGCAACTCGGCCAAGTCATGGTTGTTGCCGAGAATCTCGATCCCCAACGATGCTGTGCGAACCAGCTCAGGCACACCTTCGGTGATCCCTGCGCCCAGCAGACAGCTCGCTGCCGAACGCTGGAAGCGCGACCACAGGCGCAAGTCTCGACGAGCATCCAACAGCCCTTGGGCCTGTTGATGGTGTGCGATTCCAGCAGCGATGTCGCCGGCCATGAACTCCGCAGTGCCGATGGCCCACGCAATCATGCCGCGGGAGTGCGCCGAGGTCAGTTCGGCGGACAACGCCTCCAGGCGATCCAGGTACGGTGCGCTCTCCGCCGCCGGATGTCCAGCCTCCGACATCGCGCTGACAAGGGCCATAAGAGCTTCTGCTTCGATGATTGGCGGCAAAGTGGCCGACACCTCCACAGCCCGGGCGCCCAGCGCCACAGCTCGACCCAATCGATCCGAAGCACGGTTCGAGATCGAGGCCAAGCAGAGGGCTTGAGCACGAGCAACGGGATAGCGCCCGGCCGTAGGATGCTCGATCAGGGTCTCTGCGAGATCGGCCGCACGCGCGAACTCACCGGAGGCGAACAACGCCTGCCCCATCACATAACGGGACTCCCACTCCCGGTCCCAGTCCCCTGCCGCGGCGGCCACGTCGGCCGCCTGCTGGGCATGCGTCAGCGCGGCGTTCCAATCATGGTCGGACCAGGCGCGCTCGGCGATGAGCAGGTCTTCGATCAACTCGCCAGCGACCGGACGTCCCAGGTCGGTCTTTGCCGACACGCCCCACTCCAACGGCGACAGTCCCAATCGCCGGGAAACGAATTCGATGATCTCGGGTGTTGCGGTACGACGACCGCTCTCCAGATGAGAGATATAGCTCCCAGAGAACGTGTCGCCCCCCAGTTCGGCTTGCGACATCCCCTTGCTCTTCCGAGCCTGACGAAGCATCGCACCGAACTCAGTGGCTCCTGCGTTCACGCAATCCTCCCTTGTTTACGTGTCTATCAAATCTGTCAAATCTTGACAATACAGTCAAGTCCTGCGAGGCTTCGAATACAAAGCCAGTCCAGAGAGAGGCTTCGCCACCATGACAATCCGCAAGATCATCGCAGCCGCCACTATCACCGGCGCTCTCGCGGCTCTCCCCATCACCCTCATCGTAAGCAATGGCTTCAGCGCCAGCAGCGCATCGAGCAGTTCGGTCACTACCGCAGGTGGCCAGGGCAACTGGCCCATGTTGCGGTGAACTAACGAGGCAGGGTCCTCCCCTCTAGCGTCACCCACCCCCAGAAGAAGCAGAACGGGCGGGACACTGAGTTCAGTGTCCCGCCCGTTCTGCTATTCCTACCGAATCGGCACGCCAGAGGCAACAAAGGGCGGCGACGACCGAAGTCGCCACCGCCCGATGATGGTTGTGTCAGTGAAGATTCACTTGACGCTGACCGCAGCGCCAGCAGCCTCAAGGGCTTCCTTCGCCTTGGCAGCCACGTCGCGCGCAACCTTCTCCAGGACCGGAGCCGGAGCGGCCTCAACGAGGGCCTTCGCCTCACCGAGGCCAAGGCTGGTCAGAGCGCGCACCTCCTTGATGACGGCGATCTTCTTGTCGCCGGCAGACTCCAGGATCACGTCGACCTCACTGGCCTCCTCTTCGCCAGCGGCGTCAGCGCCGTCGCCAGCAGCAGCCGGGGCCGCGGCAGCCACAGCCACAGGGGCGGCGGCAGTGACACCGAAGGTGTCCTCGAACAGTTTCACGAACTCTGACAGCTCGATCAGCGTCATCTCTTTGAACGCTTCGAGCAGTTCATCAGTGGTGAGCTTTGCCATTTCTGATTGTCCTTTCGATTACTCGGATGCAGCGTCAGCCGCGGTAGTGGTGGCCTCAACAGCTGCTGCTGCATCGGTCGCCGGGGCATCCCCGGCAGGCTTCTGGGAGGTAAGGGCGTTCATTGCGCGAGCAGCCGCCGACAGCGGCGCGGCGAACAAACCAACCGCCTTGGCCAGGTTCCCGTTCATGGCACCGGCCAGCTTGGCCAGCAGCACCTCACGAGACTCCAGATCGGCGAGCTTCTTGACCGCATCGGCATCAAGGACACGACCGTCCATGACGCCACCCTTAATAACCAGAAGCGGGTGTGCCTTGGCGAAGTCACGCAGACCCTTGGCCACGGTGGCAACGTCACCGCGGATGAACGCAATGGCGGTCGGACCGGCGAGGGAGTCATCCAGACCCTCGATACCAGCCTCGCGCGCAGCGATCTTGGTCAGTGTGTTCTTCGTCACGGCGTAGGTGGCATCCGCACCGAGTGACCTGCGCAGTTCTTGCAGCTCAGCAACGGTGAGTCCGCGGTATTCGGTCAGCACAGTGGCGGTCGCGTCGTTGAAATGACTCGTCAACTCCGCAACGGCTGCTGCCTTGTCCGGCCTCGCCATGGGTCTCCTTCCCACATCTGTCTGGTGCCATCGGTCCGCAGGCATAAAAAAACCCCGGTGCGCAGGCAACCGGGGGACAACTCCGGGGAGTGTCTGGTCTCACCTACGCGGGATTTGCCGGCCCTCGATCTCAGATCAAGGACCGCACCAGCGGTCTTTGGCAGCGCTCAGTCTACGGCCCCGCCCCACTGGCGACCAAATCGCTCCCGACAGGCCACTACCGGACGAAGCCCACCGCCTGACAGAACGCGTCCAGAGCGGGGTCAACGGGTTCGGGCAGGTGGGCGTCCAGGGTGGCGAAGTGGCCCAAAGCCAGCCGAGTGGCCGCACTGGTCAACATCGCCGAGGCCACTCCCTGGCGACGCCACTGCGGATGAACCACCAACTCGACCGCCAGCGGTTGAGCCTCAACGACCACGACGTGGAGCGTCCCCACCACCTGGCCTTCAACCAAGGCCACCGGCGAGGCACCCGGCAGAAGCCGGCCCCCCTCTCCCTTCAACGCCGCGGTCACCTGGGCCTTGGCAGCCTTCAGATCGCCCAACTGTGGACGCGCCGCCAACAGGCAATCGGCCAGTCCGGTGAAATGATCAGGGCCGATCGCGGCCAGATGGAGTCCAGGCACGGTACGACCCAGCGCCGCCAAGCTACTCAGTGGGGCGGATACGAGCACGGTGGAACCTGTGGGATTCATGGCGCCATTGTGGCCTAGCCTGCTGGGCTCAGTGATCGCGGCTCGAAGGCGTTACGGGGCCGAAACGTCGTGGGGGCCCGTGCTCACAGCACGGGCCCCCACAATCACAACGTGAGAGAGGTCACTCCACAGGCTTGGTACGCAGCGGATCGACGCCGACACCCGGACCCATGGTGGAGGTGGCGGTGATCTTCTTGATGTAGCGACCCTTGGAGGCACTCGGCTTGAGGCGCAGGACCTCATCCAAAGCGGCGTAGTAGTTCTCGGCCAACTGAGCCTCGGTGAAGGACGCCTTACCGACGATGAAGTGCAGGTTCGCGTGGCGATCCACTCGGAACTCGATCTTGCCGCCCTTGATGTCGGTCACGGCCTTGGCCACGTCCATGGTCACCGTACCGGTCTTCGGGTTCGGCATCAGGCCGCGCGGGCCGAGCACCCGTCCCAGCCGACCAACCTTGCCCATGAGGTCAGGGGTGGCCACCACCGAATCAAAGTCCAGGTAACCCTTGGCAACCTTGTCGATCAGTTCGTCGGCACCGACCTCATCGGCGCCAGCGGCAAGCGCCTCATTCGCCTTCTCACCGGTGGCAAAGACCAGGACCCGTGCGGTCTTGCCTGTTCCGTTGGGGAGGTTGACGGTGCCACGGACCATCTGGTCGGCCTTGCGGGGGTCAACCCCAAGACGCATGACGACCTCGACGGTCTCGTCGAATTTCGCCGAAGCGCCACCCTTCACCAGGGCCAGAGCCTCTTCAGGCCCATACAGTTCAGTGGCGTCGATCTTCTCGGCAGCGGCCCGGTAGGCCTTGCTTCGCTTCATTTCTGGTCTCCTTCGCTTCTGGGCTCTCGTGTGGGCCCGGTGCCAGGTGTGGTGCGGGCGCGACGCCCTCCCACAGATTGGTTGTGATTCAGCTCTTGACCTGCACGCCCATGGAGCGCGCAGTTCCGGCGACGATCTTCATCGCCGCATCGATGTCGTTGGCATTGAGGTCGGGCATCTTGGTCTGAGCGATCTCACGCACCTGATCGGCGGTGATGCTCCCCACGATGTCCTTGTGCGGAACCGCGGAGCCACTGGTCAGGCCAGCGGCCTTCTTGATCAGTTCGGCAGCCGGCGGAGTCTTGGTGACGAAGCTGAACGTGCGGTCCTCGTAGATGGTGATCTCGACCGGGATCACGTTGCCACGCATGGGTTCAGTCTCAGCGTTGTACCGCTTGCAGAACTCCATGATGTTCACGCCATGCGGGCCGAGCGCGGTGCCGACCGGCGGCGCCGGAGTCGCCGCACCGGCGTTCAACGCCACCTTGACGATCGCGGCTACCTTCTTCTTAGGAGGCATTCGAATTGGGTCCTTCTGGTTGGTTGTTTCGTGCCGCGCAGCCGGGTGACTGACGGCGGGTGCGGGACTAGACCCGCTGAATCTGGCTGAGGGTCAGATCGACCGGAGTCTCCCGGCCGAGGATCTCCACCAGAGCTTTGAGGCGCTGGCTGTTCACGTTGATCTCGGTGATCGTGGCGTGAACGTTGGCGAAGGGACCGGAGGTCACCATGACCGAATCCCCGACGTTGAAGTCGGCGATCTCGATCTTCTTGGGCCGCGGCTTGGCTCCGCCTTCGGCGGCTGCTGCCCGGGCCAGCGCGGCTGGGGCCAGCATCTTCTCGACCTCTTCCAGGCTGAGCGGAACCGGCGAGCTGGCGTGAGCCACGAAACCAGTCACCGAGGGCGTGTGGCGCACCGCAGCCCAGGACGCATCGGTCAGCTCCATGCGGACCAGGACGTAGCCGGGCAGCACGGTGCGGGTCACCGCCTTGCGAGTCCCATTACGGGTCTCCATGACTTCCTCAGTCGGAACCACGGCCTCGAAGATGTAATCCTCCATGCCCAAGGTCTTCACGCGGTTGTCGAGGTTCTGCTTCACCCGGTTCTCCATGCCGGAGTAGGTGTGAATCACATACCAGTCACCGATCTGGCCGCGCAGCTGCCGGCGCAGTTCCTCCAGAACGGCTTCCTCGTCCGCATCCGGTTCAGCCGGCTCCGGCTCCGGCTCGTCCTCATCTTCAGTGAGGTTCGCCAGCATGTCGGCATCGGACTGTTCCTCAGTCGTCGCTTCGCCCAGGTCCAAGCCCAGGTCCAGATCGTCGGACTCCTCGCCGGCCGGCAGCCCCAGATCGATTTCGATCTCGTCGCCGCCGACCTCGTCGAAGCCGCCAATCACGTTGTCGTCAGTCACAGATTCGCTTCCTTGCCTCAGCCGAAAATCTTCAGGATCAAGGCACCAAGCCCCAAGTCGAGAAAGAACACAATGGTGATCATGATCAGCACGAACACCAAGACCACCACGAAGTACTGCTGCAGTTGCGGCCAGGTGGGCCACACGACCTTCTTCAGCTCAGCGATGGCTTCGCGTACGAACTGAAGCGGGGTGGTGCGCTTCTTCTTCTCCGGCTCTGATGCCTGCGACCGCTTCTTGGTGGCACGACCCTTGCCTGATGCACTCGACTCGGCGGCCTTGGCGGCCTTGCGAGTCGGGCGCGCCTGGGCAGCAGCCACGGCAACCTTCTCGGACTCGGTCAGCTCCGCATCATCGAGCTCAGCGTCACCGAGATCGGGGTCGGCCGGGACATCGGCTGCGGCCTCGTCCTTGTCATCCGCCACTTCGGCAGTCCTTCTTTCACTCGATCCGGGTGCTGGTCGGGCACCGGTTGGCGCCCCACCTCGCAGGGCAAGAGGGACTTGAACCCCCAACCTGCGGTTTTGGAGACCGCTGCTCTGCCAATTGAGCTATTGCCCTTCAACGATGACCACAACTGGGACTGCCCAACTCGGGGCAGGCGTCAGTGGGTGCGTGGCCACCAAGTACAGGATTGTACGGGTATGTGCACAGTGAGTCGAACCGAAGCCGGACCTCACCTCACCGAACCCGCATACCAGGCGTGGCACCCGTGTCGGCTTCCAACAGGAAGATACCGGGATGCGCACCGGCATCGGCGTGCCCGGCAGCCAGGACCATCCCCTGACTGACCCCAAACCGCATCTTCCGGGGCGCCAGGTTCGCCACCACCACGGTCAGACGATCCACCAGGGCGCTCGGGTCGTAAGCCGAAGCGATCCCGGAGAAGATCGTGCGCGGTTCCGACTCACCGAGATCCACCGTCAGCCGCAACAGCTTGGTGCTGCCCTCGACGGCCTCGGCGGCCAGAATGCGAGCCACGCGCAGGTCCACTGCGGCGAACTGCTCGATTCCGATCTGATCAGCCACGGCTTCGCCACCGGGCTCGGGCACCGGCTCGAGCTCAGGTTCGGGAGCCTCGAACAGTTGATCGACGACCTCGGACTCCACCCGGGCCATCAGATGCTGATACCGGCCGATGGTGTGTTCACCCAGCCGCGTGGCGGCGTCCGACCAGCGGAACGACTCCACCTGAAGGAACTCAGCCACCGCCGCCGTGGTGCGCGGCATGACCGGAGCCAGCAGCACACTCAGCACGCGAAAGGCCTCGACTCCGGTGCTGCACGCAGCATGAAGTTCCGCTTCGGCTCCCTCGCGTTTGGCCAACTCCCACGGCTTGTGTGCCTCGATGTAACTATTGACCTGGTCGGCCAGCGCCATCACCTCGCGCATGGCTTTGCCGAACTCACGGGTCTCGTACAACTGAGCCACCGCCGGCACCCTGGCCTGCAACGCAGCCAGCAGGGCTTCCCCATCGACCCCGAGGTCCGCGCTGAGCCGACCCTCGAAGCGCTTGGCAAGGAAGCCCGACACACGGCTGGCGATGTTGACGTATTTGCCGACGAGGTCGGCATTCACCCGGGTGACGAAGTCTTCAGCGGTGAAGTCAACATCCTCGACGTGAGAGTTCAGCTTGGCCGCCAGGTAGTAGCGCAGCCAGTCCGGATTGAGCCCCAACTCCAGGTACCGCAAGGGGTTGATGCCGGTCCCCCGGCTCTTGCTCATCTTCTCTTCGCTGACGGTCAGGAAGCCGTGGACGTAGACATTGGTGGGAATCTTGCGACCCGAGAAGTGCAGCATCGCCGGCCAGAACAAGGTGTGGAAGTAGATGATGTCCTTGCCGATGAAGTGGATCTGCTCCACCTCGGGGTCGGCCAGGAAAGCATCCACATCGCGCCCCTGTTTGCCGAACAGGTTGACCAACGAGGCCAGGTAGCCGATCGGCGCGTCCAGCCAGACATAGAAGTACTTCCCGGGCGCTCCGGGAATCTCGATGCCGAAATAGGGCGCGTCTCGGGAGATATCCCAATCGGTCAGCCCGCCGTTGCCCGCCTCATCGGTGGCGAACCACTCACGCACCTTATTGGCGACTTCGGGCTGAAGCTTGCCGTCCTGGGTCCAGGACTTCAGGAACTCCACGCATCGCGGGTCGGACAGCCGGAAGAAGAAGTGATCGCTGCTACGAAGCTCCGGAGTCGCCCCCGACAACGCCGAATAGGGGTCCTTCAGGTCCGTGGGGGTGTACACCGCGCTGCAATTCTCGCAGGAATCGCCGTATTGGTCGCCAGCACCACAGCGCGGACAGGTCCCCTTGATGTAGCGATCGGGAAGGAACATCTCCTTGACCGGGTCGAAGAACTGCTCCACGCTGCGCACGTCGATGAAGCCAGCCTCATCCAGCGCGGTGTAGATCGCCTGGGCCAACGCGGTGTTCTCGGCACTGTCGGTGGAATGCCAGTTGTCGAAGGAGATGGTGAACCCATCCAGATACTGCTGGCGGCCACCGGCGATTCCGGCGACGAACTCCTGCGGGGTGAGACCGGCCTTCTCAGCGGCGATCATGATCGGAGCGCCGTGGGCGTCGTCAGCACACACGAAGTTGACCTCGGCGCCGTTCATCCGCTGGAAACGCACCCAGATGTCGGCCTGGATGTACTCCATCATGTGACCGATGTGGAACGGCGCATTGGCATACGGCAGGGCTGTGGTGACGAACAGCTTGCGGCTCATGGTCAGGGATTCCTCTTCTGGTTCGACTGAGGCGATCTCAGCGGATGGCAGCAATCGCGGCGGCAACCGTAGCTACATTGCCCGAGTTCAGCGCGGCAACGCAGATTCGGCCGGCGTCGGTGCCGTACACGGCACGATCAGCACGCAGACGCTGCATCTGCTCAGCGCTCAAGCCCGAGTAGCTGAACATGCCGACCTGTTCGGCGATGAAGCCATAACCAGAGACTCCGACGGCCTCCAACTCGGCGACCAATTCCACCCGCATCTGCCGAATGCGATCACGCATGCCGGCCAACTCCTGCTCCCACAGCGCACGCAGGCCCGGATCACCGAGCACCGTGGAGACCACGGCAGCACCATGGGTGGGCGGGTTGGAGTAGACCGTGCGAATGACCACCTTCAACTGGGACAGCACCCGGGCCGACTCCTCGGCGTCGGCGGTCACCACGCTCAGGGCACCGACCCGCTCGCCATAGAGGCTGAAGCTCTTCGAGAACGAGGACGCCACCAGCACCGGAATACCCAGGGCCGCAAAGCGCTGCACTGCAGCACGGTCGGCGTCCAAACCGCCAGCGAAACCCTGATAGGCCAGATCCAGGAAGGGCACCAGACCTCCCGACACCACGGCCTGAGCGACTCGCTGCCACTGCTCCTCGGTGAGGTCATAGCCGGTGGGGTTGTGGCAGCAGGCATGCAGCACCACGACGGTGCCGGGTTCGGCGGACGCAAGGTCGGCGAGCATCCCTTCGATGTCGACACCGTGAGCGGTGTCGTCGTAATAGCGATACTGCCCGACCGTGAAACCGGCCCGGGTGAAGATCGCTCGATGGTTCTCCCAGGACGGGTTGGACAGCATCACGGTGGTCGCGCCGGCGATCGAACGCAGGAACTCCGCACCGATTCGCAGTCCGCCGGTACCGCCCAGACCCTGGATAGTCACGACGCGGCCGGCGCCGACCACCTCGGCATCGCCCCCGAAGACCAGTTCTTTCACAGCCTGGTTGTAGGCCGGCATGCCGTCGATAGGCAGGTATCCCCGGGCAGCGGGATGGGCGGCCAGTCGAGCCTCCGCCTCACGGACCGCCTGCAACAGCGGTACCTTCCCGTCCTCGCCCAGGTAGACCCCAACGCCCAGGTTCACCTTGGACGCCCGAGTGTCGGCGACGAAAGCCTCGGTGAGGCCCAAAATCGGGTCGCGCGGCGCCATCGGGACGCTGGACAGAATGCTCACGGCAGGATTCCTTTCACAAGACCGTCGCCCAGTCTAAGGCTTCACCCTGCAGCTCAGCGGTCCAGGCTCACCCCGACCAGCCGCGGCTCGGGTTCCAGAACCAGCCCGAAGGCGCGGGACACGCCCTCGCGGATCTCGCGAGCCAGGTCGATGACCTCGGCAGTACTCGCCGATCCGGGATTGGTCAGGGCCAGGCAATGCTTGGACGAAAGCCGGGCCTGACCATGGGCGAAGCCCTTTCCGAAACCGGCGTGCTCGATCAGCCACGCGGCGCTGGTCTTCGCGGTGCCATCGTCCTGCAGGAAGACCGGAGCCCCCTCGGGCACGTCCTCGACGCTGGGCAGGATCGGATTGGTGAAGAAACTTCCCGCACTATGCGAGTCCGGGTCGGCCGGGTCGTACACCATGCCCTTGCCGCGGCGCAGTTCCAAGACCACCTCGCGAACCTGGGGCAGCGGTGCCCGCTCTCCGACCGCGACACCGAGACGGCGCGCCAGTTCCGTATAGCGCACCGGTGCCGACCACTCGCCCAGTGCAAATTGGAAGCTGACCGCCAACACCACCCAGCGATTCGGATCTCGCTTGAAGCGAGACAGGCGATACCCGAACTCGCATTCCGCCAGCGAATAGGTGTGAATCTGACGCTGCACACGGTCCCAGGTGCGCACCCGGGCGATGGTGTCGGCGACTTCCTGCCCGTAGGCGCCAACGTTTTGGATCGGTGCGGTGCCCACATAGCCAGGGATTCCGGACAGCGCCTCGACACCGACCCGCTGCTCGGCCACGGCGGCGGCGACGAAACCGTCCCACGGCTCACCGGCAGCCGCGGTGACGAAGGCCCCCGAGCAGGCGGCGACGTCCTCGGTGTGGATTCCGCGCAGCTTGCCGGTATGGATCACCGTGCCGTCGAAACCATCGTCAGCGATCACGACATTGGACCCGCCGCCGAGCACCAGCACCGGTTCGCCGGCATCGTCGGCACTGGTCACGGCTTGGATCAGTTCCGCTTCGGTGGTCGGCTCCTGCCAACGGCGAGCCGGACCGCCCAGACCAAAGGTGGTGTGATCGGCGAGCAGTTCAGTCAACGCGGACCTCCACGGTGGCCGCACCGAGCACCTTGTCGGCCCCGCAGGTCGCGGTGAGACTCACCGTGGCCACACCGTCGGCGAGCTTGGTGACCTCGCCGGTGAACTCCACGACCGCCGCTCCCACTGCCGGAACCACGACCGGTTTGGTGAATCGCACCGAATAGCTCAACACCCGAGCCGGGTCTTCGACCCAGTCGGTGACCACCCGCAATGCGCAGCCCATGGTGAGCATGCCGTGGGCGATCACCCCGGGCAGGCCCAGCGCGGACGCGGCCGCATCGTTGTAGTGGATCGGGTTGAAGTCTCCCGAAGCTCCGGCATAGCGCACCAACTCCACCCGGGTCAGTGGCATCGTGACCGGGGTCAGTACCTTTCCGATCTCGGCGTCGATACTCATGCCGCCTCCCCGGCGTCCACCACAGCGGTGTGCATCAAGGTGGAGGTTGCCGTGCACAGCGGCTCACCGGCGGGAGTGTCCAAGAGCACCGAAATCGTGATGATCGCTGTGGCCCCGCGCAGCCGAACCTTCTCGATGGTCAAGGTCGAGCGCACCAGATCGCCGACCTGCAAAGGCCGCTGCCAGGCGAAACGCTGATCGACATGCACCGTGCGACTCAGCGCCAACTCCAGTTCCGGATCGGCGAACAGCCCGTCCCAGGCGGCTGCGGCCAAGACTGCAGCGAAGGTGGGCGGCGCAATGGGATCCTCACCGGTGTAGGCAGGATTGTCACCATCGCCCACAGCCCGGGCGAACTCGGCAATCTTGGCCCGACTCACCAGGTACGGCACGGTCGCGGGATAACGGCGACCCACATGAGTGTCACTGATCGGCATGGGATCAGGCTAGCGGGCGCAGAACACAACAAAGCCGTCCGCCGGAGCGGACGGCTCAGTTGACGAAGAGATCAGCGGGTTTCCCGGTGTGCGGTGT
>JAEXAS010000026.1 GCA_023458095.1 Actinomycetes bacterium | reverse complement strand
CAGTAGCGTCGCGGCCGCAACGTAGCGTCTGGACGGGTCAGGCGGGGGTCAGGAGGTGATCCCGCCAGCCGGGGAACAAGGCGTCGGCGTCGTGAGGGAAGGACTCGAAGGCGCGGGCGAACTCGCGGTGCGTACGCGCCCATTCGATCGGATCGGCGCCGGCGGCCCAACCCTCGTAGGCCTGACGGAGCGAGCGGGCGCCAGCGGCGGGGCCGTCGAGGTGGCCGTAGGAACCGCCGCCGGCGGTGTTGATCAGATTGCCGTGGCCCAGATTGGCGAAGAAGCCGGGCAAGCGCAGGGCGTTCATGCCGCCGGACACGATCGGGGTGGTGGCCTTGATGCCGTCCCACTTCTGGAAGTAGACCGGGCCTTGGGCCTCATCGCGCTCGATCATGTAGGCGATCACTCGATCATCGGCCTCGCCCTCCATCTTGCCGTGGCCCATGGTGCCCACGTGGATCCCGGACGCCCCCTGCAGGCGGGCCATCTTGGCCAACACAAACGCGGTGTAACCCCGCTTGGAGCTCGGCGAGGTGATCGCGCCATGGCCGGCCCGGTGGTAGTGCAGGAACTGGTTGGGGTAGTTGCGCCGTGCGGTGGTGATCATGCCCGGGCCACCGACATAGCCGTCCACCAGGAAGGCCAGCTTGTTGGCATCCGGACCGAAGACCTCCAAAGCGAAGTCGGCGCGAGCCAACATCTCGTAGTGGTCGTCGGCGGTGATGTTCATGCTGAACAGCTTCGCCTCGCCGGTCTCGTCCATCGCGCGCTTCATGGCGTCGTAGACCAGCGGAATGGTCTCCTTCACCGGGGCGAAGACCTGGTTGCCCTGCGGCTCGTCGTTCTTGATGAAATCCCCGCCCAGCCAGAACTCGTAGGCGGCTTTGGCGAAGGGTTCCGGACGCAGGCCCAGCTTGGGCTTGATGATGGTGCCGCAGATGTAGCCGCCGTCCGTAGTCGGACGGCCCAGGATGCGCCACAGATCGGTGATGTTCATCGCCGGCCCGTCGAACTGGCGAATCACCTCCGGCGGCACCCAGAAGTCGATCATCTTGGCGTACTCGATATCGCCCATGCCCTGGTTGTTGCCGATGGTCAGCGTCAGAAACGAGACCAACATCATGCGCCCGTCGGTCATGTTCCGGTCGAACAGCTCCAGCGGGTAGGCGATGCGCACCTCCTCGGCGGTCTCGTCGGCGTGGTAGACCAGCGCGTCCACACCACGGGTGAAGTCATCGGTGGTGGAGATCTCCACATTGGTGCCGGTCGAAGACTCGGCGGCGAAGTGGGCCGCGGCGGCCAGGTAGCTGTGACCGGGCTTGGGTTTGAGGGTGTAGGCGCACAGGACGTGCTTGCCGCCGGCCATCAGGTCGGCTTCGGTCAGACTCAGGTCGGCGTAGCGACTCGACTGGTCCATGGTGGGCTCCTTTGATCGGTCCGGGATTACCCGGTGGTGACGCGTTGGTCGAGGCTGCCGTTGGCGTAGCGGGTAGCCATATCGGACAGGGACATCGGGTCGATGCGGCCGGCCATGCCCGCCGAGCCGAACTGCTCGTAGCGCAACCGGCACAGCTCGGTGACGGCATCCATCGCCGGAATCAGGAACTTGCGCGGATCGAACTCCACCGGATTGGTCACGGCCACCTTGCGGAAGGCGCCGGTCATGGCCAAGCGCAGATCGGTGTCGATATTGACCTTGCGCACGCCATAGCGAATGCCCTCCAGGATCTCCTCGATCGGAACTCCATAGGTCTGCGGCAGTTCGCCGCCCCAGGCGTTGAAGATGTCCTGCAGCTCCTGGGGCACCGAACTGGAGCCATGCATGACCAGGTGCAGATCCGGCAGCCGGTCATGGATGGCCTTCACCGTGTCCATCGACAGCACCTCGGCATCGGGCTTACGGCTGAACTTGTAGGCCCCGTGCGAGGTGCCCATCGCAATGGCCAGGGCGTCCACCTGGGTGCGCTCGACGAAATCGACCGCCTGATCGGGGTCGGTCAGCAGTTGGCTGCGATCCAGGGTTCCGGTGGCGCCATGGCCGTCCTCCTGGTCTCCGGTGCCGGTGTCCAGCCGTCCCAGGACGCCCAGTTCGCCTTCCACCGAAACCCCGCGCGGATGGGCGTACTCGCGCACCGCGGTGGTGACGTCCACATTCTGTTGGTAGGTGGTGGGGGTCTTGGAATCCTCCAACAGCGATCCGTCCATCATCACCGAGGTGTAGCCCTGATCGATGGCCGAGAAGCACACCGCGGTGCCATTGCCGTGATCCTGGTGGACGCAGATCGGGACGGTGGGGAACATCTCCTCGGCGGCTTCGATCATCTTGCGCACCATCGGATCCCCGGCATAGCTGCGGGCCCCGCGGCTCACCTGAAGGATGGCCGGGGAGTCGACTGCCTGCGCTGCCCGCATGATGGCCAGCACCTGCTCGGCGTTGTTCACATTGAAGGCCGGCAGGCCGTAGCCGTGCTCGGCGGCGTGGTCCAGCAGTTGGCGCAAAGTAATGCGTGCCATGTCAGTTCTCCAATCGGATCAGATGGTTGTCGATACTGCGGGCGGCGGCTGCAATGACGGCCGCAGTGGTGATACCGAAGTGTTCATAGAGGTCGCCGGCCGGTCCGGAGGCTCCGAAGCTGCTCATGCCCACGAACTCATCGCCGGTGCGCAGCACCGGCGCCCAACCCTGGGCGATGGCCGCCTCGATGCCGACCCGCGGTGCCGAACCCAGCACCTGGTCGCGGTAGTCGGCGTCCTGTTCAGCGAACAGTTCGAAGCTGGGCAGCGACACCACAGCAGCGGGCAGGCCGTCGGCGGTGAGCTGCTCGGCCGCAGCCATAGCCAGGCCGACTTCGGAGCCGGTGGCGATCAGCGTCACCTGGCGTGGCCCCGTCGGCTCGACGACCACATAGCCGCCGCGTCCGGTCTGTGTGGCGGTGTCTGCGGCACTTCGCGGCAGCGGGGTCAGCGTCTGGCGGCTCAACACCAAGACCACCGGACGCCCGGTGCTGCGCAACGCCACCTCCCAGGCTTGGGCGGTCTCGACCGCATCGGCCGGACGCAGCACCACCAGGTTGGGGATCGCCCGCAGCGAGGCCAGATGCTCCACCGGCTGGTGGGTGGGGCCGTCTTCGCCCAGACCAATCGAGTCATGGGTGAACACATAGGTCACCGGAAGACCCATGAGTGCGGACAGCCGCACCGAGGGCCGAGCGAAATCGGCGAAGGCTAGGAAGGTGCTGCCATAGGGCCGGAACCCGCCGTGCAACTGGATGCCGTTGAGCACCGCCCCCATGCCGTGTTCGCGGATGCCATAGTTCACGTAGTCGCCGCCGAACGCGCCGGGCAGGATGCTGCGATGGCTGGAAGCCCGAGACCCGGTCGAACCGCTCAGGTCGGCCGAACCACCCAGCAAGGTGGGCTCGATGCCGGCCAGCACTTCGATCACCTTCTGGGAAGCCTGACGGCTGGCCAGCGCGGTGCCCTCCGCCGTGAACTGATCGGCCAACCGGGTCAGCGCGGCGTAGGTCTCGGCGCTGATAGTGCGATCCACAGCCCGGTGGAAGGCCGAGGCCGTTGCCGGCGGGGCCGCCGCCAGGCGCTCTTGCCAGCCCTGGCGTGTGGCGCGGCCCCGCGCGGCAGTGGCCCGCCAGGCCTGGCGCACGTCCTCGGGAACCTCGAAGGGCCCGTAGGGCCACTGCAGGGCTTCCTTGGTGGCGGCCAGTTCGTCGGCCCCTAGCGGACTCCCGTGCACCCCGGAGGTGCCGGCTTTGTTCGGTGCGCCGAAGCCGATGACGGTTCGGCAGCGAATCAACGTCGGAGCGTCGGCGGACTTCGCCTCTGCGATCACCGCAGACACCGCCGCCTGATCGTGGCCGTCCACCTGCACCGTCCGCCAACCGGAGGCTTGGAAGCGTCGGTCGTGATCAATGCTGGTGGACAACTCGGTTGCGCCATCGATGGTGATCTGGTTGTCGTCGTGCAGGACGATCAGTCGACTCAGCTTCAGGTGTCCGGCCAAGTCGATGGCCTCCTGCGAGACCCCCTCCATCAGGCAGCCGTCGCCGGCGATCACATAGGTGTGGTGATCGACCAAGGCGCCGCCGAACCGCGCATGGAGTATCCGCTCGGCCAAGGCCATGCCGACCGCCGTGGCAAGTCCTTGGCCGAGCGGACCGGTGGTGGTCTCGACCCCAGGACAATGCCCGTATTCGGGATGCCCTGCAGTCTTCGACCCCAACTGCCGAAACGACCTCAGGTCGTCGATCGTGACGTCGTAGCCGGTCAGGTGCAGTAGGGAGTACAGCAACATCGAGCCGTGACCAGCCGACAACACGAACCGGTCCCGATCCGGCCAATCCGGCGCGTCAGGATCGAAGCGCAGGTGGTCGGTGAACAGGGCCGTCGCAGCGTCTGCCATGCCGAGCGGCATGCCCGGGTGCCCGGACTTCGCCTGCTCGACCGCGTCCATGCTCAAGGCACGGATCGCGTTTGCCATCTGGGTGCGGGTCGCGGCGCTCATCAGCCGGCCCGCCTCTTGTTGTCGATCATGCGCTTGATCAGCGGAGTCAGGATCAGCTGCATGGCCAGATCCAGCTTTCCGCCGGGCACCACGATCGAGTTCGCCCGCGACATGAAACTGCCCTGGATCATCGAGACCAGGTACGGAAAGTCGATGCCGGCCGGATCCCGGAAGCGGATCACGACCATCGACTCATCGGCAGTCGGGATGGTGCGCGCGATGAACGGATTGGACGTATCGACCAGCGGCACCCGCTGGAAGTTGATGTCGGTCTGGGAGAACTGCGGCGTGATCGTCTTCAGGTAGTCCGGCATGCGCCGCAGGACCGCAGCGCTGATCGCCTCGGGGGCGTGGCCCCGTTCGGCGCGGTCGCGATGCAGCTTCTGGATCCACTCCAGGTTGATGACCGGAACGACGCCGATCTTCAGATCTCCATAGGTCGACAAGTCGACGGTGTCGGTCTTGGCTGCACCGTGCAGACCCTCATAGAAGAGCACATCGGCATCCGGTTCCAGCGAGAACCAATCGGTGAAGGTTCCCGGCGGGGCGCCATAGACGTGCGCTTCGTTGTCGTCGTGAATGTAGTGCCGGGTCCGGCCGGTGCCGTGCTCGGCGAACTCGGCGAAGATCGCCCCCAGTTCGTCGAGCAGATTGGCCTCCGGGCTGAAGTGGCTGAAGTGGTTGTTGCCCTCCTCGGCGGCTTTGGCGATCTGCTCGACCATGCCTGCTCGGTCGTAGGCGTGGAAGGCATCGCCTTCGATGTGGGCGGCCTTGACCCCCTCGCGGCGGAAGATCTGAGCGAAGGTGTTCTTCACTGTGGTGGTGCCCGCGCCTGACGATCCGGTGACCACGATGATCGGATGCTTCACCGACATGGTTTCCTCCTGAACTGCGTGCTGAATGGGATGGTCATTTCGTGCTCGGCTTGCGGAACAGCCCGCGGTCGGAGAACAGCGGGGAGTGGGACTGGTTGAGGTTGGGATCGGTGAGGTAGCGCCGCACTCGGTCGACCTTGGTCTGGGAGCCGAAGATGAGCGGAACGCGCTGGTGCAGCCCGGTCGGAGTCAGATCCAAGATGTTGTCGGTGCCATTGGTGGCCGCGCCGCCGGCCTGTTCGACCAGGAAGGCGATCGGGTTGGCCTCGTAGAGCAGCCTGATGCGTCCATCGGAGTAGCCCGGACGGCGATCGGCGGGGTACAAGAAGATGCCGCCCCGGGTGAGGATGCGGTAGGCCTCAGCCACTAGGGACGCCAGCCAGCGCATGTTGAAGTTGCGTTCCCGGGGGCCGTGTTCGCCGCTGACCAGGTCAGCGATGTACTCGGCGATCCCCGGACCCCAATGACGGGCATTGGAGGCGTTGATGGCGTACTCGTGAGACTCCACCGGCAGCCGCACTGCGCTCTTGGCCAGCCGGAAGTACCGGGTCTGCAGGTCCAAGACGAAGACATCGGTGCCCTCGCCGACGGTCAGCACCAGGATGGTCGCCGGGCCGTAGATGATCATTCCGGCGGCCTGTTGTCTGCGCCCGGGCTGCAGCAGCGACGTGGTGGGGTCGCCGTCGGGCAGCATCGGCACGATGGCGAAGATGGTGCCGATGGGGGCGTTCACGTCCAGATTGGACGATCCGTCCACCGGGTCGATGGCGACCACCCAGCGTCCGCCTTCGGTCAGCGGAACTGCCTCGTCGCTCTCCTCGGAGCACACCGCGGCGACCTCCAGCCCGGTGAGGGCCTGGATCACCACCTCTTCGGCATACAGATCCATGGGCTTTTGCTCATCACCGCTGGCGTTGGCGCCCGGGTGGGCGGTATCGGCGATGGGCTCGGCCGGAGCCGTCAGGGGTGCCACCGCGATGGCGCTGGCGAGCCGAACCCCGGCATTGGCGATCGCCTCGATCACCGTGGCGACGCTACGGCGCGAGGTGTCCTCGGCGCTCCACCGTTCGAGGACTGCGGTCAGGGACAGCTGGTCGGCTTGCATGCAGCAAGTCTGCGGGCCCGACATGCAAAAGGGAAGGCACAGTTTTCTTGCATCGGGCAAAGAGAAACTATGTTTGGTGCATGAAGGATGTCACCTTGCGTCAGTTGCGCTTCCTTGCTGAGGTGGCGCGCACCGGCACCTTGGCCGCCGCTGCCGAGAACCTCCACCTCACCGCGCCGGCCATCGCCCAACAGGTACGGCTGCTGGAACGGGCCGTGGGGCTGCCGCTGCTGGAGCGCGGCCCCGGTGGTCAGCGTCCCACGGAGGCCGGGCGGCTGCTGGTGGCTACGGCGACCCGCATCGATGACGAACTCACCCTGGCCACCGATCAGCTACACACCTTGCGCTCGGCTGAAGCCGGTCATGTCACCTTGGGGGCGGTCAGCACCGCCAAGTACTTCGCCCCTTTCGTGCTGGCGGCCTTTCGTGATCGACATCCGGAGCTGCGAATCGCTTTGCGGATCGGCAACCGCGACGAGGTGCTCGGTTGGCTGGACAACTATGAGGTCGATCTGGTGGTCATGGGACGTCCGCAGAGCCAACTCGAGGTCGAGCAGGTGGCCTTCGGTACCCACCCCTATGTGATCATCGCTGCTCCGGATCACCCGCTCGCCCGGCGTGGTGCTCAAGCCGCCCCGATTCCGTTCACCGAGATCGCCGATGAGACCTTTCTGGTGCGCGAACAGGGATCGGGTACCCGACTGCACGTGGACGCTCTGTTCTCCGACATCGGGCAGCCGATGCGGGTCGCGATGGAGTTGGCCTCCAACGAGACCATCAAGCAGTCGGTGATGGCCGGGCTGGGCCTGGCCTTGATCTCTGCTCACACCATCGCCGCCGAGGTTCAGGACGGTCGCCTGGCGATCCTGAACGTCGCCGGGTTGCCGATCTGGCGGCAGTGGCGGGTGGTCCGGCTGGCCCGACGCGTGGCGTCCCCGGCGACCACGGAGTTGTGGCGCTTCATTCAGGCCGAAGCGGCCGAGCAACTGCCTGATCTCGAACTGCCGCGACGCTGAGCCCGCGTCCCGGTCGTCACTGGGGGCGCGCCCAGGCCAGCACGCCGGCGATCTGCTGGTGCTGCTCGTGATCCAGCGGGAGGCCCGTGGCGCGGAGCTGATCAGCCATGGACGCCGCAGTGGCAGCATCACCGGCATGCGCCCACGCCACCGCAGCCAGCACCCCGATCCGGGCGACCAGAGCGGGCTGATCCGCGACCACTTCGAGCGCGGCATGGAAGGCATCGCGGTAGCCCTGCGCCGCTGCGCGCCAATCGCCGGTCTGGGCCATCACGTCGGCATGCTCGCTGGCGGCCAGGGCCATGCGGTGCATGCCCCAGTTGGTCTGGTTGTGCTGCTCGATGGCGATCAGATGGGAGTAGGTGGACAGCGCTCCGGGAATGTTCCCCATGCGAACCAGCAGGCGAGCTCGATAGAGCTGGCAGTTGAGCGCGGTCTGGGCGGCGTCGCTGGTGAGGTTGTGGGTCTGTCCGGCCACCTTTTCGATCTCGGTGTAGAGCTCGTAGGCCTTGTCCAGTTCATTGAGCTTGTCTTGAGCCTTGGCGGCAAACCACAGCAGGTCGAGGTGGATTTCGGCCAGTTCGTCGGCGGCGACCGGTTCAATGCGTTCGCGCAGCAGTTCCCAGTCCTTCAAACCTGCCCGCGACGAGCGGTCGGCGAAGGTCCACAGTTCGTCATCGACATCGCCTCGCACGATCCCGACATGGGCGCGCATCGCCAGCAGCGCGGTCTTGCCGTCCGGGGAGTTGCGGGCCTTCTTGATGACCTTCTTCCAAACGCGTCCGCGCATCAGCGGAGATGAATGCCCAGCGGCGCTGTCGAATTCTGCAGCGAGTTGTTGGTACTGGGGATCCTGGGAGCTCGTGGAGATCTTGTTGATCCGATGCTGAGCGTTTCGAACGTCCTCCACGATGGCCGGGTCGGGTGATTCCCGCCAGCGATCCACCAACGATCCGAGCAGGGCGACCGCTTGGTCTTCGAGCCCGGATTCCAGCAGGACGGTGGCCTCGTAATCGATCCGCGAGTTGTTCCGGAGCACCACCCGAGAGTCGGTGTCGGCATCGAAGCGGAGTCGAAACTGCTCGCATCCCCACGCGGCCGAAGCAGCATCGCGGGGTTCGGTCCACAGCCGACAGATCCCGTCGGCGATCGCTGCGCGCACGTCAGGATCGGGATCAGCTCCGAAAGTGTCGAGCATCTGGCGCAGATACGTCAGTGACGGCTCGGTACCCGTTTCGAAAATCCGCGTCCCGAGCATGCGCAGCGCGATGACGGCGGCGCGACGTTCGGGTGCGGGGTTATCGGCGGAGATCTCGGCAGCGAGGGCCTCGGCCACCGGGATGGCTTCCTGCGGACGGTTGAGTCGGCGCAGATAGTCGGCATAGTTCAACCGCGTCCAGACCATCGGTTCGCGCACCTCGGGGTGGGTGAGGTCGCCGAATCGGGTGACCGCCTTGTGATACAGGCTCAGTGCATGGGCACGGTCGAAGGAGGTTTCGTGACTGGCCCACTCGATCCACACCGTGGCCACCAAGTGGGCGATGTCGTCTCCGGAGTCGTTGCCGAAACGCCGACCCAGCTCGGCCCAGGTGGCTAGCGAGTGCTCCGATTCCTGACCTTGCTCGCTGCGGTCGATACCGCGCGCCCACATGATCGCGGTGGCCAGCACCTCCTCGCGTACGGCCGGCTCAGCGCCGTCGGCCAGGTCCAAGAAGGGCTGGGTGAGGGCGTGGATCTGGGCGTAGTCAACCCGACGGATCGCATCTTCCATCGGGATGGACCACAGGCCACCGAGTTGGGCTACACGCATCGGGGTGCGTTGACCGCCGATGGCCTGGGTGATGACGGCCTGCACCTGGCTGAGGACGTCCGTCCGTCCGGCCTGATCGGGTGGGGTGAGTTCGGACCACCGTCGCCCGAGGAGCACGCGGTACGCCCAGACGGTCTCGTCGCTGGCGAGATGCGGATCGGCGTTGATAAAGCCCTGCAGGCGTTGCGTGGCTTCGACGGGGTCGACGTCCAGCATCTCCGAACAGGCCATAACGCGGGCGTTCTGGGCGCTGTCGCGCAGTTCTTCGTCGGTTTCGTTGGCCAACTGTGCGGCAAGGGTGTCGAGCGCGACGATCTTGGAGCGGGGGTTCTCCACAACCCCCAGCACCAACGCCCGAACGTAGCGTGATTGGGCCCACATCCAGCGGACGCGGAGGGGCTGGTCGGCGCCACCGAAACGCTGGTCGAAGTCATCGGCGGCACGCAGTGCGTCCACCAAGGTGACGGCGCTGAGGCCATCGGTCCAGGTGACCCATTCCACCGCGGCCAGGTGGGCGGCGGCCTGTAACTCGGTCAGTGCTTCGCCGGGGTGTTCGAGGTCGGCTACGGCGGCGTCGACCACCGATAGCTGGTCGGGATACCACTGCATGGAGCGGCTGGCCGAGTACAGCTTCGCCCACAGCGGGGCGAGTTGAGCCAGCCGTTCGGCGCCGCTGCGTGGATCGGTGGAGCGCATCTCCTGCGCGGACCGCCACGCCTCATCCAGTTGCCACAGCGCGCTGTCGTCCTGGTTTGCCACCAGTTGCGCCAACTCTTCAAGCTCCATGAAGTCCCCTTTTCATGACCGGCCCCTGGCGAGCCTAGCCGCTGGTCGGGAGATGCTTCGACGTGGCGAAGTCGATGCTGGACCAGAAGGACAGAAGTCCCCAGAAGGGTGGAACTCAGCTCTGATCGCGGCGGTGGGTGCCCGGTTTGGCGTCGGCGATGGTCGGGCCCACGGGTTGGTGGGCCAGCCCGGGATCGTGTTTGGCCAGCCGCTTGGCGAACCGCTGTTCGGCCTTGGCTTGCAGTTCGGCGAACGCAGGCTCGGAGAGCTGAAGTGCCTCGGCTGCCTCGGCCTCGGTCAAGCCATCCCAGTAGCGCAACTGCAGCAGGGTGCGATGTTTGTGGCGCAGGTGGCTCAGGATGGTGATGATGTCGTCGTCGGCTGCCGTCCGGCGGACCCGCATGCTGGAGTTGATCCGATCGATCACGCTCGCCCCGGCGGCGTGGCGAAGATAGGCCTGTTGAACCACGACATCCACCGCGTGGTAGAAGTCGACCAGGTTCGGGTCAGGGTTCGACAGCAGTTGGTCGAACACGGCGTCGGCCAGGAGTTCGGGATCGGCCAGCCCGAAGGCTCGCCATTCGCACGCTGTCACGGCCAAGCTGCGGTGCCGGGTCGCCATGAGTTCGAGTCGCACGGTTTCAACCTAGCCCGAGACGTTGTGGTGCGCGAGGTTTCCGGGAAGGCCTCAGCATTACTGCACGGCCGACTCCAAATCGGGTTTCTCGGCCGGGGTGGGGTGGTCGACCGTGGTCTCTGTTGGGCGGCGGCCGGGCATCCGGGAGAGGAACCGGGGAAGCACAACACCGAGGTAGCCCAGCCACGCGATGACCTCCAACCAGCTCATCCGCGGGGTCAGTCCGAACAGGGCCTTGACCAGGGCGGCGCCCCAGGTCCGGGGGTCGATGCTGGCCGTGAGGTCGAAGGCCCATCCGAAGGGGAACGAGGCCAGCCAGAAGGGGCCTCCGGTGAGGCCGACCGCGACCGCACCGGTCATCAGATCAGTAGGGGTGATCGGAGCTCCCGAATAGGGGCCGGGAAGGACCGCAGCCTCCTGCAGTTCGTGGATGCCGTGAGCCAGGATTCCGGCGGCGGCAATGATCAAGACAACGCCGGTGACGGTGAAGAAGGTGCCCAGGTTGAACCGCACCAGACCCCGGTAGACCAGGTAGCCGAGTGCCGCGGCGGCCAGCAGCCCGACCGTGGCGCCGAGCAGTGCTTCGGGCTGGGTTACCGAACTCCACAACATGATGGTCGTCTCAAGGCCCTCCCGGCCCACGGAGATGAAGGCGATCCAGAACATCGCCCAACCAGAGCCCAAGGCCAAGGCGGTGTTTGCCTCGGACTCCAACTGTGCGCGCAGATTGCGCCCAGCAGTCATCATCCAGAAGATCATCCAGGTGATCATGGCGACCGCCGCCACCGACATGATTCCGGCGAAGATCTGTTCGCCGGTTTCGCTGAGGCTGTAGGCGGTGAAGGTGAAGACAGCGCCCAGCAGGATCGAGATGCCGATGGCCGATCCGACTCCCCAGGCGATCTTGGTCAGGGCCTCGGGCCGGTGTCGCCGTTGGGCAACGGCCACGAGGATGCCAACGATGAGGGCAGCTTCGAGGCCCTCTCGCAGCCCGATGAGGAAAGAGGCTAGAAACATCAGGACTCCGATCTCGTCATGCAGTCAGGTTAGCCTTGCCTTACTGGATTACGCAATGAGTCCATATCTTAAAACAGGCGCCCTTAGCGAGTACTTGCTGAGCCGTTCGCGCCCTGAGCCCGTTGAAGGATCGTTCCCGTGCAGCCGTCCGTTCCCTGAGCTTGTCGAAGGGTGGGTTGGGCAGGTGAGTGTTGCCCTTCGACAGGCTCAGGGCACGGGTTTGAGTGCGGGGTGTGCCCTTCGACAGGCTCAGGGCACGGGCAGGCTCAGCGCGTGGGGGTCAGGCGATGACCCGCTTGGCGGGGTCGCTGTGGCCGCAGCAGTACCAGTCGACGTCCAGCGCCTGGAGGCGGGCCAGCGAGGCGGCTGACTTGGCCCGATCGTCGTCCAGCAGCGACGGCATGGCGACCAACTGGCGGTCCTGGCAGCGGGCGGCGTCCCCGGCGAACAGGACATTCTCGAAACGGAAAGCGAAGTGGCCCGGGGTATGGCCGGCGGTCTTCAGAGCGACCAGGCCAGGGGCGATCTCGAGGTCTTGATCGAGTTCGGTGAGATTGCGGGGCAACTCCGCGGCACCGATCTTGCGGGTCACCTGCCGGAATCCGCTGGACGGATCGGCCTCACCGGCCAGGATCGCGGCGTCCGCAGCTCCCAGAAAGACTCTCGCACCGGTGCGCCGCTGCCATTCGGCGGCAACCTGGGCGTGATCGGAATCGCCGTGGGTGAGCAGAATGTCGGTGACTTCGTAGGGGGATCGCCCGGCGCGACGTAGCTCGCGCGCGACGCGGTTCAGCCCCGGCGTCATGCCCGGATCGATGATCGCTACTCGTTCGGGCGCCACATCGACCCAGTAGCACCGCGCGCCCACGGCGTCGGTGAGCCAACTGACAGCCTTGGTGAGCTGCTTCACGATCTCCTCCTCGAGCGGCCTACGGTGAGTCCGACGATACGTGACACGGCAACCGCCAGGTAGAGCATGCCCGCGATCTGTTGGATCATCACCACCGACCGGGCCAGCGGTTTGATGGGTACCACGTCGGAAAGCCCGGTACTGGACATGGTCGTGGTGGAAAGGAACAGCAACTCCAGCCACGAGCGAGGGCTCTGCGGATTCACTGCGGCAGTGAACGACTCCGGGACGATGATCTGCACTGCGGAGTACGCGTAAGCCCACGCCCACACCGCCACGGTGAAGGTGGCACCGATTGCCCAGATCTCATCGGAGTTCACCTCGGCGTCAGCGAACATGTAACGAAGCAGACCGACCAAGGTGTAGGTGTAGAAGGCCACGTGCACCACATCGGAGGCCAGGTGCCACCCGGTGATACCCCCGGTGTACCAGTCGATGACGGTCAGAATCACCGCCGGGATCCCGATGGTGATTCCCAGCCAGGTGTACATCGGGGTGGCGCGTACGACCCCCAGGGCCAGGACGACGACCACCATTCCGAAGAGGGTCACCAACAGGCGCCCCACCGAACCTGGGCCAGCGTTGTCGACGAGGGCATAAAGCAGGATGCCGATGAGCTGTGCGATGAGCAGCACCGCTGAGGGATTGGCTCGGATCGCGAACCAGGCGTGCCGTCCCCATTCCCGCATAGCCCAACCCTACTGAGCGGATCGACCCCCACATGCCAATCGCCCGCAACCAGGAACAGGCTGCGGGCGATTGGGTGTGTGCGACTACCTCAGATGGAGCCGGACCACTTTGAGGGTGGCGCCGGTGGTGTTCCTGGTTCCGCTGAGCTTGGCCACCGCGGTGACGGTTGAACCCTTGCCGTACCAGCGCAGCTTCTTAGCGCTGATGGTGATGCGCTTGCTGCCGTGGTCGGCCTTGGTGAGTGTGGCGGTGCCTGCCAGGTGCCCATGGAGGTAGACCTTGACGGCGCCCGTCGCCCACACGCCCTTACCGAGCGCCCTGGTGACCACGGCGAAGCTGAACGCTTTGTGAGCCTTCGTCGTCCTGGTCATCTTGGTATTGCGGGCAGTGACCTTGGCCTTGGTGACAGTCAGCTTCACCGGACGGGCGCTGCTGGCTGCAGCGGTGCTGGTGCCCGTGAAGCTGGCCCTCACCCAGTGCCCTCCAGCGGGCAGATCATTCGGCAGCGTGACCCGAGCCATGCCGCCGCGCAGGGTCGCGGTGACCTTTCGGCCACTCACTTCGAACACCACCCTCCCGGCGCTCGTCCCGGTGACGGCGGCAGTAGCCGTCACCGAGGTTCCGTAGCGCACGGTTCTCTTGGCAAGCGTGAGCGTGGTGTGCGTGACCGCAGCCGGAGGCTCGGCAGCGGGCTTGATGCTGACCGGGACGGTGATGGTGGTCTTGGTGGGCAGAGCGGTGAGCGTGACCGCTCCGGCGTTCGGGATCGTGAAGGTGGCTTCGGCTGCTCCGGCGGTCACCGGGACGGTGGCAACCAGAGTGTCGCCGACCCGCACTTCGAGCGAGGTGTTGGCCGGGGAGCCCACCGAGGTGAGGTTCAGATCGGAGACCTTCATTGTGTAGGACTCACCCACGGTGCCGGTGGCGGCGGCACTGACGGCCACGCCTTGCTTGGCGAAGTTCGGTGCCACCGGCTGGTGGGCCTTCAGATAGTCGATCCAAGCTTCGTAATCCAGAAGGCCGGAGTCGCGGGTATCGGTGCCCTTGGCGAAGGTGGTGAAGTTGTCACCGCCTTGGATGAGGAAGCTTGCCGATCCCACTCGGTAGGTGTCGGTATCGGCGATCAGCTTGTCGTTGACCCATACATGAGTGATGTGGTGGCCCTTGGCGGCGTCCGGATCAAAGGTGTAGCGGACATTGTCAGACAGGCTCAGTTGCAGGTAGGCGCGGCTGGAGCCTTCGGGCTGCCACTGCTCCTCAAGCACCTGCTTGAGCTGGGCGCCCGTGAGGGTTGTGGTCCACAGATTGTTCACGAACGGCAACACCGAGTTGGCTTCGGCATAGGTGATGACACCATCGCCTTCAGATCCGGACTGGGCGTAGGTCAGCTCGGCTCGCAGCCCACCGGGGTTCATGATTCCGATGTCGGCCCCGCCGCGGGCCGGGTCCTTGAGGGACTCGACCAGCGAGTTTGCGACCAGGTTCCCCAGGGTCGAGGCCTTACTGCGGTCGTCGCGCTTGGTGCCGACCCACTTTCCGTCAACATAGCTGCCGGTGAAGGCCGTGGTGATGTCGGCGGAGAGCTTCCCGACGGGCTGGTTGCCGACCTCAGCCGCATGGGCCAAGGCGGCATCGGTGATGGTCTTGACCTGTGCTGCCCGCGGATAGGCCTTGGTCAGCGCATCCTCGGCATCAGTGGTGCGCTTGATGACTTTGGCCGTGCTGGTGGTGACCGCACCGGTGGTGGTGTTGACGTCGAGGACGACTTCGCCGATCGCGGTGCCGTAGGAGGCGGCTTGCACGATCGCCCGGTTCCCGTCCTGCCAGGCATAGCTGGCGTGGGTGTGGCCGTTGAAGACCACATCGACCTTGGCGTTGGTGTGGTCGACCATCTTGGCGAAATCGGGGCTGTCGGCTTTGGCTTCGGCCAGAGTCTTGGGCGCCGACAGATTCGCACCGTCGTGGTATTCGGCGACGACCACATCGGCTTCGCCGTTGGCGTCGTTTCCGTCCTTGAGTTGGGTGGCGACCCGGTTGACGGCTTCAACCTCATCACCGAAATCAAGGGTGGCGATCCCACCGGGGGAGACCAGGGACTTCACCTCGTCGGTGACCACACCCACCACGCCGACGGTGACACCGTTGACCTCATAGAGGGCGTACTCGGGCAGCGCCGGGTTGGTCGTTCCCTTGGCGTAGACGTTGGCACCCAGGTAGTCCCATTGGGCGTTCTTCGGGTTACCGATGACCCGATCGGTCAGATCGGTGAAGCCCTTGTCGAATTCGTGGTTGCCGACTGCTGAGGCCTTCACTCCCAGTGCGTTGAGCGCATCAATGGTGGGCTGATCTCCCTGAGTGGCTGAGGCGAACAGTGAGGCGCCGATGCTGTCACCCGTGCTGAGCAGCAGGGTGTTGGCATCGCCGAACTTGGCCCGCTCGGCCTCGATCGTGCCGGCGAACTGAACCGTGGCGGTTGGCTCAATGCGGCCATGGAAGTCATTGAAGTTCAGCAAGGCCACCGTCTTCACCGGACCGGGAGCGGCCGGGGCAAAGCCGACGATGACTGGGTCGTGGTCGCTGGAACGGTAGGGCGACTCGTCGTACAGATTAGCCGCGTTGTAGTTGTAGCGGCTGTACTCCAAGGCAACCGACTCCCCGGAGTTGATCTCCCAGATGTCGGCGCCGGTGATCAGGGCATCAGCGGCCGGATTGGCGAGAATGTGATCCAGCGAACCGCTCTGGCTTCCGAAGGAGTAGGTGTACTTGCCGGTCTTGGCGCCTTGGTCGACATAACCCGCGTCGGCCAGTACCTGCATCGGATCCTCCTTGGTGTAGGAGTTCAGATCGCCCAGCAGGAAGACCTTGTCGGTGTTCGCGGTGGTCTTCATCGTGTTGGCGAAGCTAACCAATGCCTGTGCTTCGGTGGTGCGCAGCGCATTCCAGCAGCCCTGTCCGTCACCGGAGTCGGCGTTCGGATCGCTGGTCGACGACGGGCAGCTGCCCTTGGACTTGAAATGGTTGGTGATGGCCAAGAAAGTGTTGCTCGGCTCGCCGACCGGACGGAACGCCTGAGCCAGCGGGTAGCGTGCCTTGTCGAAGGCCGAGTCGGTGCTGATCACCGAGTTGCCGACCAGTTCGACTTTGGCGGGGTTATAGATGAAGGCGGTGCGAATCACGTCTTCGCCCGACGGCACCGAGCTCGGCGAAGGTACGTAAGCCCAGCGGGTGGTGCCTGCTGCGGAGTTCAGGGCGTCCACCAAGGTGGCCAGGGCAGCGTCGCGCTTCTTGCCTGCGATTGCGGAGTTCTCGATTTCCTCCAGCGAGAGTACGTCGGCAGCCTGGGCGTTGATGGCGGCCACGATCTTGGCCTGCTGACGGGCCAGGTTCGCAGCATTGGCGGCGCCGCGGACGGCAGGAGTGCTGCTGCAAGACTTCACGGTGGTGGGTTCGCCGGCGCGATCGGTGTAGAAGCTGCACCCGGCGCCCATCTTGTTGGCGTCCTCACCGGTGGTGGTGAAGTAGTTCAGCACATTGAAGCTGGACACCGAGATCCGCCCGCCGACACTCTTCGGTGCGGCGGACCGGGTGTTGGCGAAGGTTGCCGGCTGGACTGAACCGGCGTTGTCACCGGTCAGCTCCTGGACGGGCTGGAAGTTCCAAGCGCTGTAGCGGTAGTCGACGATCACCGGCTTGGTGAAGGTAACCGCTGCGCCGACTCGTACCGGCTTGTCCAAGGACAGGTAGGGCAGCGGGATCGACTGGTTGGCCGCAGTGAAGAAGTTCGTGGTGGCGCCGTCATCAAGGACAACCCCGCGGGCGGCATTGTCAGCCACAGTCGCGTCGTAGGCGCTGCTGCCTGGGCGTCCGACCTCGGTCGGGATCATCAACGGGGTGGTGCCCGATGCCAAGCCAACCGAACCGTATTGGTTGGTCTTGTACGTGTCGGTGACGGTGAAGTCGCCTTGCGGCTCGATCAGCATGTCCTCGAGAGCCTCACGCGCAGCATCGGTGGCCGGCCAGGTCACCTTGGCGGGCACCGGGGCGGTCTGCCCGGCGGCGTCGAGCTTGGTCATGTTGCCCGAAGCCACTGAGAGTTCGGTGAGTCCGTTGTACTCCGAAACGACACCGGTGACCTGGACGTAGTCGCCGATGCTGACATCGGCGACCGTCGCCGAGGAGTAGACGAAGATCGCGTCGGAGGATCCGTCCAGGGTGTTTCCACTGCCGGCGGACTGGATCACATAGCCCTTGAAGCCGCCGGTGGGGTAGGCCGCAGTGACGAAGCCCGTGGTGGTGACTGTCTGGCCCGCCAGGGGGCTGCTAGCCCCGCTGCCCTGGATGTCGGAGATCGTCGTGGTGCTGGGCGCAGGGGTGGGATCGGGGGAGGGCTGAGGGTCGCTGCTGCCGTAGGTCTGCCCGGCGGAGTTCGTGGGGGCGAAGGAGCCGACTGCGCTGACGTCGACGGCATTGTTGTCGGTGTCGGCACCGTTGGTGCGGGCGAGCGCGGTGGAGACTGAAGGGCTCGGTGCCGCGCTGGTTTCGTAGGTGTAGGCCGAGCCGTAGCCGACCAGGTCGATGACGTGGGGGTTATTGGTGACCGAACCCGCGCCCGGATCCAGGACTGCTGACTGGTCTGCCAACAGCACGGTGCCTGATGAGCCCGACCAGGAGATGCTGGTGGTGGCGTCCGGCTTGACGGTGCCAGTCCAATCAGCGCCGCCACTGCCGTTGCTACTGCCCTTGAGCACGTAGTAGCCCTTGGCCGGAATCGTGCCGGTCAAAGCGGCAGCGCCCCCGGAGCCCCCTTTGGAGGAGCGGTACTGCACCGACCACCCCTCCACCGACACCGCGGTGCTGGAGGGGTTATACAACTCGACATATTTGTCGGTGTAGACAGCATCGGTGCTGCCTCCATTGAGGTATGCCTCGTTGATGACGACATGATCAGCGGAGGCTTCCGCAGGGGCGGCAGTGAAGGCGACGGTGGGAATGGCTAGGGCCACAGCGAGAGCTGCGATCACGGTTTTCCGTGGCATGAATCGACTCCTGATTGCGAACGGCTTTTCAGCCCGGACCTCTGCAAGCTAGGAGCGCGAGGTGGCCCGCAGAGGTACACCAGGTGACGCAACGGTGGCCGGATCCCGAAGCTGTCGATGGGAGGGGGCACGCAGATGAGCGGCACCTATTGACCGGGTGTCCGTGGCGAGTCAGTTCGGCAAACACTGTGGGCTGACTGCCTGGTGTTTGCGCCGAGAGTGGCTAACAGGATCAGACTTCGCGCCGGCCCTTCGACAAGCTCAGGGGGCGGGGGTTTGTCCTGCGACAAGTTCAGGGGGCGGGGGTTTGCCCTTCGACACGCTCGGGGGCCGGGGCTCAGCCACGTTGTGCGCCATTGGTGCTTGTTACGGGGCCAGTCGCAGACCCTTCGGGGTGAGGCCGAATCCAGCGGCGCTCAGGGCGTCCACCACGACGCCGCGGCGGGTGAGCGCAGCCTCGCCGTCCAACTTCGTGATGGTGAGTCGGCCCAACGCGCCGGTGCGCAGGGCCTTGGCCAGCGCCGTTGAGGCTGGCAACAGTACCGCCGGATCGGTGCTCCAGGACAGCAGCGTGTGGCCACCGCGCTCCACCCAGAACACCAGCTCACCGTCGACCAGGACCGACAGGGCCCCGGCCTTACGGGACGGCTGGTGTCCGGTGCTGCGCGCCGGCCAGGGCAGGGCGGCGCCGAAGGGATTCGCTGGATCGGTGGCTGCCAACACCAGCACCGACCCCGTGCTGCGCGTCTGGACAGCCTCCGTTCCGACTGCGTCAGTCCCCAGGCTGCGGAGTCGGTCGATGGCGCCGGTGGTGCCGAACTGGGCAGCGCCGAGGCCTTCCACGAAATAGCCGCGCTGCAGGCGTCCGGCGGTCTCGGCGGCCGCCAGCACCGGATATAGGCCAGCGAATCCGCCGCTCAGTTCCTCGGTCATCACGCTGCCGCGGGTGAGAATGCCGTAGCGGTCGACCAGAAGTTCACTGCGGGCTACCGCCCTGGTGGTGGCGTTCGGGTCGACGGCCGGCAGGGCGGCCCAGCGTCCGACGGCAGCGGGGGGCAGCAAGGAACGCGACACCGCCGCGCTCGACAGGGACGGTCGGTATCGCGCGCGACCCGGACGAGGCCGCACCGGATGAGTGCTGGATCCGCCCAGGCGGGCGCGCAGGCCGGCGAAGCTGTCGTTGCTGAGGTGTCCGCTCCACACCAATGACCACAGCGCCTCGAGCAGTTCGGCTTCGGGCAGCGCGGTCGTCGCGACCAGGTCGCGGAAGAAGTGACCCCCCGAACCGATGGCGGACAGCACCGCGACCTGCGTGGCGGTCAGGGGTGCTGTTGGTTCGGCCAGGCTGAGCGGTGCGATCGCAGCCGGGTGCAGCGAGATCCAGCCGTCATGTTCACCCAACGCACCGTGGCCCTGCCACAGCACTTCGCCCGACGCCGCCAACTCATCCAGCATGGCTGCGGTGTAGTCCCCGACCCGGGCGGGCAGGATCAGGGATTCCAGCGCGCTGGCTGGGATCGGCACGCCGGCCAGTTGTTCGACGACGCGGAACACTCCCTCGACCCCGCGTAGGCGACCGACGCCTTGCCACTCCGGTAGGAACCGGGCGAAGGCGCCTTGCTCGACCGGGGCGACGCCGCGGCGCAGGGCTGCCAACGAGCGGCGGCGCAGCAGCCGCACCAGCTCCGGATCGGCGAACTGGGTGGCATCACCCAGCGTCCGGTCGGCTCCCGGTGCGACCCAGCCGTCCGGACGCAGCACTCCCTCGGTCAGCCGGCCGACAGCCACCAGGCGGTGCAGGGCCGGGGCCACCACGGCCACCCCGATCCCCAACCAGGCGGCGGCCTCGGCGGCGTCGAAGACGGTGTGGCTGCGGGCGAATCGAGCCAGCAGGTCGGCCAGCGGATCTGCCGACGGTTCCCGCAATGCCGGCGGCACCCAGTCGGGAAGCCGGACGCCGAGCACCGCTTCGGCTCGGGCGGCGTCCTCGACCACGATCCAGCGATCCTGAGGCAGCGCTATCACACGGTGGCGCTCGGCAAGCTCGGTGAGGAGTTCGGCGGCAGGTGCCGAGCAGCGTCGTGCTACCGCTGCCGTGGTCAACGGACCGAGGGTCCGCAGCAGATCGTCGACATCTTCGGCGTCGCGGGCAGCGCGTTCGGCCGTGAGGTGTTGCAGGTCGAGTTCGGTCTGGGTGAGCACCTCCGGATCAAGCAGCTCGGCCAGGGCAGGGCCCTCCCCGCCGCCCAGCAGTTGGGCCAGGAGGTCCGGGTCCAGGCTGAGCGCGGCTGCGCGCCGCTCGGCCAAGGGTGCGTCGTTGTCGTAGAGATATTGGGCGACATAGCCGAACTGCAGGGACGCAGCGAAGGGCGAAGGCCGATCGGTGTCGATGCTCACCGTCGTGATCCGGCGGTTGCGCACCTCGGTGAGCACCTCAACCAGAGCCGCCACATCGAAGACCTCGGTGGTGCATTCCCGCACAGCCTCCAACACGATGGGGAAGTCCGGGTACTGGCTGGCCACCGACAACAGGGCGGAGGATCGCTGCCGCTGCTGCCACAGAGCCTGCCGCTTTCCCGGACGGCGGTTCGGCAGCAACAGCGCCCGTCCGGCGCACTCTCGGAAGCGTGCGGCGAACAGGGCCGATCCGCCCAGTTCGGCATTCACCGAAGCGGGGACCTCCTCGGGATCGGGAAAGATCAACTCGGCCAGTTCAGCCATGGGCGGTGGGGTGCCCGGCGAACTGGCCGTCCAGTCCGTGTCGGGGAGGCGGAACACCAACCCGTCATCGGCATGCATCGCCTGCACCTGCACGCCATACCGCTCCCGAAGGCGGGCGGCGGCCAGCAGCCCCCACGGCGCATGCACCTGGGCTCCGAAGGGTGAGTGCAGCACGATCCGCCAATCGCCGAGTTCGTCGCGGAATCGCTCGAGAACGAGTTGCTGATCAGTGGGCAGGCAGCCGGTCGCTTCGCGCTGATCGTCCAGGTAGCCCAGCAGATTGCGCTGAGCCCAGGCGTCCAGACCCAATTCGCTCAGGCGTTGCTCGGCTTGGGTCGCATCGGTACTGGACAGCTCGCGCACAAAGGCGCCCACCGCGCGTCCGAGTTCGACCGGGCGGCCCAGGGCATCGCCCTTCCAGAACGGCAGTCGGGCTGGCTGACCCGGCGCCGGGGAGACCACGACCTGGTCATGGGTGATCTGCTCGATGCGCCAACTGCTGGTTCCCAACGCGATGACGTCGCCGACCCGAGATTCGTAGACCATCTCCTCGTCCAGTTCGCCGACCCGGCGTCCGGTGCCCTCACCGGCCAGGAACACTCCATAGAGTCCACGGTCGGGAATGGTGCCGCCGGAGGTGACGGCGAGGCGTTGTGCGCTACGCCGCGCGGTGAGGGTGTCGCTGCCGCGATCCCAGTCCAGCCGGGGTCGTAACTCGGAGAACTCCTCGCTGGGGTAGCGCCCGGCCAGCATGTCCAACACCGACACCAGCACCGGACGGGTCAGTTCGGTGAACGGCGCAGCCCGCTGCACCGTGGCCGCCACCTCATCGACGTTGAGGTCGTCCATGGCCACCATCGCCACGATCTGCTGGGCCAAAACATCCAGCGGATTGGACGGTACCCGCAGCGCCTCGATTCGGCCGGCGAGCATCCGATCCACCACGACGGCGGTCTGCACCAGATCGCCGCGGAACTTCGGAAAGAGAATGCCCTGAGATACGGCCCCCACCTGGTGTCCGGCACGTCCGACGCGTTGCAGACCCGAGGCCACCGACGGTGGGGCCTCCACCTGGATGACCAGATCGATGGCGCCCATGTCGATGCCCAACTCCAGGGAGGAGGTGGCCACCACGGCCGGGAGGGTACCGGCCTTGAGTTCGGCCTCGATCAGTTGGCGCTGCTCCCGACTCACCGAGCCGTGGTGGGCTCGCGCCAACACCGGCGGCGCGCCGCGGCCCAACGCGGACTGGGCCATCACCTCGGCCGGCATTCGTGCCCCGGGTCCCTCCTCGCTGCGACCCGTCCCGCGGACGGCCTCGGGCTTCGTGGACGCGTCGTCGCTGCTGTGGCGGTCGAGCCAGATCTCATTGAGGCGGGCGGTGAGGCGTTCGGCCAGGCGTCGGGAGTTGACGAACACCAAAGTGGAGCGGTGGGCGGCCACCGCATCCACGATGCGCTCCTCCACATGCGGCCAGATGGAGGCATTGGCCTGGTCGGGCGGGCTGTCGTGAACCGGCGTCGATCCCGGCTCGGACAGATCGGGTACCGGCACCACGACGCTCAAGTCCCAAGCCTTGGGTGAAGCAGGATTCACCACGCTCACCGGACGTCCGCCGGCCAGGTAGCGAGCCACCTCCGATTCCGGACGGACGGTCGCCGACAGGCCGATCCGCTGGGCGGGCTGCGCCAGCAGATCATCCAGCCGTTCCAGGCTCACCGCCAGATGGGCGCCGCGCTTGGTGCCGGCCAGTGCGTGGACCTCGTCGACGATCACGGTCTCGATCCCACGCAGCGCCTCGCGCGCAGCGGAGGTCAACAGCAGGAAGAGCGACTCCGGAGTGGTGATCAGGATGTCTGCCGGACGCCGGGCGAAGCGCTGGCGGTCCTGAGTCGAGGTATCCCCGGTGCGCACAGCGACTTCGATGTTGTTGAGCAGCCCGATGTTGTCGCGTGAACCAGCGTCGGTGAGTGAACCGGTGTCCGCTGCGATGCCGGTGATGCCCGCCAGCGGTCGCCTCAGGTTTCGCTCCACGTCGACGGCGAGCGCCTTCAGCGGTGAGATGTACAGCACCCGGCAGCGCTTTTCCGCGGACGGGGTGGTGATCAGGCGATCCAGCGCCCACAGAAACGCTGCCAAGGTCTTGCCCGAACCGGTGGGTGCCACCACGAGCGTGTGATCGCCGTTGGCGATGGCCGACCAGGCTCCGGCCTGGGCGGGAGTGGGCGTGCCCAGTTCGGCGGCGAACCACTGCTGAGTGGCCGGCGAGAATGCGTGCAGGGCGCTGGAGTCCATGGTGGTTCAACTCTGCCACGCGGCTGTGACGGTGCCCGAGCCGTGCCGTCGCGCGCCGAGACAAGCCTGCGGTCTCACATTCAGTGACGCCACCGAGCGTGAGCAGCCGACGCATGTCACAGTGGGGATGCGAGTTATCGAGTTCGAACCCTGACCCCAACCGTGGCCTCGGGCGGCGCTCCGCCGTCCAGTCCCCGGGCAAGCGGAGGAGTAGGCCTATGACATGCGCATTCTGTGGTGGAGCGGTGGTCGGAAGCGAGTGTTCGGTCTGTCACCGTCCGGCGGCACCCGTGGTGCCTCCGCCACCTCCGCCACCGCCGACCGCTGTCAACCCAGCCGCGGTGCCGTCGCTGCCAGACACCAAGCCGCCGCCACCGCCGACGGGCGGAGGGTCGGCAAAGGGTTGGATCGTCATGCTCGCCGTCGTCGTCGTGGTCGCCATCGTGGTCGGGGTCGCGCTCGGGCTCGGCGCCGGCAACGCGGCCACGCCCGTGTCGAGCTTCTCGCCATCGACACGATCGACCGGATACAGCCCCACCACGGGAGCCACGCCGTCCTGGTCTTCACCATCCTCGTCATCACCGGCACCACCGGTTTCGGTGCCGCCGCCGTCGGCACCCCCAGTGCAGGTGGACGCACCAGTGCTGCCCGCTGGGAGTTGGGTTGCGGTGCTGGATTCCATGGCGCAAGCCGACGGGGACGCCCGCGCCGCGCGCGCTCTGGCCGATTCCCTCAGCACTCGCTATGGCGTACGGGTGCTGGTGATCGACTCCAGTCGGTACCCCGGCCTCAATCCGGGCTGGTGGGCCGTGGTTCTGACCGGCTTCACCTCCAACAAGCAGGCCCGAGCCGCCTGCTCGAGTGTGGGGCGCACCCCAGGCGATGCCTGCTACGGACGGGAGATCACCGGATGACGTCGCTCACCCGCGACGGGCTGCTTCCCCTGCAGCCGAGCCCCGATCTGCGTCCGCGTATTCATCCCCGTGCCGACTGGGCTCAAGGCACGTGCCCGCCCGGCAAGGGCCTGCGCACCGAAGAGAGTCCGAAGTTCCTCCTGGTGCATCACAGCGAGACTCCCGCGCCGGGGCGGGCAGCGCAGGTTGTTGGGCAACTGCGCAGCTTCTACCGTTTCCACACCACCACCAAGGGCTGGCCGGATGTGGCCTACAACTTTCTGGTGGACCCCTTCGGTGGGCTGTGGGAGGGCCGGGCCGGAAGCCTGGACCGACCCATTCGCGGCGATGCCACCGGCGGTAGCCAGGGACACGCTGAACTGGTCTGCTTCATCGGCAGCTTCTCGCAGTCACCCCCGACAAAGGCAGCCCTGGACGCCGCGGCAGAGCTTCTCGCCTGGCTGGCGGTTCGTGACGACATCGACCTCTTCGCCAAGAAGAGCATCACCTTCACCTCCCGCGGCTCGAACACGTGGCCCCAGGGATCACTGGTGACCACCTGGCCCATCGCCGGACACCGCGACATGTCGCAGACCAGTTGTCCGGGGGATGCGCTGTATCCGCTGGTGCGCAAACGCCTGCTGCCCCAGGCCCAGCGGATCGTGGGTGCGCCCACGCCCTCACCCACCCCGCGACCCTCGTCGTCGCCCGCGCCGTCGCCGGGGGCTGCAACGCCGACCGCAGCGGCACCGGCCGGCGCGGAGGGGCCTATCGCGTTCGCCGTGCCTCTGGGAGTGGGGCTGGGTGCAGCCGGGCTTCTCACCGCAGGTGCCTGGTATGTGCGCCGGCGGCGTGGTGGAGTGGCCAGCACCGAGCCGCGGCGGGCCACTAAGGATCCCTGAGTCCGTTGGGGGCGGGCTTTCCCCGCAGTGGGGCTTGCGGCTAGTCTGCGGCCCATTCAGTCTGAGGGGTGATCTACGAAGGGCAGGGGTGATGGGCGGGTCCGAGGTCATGGTGCATCCGGACGAGCTTCCCGAGCCCACCGTCGAGGTGCCGCTTTCGGCAGCACCGGGTTCGCCGAGTGATCCCACCGTGCGGTTCTCCGGTCGCCGGCCGGTGGTGCCTTCGGCCACGATTCCCCTGCCTGCGCCCGCTGCGACGCTTCAGATGTCTGTTGCCGCGCCGCCCGTTGCCCCCGTCCCGGTCGATCCGCGCGCACAGTTCCGGCCGGCTCGGGTCCGGTGGCCGTTGTCTGCTCAACTCGTGGTGTTGGTGATGGTGCTGGCCGCATCGGGGGTGTTCGGCTACTCGGGGTATCGCACCGTGGCCGGTGTCGACCTTTCGGCATACGGGTGGTCCCAGGTCACCGGCTGGTCGTGGGGACTCCTGATCGGCGCGATCGCCACCTTGGTGGTGGCGATCATTGCCATGGTGGTCCTGATTCGCACCCAGGCATCGCGGCTGGTCGCCGGGATTTCGCTGGTCGTGGCGCTCTTTCTGCCTCCGATCGCACTTTTCGCTGGGGGCCGGTTGGGCTTCGATGTCGCCGCCGTCGAAGTCAGCAACGATCTGGCCGCTTTGACCGACGGGGCCGGATGGGCCCTCCTGGAGTGGCTGATCCAGATGATCGCCGACTGAAGCCGTACCGCTGTGCCCGTTCCCTGAGCCTGTCGAAGGGCCCACCGTCGTGCCCGTTCCCTGAGCCTGTCGAAGGGCCCACCGTCGAGCCCGTTCCCTGAGCCTGTCGAAGGGCAAACCCCCGACTTTGAAGCAGTCGCCCGCTCAGGCGGGCTGCTCGGCCAGCCGGGTCTGCTTGCGCGCCCGCCGCTTATCCCGCCACGTCTCCAACAGGTCGTACAACACCGGCACCAGCACCAAGGTGAGTAGCGTCGAACTGACCAGACCGCCGATGACGACGATGGCCAACGGCTTGGAGATGAACACCCCACCGCCGGTCAACCCGAACGCCATCGGCAACAGGGCAAAGACGGTCGCCAAAGCGGTCATGATGATCGGACGTACGCGCAGTCGGGCGCCGGAAAGGATCGACTCCTCCACGCCGGCGCCGGCCTTGCGTTTCTGGTTGATCAGGTCGATCAGCACGATGGCATTGGTCACCACGATGCCGATCAGCATGAGCAGGCCCACCATGCTGGGCAGACCCAGCGGGGTGTCGGTGAGCAGCGACAGGCCCAGGGCACCGGTCGCTGCGAACGGAATCGACACCAGCAGCATCAGCGGCTGGAGCAGCGATCCGAAGGTGGCGACCATGATCAGGTACACCACCGCGATGGCGATCAGCATGGCCAGCCCGAGTTGTTGGAAGGAGTCGGACTGCTGCGCCGAAACCCCACCGATGCGGTAGGTGACGCCGTCGGGCAGCGTCAACCCAGCCAGGCCGGTTTGAAGAAGGGCGGTGGTGGCGCCCAGATCCGCTGATTCGGAACTGGCGCTGATGGTAGCTGCGCGAGATCCGTTCACTCGGGTGATGGTCGCCGGTGCCTGGATCGTGGTCACGGTGGCCACTTCGGAGAGCTGTACCGGATCGGCGGTGGCGTCGGCCGCGGCCATGGACGCATCAGCGACCGCCTGCTGCTTGGCCTGGGAATCCAGAGAAGCCTGGCGCGACTTCTTCAGCGCCGCCAACTGCTGGTCGGCCCCGGCCGAAGCGCCCTGAGCCTGAGCGAGTCCGGCATTGACCGAGGCCAGTTGCTGACTGAGCTGCGCGATCTGGGCCGGCAGCAGGGTGCATTGGGGATTGGTCGGATCGGCCTTGCACAATGCAGTGAGTCCGTCGATGGCCGTGGTGAGCTGCTTTTGGGCCTTCTTCAGTTCCTTGATCTGCTTGTCGGCAGCCGCTTGGCTCTTCTTCAGTGCCGACACCTGCTGGTTGTAGGCGTCCGCCGCGGCCTTCGTTCCCTCCTCCTGGAGTGCCTTGGACTGCTTGCTCGCCTCGTCGGCGGCCTCGGACTTGGCCGTGCCGTTCATGACTTGGGTGGTCGGCAACTCGATGGTCTTCAGCTCGGCCACCGACTTCACCGGGTTCTTGACACGCAGGTAGACCTTCAGGCTGTTGTCGCCGGAGGTGACCGTACCGATCTGCTGACCACTCACCGCCCGGGTCACGGCCTGACCGATGGTTGCCTGATTCATGCCGAGTTCGGCGGCCTTCTTGTCCTTGACGCTGACCGAGAGCTGGTCGCGGGCTTCGGTCAAGTCGGAGGTCACATTGACCAGGTCGGGAACGGTCTTCATCATCGCCACGACCTGCTCATTGGCCTGCTTGAGCTTGGCCGGGTCAGACCCCTCCACATAGACCACGATGGTGGAGGTGGCGTTACCAACGCTGACTTCGACCGTGCCCACTTGAGGACCGAGGTTGGCGATGCTGCTGCGGATCCGGGTCACCACGTCCTTGGCGGACTCGCCCGGCTTCAACACCACAGTGATGTTGGCGGTGTTGGTGTCGTTCTGTCCGCCCAGGAAGGACATCCGGGCGCCACCAATGCTGGTGGAGTAGGTCTTCACCGCCGGGTCGGTGGAGAGCGCTGCCTCGACCTTCTTGGCCGCGGCGTCGGTGTCAGTCAGCGACGTTCCGGCCGGGAGCGTTTGGGTGATGGCCAAAGACTCATTGCCCTGCTCGCCGAGGAAGTCGGTCTTCAAGAAGGGCGTCATCGCCATAGTGCCGATGAATAGGAACGCGGCCAAACCCACGGTGATCCAGCGATGGAGGAGTGACCACCGCAACACCGGAAGGTAGGCCTTGTGCAGCCAGGTGTCCTTCTCGGTCTCCGGTTCGATCGCGGCGGTGGGTTTCTTGGCCGTGGGGCGCATGAACCATGAGGCCAGTACCGGAATGACGGTCAGGGCCACCAACAGCGAAGCGGCCAAGGCGATCACCACAGTCAGCGCGAACGGACGGAACACTTGGCCGGCTTGACCACCGACCAGCCCAATGGGCAGAAACACTGCGACGGTAGTGAGGGTTGAGCTGGTCACTGCGCCGGCGACCTCCTGCACCGCCCGGGTGATCGAGGTGCGTCCGAACTCGCCGTAGCCCTGATGTCGCTTGATGTTCTCGATCACCACGATTGAGTCGTCCACGACCCGCCCGATGGCGACGGTCAGCGCGGCCAGGGTGAGGATGTTCAGGGTGTACCCGGTCAGCCACAGCCCGACCAGGGCGATCATCAGCGACAGCGGAATCGAGATCGCCGTGATGATGGTGGGACGGATCGAGCCGAGGAAGACCATGATCACCAGCACGGCCATGGCCAAGCCGATGCCGCCTTCGACGCTGAGGTCGTGAATCGACTGCTCGATGTAGGGGGCCTGGTCGAAGACGGTGGTGAATTCTGCGCCGTTGCCCATGGTGGTCTGCAGTTGGGGAAGCAGCGCGGTCACACCGTTGGACACCGAGACCGTGTTGGCGTCGGGATTCTTGACCACCATCACCGTCATGGCAGTCTTGCCGCCCACCCGCGAGATCGAGGTGGACTCCACAGGCTGCTCGGCGACGGTGGCGATGTCGCCCAGGCGCACCGCACCATCGGCGGTGGGGATCTGCAACTCGGCGATCTGGGCGGCGCTGTGGTAGCTGTGGCCGGTCTGCACGTCAACATTGGCCGAGCCGGTGCGCATCGTGCCGGAGGGGACCGCGACCGAGCTGGCCGGGAACAACTGGGCGATCGTCGCCGGATCGATGCCCTTGCGGTTCAAGGTCGCTGCCGAGTAGCTGATCATGATCTCGTGGACTTCTTCGCCGGCCACCGAGACGTCCCGGACACCCTCGACGGCTTTCAGCGCCGGCACCACCTGCTGATTGACCTTGCTGGTGAGAGTGTTCAAGTCATCATCAGAAGACACTGCCAGCATGATCACCGGAACGTCATCGAAGCCACCGGTGATGACCTGGGGGTCCAGCCCTGAGGGCAGGGTGTTCGACAGGCCGGCCACGCTGCTGCGCAGCTTGTTGGTCATGTCGTCCAGGTTCAGGCCGTAGTCCCATTCCACGGTGACCTGGGATACGCCTGAGGAACTCTTCGAAGTCACGCCCGTGACGCCGGTCACACCGGTGACGGCGTCCTCGATGGGCTTGGTGACCTGGCTCTCGACAACCTCCGGCGAGGCGCCGGGGTAGACGGTCAGGATGCTGCCGCGGGGCACGTCGATCGAAGGGATCATTTCCTGCTTGAGTGCCCCGGCTGCGTAGACGCCCAAGCCGATGATGAGCAGGCTCAACAGGAGCACCACACTTCGTTGGGCGAGACTGCCCTTGGTAAGTCGGATCACGGTGGATTTCCCTTCGACCTGGCCGTACAGCTTGCGCGTCCGTTAGCCTACCCCTAACAAATAATGGCTTCGGCAAGGGGTTGGACGTGCATCGCCTATTGGATGTGGATTCGCTTGGCCTTGATCCAGCCCGGGCGCAGATGTTGCGCGAAGTCTTCGAACTGCACGATCAGGTGCACGATCAGGCGCTGGCCTTGGTTGGCCCGGTCCCGGCTTCGACCGACCTCACCATGCAGCAGTTTCGGGTCCTCGGATTTGTGGTGAAGGACCCCGGATTGACTGGTCACGAACTCGGCCAGCGGCTGGGCGTGAGTGCCCCCACCGCCAGCGGTCTGGTAGAGCGCCTTGTCGAGAAGGGGCTGTTGGAGCGGGTCGATGACAGCACCGACCGGCGGATCCGTCGATTGCACATCACTGAGGCGGGAATGGCGCTGACCCGGCAGGTCGACTCGCTGATCGCGCGCGCCATGATTGAAGTCATCAAGAACATGACCCCCGAAGACCTGGTTCTGATGCGAGACAGTGCCCAAGCCATGCTGGGGGCGATGCACCGCACTGCGCAGGACCGCTGATCGGAGCGGCAACGCCTCCCCTTTTTGGCGCTGATTGCCCCGGTAGTCCCAGCTGTCACTCGACACGCCGACGACACGCCGAGGCGGCGCAAAGTCGTCGAATTCGTGCCACCGAAAGTCTTGCGTCCGGTCACCGAACGGACTAAAAATCTTGCTACCAGATCGCTTCGGTGATCCGGTGATCGGAAGAAGGAAGTCGATCCGAATCGGGCTCTTGGCTCGTCAAAGCCTCGGTGATGAGGGGTGGATCGGCTGGGAGCTTCTGATCGGCGTCGGCCCATCACGTCGATGTCGAGGGAAGGCCCTGGAGACTCATACTCGCCGGGGCCTTTTCCTTTGCCCGAATACTCCGCGCCCCGCGTACTGGCCCAGGCTGCTCGGTGGTGGTGGACGCTGGCGGGGGTGGCACTGCGAGGTCGGTGGCCCCCAACCCCTGGGTGGGCCCAGCGTTAGCCGTCATGGACTGAAGGTGCAGGCACGTGAGCATCACCGGGTAGGGGGTGGGTAGGTGTGATGCGTCCGGGGGATGGTTGTACGGGCAACTAGTGCTTTGGGCCTCGCCGGAGCGTGGATCGGCTCTCTACAGTCATACCCGTTCGGGCTCGCTCGATCCCGAATGGAAGGCAGGCAATCCACAGGAGGAGTTGTGACCACCCCAGCCGCAACATCCATTGCTGAGTCCACACCGCGCCGTCGGATTCAGCTGCCCACATGGGTTGTCTTGGCCTTGGCTGTACTGGGCGCCGTTCTGGCACTCCTCCTGGGAGGGTCGGAAGGCACTCAGCTTGCAGCCGGGTCAATCCTTCAAGGTTTACCCACCCTGGACTGGTTCACCCGTTAACCGGGTGGATGTAAACCCCGAGCCTCCGGACCGGTGATCAACGGCGATCACCACCTCCGGACCTCGGATTGGGGCGGCCCCGCAGTCCCCGCGGGCCGCCCCACAGTTCTTTTCCTGGGTCTGGCAATTCGATTCGCTGCCACTGTGATGGAAAGCCGCTCGGCAATGAATCCCTAAGAATCGGGTCGGTCAAGCGACTTTGCGCACAGCCTCATTCTGTCGCTGGGTGGGATGGACTGGTCCCAAAAACCGGCCTGGGTAGCTGCTCTTCGCCCCGATTCTCAGGCATCATTGGGAGCGGCGGCGCACACCTCGATACGCTACTGGGCGCAAGTCCCCGTCAACTTGTGGCCTCTGAGGAGCGGATTCTGACCCCACCCATCCGTCGAAGACTGCTGGCGCTCATCAACCCCGCCATCCCCGCGATTTTCATCGAAGGCGGCGTCGGCACCCATAAGGCTGCCCTTTTGCAGTCCTGGGAAAAGCAGCCCAGTGAGCAAATCCGGGTTCTGGTTGAGTTTGATCCGCGGCAATTGAGCCCCGAGGTGATGGCGCGCCGATTGGCCTACCAACTCGCGCTCGCCGGCATTCCCGAATCTGAGGATCCGGGCGACGAAAGCACCTGGCAGGCGCTCTCCCAGTTGTTGGCTGGAGCGACCGAGCGGGCCGCGGCTCCGGTGGTTCTCGGCGTCCTTCGGATGGATGAACTCCCAGGCGAGGCGTGTGCAGAACTCATCGGGGTGGCGGGGTCGATGCCTGGTTTCAGCCTGGTCGCCACCGCGGTTGATGCCCAAAGCCTGGTCACCGAGGCCGTTGCCAGTGGGGTTGGTCACCAACTGATCGGTGACCGGGATCTGGCCTATTCCCACATCGAGACCGCAGGTCTGCTGGCCGAGCAGTTGCCGGACGCCACTGATGACACGGTTCGGGCCGTCCTGGAGGCCACGCATGGCATTCCAGCTCTGGTCGAGCGAGTCATCTCGTTGTTTCCCACCGAATGCCTGGCAGGCACGATCAGTGACGCCCAGGCGGTCACGGGTTGGCTTCCCGACCGCCAGGGCGCCAAGGAGTTCTGGCAGGAGATCCGCCAATTGGCTCAGGCTTCACGCTTCGGCATGGCGCTGGTCACCGGAATGTTCGGCCGGGAACGGGCGGAGTATCTGTTCGATCGGTTGCCGAAACTTGGTTTCGGAAGCGTCACGGAAGCGGCGAGCGGCGAGTGGCTGTTCCGGTGGTTCCCGGTTCTACGCCAACACTTGCTTTTCGGGTGGAACGCCGAGGCGAGCGCAGAGTTCGAGGCTGACCGCGCTGCGGTGGCCACGGCAGCCGCAGCCAGCGGCGACCCGGAATTGGCCCTCACGATGCTGGTGGCCAATCGCTCGCTGGATGAGGCCGAGCAGTTCTGCGACACCTGGCTCTGGGAGTTGTGTGACGCCGACGCAAACCCTCTGTGGGATGAGATCGTCGCCATCGATCCAGAGTTGCTGGGGAGCCGTCCAAGCCTTTTGGCTACCGCGACCCTGCTGCAACTGCGCCGGGGAGAATCCGCCAGCGACAGCGGTCTTGCCGCAGTCCAGCGCAGCTTTCTGGGCGCCTCGATTCAGGGCAGCGTCCGCGCTCAGTTGTCGTGGCTGACCAAAGCCGCTGCGGTGGCATTGGGGGTCGGGGAACTCGGCATGGCTGTCCGTGCTGCGGTGCGGTGGGCCGGACTGGTGGAATCCCATCCCGAGGAAGTGCGCGACAACATCGGACCGGAAATGGCCTCTGATGGGCTGTTGATGGTGCGCATGTTGTTGCAGCTCGATCGCATCGACCTGGTGGCGAGCGTGGCGCGCAGCCTCATGTGGCCGATGCGGCGCAACCCGGATCGGATCGGGGGTCGCGGTGATCGACGACTGAGTTCGTTGCTGGTTGCGGTGCGGATGACGACGATCTTCTTGGGCACCTCCCGATCCGATGTGAGCACCATGGAGGTGCTTCCGCGCCAATACCATCGCGAATACGACCTGGCCATGAATGCGATAGTTGACGCCGGTGAGGCCCTGGACCGCGGCGACCTGGCCAGTGCTGAGGCGTTCACCCGCGTCGCGCTGTTCCGGCTACCGCGCCCTGCGGAATGGTCGGTGCTGATCTACCTGCGCACAGTGGCCTTGGTTGCCTTGGGGGATCGCGACAAGTTGGAGGAACTGGCCGACGAGATCGTGGACAATCCCCACTGGGGCGCCTGGCAACATCATCCGGAGGCGCCGGGCATGTTCGCGCTGCTCACCGAGTCGTTGCTGCGGTCTTCAGCCCAGATCGGATCGCGCACCGCAGTGGAGTTGTCGACCTTCATCAAGGCCCTCCCGCCTGGCGCGCAGCACCGATGGTCGCATTGGGGCCGCCGCATGTTGGAGTCCTGTGTTCTGGTGGGTGCGGGGGCCGCTCGCAGCCCGATGGTTCCCACTGATGAGGAACTGGAGCCGGCCGCGCCCCGCATCGGCTGGCACCTCAGCCTGCTGTGGGCCATCATCAACCTGCGCGCCGGTGAAGAGGCCACCGCCGTCTCGGTGATCCTGCGTGGTGGAGCGCGGCTGAAGTATCCGAGCGCGCCCTGGCCCATGGTGTTGGCCACCCCGGAAGAGACTGCGCAGCTTCTTGACGGACTGCCGGTGAAGACCGCGCCCATGATTCGTAACAGTCTGGCCCTTGCGCGCGGCTATGCCGGGGTGGAGACCCAACAACGAAGCCGGACGCGGCTCGCCGAACGTGAACTTGAGGTGTTGGACGGAGTGCGCCGGGGCATGACCAACACCGCGATCGCTGCCGAACTGTTCGTATCGGTGAATACGGTGAAGTTCCACCGGGCCAATCTGTATCGCAAGCTCAATGCCAGCAGTCGCGAGGAGTTGCTCGCCGAGGCGCTACGTCAAGGCCTGTGATCCGGTGGGGCAAAGGGAAAGGCCCCGGCGAGTATGAGTCTCCGGGGCCTACCCTCGACCAAGCGTGATGACCTGAATCGATCAACCGAAAACCACCAGCCAACACACCCCACGCATCACCGGGAGACTTGATGGCAAGCCATCAATCGGTTGACTTCCTGCTTTCGATTCCCGAACCACCGAAGCGATCCGGTAGTTAGATTTCTAGTCCTGGGTCAACCCGACACGCAAGAGGTTTTCGGCCGAAATTTGGCCAATTCGAGGCGCGTCGGCGTGTCGTCGGCGTGTCGGGTTACAGAAGTGACGAAGCCCGGCTTTTCCCTGCGGCGCCGTCTGCCGTCAAGGGTCAGTCCAGGGGCTCGAAACCTGCGGCGTCGTTGGGGTTGCGTCCGGTGATCCGAACCTGCCGGATGTGTTGGCGCCACAGCAGCGCGCTGAGGCTCATCATGGTGAGCGAGCCGACGGCCAGGCCGGTGAAGGATCGAGCCAGCAGCGGAGCCCCGATCCCGGCGATGGCCGCGTTGCCCAACAAAGTGACGAAGTTTTGAACCGAGGAGGCCGCGCCGCGAGCGGCGGTGAAGAGGTCGAGCATGGCCAAGGTCACTACTGGAAAGGTCAGCCCCAGACCGAAGGTGAGTACCGGCAGCGAAACGATCGGCCATGGCAGAGCGTTGGCGGCCGGGATCAGGCTGAGCCCCACATTCACCGCGCCGGCGACCAGGCTGATCAGATAGCCGATGTTCGCCTGACGAACCGGACTGATGCGTCCGGCCAAGCGGCTGCTCACCCACGAACCGAGCACCATGCCCGAAATCATGGGCACGAACAGAATCCAGTAGTCGGTTTCGCCCAGGTGCAGCAGCGTTCCCACGACCAGGGCGGCCGAGGAGATGTAGAGGAACATCGCCCCCATGTTGAGTTGGGCGGTGAAGGCGAGTCGACGACCTGCCGGGTGGCGAACAACCGACACCAGCCCACCCACCAGCGGCCCGGGACGAAAGGCGGTTCGCATCGGCGCTGGATGGGTTTCGGGGAGAAAGAACACCACCATCGCCAGCATCACGACTCCTACAACCACCAAGAACCAGAAGATCAGTCGCCAGTCACCCAGTCCCAGCAGCAGTCCGCCGACCACCGGCGCCACGGCCGGTGCCAGCCCGAAGATCATGGCGATGTGGCTCATGGTGCGTTGCGCCTGGGTGTCGCTGAAGACGTCGCGCACCATGGCTCGACTGATGATGACCCCGGCCCCGGCGCTGAGACCTTGGATCGCTCGAAATACCAGCAGTGTGCTCAGGCTGGTGCTCATCGCCGAGCCCACTGAAGCCGCAATGAAGACGACGGTGCCGACGATGATCACCGGTTTGCGTCCGAGAGCGTCCGACAGTGGCCCATGCACCAGGCTCATCACGGCGAAGGTGAGCATGTACACGCTGATCACCTGCTGCAGCGCGAACTCCGAGACTCCCCACTCGGCGGACAGTTGCGCAAAGGCCGGAAACATGGTGTCGATCGAGAACGGGCCGACCATTCCCAGACTGGCCAGAATCACCAGGAACAGTCCGCGATGCCAGCCTTCGCCGGCGGGGTTGGCTGCCAGGGGTGTGCTCATCGGGGAAGCTCGGCGAGGCTGGACTGGTGGGGGTGTGGCTGGTGGGCGCGGGCGCTGCGCAACGGACCGCGGCGGACCCACGAATTCGGGGAGGGGGAGTTCACCGAGTGATTCTTTCACGTTTCAATGAACCCCCCGGCGGCTATGCTCGCCGCGTGCCCACCCCGGTAATTCCCACCCACTCCGACTCGCTGCGTGTGTGCTTCGTATCGATGCACACCTCTCCGGCCAGCCCGCCCGGCGCCGGCGATGCCGGTGGCATGAATGTGGTGGAGCTCGCCCAGGCGCTCGCCTTGGCCCGGTGTGGCCATCAGGTCGACCTGGTCACCCGCCGACAAACGCCACAGGACCCCGAACACCGGGAGTTGGCGCCCGGCGTCGTCCTGCACCACCTGGACGCCGGGCCGGCCACTCCGCTGCCGAAGAGCCTCATCGACGAGCACATCGACCAGTTCAGTGCTGGCCTGGCCAGGCTCGGACCTTTCGACCTCTACCACTCCCACCACTGGATGTCGGGTATGGCGGCGCTGCCGGTGGCCCGGTCCGCCGGGGTGCGCCATGTGCAGAGCTTCCACTCGGTGGCAGCACCCTCGGGATCCTCCTTGGAAGCCGGTGAGCCACCGGAGTCTCCTCGCCGGGTGCCGGGCGAGGCTCAGGTCGCAACCGCCTCCGACGCGGTGGTGGCCATTTCCGCGGCGGAGGCGCGCACGGTGATCGAACGGTGCGGCGCCGATCCTGACCGAGTCCACATCATCAGTCCCGGGGTGGACCACGAACTGTTCCGGCCCAGGCGTGCTGGTGAGGTCGATTGGACCCCACCGGGAGGAGCTGGACGCAACGGCTTTCTAGCTTTCGCCGGACGCCTGCAACCGCTCAAGGGAGCCGATCTGGCCATCGCGGCGCTGGCCGGTATCGATCCGGCGATCCGTCCGAGACTGGTGGTGGCCGGCGAGGCGTCCGAGGACTTTGCGGACTATCCGGACCAACTTCGCCGGGCCGTGGCCGAGTCCGGGCTGAGCGACGATGTCGAGTTCTGCGGCCCCCTGCCGCGTCCGGAGTTGGCTCAGATGCTGCGCAGTGCCCGGTTGGTGCTGGTGCCCTCCTACTCGGAGACCTTCGGTCTGATTGCGCTGGAGGCCCAGGCCAGCGGCGTTCCCGTGGTGGCCGCCTGCGCCGGTGGGCTGCGTGAGGCTGTGGCGCATGCCGAGACCGGCTATCTGGTGGACTCTCGGGACCCGGCGGTGTGGAGTCGGGTCTTGACCGGCCTGTTGGCCGAGCCGGACATCCTTACTCGGCTGGGGCAGGTGGCCCGGGTGCATGCGCTGCGCTTCGATTGGCTGTGGACGGCTCGCCGGTTGGCCGCGTGCTACCGCGAGGTCTTGGCGCAATGAACTCCGCGACGTTCAGCCCGGCGGGCCAGCTTCCCGAGGCTGAGTCGGTGGTCTTCTTCCACGCCCACCCCGACGACGAAACGCTCAGCGGCGGCGCCTTGCTCGCCGCGATGGTGGCAGCAGGACGCCGTGTCGCGGTGGTGACCGCCACCCGCGGGGAGCGTGGTGAGGTCCGCCCCGGAGTGGACGTCGGTGCTGATCTGGCCGGTTACCGGGTCAAGGAACGCGACGCGGCGCTGGCCGTCCTGGGTGTGAAAACCGGAGTCTGGTTAGGCACGTCGCGGCGCTACACCGATTCGGGAATGCGGTGGATCGCCCCTGGCCTCGCCGGTCCGGACCCGGACGCACCACCGGACTGCCTCAGCCGCGCCGATCCGGGCCAGGCCGGAATCGACGTGGCCGAGTTCCTGCGCGAGTTCGCGGCCGAGGCGCTGATCAGCTATGACGCCCGGGGTGGCTACCACCATCCTGATCATGTGGCCTGTCACCACATTGCGCAGGTGGCTGCGGCAGCCGCCGATCTGGCCTGCTACGAACTGGTGTCGGAGGGAATCGCCCCGCCTGCGGGTGCGCAATGGATCGATCACCCCGAGCAGCGCCCGCGGCTGTTGTGCGCGCTGCAGTGCTATGCCAGCCAGTTCGGGGTTGACGGCGCACAGATCGTCCACGTCGGTGGGCAGCGCCAAGTGGTCCAAACCGGGGTGTGGCTATTTCGGACTCGATAGCGGAATGACCACCGAACCCGGCCTCGAGTTGCCAGAATCATCACCATGACACAGCCGAGAATGCGCAGAGTGGCAATCGTGGGTGCGGGCCCGTCGGGTTTGTACGCCGCCGGACAACTGCTTTCCCAGCACGACATCGAGGTCGCCGTCGACATCTACGACCGGTTGCCCACCCCCTTCGGACTGCTGCGCTACGGCGTCGCGCCTGATCATGAGAGCGTGAAGTCCGTCGCCAAGACTCTCGCTGCGGCCTTCGACTCGACGAATGTGCGCTTCTTCGGGTTGGTCGAGATCGGCACCCAACTGCGGCCAGCACAGTTGATGGAGTGCTACGACGCAGTGATCTATGCCTACGGGTCGGAGAATGACCGCAAGCTGGGTATTCCTGGCGAAACCGAGTTGGACGGCAGCCGTTCGGCGCGGGAGTTCGTGTCCTGGTATTCGGGTCACCCGGACGCGCATGGGCAGGACCTTTCCGGCGTCCGCAACGCCGTGGTGGTCGGGGTGGGCAATGTTGCCGTCGACGTGACCCGGATCCTGCTCAAGGATCCCGAGGAACTCAGCGTCACCGACATGCCCGAATCCGTGCTGGCCGAACTGCGCGGCACTCACGTGGAGAATGTGTGGCTGGTCGGTCGTCGCGGCCCGGAGAACGCTTCGTTCACGACCAATGAGCTTCGCGAGTTGCTCGGACTGGAAGGCGTCGACACCGAGTTGATCGGCGCTGACCTGGATGCCCTCGATCTGGACACTCTGGAACGCAAACCGCGAGCCAACGTCGAGACCATCGCTAAGGCGATCGCCCAACCCAAGCAGGGCAAGCGACACCTGCACCTGGTGTTCAACCATCGACCGGTGGCGATCAAGGGCGTCGCTGAAGTGACGGCGGTGGAGTTGGAGTCCAATCTCGACGGGTCGCGCTTCGAGGTGCCCGCCGATCTGGTGCTGCGATCGATCGGCTACTTCGGCAACCCGCTGCCGGGGGTGCCCTTCGCCGATGGACGCATCCCGAACCTGGAGGGCCGGGTCACCGAGGAGGACGGCAGCAGCCGTCCCGGCGAGTATGTCACCGGGTGGATCAAACGCGGTCCCAGCGGCCTGATCGGTGCGAATCGGAAGGATTCGGCAGAGACGGTGGCCAATCTCCTCGCCGACCTGGCGGTCGCGCCGCAGCGCGAACTGGCCGATCCGGACGCGTTGATCGCCCAGCGTGGCATCACCGCCAGCACTCTGGCGGACTGGCGTCGCATCGATGAGGCCGAGATCGCCCGAGGTGATCTTCGCGGCCGGGAGCGCACCAAGATCGAGGCCTGGCACGACTTGCTGGACCTGGTCTTCGCTGAACAACGGGCTTCGATCGGCTGATCCGGGGCAGCTCCCCAAACAGGACTGGGTAGGAACTTTGGCCCCCAGGCGGACCGTTGGACGCCGGTGCCACCTAGCGTTGGAATATGGCACTTCTTCTGGAATCGGGCCTGTTCGACACGATCGCAGGCCTTCCCGTCCATCCCCTGGTGGTTCATGCCGCGGTCATCCTGCTGCCCGTCTCGGCGATCGCCCTCATCGTCATCTACTTCGTGCCGCGCTGGCGCAGGCAGTACGGCTGGCTCACCATGATTGCCATCGCCGCCGGCGCTGTGGCTGGCGTGGTGGCCAAGGAATCCGGCGAGGCCTTGGCCGCTCGGGTTGGGCTGCCGGCTCAACACCAGCAGCTCGCCGATGTGCTGGTGCCGGTGGCGCTGGTGGCTTTCGTGGTCTCGGCGATCTGGTTCTGGCTTCAACGCAGAGCTGATGCCGCTGATGTCACTTCGCTCGCCGCGAGGCTGGTCGGTGGTTTGGCGGTGGCCTTGTCGCTCGCCGTCGTGGTGCTGACCGTGCTGGTGGGCCACGCCGGTGCCACCGCAGTGTGGGCGGACCAGATCAACCCCGTCCAGCCTTCTGCTGCCGCCAGCCCTACGGTGAGCAGCAGCCCGGCGGCGTCCCCGAAGAGCTACACCATGGCCGAGGTGCGTGAGCATGCCTCGCGCACGTCCTGCTGGGTAGCGATTGACGGCAAGGTCTACGACCTCACGTCCTGGATCGACCGCCATCCCGGCGGCCCGGATCGCATCCTGAGCCTGTGTGGCACCGACGGCACGGCCGCATTCACCCAGCAGCACGGAACCCAGACCCGTCCCAACGAGATGCTGGCCAGCTTCTCCCTGGGGCCGCTCGGCTGAGGCCGCCTGGGGGTGATGCGGCTCCTCAACCCAATCGGGCTCTCGTCCTTCGGCTGGGTGCGGGGTGCCGCGACGGTCGCTTCTAAGCTGGTCGGGTGATCAAACACATCGTCATGTGGAACTTCGCCGACCACGCCGCTGATGCGGACAAGGCCACCAACCTGGCCCTGGCCGCGGACCGTCTCAACGCTTTGCGAGGTCTGGTGCCGGGCATGCTGACCCTCGAGGTCGCGCTACCCAGCGAGCCCCTCGAGCACAGCTACGACCTGGTGCTGTACTCCGAGTTCGCTACCGGCGAGGATCTGCGCGCCTACGCCACTCACCCAGACCACGTCGCGGTCGGGCATTTCATCACTCAGGTTCGCACCGAGCGGGTGTGTGTCGACTACGAGGTTTAGATCGGGCCGAAGATCAGCCGCTCGCTGTTGGCCACGATCAAGTCGTAGTAGTCGGCGGGGTCGATCATGTCGTTGCCCCAGAAGCCGAAACGCTCGGTGAACAGGATGCCGGACAACATGTGCCAGGCAGCCACACCGGTCACCACGGTCTCGACCCGCAGCGTCTTGCCGGTCGACGCAAGGAACTCCTCCAGGCGGGACACGTCGACCGTATCCGGGATCGGCGGCAGCTTGATCATCTGGCCGGAGGCTTCGATATCTGCCCCGAGGCGAACGAGCAACATGTGCAGGCGAATGCCGGAGGTCATCGTCTCGCTGGCCGGCACCTTGTAGTCCCGAGGCGGAGTGCCATTGATGAGCACCCACTCATGAGGATGCTCCAGGCTCCAGGTCCGCAGGGCATAGGCGAAGGCTCGCCACCGTCCGCGAAGGTCCTCGGCCGGCACGGCGTCGTGCGCCGCCTCGACCGAATCCGCCATGTCGTTGTAGGCATGGTGAAACAGAATGTTGAGCAGTTCCTCGCGGCTGGCGACATAGCGGTACAGGGCAGACGGAACCAGGTTGAGTTCCCTGGCTAGCCCGCGGACGGTGAGCGCTTCCTGCCCACCTGCCGCAAGTAGCCGACTGCTGGCGTCAAGAATCGCGCGCTGCGTGATCTCACGCCGTTCGGCTCGGCTGGTCATAGATCCTCCGAATTCGTGGCTGGTGCCTCAATCCTGTCATGCCGGGCGCGTTCTGCGAGGGGCTGGCGCGCATCCGAGGTGATATTCATCACACAACCCAGGTGGCAATGCGGGTTTTTGTCCGCTTTAGCAGGGCTCTAGGATTGCGGGTGGTTTCGCTCGCCGACACTACCGCGGCAGAGCTTGGATGAAGGGCGCAAGATGGATTCGGTCAGCCGTCGCACGGTCATGGTGGGCACTCTCGGAATCGCCGGGGCAGCCGTTGTGGGATGCAGTGCACAGCCCCCGGGTGGCAGCCAGACACCGGCGCCGTCCGCCTCCCCGACGCCCAGTGTCGACACCACGCCACGCTGGCCGTTGACCGGCAAGCCGCTGGCTGCCGGTGACGATCCCAAGCGAATTGCGGTCGCGGTGAAGGCCGCAGCCACCAAGAAGGACCCGCTCAACCGCGGGCTGAACGATGCCGACATCGTCTTCGTCCAGTGTGATGCCTATCACGACAGCCCCACCGGCGAATCCGAGACCCGGCTGGTGCCGGTATTCCACACCACCTACGCCAAGCAAGAAGCCTCGGTACGGTCCATGCGCCCGGTGGATGCACCACTGCTATCACCGATCACCGGGATCATCGGAAGCTCCGGTGGCACCGACTGGGTGCTGAAGTACATGGCTGGTTTCAGCAAGTACCTGGTGACCAAGTGGGTGGATATCACCGTTCCTGGCGATGCCTACGTCCATGACAATTCGGTGGCGAGCTTCCGCAGCGTCATCGCGCAACCGCCACTGCTGGCCAAACTGACCAAGGAGTTTCAGGATGGGCCGCAACAGCCCTACTTCCCTTGGGCTGCCAACGATGCCGAGGTGAGCACCACGAGCGGGCAGCCGGCCGCGTCGATTGCGATCCCGTGGATGCAGCGGATGACCTACGAGATGAAGTACACCTGGGATGAGAAAAAAGGTCTCTACCTGCGCAGCCAGCCCTGGGGCAAGCATGTGTTGAAGGATGGCTCCCGGGTGACCGCCGACAACGTGCTGATCATCTTCTCCGAGACTTTGGAGGGGCGGATCACCCACGATGGCAAGGTCACCAAGGGCGGATCGCACGCCGAGCGGATCTACAAGATCATCAACGCTTCTGGGAAGTTCTTCTACGCCCATGGTGGCAAATACGTCTCCGGGACCTGGACCAAGGGCGAAGTGAACCAGCCGTTCGTCTTCAAACTCGCCGACGGCAGCCCGTTGAAGATCGCGCCGGGGCGCACCTATGTCGAGTTGCCCACCTTCGCCTCGAAGGTTCGCTTCGCCGGCTGACCAAAGGCCGACCGGTCGATGTGCCTAGTCTGTGGAGTCTGCCATGCTGAGTGAACCGGAGCCGTCCGAAGCTCCACAGGAGTCAGAGATGAGCGAAGGGTCACAGCCGGACCCGAAACGGAAGGTGCTGTTCCTATTCTCCGATACCGGAGGTGGGCACCGATCCGCGACGGAGGCTTTGGTTGAGGCTTTGTCGTTGGAATTTCCGGGCCGGTTCGAAACCAGCATGGTCGACTTCTTCCGCGAGTACTATCCGAGCCCGCTGAAGTTCGCCCCGGAGCTCTATCCGCCGATCTCGCGGGTGCCCAAGGCTTGGGGACTGTCGTGGAAGGCATCCGACGGGCGCGGACGCAGCAAGGCTGTCTCCACGATGGCCTACCCCTATGTGCGTCGGGCCACCCGGCGGCTGCTCAGGGAAAACCCAGCCGACCTGATCGTGTCGGTACATCCGCTGGTGAACTCCACCATCATGCGGGCGATGCGGCGGGCGCCGCGTCCCTACATCACCGTGGTGACCGATCTGGTCTCGACCCACGCCTTCTGGTTCGATCGGCGCGCCGATCTGGTGGTGGTGGCCACTGAGGAAGCCCGGCAGAAGGCCATTGAGTACGGCATCGCCGAGGGTAATCTGCGCGTGATCGGGCTGCCGGTTTCGGACGCGTTCAACAATCCCATTCCGGATCGGGAGAAGTGGCGGGCCGAGCACGGCTGGGCCAACGACCGCCCGGTGATCTTGATGGTCAGCGGTGGGGACGGTATGGGTCCGGTGCGGCGCGTGGTGAAGGCCATCAACGATGCCAAGTTGAATGCCTCCCTGGTGGTCATCTGCGGACGCAACGAGGAGCTTCGCGCTGACCTGAGCCGCGTGGAGTGGAACATTCCGGTGCATCTGTACGGCTTCACCAAAGAGATGCCGGCGTTCATGTCGGCCGCCGACATGCTGGTCACCAAGGCCGGGCCGGGTTCGATCAGCGAGGGCTTCATCTGCGGACTGCCCATGGTGATCTATGCGCGTCTGGACGGGCAGGAAGACGGCAATGTGCAATACGCGGTGGAGCAGAAGGCCGGTGTTTGGGCGCCGCGCCCCCGCGAGGTCGTCGATACTCTGCGCACCTGGATCGAGGATCCTCAGGCCTATGCCGAAGCGGCCGAGGCCAGCATCCGCGCCGCCCGTCCGAATGCGGCCCGGCAAATCGCTCATGTGATCGCCGACCAGATGGGTGTGCGTTAGTCCTGCGGCCGCCACAAGGGCAATCGACGTTTCGACGGTGTTCAGCGGGCACGCCGAGACTGCTGGGGACGGCAGGTACTGTCGAAGGCTGAGCTGAAGGAGTGACCTGACTTTGGGCCAGAACAGACAGTCCGCAACAAAAGAACCTGCAGAGCCGATCAAACTGAGCTTCTCGGTGCCCCAGATCATCGGCGGTGCCTTGGCGGCAGCGACCGCGGCGGCCGTCGGTTCTCAACTCGGCGTCGCGGGAACCATCATTGGAGCCTCGGTGGCCAGCATCATCGGTGGCGTCGCGGGGACGCTGTACAGCGCCGGATTGGATCGCACCCACCGAAGCGTGGCCGCGGCGATCCGCCGGAGTCGAGGCAGCGAGGCTGAGCCGACCATTGCGGTGCCGCCGCTCGAGCCGACCGCTGTGGATGAGACCGCGCCGATCTCGGCTCGCCGACCCCGCCCGCAGAACCGGCGCCGACTGATCGAGCGCATGGTGCTCAGTGCCGCAGCGATCTTTGTGGTCGCCGTGGCCTCCATCACTGTGGTTGAACTCGGCCTGGGGCGGTCGTTCAGCGGGGCTGACGGCACCAGCATCGGACATCTTTCGACGCAGGGCACTGCCGGGAACCCGACCAGCCAGCCCATCGCCACTGCCACCACGACGACGACAGTTGCCGCCAGCGCCGAGCCCAGTCCGACCACTGCCGAGTCTTCGGCTGCTCCCAGCGTGACCCCCGAACCGACGGTCCAATCCACCACTCCGACCCCGGTGCCGGGGCCCTCGGGTAGTTAGCTGCTGAAGGCGGTCCAGGTCTTCGTCAAACGACATAGGATCGTGATGTCAAGGGAGGGCATTTCATGTCACGGGCAGTCAATCTGGTCGGTGCTGGGGTCGTCGCATTGGCTTTGACCGTCTCGGCCTACGCTCAGACCCCGGCTCGGCCTGTCACACCCTCGCCCAGCATCGCTCGTCCGCTGGCTGCGCTTGCCGCCAGCCCGCTGGTGCCAGAGGCCAAATCAGGTGCCAAGCCGGTCACCAAGCCGGTCAATTGTCGACGGGTCAAATGCGTCGCACTGACCTTTGACGACGGACCTGTGCCACAGACCAAGGCCGTGCTCGATGCCCTGAAGAAGAAGGGTGCCCGGGCCACCTTCTTCGTCTTGGGCAGCGTGGCCAAGCAGCACCCTGCCCTGCTGCGCCGGATGCTGGCCGACGGCGATGCCATCGGCAATCACTCCTGGGATCACGCCATGTTCTCCCGGCTGAGCACTCCGGCGATCAAACGCGAGCTCAAACGCACGCAAGCGGTGATCTGGTCAGCCACGCGTACGAAGTCGCACCTGGTCCGGGTTCCGTACGGTGAGAACAACCCTCGCCTGCGTAAGGCTGCGGCGACCTCGGTGCAATCGGCGGCGGTGCTGTGGTCAGTCGATACCTTGGACTGGAAGTACCGCAACTCCGCCACTGTGACCCGCAATGTGATGCGAGCGGTGCGCCCTGGTTCCATCGTCTTGATGCACGACATTCACCCCACGACCAGAGCGGCCGTACCGGGAATCATCAGCCGGCTGCAGGCTAAAGGCTATGTGCTGGTGACGGTGGAGGAACTCTTCAATGGGCATCTGAAGGCTGGAAAGGTGTACTTCCGGCGCTGAGCTGGTGCTCGCGGGCCTGCTGATATCGCGCCAAGGACTCCGCCCGCTCGACGGCATGGTCCACAATCCGATGCGGGTATCCCTGCGAGTAGCCCGTCGCCGTCGACCACGGTTGGTGAACCTCTGCCCCCCGTAGATGGGACAACTCCGGTATCCAGGGGCGCACGTAGGCCCCCACCGGGTCGAAGCTCTCCCCTTGCGAGGTGGGGTTGAAGATCCGGAAGTAGGGCGCTGCGTCGGTTCCGGTGCCAGCCACCCATTGCCAGTTGTGGATGTTGCTGGCCGTGTCGGCGTCCAGAAGGTGCCGGGCGAAGTGCTCGGCGCCGTGACGCCACCACAGGTGCAGATCCTTGGTGAGGAAGCTGGCATTGATCATGCGTACCCGGTTCGGCATCTGGCCGGTCGCGAGGAGTTGGCGCTGTCCGGCATCGACGATCGGGTAGCCGGTGCGTCCCTGCTGCCAGGCTTGGAACTGCTCGCCGGGCGGGTCATAGTCCAGCGGTAGTGGATTCAGGTCCGCGGTGAGCGAGTCGGGGCGTCGCATCAGAACATCGGCGTAGAACTCCCGCCAAGCCAGTTCGGAGCGGAAGCGATCTGCGCCGGCGTCCTGACGATCGGCGATGTCGGCCAGCAGGCTGCGCGGATGGATCGCTCCGATCGCCAGATGGGCAGACATCAGGGAGGTGCCATCCCAGTCCACGCGATCCCGGTCCCGGGAGTAGTCGCCGAGTCGATCCAAGAACTCCTGCCAGCGGTGGTGTGCCGCGTCCTCCCCGGCGGGGGGAAGCTCGACCGGGCAGGCGGCGATCGCGGACCGCACCCGCGCCCAGACGGCATCATCGGATGCCGTGCCCTGGACCTGCTCCAGGGCGGGCAGCGGTGCCGGCTCCGGCCAGCCATGCCGCAGCCACGCGCGCAGGTAGCCGCTGAAGACCTGGTAGCCGGTGCCTCGATTCGTCAGCAGTCGTCCGGGAGTCACCGCATAGGGGCTGCCCGAAGTCACCCACCGCACGCCCCTGCTGCGCAACTCCTTGCGAAGGAGTTCATCGCTGTGGGCGCCAGCCGGCTCGGTCTCGGCGCTGACGTGAACCGATGTCGCACCGTATTCGGCGGCCAGTGTTGGGATCACCGCGGCGGGATCGCCGATTCGCAGACAGAGCCGCCCAGACAGGGAGTCGTTCAAGGCGACGAGGTTGGCAGCCAGCCAACCAGATCGCACCGGTCCGAGTTGGTCGAACCTGGTGGGATCGAGGACGAAGCACGCCACCGTCTCCGATTGGGTGGCAGCAGTCAAAGCGGGGTGGTCGAGGGTGCGTAAATCCCTGCGGAACCACAGCAGTGTGGCCATGGGGGTCACTATGCCGGTTCTGCGGCCTTCGCTCAAACAGCCCAGCCGTGGGTTTGGACACAGATGCCCCCGGTGTGCACCAGGCGTGCGGCCAGCCCGCGTTGAGTGAGCCAGCGCGGTGCCGCGTCGCCGAGTTCGAGGGCGGTCAAGGCCGCTGCCTTGGCCCGTTCACAGCTCGGGGCGGCGACTGTCGCCGTCCGCCAGGATCCGGACGGTGGGTGCGTGGAGTCGGTGGTGGGTCGGGTGACGCTGGCCAGTCCGCCGTACCACAGCGGAATGGGGGCGTGGGCTCGAGTGCTGGGTTGGCCATCCTCCAGCACGATCTGCCACCCGCCCGGAGGTGGGCAGCCGCGCACTGACCGGTTGCCGTCGAGGTTGATCAAGCAGGCGATCCCCAGATTGCCCAGCGATTCGTCCGCGATGCGATCGGCGGCCCAGGCCAGTGCGATCGGCGTCAGATCGAAGTCTCCGCCTGACAACGCAGCGCGGGCCTCAACGCAGGTGTGGGCGTGCTGCGCCTCGTCGGGAAGGAGCCCGGACAGTACCCCGCCACTGAGCCGGGTGGCGCCCAGCCCAGCATCGATGAGGTCGTCGCCCAGCGGGCCTGCCGTGGTGCCGGCCTCGCGCAGGGCGCGGCAGGTCTGCGACACAGCCTCGACCCGCTCACGGGCCAGTTCCGACAGCGGGGCCAGATCGGCGGCTGCGGCGGTGTAGACCTCACACGGAATGCCGGCGGACTCCCAGCGGTCACAGGCCACCATGTCAGGGTCCCCAAGGTGGGTCTACGACGGGGGTTGCAGGGCGGAGCCGAGTCATGGCGCCAGCCTGGTGGGCCGGCCTGTGGCACGGCTGTGGGCCGGCCCGGTGGCCAGTGTCAGGATCGACCAGGCTGGGGTTTCGAGACTTCCTCGCTGCGAACCCGCTTCGCGATCCGGCTCAGCGCCACGCTGGTGATGTTGAGGTAGTTGGCCAAGTCGCGTTGGGTGACTCGATCAATCAGGCCGGGGTGTTCGGCGAGCAGATCGCGGTAGCGCTGTTCGGGGGTACCGCGGAACCAGGCTGTATCGATCTGCAAGGTGGTGGCGTACATCACGACCAGCGCCGTCACCAGCTGCGACCACTCGATGTGCTGCAAGGCGAGTTGCTCGATGACGCGGAAGGGGCCCTTCATCAACACACACGGCTCAAGCGCTGTGACGGTATGGACGCTGGTCCCGCTGGCGGCGGCCTGGAGCGCCGGAACTCGCGGATGCAGCCCCCGGGACAAGGCGCGCTGAATGCCGGGCACCGCCAAAGACGGCATTGAGGCCATCACTTCGCCTTCTTCGGAGAAGAAGACCGTCGCCTGGCGGCGGCCGCCGTCCACTCCCATCTGGGCCTTCATGAGGCCGCGTTCGATGTAATAGACGTAGGGGTGCGGCTCTCCGGCGGAGAAGAGCGTCTGGCCTGGTTCCAGGCGAATGATTCGGGCCTGTGAGGCGAAAACGTCCCAGTGGGGCAGTTCGCCGCCGACATAGGCCTCCATGAGAAGGCGGACGCCACGCATGGCGTGGGCGCTGGTCGCATCAGATACCTTCATGACCCCTCATATAGGTGCTCGTGTGACTCGCTGGGTTCAGAGTAGACCCGTATCGGTAGCCGGCCACAGGGCAACAGGGGCTAATCCCACAGCGGGCCGAGCGGCGAGCGCGGTCGTCACGTGGCGTGGCTGAATTCGACATCGACCTGCCTTTCCGCGAAATTCCTGGTCGCCCCGTAACCTTTTGCCATCGCTGAGCGGTTTCCGAGGCGAAAGGTGGCACATGGAGAACAACCAGACGGACTTCGACCGGCTCTTGGCCGGTCAGGTTGCCTCCGACGACCCTGCCCTGGGCCGCGTCGCCACTTTTCTCGACCAAGTGCAAGCCGCCCAGACATTACCTGACGTCGCGCCCGTGGCCCCAGCCCACCTGCTTCGCATGCGTCAGGCCATCCAGTCGGCGACAACGGAGTCAAGCCCGCATAGCCAAGGTCGAATGGCCCGCCGATCCCGACGACTCATCATCGGTACCGTCGCCGGAATTCTTGCCGGAATCTCCGCCGGGGTCGGCGTGGCCGCCGCAGCTGGAACGCCTGGTCAGCCCTGGACGGGATGGTTCCCGTGGGGGCCGGCAGCTCCGACATCTCAGCCGGCGCCAGTGCCGGGCCTCACGACAGGCCCGCAGGCTCAATCGGACCATCCCACTGTTCCGGTGACCACCCTGCCCAGTGCCGCCCCTAGCGCGAAGCCCGCTCAGGGATCGGCCGATCCGGGCTCAGCGCCGGCCAAGGACAATACCCACGCTGCCGATCCGGGCAGCGGTTCGGTGCCGTCGGCGACGGCCCGCGGGAAGTCGAGTGAGGCGCCCGGGCACAATAAGACCCCGGCTCCGACCTCGACGAAGAAGACCGGCAAAGATCGCGCCGCCGAGAAGACACCCTCGAAATAGACGGCATTCTGAGCTGAACTGGGACCCATTCCCCCGGGGGTACCGCGACGTACCACTCCCAGTTCTTTGACGCCGGGTCGGTATCCCCCCGCTGACCCGGCGTCCCCGTCCTTGGTGCGTTAGCCTTTTTGGGAACCGTCTTCACACGCTTGGACAACCCACATGCCGATCGGCTCGCGATTCCCTGAGGTGCTCTGGGCCGCATCTGAGGGCCTGGAATGGGCCTGGGTCGAGTTGTACCAGGAGTTCGCCCCACCGCTGCTGCGATTCCTGCGATCCCAAGGCGCAACGGACCCCGAAGATCTGCTGGGCGATTGCTTCGCCCAGATCGTGCGCAAGATCGGCGACTTCCATGGCGACGAGAACGGGTTCCGCACCTGGGTGTTTTTGATTGCGCGCAGTCGACTGGTTGATCAATGGCGTCGCGCGGATCGCCGTCCCACGATCCTGAGTGCGGATCCGCTGGCAGCGTCCGGGGCCGAGATGGCTACCCCTGGGGCGGACCACGCTGCGTTGGCCGAGGCCGACCTGGCCGAGATTCTGGATCGACTCACTCCGGATCAGCGCGCTGTGATCACGCTGCGCTTTTTGGATCGGTTCTCCCTAGCCGAGACCGCCGAGATCCTGGGACGCAGCGAAGGCTCGGTCAAGCTGCTTCAACATCGAGCGATCCGCACGCTGCGTCGACAACTCACCTGAGCCCTCAGCAGCGACGAGCCCAGGCGTCCAACCGAAGGTGCTTGCGCACGCTGCTGAAACCGGCGGGGGCGTGGGCGCAGATGCTGGTGATGGTGCCGCGGTACTCGATGTGGAAGACCGCCTTCTTGGCGCGCACGAATGGACGATAGGCCGAGCATTCGTGATACTGCAGGCATTGCTCGTTGACGGCGAAGTCAACCATCGGCTCCGCGGCGCGGATCATGCCCAGCCCGTTCTTCAATCCGATGGACATGCCGAGGCGATGCGCCACCCGGCTCAGCGCCTTCACATAGGCGAGTTCAGCTTTTCGAGTGATCCGGAACCCGGTCTTGGCTTGGTAGCCGTCAAGGTTGTCGGGGTCCACGGCATCGAAGCCCTTGGCTTTGCAGACCTTCATGCGCGCGGTCATGATCGGCATCAGGATCGACCGCTTGCGAACATCCAACCAGCGCTCGTCCGGCCAGCCGTCCATCTTCTTGCCCCGCACCGAGGCGGGGAACTTGCCCCGGTCGGCGCGCCAGTTCTCCCAGGCTCCGGCATTGAAGTAGCAGATCACCCTCTTGCCGGCTCGCTTGAGTCTGGTGACGGTCGCCTTGCTGGTTTCGACACCGTCCAGGTCGATCACGGCGGCGGTGGTGGCACGCAGCTTGCCGGAGTACTGGATCTGGAAGCTTGCTCCGGGCTGGGGCCGCCAGCGCTGGGCGGCCAGCGCGCGCACGGTGACTTCCGGGCGTGGTGCTGCGTCCGGAGTCGTGTCGATCAGAGCGACCGCACCCACGGAGGCCGCCAGGGCCAACGTGACTACTGTCGTGATGACGCGCAGCATTCTCCTAGTGTGCCTCCTCGGTGGTCGCGCGGCGGTGTTTCGGTGCGGCAACCTCCGAGATCAGCCGCAGTCCGGTGGAGAGTTCAGCGGCGCTCACCGCCCCGAACCCGAAGACGATGCCGCGCCGACTGCCGGCCTGTGACCAATACTGCGACAGCGGGCTCACCTGGACGCCACGCTCGGCGAGCTCGGCGACCACAGCAGCCTCGTCGCGCTGGGTCTCCACCACGGCGTGCAGACCGCCGTCCATCGGATACACCGCCAGCCCGGGGCAGTCGCGCAATGCGGCTACGACCTCCGCGCGGCGTCGCCGGTAGCGCTGACGCATGCGCTGGGTGTGGATGCGCAGGGCGCCGACCTCCAGGTATTCGGCAACGGCTCGTTGGGCTACCAGGCCTTGGGGTTGGCCGAGGTCGTCGCGGATCGCAGCGACCTGGGGGACCAGCCATTCCGGAAGTGCCAGAAAGCCGGTGGCCAGTGCCGCAGTGATGGTTTTCGACAACGTGCTCAGCAGGACCACCCGACCGGTAGTCGGGTCGTCCAGAGCCGCGAGTGCCGGCAGTGGTGAGGAGGTGTAGCGCAGCTCGGAGTCGTAGTCATCCTCCACCACCACGACCTGATGGTGGTGGGCCCATTCCAGAAGCTGTTGGCGCCGATCCACCGGAAGGGAGCCGCCCAAGGGGTATTGGTGGCTGGGCGTGACCAGGAGCACTTCGGGAGCCTGGGCCCCGGTCGGCAACTCGGAGGTGACTAACCCGTGCTCATCGACCGGCAGTGGGACGACGCCGGCGCCGTAGTGCCGGGGAACCCGTCGCAGCGACGGGTAGCCGGGTTCTTCGACCCCGACGCGCAGTCCGGGGCGGTGCAGGGCCAGCAGGATCAGCGCCAGCCCATCACGGCCGCCGCCGGTGACCGCGATCTGGCTCGGATCACGCACCACGGCGCGCATGCGGCGCAGATGGTCGCTCCAGGCTCGTCGCAGTTGGGGCAGTCCTAGGCCGGGCGGTTGGTCCTCCGCGGGAGCATTCGCGGCCTGCCGCCAGGCCGCCTTCCATTGTGGGCCGACCAGATCGCCGGTCCAGGGCCGGCCCGGCCGAAGATCGAGCAGGGGAGGCGAGGTCGGTTCCGGGTGGGGGAGCCGGGGCCGCACGGTCGGCGGGTGGACTCGCCGAAGTTGGGGATTCACCACGGTGCCCTGGCCGAGAGTGGCACTGATGTAGCCCTCGGCAAGAAGCTGGTCGTAGGCGGCCACGACCGATCCCCGGGATACGCCCAGGTGCTGAGCCAAGGCCCGGCTGGACGGAATGGGATCACCGGGGGCGAGGACGTCGCTCACGATCAGTTCCCGCAGTTGTGCGGCAACCTGCTGGGGCAGGGTGTCGCCGTCGGGATCGAGGTGCACGGGCACGGTGATTTCCGGGGTTCGGCGCATACCGGAAGAATACTGGACTATACGAATTGGCCTAGTTCTGGCACTTCTGCATGGTCCAGTAACAGCGCACCATGGACGCCGTGACGACACAACTAGGGACTCCGACGGTCAAGCGAGGCTTGGCCGACATGCTCAAGGGTGGCGTGATCATGGACGTGGTCACCCCCGAACAAGCTCGTATTGCCGAAGACGCCGGCGCCGTGGCGGTGATGGCACTGGAACGAGTGCCGGCCGACATTCGTGCGCAGGGCGGTGTGGCCCGTATGAGCGACCCCGATCTCATCGCCGCGATCATCGAGGCGGTGTCCATTCCGGTGATGGCTAAGGCGCGCATCGGGCACTTTGTCGAAGCCCAGGTCCTGCAGCAGCTCAAGGTCGACTACATCGACGAATCGGAGGTGCTCTCGCCGGCCGACTACGTCAATCACATCGACAAGCACGGCTTCACGGTGCCCTTCGTGTGTGGCGCCACCAATCTGGGCGAGGCGCTGCGCCGGATCACCGAGGGTGCGGCCATGATCCGCTCCAAGGGTGAGGCCGGTACCGGCGACGTGTCCGAGGCGGTCAAGCACATCCGCACAATCCGGGCCGAGATCGCCGCCTTGCAGGCCACCTTCGCGGCCAACCCCGATCAGCTTTACGTGGCGGCCAAGGAACTGTCGGCCCCCTACGGCTTGGTGCGGGAAGTGGCCGAGACCGGCAAGCTGCCGGTGGTGCTGTTCACCGCCGGTGGGGTGGCCACTCCGGCCGATGCCGCCTTGCTGATGCAGTTGGGTGCGGAGGGAGTGTTCGTCGGGTCGGGCATCTTCAAGTCCGGGGATCCTGCCAAGCGTGCCGCCGCCATCGTCAAGGCCACCGCGGCCTACAGCGATCCGGCCGTGATCGCCGAGACCTCCCGGGGTCTGGGTGAGGCCATGGTTGGTATCAACGTCGCCGACGTCCCGGCACCGCACCGGCTGGCCGAACGGGGCTGGTGATGATCCACGCCCGCTCTACGGTGGGGGTGCTCGCGCTCCAAGGTGGGGTGTCTGAGCATGCCGAACTGCTGGAATCGCTGGGGGCGCGCGCCGCATGGGTGCGCACCCCGGCTGATCTGCTCGGCAGTGACGGATTGCGGGTGGACGCGATGGTGTTGCCCGGCGGTGAGTCGTCGGTGATCGATCGACTGCTGCGGACCTTCGAACTCTTCGACCCGCTGCGCACAGCTATCGCGGACGGACTGCCGACCCTGGCCACCTGTGCCGGGCTGATCCTGCTCGCCGACGAGGTGCTGGACCCCGCGCCGGGGCAGCGTTCCTTGCAGGTCTTGGACGTCGGTGTGCGTCGCAATGCCTTCGGTCCGCAGGTGGACTCTTCGGTGGAAACGTTGCAGACCTCCCAGGGTCCGGTCTCGGTCGCCTTCATTCGAGCACCTGAGGTGGTTCGGGCGGGGGCCGGAGTCTCAGTGATCGCACAACGCGGATCCTCGATCGTCGGGGTCCGGCAGGCCTCCATCACCGCCTTGGCCTTTCATCCTGAACTCACCGGCGAGGATCGCTTCCATCGCGGTCTGATCACTCAGGTGCAGGCGTCCGCGCGAGCATCGTGAGCCGGGCTGGGAGGTTTTACCCCCTCGCCTAGGGATGCCCTGCCGCCTCCGCTAGGCTCAACCCCGAGGGGAGTACTTCGCCAAGTCGCCCGCGGTCAATACGGACGCCCAGTCCTCGCGGACGCACCGCCCTCAGCGGTGAAGGAGACCTCACAGACGATCTGTGAGAGGAACCCGCCCATGATCTCCACCTTGGAACTCGGCATCGGAACCCCCACCCTGTGGGCCATCACCTTGGCCGCAGTGGTGGTCTTGTTCGTTGCCGACTTTTTCGTCACCCGCAAGCCCCATGAGGTCTCGATCACCGAGGCCATCGGTTGGTCGGTCTTCTACATCGCCTTGCCCCTGGCCTTCGGCGGCTGGATCTGGTTCCAGTACGGCGGACAGATCGCCACCCAGTACTACGGCGGCTATCTGGTGGAGAAGTCCTTGAGCGTGGACAACCTGTTTGTCTTCATGCTCCTGTTGGCCTCCTTCGCCGTCCCTCGGGAACTTCAGCAGCGGGTGCTGCTGATCGGGGTGGCCGGCGCACTGGTGCTGCGCGGTGTCTTCATTGCCATCGGGGCGGCAATGCTGGCGTCCTTCTCCTGGACCTTCTTGTTGTTCGGGGCGATTCTGCTGGCGACCGCTGTGAAGGTCTATCGGGATGCCCGCGATCCCAGCGAGCAGGAGATCGACCCGAATCAGTTGCGGGTGGTGCGCCTGGTACGTCGTTTCTACCCGGTGACCGAGGGCTACCAGGGCACGCGAATGAGCGTGGTTGAGAACGGGCGCCGCGCGGTCACGCCACTGGTGCTGGCGACATTGGCCATCCTGGCCACCGATGTGGTCTTCGCCGTCGATTCGGTGCCGGCGGTGTACGGCATCACCGGTGATCCCTATCTGGTGTTCGTCACCAATGCTTTCGCGCTGCTGGGGCTGCGGGCGCTTTACTTCGTGTTGGAAGGCCTCCTGAGTGCTTTGGTGCACCTGGGCTACGGCTTGGCTGCGATCCTGGCCTTCATCGGCGTGAAGCTGGTGCTGCACTGGGCACACGGCATCTGGCCGATGGTGCCGACCGTCCCGACGAATGCCTCGCTGGTCGTCATCGTGGCGATTCTGGCCACGGTTGTGATGACCAGCCTGTTGGCGAATCGCCATCGGCGCCAGGCTGCGATGCGGGCCGGCTCAGCCGAGCTGGATGATGCGGAACGCGGCCAGCAGCCCCAGCAGGAGGGTTAGCGTGGTCAGCCCCGCCCATTGCAGTGGGACCCGATCCTTGCGGGGAGCGAACAGGACGATCGCGGAGGCGGCCAGACCACCGACCAGGCCGCCGAGGTGGCCCTGCCAGGAGATGCCGGAGCCGGTGAAGGTGAAAGCCACGTTGATGACCAACCAGAACAGCACACCGCGGAAATCTCCGCCCACCTTCAGCGTCAACAGCAGCAGGGCGCCGATGAGTCCGAAGATCGCTCCCGAGGCGCCCATCGTGGTCGTGGTGGGGGCGGCGAAGAACATCACCGAAACCGAGGCGGCTAGCAGCGAGATGAGGTAGATCGCCAGGAACCGGGCCCGGCCGATGGCGCGTTCCACGGGGGGTCCCAGGAACCACAGCGCCAGCATGTTCATGCCGATGTGCAGGATGTCGATGTGGGTGAAGCCACTGGTAATCAGCTGCCACCAGGCGCCGTCGGCGACCCCGGGCATCCAGGCTCCGTCCGAGACGGTCTGGCAAATCGCCGCGGTGTGCACCTCGGGGTAGTAGGAGCCGGGCTGGGAACTGGACCAGCATTGCCCGATCGGGGTGATCGACAGCAGTTGAGCTAGGCTGCTGGTTCGTCCGCCGGTCAGCGTGATCGCTACCCACACCGCAGCGTTCATCACGATCAGGATGATCGAGGTCAGTGCGGGGTTGGTCGAGATGCGTCCTCCGAACGGGCCCACATGCTGGCGGGTTTCGCGGGCACCGGTGGCAACGCATTCGGGGCATTGGAATCCAACCGCCGCGCTGATCATGCAGTCTCCGCAGATCGGGCGTCCGCACCGTTGGCAGGCGATGTAGGTGGGCCGGTCGGGGTGTCGGTAGCAGACCGCGGGAGGCGGCGGTTGAGTCATGCCCGAAACCCTACCCGGCGGGCTTTCCCGCTATGGAGATAATGGCGGTGTGAAAAGGGTTGCGTTGGTGCTGGGTTCGGGCGGAGCTCGCGGCTATGCCCATATCGGGGCATTGCAGGTGCTTCGCGAACGAGGGTATGAGGTCACGGCCATCGCCGGGACGTCCATGGGTGCGCTGGTGGCCGGTCTCTATGTCACCGACACGATCGACGCCTATACCGACTGGGTCACGACGCTGTCTGCCAGGGATGTGCGCAAACTGCTCGATCCCGTCCTGCCAGGGCCTGGACTGGTCAAACTCGAGCGGGTGCTGGGTCGAGTGGACGAGTTGCTGGATGGCGCCCTGATCGAGGATCTGCCCATTCCCTACACTGCGGTCGCCACCGATATCGGTGCCCGGCGTGAGGTGTGGTTCAGCCGCGGCCCCTTGCAGGCGGCAATCCGCGCCTCGGTGGGGATTCCCGGGCTGGTCACCCCCATCATGGTCAACGGGCGACTGTTGGTCGACGGCGGGGTGCTCAATCCGGTGCCGATGGAGCCGGTGATCTCCGCCGATGCCGACTTCACCATGGCGATCAGCCTCAGCGGGCCCAAGGACCACACCGAGATCTTTTCCCCAGCCAGGGAATCCGCTGAACAGCGGCCGTCCAATGAGTGGTGGGATCGCTTCCTGCGGTCAGCCGCGGGGGTGTGGGAGAACGAGTTCGTCGCGTCGATGATGACGCGGTTCAACCGCGGTGAGGGCACCGAGGCGCCGTCGCCGACCTACCAGGAGCCGCCGCCGGGCTTGGGTATTGGGGACGTCACCACGATGTCGTTGGACACGATGAGTGCGTTGATCACGCGGTTCCGACTGGCCGCCTTGCCCCCCGACGTCTTGGTGACGGTGCCCGGCGATGCCGCCAAGGTCATGGACTTCCACCGTGCCGACGAACTGATCGCCCTGGGCAGGCGGCTTACCGAAGAGGCGTTGGATGCGGCCTTCCGCGAGGACGGTTCGCCGAGGGCGGTCGTGGCCATCGAGCCTGCCAATGTCACCGAATAGGCGATCGGCTACGAGGTTTCCTCGTCACTGGAGTCCGCCTCGGCGGCAGGCCGTCGCGGAATCTTGATGGTGACTTCGCCGGACTCCAGGTCGTGGGTTCGTGAGCCGGGCCCGCCGGCCTCCTCATCGACGACATAGATCTTCTCCAGGTCGCGCTGCTCTTGTTGGTGGCGCAGGCCCGGTTGAAAGATCTGTAGGAAATCGCTCATGGCTCTCAGCCGTCGATTCTACCGGCCAGTTCTGCCGCGCGGTGGACGGCGATGCCTCGTAGTTGTTCCCAGGCCAGTCGGTGATGGCTGGTGGCGGCAACGACCAGCAGCGGCACTTCGCCCGGCTTGCGGGTGTGCACCAGCACGGGAAGACCGCGAGTCGGCTGTTCGTACGGCAGCGCGGTCGCCAGGTGGCCAGGCAGCGGTTGAAGCCGTTCGCGGTCGGGGTCATCCCAAGTGCGCGCGACTGCGGTCATGTTGACTTCGCTGAGTTCGACCCATGCCGACCACACGAAGGTGCCGAAGTCGTTGTCATCGACCGGAAGTTGCAGATGCCCGCGCAGGAAATGGCGAATCCGCCCGTTGCACGGCAGCAGACAGATGTCGGGAGTGAGCTCGGCCTCCAAGCGTTCACCCACGCCAACTTCGAGCCAGGCGTCGGGTGCCATGGGACCGAGGAGTCTCGCCACGTTGCGGTGCACCTTGTGGCACACCGTGCACTCAAGGCGAGAGCTGCCGGTCAGTTGCCCCATGCCTTCGATTCTCCTCCACCGGCTGCAATCGTGTGGCGAAACCAGGAACAAGGAGCGTGCCCCGGCAAGCGAAGAAAGCACAGGTCCCGTCCGCAGAGTTGCGGACGGGACCTGTGGAAGGGAGACGGTGGTGAATCAGGCGCCGACGCCGGCCCCAACCAGCTCCAGCTTTTCGGACTCGGCCAGGAACGACCCGATGATCGTGTTGCGTGCCAAGGCTTCGGCTTGGTCCTCGGTGAGTTCGTTGTCCTTGACCATGGCCGCCATATTCGCATCGAGGTAACCACCGAAGTAGGCCGGTGCATCGGAGGTGACCACGATGGCCACATCTTCCTCAAGCAGCCGCGACAGCGGAAGGTCGTTTTCGGTGGCCTTGTGCAGGGCCTTGTTCGACAGCGGGCTCATCGTGAGCGGAATGCTGTAGTCGGCCAGGTAGTACAACAGGTTGCGGTCAGTCAGAGCCGCGGTTCCAACGCGGCCGACCTTGAGCGCATGCAGGCACTCCCAGGTCATCGCGTCTCCGGCTTGGGCGCCGACGTGCGCCACGGTGTGCAGGCCGTCGGCACGCGCCTTGCCGAAAAGGGGCACCAGGTCCTTCGGAGATGCGGCATCGGTGGCGACGCATACCTCGACGGCGGTGAGTTCAGTACCCGTGGCCTTGGCCTGGTCATAGACCGCCACGGCTTCGTCAGCGGGCATATCGACCGGGAAGTTCAACACCAGTCCGGTGCTGATGCCGTAGTCGGCTTTTGAGGTGGCCAGGACGGCGCCCATACCGTTGAGGACGACCTCGGGCGCGATGCCTCGAGCCGCGTGGCGGGCCAGATCGCAGGAGATCTCGGCACGAACGATGCCGATGCTCTTGGCCTTCTTGAGGTAGGCACTGGTGACCTCAGCGAAGTCCTGCTCGGTGGTGAGTACCGCCGAGTTCGCCCGGTACACCTCGACGAACTGTTCGACCGATTCGTAGGTGAGTCGGCTACGCAGTTCGGCTGGGCTGGCGTAAGGCAATGTGAGGCCGTTCCGCTTCGCCAGGGCAAAGGCCTGCTCCGGCTCCAGCGTCCCCTCGACGTGCACATGCAATTCAGCGTAAGTAGACATGTTCCCCTCCTTGAACATCGCGATTCGATGCTAGCTGTTGGGTTCACGTCGAGGGCAGAAAGTGAGAGGCAATCTGTGGATTTCTCGTATTCCGTGGTCCTTTTGTCACCCAAAAGGGGGATAGTTCGGCCGAAAATGCGTCCGTCAATGCCGATAACAGGGGTAGGAATGGCGGGGGCGGCTGGCCGGGGCTTCCCGGCCAGCCGCCCTTGGTGGCTCTCCCAGGTACCCGTTCGTCCTGTCAGCCACCACGGCCTCGATCGGGGTACGCGCCACGTCCGTGGCATCCCCCTGCGTGGGCTGGCTACCGAACTCCCCCCGGACGCCGGAACTAGCCGTACACCTCGACCCGATCTTTGTGCACCAGTCCTTGGGTCACGGTCCGGGTCGTTGCTCCCCCGAGCATCCCCCCAACGAAGTCCGGTCCGACATCGCCTTCCGTACTGGTGCTTTCACTATAAATCAGTCGATCTGCGCCGCCTAGAAGGCCGCCAGGGGTAATAGCACGTAGGTGCTGGCGTAGCTTTACGCATGGCTGGCCATTTGGTGATGCCATTGGTCGTTCATCCTTCGATGCAGATCGCGATGCAAGCGGTCTGGAGGTCGTTGCGCCCTGGTGCGCGAGACAGGCCGAAACGGTTCGGCCGATTGAGGCATCAGGATCGGCCCGAACAGGGCATGATTGTGCCGTGGATGATGAGGTGGGCGTCGCGGCGGTCGGGGTGGCCGATGCCGTCGATTTCGTCGTTGCCGACGCCGTTTTCGTCACCGACCGGGTCGCTGTGGGTGCCGACCTTGCAGCCAACTTCAATCGCGCTCAAGCTCAACTGGCCGAATTGGTGGGTTCTGGGATCACGCACATCGTCGATTTGCGATCGGAGTGGAGCGACGAAGCGCTGGTTCACACCTGGGCGCCGCAGGTGAAGTATCTGCATCATCGGGTGCAGGATGCCGGCCAGATCATCGATCCGGCGTGGTTCAACGGCTTGGTCGATTGGGTTCGCGACGCCTTGGACTCCGATCCCGCCGCGAAGGTCCTCATCCATTGCCACATGGGCGTCAACCGGGCACCGTCGGCTGTTCTGGCCGTCCTGATGGATCAGGGCATCACCCTGCGCGACGGGCTCAATCTGATTCGCGATGCACGGCCGGTGGCCGTGATCGACTATGCCGGCAGTGTCGTGAACTGGTATTGCCAGCGCCACGGCTGCGATGCCCGCACCAAGCGAAATCTGCGCAGAGGCTTGGTGCGGTGGCGTCAGTCGCATCACATCGACGGCCAAGAGGTGATCCGGCAGATCAGATCCCAGGAGACCCCCAACAGTCGCTGGGCAGTGCGGCTAGGCCCGGAGGATCCCGAGATCTTGGGCAAGGTCCTCACCGAATCCGGAGAGGTTGCGGTCAATCTGGCCATTGACCTCCCACCGGAGGAACTCGGGCAGTTGGACGAGGTGTTGTTCCTGACCGAAGCCGGCCTGAACGGGCGGGGGCTGGTGGTCGGGCCCGCCCACCAAGCCGATCCTGGCGGCTGGCAGCTCCCGGTGATGATCACCGATCTGTTCCGTGCGGTGCCGGTCTCCCTGCCGGATTCGGTGGCGACCTGGATGGAAGACGGCCAGAATCCCTGCCCGCTCAGCATCGAGGAGTATTGGACCATCGTCGCCGCCCACCGCTCGACGTAGTGATCTGAGTCTCCACACAGCACTCGGGAGTCTGCCGCCGATCCACGGACCCATCGCCGTAATTTCGCAGCACACAGAATTCCGCGCCGGGGATCGTATCGGTCACTGAGATTGCCGATTGTCACCCTGGTGGGTGACATCTAGCCTCAGCCAGGTAGGACTTCGCTGTGTCGGCATCGCAGGAAGGTCTCGATGAAAACCCGATTGAGGTACGTCGTTGTTCCCTCGGCAGTCTTGGCTCTGACCCTAGCCGTCATTCCCGCTGCTGCGCAGGGCGCGGCTCGCCACACCGACTTTGCGGCTGCGCCTTCGACGGGGCGGTTGAGTGCGACTTTGACCCCCAAAGCACTGGACGCTGCGGCCACCGTCGATGTCATGGTTCAACTCAAGGGTGATCCGGTGGCCGTGGTGCAAGCCAAGTCGGCGAAGCTTCTCAAGCGATCCCAACGGAACAAGATCAAAGCGGGGCTGCGCAAGGCCCAACGGACCGTCCGAGCCGGCATCACCGCCAAGGGTGGGCGCGTCCTCAGCCAGCTTCAGTCGGCCTACAACGGTATGCGGGTGCGGGTGCCGGCCGGCCGGATTGCAGCCCTGGCCACGCTTCCCGGGGTGGTCGGGGTCCATACCTTGACGCCGAAGACCGTGGACAACACCACGTCAGTGCCGTATCTGAGCACCGCCGATGCCTGGCAATACAGCGGGGTCACCGGGGCCGGGGTGAAAGTCGCCATCATCGACACCGGAATCGACTACACCCACGCCGACTTCGGAGGGCCGGGCACGGCGGCGGCCTTCCAGAGCGCCGCCTCGACCAGCGCCCGACCCGTTCCAGCGGGCAGCACGCTGTTCGGTACGAACGCGCCACGGGTCAAGGGTGGCTGGGACTTCGTCGGAGACGATTACGACGCTGGTGCCGCAGGCTCGACGCCCCATCCCGACGCCAACCCGCTGGACTGTGAAGGCCATGGCACCCACGTGGCAGGCACTGCCGCTGGTGGCGGGGTCGCCTCCGATGGCACGGCTTACACCGGACCCTACGACCGCACGACCGCGAGCAAGACCTTCAAGGTCGGCCCAGGGGTGGCACCTCGGGCCGATCTGTACGCCCTGCGGGTCTTCGGCTGCACCGGCTCCACCGATGTTGCGGTTGAGGCCATCGACTGGGCGGTCGATCACGGCATGGATGTCATCAACATGTCTTTGGGCAGCCCCTTCGGTGGTCCGGATGATCCCGATGCGGTTGCAGCCAGCAATGCAGTCGCCGCCGGAGTCGTGGTGGTGGCCTCGGCCGGTAACTCTGGACACAGCCCCTACATCACCGGATCGCCAGCAAGTGGGCAGGGCGTGATCTCGGTCGCTGCGATGGACACCGCCAGCAACCTGCAAAGCGCCTCGCTGCAGTTCGCCGATGGCGTCACCATTGACGCCATCAATGCCAACGGTGCGTCCCTTCCGGCAGGGAGTTATCGCGTCGTTGCCCTCAGTGATGATCCGACGACCTCGGAGAACGAGTCGCTGGGCTGCTCCACCGGCGCCTACGAGTCGGCGCTGGCCGCCACTGACGTGCTCACCATCGCTGTGGTCTCGCGAGGCACCTGTGCTCGGGTGGCCAAGGCGATCTATGGTCAGCAGGCCGGCGCAGATGCCGTGCTGATGATCAACAGCGACGATCAGTATCCGCCCTACGAAGGCACGGTCACCAGTAACCCCGACACCGGGGAGCCTTTTACGCTCACGATTCCGTTCCTGGGCGTGCCGCGCAGCGATGGACCTGCCTTGGTTCAGGCTTCCGGACAATCCAGCACCATGCTCGCTGGATCTATCGACAACCCCGGATTTCGGCAACTGGCGGGGTTCTCCTCCGCCGGGCCGGCCAACGGTGACTCCGGAGTCAGCCCCAATGTGACTGCCCCGGGGGTATCGATCAGTTCAGCCGCGGTGGGCAGCGGCACTGAGTCCACGGTGATGTCGGGCACCTCTATGGCTGCCCCGCATGTGGCGGGGGTCGCGGCGCTGGCCGTCCAGGCTCATCCGCGATGGTCGGCCGATCAGGTCGCGTCCGCTGTGGTCGGGACCGCTGATCCCGCTGGTGTGGCTGAGTATTCGGTCACTGGTGCCGGGGCTGGCCTGGTCGATCCGGTGCAGGCGGTCAAGACCCGCATGATCGTCACCGGCGACCAGTACCGAACCAAGAGTGGCCGGGTCAGCGAGGCCTCGCTCAGCTTCGGTGTGGTCGAGTCGAGCAGCAACTACCGCGCCACCAAGGCCATCACCATCGCCAATACCGCCTCCCGTGCGGTCACTTACCAGGTCAGCGCTGAGCCCAGCGCGCAGTCGGGCTCGGCCACGATCACGGTCTGGCCGAAGAAAGTCGTCGTGCCGGCCCGATCCTCGAGGAAGGTTGCGGTGTCGCTCAGCCTGCCAGCAGGGGTGGGCGGATCCTCGCTCGGCGACGATCAGGCCATGTTCGCCGAGGTGTCGGGCAGTGTGGTGGTGAGCTCCGGCAGCGAGACGCAGCGGGTGCCCTACCTGCTGGTGCCGCGGCCTCAGGCCCGGGTCGCAGCCGGCGTGACTCGGCAACGCGCGGCGGCAGATCAGCGGGCCGCTGCGTCCGCAGCCACCACGCAATGGTCGCTGAACCTCACCAATGCAGGTGGCGCGATCAGCGCCTACGCCGACGTGTACACCCTCGGCCTGACCGATCGCGCCGATTTGCCGAAAACTGCGGTGGGCACCGGCTATGACCTGCGCGCCTTGGGGGTGCAGTCCTTCGATACCGATTCGGGCATGTTGATGGTGTTCGCCATCAACAATCACGATCGGTTCACCAACGCTGCCACCAATGAGTTCGATGTGTTGGTCGACACCAATGGTGACGGTATTGAGGACTACATCGTCTTCGCCGCGGACTCCGGCGCCTACCGATCGGGAAACTTCGACGGTGTCAGTGAGGTCTTCATCTATCAGATCGCCAGCAAGGCACTATATGCCAGCGGCTATCTGGCGATGGCACCCACGAACTCCAGCACGGTGCTGCTGCCAGTCCAGGCCGCTGACCTTGGTCTCAACGCCGAATCCGGGGCTTTCTCCTACACCGGAGCCAGCTACACGGTGCTGGGCACCGGCTCGGACACCTTCGCCGGCTGGGCCCGTTACGATCCGTGGCGGCGTGCCATCACCGATGGCGGCGGTGCCACCGTGGCCCGCAATGGCCGTGCTCAGGTTCCGATCACCGTGGACACGGCCGCCTGGGCCAAGCAGCGTCCGCAAGGTGTGATGGTGGCTGTCTTCGACAACCATTCCGGTGCCGCCGAGGCCTCGCTACTCAGCCTTCGCTGAGGCTAGGGCTGGCACAGACGTGGCGTCGGTCCGGTGCCGAAGCGGTAGTCATAGCTGGTCCCGGCGACGGTGACCAGGGCCTGCACCCCCGGCACCAGGGCCTGGGTGTACATCTTTCCCGGTTCGGGGCAGCCCCAGGATCCGTCAGGCCAGGTGACCGAGGTGGCACTGGCCACCGTGAACTGATCAGTGATGCCGCGGCCCTCCAGATCAGCGCGGATTCCAGCGAGTTGGGCATCGGTCAGGGCGACCGGGGTCCCCGCGGGCGGCAAGGGGCCAGCGGTTTGGAAACTGGGTCGACCAGGAGTTGCCGGATCGGTCATGTCGCCTCCCGGGGCGGAACAGCCGCCGAGAAGCATCAGCAGGGCAGCGGCGGTGGCGATAGGTGCGAGCGGGTGCATGATGCCTCCTGTTCGCCTCCAGCCTAGTGCCGGGATGGGAACCTAGGCGCCCAGATGTGCGGTGAGGAGCTCCTTGACCTGTGACACGGTGGGGACCCGGCCCGACAGCAGCACGGTCTCGTCGACGACCAGTCCGGGAGTGCGCATGATGCCGTAGCCGGCGATGTCGGCGTAGTCGGTGACCTTTTCGAAGTCGGCTTCCAGGCCCAGCTCTGCGGTCGCCGCGCGAGCCGCCTTCTCCAGGTTCACGCAGTTCGCGCAGCCGGAGCCGAGGATCTTGATGTTCATGTGCTTCTCCTGTCAGCCGATGATGGCATTGAAAAGATAACCGACGGCGATGATGCCGACGGCAGTGACGGCGACGAAGACGCCGATCAGCTTGGGTTTGAGGACGCGCCGCAGCAGAATCATCTCCGGCAGGCTGAGAGCCACCGTGGCCATCATGAAGGCGAGCAGGGTGCCCATGGGCAGGCCCTTGTCATGCAGGCTTTCGACCAGCGGCAGGATGCCCGCCGCGTTGGAGTACAGCGGGACGCCGAGGAGGACCGCGATCGGTACCGCGAACGGGTTGTCGGGGCCGGCGAAAGTGGCGAAGAAGTCCGCCGGTGCCCAGCCGTGGATGACAGCCCCTAAGCCGATCCCGGCTAGGAGGTACGGCCAGATCTTGCGCAGGATGCTGACGGCTTCCTCCCGACCCATTTGCAGGCGGTCGTCCCAGGTGAGGTCGGCGGTGGAATCGATCACCTGCCCGCGCAGCTTGGTCTCAAAGACGAAGCTCTCGACCCACCCCTCCAGGTGCAGCCGTCCGATGATCATGCCGGCGATGATGGCGATCACCAGACCGGCGCCGACGTAGAGCAGGGTGGGGCCGATCCCGAACAGTCCCAGCAGCAAGGCGATGGCGACCTCGTTCACCAGGGGGCTGGCGATGAGGAAGCTCATCGTCACCCCCAGCGGAACCCCGGCAGCGACGAAGCCAATGAATGCCGGCACGGCGCTGCAGGAGCAGAAGGGAGTGACCACGCCGAGGCCGGCGGCGAGCACATTGCCCACGCCCTCGCGCCGTCCGCCGAGTAGGGCGCGGGTGCGCTCGATACTGGCGAAGCTGCGCAGCACAGTGATGGCGAAGATGATGGTGATCAGGAGCAGGGTGATCTTGACCACGTCGTAGCTGAAGAAGTGGACCATCGAGGGCCAGCCGGTGGTGATGTCCCACCCGAAGACATCGGCGTACAGCCAGGTCCAGACGAATTCGTTGATGATGTACAGCCCGACGACGGCGAGGGCTGCCAGGGCCAGCATGCCCCAGCGCCGAACGGCGGGACGTTGCAGTACTGCTTGGGTCACGCTGAGATCACCAGCTCCGAAGCGAGGGTTTCGACGCGGCGGGTTTCGTCACGATTCGGCGCTGGCACAGGGGGACTCCTTGAATAGACGGATGTCTAAGCAGAATCCTTGCTCTTGTTTAGATATGTGTCAAGATAGAGCGATGAGGAGCGAACTCCCCCTGATCGAGGTGCCGACCGGTGAGCCGCGCGCCGAGGCGATGAGTACGCAGCGGGCTGCTGCGCTGGCTGGCTTGTTCAAGGTCCTGGGCGATCCCGTGCGACTGCGGCTGGTGGCGCTCATCGCCGACGCGGGCCGGGTCTGTGTGTGTGAGCTCACCCCGCATTTCGAGCTGTCCGGGCCCACTATCAGTCATCACCTCAAAGTGCTGCGGCAGGCGGGACTGGTTGATGGCGAGCGCACCGGCACCTGGATTCACTACTGGATTTGCCCCGAGGTGGAACCGCTGCTGAGCACGATGCTCGCCTTGGAGCCGACCGCAGCGGTGCAGGCCTAGGTCGTCCGCGCCACGATCCTCAGATGGCCCTTCGAGCCGCATGCACGTATTCAACCGCGCCGTGGGTGCGTCGGGCGGACTCCACGAGCGAGAAGCCGATTCGGTGAAGATGGTCGACCGGACGCCGGGTGAAGTGCTCCCCGGAGGCCGGGATGGTGATCGCTTCGAGCGCTCGCTGGCCCCAACGCACCCACCGCGAGGTCGCGGCCACGTGGTCGGCGAGCAGGAGCCGTCCGGTGGGGCGCAGCACGCGAGCGAACTCGCTCAGCGCGGCATCGACATCGGCCACTTCACACAGGGCGAAGGTGCACACCACGGTGTCGAAGGTCGCCTCGGGGAAAGGTAGGGCCAGGGCGTCGCCCACCTCGGTGCGCAGCATTCGGCCCGAAGCCTCGGCGCGTTGGACGGCCAGCGCCATCATGTCGGCATCCCGATCAATGGCGCTGAGCCGAACATCGTCGGGGTAGTACCGCAGATTCAGCCCGGTTCCGATGGCGATCTCCACGGTGTCGCCCGCAGCGCGACTGCAAACCCATTCGCGGGCGTCGGGGAAGAACCGATGCTCCAGGTTGCGCATCATCGCGTCGAAGCGGACGGCCTGTCGCGGTGCCTCCATCGGTGCTCCTTATGCGGCGAGATGTTGGCCGAGGAAGCTCAGCTGAGCGCTGGCGACCGAGTTCCAGTATTGGGCACTGTGGGCACCGGGGCCGAAGTCGGTGACCAGGGGTCCCACCCCTCGGGTCGACCGCAGGATCTTGGCGAAGGCGGCATTTCCGGAGTAGAAGGGATCCTGCCTGCCGCAGGCCAGGAAGATCGGCAGTCCGGTGAGTCGCTCGGGGCGGGTGTAGAAGTTGTTGCGGTCGAATGAGGCTCGACTCATCCAGGTCGGGTCGGGGACGTGTTCGTAGCGGAGGTAACACGGCGCGCTCACCGGCGCGATGGCCTTCAGCTTGCCGTGCAGTTCGTCGCAGGCCAGCCGCAGGGAGCCCCAGCCACCCATCGACCAGCCGGTGAGCGCCAGCCGGGAGGTGTCGAGGCCGCGGCGCGTGAGTTCAGCCACGAACTCGTCGGCGACCAAAGCGCCGCCGTCGCGCGATCCGTTCCGCTGCCAGAAGGTGGTGCCGCCATCGATGGCCGCAATCGCGAAGGGCGGGGTTTGATCATGGATCACCGTGTCGTATAGCGCCTGGGAGTAGTGATTGGCGTCCAGGGCGGCGATGCTGTCGCCCAGGCCATGCATCATGATCGCTACCGGCAGCGGGTCGCCTTCGGCGGTGTCCGGCGGATAGTAGATGAGCCACTTCGCGCTGCTCTGAGTGGCCTGCGAGTTGAGGGTTCCGCGGGTGACCGGGCCTAGGCCGTTGCGGCCTGGAGTGAACCTGGGAGTCTGCGAGGACGGGGACGGGGACGGGCGTGAGCCTGTGGGCGGGAACTGAGCGCAGGCGGCAAGGAATGGGGTGAGCGCGGCCACACTCAGGACAGAGCGGCGGCTCACCTGGCGGGAGGATCCAGGATCGGGCATGACTTCACTTCGTTAGGGGGACACCTCGATGATCGCAGGTTCGACCCGGCGCGGATATGCGAGCTTTCGCTGATCCGCTCAGCAAATGTTGCGCTGGTCAGCTGGGAAAGGCTGAGCGCCACCAACGGCCCAACGGGCCGGGGTTGGACAAGGTGTAGGACTTCTTCAGATACCGCTTGATGGTCCACACCGCCGAGGTGCCGCTGAGGAAGGTCGCTGAATCGCCGGGGTGAAGGGTGAAGCTGTTGCCTTGATAGTCGATGTCGACCTCGCCGTCGAGCACATAGACGGTCTCGTCGAGGAGGAATTGCCATTCAAAAGAGGTGGGGCCGGTGCACGACCACAAGCCGTGACTGATGCGTCCATCGGGGCTGCGGGAGATTTCGACCTGGGCGAAAGTCGGCTCACCGGAGAGAATCCAGTCCGGATTGACTGTGACCGGGGTGAGGGGGGCCTCCAAAGCGGTGGCGGAGGGCGGCGGAGCTGCATTCACGTAGCGCCCGGCGTCCACGGCGACAAAAGCGCCGGAGGCGACGAGGATTCCCGCCGCAGCAGCCACCAGCACCTTTTTCACGGGGTCAATGTAGCGATTCTGCCGGGCAGTTGTCTCGTCAGGGTGAGGCAGAATCCGGGCCGGCGCCCAGCACGTAGGCGCCGGCCCGGAGCAGGCTCAGATTGCGCCGACCAGATCGATCGAGGGGATCAGGGTTGCTGCGCCTTCCACCCAGCGGGCAGGGCAGACCTCGCCGGGGAACTCCCGGACGTGCTGAGCGGCGCGGACCTTGCGGACCAGCTCGGTGGCGTTGCGTCCTACGCCTTCGGAGGTGACCTCGAAGAACTGGATCACCCCGTCGGGATCGACCAGGAAGGTCGCGCGATCGGCGAGACCGGATTCGCGCAGGTTGTCGAAATTGGTGATGATCTCGCGGGTGGGATCGCCGACCATGAAGAACTCGACCTTGCCAACCTGGGCAGAGGAATCATGCCAGGCCTTGTGGACGAAATGGGTGTCGGCGCTGACCGAGAACACCTCGACGCCAATCGACTGCAGTTCGGCGTAGCTGTCCTGCAAATCGGCCAGTTCGGTGGGGCACACGAAGGTGAAATCGGCGGGGTAGAAGAAGAAGACCGACCAACTGCCGGCCGTGTTGGCTTCGGAAATGTCGACGAACTCGCCGCCGCGGTAAGCGGTCGCGCGGAACGGTTTGATCGTGGTACCCAACAGGGACATGAAAGATCCTCTCAACTCAGGGGTTGCGACCACCGTAATCGGCTCCAGGTAACCATCGTGCGACAGCATGGGCGTCGAGACGGCCCGGTTTGACCCACGGCGAACCCGGTGCTAAGCCGATGACCAGCGATTGCGTCCGGATCGGGCCGTCGAGGAGGCTTGTCAGAGCGTAGGTGGCCGCATCGTACGGGCCGAACGGGCCGCAGTGGCGGCTTCGGCGATCGGGACGGGGCTGCGTCGTCGGCCGGGCTCATCGGAAATCATCGGTAATTCATCCCCCGGCCTGATCTTGCCATCGGCGCCTGATGCGTCCGACGGTCGATACTGGACCCATGTTGGTTGCGTTCTCAGTGTCTCCTTTGGGTAGTTCGGAATCGGTGGCCGATGCGGTCGCCGATGCGGTCCGGGTCGTGCGTGAATCGGGACTGCCCAACCGAACAGACTCCATGTTCACCACCATCGAGGGCGAGTGGGACGAGGTGATGGAGGTCGTCAAGCGGGCTACCGAGGCCGTGGGTGCCCACGCCGGAAGGGTCAGCCTGGTGCTGAAGGCCGACATTCGTCCCGGTCATACCGGCGAGATGGAGGGCAAAGTGCAGCGAGTGGAACAGCGCTTGGGCACCGTCCAGGGCTGAGCCGATGGTGGCCCTACACTGCGGCCATGGACATCGGAATCATCGGATTGGGACGCCTGGGCGCCCCGCTGGCGCGCGGTTTGAGCAAAGCCGGAATCTCGGGACTGTACGGCTACAGCCGCAGTCGCGACAAGGCCGAACAGGTCGCCGCGCAGGCTCCGGGGCTGGTGCTGCTCGACACTGCCGCAGAGGTCCTGCGCCGCTGCGAGGTGGTCTTCATCTGGATGGCGCCCAACCAGGTCAGTGAGGTGCTGAATGCGAACCGCGAGGCGCTGAGCAACCGTCCGATTCTGGTGAATTGCTCGCCACGACAGAACCTGAGTGAATTCACCGACCGCTGGGTCGACACCTATCCCAATGTGAACTCCGCCACCGGCCAGGGCGGCACCCTGGTCAGTTGGGGGCCGGGCATGGCTGACGGTGACCAGGCGACAGTGCGGGTCCTGCTGCAGGCCGCCGGGGCGGTGTACGAGTTGCCCGCCGAACAGCTTGATGCCTACTGCGCGCTCACCAGCAACGGTCCGGCCTTCTACGCCCACATGATGCAGACCTGGGCCGACGTGGTGGCGCAGCGGCACGGGCTCGACGTCGACCTGGCCCGCGCCATGGTGCGCCAGACCTTCGCGGGCACGGTCGCCGCCCAGGATGCCGATCACCTCGACGCCGCCGCCATCATCCATGAGGTTGCCCACCCCGGGGGCAGCACCGAACCCGGGCTGGCCGTCTTGGCAGAAGAGTTCGCCCCGCTGGCCGGACGGATGCTGGACGCGATGGGTCGCTGAGACCTGCCCGGCCGTGTGACGTCCTTGTGACGAACCCGGCCCAACCCTTGTCAGCCGTCGAAGCCGTTGGCCAAGATCGATTTCGGATCGAGGCAGCACTGCAGAAAGGGTGACATGAGCGACCGCGAAGCACTGGAGGACGAGCTGCGCACGCTCACCTTCTCGGCGGGCCAGTTGAAGCTGGACCTGCACGATCTGGCCGAGGACCTGCCCCTCGATTGGGAACGAATTCCCGAGGTCGCCGAGCGCACTCACGCCGCCTACGCGCGCATCGCGGAGCTTCGCGAACTCATTGCCGCCCAGGACTGATCGGGTTTCGAGACGGACGCTGCGCGTCCTCCTCAACCAGCCGGTGGGGTGAGACGGACGCAGTGCATTCTGCTCAGACAGTTGGTGGGATTTCAACGCGGATGCGAGCGTCAACGCGCCGGTGGCCGCGGCCTCAACGCGGGTGCGCGTCGTCGCCTCTCTGTCGAGATGCAACGAACTCTGAACACCCGTGCGCTTGCGAGTCTGCACAGAAGGCGCCTTCTCGATCGGCCGTTCAGAGTTCGATGCTGAGAAGGGCTGGCGCGCGACGGGTCAGCGAGCCTTCACCACCGGTGCTGGTGTTCGACGTAGCGGCCGGCCTGCCTTCGCTCTTCGTGTGTCCACTCGGGTAGCTCTCCTTCAGGGAACCGAATGCCAGGATCGGTGGCCTCCAAGTAGCCACGGGCCCACTCGATGAACGCCTCAGCTTCCTGAGGTGGGTGCTGGCCGAGGGAGGCAAGATACTCGCGCAGCTGCAGGTGTTGTCTCCACGCTTGCGCCCCATCGATGAGTGCGACTTCCCACTCCTCGTACCGACTCCGCAGTGCTGCGACACGTTCCCGTTCCGCTCGGCGCGCCTGCTCTTCTTCCTCGCGCAGGGGACGTTGTTCGGCCCACTTGAAGGCCTGGTCAGAGGCGGCTTCGATGGCGTCGAGGATGGTCGAGGTCTTGTCCTCGATCCGGGTGGTGGCCGTGTCGACGTACTTGGTGGGGAGCTTCCGGTTGTCCTGGACCAGATGGAGGCGTAGCCGTCCGGTGCCGACGTAGTCGTCCCCAGACGTCCAGACGTAGCGGCCCTTTCCCCGGTCGGCGGCTTCCTTTGGAGTGTCCTGGTGCGGCTGGCGCTTGGTCACCTCGTCAAATATCAGGCCGATGGGCGAGTGGCCGGCGTCGATCAGCAGCAGCGATCCGCTGTCGTAATGGGTGGACCTCGTTCCCCAGTGGTCGCGACGGGCCTCACCGGCGACGGGGGTTACCGCCCAACCCCTGGTAATCGCCTCGGTAACCAAAGAATGGGCGATGAGCACGCAGCGTCGCCGCGCGAACTTCGGCAATCGCCCCGGACGATCCCGAATCTCTCTCACGGCCGGGTGTGGGTTCCGAACCACTTGCTTGAGCGGGACTTCTTCGTCGCGCTGGTTCAGGGGTGTCGGGGTCGTGTCTGCCTCAGGTGGATCGGGTTGTGGCTGCTTCCTTGCCCTTTGGCGGGTTGCTGGTGCTCTTGTGTCTTCCGTGCGCGGTGTTGTGCGTCGCCGATTTGTCTGGAGCGCAGGAGCGGCCTGCGGGTAGTCACCATGCTCAGCGAAATACCGGCCGGCGTCGGTCGGTTCGGCTGTCCACACTCCGCGCCTTCGGCGCACCACTGCCAGTCCCCGAGCGGCCAAGGCCTGAACGCTGGTCTTCATTCCGGCATCCGGCGGGTTCGTCGAACTCCCCGCCGCGAGCCAATCGAGTGCCTTCCGTTGTGCGTCGTTGACGCGCCGGTTGTGTCCCATGCCCCTGAGTGTGCCGAACGGAAGCCTGGTGGAGAACTCATAGATGTGTGAAGGAAACGGGCCTGACCGTAGGCGGGAACGGCGCTCTGACCGTGGGTCGCGAGAGCCGCGCCGGGATCTCAGAGCTGCGACTGCGTCGGGCGGCGCACTCGTCCCTCCTAGCCCCACCGCTCCTCTGGCAACAGGATTGGGTATTCGGCCATGAGCGCCCTTATCTCATCGACACGGGAGCCGGTTTGAAGCATGATCCCGAGCGAGTTTCCGTTGATGGTGTGGTCCAGCTGATCGGGGGTGAGGCCGAGTTCCACAGCGCGACGTGCCGCCTCAACAGTCAGCTGGTGCCGCCCCCAACGCGCAAACGTGTCGGGCGTAAATCCGTGCTGGATCGCAGACAGCGCCTCCCCGGGCTCGTATACACCAGCCTGCTGCCACGCCAGCTTGTCGTCGGAGTCGAACCAGTGTTCGGCCCAACGGTCCCGCACTGGTGGTGGCCTTCGTCGCGAATCGCGTTGCGGCTTGGGTTGTTGTGTCGATCGCCCCAAGCCCAGATTTCGACGGATTGCGGCCGTTGCCGGCGACTCCGGGGAGACCGAATTCAACCAGCCAGATGGCGGAAGGACCGGTGCCGGTGTCTCTACCAACGTGGGCTGTGCATTGCTTACCGGGCGGACAAGCGGCCGGGGCTTCGCGATGCGTTGGATCGGTCCGTCGGTCTGAAACTGCTCGCGAACCCGCCTCACCACGGGGGCTTCAACGGTTGAGTTGGTGGACTTCGCGTATTCCCCCATGTCATTGATTCGCTTCAACAACTCACGGGCATCAACGCCGAGCTCGCGCGCGAGCTCGTAAACACGCGTCTTCGCCATTCAATACCCCCTACGCCGACAGTCAACTGAGCGCCACAGCTATTGCCCCAGTGGGAGCTAGGGAGCCGCCAGTGGCGCATCCAATTACACACATTCGAACACGAGTTCGACAACGGCGCGCCGAGAGCCCAGTTAACCGCCCTCCTGGAGTGCCTCCGGCAGGGGCGCTCATGGCGCGCAATGCAGAGGTCAATCGCGACCATCCGAAGCGCGGTGAAGGGCAGGCCGGTTGACGCCAGTGTGGAAAACCGGCGGCTTTCGCCGAAAATGTCACAGACCCCAGATACGGTCGTGATGCCACTGAAAGACGGGGGGCGGCCGTGAGTGACGTTGCAGCCAATCTCGCACGACTCAACGAAGCGCGCGACAACCCAACGTTGAGCTTGCTCAACATGAAATGGGCGCCGGTGATCCTCGCAATCTTTGCTGAGGCATTCGGGGACGATCATCGCCCGATCCGCACTGAGGTGTTTCATGCGCAAGTCGCTGTTCTGCTAGACGAGTTGCGGGAAGTCGGCTACGAAACGCCTGACGGCGAGCCTCGCGATCTTTGTCGGAACTGGGTGAACTCCAGATGGCTGAGACGCCTTCCGGTGGATGCAGATGGTGGTGAGGTGTATGAACTCACTTCCTACACGCTTGAGGCGCAGCGGACGATCAACAACCTGGCGCGAGAGCAGGTCCTCCTTTCCGACAGTCGCCTGACAACAATCTTGAACGAAGCGCGTGGGCTCGCGCTGAGCGCTAGCCCTGATCGCGAGCACCGCGTGCGTGTTCTCCAGGAAGAGATCGACAGGCTCCAGGCGCAGCTGGACGGAGTCCTCAACGGCGGCGAACTTGCGGCAGCCAGCGACGACGAGATGCTTAATGGCTTCCTCAATCTCAGCGACCTACTTGGCCAGCTGCCTGGCGACTTCCAGCGAGTGACTGAGGGCATCCGACGCATCCACCTCGAGATGGTGCAGGCTTTCAGGGGTGCGGACCTCTCCAAAGGGGAGGTCCTCGATTCCTACATCGACGAGTCCGAACAGCTGACAGCTCGCACCCGTGAAGGCCGCGCGTTCGAAAGCGCGCTCATCATCCTCAACGACCACCAACAGATGGATGAGTTTCGGTCGAACCTACGGCTGATTCTGGAGCATCCCTTCGCGGAGAGCCTCCGAGCCGATGAGCGGTGGGAGTTTCTCGATGCGAACGCGATGCTGTCTCGTGGTCTGGATGCGGTCGTGGGTGAGCGTCGCAAGGCGTCTCGGTCACTTCGAGACCATCTCACCTCCCGCGACTCAGCCCAGGATCGTCACCTGGGCCAACTCCTAGTTCGGATACAGGATGAGTTGCGAATTTGGATGCAGGACGCGCGCCCACGAGACGTGGTGACCTTCGATCAGATGCCGTCCCGGCTCGATTTGGACCGTGTCCTGACTCGCTTCTACGACCCTGCTAACGAGCGACCGGCGCCAGAGCTCGACGACGTGAGCAGCATGGCGCCAGCCGCCATGTCTTTGGGTGAGGTGCGTCGATGGGGAGGGCCGCTTAGCGGCCTCGTGCGAACCTCGGTTGCGGATCTGCTCGAAGCGGGTGCGGCGGAGACCGTCGGGGAGGCATTCAATCAGTTACCCGAGGACTTGCGTCGACCGGTCGAGGTGTTCGCTCTCATGCAGATCCTCACCAACATCGCCGGCATCTGGGACCTGAGGCGAGGCGACGATGCCGAACTCGTCACGGCAATCCGCCCTGACGGTACAACCCGCACAATGCCGATTCCTCGGCTGCCGGTTACTGCAGACCAGATCCGCCCTGAGCGACAGGAAGAACACTGATGGACGAAGGATTCGCCACGATCTCGGCGATCGAGGACTACACGCCTGACGGCAGCGCTGTGTTCCCCGAAGGGGACTACGGACAACTTCCATTCGCCGAGAGGCGGTGCCTGGCGAAGCTGATGCGCAACAACTACATATGGTCCCAGGACCCCAACCACGCCGACGACTGGGCGACTCTTGTCGCCAATGCTGACACGATCCGCGGTCGACTCAACGACCTCTTCCTCGACTTAGTCCTTGACGTCGATCGAGGGATCGCCTACAAAGTGCAGGTTCGTGCAGGAGACCATCCCATCCTCCTGAGGGACTCCGCCTACTCACGCGAAGCGACGATTCTCCTGATATTCCTGCGGCAGCGGTACGACTCTGAACGCCGCGCAGGTGCGAACCAGGTGTATGTAGATCGCGACGAGTGCCGCGATCATGTGGCGGTCTTCCGGCCGGAAACCTCCACCGACCAGGCAGGCGACCGCAACAAGGTGGACACGGCAATCAAGATCCTCGCGGACGGCAACATCCTGCGCAGGACGAGCGGAGATGATGACAGATTCGTCGTGTCGCCCATCATCGAATCCATCCTGCCGGTCGACAAGCTACACGCCCTCCTCGGGTGGTTGATCGAGCAGAACTCACCCTCCGCGGCCGCCTACAGTGCGGACACTGACCTCGAGGACGAGGAGGCAGCCGAATGACAGTTCCAACGCTGGTCTCAGCCAGCCAATGGACGGCTGCCGAAATCCAGGTCCTCAACTGGGGCGGGTTCCAAGGCCACCACAGGATGGTCTTTGCGACTGGATGCACGCTGCTCACGGGCGCCTCCGGATCCGGCAAGTCCACGCTGCTCGACGCGGTCATCGCCGACCTCATGCCGCACACCATTCCGTTCAATGGCGCCTCCAACGAAGCTGTCGGCGGGCCGGTGCGTGGCGGACAACAGCGCAGCATTGTCACCTACTTGCGCGGCAAGCGAGACACCGCAGCGGATGGCGAGGACGGGAAGCTCACGGACAGAGTGCTGCGTGGCGACGGAGAACCTGCATGGGGAGCAATCGCGCTCACCTTCGTCAACGGCGACCTCCAGCGATTCAGCGTGCTACGAACCTACTTCGTGCCCGCCGGCGCTACAGGAAAAGGGGACGTGACCGAACGCAGGTTCACCGTCCCCGGCGAGTTCGACTTGCGTGATGTCGCCAATCTTCGAGCCGGGGCGTTCCCGCCCGAGGCGATGAGGAACCGCTTCCCCGGCCTGAAGAACTACGGAAGCTACGCCGAGTTCCAGCAGGCCTTCTGCACCCGCCTCGGCATCGGGCAGGCCGACACCGGAATACGCGCCCTGCGTCTTCTCGCTCGCATCCAGGCCGCGCACCCCTTGACCACCGTTGATCAGTTGTACAAGTCGATGGTGCTGGAGGACCCCGGCACGCTCGCTCGCGCTGACGAATGCCTCGCTCACTTCGCCACTCTTGAGCAGTCGTACAGGGACCTCGAAACAGCGGAAGACAAGGAGCAGGCGCTGCGCGCGATCCACGATCTGTACACCAAATGGGTCACCGCAACCGACAACGCTGACCACATTGACACGTTCGGGGCCAACCACCCCAGCGTGGCTACGCCGTTTCTGGCGTGGCGGCTGCGGCACCTTCGCCGTCTTCTCGACGCCGCCGAGCGAGAGGTGAAGCAGCTCATCGCTGATGCCACTCACTCCCACACCGTCGTCGTGGCATCAGTGGCCGAGTTGAGGCAGCAGCGCAGCGAGATTGAGCGGCAGAAGCACGCCGCCGGCGGCGATCTGCTTGGTGTGATCGAGGGTCGCCTCGAGGTTGCCAACTCGGAGCTTGCGCGGGCGGAGGCTCGTCTGGAGATCCTCGTCCGGGACACGATTCATCTAGGAGGCGAGCATGGCGCTCTTTTCGCGACCAAGGACTCGTTCGCAGCGGCGGTCGCGGCCGCGCGCGAGTTCACCGCGAGCTACGAGACTGAGCAGGACCGGCTGACCGTTGAACGAGACGCACTCGTGGCCGAGGCGCCCACCGTGCAGGCAAAGATCGAGGAACTCACCGCCGAGCTGAGGTCGCTGGCCGAGCGCGATGGTCTGGTGCCAAGGGCGTTCCATGACGCTCGAAAGGAGATCGCCAACGCGTGTGCGCTGAAGGTGGCTGACCTTCCATTCACTGCAGAGTTGATTGATGTTGACTCCCAGTACGAGGATTGGCGGCTTGCCGCAGAGCTCACCCTTGGCGGCATCGGGCTCACCATGCTGGTGGACGAGCGCCGCCAAGATCATGTGAGGCGATCCATCAATGACCTGAGGCTAGGGCGTCGAATCAGATTTGAAGGCGTGACTCTGGGTACGGAGGCGCCTGGCCCGCTCGACGAGTTGTACATCTCCGGCCGGTTGGTCTTCAAGGAGGACTCTCCATACATCGGATGGGTCAAGGCGCGGGTTGCCCGCGAAGGCACCGATCACCTGTGCGTCGCTGACGCGTCCGACCTAGGTGGCCCGGTGTCAAAGGTCACGATCACCGGACAGACTTCCCAACAGCGGCGTGGTGCACATGGCCGCAATCCGGACCAGCGGTTCATCCTTGGATTCTCCAACGAGGCCCGTAAAGAGGAGGTTCGCTCAGAACTGAGGCGCCTCCAAGTCAAGAGGGACCAGATTCGAGAGGGTCAAGCTCGACTGACCGCACTCCTAAGCAAGCTCGACACGCTGAAACTCGCCCACAACAAGGTGATGTCGGCCGAATGGGAACTCATAGATGTCACCGGCCTCCGCAGCCATACGCACAGTCTCGAAGCGCAGCGCTGGGAACTCCTGGCCAAGAGCGACCAGCTTGCGGCCCTTGCCGCAAGGCTGGTTCAGGTCGAGACCGAACTCGACGTTGCCACCAAGGAGAAGAACCGGGTCGAATCCGATTTAGATGCACTCAACGGTCAGTGGGGGGAGATTCAGTCCCTTCAGGACACCACGACAGACGAGCTGACCCCCATCGAGCAAGCAGGACTCGTCACGCTCAGCGACGAGGACGACGCATTCCTCCAGGCAAAGTTGGCCGAACAGGATCCCGAAATCGGTTGGGAGGGCTTCGATAAGGCCGCTAGCCGACTGCGGGCGCGTCTCGGCGAGGAATCCAAGCGTGAACGTGAAGCCGCGAAGAGCGCCCAAGACCACCTCGAATCCGTCTTCGCTCAGTACAACAAGCGGTGGCCGGACCCGAATCGCGGAGTCACCATTGATGCCTATCGCGACTACGCCGACATCTACGACGAGATCATCCGAGACGGCCTTCACACGCGCAAGCAGCGATTCAAGCGAGAGGTGCAGGAGTGGTCCGGGCAGGACCTTCGGCTCCTGAGCAATGCGTTCGATCAGGCGCGCGAGGAGATTGATGGACGGATGGATCCAGTCAACCGGTTCCTCGCCGCGGTGCCGTTCGGCCCACGCGCTGAGAAGCTGCAAATCGTGCTGAGGGATCTCCACCAGCCGGATGTTGACAGCTTCCGCGCGAGGCTCCGCGCGCTCGCCTCCGACACCACGAGGCCGTTGACCGAGGAAGAAGTGCACGAACGGTTCGTTACGTTGAGGGACTTCATGAAGAGCCTCGGATGGTCAGAGGGAGGCGTTGCCAAACGCAGCGACGACCTGCTCGATGTTCGCCGGCACGTCAAAGTCACCGCTCGACGAATCGACTCCGATGGGCGTGAAGCCGGGGTATACGAGTCATTGGCTGGCAAGTCGGGCGGCGAGTCGCAAGAGCTGGCTGCCTTCATTGTCGGTGCCGCGCTCCGGTACCAGCTTGGTGACGGTGATAGGCCTGAACCGCGGTTCGCTCCGGTGTTCCTCGACGAGGGGTTTGTGAAGTCCGATTGGGAGTACGCGGGACGCGCGGTACAGGCATGGCGACGTCTCGGCTTCCAGTTGATCGTCTCGGCACCGTTGGACAAGGTGACCGGGCTTGAACCTCACATGCAGCGGGCAGCGGTCGTCACCAAGAACCTCGAACATGGATACTCCTTCATAACCGAGTTCCCGGACATGGAGGCGTGGGCCCAGCACAAGCCTCAGGAGGTCGACTCGTGAAGCCAGTTACTGAGGTGATGACTCAAATCGAGCGGAGACTGCAGAAGACGTGGCACCAATCGGCAGCCGGAGACGAAAGCGCCTGGCCCTTCCGCGTGGCCCTCGGCCAGCCGGACAGGGCGATGATGACAAAGCAGTTCGACCAGGTGCAACGGTGGGCGTTTGGCTGGGATGAGTGGGCTCGCGTTCATGGACTCGAGCTCGCGTGGAAACCCCGCAAGTCTGGGTCGACCCGACAACCGGTACCTAGTCACGTGGTGGTCCCCGATGTCGGCACGGCCGCGAGAGTGGTTGGAGGCGCCTGGCCGAATCGGTTGAAAGAAGGCCGAACACGATATGCCTTGCTGGAGCATGGCTTTCCAGAGGCTCCGCTACCAAAGGTGGTCCGAGACATCGATGGATGGCCCCAAGTCGATCTGGAGTTGTTGATCGCGGCCGCGCATTGGTTCAGAAACAACCCCCGCAGTGGCCTGTCGCCACGGCAAGTCCCCATCGAAGGATTGCATTCCAAATGGCTCAACACCCACCAGCCCCAAGTCGCTGCCCTGGCTGGTCTGGATGAACTCGGTCTGATCGAGCCCCGCAGTACCGCAGTCCACTTCACATACCTCGACCCCACCCATCGGGCTTCGGGCGGTCGGCTCAACGACAGCGTCATCCCGGGGGACCCAATGACGCCCGCCTATGTGCCGCAGCTAGTGATCATCACCGAGAACAAAGACACCGCCATCCTGTTCCCGGCGGTGGACAGCGCGATCTCAGTCCAGGGCAACGGCAAATCTGGCCCAGGCTTCATAAGCCGCGTTGAGTGGATGCGCACAGCGCAACGCGTCATCTACTGGGGCGACATCGATGCGGACGGGTTCGAGATCGTAAACGCCTATAGAACCAACGGCGTACCGGTCGAAACGATCCTGATGGACCTCCAGGCGCTCCTCAACTATTCGCCATACTCCACCACTTTCGACTCGAAGAGCCAACTGTTGCGACGCGCGGCCCGCAAGCCCCTACCACGCCTAACGGGGTTAGAGGCCGAGGCATACCATGCGATCACTGACCCACATGGAAACTGGCCGATACGGATCGAGCAAGAGCGCATCCCGTTGGCGGCAGCGTCGGAGCTCGTCCACGTCCTGACTCTCCCAGGCAATAGCCGATCCGGAGGCCTTTAGATCTCTTGGCTCGTTTATATCTTTTATATCGGGGGGCATGGCGTCGGGTCTCGCCCGCCAGCGCCGCACAACTCTGCTTACTCGCACCGGCGCGATCCCAGTGCGGCAGTGGCCGGCGCTCCTCCATTGTCGGGGTTGGAGGCTGCGCCCGCGTAGCGATCCAGCGGGCCCGGCGGCCCTGCGTGAGCACCACCATGGTCTTCGAAACCGACCGCAGGGGCGCAGTGGCTTCCTGCCGTTCTTGCCGGAGGTGCCGTTGGCTGCGGGGCGTCTAGTGCCGGAGGCTATACGGGGTTAGAAAACCCTAGATTTCGTGCGTTTGAGGGTTGTTGATCTCGTTGGCCGGGGTTTGGTTTGGGGGTGTCCGTCTACCCAGGCTTGGGCTGCGGCGAGGCCGGTGTATCGGTCGGCGATGGCCCAGTCTCGGCATTGGCGTATCGCTGTGCAGGTGACGCAGAGTCTGATGGCGGGCTGGGCCGCTTCCCAGGCTTGGTGTTGGGATACGGCTTCGGTGTAGAGGCGTTCGATCCGGTCCCATAGCTGTGCTTGTTGGCTGCAGGCGCCAGCGGAGGCGAGGTGGTAGGCGAGGGTTTGGATCCGCGCCATCCGTAGACCGCGCTCGGTGGTTGTTTGCTTGGTCATTGAGGCAGGCAGGCGAGGAGTCGCCGTTGTTGTTCTGCGGTCAGAGTGTGCGCGAACTCGGTGCAGGCCGAGCGCCATCGACGGGTGACGGGATGTGGCGCGGCTGGGCTGGTGTCGATGCTTGCGCTGGCGTACGTCGTCCAAAGCCAAGTCAACGCATACGCGGCACTGGTTGTTCTGGTGCCGGGTCGGGAGGCGTAGAAGTCCGCGAAGGCCTGCGGATCGGCGGGTATCAGCGTGATCTGGTCTTCGCGGGCTCGGTAGTCGATGGCCTCCAGGTGGGCGGCGGCCGTGGTGATGTGGGACAGCCAGGTGGTGGGGCTGACGTCGAGGTGGCCGCTGGCTGTGCGGGCGAGGTCGATGCCCAGGCGGGGTGGGAGTCGGAGGGCAGCTGCGGCGGCGGCCCATGTTGAGATGCCCGGATGGGTGCGGGCCAGGCACAGGGCGGCGAACATCCTGGCGGTGTGGGGCCGCATGTTGCTGTCTGCGGCCAGGTGGTCTTGGTACAGGTGTGCGGGGAGTAGTTGAGGGATGTGCCTGGTGGTGGCGGTGAGTGGGCCGGTCGTGGTGAGCAGGTAGGACAGTCGTCGGCTCGGCGCCAGGGCCGACAGGAGTACTTGGGTGAGGTTGGGTGTGAGGGTCGTCCTGTCGGTGGCCCAGCTGATGGGGCCCACTTGGTCGCGTGGGATGAGTTCTGCCCAGGGGACGAATCGTTCGGCGGCGGTGTGTCGATCAGTCGCGGTGAGGATGTGGTCGGCACTGGCGAGCCCGATCGACCTCAAGTGGGTGCTGTGTGGCGGTCGGATGCCCCAGCGAGGGCGGGGGCCTCGGCGCGGCTCTTCGGGTGTCGGCAGGATCCAAGGTATGGGCTGGTCTTCTGGGCTGTGGCTTGCGATGTGGAACAGCAGCGTGGCTGTGGCTCGAGACTCGCTGAGGTACTCAGCGCCACTCACCTGGTGGCCAAGCAGCGTGACGGGTTGTCCCACGATGGCCTGGTCGTGGCGTTCTTGTCGGCGGAGACAAGCCGCCGATGCTGCCGGCGCATCCAGGATGGTGAGGTCTTGGCGGCACTGGTTGGTGGGGCTGTCGCAGGGGTTGCCGCAGATGGGTTCCGTGCCGACCGCTCGTAGTGCGGTGCGGTGATTGCGGAATGGCTGGTTGCAGTTGGGGCAAGTGGTGAGGAGGTAGCTGCCGTGGCGGGTGCAGCAGGTGGTGGTGAACAGTCTCCAGGAGGTTTGCCAGTAGCCGGTCTCGGCGTAACAGGCCGGGCATAGCTGGCTTCCCGAACCCATGAGCCAGCCTCGTGCTGACACCGTCCGGAATGAGTGCTGCGATTCGGGATCGAAACCGGACAGGTCGAGAGGTCGGCCACCGTCGAAGCTGGACAAGGTGGCGCCGAGCAGCGTGGTGGCGTCCAGGCCAGTGAACTCCGCCAGCGACGCGAGGGTGTCGGCTGAAGGCATGAGTGTGAGGTGTCGGGTGGTGCCGCTGCGGCGTAGCAGGTTGGTGAGCTCGGCCGTGGTGAGCAGGTTCGCTTCGGCCAGATGTTCGAGATAGCAGTCCAGGGCCTGGCCGGGCTCAAGGTGTGGGCGGACGGGGAGGCTCACGCCGTCTCCTGTCGAACAGTCGCCGGTGGCGCTGTTGTGGCCCACGGAAGAGTGTCGGTGGTGGCGATCCACGCCGATCCCGCCTCGTGAAGCAGCAGGCGAGTCTCGGCATCAAGGGCCGCGTCGAAGGCAAGTACCTGCCCGTCGGACATCTCGGGGTGGGGACTGGTGCTGAGCCGGCTGCGGGTGAAGTGGATCCATAGCCAACTCCGAGCCAGGAGTTCGGCGCTGGGTGAGGTGGGAAGTCGTCGGAGTAGCTGGGCGGGCAGCGGCACTCTGGCGCCGAACAGTTGGCGGCGGCGCTGATAGTCGACCAGCCCTTCTTCGACCAGCAGCGCGGCAGCCTCCTTCAGCTGTCGGGCCAGGATTGCGCCAATGCCGCGGCCAACGCCGTCGGGGTACTGCAGGGCGGTGTCCGGAGCGGCCGACAGGCCGAAGGCGGCCACGCCCTTGGCTACTCGGGCCGGCCCGAGCGAGTCTCCGGTTAAGAGGAGGTGCAGCACGAACGCCGACTTCTCGCAGGTGGGCCATGCCTCGACTGGTGGCAGTGGATACTCCAAGCTCGTGAACAGCAGGCCTGGCACGTGATGGCCGGCCAACCCCGTCGTCATGGCCAATGACTGGAGGTAGGCGCGCAGCTGCTTGAGCCTTTCGCGATCGCGCGATTGCCAGGTCGGGTTTGGCTGTTGCCGGGGCGGCTTAGGCCTTGGCGGCAAGTAGGAAGGCGGCACAGGCAGCTTTGCCCCGAACCGTTGGTCGAGTCGCCGCCAGCCCTCGCCGATCAACGCCGCTGTGTCATCAGCAGAGCGGGCAAACGGGTTGGTGGCTTCGAGCAAGAGAACTGCCGCCCGTGGCGAGGGCGTGGGATGGCGTCCCCACAGCCTGGCGTGCTGCCATACCTCCGGCGGGATCGATTCGTCTCGCAACGGCCAGCTGGGGTCGATGGTTTGAGCGACGAGGGTGATGAGGCGACGCAGGTCGTGCAGTTGGCGGCGGTAGTGCTTGCTGGCTATGGAGAGCTCTACTCGGCGAGTGAGGCGGGTGCATAGCAACTCCTGCTGCGGCGATGTGGGGACCGGTGTTTCGTCGGGGAGATTGGTCAGAAGGAGGTGACAGTTGTGGCAGAGCGGTTGAACTGCGAGGTTCCACGCTGCGAGCCGGACCCCGCTCCAGGCGGAGCAGCGCTTGCAGGTCCAGTGGAATCGGTCAGTCCGCCAGCCTCCAAGCTCCTGTGGCCCCCATCCGCGGACCTGGCTCGGGTAATGCGAAATGAGCATTGCATCCAGTTCAGGGCGACTCTTGCCGGTGAGTTGACTTGTCCGTTCAAGCTGGGCGTCCGTGGGGTTGCGACTGATCGGCCACTCCGCTGCAGGAAGTCCGTTCAGAGCTGCGATACGCGCAACCCAAGAATGAAGCGACTCCCCAGGGGCGGGCGCGGATTGGACGGGCAGCATGGCTAGTTCACATCGCTGGGGCGACGCTGCGTCGCAACGATGTCGGCTTCCGAGGACTGCGCGCGTGCGCTCAGATTGACATGGGCGAGGTGATCGCGGGTCAAGGTTAGGGATCGATCCATTAGGGCTGCGACTGTTGCGTCGGCTACCAACTGAGCCAAGTCACCGAGGTAGCCCTGCGTGCGTCGCCACAGCATCCCGGCGTGACAGGAGGTGAGGATTCCTGGCTTGGCCTTGCCCAGGTACGGCAGGACGACTTGTTCGGCGTTTCGCAGGACGTCCTGCCATTGGGCCTGGTGCTGGGTGCTTGCGATGCTGAACGGCTGGAACTGAAACAGGCGGAGTCTGCCATGGATTTGGGGGTCAGTGAGGATCGGCCCTCGCTCAAGCCACGCGCCCACGAGCGTGAGGGTCCCGCCCAGCTCCCCAAGCTCGGAGTTCAGGAATTTGAGGTAGTCGAGAGTGTGTCGTCCAGCGGTGGAGGTGGTCTTCGCCATGTGGACGTCGTCGAGAACAATGAGCCGCACTCCGTGGGCTTTGAGGGCCGCTATCACCCGCGTGGTGGTCACGCGGGCAAGGCCCTCCGAGGGGTATCCGAGGTACGTCAGGATTTGTGCATTGAGTTCCTTCACCGTCGACCCAGCGATCAGAGTGACGTACACGACCGGAATGAAGGCTGCAGTGAGATGTGGTTCGGGATGCCAAACCGGGCGGTCCGTGGCGAGCATCGGGCCTACCCAAGACCGGTATAGCTTGCGGGCCCAGCCTTTGACGAAGGTGCTCTTGCCGGCGGCAAAAGGGGCGTCCAGAGCGATGATGTCCTTCGATCCCGGGGATGAGGCGTTGCTGGCCGCCACGGTCTGGGCCATACGTTCCGACAACGTGCTGAGAGTCCCACTCGGTAGTGGGATCGCGCGCAGGCCAGCGCTCACTTCGCCCGCATAGGTCGCCAACTCGGTGGTGCTGAGCTGCGTCAGCGAGGCCGGGCAAAGTGGAGTGGCTAGCGGCGCGGGTTGAGCGGCCCGCTGCGCCTGGCGGTGCCAGATAGTTGCGTCCATGATTAGCCGATCTGCGGCCAGGCCGCTTCGTAGTCGTAGGTGGGTTGGGTTGTGGGCGCGGTGGCGATGACGGGGTCGACTCGGGGGCCTGACGTGATCCTCGCAAGACTGACTGCCTCCGCGATGTCTTTGCGTGAGGCCAGGAATCTCTGTCGGTCAGCGGCGAGCTGAGCGCGCCGTTCCGTCTTGGTTGTCGGCTCAAGGAGCTGGCCGAACTGGTCGATGATCGCCAGGTCGATTGCGTCGGCGCTGAGCTTCTTTCGACCACCGCGATCGATCACGATCCGGGTGAGGCGCGCTCGCATCCGGTCGGTGAGCGGCACCTCGGCAAGGTAGGACCCACGCCAGGGGATTTCGTGGATGCGGCCGGACTCGGGGTGGCGAAACCAGAGCCGCGAGACGTCCCGGGGGTCGTAGTGAAACGGAACCGCGTTGTCCTCGGCGCGGAACGTGCCACGCCGAACCGCACGGAACCCGTGCAGGACCTCGGCGTCGTAGGTCAGGTTCTCGCGTTCCACACTGCCCGCGGAGTTGATGGTCAGCCAGGTCACCGGAAGGAACGCGAAGATCAGATCGGGGTGTTGGGGGACAGTCATCGACCCGCAGGCCTCGGTCAGCAGATCGAGGTGCTCAAGAGGGCTGAGGTCCACAGACGTGTCGCCGCCGAAGTGCAGACCGCCGTGGGGCTTGCGGTGGTACTTCAGCGCGACCCATTGCTTCAAGAAGAGCTCGACTTCCTCCGGCAGGAGTAGAGGCTCATTCGCCACAATTCGGCCGCGGTCCTTCACGGTGCCACCGGTGTACCCGGGTATCTGCTGAAAGGCCGATTCAAGGGTTTGATGCCAACGCTCCTGGAAGGAGTTGTCAGTGGAGGCCCCGAGTCGCGAAGGCAACAGATCTATGCCGAAATCGCGCAGCAGCCCACGGAACCAAGCGCTCATGAAGTTGCTGCCATGGTCTGAACGGAGGGTCCCAGGCAAGATCCCTGGAACGAGGTGTTCCCCTTCGAGAGGCCGACCACTGTAGCTAGAGGGGATCCGCAGGGACTTGGGTGCGCCAGGCCACCGCCAGTCCGACACCTTGGTTCCCTCGACCAGCATCGAGAACGGTCGCAAGGCGTCGTAAAGGATGAGGCCGGCCTCGAAGGCGTTGGTCGACTTGGGGGTCGCCCGCAGCGCCACGACAAGTCGACTGGGCTGGGAAAGCATGGTGATGATCTCGATCGACCGCGGCGACTCCTGGTAGGGATCCCACACAAGGTTGTCGATCCTGGTTACGTCGATCGACATGTGCGCCGGATGGATCAGTGGCGCCGAACTCGTTCCGGACCTCTCACGCAACCTGGTGGACCGATGTGCTTTGGGGTCGTCCCCGAGAGCCTTGTACCGGACGGAGATGTACTCCTTGGCGAACCGCGCCGGCACGCAATCAATGGGCACGCTCTGAGCCCTCATCTGAACGCGTACCCGGCGCCAGATCTCGCTCTGATCGACCTGCGAGATATCGCCGTTGAAGGGCGCGAACACGGCATCGACGATCAACCGGAATCGGGGGTCCAGAGCGTCGAAGCCCTGGACTCCGCGGGCCTTCCTGCCGTCCACGAGGCCGCGAAGGCCCAGTGCGTCCCAGGCGTCCAGCCACAGCCGGATCGCAGATGCACTCACCGTTGTCCGTCCGTGTCCCCGGGAGGCGATTCGGCGGGCTAAGGTGCGGTCGGCTGCGCGATCCTGGCTGAGCTCTTGGGCCATCGCCTTGCGCTGCAGGGCCTCGCTTGCGTCGAAAGTTGGGCCGAACGGATAGAAGGGCTCGCCGGGAAGGGCGAGGTTTGAGTGCCCGTACCGGTAGCCGGTGCGGATTTCGAGAACCACCTCAAGCCGAAGCAGGGCGTCCCGGCGCGCATCCTCGGAGAGCTGATCCCACCAGGGGCGAAGCGACTGATGGACGGCTTCGATGCCAGCTCGAGTGACCCGGCGGGCCTCGAGGTCACGAAACGGCATAAGGGACTCGTTGCCACGGTGATCTTCGACGCGAACGCCAGCACGGGCAATCGCCACGACAACCACGACGCCAGTTGATGTCAGGATGCGTGTGCCTGGGCCGATCTCGACAACCGAGCTACTCAACGCCGATCACCTCGGCGTCGGCCCAGTGCAATTCGGTTGTCTGACGAAAGGGCGAGGCAAGGTCGCACTCGATGTCACCGCGCCAAATGTGGTGCCACATCGTGGCAAGCAGTTCACCGTAGCCCGAGTCGAGCCGGGCAACATCCCCAATGGTCTGGATCGTGCCGTCGATGAGACCATTTCGAAGCCGACTCTGGGTCAGTGAGTCGCGGTAGGGGCTCTGTCGGTAGCAGCCGAGCCAGATGAGATTCACCGACACAACGCGCGCCGGCTCGTCGAACAGCTGGTAGCCCCAGCCAACGTGATCGCAGGCGATCTGCGTCAGCCGAGCTTGGACATTGAAGCGTGTGCTCCGTCGTTGCTCTGCCCGAGCGTCCCAGACAGTCACCCCGTCATCGGAGAGCGAAAGGAGATCGGGGACGTGCCTGATTGACCGGCCGTCGGCGAGGCGAAACCGCAGCTCAAATGGCTGCGCCAAGAGCCAGCTCACGCGCCTATCGCGATCCAGCGTCCGGATGAGGAGGTGCTCGAGGCCGCTCTCGAACTGGAGCGTTCCGCCCGTCGTGACACTGAAGGCCGCACCCGGAACGTGCTTCGAAAGCGCGCGAGCCTTGGGAACCCGGTACTGATCCAGCTGGCGCGGGTCCGGTGGACCGTCGCGCCAGTCCCACACTCGGGCCTCTGACCCAACGCGGAACAGCCACACAACGGACTCCACGACTGGCGCGCGCACCCCTAGTTCAGGCGCGCGGGCAGCACTAAGCTGCACCATGGTGATTCCTTCGCTTACACGGCGTCTCGGGGTCACCCAGAAGCGCGTCGGGCCCTAATCCGGCGCGCTTTCCATTTCGTTACCGAAGTGGAGTGACCTGACAGCACGCTAGCCCTCGATAGCCCATCCCACAAGGGTAATTGCACAGTCGACACTGATGCATCTGGTCGCTTGCACAGTGACTCAAGCAGATCGCGGTGGCGCCATCTAGTCGACACATGGCGATAGTTGTGGTTGTCAATCAGAAACTTTCCCTTGTCGCTTCCGTGGGCCTTGACTGTGCATCGTGGCTCAGTCACTATTCGAACATGCACACTCAAGACCAGGAGAGTGGGGACGTGGCTGCGGATGAGTTTTCGAGAGACCGGCGCTTTCGGCCCAGTCTGCGAACCGCAGCTCAACAGGTGGGCCGGCAAATTGGCCATGCGGAGTTCATGGAGTTGCTCGCCAGTTCGGTCCCGCCGCCCCTGGTGGTGCCGTGCATGAACCCAACCTGCCGAACCGAATGTTCTTGGCCGGAAGCGCGACAGGGCAAGCCTCGAATCTTCTGCTCCAGGGAATGCCAGCGGTCCTACAACGCCGTCCGCACTCGACTCATTGAGGACCTCGCCGTGATTGCGGGTCGCATCAAGCTGCCGCACACCACCTATCGCGAACGCCGAGAGCTCATTGCGGAGGCCCGTAGACGTCGATGGGCGCTACTCCGTTACCCCGAGGCGACGAAGTCCGGCATGAGCGACGATGACCAGTTCATCGAACTTGTACCACGGGTAGTTCGCGTGAAGGTGCCCGACCTCTGGATCTCACCCCAGTTTGAGATTGTGAACCCGGAAGGGGAGTCGGCTGTGGTGGAGCTAGTCGAGGCTCGCGTCGCTCGCAGCGGGGCCGAGTCCGGCCTGGTGGAGCACAGCTAGCGGCCGAACAGGCCCGGGCCCAGATCGCTGGCCGAATTGGTTGGCCAGCCTGGGAGTGGACAGTCATCTATCGGACGGTTTTGCCGTCCAGGCGAGGTCAACCTCTCGGTGTGGACCTGGCCGGTAGCGCGCCGCGCGCGAGTCGACCATTTGTATTGCGTCATCTTCGAGCAGATACGAGGCGCTGGCTCCGACCCATCTGTAGTCATCTCCCGGTGTGCCCCAGCCCCCAGGTGAAAGCTCGACTGCCGTCGACACAACCCAGAAGAGGGTGTAGCCGGCCTTGATGAGCTTGGTGCGAAGATCTCGGCGAACAAGCAGAGTCTGTGGCCCTGAGTGCATGGCCGAGGGATCGAGCACAGCCACACCAGAAGCGTCGTGCCAAACGAAGTCCACTCCGGGCTGAAGGTTCAAGAGGTCGAATAATGCCGTGGTAGGCACGAACCCGGTTGTCTCCTCCGTCGATGAGGCGTCACGATCGGTACCCGTCCCGGCGTACTGGGCACCGCACGTGACAAGCGCTTTCAGCTGCTCTCCCACGCGTCTGGCTTCCCACTCGTCGATGGTGCCGGAGGCCCCAGCCCATTGAGGGTCCATTGGGTGGCTGCCGAGTAGGACGTTCGACACATCCGCGACTTCTGGGGTGCGGTCCTCGCTCCAGTCCTTCCCGACTGCCCAGCCCTTCAGATCCTCCAGCGAATCGAGGGGTGTCAGAAATGCTTCTATTCTCATGCTTACTTCACGTGTCGGCGGGTGTAGAGCCTGGACTTCAAGCGGATGCTGCTGGCGCCAACGCGGGTAGCTGAGCAGGTTGAGCCAACGTTCCCCGTCCGGGCTGGTGACGCTCAACAGGTCGATGGGGTCGGGAACGCCGCCCATATCGGTCGGATAGTCGCTAACAACGATCTTGGGAAGGCTGGCCGCCACCGGCGAGAACCAGGAAGTGTCGTCCCCTGCTGAGGGCGCGGAAGGCCTACGGGCCAGAACCGTCGCGTCGATATCGCGCCAAATCAGTTGCTCTGCGTACTCGTACGGCCCAGGAGACTCGGAGGAGAACTCCGGCCGCAGGAGGAAATTGTCGGCGAGTGTGCCAAGTACCTCGTAGAGGGCGATCCACTGGTACTTCTTACCGACTCGTTCCGCAGACCCATTCGCTCGTCCCCGCCGGAGGCCACTGTCGATGGCGTCGAATCTCTCCGGTGTCCAACCAAGGCTGCAGACTCGGTCGAACAGCGCTCGTTCAGCCACGTCGACTAGCGACTTGCTGGTCGGCACGAAGTCGCGGAGCGCTGGGCGTAGAACGTACTTTCCAAAGTCACCCATACCGGTCAGTGAGTGCCAGATGCTGGAGTAGCGGTAGTCCGGAGCGGCGACGAGCTTGTCGATTTCGCCACGCGGCGTCGGTTCGATCGGCCATTGGGTGCCGTAGGGCGGCTCTCCTGACTGCCCCGTCCATCCGTGCTGGCGAGCTAGCTCAAACACCCTGCGGACATAGTCCCGTGTGAGTAGGTGGGGTGGCCAACCGGGTGATATGAACTCGGAGAGGCAGTCGGCGATCCCCGACAGATACTCGGAGTGTTTGTTCCGCATCGCTACGCCGCAGGCTGCGGCGGCCATGCGCTCGACCACATAAGGGTCATTGGCTTTAAGGAGGTGCCCAAGCACTTCGATGAAGCCGGATGGGTCGTTCTCCCCCAAGGCAACCAAGGCCTTCGTTGCGTGGTCGCGAACACTTCGATCAGAGGTGCTGAGGGTCCACCCCAGCGTCAGCATGGCCAGTTCTGCAGTCTTGACAGGCGGAACAGCGCTCGCCTTGAGATCTAGGGGCCACGCCCATTCGATGAGGGTGCGGACTGGTGAGTGTTCCTCGGCTTCGAGCTGGCCTAATAGCCATATTGACCAGGTCGTGTCACGCTCAGTCAGGCTCTTGCGGACAAGGTGGTCGTGGAGCCAGGTGGCGTTAAGCGTGTGATCAGGCACGCAGGCCAACCGCACCAGCTGGGTCCAGGTCTCGTAGTCGTACCTCTTGCTAGCGAGGAGGTGTTCCACGATCTGGATTGTCCGGTCGGTAATCGACATCGGGTCGCGCAGCGTCAGGCCCTCGATGAAGCTTTCTACTATCGCGCCACGGACTCCATCCTCGCTGGTCGCCAGGTCGATGATCTCCAGGCCGTGTGTTTCAGGCAGGATGACGGCGAGCGCGGCGACGGTTCCGCGCTCTCGCCACAACCCCTGGTCAAGAGAGCGTAGCCACGCGGTGATTTCGGAGTCAGCCTTAGTTGCGATCTGCGCTGCGCGCGCCACATCACCAAGGCGCTGATACCCGAAGGAGATGCGGCCCGAGCCGGCCTCAATGAGGATGCCTTCATCGAGCAGCCCCTTCATGAGCGACCTCGACCACGGCCGGTCTCCCGGCAAGAGGGTAAGGGTGACCTGCTCAACCTCCGCTCTGTCGAAGAACGTTCCGCCAAGCGCGGCAAGCTGCTCTACCACAGCCTGCACGACTCCCTTCCGGTCATCGAAATCACACCGGGCGGGCCGTGACAAACGCAGGTTCGTTGCCTCGACGAATGCGCTGCAGACCGTGGACAGCCCGGCTGAACCAAGCACGAAACGATCCATGCCCAACGCGGAAAGGGCCTCACAGGCGAGGCGCAGGAAGAACGGGTTCCCGAACTCCGGGTTGAGCACGGGAAAGGTGGGGACGTCGAGGTCGTACTCCGATGCGAATCGTCGAACCGCAGCATCGGTCGCCTCGGCGAACCCCGGGTGGCTGAAGGTGGGCAGATCCGTGGTTCCGGTCACGGCATCAACGAACTCTGTTCGGCAGGAGAGTACGAGCCCAACTCTCGGATAGCGCCTCGCCTTCGTGCGCAGTGCCGCGATAGCGCTGGCCCAGCGGTCCGGACGGTCGCTCTCGTTTAGGGCATCGATGATGAGTAGGCCCCTGGACTCGGAGGCCTCGGCCGCTGCGTCCAAGAGGGAGAGCAAGTCATCGGCCGATCCGACCACTTGCGCGAGCCGTGGTAATTGGCTCACGAGTTCCTGGTCGTCAAGGTCCTGACCGAGAATCATCAACGTTGGTTGGTGGGCCGCGACACGGCGCTTCGCAACGTCGCACAGTAGATGGGACTTGCCCACTCCGCCCTTGCCAGTCAGCAAAAGCTCGGCTTCGCGCGCGGCCCGCGTGATAGTAGAAGTGCACAAGGCCTGCGCGTCGTAGAGAGCGCTCAAGGCGTCCCTAACCTGCACAAACAAGGTCGCGGCTCCGCCGGTGTAGCTGCCGCTCTCGCTGCGAGCTCTCTCGTGAAGTAGGTCGCTGACGATCTCAACAGCCGTTGTCGCCGCCGCCACCTCTTTAGTCGGGTCGGTCAGGTCGCCGAGGGTTGATGCTGAGGTGACGACGTTTTGGAGGGCAGTGTCGGCGAGTGGCAGCGCGACGGCACAGGAGGAGAGAGCGGCCTCGTACGCCTCACCGTCACCTGCATGGGCGCTCCACCTCCAGTAGGTAGCCGCCCGGAGCTTGGCAAGAATCTGTTGCCAGCGTCCGACAAAGGCCGATGTACGACCAATGGCATCCATGGCTTGTGCCGCATCAACTTCGACGTGCAACTGGGGGCTGTAGCGCCGCCCGAGTTTGGCAGCGACCTCTTCGATTCTTTCCGTCTGGTCGGCGTCGGACAGCAGGTCCGCGTCGAACCAGTACCGCGCGCGCCCCTCGTTTGCTGCCTGGGTTAGCGATGTAGTCAGTTCGTGAGCCCCAATGAAGACGAAATCGACCGTTAGCCCCTCATTGAGTGCTAGGGCCTTCCACTCCTCGACCTTCTCGCCCCAGAGCGTCGATGCCGACTTGGCGCGATCCGTGTCTCCGGCGGCCAGATCAATCGGAAACGCGACGAAGTACTTCTTCAGGTTCGGCTCAAGCCCCAGCGTGCGAACGAACGACTCCTTCACCAGTGCAGCCGCGCGCGAGTCGAAGGCGAAGAGGTGCTTTACCTGCCACGCCCAAACATCACCATTAGGCAACACACCCTTTCCCTCACGGCCACCATCGGGGTTGCCGTATCGGTGAAACTGAGTGCCAGCTGGCCAATCGACGATTGTGTTCTTGATGAGGATCGAGGCGAGTTCCTCAAACCCGCTCGCCCTCGATGAAGGACGCCCATACGGACGGATTCGCTCGAAGTCAATGTCTGGTGTCGAGCGGGGCATTGAGTCTCCTGATCCTCACCGAGGGCCATATCTGGGGACTATTCGAGCATACTGCCCGTGCACGTGTGCCGTGAGGCGCGCGGAGCATGGCCACGGCAAGTCGGCTGGATCCTCTCAGGAAGCTCTCATTCAGAATGCGGGATCCCCATTTTCAGAGTTCGCTGCATCTCGACACGTCCATCGTTCTCTCTCTCGTCTCCCCTGTTGAGTCCGCGGCTCAGTGCTGCATGTCGACGAAGCGGCTGTAGTGGCCCTGGAAGGCGACCTGGACGGTGCGGGTCTGGCCGTTGCGGTGCTTGGCGACGATCAGGTCGGCTTCGCCGGCGCGCTCGGATTGGCTGTTGTACATGTCGTCGCGGTGCAGCAGCACCACCACGTCGGCGTCCTGCTCCAGGGAGCCGGATTCACGAAGGTCGCTGAGCATCGGCTTCTTGTCGGTGCGCTGCTCAGGGCCACGGTTGAGCTGGGAGAGTGCGACCACCGGAACTTCGAGTTCCTTGGCCAGCAGCTTCATCTGGCGGGAGAACTCCGAAACCTCCAACTGGCGTGATTCCACGCGTTTGCCGGAGGTCATCAACTGCATGTAGTCGACGATGACCAGCTTCAGGTCGTTGCGTTGCTTGAGCCGTCGAGCCTTGGCGCGGATCTCCATCATCGTCTGGTTCGGCGAATCGTCGATGAACAGCGGGGCAGAGGACACCTCGGCAGTCTTCTGGGCGATCCGGCGCCAGTTCTCTTCGCTCATATTGCCGCGGCGAATCTCGTTCAGCGGCACTTGGGCCTCCGCCGAGATCAGGCGCATCACGATCTCGGTCTTGGTCATTTCCAAGCTGAAGAAGGCTGCGCACAGACCGTTCTTGATCGCGGCCGCTCGAGCGAAGTCCAAACCGAGAGTCGACTTACCCATACCGGGACGGGCCGCGATGATCACCATCTGGCCCGGGTGTAAACCATTGGTCAACTCATCCAAGTCGAGGAAGCCGGTCGGCACACCGGACATCACTCCGTTGTTGCTCAGCGCCTCCATCTCGTCGAGGGTGGCCTCCATCAACGCGCTGAGTGGCTGATAGTCCTCGCTGGCCTTGCCCTCGGCCACCTCATAGATCGTCTGCTGGGCGACGTCAACGATCCCGGCCACATCGCCGCGTCCGGAGTAGCCCAGTTGGGAGATCTTCATGGCCGCCTCGACCAATCGGCGAAGCACCGCCTTGTCTCGCACGATCTCGGCGTAGTAGGAGGCGTTCGACGCGATGGAGACCGTGGCCAGCAGGTCGTGCAGGTACATATGCCCGCCCGCGCGAGCCAGCTCGCCGCGCTTGGTCAACTCGTCGGCGATGGTGATCGCATCGGCCGGCTCGCCGCGGCTGTACAGATTCAGAATCGCGTCGAAGATGATTTCGTGAGCAGGTCGGTAGAAGTCGCGGCCCTTGAGGATCTCGGCAACATCGCCGATCGCGTCCTTGGACATCAACATGGCGCCCAGCACACTCTGCTCTGCCCCGACGTCCTGCGGGGGATTGTGATCGACGCCGCCGGGCTCGGTGTCGGCATCGGTGCCGTACGGCATCACTTCAGCGAGTGACATCTCAAACCTTCCAACCACGTCCTGCTGGGGGGACCTTTGAGGAGCAACCTAGGGCGTGGCACTGACACTTCTTCAGCTCCTTGATCGGGCAACCGTAGTCCTGCGCTGAGCGACACCTCAATGCTTCGATCCACAGCCCCCTGTGGATGAAATGGGGATAACTTCGGGGATGCGGCGCTGGGCCTGTGCATGAGTCGGTGCCACCTGTGTGGACGCAGTTCACCACTTTCTCTGGACATGCTGCTGACTAGGGGAGTTGCGCCCGAGCGGGTGTGGATCAAGGAATTGCTGGGTAAATTCTCGGCAACGATCAGCCACTTGACAGGGGACCCTCGTCAGGGTGTAGTGCACGCTCCTGCGGCGGGTTATGCACACAGAATCCACATGCCCCGATTCGGTGCGGGTACCCCAGGGGGGTATGATGACTAGGGAGGATGGAACATGTCAGAGGAACAACATTCACAGTTGTCACACCAGCCCGCCTGTCATCACGACGCCGGGCATGGCTACCTGGACAACAAGGGCGAGTATTTGCGTCGTCTCAAGCGCATCGAAGGCCAGGCTCGCGGCCTGCAGCGGATGGTTGATTCCGACGAATACTGCATCGACATCCTCACCCAGGTCTCGGCCATGACCAGTGCATTGGAATCCCTCGCATTGGCCATGCTGCATGAGCATTTGAGCCACTGTGTGGTTCGCGCCGCCCGAGGTACAGATGAAGAGGCAGCGGCCAAGATCGATGAGGCGCACGCCGCCATCGCTCGCCTGGTGCGCTCCTGACCCCCCACAAGAAAGAGAAGAATGAACACCACCTACACCGTGACCGGTATGACCTGCCAGCACTGCGTGATGCACGTCACTGAAGAGGTTTCGGCCATTCCCGGCGTCACCGACGTCAAAGTCACCCTCGCCGACGGCAAGCTGGACGTGACCTCCGAGACTCCGATCGACTTCGACCGCATCGTCCAGGCTGTCGCCGAAGCTGGAGATTACAGCGTCGTCTGACGAGCAGTCTCATGAGCACCCCTACCCAAGAATCTGTCGAACTCGACATCACCGGCATGACCTGTGCCTCCTGCGCCGCCCGTGTGGAGAAGAAGCTGAACCAGCTCGACGGTGTGCAGGCCTCAGTGAACTACGCCACCGAGAAGGCCACTGTGGTCTTCTCCGAGATGCTGGCGGTCGATGACCTCATCCGTACCGTGCGCAATGCCGGCTACGACGCCGCCCTGCCGCAACCAGAGGTGAAGCCGGTCAATCACGCCGCCGACCTCCAACTGCGGCTGATCGGAGCTGCCATCCTCGGGCTGCCGGTGGTCGCCTTGTCAATGGTGCCGGCGTTGCAGTTCGCCGGCTGGCAGTGGGTCAGTCTGGTGCTGACCCTGCCGGTCTACACCTGGGCCGCCTGGCCCTTCCACCGCTCCACGCTGGTCAACGCCCGCCACGGCTCCACCACCATGGACACCCTGATCAGCCTGGGAACCACGGCGGCCTTCACCTGGTCGGTGTATGCCCTGTTCTTCACCTCGGCCGGACAGCTCGGTTACCACCACGCCTTCGAATTCAGCCTGGAGCGCGGCCATGGACAGGCCGCGGTCTACTTCGAGGCAGTGGTGGGAATCGTCTTCTTCCTGCTGCTGGGACGCTTCCTGGAGGCCCGCACCAAGCACACCGCCGGTGAAGCGGTGCGCGCCTTGCTGACCTTGGGCGCGACCCAGGTCTCGGTGATGGTCGACGGGCGCGAACGGCTGCTACCCATCGACCAACTGGACGTCGGCGATGAGTTCGTGGTGCGGCCGGGGGAGAAGATCGCCACCGACGGCGAGGTGCTCACCGGGACCTCCGCGGTGGACAACTCGCTGGTCACCGGCGAGTCAGTGCCTGTCGAGATCGGTCCGGGGGATCTGGTCATCGGAGCCACCCTCAACACCACCGGACGGCTGCTGGTTCGCGCCACCCGGGTTGGCAAGCACACCCAGTTGGCCCAGATCGCGCGCCTGGTGGAGGAGGCGCAGACGGGCAAGACCCGCGTCCAGGCTGTCGCCGATCGGATTTCGGCGGTCTTCGTGCCGGTGGTGATCGGGCTGTCGATCCTCACCTTGATCACCTGGCTACTGCTCGGCGAGAGCCTGTCGTACGCCGCCGCTGCCGCCGTCGCGGTGCTCATCATCGCCTGCCCCTGCGCGCTCGGCCTGGCCACCCCCACAGCGCTGCTGGTCGGCACCGGACGCGGCGCCCAGCTCGGCATCGTGATCAAAGGCGCCGAGGCACTGGAGCGGGTTGGTGGCATCGACACCGTGGTCTTGGACAAGACCGGAACGGTGACCACCGGCCACATGTCGGTGGTCGAGGTGCTCCCGGAGCCGGGCGTGAGCAGGCTGGAACTGATCAAATACGCCGCAGCCGCGGAGGCCGGCTCGGAGCATCCCGTAGCCAAGGCCATTGCCGCCTTGTCCGATACGGTCAGCGCCGACGATCTGCTCAACACCCCCGGCCAGGGCATCACCGCCACCGTCCAGGGCCATCAGGTGCGCGTCGGACGCAGCGATTGGGTCGGGGCGCCCGCCCAAGCCGGTGAAGCCACCCCCACCGATCGCGGTGCGGTGTCCACCGTTGCGGTGGCCTGGGACGGCACGTTCCGGGGCACGATCGTGGTTGCTGACACCATCAAGCCGACCTCCGGGGCAGCCATCACCTGGTTCACGCGGCTGGGGCTGACCCCGGTGTTGCTCACCGGCGACAGCCGGGCCACCGCTGATCAGGTTGCACAAGAGTTGGGAGTGGGCACGGTCCTGGCCGATGTTCGCCCCGACGAGAAGTACCAGGCCATCAAGGCGCTGCAGGACCAGGGCCACAAAGTCGCCATGGTCGGCGACGGCGTGAACGATTCCGCAGCACTGGCCCAAGCCGAACTCGGTATTGCCTTGAGCAGTGGCACCGATGCGGCGATTCAGGCGGCCGACCTGACTTTGATGCGTCCGGACCTGCTGGGGGCGGTTGACGCCGTCCGGCTTTCTCGGGCGACGGTGTCAACGATCCACGGCAACCTGTTTTGGGCATTCGGCTACAACGTCGCAGCAATTCCGCTCGCCGCGCTGGGGCTGCTCAATCCCATGATCGCCGGTGCTGCGATGGCCTTCTCCAGCGTCTTCGTGGTGCTCAACAGCCTGCGTCTGCGCGGCTTTCGCAGCGTCGCCTCAGGCTGAGCCTGCCTCCACGGCCGACGGTGCTGAAGCCGGCGAAGGTGGGTCGAAGGACGCCGTCACCGTCCGGTTGGGGAAGATCTTGCGGCCATAGTCGGGGCAAAGCCCTTCGGTGGGGGGCACCGCCTGCCCGGCCGCGAGCTGCTCATAGATGCGGACGAACTCCTCAGACTGATTCGCGATGGTCCACCGTGCGGCCATCTCCTTGGAGCGGGCCCGGGCGCGAGCGGCGAACTGGGGATCCTTCAAAGCGTTGATCATTCCGATCATGGCCCCGGCCAGAGAGACCGCGTTGGGGCGCGCCAACACGGCATTCACGCCGGGGTCGATGACCAGTCGCAGCTCATGATCAACCATCACGAAGGGCAGCCCGGCGTGCGCAGCCTCGTGAAGCACCAGCGCCTGGGTGTCGGTCAGCGAGGCGAAGACGAAAGCGTCCCCGGAGGCGTAGTAGGCGCCCAGCTTTTCCCGCGGGACCTGGCCGGGGAGCTTCACTCCGCCGAACCGGGAGGCGCGTTGCAGCTTGCGGCGCAGCTTGGTTGGGGTGTTCTTCCAGTCTCCGACGATCATCAACTCGGCGTTGGGAATCTGATCGCGGACCAACTCGAAGGCATCCAGCATCAAACCGATGCCCTTCTCCAAGGAGATGCGGCCGACATAGATCAGCCGCGGTCCCCGATGCTTGCTGATCGGAGGCAACTCGGGCAGCGCGTCGGTGCCGTTGGGAACGACGCGCACCTTGGCGTTCGGAGCAATCTCCAGCACCCGCTTGGCGGTCTTGTCCGAGGGTGTGGTGGCCAGATCGGCGTCGGTGAGCATGTTGGCGGCCAACTCCAGCAACTCCACCTGAGCCCCGCCGCGGCGCGGCCGCTTGAAGCGGGTCTTCTTGATCTGGGCCCAGGACGGCCGGTCCATGTGCAGCTTGTACACCTTGTAGGCCGCAGTCAAGAAGGGCACCAGATGCCAGTAATGGTCAGCGTAGGCCTCCAGATCGGTGTGCCAGGTGATCACCATCGGACGGTTGGTGCGCTCGGCCACCCACATGCCCAGCAGTCCGATGGAACCCAGGCCGTGAATGTGGATCACATCGGGCGGGTTGGCCACCATCTGGGCGAGCCGATAGTCGAAGTCCTGGCCCATGCTCAGCCGAATCCCGGCACCGGGAATCGGCACACTGGGTAGGCGAATCTCGCGGCGGTTGGGATTGCCCGCATGCGGATTGGGGCCTTTTGCCTCCGGGGCGACCAGCAGAACCTTGTGCCCGGCGGCCAACACCTGTTCTTCCAAGAACTGAACGGCGTAGAGCAGACCGGAATGGGCTGGCCCGTAGTTGTCGGTGAACTCCGCGATCGTCAGCGGCCGGCTCGGGGTCGCAGGGACGGAGGTGTCGCGGACATCGCCACTGTCGTCGTCGCTGATCTCGGCACCCTTCCTGTGAGGCGTCGTGGCCACTGTAGTCGTCAGAGGCGCTGCGCCCCATACCGTGGTGGGCTTGGAATCAGCGGATTGCAGAGCCGTAGGTGATCTGAGCCTTCTCCAAAGCCGCGACGTAATCGCTGCGGGCGGCGAAGTCACCGTCGGCTTCGGTCGACATGGCGAGCTTGCCGCGCATCTCCGCCACCGAGGCGAAACCGCGTCGGGTCATCCACTCCTGCATATCGGCGAGCAGCTCATCGGCATAGCCCACACCCTTGCGTACCAGTGCGGAGGTGGTCATGACCACATCGGCACCGGCGAGCAGGTAGGCGATGACGTCGCCGGCGGTCGCGACTCCCGACGTTGCTGCCAGGGAGGCGGTGGTGCGGTTGCGCAAGGTGGCGATCCAGGCCCGCGGCAGGTGTGCTTCGTCGGCGGTGGACAGGCTCACTCCGGGCACGACGGCCAGCTTGCTGATGTCCATGCGGGGTTGCAGGAAGCGATTGAACAGCACCAGGCCGTCGGCACCGACGTCGATCAGGCGCAACGCGAAGTTGCCGACGCTGGAGAAGTGCGGCGACATCTTCACTGCCACGGGAATGTCGACGGCGCCGGTCACCGCCGAAACGATTTCGAGATGGCGGGCTTCCACCTCGGCTCCGGTGCGGGTGGCGTTGCCGGGCACGAAGTAGATGTTGCATTCGATGGCTGCGGCCCCAGCTTCGGCCAGTTGCTGGGCGTAGGTCACCCAAGTGCCGGTGTGTGCGGCATTCAGGCTGGCGATCACGGGAATGTCGACCGCGGCCACGCTGCGTTCGACCAGGTTGAGGTAGTGATTCGCCGGATCCACCTGGGCGATTTCCTCGGGAAACGCACTGGTGGCCTCGGCGGAAAGTTCGGCATAGGAATCTTCCAAGGCCGCGTCGGCATCGGCGTCGCGCAGCAGTTTTTCGGCGAACATGGAATGCATGACGATGGCGCCCAGACCGGTATCGGCCAGGCGCTTCACGTCGTCGACGCTTTGGGTGAGAGGTCCGGCGGAGGCGACCAGCGGGCTGCGCAACTCCATGCCCAGGTAGACGGTGTCCATCAGTGCACTTCCTTTCCGCGGATCGGCCATTCTTGCTGCGCTGCCTGGAAGACCGAGTCGGTGTTGTTGAGGGGGTAACTCGCGATGGTCGGAAACACTCCGTCCAAGCTCCATCATGGCGAAGGGCACCTACCCGCAGGGAGTGTTTCGACAAGATCGTGCCGACCTTCGCAAAGGGAAGGGTGCTACCGTCGGGCGGGTCACGACCGAACGGAAGCAACAATGAGCGACACCCCGGCCGTAGCCGCTTTCCGTAGGGTGCTGTCGATCCCCGGCCTACCGCCGAGTGATCCGCACCCTTCGGCCGATCCGGCCCAGGCCCGAGAACGTTTTGCGCAACTGCATGCCCTGGACGCCGAGATCGCCGAGCCCACCCAGGCCAAGCTGTTCGAACCTGATGGCCCAGCGCGTGCGACCGTGGTGCTGTGGCACGGGTTCACCAATGCACCCTCGCAATTCGTGGAGGTTGCCGAAGCCATGGCCGGCCAGGGGCTCCGAGTGCTGCTGCCTCGGATGCCCTTCCATGGTGAGTCTGATGTGCTCAACCGGGATCTGGGTGGGTTGACGGTCAAGCAACTAATCGCCCACGCCGATGCCTGGATGGACGTTGCCGCAGGGTTCCCCGAGCCGGTGTGGGTCGGGGGGCTTTCCGCTGGTGCGACCTTGGCCGCCTGGGTTGCGGCGAGTCGGCCTCGAGTGACGCGCTTGGTCATGGCGGCCCCATTGATCGCTCCCAAGGCGGCACCGATGCCGCTAGTGCGGTTGCTGGTCGGGTCGCCGCGGCTGCTGCCCGACTTCTACTACTGGTGGGATCCGCGCAAGAAGGCTGCGCTTCCGGGAAGCCCCTATGCCTATCCGGGCTTTCCGTCCCGGGGCATCCTGCCCTTCCTGCACCTGTCCGAGGCGATGTTCGACCGTTCGGTGGCGCCCAATCACCCCCTGGAACGGGTCGTCCTGATCTCCAACCCCGGCGACTTCGCCATTCGTCACGATGTGGCCACACAGTTCGCTGAGAGTCTGTTCTTCCCTGTCGCGCAGGACTCCGGTGTTGCCAGGCTGGACGCCGAGTTGCACTGGATGCATGACTTCGTCGATCCGAACTCTCCCGACACCGGAAGCACCGCACAGGTGACGGCCATCTTCCTGGCAGCCTTCGGCGCGGGCGAGTTGTCCGCCGATGGCCTCATCGTTCCAGCGCTGCCGGGGTGAGTCGGGTAAACGGCCATCGGTTCGTGGCTGGTGGAGCCGGGATTGAGGCGGCGCGACCGTAGGGCAAGAACACTGTACGCGGCAAGTGCTGCTCACTAGACTCCCAGCATCATTGACGATGATTGAGGTCGACATGGGCGCACCAACGCTCTTGGAGCGATTGAGGTATTGGTTCGACAACCTGATGGCGCGCGGCACTCTTGCGCTGATGGGCCTGTTGGGGCTGGCCACCGTGGTCCTGGTCGTGGTGATCGGCACGGTTGCCTTTCTGGTTCACGCCTATCCCGACGATGCCCCCGATGGTGACCTCGTCGATATCTTGTGGGGTGGGCTGATGCGCACTCTCGATCCGGGCACCATGGGCGGCGATGCGGGCTGGGGTTTTCGTATCTTCATGCTGCTGATCACGATCGGCGGCCTGGTCATCGTGGCCAGCCTCATCGGCATCATCTCCGGGGCTTTCGACGACAAGATCGCTGAGCTTCGCAAGGGACGCTCTCGGGTGCTGGAGCACGATCACTCGCTCATTCTGGGTTGGAGCGACAAGGTGCACACCATCGTCAATGAACTGGCGATCGCCAATGAATCGGTAGGTCGCGCCAGCATCGTCATCCTCGCTAATCGAGACAAGGTGGCGATGGACGATGAGATCAAGGCCCAGTGCCCGCATCTGGGAGGCACCACGGTGATCACTCGCAGTGGTGACCCGACGTCCCTGGCCGACCTCGCGATGGCCAGTCCGCAGTGGGCGCGCAGCATCATTCTGCTTGCCCCCGAGGATTCACCGGACCCCGATTCTGAGGTCATCAAGACGGCGTTGGCGCTGACCAACAATCCCGAACGTCCTGATTCGACCTACCACATCGTGGCGGAGTTGAGCGATTCGGAGAACCTTGAGGTCGCGCGCCTGGCGGGCGGTGACGAAGTCCATTGGGTGCTCGGTGCTGAAGTGATCGGAAGGATCACGGTGCAAAGCTGCCGACAGTCCGGGCTTTCGGTGGTCTACCAGGAGTTCCTGGACTTCGATGGTGACGAGTTGTACTTCACAACGCAGCCGAGCCTGATCGGCAAGACCTATTTCGATGCTCAGTTGGCGTTCAGCAAGTGTGCGGCCATCGGGTTGGTCGTGGACGGTCACCCCTTGGTTAACCCTCCGCATGACACCGTGATCGCCGAGGGGGACCAGATCATCGTGATCGCCGCCGATGACAGCGAGGTCTTCTTGGGAACCGCCCCGGGGCGTGTCGACATCGCCCCCATCGTGACCGGTGTGGGTGGACAGAATCCGCCGGAGCGAACCCTGGTTCTGGGCGTCAACGCAGTGCTGCCGGTGATGATCGCGGAGTTGGACGAGTATGTGGCGGTGGGCTCGGAGGTCATGGTCGTCCATGACGGGGTGCTGACGCCGATGCCGCAGCTGACCAATGTTGCGTTTACCCATGTCGATGGTGATCCAACCCGGCGGGCGGTGTTGAACGGGCTCGACATCGGCAGCTACGACCACATCATCGTGTTGGCCGATCCCGGCCAGTACGGTGTCAATCGGGCCGACAATCGCACCTTGGTGACGCTGCTGCATTTGCGTGACCTGGCTGAGAAGTCCGACCTGCATCTGAACATCGTCAGCGAAATGCTGGACGACTCGAACCGGGAACTCGCCGAAGTTGCTCGAGCCGACGACCTGATCGTCAGTGACAAGTTGGTGGCTTTGATGCTCTCCCAGATCTCGGAGAACCGAGGCCTCGCAGAGGTCTTCACCGTCTTGTTCCAGGCAGAAGGCAGCGAGGTGTACTTGCGCCCAGCCGACCTGTATGTGGTCATGGGTGAACCCGTCGACTTCTACACCCTGTTAGAAGCGGCGCGCCGCCGTGGTGAGACCGCGATCGGCTACCGCCTTGCCGAGCATGCCCACAGTCGCCGGGAGGCCTACGGGATTCGGTTGAACCCCGAGAAGAGCGACCTGATCACCTTCACCTCTCATGACCGACTGATCGTGCTCGCGGAGGACTAGAGGCCGCGCCCATCTCAGTACGTCCGATCGTCACCGTTGGTGCAGCTCCGCCGGGTCGACGCCGGTGGACGGTGGCCGGCTCCAGCGGGTCAAGGGCAGCAGGATCAGAGGCGGGACGAAGAGTGTCCACTGCACCAACGGGGAGATGACCGAACCGGCGCTCACATCGACGCCGAGCATGATGGCGAAGAATGCCAAGCAGATGGTCCAGACCGCGACGAGGATCGGAACCCCAGCCTGGTGACTGGCGCGGATTGCCCAGCCGAGACCGACCACCAGCAGCACCAGGATGGTCGAGGTGAGGTGCCACAGAGCGACGGCCAAGCCGCCGACCTCGCCGGTCAGTCCGGCCTGGGCGATGCCGTCCAGATACATGGGGGTGCCTGCGAAGATGTGGATCAGTGCAGTCAAGGCCAAGACGCCCAGACTGGCCCACAGGGGCCAGCGGCGTGAGGATTCAGCCAAGAAGTTCATCGGTTCTCCTGTTTGGTGGGTTTTTCGAGCACGGCAAGTCCCGCGGCCAGCGCCAGGCACAGCGGGGAGTAGATCCGCAGATCGTTGCGGGTGAACTCCGCGGTGGCGGCGTCGGGGGCCAGGAGTGATTGAGCGAACCCGCCCAGCCCGCGGACGGCGAGCACAGCGGCGGCAGGCATGGTAAGTAGTCGTGCAGCGCCGCGCAGTCGCGGGCTCTTCGAAGTTCGGGCCACCGCCGCTGCGCCGGTCACCGCAAGCGCTGCAGTGACCGCGACCGTCGCGGCCGCTGATGGCATGCCGGGGGTCTCGGGGATGCCGAGCACGTGCCGGCTCAGGGTGGCCCCATCGGCGTAGGGCCAGGTGCTCCCGGTGACCCAGGACGCGTGGAGTCCCGCGATCGCCAGCAACGTCGCCGCGGTACCGCCGGCGACAGGGCGCAACGACCGCAGGGTCTGGGTGTTCTGCGCCGGAAGGCTCAGGATGCGCAGGGCCGCTGGCCCGGTGGGAGTGGATGAGTGCCCCATCAGAATCTCCGTACAGTCGTGTATGGATCGAACCGTACACCGCTGTACGGTAGGCTCGCAATATGGCCTCAACGAAGCGCCGTTTGACGCGGCAGGACTGGATCGAGGCGGCCATGGCCATGGGTGCCGAGCATGGCTTCGACCGCATCGCCGTGGATGCGCTGGCTCCGCGCCTGGGCGCCACCCGGGGGAGCTTCTACTGGCACTTCACCGATCGCGCCGACCTGGTGCAGGCCGTCCTCGAGGAGTGGGAACGAGTGGCGACCCAGGACGCCATCCAGCGCCTGGAGGGAGCCTCACCCGACGAGGCCCTGGCCGGACTGATTGCGGTTGCCTTCGGTGCCACCGAGGTGCAGGATCGCGCCGAATGGCGGCTGATCGCCCTGAGCGACGACCCCCAGATCGGTCCGGTGGTGGCGCGGGTGCATCAGCGGCGGCTGGCCTTCATCGAGGAACTGCTCATTCGCGGTGGCGTGGCAGCCCCGGAGGCCACCGAGCGGGCGCGATTGGCATACGTCGCCTATCTGGGCTGGCTGGCGCTGCGTCAGATCGAGCCGGACGGGCCCAATCTCGGCCCCGCCTTGCTTCGCCTCATCCGCTGAGCTCCCCTGCGCCAGACCCCTCGATCCCCGCCAGACGCTCCCAAAAGGTGCAGACGCTCCCGAAGGTTCGGGAGCGTCTGCACCTTTTGGGAGCTAATCGGGGGATTGGGCACCGCGATCCGCGTCAGGTGAGGGTGATTACTCGATTACAGCGGGAGATCACTGCGGGGTCGTGGGTGATCACCAGGACTGCAGCATCTGTGGTGTTGTTCCAGATGTCGTCCATCAGGGCAGTGGCGGTGAGCAGGTCGAGATGCTCGGTCGGCTCGTCCAGGATCAGCACTTGGAAGTCTCCGACCAGGAGCCGGGCCAAGGCTACCCGTCGGGCTTCGCCGCCGGAGAGATGGGTGCCCGTCTCGCCCACGAGGCGCTGCGGATCCAGAGTCAATCCGGAGCGCTGCAGGGCGGTTTGCACCTGCTCGGGCGTGGCGAACTTATTGCCGATCATCACGTTCTCCGCGATCGAGGTCGTGAAGATGTGGGCATCCTGTGGCAGATAGCCGACCCGGCCGTGAATCTCGGCCTCGCCATCCAGCGGCGGGATGAGGCCGAGCACGGTGGCCGCGACGGTGGTCTTGCCGATGCCACTGGGCCCGACCAGGCCCACAATCTCGCCGCGGGAGAGCTCCAGGTTCAGGCCGGTCTGGACCGGCTCTTGGCCAGGCCAGCCGACGCTCAGGTCGTGCAGGCTCAGACCTGGCTCAGCCACCGGCTCCGGCAGGGACGGCAGGTCGCCGGATCCCACCGGCTCGGCGTCCAGGATCTCCTCCACCCGGGTCAGTGCGGCCTGAGCGCGGGTATTCACCTGTGCTGCCTGAACCAGATTCGACAAAGCTTCATGCAACGCCAACGGGGTCAGCACCAGCACGGCCAGCACCGTGGCCTGCATGGCGTACATCGGCGGCGGGGTCGCTTTGAGGAAGGCCACGTTGGTGATCCAGTCCATCAGTTGCGGCATGAGCACGCCGTCGTGGGCTTGCGCGCCACCGATCAGTAGAGCGCCGATCACAGCGAGGCCGGCTGCCAACAACTGTCCGGCAGTCGTGATGCCGCGCACCCAGGTGCTGCGAGCCTCGTCGTCACTGAGCCTGCCGTCGATCTCGAGCAGCTTGTCGGCGTAGACCTTGTCCGCGCCGTAGGCCACCAGATCCGGAGCCGCCGTAGCGATCTCATGCACAGCGTTGCCCAGCTCGCCGCGCAGCGGCACCGCTTCGGCGTCGGCCTTCGCCGACCCGCGCTGGGCCAACCAGGGCAGCAGCAGCCCGGCAATTGCGGCGCTGGCGAGCACCACCAGGCCGGTGGCCGGTGAAATCAGACCCAGGCCCAAGCCCGTGACCAAGATCACTCCGGTTGCGGAGATGAAGGGGATCCAGACCCGCACCATCAGATCTTTGATCGCCTCGACATCAGCGACCACCCGGGTGAGCAAGTCGCCGCGGCGCCGTCCCAGGAGGGTGGTGCCGGACAATCGCTGATAGGTGACCAGACGCAGGGCCGACTGCATCCGCAGGGCCAGGTTGTGGCTGGCCAGCCGCTCGGCATAGCGCAGCGCGGCCCGCGAGATGGCGAAGAAGCGCACCAGCACGGCCGGCGTCTGCAGGAACAGCGGCGGCACGATGAGTGCAGCGAAGGTGAGCAACCAAGCCGAGGTGCCCATGAGGGCAACCTGGGCGGCGGTGGCACTGAAGGCAAGGAAGATCGACAGCGCCAGCCATTTGCGTGACTTGGGAACTGCGTCCAGCAGGCTGCGGATCAGGCCGACCGACGCCGGCGCCTCGTCAGGTTCCGCGGGGGTTTCGTCGTCCCCTGAGTCCGTCGGTGCGTCCCCTGCGCTTGTCGTTGCGCTTCCTGAGCTTGTCGTTGCGTTCCCTGAGCTTGTCGAAGGGTCGCCGTCGGGGGCTTCGACAAGCTCAGCCAGCGGAGCGTCCTCGAGCTCAGCCACCGCGGTGGTGGCTTGGGCCCCGACAGGCTCAGCCAGTGCGGTGACTGGGGCTTCGACAGGCTCAGCCAGCGGGAGTTCGTTCTCGCTCCCAGAGTCTGTCGTTGCGGCCTCCGGGCTTGTCGAAAGGGCAACCTCAGCAGGCTCAGGAGCCTCCACGGTGATGACCCGGTCGGCGGCACTCAACACGGCGGGACGGTGGCTGACCACGATCACCGCCACTCCCGAGGTCCGCAGGCTCCCCAGGAGGGTGGCCTCGGCGTCGGGATCCAGTCCAGCGGTGGGCTCGTCGAGGATCAGCAGTCGACCGTGGTCGCGGCTGATCCGCAGCAGAGCCCGAGCGGTGGCGATGCGTCGCCGCTCGCCCGAGGAGACCCCTTCGGCGTTATCGCCGACCGAGTGGTCCAGAGCCAACTCGGGGGCACCTGCGGCGTCCAAGGCTTCCCGAAGCTCAGCGTCGGAGGCTTCGGGACTTCCCAGGCGCACGTTGTCGGCGATGTCGCCGTTGACCAGGCCGGGGAACTGACCCACGAAAGCCACCTGGCGCCGCCAGGCCGTCCAGTCGGTGATCGGCGATCCTTCGACCAGCAGTTCGCCGCCACTGGGGCTCAGGAAGCCGAGCAGGGCATTGATCAGGGTGGTCTTACCCCCGCCGCTGCCGCCGGCAAGGGCGAGGACCTCGCCGGGAGCGACGTCGAAGCTGATCGGCTGCAGAGCCGGAGTGTTCGTGCCCGGATAGGTGTGGGTGAGTTCGCGCACGCTCAGCAGCGCCGCGTGGCTTGGGACGAAGCCGGCCGCAAACGGGTCGGGAATCGACGGGCTCGCGGATGCCGGGGTGGCGTCCGCAGCGGCGGAGCTGAAGACCAACTTGGCGGCTTCGCCGACCTTGGCCACCGGAGGGGGTTCGTGAGCATCGATGAGCTTGAAGGCAGACATCGCTGCCGCGACGCCATCGGCCGAGTCGTGATAGTGCACACCGACTTGGCGGATTGGCAGGTAAGCCTCCGGCGCCAGGATGAGGACGAACAGTGCCGTGGCGAGGTCGAGTTCGCCGAACACGACCCGGAAGCCGATCGTGACGGCGATCACAGCCACGCTCAGTGTGGAGAGCAACTCCAAGACCCCGGCAGACAGGAACGAAACGCGCAGGGTGGCCATGGTCTCGCGCACGTGCGCGTCTTCGGTCTCTCGCAATCCGCGGGCCTGGGCCTTGGCCCGTCCGAAGACCTGCAAGGTGGGCAGTCCGGTAACGAGGTCGGCGAAGTGGTGCGCAAGCCGCGTCTGAACCGCCCAGCGTCGCTTGGTCAGCTTCTCGGTGGTCCATCCCACCAAAGCCATGAAGACGGGGATCAGCGGCATGGTCACCGCGACGATTACCGCCGACCAGAAGTCAGAGGCCAGGATCGCTACGCCGATGATGATCGGAACCGTGACGGCCAGCACAAGCTGGGGAAGGTATTTGGAGTAATAGCCGTCCAGAGCATCCAAGCCCTGGGTGACCAAGGTGATCAACCCGCCGGTGGTGGTGGGGGAATCGACCGGATGAGCAAGTCGCGCACTGATGATGTCACGACGCAGCTGGGACTTCACCGCAGCAGAGGTGCGGTGGGCGATCCATTGGTGCAACCAGCTCAGAAGTGCTTTGCCGGCGAAGACCGCCAGCAGCAGCAGTGCGGCGATCCACAGACCGTCCAGACTGCCAGTATCAAAAATTCCCGCCACTGAACGCGACAACAGCCATGCCTGACCGAGAGTCAGGATGGCTGTTGCGCTTCCTACCGCGACCCCGGCGACCAGGAAACCCCTGGTCGCCGAGGCTCGGCGCAGTAGACGGGGGTCAATAGGCCCCGCCATCATCAACTCGCCAGCGCTACCTCATCTGGCATGTTCTCAACGCCGAGGCGCTGACGGAACACCCAGTAAGACCACGCGGTGTAGGCGAGCACGATCGGCACGAAGATCACCGCGACGATCGTCATCAGAACCAGCGTCGTCTGGCTGGAGGATGCGTTCAACAGATTCAGCGGTGCCGTGGTGCGATCACCAGCAGCGTCGACGAATCCGAGGCCCGGAACCATGGTGAGGAAGGTGATGACTGCCACGGACAGGATCGCCACCGCAGTGGAGATGAAGGCGATGCCTTCGCGTCCGTGACCGACGAACCACCAAGCCGCGATCAGAGCCACGGCCGCAACCGCAGTCATGATCCAACCAGCCAACTGCAGAGCAGGTGCCAGGTTCACGCCCAGGGCAGCCTCAGTGAGAGCTGCCTCGGCCGGGAACATCAGGTTCTGCCACACCAGGTACACAGCGCCACCGACGATGGCCACCAGACCGATGGTCTGAGCGAACTTGCGTGCACGGTCGTGCAGTTCGCCCGGACGGGTCTTCAGCGTCAGGTAGATGGCTCCATGGAACAGGAACGCCACGACCAGCACGATGCCGCCCATGAGGCCGAATCCGTAGCCGTTGATGAACAGCTGCAGGAAGTACGGCGCCGGGGTCAGCACGAACAGGTGCTCTGCGGCGGGTGCCAGCAGGACCGGGGTGTTCATGTCGCCGGTGGCCAAGGCAACCGGCAGGCCCATGATGAAGTTGGCGAAGGCGATGCCGAACACCAGCGGCACGATGAACGAGCCGATGGCCGCCATCCAGTCGAAGGTGTTACGCCACTTGGTCTCGGGGTGCTTCGAGCGGTACTCGAAGGACACACCACGAATGATCAGACCGACCAGGATCAGGAACAACGGCAGGTAAGCGCCCGAGAACAGGGTCGCGTACCAAGCCGGGAAGGCTGCGAAGGTGGCGCCACCAGCGGTGAGCAGCCACACCTCGTTACCGTCCCAGACCGGGCCGATGGTGTTGACCATGACTCGACGTTCCTTGTCGGTCTTGCCGAGGAAGGGGATCAACATGGCAACGCCGTAGTCGAAGCCCTCCAGAACCAGATAGCCGATCCACAGAACGGCGATCAGGATCACCCAGAGAATCTGCAAGCCCACTGCAGGAGCTGCTGCTACTTCAAGTGCAAACATTTCTCAGCCTCTCAGTACGCGAAGCTCACGGGAGCGTCGTCGTCAGTGAGCACAGTAGGCTCGGTGACTTCCGGCAGTCCCTTCTTGATGAAGTGCAGCTGCAGCCCGACCTCGACCACCGCAAGGGTGCCGTAGATCACGGTGAACAGCACCATGGTGAGGCCGACCTCCAGGTTGCTAACGCCAGGAGAGTTCGCGCTCATGGTGGGCAGCACGCCGTACACGACGAACGGCTGACGGCCCATCTCGGCAAAGATCCACCCGAAGCTGTTGGCGAACAGAGCCATCAACGGGGTAGCGATCATTGCAGCGGTCCACAACGAACCACCCTTGGGGCTCTTACCCTTAGCGGTGGCGATGAGAACCCAGATGCCCACGAGGATTGCAAGCCCGCCGAGCACGATCATGATCCGGAAGGTCCAGAAGGAGACCGGGATGCTCGGAGCGAAATCGAACTTGGTGTCGTTGGCCTTGTTGTACTCGCCAACAGTATTAACGAGATCCTTGGAGGTGTCCTTCTGCAACTGGACGTTGTCGAAGCCTTCAGCGGTGTACTTCTCGTTCAGGTTGTTGATGCCGAGCATCTTGGCGTTGATGTCGTAGCTCTCCGAGCCCAGGATCGAGAACAGACCCGGAACCGACAGCGCGGTGATGCTCTCGCCTTCCTTGACGCCCTCACAGCTGCTCCCAACCAGGATCAGCGAGAAGGGAGCCTGGGCCTCGGTGTTGCACAGACCCTCGGCAGCGGCCATCTTGATCGGCTGCTCGGCGGTGACCGCCTTGCCCTGCAGGTCACCGGTGATGATCACAGCAGCGCCGGCGATGATCAGGACCCAGGCGCCGAAGCGAGTGGACCAGTGCCAGGCCGACTTGGTTTCGGCGTCAGCGTCGCCAGCTTTGGCGAGCTTGGCCAGCCACCAACCCGAGATGCCCACGATCAGGCCGCCCGCAGTGACATAAGCACCAGCGATGACGTGCGGGAAGGTAACCAGGTTGATCGGGTTCAACAGAACGTCGACCAGGCTGGTCATTTCCGCGCGACCGGTGGCCGGGTTGTACCAGGAACCAGCCGGATTCTGCATGAAGGAGTTGGCGGCCAGGATGAAGATCGCCGACAGCAAGGTGCCGATCGAGCCCAGCCAGATGCTCATGAGGTGAAGCTTCTTGGGAAGACGATCCCAGCCGAACACCCACACACCCAGGAACACCGACTCCAGGAAGAAGGCCAACAGTGCCTCCATCGCGAGAGGTGCACCGAAGATGTCACCAACGAAGCGGGAGTATTCAGACCAGTTCAGACCGAACTGGAACTCCTGCACGATGCCCGTCACAACGCCCATAGCGAAGTTGATCAGGAACACCTTTCCGAAGAACTTGGTCAGGCGGAGGAACTTCTCCTCCCCTGAGCGGTACCACAACGTCTGGAGTACGGCCACCAGCATCGACAGGGCAATGGTGATGGGTACGAAGAGGAAGTGGTACACGGTGGTAATACCAAACTGCCATCTGGCAAGGGTTTCCGCGTCCATGGCGCGCAATCTACTACTGGCTGTCGTAGACCGCAATCTTTGATCTACCATGTGCGCCATGGCGGTCTCGGGCGAGTTGGAACAGGCGGTGATGAACATCCTGTGGGCGCGCCCGGATTCGGTATCGGTGCGCGAGGTTCACGACCTGCTCTCCGCTGATCGGGACCTTGCCTACACCACTGTGATGACGGTGCTGGATCGCCTGGCGAAAAAGGGTCTGGCTACGCGACATCTCGAGGGACGGGCCTGGCTGTACCGGCCGGCGCGTACGCAGGCCGACGAGTTGTCGGCTTCGATCATTGCCAGCCTGGTCAAGCTAGACCCGGCTGAACGACGGGATGTTCTGGCTGCGGTGGCGGCCGCCTTCGCCTGATTTGCGGTGTCTTGCCAGGTGGCCGTTTTGGGCCCCAATTGACGCGGAATTCGTGGATTTCCCCCTCCATGGGAAATGTTCTAACAAATTGCGCCCTGGGGGCGTGTTTGTTCACTGCAGAGGGCGTATCGCGGGGCTTGAGTGTTCGGGTAGGGGTGGTGTGACGGTGCCCTTCGACAGGCTCAGGGAACGGGCCCTTCGACAGGCTCAGGGAACGGGGCCTTCGGTAGGTTCAGCGAATTGGATGCCGGGTTGTTGGTCGCGATGTGGGCCCAGGGGTGAGTCTGGGCCCACATTGAGCTGACGGGATCAGGCGAATCCCAGTGTGGCTACCGGGGTGGTGCTGGCTCCCACGGTCGCATTGCCGAGTTCGCCTTGACGGTTGTCTCCCCAGCAATGGACCGAACCGGTGGTGGTCACCGCGCAGCTGTGGCCGGTGACGGCGCCGTACCAGATGCGCACCTCGCTGGTGTCGATGGTCGACACCCCGCTGCCGAGCCCGGTGACCGTGACCGGTGTCGCCCGCCCCGTCATGGTCCCATCACCGATGGCTCCTGACTCGTTGCGGCCCCAGCATTGGGCGGCGCCAGCCTTCACTGCGCACGTGTCAACGCCAGCGGCGATCACGCTCACGGCACTGGACAGCCCCGTGACCTGCATTGGGGCCAGATCGGTGCGCGATTCTCCGTCACTGACCCAGGCCTCTCCCCAGCACCAGGCTTCGTCGGAGGAAATGGCGCAGGAGTTCGTGGCGCCGGCCGAGATTGCTGTCACCCCGGTGAGATCCTTCACCGCGACGGGAACCTTGCTGGTTGCCGTCGCGCCGGAGCCCAGTTGGCCGCTGCTTCCATCGCCCCAGCATCGTGCGGTCTGAGTGGCGGTGAGTGCACAGGTGTGGCCCGAACCAGCAGACACCTCGGTCACGCCGTTGGTGAGTCCGCTGACCTGGGTCGGCAGCTTGCGGACCGTGGTGGTCCCATCGCCGAGCTTGCCCCGGTAGTTGTTGCCCCAGCACTTCGCTGCCCCAGCGGTAGCTGAGGGGCTGTCGCCCACGACCGCGCAGGTGTGTACCTCGCCGGCACTGATCGAGATGACGTTGGTGAGACCCTTCACCTGGACCGGTTTGCCTCGATCTGTGGTCGTGCCGTCGCCGAGTTGCCCGTTGTCGTTGTTGCCCCAACACCAGGCGGTGCGGTTCTCGGCGATCGCGCAGGTGTGTTGGTCTCCGACGCTGATCGACACCACCGTGGCGGGAAGCCCCACGACCTGGGAAGGCAGGCTGCTGAAGGACTCGACGTGGACGGTGCCGTCCCCAAGTTCGCCGCGATAGTTGTCGCCCCAGCAGCGGACGGTGCCAGCCTCGGTGAGCGCGCAGGTGTGATGGGTTCCGACCGACACCTGGGTTGCTTTGGCGTGGTCGTTGACAAAGGTTGTGACCCGTGTGGTGGCGCTGGTGGTTGCCGGTGCACCCTTGTAGCGGGCAGCAACCATGCGGTAGGCGAGATTGGCGGCACTATGCGTAGCCGAGAAGGCGACCGCACTTCGGCTGCCTGCGCTCACCGAGTCCACCACGACCCAGCCGTTGGCCCGCAAGGCCTGCAACTGCACCTGGCGTCCGCGACGAATGGGTTCGATGATTCCCTGCGCCTGGAAGGTCTGGCCCTCGAGAAGGACCTTGGACATCGAAAGGAAGTTGGCTTGCTTCCTCGTCGTGATGGTGCGCGTTTGGCTAACGACCTTTCGGTAGCTGCGGCCCTTTACCCGGGTCTTCTTGGCATACACCCGCACCTTCACTGTGCTGCGGGCGGTGGAAATCGTGAAGGTATAGCGCCCCTTCTTGTCGGTGCGTGCGCGGGCCACGGTGCGCCAGGCGCTTCGCGACCAAACCTGCAGTGCCACCGGACGGACCACCTTGGTGCCAATGCTGCCCTTGACGTCGAACTTCTCGTAGGCCATGGGGGAGACGCTGGTCGAAGGTGCCTTGGGTGCTGCCTGGGCAGTTCCGGGAGCAGTGCTGACGAGCAAGGTGAGGGTCAATGCAAAGGTTGCCAGAAGTGCAGCAAGCTTGCGCATGTGGTGCTCCTTTGTGTCTGGGGAGTACGCCGATTTGTGGAGACTGTATCCACCACGGCAAATCGGGAGCACCGCGATTTGAGGCAACTGATCAGGCGGCAGAATCCTCATCGTCGGTAATAGCGGCCGCGAATTGCGCCTGATAAAGCCGGTGATAAGCACCTTTGGTCTGGATCAGCTCATCGTGGGTGCCTTGCTCCACGATGCTGCCGTCCTCCATGACCAGAATCACATCGGCATCGCGAATGGTGCTCAACCGGTGGGCGATCACGAAGCTTGTGCGGTCCTGGCGCAGCTTGTTCATGGCGCGTTGCACCAGCAGCTCGGTGCGGGTGTCGACCGAGCTGGTGGCCTCATCAAGGATCAGAATCGAACGGTCGGCCAAGAAGGCACGGGCGATGGTGATCAGCTGCTTCTCTCCCGAGGACAGATTCGAGGCCTCCTCGTTGATCACCGTGTCGTAGCCATCCGGGAGTGAATGGACGAAGCGATCCACATAGGTGGCCTTGGCCGCAGCCAGAATCTGCTCTTCGGTGGCGCCGTCCAAGCCGTAGGCGATGTTGTCGCGGATCGTGCCGCCGAACAGCCACGCATCCTGCAGCACCATTCCGATCTGGCTACGCAGAGCGTGGCGGGGCACGGTGCTGATGTCGGTGCCGTCAATGGTGATGCTGCCGGAGTCCACCTCGTAGAACCGCATGATCAGATTCACCAAGGTGGTCTTTCCCGCCCCGGTCGGACCCACGATGGCCACGGTCGAACCGGGCTCGGCCACCAGGTTGAGGTCGGTGATCAACGGCTTTTCCGGGTCATAGGAGAAGTCGACGTGCTCGAAGCCCACCCGTCCGGCGAGGGGTTCGGGCAGTTCGCCTGCGATTTCTGGATTCTGCTCGGCGGCATCAAGCACTTCGAACACGCGCTCAGCCGACGCGACGCCGGACTGCAATAGGTTGGCCATCGAGGCCAGCGTGGTGATCGGCTGGGTGAACATGCGGCTGTACTGAATGAACGCCTGGACCCCGCCCACGGTGAGAGTGCCGGCCGTAACCATCAGACCACCCACCACAGCGATGATCACATAGTTGAGGTTCCCGATGAAGAACATCACCGGCATGATGATTCCGGAGATGAACTGAGCCCCGAACGATGCCTCGAACAACTCGCCGTTCTTGGCGCGGAACTGGGCGGCAATCTCGGGTCGGCGCCCGAATACCGTCACCAGATCGTGGCCGGTGTAGGCCTCCTCAACCTGGGAGTTGAGCTCTCCGGTGGACTTCCACACCTTCGCGAACAGCTTCTGAGAGCGCTTGCCGATGATCATCGTCACCGCCCCCGCTACCGGGATGGTCACCAAGGCGACCAGGGCCAGTACCCAGGAGACGTAGAACATCATGATCACCACGCCGATCACGGTGAACAGGCTGCTCAAGATCTGCGCCAGGGTCTGCTGCAAGGACTGCGAAACGTTGTCGACGTCATTAGTGACCCGGCTGAGCAACTCACCGCGCGGCTGCCCATCGAAATATCGAAGCGGCAGGCGGGAGATCTTCTCGCTGACCTGTTTGCGTATGCGGTAGATCGAGCGCTGCACGATCGAGTTGATCATCAGATTGGAGATCCAGCTCAGCAGGAAGAACCCCACGTACAGCACTGCAGCCAGCAGCAGAACGCGGCCTAGGGCCGCGAAGTCGATCGGCGTCTTGTCCACCACGACCGCATCGAAGATCAGGTTCGTGCCCTGGCCCAGGACGGCCGGTCCGATGACATTTCCCGCAGTCGCGAAAGCGAGCATCACGATCACCGCGATGATGCGGGGAAGCTCCGGACTCAAATGGCCCAGCAGCCGCTTCATGGACGGAACGAACGAAACCGCCTTCTCGCCGGTTCCGGCGCCATGCCCCATCGGGCCACCGCCGCGACCCTGCGGAGCGTACTTCGGGCGCTCATTGGCCTTGATCGGAGCCGAGGTTGCCTCGGTGTCGTTCTCAGTGCGGTTGTTCACATCACTCATGCCGCCACCTCCGAGGCCTTGAACTGGCTGTCGACGATCTCGGCGTAGGTCGGACAGCTCACCAGGAGTTCGGTATGGGTTCCTAGGCCCACGATGGCGCCGTCGTCGAGCACCACGATGGCATCCGCGTTACGGATCGTGGAGACCCGTTGCGCGACAACCAGCACAGCAGCGTCCTTGGTCTCGGGGGCCAACGCCGCCCGAAGTGCCGCGTCGGTCGCGACGTCCAGCGCCGAAAACGAATCGTCGAACAGATAGATCTCGGGTCGGCGCACCAGTGCCCGAGCAATGGCCAGGCGTTGTCGCTGGCCACCCGAGACATTGGTGCCCCCTTGGCTGATCGGGGAGTCCAAGCCCTCGGGCATGGCCGCGACGAAGTCCTTGGCCTGGGCGACCTCGAGGGCCTGCCATAGCTCATCGTCGCTGGCATCAGGACGGCCCAGTCTGAGGTTCGAGGCCACCGTGCCGGTGAAGAGATAGGGACGCTGGGGGACCAGCCCGATTCGAGTCCACAGCAGGGTCGGATCCAGGTCGCGGACGTCGACACCATCCACGCTGACCGTTCCGGAGGTGGCGTCGAAAAGCCGCGGAATGAGGTTCAGCAAGGTGGTCTTGCCGGCCCCCGTGGAACCGATGATTGCTGTGGTGGTGCCGGGGCGAATGCTGAGACTGATTCCCGACAGCACCGGCTGGCTGGCGCCGGGATAGGCGAAGCCCACGTCGGTCAGGGTCACCTCGCCGTGATGACTCACTGCGGTCACCGGGTCGGTTGCGGTGACGACCGAGCTGTCGGTGTCGAGCACCTCTCGGATGCGTCCGGCCGAGACGAGAGCACGCGGAGCGATCATCAGCATCATCGTGGACATCATCACGCTCATCAGGATCTGAGTCAGATAGGACAAATAGGCGGTGAGCTGCCCCACCTGCAGATCGCCGGAGGCGATGCGGAACGCGCCAAACCACACCACCGCGATGGAGGAGATGTTCATTACGAAGAACACCGACGGGAACAGCGTCATCATGCGCTGCCCGACCCGAATCGCTGTGTCGGTCAGCGCATGGTTGGCAGTATCGAAGCGCTGGTGCTCCTGAGGCTCGCGTACGAAGGCCCGAATCACCCGTAAGCCCGAAATCTGCTCACGCAACACGCGGTTGAGGTTGTCGATGCGGGTCTGCATCGTTCGAAACAGTGGGGTCATCTGCGTGACCAGGATTCCGATGATGCTGCCCAGCACGATCACCGCCACCAGGATCAGCCAGCTCAGACCCGGGTCCTCGCGCAGGGCCATCACCACACCGCCCACCATCATCAGGGGGGCCGCCACGATCATGATCGCGGTCATCAGTACCAGCATCTGAATCTGCTGGACGTCGTTGGTGTTGCGGGTGATCAAGGTGGGGGCGCCGAAGGAGTTCATCTCCTTGGCCGAGAACGACATGGCGCGGTCGAAGATGGCCTGGCGCAGATCCCGTCCGAAGGCCATGGACGCCCGCGCCCCGAACCAGGCAGCACCGACCTGGGCAGCGATCTGGACGATGGAGACCGCCAGCATGATGGCGCCGAGTTGCCAGATCACGGTGGTGTTGTTGGTGGCGACGCCGTCGTCGATGATGCCGGCGTTGAGGCTGGGTAGGAACAAGGCGGCAACGGTTTGAGCCAGTTGCAGCACGATCACGCCCACCAACAGGGGGGTGTAGGGGCGCAGGTAGAGCTGGAACAGGCGGAACATCAGTCTCCTTCGGCGATGCCGTGCAACACGACATTGGCCATGGTTTCAGGGGTTGGTGACAGTTCGTCGGCGAGCAACGGAAAGCTGCCCGCGACTGCGAGGGCGGTGAGCATTCGACCGGCGCTGTGCGGGGGGACGCGAAGTTGGTCGGCGTAGTCACCCAGGGCATCGATGGTGGCTTGGAACAGTTTGTTGCGGGCGTCGTGCATGCCGCCGGGGTGCATGCCGTGACCGCCCTGACCCGGTGGGTGCCTGCGGTCCTGGGCGAGGTGAATCAGCAACGAGCGGGTGCGCTGAATCTCGGCCACCAGGATGTCGAGCAGAGCGGTGACCCGCTGCGCCAATGGCTGTCCGGACGGAAGCTCTGCGATGTGGGCGATGGCCGCGTCCGGCTGCAGGGCGGTGCAGACCGCGGCGTGAATGACATCGTCCTTGGTCTCGAAGGCGCGAAAGATCGTTCCCTCGGCGACTCCGGCGGCCTGGGCGATCTCCTTGGTGCTGAGGTCTGCGCCCTTCTCCAAAAGGAGGCCGACGGTGGCTTCGATGATCGCCTGGCGGCGCGCGTCGGGGGCCATGGGGGTTGCTCTGCTCACCCGACCAGCATAGTGAGTGAGTACTCACTCATCAAGTTCCTCGGAGGCTTGCGCACCTCGTGGGACCGGTGAAGGTCTGCTGGAGCGACGGGGGTGGGCTGCTATTCCTTACGGGTGGAAATTGCCGTACAGGCGCAGTTAGGCAGGTTGCCGTTAGGTGACGAGGAAAGGCCGCTATGCTTCCCGGCGTGCACCCCCAGGACATCGAAAAGTTCAGCACGCTGTCGCCACCGCGGATTCACCCGGAGGGCGGGTGGGCTGTGATTTCAGCGACCCATCCGAGCCTGATCGCTGATGACTATGTTGGCCAGTTGTGGCATATCCCCTTGTCGGAGGGGTCTCCATGGAGGCTCACGCGAGGATTCCGCGACACCGACCCCCAGTTTTCCCCGGACGGCCGTATCATCGCGTTTCTGCGTTGCGAGCCAGGCCGCGCGCCCCAATTGGCGATCATTCCGGCAACCGGCGGTGAGCCGATGGTTATCACCGAGGCCGAATTGGGGATTCGCGAATTCGCGTTCAGCCCGAATTCTGAGCAGGTGGCCTATGTTGCGGCGGTGCCTGCACCGGGCCGCTTCGGAACCATCCCCGGGGTCGACGGCCGGCACGAAGACCCACGGCTCATCACTCAGTTGAAGTTCCAGGCCAACGGCATCGGCTACCTGGCCGACCAGCGCAGTCACCTCTTCGTGGTTGATGTTCCCGACCCGTACGGCGAACCACCCGTTCCTGTTGGGGGACGGGCCGCCCCCGACACGGCATCGGCGGCGCTGCCCATCGCCCGCCAGCTCTCCCACGGCGATGTCGACCACCACTCGCCTGCCTGGCTCGGCGCATCGGTGATCGCGATCTCAAGCCGGCATCCGGGTGCCGATCGCGATTTGCGGGCCGACATCTATCGCTTCGATCTCACCGGATCCGAGCCGGTACGGCTCACCGAATCGAGCTTGGGACCCAGCGCCTTGGCGTCCCCCGTGGTCGTCGGTGAGCATCTGTACTTCATCGGCATTGACCTAGGCCTCAGTGGGATCGACGTGGCGGGAGTGAATGCCGCAGTCTGCGTCGTGCCGATTGGCGGCGGAGTGGCGCACCAGCTCACCGACCCCGAGACCGTCGGCATCGAAGGATCGCTGTGCGCCGACGGTGACGCGGTGGTGGCTTTGGACCAGGTGGGGGGTTCTCGCCATGCGATCGTGGTCGGTCCCGACGGCGAGCGGGGACGCATCGCCTTCGACGGTTGTTTCGATGCGATCGCTGTGTGTGGGGAGGCCCGGATCGCGGTGGCCTCAACTCCGGAATCAGCCTGCGAAGTGGTCCGAATGGCTCAGCCTGAGCAGCGGCTCACCGGTTTCAATGCCGAACTGAGCGCCTCGATCATTGCGCCGGTGCCGCATCAGGCCGTCGCGCCGGACGGCTACCCCGTCCACGGTTGGACGCTCACCCCGGTGGGGGTGGGGCCGCACCCGGTGGTGCTCATGATTCACGGGGGACCCTTCTCGACCTACACTGCGAGCTTCCTGGATGAGGCCCAGGTGTTGGTCTCCGCTGGCTACGCGGTGCTGATGTGTAATCCGCGAGGCTCGGCAGGCTACGGGCAGGCCCACGGCCGGGGGGTCAAAGGCGCCATGGGTTCGGTGGATATGGCTGACGTCCTCGCCTTCCTGGATTCCTGCCTGGCAAGCCGTCCCGACTTCGACGCTGATCGTGTGGGAGTCATGGGTGGCTCCTATGGCGGCTACCTGACCGCCTGGCTAATCAGCCACACCGACCGGTTCGCCGGCGCCATCGTCGAGCGGGCCTATTTGGACGGCCGGTCCATGATCGGGTCCTCCGATATCGGTTGGTACTTCCCCACGGAGTATCAAGGCGAGCTCGCCGCGGTGGATCAAAGGTCGCCGCTATACCGGGCGCATCTGGTGCATACCCCCACCTTGATCATCCACTCCGAGCAGGACCTGCGCTGCCCGCTGAGCATTGCGCAGCGCTACTTCACCGAGTTGAAGCTGCGCGGTGTCGAGGTCGAACTGCTGATCTTCCCCGGCGAGAGCCACGAGCTGAGCAGGTCGGGTACGCCCCACCACCGCCTGGCCCGATTCGAGAACATCCTGCGCTGGTGGCGGCGGACGTTGGGCCCGGTCGCCTGACCGACCTCGTTTGCAGAGTCGGCACCGGCTCGACCACCAACCGTCATCTCGAATTGCCCCACTGGTCGTGAGCCGAACCTAGCCTGCAGCAGGTGTACGCATTAGGTCGGATGCTCCGGTGAGGATCGCCGTCGCCGGCACCGGCTATGTCGGGCTGTCCCTGGCGGTGCTGTTGGGTCGCACCGAAGAGGTGACCGCTGTCGACATTGACGCCGACCGAATCGAGCAGATCGCTGCCGGGCATTGCCCACTGTCCGACCCGGACCTGGAAGAGTGGTTCGCCGACGGGTTGGTACGGCTTCAGACCAGTACTGACCCGGCAGCCGCCTACCAGGGCGTTGACTTGGTCGTGGTGGCCACCCCCACTAACTACGATCCCGAGACCAATCAGTTCGATACCTCCTCGGTGCAGTCGGTGGTGGCCGCCGTGCGCGCCTGCAACGCCGAGGCGATCATCGTGATCAAGTCCACCGTGCCGGTGGGCTTCACTGAATCGCTCCAGAAGCGTTTCGACACCAACGCGATCGTCTTCTCCCCGGAATTCCTCCGCGAGGGTCAGGCCTTACACGACAATCTGCACCCCTCGCGGATCGTGGTGGGCGACACCGGAGCCATCGGACGCCGTGTCGCCGAACTCCTCAGCCGGGCCGCGGCCGAGCCGCAGGTGCCGGTGCTGCTCACCCGATCTGCAGAGGCCGAGGCGATCAAGCTGTTCGCCAATACCTACCTGGCCCTGCGGGTGGCCTACTTCAATGAACTCGACACCTACGCTGCGGTGCATGGCCTCGACACCGCCCAGGTGATCGAAGGAGTGGGGCTGGATCCTCGAATCGGGTCCCACTACAACAATCCCTCCTTCGGCTATGGCGGCTACTGCCTGCCCAAGGACACCAAGCAGTTGCTGGCGAATTACCTGGCCGTCCCGCAGAACCTGATCGCGGCCGTCGTCGATGCCAACACCACCCGCAAAGACTTCATCGCGGCCGACATCCTGCGTCGACAGCCCCGGGTGGTCGGGGTCTACCGCCTGGTGATGAAATCCGGATCGGACAATTTCCGCTCTTCCTCCGTGCAGGGAGTGATGAAGCGAATCAAAGCCAAGGGCGTCGAAGTGCTGGTTTATGAACCCACTCTGGATGCCGAGCAGTTCTTCTTCTCCGAGGTGGTCGGCGATCTGGCCGAGTTCAAGAACCGATGTGACGTCATCATCGCCAACCGGCGCACCCCGGCCTTGGACGACGTCAGTGACAAGGTCTACACCCGCGACATCTACGGTCGCGACTAGTGGGACCGGGATTCGGCGCTGTGTACAGGGTTCTTCGGCGGTGTGCCTTTGCTGACCGGCGCGTGTACCATTCCTAAGTCATTGCATTGGACGTCCCGGCTCACGGCCAATGCGTAGTTGGCGGCTATAACGACCATGAACTCGGGGGGGATCTGGTGTCGCGCCTTCCGGCAAATCCGCCCGTCCTTGCGGGCTTCACCTATCTGCGCCCTTTGGGCTCAGGTGGATTTGCCGACGTCTTTCTCTACGAACAAAACCTGCCGCGGCGCCAGGTGGCCGTGAAAGTACTTCCCACCGAGGTTTCCGACCCGGAGGTCCGCCGCATGTTCCATGCCGAGGCCGATGCCTTGGCTCGACTCTCCGCGCACCCCTCCATCGTCACCATCCACCAGGCCAGCGTCTCCGCAGACGGACGTCCCTACATCGTGATGGAGCTGTGCCCGACCTCGATGGGCCAGCGTTACCGCACCGAGCAGTTAGTGCTGCCCGAGGTGCTCAACACCGGGGTCAAAATGGCATGCGCCTTGGAGACAGCTCACCGGGCCGGGGTGCTGCATCGGGATGTGAAACCGTCCAACATTCTGATCACCGAGTACGGGACTCCGGTGCTGTCCGATTTCGGAATCGCGGCCTCGCTGCGGGTGGCGAATCCCCGCGAGGTCTTCGCCATGTCGGTGCCGTGGAGCGCTCCGGAAGTTCTCAGCACCAGCACCGTGGGGTCGATCTCCTCAGAGGTCTGGGCGCTGGGCGCCACGGTCTACTCGCTGCTCGCCGGCCGCAGCCCTTTCGAGCTTGCCAACGGCCAAAACGGGCTGGAACAGATCAAGCAGCGCATCGTTCGGGCCGCCCACCAACCCACCGGACGCTGGGATGTCCCGGCGCAACTGGAGGGTGTGCTGGCGCGATCCATGAGCCTGGTGCCTCGAGACCGCCATGCCAGCGCCGCCGACTTCGCCCGCGACCTGCAACAGATCCAACGGCTCAACGGATTACCCGAGACGCCGCTGGAACTCGCCGCGGCCGGCTGGTCCTCGGCCCCGGCGGATTTTGATGCCGATTCCGATTTCGGAGTGACGCGGGTCAAGGTGCCTCACACCAGTGAGCGAAAGAAGGCCGCTGCGGTGAATCTGAGCAGCCGCAGCGCCGAGAGCGACACCACCTCGCTGTCCCACACCCCGCCAGCCCGCCGCTCGGCCTGGCCGTGGGTGGTAGCTGGGCTGGTCGGCACGGTGACGATCGGGGTCGTGGTGTGGCTCCTTGCGGGAGTCCTGTGACATGAATTGGCGACGCTGGGTGCCGGTCACCGTGATTCCGACCGTACTGGTGATCTTGGCCGCAGCAGCCATCGTGTGGCCCGGCCTGGACACCCAACAGGTCAAGCATCCCGGCACCTCGGTATGGATCCTGCAGACCGGGACCGACCAGCGCTATGCCCGCGTCAACTCCGAACTCAAAGAACTCGACACGGTTCGGCAGGCGAAAGACCCCAGCAGGGTCTTCCAAGACGGGAGCCAGCCCTATCTGGTTGCCGACGGCATGGGACGGATCACCGAGATCAACGCCGCCGATCCGGCGAATCTGGACACCGAATCCCTGGCCGAAACCCCGGCTACGCCCGCCGGCACCGAGCAGATCGTGCAAGCCGGGCCCTATGTGGCCTGCCGCTCCAACACCGGCGTTGTCGGTTTCGGGCGACTGAGCGCCGTCGCAGCGCTGATGCAGCTTCATGCCAGCGATGCGCCGGACACTCCTTTCGCGGCGTCGACAATCAGTCTGAACGCCGAGGGCGTGCTTACCGCCTACTCCGCTGCCAGTCGTCAGGTTCTGCGCTACGACATCGGCAGCGGCAAACAACTGTCTTTGGACGCGGTGACCGCCGGCCCGACCGAACCGGGATCACAACTGACCTCGGTGGGCGACCACTGGCTGCTGGTCTCCAACGATGGGCATGCCTGGCTGTCGGGACGTTCGGAGTCGTTGGATCTGCAGACCGTCGGAGCGATCGCGGTGCAGCGGCCCGCCACCGACGGTGACAGCTTCGCGGTTGCCGACACCCAAGGCCTCACCACCATCGATTTCGCGGGCACCACCACTCCCACCCATCGACCCGGCGGTGACTTGGGGGTTCCGGTCACGCCGGTGGTCCTCAACGGTGACCTGGTCGCCGCCTGGCTGCCCCGCGAAGGCGGCGGAGTCTTGTGGCATGGCGGCTCCGCAACGCCGTTGGACTACGCCGGTCATCAACTCAGCGACGATGCTCAGCCGCAACTGATGATGACCGCCGACACCGCCGTCCTCAATGACACCCGCTCGGGCTGGGCCTGGACACTGCCCGACGGCGCCCTGGTGCCTTCCAGCCAGGACTGGCAGGTCGCCGTCCAGGAACAGCAGAAGAGTTCCGAGACCGGTGATCGCACCGAGATCGTCCGCGAACCCCGTCCCCCGGTGGCCGTGGACGATCAGTTCGGCGTGCGTCCCGGTGCCCTGGTGAACCTGCCGGTGCTGCTCAATGACTACGACGCCAACACCGATGTGCTCACCATCGATCCCAAGCAACTCGGTGAGCTGGACCCGGACTTCGGCACCATCGAACTTACCGACAACAACCAGCGCTTGGCCGTCCGGGTCGCCTCCGGCGCCACCGGATCGGCGAGTTTCCGCTACCGCGACAGTGATGGCACCGCCGGCCAGGGTCGCTACTCCAACTCGGCGACGGTGCGCCTTACCGTGCAAAGCGGCAACCGCGCCCCGGTGTGCGGCGACGCCTGTCGAGCCCAGTGGCCCACCCCCGAAGTGGCCCCCGGTGGCACGATCCGGGTGCCGGTGCTCAACGGCTGGGTCGATCCCGAAGGCGACCAGATGCTGCTCAGTGGTGCGTCCACCACCAACCCGACGGTTCGCGTCGCCGTGGATCCCGAGGGCGATGTGGTCGTCCAGCACCGCGATTCAAGCGCGAGCGCCGATCAGCGGGCGTCGATTTCGCTGACGGTTTCCGATATCAACGGGGCCACGACCTCCAAGACGCTGGTGGTTCGAGTCACCCGGAAACCCAGCCTGGTGGCAGGTTCGTTCGCGGTCACCCGCCAGGTCGGTCTGCCGGCCACCGTCGACCTGTCCGCGCATCTGCTGGGCACCATGGACAAGCTATCGATCGCTGAGGTGCGTCCGCTGGGCGGGGAGAAGGTGAGCTTCTCAGGGACCAGTTTCACCTTCGAATCCGACAAGGCCGGCACCCACTTCGTGGAATACGTCATCACCGACGGCCAGAGCAAGGCCACCGGGCAGGTGAGGATCACGCTCTCCAGTGGCGCCCCGACCCTGACGGCACCGGCGCTGGTCGCGTTCGTGCGTCCCAACGAGGACGCGACGGTTGATGTGCTCAGCGCGGTGGACAATCCGACCGGGCGGGTCTTGATGCTCGCCGGTGCTCAGCCGCAGGCCGCTGCGAAGGCCAACATGGCCGTGGATGTCGTCGGCCAGCAGTATCTGCGGGTGTCGGGGCGGACTTCCGACGACAGTCCGGGCCAGATTGGCGTGATCAACTACACCATTGCCGATGGCCAAGGTGGCCAGGCCCGCGGTCAGGCTTCGGTGTATCTGCTGCCCGAGGCGCAGCAGGAGGCCCCGATCGCGGTGGCCGATGCCGTGACCGTGCGTGCCGGTGCCCAGCTCGACATTCCGGTGACGAAGAACGACATCGCCCCCGTGGGTGGTCAGTTGCGCCTGGATCCCCGCTCGGTGCGCGCCACCGATCCGAGTGTTCTGGCTTTCGCCTCGGGCAATCTGGTGCGGATGCTGGCGCCCACCAAAGCTGGGGTGTACCGCATCAGCTACGGCGCCTATGTCGCAGGCAACCCGCGGCTGGTCGCCGAGGCCATGATCGTGGTGACCGTGATCGACGGCGGGGTGAATCAGCCACCGATTCCGGTCACGCTCAGCGGACGGGTCTTGAGCGGGCAGACCATCGCCATGCGTTTCGATGACTACGGGATCGATCCCGACGGTGACGCGGTGCACCTGAACCAAGTGCTCAGTCAACCTCGGTCCGGCTCGGCGGCGGTGTCCAGCGACGGTGATTCGATCACCTACACCAGTGTCGCCGGCTTCTCCGGGCAGGTTGAATTCAGCTATCGGGTCGTCGACAGTGAAGGCGCGGTCGGCATCGGGACGGTGCGCGTCGGCGTCCTGGACCAGGCCATCAGTCCCGCGCCGATCACCTACACCGATTACGCCGAGGTGCAGGTGGGCAAGGGCAACCAGGTTCGAGTCCCGGCGCTGGCCAACGACATCGATCCCAACTCCGGCACGTTGAAGATCACCGAAGTGAAGCCCAACGCCCGCGAGACCCTGTCCGACGGTTCGGCCAACCCTGAGTATCAGCGCCTGGCCGCTTTGATCTCCCAGAACACCGACAAGGAGATCGTGATCGGCGCCGGTGCCCAGATGGGGACCAACTCCTATCGGTATCGGGTCACCAGCGACTCGGGCAACACCGCCGACGGCCTGATCGTGGTCCGGGTGGTCGACGTCGAGGTGCCGAACTATCCGGTGGTCGCTGACACCGTGCTGACCGCCGAGACTCGCGAGAAGTTCCCCGGTGGCATCGATGTGGTGTCCAACAAGGCGACCTGGTCTGGTGGGGAGGCCGGCCGGCTGCGACTCGGCCTGTGGCGCGGTGGCCAGCAGAGCAACGTGGATGGTGTGAATGTCGCGGGCTGGGCGCTGTCGGGGGCTTTGACCGACCACACCCGGATCATTCCCTTCGAGGTCACGGCCACGGCTGCGGACGGATCGGTCCTGACCACCGCCGACGGCGCGGCAATCAGCACCTATGCCTTCTTGCGGATACCGGGCACCAACGACCTGCAACTCAGTCTGCGTAGCGATGTGACCGCGCAGACCGTGGCTGAGAAGCAGTCGGTGAGTTTCGACCTGAACGATCTGGTAGCCCGGCCTACCGGGTCGGTGCTCGAAGTCGGCACCGAGGGGTTGGCGGCGTCTGGGGCCCGCCCGAGCGGGAGTTGCGTGCTGCTCTCGGGTACCCGATTGGAGTACCGCGCCGGACGGGGCGCGCCCTGGGACGATTCCTGTATCGCACCGGTCCGATTGGCTGGACAGGGGGCCTACACCTATCTCTCGGTGCCGATCCGGGTCACCCCTGAGGTGCCCCAACCAATTCTGAGCGCGGCATCGGTCACAGTGAGCCCCGGCGAGACCGTCACCTTTGATCTGGCGAAGATGACCAGTTGGGCGGGGGCCGCCGACCAGGCGGCGGTCCGCTACGCCACCAGCCCCGAGACCCCGGACTTCGCCGTCCGCCAGGATGGTCAGCGCTTGACCATCGTCGGCAACGACGATGCTGCGGTCGGGCGCGATGAACAGGTCACGGTGTCGATCACCAGCCATCAAGGGGTGGTGCCGGCGGCGCTGACGGTGCGGGTGGGCCCGCTCCCTTCGGCGCTTCCCAGCGGGGGTACCTACACCAAGGTGTGTTCCCAGGCTCAAGGCGACTCCTGCGAAATCACCGTCGTGGGTGGTCCCGGCGAGCAGAATCCCTTCCCGCGCACGCCGCTCACAGTGGCCAGCGTGACCGGCGGTGCCGACTGCCCGGGAATGACCTTCACCAAGGCGTCGGATTCGTCGGTGCGCGCCCGTTGGACCAGTTCGGTCAGCGGCCGATGCGTGGCCAGTGTCACCTTGGCCGATGCCCAGCAGCGCATCACGGCCGGTACCCGCAATGCCACTGCGGTGATCGATCTGCAGAGCTTCCCGTTGGCCCCGGCCAGCGTCTACCAAAGCGGCTATACCGGCGACAGCGTGCAATTGCGGGTCCGGCCCGGCGAGGCGCGCAACTCCTACCCTGCGGTCACTACCTATGTGGTTCGACAGGCAGGCAAGATCGTCGCCCATTGCGACACCACAGGGCAGTGCGATTCCATTCCGGCTCCGGTGGGGGAGAGCCGCACCTATGAAGTGACCTCCCAAAACGATGTGGGCGAGTCCGCCGATGGGGTGTCGGTTCAGGCGTGGGCGTATCTGGCGCCCAACGCGCCCAGACAGGTGAGTGCGACGCCGGTGGTGACCGCCGACGGCTCCGGTGGCCTGGTGTCGCTGACGGTTTCGGGGATCGACACCACCCACACCGGTTCGGTGCGCATCGTCACCTCGGCCGGGGTGAAGCAGACGGTTGATGCCCAAGGCAGTGACACCGTCGTCGTCGATCGCTTGGAAGTCCCCAACCGGACCACCTCGGTCACGGTCACTCCCGTCTCGAGTTGGCAGATTCCGCCGGACCTGGAGGGCTCCACGACCGGTGAGGCGGTCACGATCACAGCCAGCGGTGTGGGCAAACCCACCGGTCTGTCCTTGAATTTGTCCTCCAGCCAGGGTTCGGGCGCCACGGCCGTGATCACTGCTACCGGCTCGGCCTCAACCAATGGCGACGGATCGGTGCTGCGCTACGGCGTTGCCCTGTCCTCCAAGGCGTGTTCGCCGACCAAGGAAAGCCCCTATACCCAGTTCTCGGTGACGGCCGGTGAGACCTACAACTACACGATGTGCGTGGCCTCGCTCTATGGCGGAGTCGTCTACGGAACCGAGACCGTGACCGAAAAGGTCAATGCGATTCAGCTTCCCAAGGCTCCCAACGACTACGTCTTCACGGTCAATGCCGCTGCTGCCGGCACGGACACCGAGCCGGTGTGGCTGTCGACCGCAACGCCGACCTCCTCGGAAACCCCGCCCAACAATATGGTTGCTCAGTTCGACAAGCCGAGTGGCTTCGGGCCCAACTTCGCGGACAACTATCGAGTGCGCTACTGCCACACCCAATGGGCTGATGTCTGTGGTGAATGGGGTGAAGTCACCCCTGCTCCGGGCGGTGCCCCCTATCCGGTGCAGGCTGCTGTTGGCGTGGCGACCTGCACAGCCGGCGCGCCCTTACAGGTGGAGCGTTCCAGCACGATGGGCAAGGCCACGATCGTCTACGACTACTCCAAGCTGGAGTTCTTTGTTGACGGCTCCTGGGTTCCGGTCGAGGATCCGCACAATCCCACCGTCCCGGTCGGTGCCACTATGTATCGCCAACTCGGCGTGAACGTGAGCTGGCCGCTCAGTTGGGGGCTCACCGCGCATTCGGTCAAGCCGCAGCAGGGCCTTACCGGTCGGTGCGGATGACGACGATGACCAAGACACCACGACGCATCACCGGATGCGATCAGGCTGGAGGGGAAAGATGAGTGTGACCGCTGAGCAGTTGGCAGCATTCCAACGGGACTTTCATGGCGTTGCTGACAACGTGGAACAGGTGATCTTGGGAAAGCGTCACGTGGTGGAGCTGGTGTTGATCGCCATGATCAGCGAAGGCCACGTTCTGCTGGAGGACGTACCAGGCACCGGGAAGACCTCCCTGGCGCGCGCCGTGGCGCAGTCGGTGCAGGGTACCAACACCCGCATCCAGTTCACCCCCGACCTACTCCCCGGCGACGTGACCGGCATCACCGTGTATGACCAGAAGACCGGAGACTTCGAGTTTCACGCTGGTCCGGTCTTCGCCAATGTCGTGCTCGCCGACGAGATCAACCGGGCCAGCCCCAAGACTCAATCCGCCCTGTTGGAGGTGATGTCCGAAGGCCGGGTCACCGTCGACGGCGTCACCCGCGAGGTGGGTCGACCCTTCCTGGTCATCGCCACCCAGAACCCCGTCGAACAGGCCGGTACCTATCGGCTTCCCGAGGCGCAGTTGGATCGCTTCATGCTGAAGACAGCCTTGGGCTACCCGGACCGGGCGGCCACCGTCCAGATCTTCGAAGGCTCGGTGCGGACCCGCCATGATGTGGGCCCCGTGATGACCCGCCAGCGCATCTCGGCCATGACCGAGTTGACCAGCCAGGTCTATGTCGATCCGCTGATCTATGACTACATCGCCCGCATTATTGATGCCACCCGGGACGCCGAGCAGGTGCGCCTGGGCGCCAGTGTCCGGGCCGGCATGGCTTTGACCCGGGCGGTCCGTACCCGGGCGCTCACCCAGGGCCGGGACTTCGTGGTGCCCGACGATGTGAAACTCTTGGCCGAACCGGTGTTGTCGCACCGGCTGATTCTGCACCCGGAGGCCGAGTTCGACGGGATCAGTGCCGAGGCCATCATCGGTCAGGTGGTGCTGGCCGTCTCTCCGCCGTCACAGCCGGTCACCCAGTAGGAGCAGGGCCCGACCGCAATGGAATCGTCCCGCTGGCAGACCCATACCGCTGCCGAGACTCGCACCTACACCCACACCCGTGCGGTGGGGGAGACTCGGCGTGCCCGGGCGCTGGCGAGCACCATGCTGCGGCTGTCGCAGGTTCTGGAGCGGGGCAGGGATGGCGCTCAGCGTGCTCTCGCGGTGGTCAATCGCACCGTCACCGGTGCTGGTTGGCTGGCGATCTCGGCGGCTGTCGTCGGCACCGGCCTCGGACTGGCCTTCGGCTGGGTCGAATCCATGGTGGCTGGATTGGCCGCCTTGGTGTTGGTGCTGGTCGCGCTGCCGTTTCTGCTGGGACGGGCCGACTACAAGGTGGAACTGGACATCGGCGAGCATCAGGTGGTGGCCGGCAGCGAAGTGACCGGCCAAGTGCGGGTGTGCAATGTGGGTCGTCGCAGCGCTTTGCCGGGTCGGTTGGATGTGCCGATCGGTGATGGTCTGTTGGAGGTGGTGCTGCCGCTGCTGCGGCCGGGTCGGGTGCGGACCGAAGAGCTGGTGATCCCGGCCCACCGTCGTGGCGTGATTCCGATCGGGCCGGTCACGGCAGTGCGGGCCGACCCGGTGGGTCTCTTCCGGCGCGAATCCACCTTCTCTGATGTCCACGAGCTGTATGTGCATCCGCGCACCGTGCGGGTCCCCTCCAGCAGCGTGGGCCTGGTTCGTGACCTGGAGGGCAACCCGACCCGTCACCTCGTCGACTCCGATATTGCCTTCCACGCCATCCGTCCCTATGCACACGGCGACTCCCGGCGCCAGATTCACTGGAAGTCGACAGCCAAGACCGGCCAGTTGATGGTTCGCCAGTACGAGGAATCGCGTAAGTCGCGAATCGCGGTGGTGCTGGCCACTTCCGAGGCCGAATACACCGATCCCGACGAGTTCGAACTGGCCGTGAGCGCGGCCGCGTCGATCGCTCTGCAATCAAGCAAGGACGGCCGCGAGCTGTCGATGATTACCGGGGCTGCGCTGCCGGAGTTGATTCGCGCGAAGGTGCGCACCGTCCATACGCTGCCCAGCGTCACACCTCGCCTACTCATGGACGCCTTCTGCAGCGTGGAGCAGTACGCTCGCGGAACCACTTTGGAGGAATGCTGCCGGGCGGTCGCGGACTCGGTGGCGCAACTGTCGTTGGTGGTGACGGTCTCGGGAGCGCCGGTGGGGCTGCATGCGCTCCGCCAGGCCGCGTTGGCGCTGCCCGGGGATGTCGAGATGGTCGCCGTGGTCTGCGATGAGCAGGCTCGGCCCAGCATGGCTCGGGTCGGGCAGTTGACCGTGCTGCGGGTGGGTGTGCTCCAGGACCTGAGGCAACTCCTGCTACGGGGGGTTCAATCATGAACCGGCGCGCGACGCGCCTGGCCCGCGGCCGATTCGGGCCGGTGGAGTTCGGCGGACTGGCCTATGCCGCAGTGATGGTCGTTCTGGCCGGCATCGCTGCCTGGCCGATCTATGCCGATCTCGCTTACCTGATCGTGGTGCTGGTTTGCGTCGCTGCCGCCGGTGCGATCGTCGTTGTCGCCCACCGACTGGTGTGGCCGGTCGCGATCAGTGCGATCTGGACCTTCGGTGCCCTCATCGTGATCGGCCTGACCGCGGCGGTGCCGCTCTGGCGCGATGGACTCCTGCGGGGCCTCAACCTGTTCTTCACCGGATTGGTGACTTCCTGGAAGGATCTGGTGACCGTCGACATCCCGGTCGGCGACTACCGAAATCTGCTGGTGCCGGCGGTCGTGGTGTTCCTGGTGGGCACCGTGGCCGGACTCACCTTGGCGTGGAGCCGGACCCGGGCCCACCTGGGCGCGGTCGCGGTCTTCTTGGCGATGATCGGGTTCGGGGTGGCCTTCGGCACCGATCATGTCGGTGGTACCTGGCAGTGGCAGGGCTTGACCATGGCCCCAGCCCGCGAAGCCGTGCTGGGCCTGTTGTCGCTGGGGGCATCGATGGCCTGGCTGGTGTGGCGGGCACGCATCGTGCGAACCGAAGCCCTGCGACATGCGGCCAAGGTGAGCGGGGTGCAACTGGTGCGTCCGCGTGCTGTGACGGTGCTGCGGGTGGCCACCTTGGGGATCGCCTTGGTGGTGGGTGCGGTGACGTTGGCCCTGGTCGCTGCGCCGATCGTGCTGGCCGGCACCGGACGCCAGGTGTTGAGATCCGGGGTGGAGCCGGTTCGTAACCTGGCCAAGCAGGTGACGCCGCTGGAGTCGTATCGCACGGCGTTCAGTGATGCGAACTACTCCCGGGTGCTGTTCACCGTGGCCAGTTCGGGAGCGATGCCCGACCGGGTGCGGCTGGCCACCTTGGGCGAGTACGACGGGGAGACCTTCGGTGCCACCGGAATCAACTATCGTCGGTTGCCCTCACAACGGGACGCCGGTTCGGGCCAGCGGGCGACGATCACCGTCACCGCCGCCACGTCGGGCTCGGCTTGGCTCCCCAGCGCCGGTTCGTTGCAGAGTGTGCGTTTCACGGGTGCTCGGGCCAGCGAACTGACCGACGGCTTCTATTACGACCCGGAATCGGGCGCCACGGTGGACACCATCGCCGGTGGGCTGCGCGACGGCGATGGGTACGTCGCCGAGGTGGCGATCGCCGACCCGGTCGCGGTGAGCGCGCTGACTTCGCCGGGCCACAGTCCGCGTTACCAGGTTCCGGAAAGCATGCTGCGCTGGTTGAAGCTCCAGAACCAGGACAGCAGCGGCGCTGGCCTGGCCGAACTCGCCAAGCGGCTCACCGATCGCGGCTACTTGAGTCATGCGCTGACCGTCGGAAAGCCGCTGCCGGCCTGGGTGAGCGACCTCGGCGGTGGCTACCAGTTCCGTTCCAGCACCGCTGGGCACTCCAAAGCCCGGCTCAATGACCTGTTCGAAGCGCTGTTGGCGCGCCAGGCTGCCACCAATGCCGACATCGAGTCGCCGGCTCTGGTCGGTGGGGTCGGCGATGACGAGCAGTTCGCGGTGGCGGTGGCCTTGCTTGCCGATCAGTTGGGCTTTCCGTCCCGGGTTGTCGTCGGTGCCCGCCTCAGTGGTGACCAGGACGGAATTCCGCTGTGTATCGAGGGGCAGTGTCGGGGCAAGAACCTGACCGCCTGGGCAGAGGTGCAGGGCGCGGACGGGCGCTGGGCTGCGGTGGATGCCACTCCCCAGCATGAGGTGAATCCTGACCAGAAGCTGGAGAACCGCCGCGACCCGCAGAACCGCACCCAGGTGCGTCCGCCGCGGGCCAGCGAGGTTGATCCGCCCGACGCCAGCGGTCCGCCAGGGACGGCAGCCGATCCGACCTCCGGGCTCAGCTTGGCCTGGCTGTGGGCCCTGCTGCGGCTGGGAGCCATCGCCGTTTTGGCGGTCTTGGTGGTGAGTGGACCCTTCTTGGTGGTGCTGGCCGCGAAGATGCTGCGCCGCCGTCATCGGCGCCGCCGATCCGATCCGGTGATGCGGATCGTGGGCGGTTGGGAAGAATTGGTCGATTCCTACACCGACCACGGCGTGATCGTCGCCGAGAAGGCCACCCGCACCGAGATGGCGACGGAATTCGGGGCGCCGCAGGCCATGGAGTTGGCGGTTGTCGCTGATCGCGCGGTGTTCGGTGGCGTCCCCATCTCGGGCACCGAGGCTGACAATTTCTGGATTCAGGTAGAGACTGAACGTCAGCGCACTGCGCAACGGGGGAATTTCAGACAGCGGATCAAGGCGGCACTGTCGCTATCTTCGTTCTTCCGGGGCGCTCGAACGGGAGAAGGGGGGCGGCGCTTGCTGGTGTCAGAACTGCATGGGTAGCGGGGATTCGGCGACGCTGATCAACCTGCTGATCGTCGTGATCGGGTATCTGTGGACCTCCTTGGCCCTGTCGGCCGTGTTCGCCAAAGTCGGAGAGTCGAAGGGCCCGGCGTGGGTACCGATCTGGAACCTGGCTGTCTTGTTGCGCCTAGGCGGTTACTCACCCTGGTTGATCCTGATCCCCGTGGTCGGGCTGGTGTTGCTGTTGATCGCCTGCTATCGCATCGGGGTCGCCTTCGGCTATGGATCGGCGATGACGCTGGTGGCCGCCTTGTGGTTCCCGATCTGGGCCAGTGTGCTGGGCTGGGGGAACGCCATCTGGTCCGGTGTGGTGAAGGTGCCATCCCGGATTTGGGCTGACGAACCCACCCCGCTGCCCCGAGTGACCTACGTCGATGAGCACACTGATCCTGCAGGCTCAGCGCCCCCACCGCCAACGACCGCCGTCCCACCTCATTGGACGGCAGCACCGCCGCCTCCTGTCGACAGCACCGCCGACAGATCCTCTGCTCTGGACCCGGCTGCAGCAGCGGCCGAGGAAGGCAACGACATGATCGATTCCCACCTGGAGCGAACCCCGGAGCCGAAGGTCGTCGTGCCCAAGCCCACTCCGATCACGGCGGTCGATCTGGTTGCGGCGGCCTTCGACCGTCCCTTTGACGATGACTTCGCGCTGGCCCCACCCCGCCCGTCGTCTCCACCGCGCCCCTCTTCGCCGCCGGTGGCCCAGGCACCGGTCGTGGCACCGCCGGCGCAGCCCGCGTCCGCGCCCGAGGCTCGTCCTCAGGCCCGAGTTGGTGGCAGCGATGCGCGGCCAACGGCTCGGCCGATGCCGCAGGTCTCCGAAGAGACCACCCAACTGGATCAGACCATGCTGGCCTCCCGCTTCCGTCAGCAGTGGGCCATCGTGGGACGCAGCGGTGACGCGGTCGTGCTCACCGGCTCGGTGGCGATAGCGGGTCGAAAGCCTGATCCGCTGCGCGAGTACCCGGATGCTCAGTTGGTGGTGGTGCCGGACTCCAGCCGTACGGTGTCGAAGGCCCACGTGCTGCTTCGCCTGGTGCGCGGGGTGTGGATGGTGCGCGACTTGGGATCGACCAACGGTGTGATCCTGGTCGCTCCCGACGGCCAGGAACGGCTGCTGGCCCCTGATCGCGAAGAGCCGCTCACCGAACGGTTCTTCCTCGGCGACGCCGAGTTCTCGCTGGTCTCGAACGCCTAGGGGCGCCCCTTGGTGAGCGAAGATCCTTTCGACGCGACCAGGATCGCGCGCCGTCCGGGTATCCCGGTCGACGACGCCACCCAGGTCGCGGTTCCGCGCGTGCTGGCCGTCCCGAAGGCGGACGAGACCGACCTTCTTGACGAACCTGACCCGGAGTTACCCCGCGAGCATTACGCAATCCGACCGGTCCCAGCCGACCCAGAGGTCGTGGCGGAGCCGCCCCAAGCTGTCAGGGTGATTCCGGTGGTCGATGTGGAAGGGTCTATCGCTCGCGCCCGCCGGGCACGGCTGTGGGGCGCCATCGGCCTGGTGGCCGCCATGGTTGGGGTGGTGGTGCTGTCCGGCATCGGCCTGGCGCTCCTGCTGTGACGTGGCTGGCGTGGGCCGGTGATCGGCGAGCGCCCGTGGTCGGTGCATCAGGGGTGACCAGTAATCGGTAGCCTTAGCCGCGTGACTGAATCTGCCGGGCCCCAGATGTTGTTGAGCGAGCAGGAACAGGTGCGTCGCGACAAGCGTGCCCGACTCCTGGCCGAAGGGCGCGCGCCGTACCCGATCACGGTGCCGCGCACGCACAGCGCCGCTCAGGTACGCGAACAGTGGGGTGGCCTGGAGATCGGTGAGGAGACCGACGACGTGGTCAGCGTCAGCGGCCGGGTGGTGTTCATTCGCAATACCGGCAAGCTGTGTTTCGCCACGCTCCAAGATGGATTCACCCAGGCTGAATCAGGGGCGCGACTCCAGGTGATGATCTCGCTGGCCGAAGTCGGTGAGGACGGGCTGGAGCGCTGGAAGGCCGACGTCGATCTGGGCGACTTCGTCTCGGTGACCGGCCGGGTGATCTCTTCAAAGCGCGGCGAGCTGAGTGTGTTGGCCACGACCTGGGAGTTGGCCGCCAAGGCGCTGCGTCCGCTGCCGACGCTGCACAACCAACTCGGTGAAGAGACCCGGGTCCGGCAGCGCTACGCCGATCTGGTGGCCCGTCCTGAGGCCCGCGACATGGTGCGCACCCGGGCGGCGATGATGCGCAGCCTGCGCGAGACCCTCTACGCGGAGGGCTACCTGGAGGTGGAGACGCCCGTCCTGCAACTGATTCATGGCGGTGCGGCGGCACGGCCGTTCAACACTCACCTCAACGCCTTCGACATCGACATGACGCTGCGGATAGCGCTGGAGCTATATCTGAAGCGTGCCATGGTGGGCGGAGCGGACCGGGTCTACGAGATCGGGCGCATCTTCCGCAACGAAGGCATCGACTCCTCGCACTCGGCGGAGTTCACCATGCTGGAGGCCTATCAGGCCTGGGGCGACCAAGTCTCGATCGCGGCCATGACTCAGCGGCTGGTGCAAAACGCCGCCGACGCCACCTTGGGCACGCGGCTGATCGATACCCCGGCCGGCGAGATCAATCTGGACGGGGAGTGGCCCTGGCGCGGGGTCTATCCGACGCTGTCAGAGACGCTGGGGGAGGAGATCACCCCAGACACCGCCCTCGAGCGGCTTCAGGCGATTGCGCAGGCCCACGAGATCGACCACGACCCCACCTGGCCGGCCCAGAAAATGGTGATGGAGTTGTTCGGAGAGCTGGTGGAGCCGCATCTGCTGCAGCCCACCTTCGTGTGCGACTATCCGCCGATCGCGCAGCCATTGGCTCGGCAGCATCGCAGCGACCCGAACCTGATCGAGGCCTGGGATCTGATCATCGGTGGCGTCGAACGTGGCACCGGATTCTCCGAACTCATCGATCCGGTGATTCAGCGCGAACGGCTGGTGGCCCAGTCTCTGAAGGCCGCCGCCGGCGACCCGGAGGCCATGCAGCTCGATGAGGACTTCCTGGCTGCCTTGGAGTTCGGCGCACCGCCGATGGGCGGCATGGGCCTGGGCGTGGATCGACTGCTGATGCTGCTCACCGGAGCCGGAATTCGGGAGACGATCTTGTTCCCGCTGCTGAAGCCGCACGGCTGAGCGGAACGATCAAGCGCTGAGCGTGCCCGCGAGGGTTACCTGCCCAGGGCGGTATGCCCCGGGACCGCGAAGGCTACTTCCACAAGGTGGCGATACCGAATGATGCCGCCATCAGACCCATGCCGATAATGACATTCCAGCCACCCAGGTCGGTGAGGTAGGGCACTGGAATGTTGGCGGCCACGCTGACGTAATACACGACCAGCCACATCACTCCCAGCAGACCGACGGTGATGAAGGCCGGCGGCACCCATTGGCGGCTATCGGGGGCTTCGACCTTGTCCTTGCCCGTGGCCCGCATGCCGGCGCGCAACTTGTTGGCCTTCTTCTGGGCGGCCGTGGCTTCCTTCTGCAGCTTTCCGGCAGTGTCGGCGGCGGACGTGGCGGCACTGGCCGCCTTCTCGGCGCGGGCATTGGCCTGATCGGTGGCGTCGTTCAAGACAGCCTCGTTGGCCTCCTCAGCCACGGCGGCCAGTTTGTCGGCGGTCGCCTTGGCCTTGTCGGCCTTGCGCTGCAGAGCCGCGGCGGCCTTGACCGCCTTGGCGGCGTCCTTTTCAGCCTGCGCGAACTTCTTCGCATCGGCGCGACGAGCGGCAGCGTCGACCTTCTCCTGCTCCTTGAGTTCCTTCTGGCGCTCCTTCATCGCCTTCTGGCGGTCCTTCTCGGCTTGCACCGGGTCGGGCCGACGCGATGACTTCGCGGGGCTGGGCGTGGGATCGTCCGCCTCATCAGCGACGGTCTGTGCAGCGGCGTCGTCACCAGCTTTCTCGGCGTCGTCGACCAGGTCGACCGCCTCGTCGGGCTGGGTCTTGGACTTCGGGCTCTTGGCTTCAGGCACCGGTCGCTCCTTGTTGAGATCACGCTGAACCGTCCAACAGGATATCCGAGGCCGGACCGAAGCCGCGCCATGTCCCCAGTGGGGGAGAATGAACCCATGGCGCGCATCCTGGTGATCGACAACTACGACTCCTTCGTCTACAACCTCGTGCAGTATCTGTCCCAGCTCGGGGCCGAGGTTGAGGTGTGGCGCAACGACGATGAGCGTTTCGCTGATGCGGCTTGGGCAGACGGATTTGACGGCATCCTGCTCTCACCGGGACCCGGGACGCCCGAAGGGGCGGGAGTGTGCATCGATGTGGTGCACAGCCAGGCTGGACGGCTGCCCATCTTCGGAGTGTGTTTGGGCCTGCAGTCGATCTCGGTGGCCTTCGGCGGGGTCGTCAATCGGGCCCCGGAGCTGCTGCACGGCAAGACCTCGCTGGTCCACCACGACGGGCGCGGGGTCTTCGCAGGCCTTCCGAATCCGTTCACCGCGACCCGGTACCACTCTTTGGCCTTGGACCCGGCTACGGTGCCTGCCGAACTCGAGGTGAGCGCCACCACCGAGTCGGGCGTCATCATGGCGGTGCGGCACAAGACGCTGCCGGTGGAGAGCGTCCAGTTCCACCCCGAATCGGTGCTCACCGAGGGCGGCTACCAGATGCTGGCCAACTGGCTGGTCGCCTGCGGCGACTCCGAGGCGCCCACACGGGCACAAGGCCTTACACCGCTGATGGCCCTCGGTCACTGATCGGCCATCAGCGGGCCAGGTCAGGGCGTCGCTGAGCCGGACGGGTTCGGGCTCGGAGTGACCGGCGGTGCGACCGCAATCCACAAGGTGATGTCGGTGGTCCGAGACAGCACGGTGCCAGCACTCGGATTCTGGTCGATGACCACGCCGGGGGTGTCGGTGCTGGAGACCCTGTCCTTGAACTTCACCGTGAAGCCGGCCTCATTGGCGACCTGCTCCGCGCGGGCCTGGTCGTAGCCCTTGAAGTTCGGAACCGCTGACTTGCCGGTGGCGTAGTAGACGGTGATCTCGGCGTCGACGGCGGCTTCGGTGCCCTCGGCCGGAGTGATGCTGGTCACCTCTTTGGCCTTGGCCGCGACGTCCTCATTCGGGTCGGCGAGTTTGTGGACCTTCGTGAACCCCAAGCCGGTCAACTGCTTCACCACGTCGTCGACCTTCTGGCCCTTCAACCCGAACGGGATGGTGATCTTATTCGGGCCGGAGTTGACCTGGATGGTGACCGTGGTGTTGATCGGCACCTGGGCGCTGCCCTTGGGGTCCTGATCCACCACCTGGTTGCGGGTGCCATCGTCGGGACCGGCGATCGAAACCACGTTCACCGCCAGCTTGGCTTCGTTGAGGATCTGGGTGGCCTCGGCGGCGCTGCGATACAGCACCGAGGGCACAGTCACCATGTCTGAACCGCTGGTCGCACGAACGACGAAGAAGATGCCTGTACCGACCGCGACGACCGCCAAAGCGACCAGGAACGCGATCAGCCCGATACGACGCTTGGGCTCGGGCTCTTCTTCCTCCGGCAATGCGGCAAGCGGGGCGGAGGATGCCATGAGGGTGGTCGCATCGGCCGAGCCCGGCATTTCGGCGGTCGGCACCGGACGAGCCAACACCTCCTGGCCAGCCAACAGACGGCCGATATCGGCGCTCATGGCCGTGGCGGTCTGGTAGCGATCCGCCGGATCCTTGGCCAACGCCTTCAGCACGATGTTGTCCATGTCGGCGGTGACCACGGCGTCCAGATGGCTGGGCGGTACCGGGTTCTCCCGGACGTGCTGGTAGGCCACGCTCACCGGGGAATCACCCTGGAACGGCGGACGCCCGGTCAGCAGTTCGTAGAGCAGGCAGCCGGCCGAATAGATGTCGCTGCGGGCATCGACGGTCTCACCGCGGGCCTGCTCCGGCGACAGATACTGGGCGGTGCCGATCACCGCAGCCGTCTGGGTCATGGTGGCCGAGGTGTCGGCCACCGCGCGGGCGATGCCGAAGTCCATGACCTTGATCTCACCCTCGGGGGTGAGCATCACATTGGCGGGCTTGATGTCTCGATGCACGATGCCGGCCTTGTGGCTGTACGCCAACGCGTCCAGCACCCCTTTGGCGAAGACCAAGGCCTTGGTGGGTTGGATCTGGCGACCGGTGCGCAGCAATTCGCGCAAGGTGTGGCCTTCGACCAGCTCCATGACGATGTAGGGAACCTTCACCCCGGAGGTCGGATCGGCCTCCTCACCGGTGTCGTAGACCGCAACGATGTTGGGATGGTTCAATCCTGCGGCGGACTGCGCCTCACGACGGAACCGCTCCTGGAAGGTGGGATCGGACGCGAGGTCGACCCGCAATTGCTTGATCGCCACCTCGCGACCCAGTCGAAGGTCGCGTGCGCGTCGCACCTCGGCCATGCCGCCACGTCCGAGGGCCGACCCCAGTTGGTACCGGCCGCCCAGGATCCTTGGCTCATCAGTCATTGCCCAATTCCTTTCCGCCCCGCGATGCCGTGGGGTGATTCGGCGGCGCAACGGGTCCATTGTTGCCGATCAGGGACAACTTTGGCTCCTCGCCTCATTGAAGTGCCTCGATTACTGCTTTGGCTATGGGTGCCGAGATCCGTCCGCCGGCGATCTCGGAGGCCGAGAGGTCGGAGTCCTCGACGAAGACGCACACCGCGACATGGGGATCGTCGGCCCACGCAGTAAACCAGGCGTAGGGCTTGCGCTTGTAATCGGTGTTGGCCGTGCCGGTCTTGCCGCCCACGGTGACTCCGGAGATCTTGGCCCGATAGCCGGTGCCGCTCTGGACCACCTTGATCATCATTTTGCGCATCTCGGCGGCGGTCGTGTTGCTGATGGCCTTGCCGCGTTGTTTCGGCTTCGTCTGACTGGTTACCCGCAAGTCGGCGTCCAACACCTGGCTAACGATATAGGGCTCCATGATCACGCCGTTATTGGCGACTGCGGCCGAGACCAGGGCCATCTGCAGCGGGGTGGCGGCGACCTCATATTCGCCGATCGCGGTCATGGCGGTCTGCGCTGCGTCCAGGTCTTCGGGGTAGACGCTGGCGACCGATCCGATATCGGCGAGGAACTTGCTGCCGAACCCGAACTTCTCGGCCTGCGCGCGCAGCTTGTCCTGGCCCAAAGTCACGCCCAGGCGGGCATAGGCGGGGTTGCAGGAGACCATCAGTGCCCGGGTGAGAGTGATCTCCTTGCCGCCGCAGGATTCGGCGATGACCTTCGTGGAGCCGGGGAGCTTGTAGGAGTTCGCCTGCACCATGGAATCCGCACTCAGCCCCGACTCCAGGGCGGCCGCGGTGGTCACCAGTTTGAAGGTGGAGCCGGGGGAGTAGATCTCGCGGGTGGCGCGATTCGACATGGGCCGGGTCGGGTCGGCGTTGAGCTTGGCCCAGGCCTTTTCGGACTGCCGAATGTTGTGAGTGGCCAGGTCGTCGGGGTTGTAGCTGGGCGAGGTGACCAGGGCCTTGATCGCGCCGGTGGTGTAGTCGATGGCCACCACGGCACCCTTGCGTCCAGCCAGACCCTTCCAGGCGGCGCGCTGGGCCTTGGCGCTGATGGTGGTCTCGACGGTGCCGCCCTTGGGGGTGGCACCAGAGGCCAGATCGATCAGGCGGGACAGGAACTGCGAACTGTCCTGGCCGGCCAACTCCGAAGAGTAGGACGCCTCCAAAGCAGAGGCGCCGTATTGGTAGGAGTAGAAACCGGTGACCGGGGCGTACAACTCGCCGGACGGGTAGGAGCGCTGGTAGCGGTACTTGTCGTCGACCGGGGTCGACTTCGCGATCGGGCTGTTGCCGACCATGATCGGCCCGCGGTCCTGACCGAAGCGGGAATCGGTGACCCGGTGATTCTCGGGACGGTCGTTGAAGTACTGGGCCTGGGCCACATAGGCGATGGAGAGGTTGATCATCACCGCCAGGGTCATGAACAGCGAGACCACCGCCACCCGTCGAATCGGACGATTCATGGTCGATCCTCCTCGGGGAGCTCGACGACTTCGGTGACTGAATCAGGTGGGCTCTGCGGGGACCCGGCGTCCGCGGAATCTGCGACGGGCACCATGGCGGTTTCCTCCTCGATGGCCGTCACCTCGTCGGTAGCCGCAAAGGCTGCGGTGTCGGTGTTGGCGTCGGCCTGGATCAGTGGGGCGTCCGCGCCGACAGTCGGGAACTGTGGCGGCGACGACGGTGCGGCGCTACCAGCCAGTGAACCAACCTCGATCAATTCGGTGGTGTCGCCCTCCAAAGACGCCACCGGCACAGTGGCCACGCTCACCGCCGGGCGACGCACCTGGTGGGTGATCACCAGCAGCAGCGCCACCATGATCCAGTTGGCCACCAGCGAGGATCCGCCCTGCGACATGAAGGGCGTGGTCAGGCCGGTGAGGGGCAGCAGGCGGGTGACGCCGCCCAGAATGGCGAAGACCTGCACAGCGAAGACGAACGACAATCCGGTGGCCAGCAGCTTGCCGAAGGGATCGCGGGCACCCAGGGCGGCTCGGAAGCCTCGGGCCACGATGATTCCGTAGAGCAGAATCACCGCCAGAAGTCCGGTGATGCCCAGTTCTTCGCCGATGGCCGCCCCGATGAAGTCGGTCTTGGCCAGCGGGGTCAGTTCGGGACGTCCCAGGCCCCACCCGGTGCCGAAGATACCGCCCCAGGCGATGCCGAACTGGGCTTGGATCACCTGATAGTTGCGGTCGTAGTTGGAGAAGGGGTCCAGCCAGGCCGAGACGCGGGTCTGGACGTGCCCGAAAGCGAGATAGGCGCCGACCGCACCGACCAGGAACAAGGTGGTGCCCAGGATCGCCCAGCTCGGCTTCTCCGTTGCCACGTACAGCATGACGACGAACAGGCCGAAGAACAGCAGTGAGGTGCCCAGGTCCTTCTGGAAGATCAAGACCGCCAAGCTGGCCAGCCACATCAACAGGATCGGGCCCAGGTCGCGGGGCCGGGGGAAGTCGATGCCGAGGAGGTGGCCACCGGCCATCGCCAGCACCTCGCGCTTGTCGACCAGATAGGACGCGAAGGCGATGGTGAGCACGAGCTTGGCGACCTCGGCGGGCTGGAAGCTGTAGGTGCCGACGTGGATCCAGATCTGGGCGCCGTTCTTGTCCAGTCCCAGACCGGGAACCATGGGCAGCAGCAGCAAAGTGATGCCGGCCAGGAACAGCAGATAGGGGTAGCGCTGCAGAACGCGATAGTCGCGCAACAGCACGATCACCGCGATGCACACTGTCGCAGCCACGAACAGCCACACCAACTGCAACTCGGCGCTGTGCGGTGCCTTGGTGTCGCTGAGATCGAGGCGATGGATCATGGCCAGGCCCATGCCGTTGAGCAGCATCACCACAGGCAGGATGAGCGGATCGGCGTAGGGTAGCCGCCAGCGGATCACCAGGTGCAGGACCAGAGCGACGCCGCCGAGGGCAGCCAGCGCCCAGGGCCATTCCGGCGGAAGTGTTGCGTAGCGGTTGAGGTGGGTGAGCAGATAGCCACCCATGGCCAATGCCACGGCGAAGGCCAGCATGAACGCTTCAACGCCGCGGCGCTTCCGGTAGCCGACTACGGGGTCCATCAGCAGTCCACGGACGCCATTGGGGTCGGAGCCGGCGAAGCCGTGCTCGGCAGGGACGAAGGGGGGCCGAGGATGGTGGGACTGAGGCTTGGAGCCGGGGTCGGCAGCGGGGTTGGTGTGCTGTTGCGCACCTGGATGCACTGGGCAGCCTTCTCCTGCAACCGCACCAGGGTGGCCCGGGCCTCATCCAGGGACTTCGCCGGAATGGTCCGGCGCACCTCCCCTTGGTAATACTCGGGAAGATCGGAGATCAAGGTGGCGTCCGGTTGGACCAGGCGGGACAGCGGCAATCCGAAGACCGGCTCGGGAACACCCTGGTAGATGCCGAGGTACTCCTCGTGAGGTCCGATGTAGAACTGCTCCTGGGTGTAGGAGAACCACAGGAAGCCACCAGCGCCGACGACGAGCAGCGGCACCATGACCGCGACCAACACCTTCAACCACGCCAGGCCGCGCCGCTTGGAGGTCGGGGAGTAACGGACCACTTCGCCTTCCGGTGCGGCCGCGACAGGCTCCTGCTCGCCGAGTTGTTGAATCAAGGTCGACTCGCCGTTGAAGTGCTCGATGTCGATCAGGTCGGCGGCGCCCAGCACCTGCGGTTCACCCTCGGGTTCACCCTCGACGACATCGGCGATGATGATCGTGATGTTGTCCAGGCCACCTTCCAGGTGCGCGACGCGGATCATGGCGTCCATGACGTCTTGGCGTTCGCCGGAGATGCGGGCGGCGATCACTTCATCGGTGACCAATCCGCACAGACCGTCCGAGCACAGCAGAAGGCGGTCGCCGACCTGCACGTCGACCATTTCCAGATCCGGAGTGTGCTGGGGCTGGCCGTTGATGACCTTGAGGATGAGCGAGCGATGCGGATGGTCGAGAGCTTCGGCCTCGGTGAGTTTGCCTTCGTCGATGAGGCTCTGCACCCAGGAGTGGTCGCGGGAAAGGCGGGTGAGTTCACCACCGCGAAAGCGGTAGGCGCGGGAGTCGCCGATATTGGCCAGCGCCAGGTGCTCGCCGTCGAACATCATCACGCAGGCGGTTGACCCCATGCCGTCCAGGCTGGGATCGGCGTCGACGAGCTGGTTGATCAGTTCGGAGGATTCGCTGATGGCGGTCTCGATCGCCGGCAGCATGTCCTCGCCAGTGGGGTGCTCGGCATCGATGCTGGAAAGCTGATCCACCACGACTGCGGAGGCGAGATCGCCGGCGGCGGCCCCACCCATGCCGTCGGCGACGACCAGCATGGTCGGCGAGACGTAAGCCGAGTCCTGGTTGTTCTTGCGAACCAACCCGATCTCGGAATGGGCGAGAAAGCGCAGCGCAAATGCCATCTACTTCTCCACACTCATCAGGGTGCGCCCGATGCGCAGGGTGTCGCCGACCCCGAAAGCAACGGCGGCGCCGAGTCGCTGATTGTTCACGAAGGTGCCGTTCGTCGAGTTGAGGTCTTCGACCTGGTAGCCGCTGGTGGTCAGCACCAGGCGGGCGTGATGGGTGGAGGCGTAGTCGTCATCCAGGATCAACTGGCAGTCGGTTCCGCGCCCGATGAGGACGCCGCCAGCCAGCGGGACCACCAGCCCGGCCTGGCGTCCGTGGGTCACCTTGAGCTTGGTCGGTAGTTGCTTGGCGACCTTGCGGGACATGCGTTCAGCGCCCTGGGGATTGGCTTCCAGGCTGGCCTGGGCCAGCTCGGCGGCGGGGACTTTGCGTCCGAAGAGGTCGGTGCGGATCACGTTCGCCACGAACGCGATGAAGAGCCACAGCAGCGCTAGATAGCCCAGCTTGAGGCCGAGCACGACCAGATCGGACATCAGGTCTCGCTCACCGGGGAGACCACCGTCAGGTGGGTCGAGCCGATATCGATGCGGCTGCCCTGGGTGAGCACGGCACCGCGGGTACGCACCCCGTCGACGGTGATGCCATTGGTGGAGCCAAGGTCTTCGACGCTGACACTGATGCCGGTGTCGGTCTGCACCACTTTGATCTGGGCGTGGAGTCGGGAGACGCCGGGGTCATTGATGCGCAGGTCGGCGTCGGTGCCGCGTCCGATGGTCAGACCGGGCGGGGTGAGTGGGTGGCGCACCCCGTTGACTTCGATCACCAGAGTGGCTGGACGGCTGGTCGGCTGCGCGGGTGCTGCGGAGTCCACCGAGGCCACCGAGGTCGAGGCGACGGTGAAGCGGCCGATGGGCAGCGATTCGTCCAAGACGTAGTCGATGTTGATCGGGCCGTTGAAGATGTAGCCCTTCTCGGCGGCGTAGGTCATCAACTGCCCGCCGATCTCGGCGTTCAGCGTCTTGCCATACGGAGTGAGCCGGTCATAGTCGTGTTGGGACAAGCCGATGCTGAAGTCGTTGGGCACCAAGGTGCGGTCGCGGCTGAGCAAGGTGGTCTCGGCGTCGAGCTCGCGTTGCAGGCGTGCGGTGATCTCCACCGGCTGGACGTCACCTTTGAAGGCGCGCGCAAAGACGTTGCCGACGACGTTCTCGAGTCCCTTCTCGACCTTGTCGAAGACTCCCATTCGTCCCTCCTGCACCTCTGACTGCGGCCCAAGCCTATCTATGGACCCTCGTTCCACCATATGTGCGCCACCGCGCGCCGTCGGGGTCTGAACCCGGGGCGGAGGTTTTCGGCGCCGCAGGGCGGGCCGGAGGTGGTCGCCATGCCGCCGACTCGAATGCCGCACCGGGCCTGTGGTAGCCTCTTTCGGCTGGCTCGAAGGAGTCTGCGCGCGAGTGGCGGAATGGCAGACGCGCACGGTTCAGGTCCGTGTGTCCGAAAGGACGTGGAGGTTCAACTCCTCTCTCGCGCACAAGAGCAAGAGGCCTCGTGACTAGGTGAAAACCCAGTTGTGGGGCCTTTTGGCATGTTTGAGGGTTTGCCAAGTGGACCCAAAGCGGGCCATTTCGTGCCAGAAGAGAAGGCCGCAAACCCGAACCACCCGAAGGCCCGGCCGCTGGACACCCTCTCTCCAGGGAACTGCTCTGGCGTGCCCGAAGACTCCAAGCCTTGGGAGGGTTGGAGTCGCGCCTAGCGCCAGTCGCCTTGTCCGGGATCCCAGGTTTTGCTCGTGGCATGTCCGGCCAGGACAGGCGCGAGGAACGTCTCACCAACGAGGTGTAGCGCGCTCTCGAACGTGGAGTGGTTCACGCAGCCAGGTGTGGTGTGAGCGAGCCGGGGGTATTGCGAGGTCCAGTTGCTCGGCGGGTTGAACATGGGCGCGCCGGGTAGCCCGCGGTAAGACCACTCAAGGCTGATGGCTCGGATCAGTTCGTCTGCATCGACAGTCTGGGTGTTGGCGATCACCACAAGGTCGACCAGGTCGCGGACACGGGTGCTGGATAGGCCGGTGCTTCCGTGGGTTTCGGCGGTGGCACAGAGCTTGTCGGCGATGTGGTCGGCGATCGGGTACACGGTCACGACCACGGGGTCGAGCCCGTCAATCGCCAGGCTCGACCGGGTCACGGGCGTGGGGGTCGCGGTGATCAGGGTGCCGGTGACCAGGTCGATCCTGACCGTGTTGATCTGCTTTGTGCCGCAGTAGGCGTCGAGTGTGAGCTGGTAGCCGGCGACGCGCGGTTGGGTGTCGCCCACGTGCTCGCGGCGGCGGACGACGACGAAGCGGAAGTGGTCGCCCAGGTCCAGTGCGGCTGCGGCCTCGAACCTGTTCAGCAGGGAGGTGAGATGCTCGCTTGGCTGGCGTGTGGCGAGGTCAAGGTCAAGTGATGCGCGTGCCGCGGTCGGTTCGCGCGACATCAGGGCGTTGCCGCCCTTCAGAACCCAGTCCGGGTCAGGCTCGTGAAAGAGGCGTGCGAGGAGCCGGTCGTAGGTGAACTGCCTCAATACTTGCTGGGTTGGTTGTCCGATCTGGCGGGCCTGGTCGGTTGCTTTGGCTTTCACGGCGGCGAACAGGTCGCGGCCGGTCGCGTAGCGCAGCGGGTCGGTCATCGCTGGCCTTCGGTCGCTTTGACGGCTTGGACCAGCGCGGGGTCGACTTTCGCCAGGGGCTGTTTGGCCTGGCGGACGCTGCGGCGGGCAGCGGGGGTTGAGAGATCGCGCCGGGTCTTCTCGTTGGCTCTCAGGTCGTCCTCGGAAATGCGGCGCACCGCTTGGATCGCCTTGGCGACCTCAGGGCTGGCCAGCGCGGCACGCGAGGCCGTCTCGAGGTCCTTTTCGATGCCTGGGTGGGTGGTGACCCAGGCGGCGAGGGTGGCGATGAGTTGGGTGAGAGCGGCGTTTGTTGCCTCGTCGAAGGCATTCTGGAGCGCCAGGTCGATCACCTGCCGTCCGGCAGCGGTTGTATTGAGCTTGGCCGCGAGAGCTGCCGGGCCGTTCCCGGAGAGTTCCACCAGCCACGCGGCGAGTGATTCGCCGTCGGGTTGCTTGTAACGCCCCGCGAGCGGTTCGAGGAGGTCGGAGAGCCGTGCGACATCGAGACGGCCATCCAGCAGCGCATCGCCGACAGCGCTGGCGATGTGCTCAGGATCGCCGTAGGTGCGACTGGCGAGGAGGTCGGCGATGGTGCGTTCGATAGTGGTGACGGGCAGCCCGTCGACGATCGTCACCTCCGTTGTGTCCAGACGTGCCTGGTGCAGGCGGATCCCTGCCCGGATGGTTCGCCGCGATGCCGGGACGGTGAACTCTGCGACGTCGTGGGGGAGATCGCCGAGCTCGTGCAGCCCGGCGGCGGACGCATGCGACACCACTGCGGCTCCGGGCAGTTCGGCGAGACGTTCCTCGTGGGTGGCCGCTGGTGCGATCGAGAGCCACGCCGCGCGCAGTGCGGTGCGTGCGTCCTCGGCGCCAGCCAGCACGTACACGCCCTGCCCGACCCGTTCCAGATCGCCCTGCCCGCACAGGCGCGCCAGCGACGACCGGTGCACTCCGGCCGCTTCAGCCTGGGCTGTGGTCAGCAGACTCCACTGCGCAGCAGCGATTCCACTCACCACAGCAGCCGCACTCTTCATGTCGATATTGTATCGCTAAGCGCAACAAAGTCGACAGGGGGTGACGCAATGGCTGTGGAGAACCAAGAGGCCTACAGGACGCCGAGTTTGCCGAGGCCGATCCAAACCATGGCGGTTCCGACCAGCACCCCGAAGACCAGCATCACCCAGTAGGCCCGGCGCAGCAGCCACGACCGGATGGCGCTCAGCACGCGATCGGAACGATCCGGGGCGAGGTAGGGAATCAAGGCCAGGGCGATCATCGGTGACAGGCTGAGAATGATGAAGCCGAGGAAGATCAGCGCGGCTTCCAGGATCGGCAGGTGGTCCTCCTGAATGGCGGTCACCGCGCCCAAGGTGAACACCCACAGCCGCAGTGAGGTCAGATTCGCCACGACTCCCAAGCCGAAGGCCCGCCCGGGGGTCAGCCCGCTGAGGGCGCCCAGAAGACGAGAGGTGCCTGCGACTTCGTTGCGGTGCGCGAAGGAGCGGGCCGCGAATCCATAGAAGACCAAGGCGGCGATCAGCAGCATCGTGCCTGTGATCGACGAGCGGGTGTCCTTGGGTAGGCCCCAGGCCACCCCGGAGAAGAGCAGGCCGAACACCACTCCCTGGACGAACTTGGTGACCACGAACCCACTCACGAAGGCCGCGGCCTTGCCGGGGCCCTTCTCCGATTGGAGCAGCAGGATCTCTGCGATGAGATAGGTGGGAAGGATCAGGCCGGCCAGGATCAATGGCGTCAGGGGTACCCACACTGCTGCCATGGCTCCAACCTAGCCGGGGCGGTGGCTAGCAGGGGCCGGTTTTCCCTGCCGATCTGCTGGGCGTCGGTCAAAGCGCTGCCGCTGCGGCCACCCCACAGATCGCCAGCAGGGCCAGGTCGGTCCCATGCCAGGGCGCCGGGTAGGCCCAGGTGCGCGGAGTGCGGTCGCGAACCGGCCGCGAATAGCCGCGAGCCTCCATCGCCACTGCGGTGTCGGTCGCGTCCCGCAGCGCGCTGGTCAGCAGAGCTGTCATCCGGCTGGCGACGTCGCGCAGGGCAAACGGTGAGCGGGTTGCGCCCAGCCCGCGCAGCCGTCGAATCTGAGCGAGTTCTTCCCAGTCTGAGCCGAGGCGCTGCCAGCGCTGCAGGGCCGCCACGGCGGCGAGCACGGGTCGCGCAGGCAGATGCAGGCGTTGCCCGAGGTGGTCGCCCAGTTCGGCCGGGTCGATGAAGGCGGCGAAGACCAGCCCGGGGAGGACGAAGAAACCGATCCGCAGACCGGCGAAACCGGCAACCTGCCAGGAGTGGGGGTCGGCCAGCAGCCAGTTCGACCAGGTCACCGACGCCACGGCGAGCACGCCAGGAACCAGCCGCGCCCACGGGAACCGGCGCCAGCCGGCCAGGAACGGCAGCGCCAGGCCCAGGATGATCGCCGGCGGGCCCAGCTTCGCCAGACTTGGCGAGGCGAGGGCGCCGACCATCAGCATCACCGAGCCCCCCAGCAGCGACAGCGCGCCACAGCGGGGCAGCAGTCCGATCATGAGGTGCTCCCCTCTCCGGAAAGGTGGGTGTGGACGGCGGCCACCTCGGCCAGAGCTGAATCGTGGGTGGCTGCGACCACGGCCGTCCCGGCTACTGCCGCGGAGCCGATGATCCCGGCCACCGCCGCCCAGGTGTGCCGGTCTTGACCGATGGTGGGTTCGTCCAGCAGCACCAGATCCGGGCCGTGGGCGAAAGCCGTGGCCAGGGCAAGGCGGCGGGCTTGTCCGCCGGAGAGCCGCCGCGGATGCCGTCCGGCCAGGTGGGCAATGCCGAGTTCGGCGAACAGGCCCTCGATCCGCGAGGACGCCTGCCGTCCGAGCGCGGCTGTGGTGGCACTCGCTGACCGGTGTGCCGTCGGGCCGGCCACTGTCAGCCACGGGTCTTGAGCCGCCAGCCCGACTCGTTGGGCCAATTGAGGCGATGTCCACCGCCACGGCTGGTCGGTCAAGCCGCGGGCCAGCGCGCTGCTGGCAGCGATCCGTCCGCTGGTGGGGCGACGCATCCCCGACAGCACCGACAACAACGTCGACTTGCCGGACCCGCTGGGTCCCAGCACCGCCTGAAGCTGGCCGGCGTGAACGTCGATGGAGGTAGCGGGTAGCGTGGGGCCGCGGCGCCGCTGGACGGTCACCTGATCGGCGCTGAGCAGCCTGGTTGCGGCGGTGGCGGACGTCCAGGGTGCGCACAGGCTGGCCGTGACCGGACTCGGCTGCGGTGGCGGCGCGCCCGGCACCCAAACGCCGTAGTCCAGCAATGCTTCCTGGGCTGCACTCAGGTGAGCAGGGGGAAAGTCGGCCACGATGCGGCCGTGGGCAACCACGACCACCCGGTCAACCAATTCCAGCCAGCCCTCCAGGCGATGCTCGGCGACCACCATCGTCACTGTCCGGTCGGCGATGAGCTGCGCCACGGTCGACCGGACCGCGATGGCGGCGGCGGGGTCCAGCATGGAGGTCGGCTCGTCGAGCAGCAGCAGACCGGTCGCGGGGGCAATCACTCCGGCCAGGGCCAGTCGTTGGGTTTCCCCGCCGGACAATTCGTCGCAGCGATGCTCGAGGGGGGTGTTCAGGGCGACCGCGGCCAGCGTCTGGCGGATCCGAGGCCAGAGTCGTGATCGCGGGACGGCCTGATTCTCCAGGCCGAAGGCGACCTCCCGTCCGACGGTGGCAGCAACCAGACCGGCGGCGGGATTCTGAAGCAGCAGTGCCGCATCTCCGCCGTGCGGCGGGCGTCCGTCCACCTGCAGCCTGCCGGCCAGCTCGCCGTCGCCGATGCCGTCCAACACTCCGGCCAAGGCCTGCAGCAGGGTGGACTTCCCGCCCCCCGAAGGGCCGGTGATCAAGACCCGCTCGCCGGGCTCGAGGTGGAGCTCGAGGCAGTCCAAGGTGGCTCGACGCGAACCCCACGGTTGCCAACTCAGCCCCTCGGCGTGAACCGCCGCCGGTCTCACGGCAACTCGGCCTCGTGCAGGGCCTCGGCCCCCGGTGGGAACGCGGACAAGGCGCCCGTCGTGGCCAGAGCACGCACCAGGGCATGTCCACCCAGACCCGCCAACAGGCCGCCGGAGAGCACCGAGAAGCCCAGCACGGCGATCTTCCAGTCCCAGGAGTACCCCGCCGCGTAGCTCCACCACTCGTAGGCGACGATCTCAACCGTTGCCGCCAGGGAACCGGCCAGTACTGCGGTGCCCCGTCCGAAGCGTCGCCAGCCCACCAGGGCGAACCCCAGTTCGGCGCCCACGCCCTGCAGTACGGCCGACAGCAGCACCCCGGGACCCCAGGGGTTTCCCATCAGATACTCCAGGGCGGCTGCGATCAGCTCAACGAAGAGGGCAGCACCGGGTCGGCGCACGATCAACCCACCGGCCACCGCGGGCAGCAGCCATACGCCCAGGGCCAGGGAGGCGGCGGGCGGAAAGGCCAGCGTGAGCACCGTCCAGGGGGTGTTCAGAAGGTAGTCCCAGGCGATGAACACCACCCCCATGGCGACCGCGAAGACCGCGGCCACAAGGAAATCAACCCCACGCCAGGCCCAGAGGCCACCTTTGGCTCGTTGTGGTTGAACGGGTCGGTGGGTTGACGGGGCTCGGGTGGGCATGACGGATCTCCTTGAGGATGCGACCGCGTCGATGCCACCTCGAAGGCGACCGGACGACGGTGTGGTGAACAGGGGCCGGTATCGGCGCAGGGGTCACCAACGTCTCCGCACTGGGCGAACCAAGGGTTGGAACGACTCTCACGCGGACATCCCTTCGCTAGTACGAACTAGATCAGGTTCCACGGGTGTCTTCTCAGCGCCCCAGGTGGGCGCACCCCGTGTCCGTGGAGACAGTGTGGACTGGGCACACGGCGGCGTGCCAGAGGAGCAGGCCAGCGTCCCGCCTACTGGTTGGCCTCAGCGGGCTGGAGGCCCAATGGGCGGGGCTGGCAGCTCGGCGTCCGGGTTACAGCAGCGGACGGATGGCCGCCTCGATTTCGGCAGGCTCGGTGCTGGGGGCGAAGCGGCGAACCACGCGGCCGCGGCGGTCAACCAAAAACTTGGTGAAGTTCCATTTGATGGCATCGCCAAAGGCACCGCCCGCTTCGCTGCGCAGCCATTGGTACAGCGGGTGGGCGTTGTCGCCGTTGACGTCGATCTTGGAGAACATCGGGAAGCTCACCCCGTAGTTCAGTTGGCAGAACTCGGCGGTTTCGGCGTCGTCGGCGAACTCCTGGTTCTTGAACTGGGCGCAAGGAAAGCCCAAGACGACCAGGCCGTCGTCTTTGAGGTCTTCGTAGAGCTTCTCCAAGCCGGCGAACTGGGGGGTGAAGCCGCATTTGCTGGCGGTGTTGACTACCAGCACCACCTTGCCGAGGTACTCCGAGAGGTCCTGGTTGGCTCCGGTGATGGTGGTGGCGTGAAAGTCGGCGAGGGTTGGCATCGCATCTCCAATGGGTCGGGTACCCCCGAGATAGCGACCGCTGCCGGCTGGATATTCCCGCCGTGAGCAGGGCACAGCCCGGGTCAGGAGTCGGAGTGGGCCAGATTGACCCACTCCGACTTTCGGAATCCCCGCGACAACGATCTCTGAACCAACGTTGACCTTGAGCGCTTCGAAAGGGCCTTGCCGCAGCGCGTTCGGGCAGGCGGCCTAGGCGGGTGCCCACCGTCGGCGGAAGGTGCGGTAGACGACCGTCTGGTAGGCGATGACGGCGGGCATTGCGATGCCGGCAACGATCAGCATGACGCTCAAGGTGGGGGCTGAGGATGATCCCAGGGCGATCGTGGTGTCGAATGCTGCCGAGATATCGGCCCCGTCCAGCCGGATCGGCAAGACGTTGGGGTAGACCGAGCCGAAGATCAACACGACCGCACCGGCCGTGACCGCACTGGTGAGCGCAAATCCCAGCCCGTCGCGCCCGGTGCGGGTGGCCAGCAGCAGGGCAATGAGGGCAACGGCGGCGATCGTAACCACCGCCCAGCCCCACAGGGGTCCGTGCGAAAGCTGCGTCCAGATGGCCCAGCCGGCGCCCACCACCAGCACCACGGGTGCCAACCTGCGTGCCGCGCTTCGAGCGCGTTCATGAAGATCGCCACGGGTGCGTCCAGCCAGGAACAAGGCGCCGTGGGCGGCGAACAGCCCGACCAGTGTTGCCGAGGTCAGCAGGGCGTACGGGTTCAGGGCGCTGAGCAGGACCGAAAGGCTGGGCAGTGCCACCAAAGTGGAGGCGACCAGGTCGGCCTTCCCGTCGGTGATGACCAGGTTGGTGAACAGGGCGTGGGCGTCAATGCCGGCCACCAGATTGCCGAAGGCGGCACCCCACAGCACCACAGCAAGCAGGGAGCCGATGGCGATGACCCATTCCCAGGCGCGGCGGGCTGCGGCGGAGCTGGTCTTGGCGCGGAACTCGAAGGCGACACCGCGCACGATCAACGCCAGCAGGATCAGCACCACCGGTAGGTAGAGCACCGACAGCAGCGAGGCGTACCAGACCGGGAAGGCGGCGAACATCATGCCTCCGGCCGAGATCAGCCAGACCTGGTTGCCGTCCCATACCGGGCCGGTGACGTTGATCATGGTGTTTCGGTCGGCTTCGCTGCGTCCCAGGAAGGGCAACAGCATGCCGATGCCAAAGTCGAAGCCTTCCAACACCAGGTAGCCGGCCCACAGCACAGCGATGATGCCGAACCAGGCGAGTTGTAGAGCGGTGGGTTCCATGATGGTGGCCTCTCAGTAGCTGAAGACGAGGTGTTCGGGGGCTTCGGACGGGGGCGTGTGGTGTTCCGGCTCGGTGGCGCCGGTCAGCACCACTCGACGCACGAGTCGGAACCAGATGGCGGCCGAGATGCCGTAAACAGCGGTGAACAGCACCAGGCTGGTGGTCAGCGCGAAACTGTCGACGAAGGGGGAGGCAGCCTGCTCAATCAGCATCCGCACGTCGATATCGGCAGAGGTGTTGGGTACCACGATCCACGGTGCTCGACCGATCTCGGTGAACAGCCAGCCTGACAGTGACGCCAGGTAGGGCGCCGGGATCAGCCACGGCGCGATGCGTCCGAAGCGAGCCTGTTGGGCGGTGGAGGCGTTCCTGCGGGTGCACCACAGCCCGCGGGCGGCGAAGAGCAACGACAGCAGGCCCAGCCCGATCATGACCCGGAATGACCAATAGGTGGCAGCCAACGGCGGGATATAGCCCGAGCCGTTGAGCCCATAGCGGCCGTAGGCGGCGGCTTGGGCCGCTGCGAGGTCGTTGGCTCCGGACAAAGTGGCCGAGGCGTTGTTGGTTGCCAGGAATGAGGCCAGGCCGGGAATCTCCAGGACGGCGGTCGCTGCCAGCTCCTCGCAGGTGTTTCCGAACGCGGCAACCGAGAAGGCGGCACCCGTGGTGGTTTCGCAGATCCCTTCGGCGGCAGCCATCTTCATGGGCTGATCGGCGACCATGAGCTGGCCTTGGACGTGTCCGCTCGCAATGACGACGACGGCTGCTGCGAGGGCGACCCACAGCCCCAGCCGGACGGCCGGACGGTAGCCGGCAGCGTCGTCGGTGCGTCCCTGGCGTAGCAGCCTCGACAGCCACCAGCCACCGATGCCGGCAACCAGCAGCCCGGCGGTCAGCCCGGCAGCGGCCATGGTGTGACCAAGGGTGACCAGCGCCGTTTCGGAGGTGAGCATCGTCCACACCGAGTCGAGTTCGGCGCGTCCATTGGTGGGGTTCACGTGGGTGCCAACGGGATGCTGCATGAAGGAGTTCGCCGCCAGGATGAACCACGCGCTGAGATTGACGGCGATGGCGACCAGCCAAATCGAGGCCAGGTGCAGTCGTGGCGAGAGGATCTTGCCGCCGAACATCCACACGCCGATGAACACCGATTCGATGAAGAAGGCGATCATGGCCTCCATGGCCAGTGGAGCGCCGAAGACGTCGCCGACGAAGACCGAGTAGCTGCTCCAGTTCATGCCGAACTGAAACTCTTGAACGATGCCGGTCACCACGCCGATGGCGAAGTTGAGCAGGAAGATCTTGCCGAAGAAGCTGGTCAGGCGCTGCCAGTGCTGTGACCCGGTGCGAACCCAGAGTGTCTGCATCACCGCCACCAAGGGGGCCAGACCGATGGTCAGTGGAACGAAGACGAAGTGATACAGCGAGGTGATTGCGAATTGCCACCGCGCCAGGTCCAGAGCGCTCATCTCGACTCTCCTGAGTTGTCCGCGGTCGGCGCTGTGCCGACTCCAGGGAGACTAGAAAGCCGCGCAGGGACTGTCTGGAACTGAAGTCACGTTGGGGCGAGAGCGCGCAGGCCCGTCACTGCGGGAGATCGAAGGGCCGGGCGTGCTGCAGCACGGGAAGCCGCTCCCGGACGGTGGCGACGGAATCCAGGTCGAGATCGATGGTGGCCAGTTCGGGGTCCTCGCCGAGTTCCAGCAGCACGGTGCCGGTGGGTCCGACCACCAGCGAATGCCCGATTCCGGTAGGGGTTCGGCCATCGGGGGCTGCCGGCGGCTTGGCCTGGTCAACCGCGACCACAAAGGCGGTGGCATCCATCGCCCGGGCGGTGACCAGCGTGCGCCATTGGTGCAGCTTCTCCGGGCCGTCGGCCCACGAGGCGGGCAGCAGGATCGCCTCGGCGCTGCGTCCGGCCAGGTGGGTGAACAGGGACGGGAAGCGTACGTCGTAGCAGGTGGCCAGCCCCAGGGCGTGGCCGGCGAGGTCGACGGTCACAGCGTGGTTGCCAGCACGGATCTGCCGGGATTCGGCGTAGCCCAGCGCATCAAAAAGGTGAATCTTGTCGTAGCGGGCTTCGACACCGCCGGTGACCAGCAGCGTGTTGTGCACCTGCGGGCTGTCGGTGGTGGTGAACATGCCCACCACGACGGTGATGCCAGCGTCGGCTGCGATGGAACGCACCGCGGACGCCCAGGGCCCGTCGAAGGGCTCGGCGGCATCGGCTCGGGGGCGGGCGAAGGAGCACATGGTCGCCTCGGGGAAGACCACCACCTCGGCACCTTGTGCTGCGGCTTGGGTGGTGTAGTCCGCCACCAAGCCCAGGTTGGCGTCCGGGTCGGTGGTGGCAAGGAGTTGGGCCAGGGCAATCCGCATGGCACCACTCTGGGGCTTGGCGGGCCAGCCTGGCTACCCCGGGCACGGATGGGGTGGGAGCCATGGGCCTAAGGGTGCCCCAGATTCGGCAGGCAACCTTTTGGCGCCGGCCTGCGTAAGGATGGGTGACCAAGGGGAAAGGAAGCCGATGCTGAGATCATCGACAGCCTCGCGGGATGCCGAGTTCACCGACTTTGTGGTGTCGGCCTCCCCGTCGCTGGGACGGACGGCCTATCTGCTTACCGGGGACCGCGAACTGGCGCGGGACCTTGTACAAGAGGCGCTGGTGAAGACCTATCTGGCCTGGCGCCGGGTACGGCGCGACGAGTCGTTGAGCTATGCGCGCCGGGTGCTGGTGAATCTCAACATTGATCGCTGGCGGCGCCGTCCGCCGGTGCCGGTGGAGTGGGTGGACCAGGCCAGTAGCGACGGACAGTCGGTGGTCGACGATCGCGACGAGATCGTCCGGGCGCTGGCGCAACTGCCGGCCCAGCAGCGCCGAGTGATCGTGCTGCGTTATCTGGATGACCTGTCCGAAGCCACCTGCGCCGAGCAGCTTGGAATCAGCGTGGGCGCTGTGAAGTCCGCCTGCTCGCGTGGCTTGGCCACCTTGCGCGAAAGCTATCTGCCCGCCAAAGAAGGGATGACGAAATGACCGACGTGGAGCAGCAACTGCATGATGATCTCGCTAGCGCGGCAGGGCAGTGGGATACCGACTTCGATGCCGCCGAGGTGCTTCAGGCCGGACGGAAGGCTCGGCGAAGCCAAACCATGCGCAGAACCCTGGGTGCTGCCGCGGTGGTCGCCGCCCTTACCTCGGTGTCTGTGGTGGCGGCCCCGCCGATCATCGCTCAGGTTCTCAACCAGCAGACGGTGACGGCCTCGGGCTCCTACCGCTGGGGTGATGTTGATTCCGAGTTCAGCGAGGTGAACGTTCGGCTGACCCGGGACAAGGGCGTGGTATCTGCGGAGGTGGCCGGTCTGCGGGACGGAAAGCAAGTCGCCACTGCCGTCCGGGAGCTACCGGAGCCGCTGACCTCCCCGGTGAGGATCCAAATGGGCAAGCGTGCTGTCGCCGTGGTGTTGCCGGGAAAGGCCTCTGATGCGGAGTTGGTGCTGTGGGACAGCGGTGGCTCGGGTGGTCAGGTGCAGTGGATGGACGCCTTCGGAGTAACCGTTGCGGTGACGCAAACCGCCAGCGACGTGCCACACCTCGATCGGTTGGACTGGGTGTGGATTGATGATGCGGGCACCCTGCATTCGATTGACGGCACCCCCGTTGCCCGTATGAACTTGGCAGGGGAGAACCTGGTGGTCTACCACAGCAAGAGCCAAGGCATGGTCGGAGTGCTGCGCCAGTTCGCCTTCCCTGCCGACGGAGCGACTCCAAGAAACATGCTCGCCGGCGGTTTGGTATTCGGGCAGAGCTTCAGCTACCAGCTGGGCCTCTTCCCTGCAGGAACCACTGAGCTGCAGCTCACCTTGTCAAACCCCAAAGGGGACTGGGCTGCGGTTCAACTCAGCGATGGCACGACGGTGGCTGTGGCGAGAGTTCCCGGTGATGCGGACCAGGTTGTGCGGAAGATCAGCTATCGGAAGTCTGATGGCTCACTGGTGAAGCTGGGGCACTGAGGCGCCGGGGCCGGCCCCAGTTGGAGTCCGGCCCCGTACCTCAGGTAGCATCCTCGGCGGAGGATTCGCCTAGAGGCCTATGGCGCTCGCTTGGAAAGCGGGTTGGGTTCACGCCCTCACGAGTTCGAATCTCGTATCCTCCGCTGTAGACCGGCTGGCTCTGACAGGGGCAAAAGCCCGTCAGGGCTAGTTTTGGCTTCGGATGGGCAGCCACCGAACTCGGCGGACAGGTTCCAATGCGGCATCGTTCCGTCTGCATCTTCGTTCAACTGGCCTCCAGTTCAGCCAGCCAGAGGTTCACCTCAGCCACGGCGTCCTCGAGATTGAGTGGTATCCCTGTCGAGTTCGCGGCCCGCTCGAAGCTGGCGGCCCAATGTGGATAGCCAGTGATCCGAGTCGGCCATGTGCGTTCGGGATAGCCCAGGTGAGCGGCGTCGCGTGCGCGCGCCGCGAAGATGTCGAGGATGGCTGCCTTGACCTCCGGGAGGGTGGGCGCACCAGTCGCGCGGATGAGGTCACGCAGGAGAAGCAGGTCGATGACATCGCGGGCGCGGTCGTTGTGAAAGGTCGGTGGCTGATGCGGATCGGTCGCGGCGTGGACCTTCTGTGCAATCTGGTAGCGCATCGCTAACCCGGTGAGGTGGTCGGGTGTGGGGAGCCCGAAGCCGGCCAGTGACGGTGCCGGTAGCGGCTCGCCTTGGGTGCCTGCAGAGCCTTCATCGGGGGAGACCTCGACCTGGACGCGGCGCCAGGTCACACCGTTGACCTGAATGATGATGTCGAATCGTCGCGGCATGATCATGCGGTTGGGGACTTGGATGATCTCGATGGGGTTCCGGCGCAGCAAGAACGGTCCCCATGGGCGGGCCAGGACTTCATCCAAGAGCTCGATGAACTGGTCGAGGTCGCCGCGGATCAAGCCGTCGAGGTCTGTGGTTGCGCGCGAGAGTCCCGGCAGGCGGTGCTGGAGGAGAGTGCCGCCTTTGAGCAGGAACAGTGGCTCGCCTTGCTCGTCCACTGCCTGCTGGAGCGTGGCCGCCACGACCGTTGACGCGATGAGCCAGCCGAGTCGGCCGCCATCGGAGGCGAGTTGCCGCTCCGCTTGGGTGATCCACCCATCCAAGACGCGTGCCGAGGCGGGCATCTTGTTCTTGGGGCGCAGGCCACCAAGCGCGGCGGCCAGGTTCGCCGGCTCAGACTCCTCCATCGCGTTCCTCCAGGAGTGTCGTCAGGCGATCACGGTCGTCTGCGGGCAGCAGGCTGGTGCGCCCGCCTCGTTCGATCGCCTGCCGGATGAGGTAGGTGGGGGTGCCGGCCTCGATGCAGTCGGCGATGGTTGTTGGCAAGTTGGTGATGGGGATGGCCTGCCACCATGTGCGCTGGCTCGGATGAAGGTCATGGTGGTGGATGGTGTAGCGCTCGCCGCCCGTCCGCCGCAGCCGCCGGGCCCGGTTGATGGTGAGGTGGATGCGATCCGGATTCACGTCGCTCACGTCCCAGGCAGCCAGCGCGGTCTCGTGCGACAAGCAAGCTTCCGGCGCGCCGGTCCACAACACAGCCAGCGCCCAGTTGTCGTGCGGCGTGGCGGGAACCTGGGGGATACGGTAGACGCCGTGAGTTACCCGCTCGATGCGCCCGCGCGCAGCGAGCTTGGGGAGCTCGGTCTTGGGGATGCCATCAGCAACGGCCTGAGCCGCAGTGACGAAGCCGTGCTGATCGAGAGCGATCTCGCGGAGTCGCTCAAGGTACGTCAACACTTCAGCCATGGCAGAAGTATACCAAAATGGATTACTTTTGACGTCGGCAGGCGCCGGCTGCTGTGAGGTTCGCCGAACAGAGAAGCCGACGCAGACGCTCTTAGCGTTTCGCCGATCATCCGCCCAGACGCTTCAGGGAGCTCTCAAAGCTATCTAATGCGCTTTGGGTCTGGCGGGCGCCGCCTCCTTTGTCGACAAGGGTGACGCGGTGCCCTCGTCTGCAGGTCACCGCCCGCTGCCTTGCGATGTCGTCAAGGGTCGCCTTCATGGCGGCGCCGCACTCGGGGCATTCAAGGTCGAAATCAAGATCCATCGCCAATCCCTTTCCCTTGCTGGTTCAGGTGAGTTGCACCTGGCTGGTCAAAGGGAACGTAATACTCGGTTCTGACACTCCACGCGGATGCAGGCTGAACGTGGGTGCTGCGAAGTATGCCGGTCAGGGTGGGCAGGGGGTGCCTCGTGGAAGTGTGTGAGTACCTCAGAGTTGCGGTTGGGCTCGCTTGACCTACTGGATCAGTGTTGGCGTCCAAGTCGGTTGTTCTGGATTCCACGTTCGCCCAGCGGTATTCCCGTTCAGCACGGGGTCAGCGAAAGAAGCACGCTGACCAACAAGTTCCTGGAGCCGCTTCGGCGTGGTGTGTTCGAGTTGCTGCTTGCACCGCCGAGCGAGCCACTTCGCTTGGGCAACCACGTCCAATGCAGAGACAGGTCGGCTGCGGCGATACTGCGATGGCTCGCGATCGTGTGGATGAGAGCCTGGAAGCACTGGTACCAGTAAGACTGTGAGAGGCGACCATTAGGCTGCTTCTGACAGCAGGCGACTTGCTGGTCAGACAACGACGAGATGCGGTGAAGCCCAGTTCGGACTGCGCAGCGAGTTGAACGCTCAAGGATGCCTTTCACACTCAGTAGGGGGATGGCTCGTGGCCAAGGATGAGAATTTCAAGTCACTAGACGCATTGGTGCCTATCGTCAACGTGGTCAACGAGGCGGGCGAGGCCCTCAAGGACAAGAGCAGGACGATAGCCAGCAGTGCCATCCCTGACGTCTTGGCCACAGCGCTGGGGGCCGGCATCGGAGGTGTTGTGTCCTTCACCGCACTTTACGGCCTCGGAACGGTCGGCCTCAGCGCTGCAGGGATCACCTCTGGCCTGGCGGCCGCCGGAGCCCTGGTTGGCGGCGGGATGGCCGCCGGCGTGTTTGTCTTGGCGGCCCCTGTCGCGGTCCTGGCCGTCGGTGGTGTGCTGATTGTGGGAGCGATCAAGGGAAACCAGCTACGTCAAGAGAAGGAACGTCTCCTTCAGACCGCCGTGGAAAAGCACCACGCAATTGTGGAGGCGCTGAAGGAGGAGGTGGATGCGACCACGGAACGGGCCGACTACCTCAGCAGCCTCAACGTTCTCCTGCAGAAGGCGATTCAGGACTTGCAGGCTGACCTAGGAGAAGCTAGCTAATGAGACTGACCTTCCAGGCGCCGAAAAGGCGGCGGTGATGCCGGATCGCCGACTATCCGCCAGCGAGAGAGACCTCCTCCGAGTCATCAAGAACGAGACCGCCCGAGCACGGGACGTCCCGAGGTTGACGGATACCCGGCGGAATCTCGACGCCAGGATCGCCGAGAGCGAGACGTTGCTGCTCTCCCTCGGCCTGACGGGGGACATGGAACTCGCCAGGCAGGGCACGAACAATCCCCAAGCCGCACGCGCACTGGCTATCCGTCCGTTCAGTGAGTTGCTCGAAGACGCGCTGGCACGCCATCCAGGAGAGGTTGGATTCGAAGACCTCTTCAACGCTGTCGAGATTGACACGAACCGTGACCACATCCGCCAGCTCAACACGGACTTCGACGCCGTTCACAAACTGGACGCCGTTGATGTGATCATCCCTGCCCTGGCGGGAATCCTGAGTGGCGCCGTGGATTGCGCTTTGGGTGGCTTCGTCACAGCTCGAAGCGGCGTGAGCGCTCCAAACACCATGTCGCAGTTCGTGAGGGACCTCTTCGACAAAGCCTTGCCTGCGGAAACCATCAAGAAACTCGAAGACATCACCAAAGTTCCCTACGACGCCCTCAACTACGACAATAGGGGCAACGTCATCGTCGAGACCATCGTTGAAGGGCTGAGCCCGATCTTCCACCACGAAGTGTCGCTTGCCCACGATCCGATTCTCGGATTCATCTTCGGCACCCTGGACATGATGCGCGGCACCGTCACGACCCTGGACTTTGGCGGTCGGTTCGTCATTCAGGCGGCAGAGGGATTCAGCGACCGGAGAGCGCAAGGGGTGTTCGAGGCCATGGCCACTGTCTTCCTCCACATGCTCTCCGACGTTAACGGCTCATCCAGCGCGAAGAATGGTGGCATGGGCCTGCCCGTGCCCTTCATGGCGCTGTTCAACAAGTTGCAGTTCGGACAATTCGGCGGCACTGACACCATCTCAGAACTCGTCGAGAGCATGTTCTACGAAGGCTACGACTTCAGGCACTTCTGCTCCATGTCGATCCCGGTGATGATCACAGAGGTCATCGTGCGAGTCTCCTATTTTGCCAAGAGACTGCACGAGGGCTACTCCATCATCGAGGCGACCCCCGTCGGAATCAGTCACACGACGAAGCCGAAGCTCGGCACGATGCTGTTTATCGGCCATTCAGCCAGCACCGCAATCAACGCTGCAAAGGTTGCTTTCACGAAGTACCCCATGAACATCAACTATCCGCAGTGGCTCGCCTTCTCCGCATACTCGGTGAAGCAACTTCAGTGGGCCTTGGTCGGCAAGCCAGACCTTCGGGACCAGTACATAAGCAGCGCCCTCGATGATGAGTGGGATCAACTCTCGGTCCGGATTGATTCACTCTGGGGCGAAGCTACCTGCCAACCGGGACGCTCCGCAGGGCTTGCTTTGGATGTCTCATGATCGATTGTCGGCAACGCTCTGCGTGACACGGTTCATGCTGGGTTCGCCCCGACGACGCAACTCCAAGCTCGTCCACCGCTGGCGCCCAAGCAGAGCGGTGCGGGTCTGATTCCTCGCCGAATGGGCAGCCGATGCGGATGTTGAATCTCGCTCCCGCACCTAGCTCACGTGCCCGGTCGCTGCCGACGTCATGAGTGCCGAGATTCAAGAACTAAGGAGGAGCCATGGCACCAAGGGGATCGAAATGGATCGGCGGGTAGCAACCGCCCAGACGAGCGCAGCCGCCAAGCAGACGAACACACTGAGGCAGACCGCACCCTTGGTGACGAAGTGGGCAGCGGCGAACACCCCACCGGACAGGAGTGCGGCCATGCCATCGGCGACGAGCGGCATCCCGTCCTCCGTCACTGTCGCGACTCACAGCGGCGACCAGTGTCGTGACTGCAATGGGTGCTAGCACCCGGTTCGGGATGCGGAGTACGTCGAGGTCGACCGCAGCGATCCACGGGCCTGTGATGGCGAGTGGAACGAGCGGTAGATCGATGCGAAGTCCATAGTGGTCCTTTCGGTGAGGGCCGTTCGGCCCTACCCGTCCATGCTGCGCCGGCTGGGCGACACCGTCCTGTCGGTGTTTAAGCGGGTTTCGTCGGGTCGTCGATGCTGCGGATCGTGCCATGGGCGATGGCGAGCTCCTCGATGCGAAGCTCCCGACGCGCTGGCCGCTCGCCGGTGGGCTCAGCCGAGACGATGCGGTCGCCACGGAAGGCGCGAATGCCGTTGCGGAGTCGACACCAACCGATGAGGTACCAGTCCAGGCCGCGTCCGACGAAAGCCTGGGGTTCGACTTCGCGGACGGTCTCGACGTTGTTGCGGTCGCGGTAGCTGACTTCGAGCACGCTGCCGGTTCGCAGTGCGGTCGCGAGTTCGGGAGGCTCTTCGGTCGTCCGGCCGTCGTCGAGGAGATGCACCCGGCTGGCCAGGTGGGCGGTCTCCTGGAGGTTGCGCTCGTCCATCACCGCGACCACCTTGCCGAGCGCGGGCGCGGCGGCCTTGCGGAAAGGGCTGGTCGACAGCATTCCCAACGCGATGGTGACGGCCAGCGCCTCTTCGACGGTGAACCCCAGCGGAGCTAATGTGTGGGCGGCGTCGATGCAGTAGCCACCGGTTCGGCCCGGCTCAGCCCAGATGGGCACTCCGGCCTGCTGCAATGCCGATAGGTCGCGCTCGATGGTGCGTGTGCTCACCTCAAACCGGGCCGCGAGCCACGACGCGCTGCGCGGTCGAGGCGCCACCGTGCGCAGTTCCTCGACAAGCGCGTACATCCGGTCAGTGCGATTCATCGCTGACCGATCCGGGAGTGGTCATGTCAGCACCTTGCCACATCCTTCAGACGTCGACGGCGGACGAACTGGCGACCCTCGCCAGAGGAGAGGGGCCTCGCGTCACGGCCATGAAGCCTTCGCGGACGTGGACACCAAGCTCCTCACCGCTGGCACGACTCAGGTAGCTTCCGAACCGACCTGTCGCCCGATCCGTGCCGGTCGGTGCCCTCCGGAACCCCGCGTGATGGTGAAGGGTGCACACTTGGAAAGCGGGTTGGGTTCACGCCCTCACGAGTTCGAATCTCGTATCCTCCGCCAGTATGAATCGGCTCTGAAAGGTACGCCTTGTCAGGGCCGATTCTGCTTTCGGGTCTGCCCTCGGTATTCCCTTGTGAGCGCGCGTGAAGTGACCCGAGTGCCCAGATTCGGTGGGTGCGGGCGTCTGCCGTGGGTTGTCCGGTACCGGTCAAGGGCGGGCAACTTCGCCAGTTGGAGGAGCGTGCTTCTGCGGATGCCCGCTCGTCAGCGTCGCCTCGCGAGGTCGGCTGGATGGTGTTGTATCGCGCGAGTAGAACCTGAGTGCTTCCAACAACTCGAGCGCGCGGGCCTGCGCATCGCAGCATCGCTACTTGGCGGACTGCCCGATGTCCTCAGCTGCAACCCCGCTGGCCTCGACCGAAGACACCTCCAACTCGTCTTCGCCGCCATCGCTCACGCCGATGGCAGTCGGATAGGTTGAGCCGGGTATCCCTTGTGCGCGGACTGCGGGTCCTCGGAAGGGACCATGTTCCAGCACCCGACGAGTGCGAACGACCTCTTCTGCGCGACGCCCTGCGCTGCCAGCAGCGAGATCACCGTCCAGAACGGATCGGTAGTCCTCGTAGTGACGCTTCGCTCGCTGATGCAACTCGGCCCAAGTCAGCAGGTGAAAGTCTTGCCGGCCGCGATAGGCCGCGAGCGACTCCTGGCGAACCGCATAGGAGTCGGACGTGATGAACGCGCCCTCGATCCGGTCTTTACCGCGGGAGAGCTTGTTCAGATAGAGGTCGAGCTGCTGCAGATCCTCCAGGGTCGCATGATGCCCACTCCGCTTGATTTCGACAACTATCGTTCGACCGTCACCTGTCAGCGCGAGGAAGTCGTACCGAGTCGAGTCAGTGCCAACATCGGCGACGTTCCATTCCTTCAGCTGCTTGGAGATTGTCTTCTCCTCAGCGAGCACCTGCCACTCTGGGTGGATCAACCAAGGGAAGTTGGCCAGGAGATCGTGGATGTTCTCGTCGCCCGTTCGATGAGCGGTTTCGGGTGCATCGTTCACGATCATGTTGAAGAACTTGTCGACGATCTCTAGTCGCCCTTGGACGATCTCGCGGATCGCTCGGCTCTCCAGGACCTTCCACGCATTTATGTATTCGAGCGTCCTCTCCAGCGCCTCCGGGTCATCCGCGACTTGTTCGATCGTCTCGATGTAGTCATAGAACTGCCGGTACTCGAAAGCTCGGATGATCGTGTCTGACAGCTTCAGCGTGCGCTCTCGATCCACCACCGCTGTGCCGAGCGATCTGATGAAGCTCGTCGCCTTCTCGCGCGACGGGAGGTCGAGCTCGCTCAGTCGCAGGCGAAGACTCGGGTCTTGTAGAACCTCACGTTCTGCCGCCTTGCCGCGTTCCTCCGTGCGACGACGAAGTAGGTCGCGCGTCCGTTGTTGGCCCCAGGAGTACAGGTCCGTGAGTGCAGCGTCCTCCCAATCGATCTCCTGGCGGTCCGTGGAGATTCTGTCCGACTCGTCGTCGGTTCCGGCGTCGAGAAAGTCAGCCTCAACGACGCCAGTGAGGTACTTGGTCCCATGCTGGCCGCTCGCTGTGCTCTCGACGTTGAAGAAGAACGGCGGTGCCTGCGCGGTCTTCCCGTTGACCAGGATTGTGAAGCCTTGGAGCTCGGAGGGAAGGACCACAGACGCGAAAGCCGCCCACCACTTGAAATGCTCGCCCGTCGGCAGCGTGACCTCGGCGAACTCCTCTTGCGCGCTCGGTTCTCGAAACTCCAGATCGCCGAGGTCAGGCTCGCGTAATGGGTCGCCGTTGATGGTGATCGCCATCTCACCCTTGACCCGTCGGCTGAACCTGCGCGCGATGGCGTTATGGAGCGCTCCAATGTTGGGTGGCGTGGCGTGCTTGAGGTCGCTGATAGTGATCCGCGTACCGGAATCCTGTGTCGGCGCGGCCTCTGTCCACCCCGGAACCTGGAGTTCCTTCGTCGTGCCTGGGGATGCCTTCAGGTCGTTGCTGACCAGATCCACGCCAGTCACGACCCCATCTGTCCAGCTCACAACGTTCAAGTGTCGACCGAAGCCGAACCCTGCAAGCTTTCCGACCCCCTTCCGGCCCATGATCGGACGACCCGACAGCGCCGACAGCTGGCCTTCCGCGCGTCGGTTTCGGCCGATCACCAGATACTGGGTCTCAACAGCGTCTTCACTCATTCCACTGCCGTCGTCCTCTATGACGACCTTGCTTTCCTCAGGATCATAGGAGTCTGGCAGCGGCAGGGTGACCTTGACATGAGTGGCTCCCGCATCCCACGCATTCGCAACCAACTCGGCGATCGCGACGTCACGACGCTTGTACATCTGAGTTCCGAGATGCTCGAGAGTTCTGCCGAGCACCTGAATCGCAAAGTAACGCTCCTTCCGGTCTTGGAGGTCACTCATCGTCGCCTGCGTCCACGATCAGGTCGTTCGGGCGATTCGGGCGGTGGACCTTGAAGGCAACTAGGCCGGTCGGAGCTGCGCCGAGGGGAAGCACGTGTGAGAACAAGGTGGCGATATCTTCGGTTTGCTCGGACCGGGCAAATTCTTGGGGTCGCGGAGCGTCATGCGTCATCATCGTTTCAACTCCAGATGGGTCGGCTGTTCTGATGCTAGTGGTAGAACCGGACATATGGGAGGCCGCATTGGGCACGTCGTAGAACGCTGTTCCCAAGCCCGCGGAGATGGGCGCTCCTGGGAGTGCCGACGGAGATCAGGTTGCCTACGCAGTGAGGGTTGGTCGAGCTGGCGGCATCGGTGTTTGGTGAGATTACTTGAGCGTGCATGAGCGCACAATCCGTTCGATGCCAGCGGCAGTTTGTTTCATGTCTTGGTGCTCCCATACTCGGAGCACGGTCCATCCCAAGTGGCTCAAATGGGTGTCGGTTTCGCGATCCCGCTCCACGTTGCGAGCGAGCTTGGCGGCCCACCAAGCGGCGTTGTTGGCGGGGGCTGTTTTGTGCTCAAGGCATCCGTGCCAGTAGCAGCCGTCGACGAACACCGCGACCTTCGCGCGGGTGAACAGGACGTCAGCGCGCCTTCGTGGCATCCCCGGCAAGGGATGGTCGACCCGGTATCTGAGGCCGAGCCGGTGGAGTTCGCGGCGCAAGAGCATTTCTGGTTCGGTGTCGCGCCTGGCCTGTCGGGACATTCGGGCCGATGTCGCCGGGAGCACATCGACGAGTGGCTGCCCTGGTACCCTCCCGGCGCCCGGAGTGGCACTGGTGCGGCGCGAAGCGGGTTCGGTACCCTCGCGTTCTATGGAGACCACCTCACAATCATGCCCTCGGCGATGATGCCGGAGAAGCAGGATTCAGTGATCCGCACCCTCGATCTTTTCGCGGGGGCAGGGGGTCTGACTACGGGTTTGGATTCAACGCCCGGCCTCAGCGTCGATCCGGTTCGAGCTGTGGAGTTCGACAAGTCCGCTGCCGCGACCTACACAATCAATCATGGTGGACGCATCGAAGACGGTCGCATCGTCGGCGGCCCGGTGTACCCAGGAAGCATTCAGGATTGGCTCGCTGATGACGGTGAGGCGGAAGTTGACCTTGTGGTCGGTGGGCCGCCGTGCCAGGGGTTTTCGACCCTCGGCAAGCAGGAGGTGGACGACGAACGCAACGTCTTGTGGCGCAATTACGCCCAAGCCGTTCATCGATCGATGCCGCGGTTCTTCGTTCTCGAGAACGTTCCTGCTTTCCTTGCCTCCCCGCAATGGGCTGTGTTCCAAGAGGAGCTGAGGTCGGGAATGCTCGCCGACTACGAGATCGAGTTCGGCGTCCTCAACGCTGCCGACTATGGCGCCGTTCAGGCCCGCAAGAGGGTGATCGTGATCGGGCACCGCAAGGACCAACCTGCCCCCGGCCTGCCAGTGAAGACGCGTGAGCACAACCACATCAAGCTCGAAGAGATTTTCAGTGACATTCCCGACGACGTCGACCGCATAGGTGTCCCCGACGGCAGGGTCTGGTATGAAGGTCAGGACAGGCCGGGCGCCTTCTCCACTCGTCAGCTCCACTTCGGCCGCAACTACACCGAGCTGTCGCGGAAACGGTTCGCCGAGATTCCCCCGAAGGGTAACCGCTTCGATCTTCCGGATCACCTGCTGGCCCCGTGCTGGCGGAAACACACCTCGGGAACCGGGGATGTGATGGGGCGTCTCCACAGCGACAAACCGTCGGTAACCATCCGCACGGAGTTCTTCAAGCCGGAAAAGGGACGGTACCTGCATCCCACCGAAGATCGGGTAATCACTCACTATGAGGCGGCACTTATTCAGGGGTTCCCCGAGGCATACCAGTGGGTGGGCACGCGCGAGGAGATCGCACGGCAGATCGGCAATGCCGTGCCGATCCCGCTCGGTCAGGCGATCGGACGCCAGCTTCTCAAGGCGCTCAAGGGTACTGCCGCAGGCACTCGGGAGGAGCCGTCGGCATCGGAGGCTGCTTGATCCAATGCCCTCCGAGTGTGAGGCTGCAGGTGCGGTCTCGAGCAGCGGCCAACTGATCGCGACACGGGCTGGGTGTGAACGGTCAGCCCATGTGTCGCACCATGCTGGTAGACAGGAGCGTGGGCTGCGCCGTTGGCCAGCATTCCGAACTCGACCCAAAAGGAGGATGACGTGGACCCCCGGCACCTCTACTTCGACGAGCGACTCAATGGCGGGTGCGCGTACTGCGGAGGACAGGCGGACACCCGCGATCACGTTCCTTCACGGGTTCTCATGGACAAGCCGTATCCGTCAAATCTTCCCGTTGTCGGAGCGTGCAATAGGTGCAACAACGGCTTCTCCCGACATGAGCGGATGGTCGCTTGCCTCGTCGATTGCGCAATGTGGGGCGGGACTGAGGCGCCGGAACTTCGGCCGAAGGTTCGGCGGATGCTCACGGAGGACGGCCTATTGGCGAGGGAGGTCCAGTGCGTCCTTCACAGCGGAGCGGCCCGACTGGCCGAGCATGAATCGGTAGGCGTAGTGGTCAACAAGCTGGCGAACGGCCATCACTCCTATCTGGAGTTTCGTTCGGATGTACCGATTTCGGCCGTCCGTGTAGCGACCCGTCTTGACATGGGCGAAGAGCATCTCAGCAACTTCGAGCAGCTTCCGGGAGGGCAACTGTTTCCGGAGATAGGCACGCGCGGGTTCGTCAACGCGGTCAAAGGATTGGGGGGTCCGCCGCAAAGTGGCGAAGTTTCCGTCGAATCATCGGGTTGGACGGTGGTTCAGCCCGGCCGCTACCGGTATGCGGCCATTCACTACAGCCGCCGCACGGCTCTCCGATTCGTCCTGAGTGAGTACCTCTATTGTGAGGTGTCGTGGTGACGGGGTCCGTCGATGGGATGCGCTACCTGTACTTGGACATGAACTGTTGGGTGCAGATGGCGCGTGGGGTGAACGCGAGAAGTGCCCGATGGCGGGAAGTGGTCGCCGGTCTCATGAAGGCCGTCGAAGGGGGCTTTCTGACGGTTCCGCTCTCGGCTGCTCACTACCTCGAACTCTGGCACCGGGGCGACGCGGACTCCCGGGAGCAGATCGGTGCTCTGATGCGCGACATGTCGCGCTACACGACGCTGCTGGCGTTCGACGCATTGCAGAGGTTGGAAATCGACGCTTTCGTCGCTGCATGGTTAGGTGACGAACGAAGGGTGTCGGCGACAGATGTTGTCGGCTGGGGGGCTGACCATGCATTCTCCTCGCCGCACGGGAGGTTTCGGTTCGTTCAGAACATCGAGACTGAGGAATCGGACGAGGGCCCGGCTGTGGCTCCGCCAGTGGAGTTCGGGCAACTCCGGGACGTCCTCGGAGACCTGGCTTGGGAATGGTTTCAGCTCGTGGGTGATCGCGAGTTCAACTCGGCGCAGTGGCTCGACAGGACGCCCGAGCACCGGTTCGGGACCCGCGACCAAGAAGAGGAGAATCGCATACGAGCGCTGCTGGCAAATGACCCAGCAACAATGAGGCGCCTTGATGACCTGACGAGGTACCAAGAGTTTGTGAGGCTCACCGACACCATCAATCGGATCTGCGTCGCTAGGCGTATCGACCCGTATGGGCTCTTCCATGAGACGATTCACCCCACTGGAATCGCTGGCGCAGTGCGCGAGTTCGGAAAGTCGGTGCCCACGGTTCACGTGCGATCGACACTGCGGGCTTGGAAGCATCGCGACTTCACGCATCCATGGGATCAGCACGACCGAACTGACCTTCTGGCCCTCGCGGTTGCGACGCCGTACTGCGACTGGGTCGTAACGGAGCGACGATGGGTACACCTCGCCAATGCTTCGGGCCTTGCTCAGGCCTATGGCACCAAGTTTGGAGCAGGTGTCTCTGCACTCGAGGAAGGCCTCACGCAAATTCCATGATGGAAGACCCTCGGTCTGCGGGGGTTGCGGTCCACGGGCAGTGCCCCGCAGTGCCAAGGCATATGGCAGCTGAGCAACGCCGAGGGCGCCACCAGCCTCGGCACCGACGGGAGCTGTAACTTCACATGTTGCCGCGTAGGTAGTCACCAGAGCGGAGTCGCGCATCTCGGAGACGTAGACCGCGCATTCGGTCCCGCCACCCGCTGTGGATGGGGTGACCGCTGCGCCACTTGTTCAAATCCAACAACCTGGGCGGCGGATTCTTGGGAGGGGCAGGCTCACGTTTGGCGGATTTCTCTAGTTGGATCGTAAGGACGCCTGTCGCGTGGGCGTCTGTCGGTTGTCAACGTCAAGGAGTGCCCGTGTTCCAGCGCATCGTGATCGTCAATCGGGGTGAGGCGGCGATGCGGCTCATCCACGCGGTTCGCGACCTGAATGCGGAACGACCCAACGCCGAGCCGATCACCACGATTGCGCTGTACACCGATGCTGAGAAGGCGGCGATGTTCGTCCGGGAAGCCGATGAGGCTTACCCGATCGGGCCGGCGTCGGCGCGTCCCTATCTCGACCACGAGTTGCTGTTGCGGGTGCTCACCGACGTGCGTGCGGACGCGGTGTGGGTCGGCTGGGGCTTCGTCGCCGAGGACGCCGACTTCGCCGAGAAGGTCACCGCCGCCGGCATCACCTTCATCGGGCCGAGCGCGGCGGCCATGCGCAAACTCGGCGACAAGATCGGATCCAAGCTGCTGGCCGAACAGGTCGGCGTGCCGGTCGCTCCGTGGAGCGGCGGTGGCGTCGACACCCTCGACGAGGCGCTCGCCGCAGCCGCGCGAGTGGGCTATCCGCTGATGTTGAAGGCCACTGCCGGCGGTGGCGGACGCGGCATTCGGCGGGTCGATTCCGCCGATGATCTCGCCGAGGCCTACCAGCGCACCCGCGACGAGGCCGAGCGCGCCTTCGGCTCGGGCGTGGTGTTCCTCGAAAAGCTCGTCACCGGCGCCCGCCACGTCGAAGTGCAGGTGATCGCCGACGCCCACGGCACGGCCTGGGCGTTGGGCGTCCGCGACTGCACCGTGCAGCGCCGCAACCAGAAGGTCATCGAGGAGTCCGCCTCGCCGCTGCTCACCACCGACCAGACCACCGAGCTGAGGGCCTCGGCCGAACGTCTCGTGCAGGCCGTCGGCTACGTCGGCGCGGCCACGGTCGAGTTCCTCTACCACCCCGGCGAGCAACTGTTCGCCTTCCTCGAAGTCAACACCCGCCTGCAGGTCGAACACCCGATCACCGAAGTCACCAACGACTTCGACCTGGTCAAAGCCCAGTTGCACGTCGCTGCTGGCGGACGCCTGGGCGAGCGCCCGGTCGAGCAGGGCCACGCCGTCGAAGCCCGGCTCAACGCCGAAGATCCCGATCGCGACTTCGCACCCTCCCCGGGCCTGATCACTCGCTTCGACGTGCCGGTCGGCCCGGGCGTCCGGGTGGACACCGGGGTCAGCGAAGGCGACACCATTCCGGCCGATTTCGATTCGATGATCGCCAAGGTGATCGCCTCCGGACGCACCCGCACCGAAGCCCTGGGACGCCTGCGCCGCGCGCTGGCCGAAACCACCGTCATCATCGAGGGCGGCGCCACCAACAAGAGCTTCGTGCTCGACCTGCTGTCGCGTCCGGAGGTCGTCGGGCCGGATGCCGACGCCACCGGCGAGCAGGTCTGGGCCGACACCGGCTGGATCGACCGGGTCCGCGCCGACGGCGACCTGGTCGCCGACCAGTACTCCGCGGTGGCCCTGGTCGGCGCCGCGATCGAGGCTCTCGGCGAGGTCGAGCGCCGCGAGATCGCCCACCTGCTGGAAACCGCCCACGGCGGCCGTCCCCAGGTGCAGCACAAGGTGGGCCTGACCGTGGAGCAGAAGCTGCGCGGCGCCACCTACTCCCTGGTGGTTTTCCGCACCGGACCTGACCGGTACCGCGTACGACTCGGCGACGACGTGGTCGACGCCGAACTCACCCGGCTCGACGATGCGCACGGACGGCTGCGAATCGGCAATCAACGATTCCGGATCGTCACCGCAAGCCACGGACCGGTGCAGTTCATCGAGGTCAACGGCGTCGCCCACCGGGTCTCCCGGGACGAGGGTGGCGTGCTGCGCTCACCCGCCCCGGCCCTGGTGGTGGCCACCCCGGTTTCGGTCGGCGACGAGGTGGCCGCCGGCGCTGCGGTGGTGGTGCTGGAGTCGATGAAGATGGAGACCGTCATCGCCGCGCCGTTCGCAGGCCGGGTCAACGAGCTGATGGTGATCGCGGGCAGCCAGGTGGAGAGCCTGGCCCCGCTGGTGCGCCTCGAGCCGCTCGGCGAGGCCGCCGACGATGCATCCGAAGCCGGTGAGATCGATCTGCCGCAGGCGATGGTCGACCTGTCGGCTTGCGACCAGGCCGCCCGCAAGCTCGACGAGTTGAGCGCCCACCTGATGGGCTATGACACCGACCCGACCGCCGGCATCCTGCCCGCCTACCTGGCCGCCCGGGACGCCGCCCGCGCCGAAGGCGTCGACGTCCTGACCGGCGAGATCGGGCTGGTCACCTTGTTCGCCGACCTGGCCGAACTCAGCCGCAACCGTCCGGTCGGCGAAGATCACTCCGAACTGCGCATCCATTCCGACCGCGAGCTGTTCCACCGCTACCTGCAAAGCCTCGACAGTTCCCGGGCCGCCCTGCCGACCCGTTTCGTCGACCGGCTGACCCGCGCGCTGGCCCACTACGACGTCACCGAGGTCGACCGGACGCCGGCCCTGGACGAAGCCGTCTTCCGCATCTTCCTCGCCCAGCAGCGAGTGGCCGAGGACGTCCAAGTCGTGCTGGCGATCCTCGATCGCTGGGTGGGTGAGACCGCCCCCGACCAGGCGTTGGCCACCTCGGCCCGGGCTCAGCTTGAGCGGCTCGTCCGAGCCACCCAGCGACGCTTCCCCGCCGTCAGCGACGTGGCCCGTTCGGTGCGGTTCCGCTGGTTCGACCAACCCCAGGTGGATGCCGAGCGCGAGCAGGTGCTCGCCGGGGTAGCCACCGAGGTGGCCGACCTCGCCGCCCATCCGAACGCTCCTGACTACGACGAACGCATCGCTGCGCTGGCCATCATCCCCGAGCGCATGTCGCCGACCTTGGCCGCCCGGCTGGTCGACGGGGTAGCTGACCACGAGCCGCTGCTGGAGATCCTGCTGCGCAAGCACTACCGGGAATACCAGCTCACCGACGTCCGCGTCTTCAGCGTCGAGGGACGCTCAGTGGTGGCGGCCGACTGCGTCATCGAAGGCCACCCGATGCGGGTGATCACGGCCAACGCCATCGCCTCCGAACTGGACGCTGACGGCCCGGTCGCGGCGCTGGTCGCCGACCAGTTGAACGGGCGTCCGCAGGGGCACGGGGGCATCGTCGAACTGTACGTCGGCTGGCCCTCGGCGCTCGTTCCGGATCGGGCAGCCGGTCTGCGCGAGCAGCTTCGCGGCTGGGAACTGGCCGGAGCGCGCCGAGTGACGATTGCCGCCTGCTCGGCCGACGGGGACGTCGATTACGTCACCTTCCGGCCGGACGCGGCCGGCGAACCGGTCGAGGATGAGCGGGTACGCGGCGTCCACCCGATGGTCTTCCGCCGATTGAATCTGTGGCGGCTCAGCGAGTTCGATGCGACCCGGTTGCCGGCGCCGCGCGGGGTGCTGCTGTTCGACTGTGTGGCCAAGTCCAACCCCGACGACCGTCGACTGGTCGCCATGGCCGAGGTCAGCCAGCTCGCCGCCGTCCGCGACGCCAACGGCCGCCTGATCGGCCTGCCGCACGCCGAGCGGGCCGTGGAGAATTGCCTGGAGTCGATCCGGCGGACGCGGGCCGCGCGCGGCGCGGCGGGCAGCCGGCTGGACATGAACCATGTCTGGGTTTACGTCTGGCCTGAGATCGAGCTCGATCTGCGCGACGTGATGACCCTGCAGCACAAGATCACCCCGCTGTCGGATGGCACCGGCATCGAGGAGGTGCTCGCCGAAGGCACCTTCGTCCGGCCGGACACCCCGCCCACCAAGCTGGCGATCCGGTTCCACGCCAAGCCCGGGTCGGGTGTGGCCGCCTCGGTCGTGCCGCCGCCCAGCGAGCCCCTGCAACCCCTGGACGACTATGCCGCCCAGGTGATTCGGGCACGCCGCCGCGGGCTGGTCTATCCCTACGAGCTGTCCGAAACCCTGGCCGGGCCCGGCGGCACGCTGGTCGAACTCGACCTCGATCCGGACGTAGCCGCTGGTCAACCTGACCGGCTGATCGAGGTGCGGCGTCGGCCCGGCCAGAACAAGGCCGGCATCATCGCCGCCCTGGTCACCACGCCGACCCCGCTGTACCCAGAAGGCATCACGCGCATCGTGCTGTCCGGCGATCCGAACCGCGGCCTGGGTGCGGTCGCCGAACCGGAATGTCGCCGGATCATCGCCGCGCTCGACCTGGCCGCCGAAATGGGCGTCCCGATCGAGTGGTACACGTTGTCCTCAGGTGCCCGGATCTCGATGCAATCCGGCACCGAAAACATGGACTGGGTCGGAGCCGCGCTGCGCCGCATCGTCGAGTTCACCCAAGGTGGCGGTGAGATCAACATCGTGGTCGCCGGCATCAACGTGGGCGCCCAGCCCTACTGGAACGCCGAGGCGACCATGCTGATGCACACCCGCGGGATCTTGGTGATGACGCCGGATTCGGCGATGGTGCTCACCGGCAAGCAGTCGCTGGACTTCTCCGGGGGAGTGTCCGCCGAGGACAACTTCGGCATCGGCGGCTACGACCGCGTGATGGGGCCGAATGGCCAGGCGCAGTATTGGGCGCCCGATCTGGCTGGGGCCTTCGGCATCTTGTTGGGGCACTACGAGCAGACCTATGTGGTGCCCGGCGAGGACCGGCCGCGGCGGGCAGCGACGACTGATCCGTCCGATCGGGACGTGTCGGAGCATCCGCACGAGCTGGCCGGCAGCGACTTCACGACCGTGGGTCAGATCTTCTCTGCGGCCCACAATCCCGACCGCAAGAAGGCCTTTGACATTCGCACCGTGATCGCCGCGGTGTGTGACGCCGACCATCCGCGCACCGAGCGCTGGGCGGGCATGGCCGATGCCGACACCGCTGTGGTGATCGACGCCCGAATCGGCGGCTATCCGGTGGCGATGCTGGGCATCGAAAGCGCCCCGGTGCCGCGGGCCGGCTTCCCACCCACGGACGGCCCGGATACCTGGACGGCCGGCACCTTGTTCCCGCGGTCGAGCAAGAAGGTGGCTCGGGCGATCAACGCTGCGTCCGGCAACCGCCCGGTGGTGGTGCTGGCGAACCTGTCCGGCTTCGACGGCTCCCCGGAATCGATGCGCAATCTTCAGTTGGAATACGGCGCCGAGATCGGTCGGGCGATCGTGAACTTCCGCGGCCCGATCGTGTTCGTGGTGATCAGCCGCTACCACGGCGGTGCCTTCGTGGTGTTCAGCAAGCAGCTGAATCCGAAGATGACCGTGCTGGCGATCGAGGGCTCCTTCGCGTCGGTGATCGGTGGTGCTCCGGCCGCGGCGGTGGTCTTCGCCGGCGACGTCGCCAAGCGCACCGCCGCCGACCCGCGAGTGGCCTCGATCGAAGCCAGACTGCGCACCGCCCGCTCCCACGAGCGCGCCGCGCTGCAGCTGGAGTTGACCGATGCCCGGGCTGCCATCCGTGCCGAAAAGATCAGTGAGGTGGCTGCTGAGTTCGACGGCGTCCACGACATTCACCGCGCCGTGCGAGTCGGCTCGGTGGACAAGGTGATTTCCGCCGCCCGGCTACGTCCGGAGATCATCGAGGCGATCGAAGCTGGACTGGGTCTGGGTTAGCGCTTACACGCCTCTGCTCAGTACCGTTCTGCCGTGAGTGAGCGATTCTGGTTGCTCGGGTCGCATGACGACCTAGCCTCGACTGGAGACTACGTGAGCCAGCGGTTCGCGGTGGGCTTGGTCGAACACGAAAGCTCGTACCGGGGCGGGGTCTATCTGCTGGGGTCGGCCCAATTGGCCGAAAGCGTGGCGGTTCAGACCAACTTCGAGGATGAGGACGGCTGCCGGGCCGAGCCTGATTTCCCCGGATATCCGACCCTGGTCTATGTCGTCCAAGATGCCGAGCTTGGCGGTGACGCCTTCCAGAACGATCCGCGGCTCGCGGTGCTGCGCGTGGAGGAGTCGTAGGTCGACACGGTGATTCCCGCCACCGGGTCACTGCGGGGTGAGTCGCGCTCGGATCTCGGGGTAGGTGCTCAGATCCACAATGGCCATCGGCTGTAAGCCGTAGTCGTAGATCAGAGGGTTGTAGGTGTCGCTTCCCGAGAGTGATTGAGCGCCGTCGCGACCGACACCTCGTCCGACATCACGGAGCCAGAGACTCCCGGTGCGGTAATCCAAGGTGCCCCAGCGCTTGGCGTGCCTCAGGTCGGAATGGGACGGAAGGTATACCTGGTCGTAGCTGGTGACGGTCGTGGTGAACGCCGCAGAGGTCACCGTTGCTGTACACAGGTGGTTTCGAATTGCGGACGGCAAAGCTGGCACCAAGAACTGATGCATCCAGTGGCGGGGAAGGCAGTTTTCCCGCGTGGCGTCCTTGCTGCCGCTACCCCGCACCGTCGCCTCATCACTAGTTGCGGCTCGGGTGTAACAGCCTGCATCGTCGCGGTGGCCGCACTGCTCGCCGGGTACGACGATGTCGCGGTCTACGACGGATCCTGGAGTGAGTGGGGTCGCCCCGATGGGGGAGCTATCGCGGCTGGCCCCGGCCACTGACTGCACTTCATCTGGGCGAAGAACTGGGAAAGACCCCCACGAATCACCAGTGCTCACTGTGGATCAATTACATCGCTGAAAGTTTCCACAACACCCAGTGGTGTTGCGTTATGGACATCGAACTGTTCCAGAAGGCGCCGTTTGGTGCACTTGTTCCGATCAACGGTTCGCTTCCCGGTGGAGTCGAGTGGAACCACTGGGCGTTCCTTCCGGACCCGCTTGGCGACGAGAGCCCCGAGTTGACCGGCCAGGCTTATCGACACGTCGGTGATGCGCGTGCGGCGCTTGCTGCACTGGACTCGACGGCGCAGCGCTTGCCCAACCCGAGGCTGTTCAGGAGTTCGACACTTCGTTTGGAGGCTCAATCCACTGCTGCCTTGGAAGGGGCCTATGAGCCGTTGGTCCGTGTCCTGGCGGCTGACTCCGACGAGGTGCAAGATCCCTCGCTTCGTGAGGTGTTGAACTACGTGGGTGTTGCAGAATCCGCCTTTGAATGGGCCGAGCAGGGCCGCAGTTGGGGGCCGTCGGCCTTGGCGCATCTGCAAGGTGAATTGGTCAAGGGCACGCCGTCTGAGCGTGAGCATTCCGGGCAGGTGCGCCCGGTGCAGGTTGTGATCGGACGTCGCGATGGTGTTCCGGCCAGCGAGATCCCCATCAAGGCGGCTCGTTATGTACCGCCGCCCCCCGGCGCCGATCTTGAAGCACGCCTACGGGATCTGATCGCATGGATGCAGGCCCGCCACGGTGGACAGATCGATCCCGTTGTGGCCGCAGGGATGGGTCACTACGAGTTTGAGGCGCTTCACCCCTTCCACGACGGAAATGGACGGCTGGGACGGTTGCTGATCGTTCTGCAACTGTACGCATCCGGTGTGCTGACCGAACCGACCTTGTCGGTGTCGACCTGGTTCGAGGCCCGAAGAACCGAGTACTACAACGCGTTGCTTGGCGTCTCGACGGATGGAGACTGGTCCACCTGGATCGAGTTCTTCGCACAAGGGTTGGCCGAATCCGCCGAGGCCGCGCGAATCAGGATGCTTGCCCTGGCCAACGTGCAGGCTGAGCTGAAGGAGCAGCTACAGGCAACGTCAATCCGAACCGGAAACGCCCGGTTGCTTGTGGACTTCGCTGTAGGACAGCCCACGTTCACCGTTGCTCAGGCAGCTCGAACTCTGGGGATCGGGAATCCCGGCGCGAAAAAGCTCATCGACTCTCTCGTCAGTCACGGGGTTCTCGCTCCCTACGATGAGCGCGTCTATGGTCGACGATTCCACGCGCCCCGAGTGATGGACGTGCTGCTGGAGCGGTAGGTCTTCGCGAGACTGCTCGACTCAGCCTGGCTGGGACCATCCGAGTCCCTGCAGGCTTGCTGCCGAGTTCAGTCGGATGCGGTCTCCCCGGCCACAATGACGGTCGCGCCAACCTCAGCGGCGCGATCCAGCAGCGCTTTGCTGGGCTGCCGCTCGGTCACCAAGGTGGTGTTGGCGGCCAGATCGCCGACTTCGGCGAACTCGCGTTTGCCGAACTTGCTGGAGTCGGCCAGCAGCAGGGTGTGGCTGGCGCAGTCCATCATGGAGCGCATCATGCCGGCTTCCGGCAGGCTGGAGGTCCACACGGTGCCTTCGTCGGTGACGCCGCCGACGCCGATGATCGCCCAGTCGGCATGGATGGCTCGCGGACGCCCGGCGCCGTCGGAAAGCACCACCGGGCCGATGGTGACCTGGGACCGCAGCCGGTAGGCCCCGCCGATGAGGTAGATTTCGCGGGCGCCGCGGGAGTACATCTCCGGGGGCAGCGGCAGTGAGTTGGTGACCACGGTCAGACCGCGCTTGGCGGAGAGGTGTTTGGCCAAGGCGAGGGTGGTGGTGCCGCCGTTGATGACGACACTTTGGCCCTCTTCGATGTGGGCGACTGCGGCCCGGGCGATGGCGTCCTTGGCGTCTTCGTTGGTGTGGATTCTCTTGAAGAAGGGAATCACCGCATTGAGTCGATCCTCCTGAGTGATGGTGACCCCGCCGTGGGTGCGCTCCACTGAGCCTTGGCTGGCCAAGGTCTCCACATCCCGGCGTACGGTGTCGTCGGAGACATCGAACTCTGCGGCCAACTCGGCGATCGAGGCCTGGCCGCGATCCCGAAGGAACTCAAGGATCTCGGCGCGCCGTCGGGCCGGGTAGAGGCTCTCCTTGCTCATGTTCCCTCCAGTGATGCGGGTTTCTGCGTGTATCGTGCCAGAAAATGCGCAAGGATGGCAAGAGTCCGCGGATGTTATCGGTCTGTGACAGCAGAAAACCGCAAGAAACCTTGACTTGCCGAGGAGCCCGACGTGATCATGGTTCGAAAGGTGTCGCCGCGATTTCCAGAGCGGAGTGTCCGCTGTTCGGCACACCACGCACGACAAGGGAGTGAGATGCGCAAAAAGTACTTGGCGGGAATCGCTGCAATCGCAGCCGCCGCCCTGGCTATGACTGGATGCTCCGGCGGCGGGACCACCCCGTCAGCCGGGGGAGATGTGACCCTCGAATTCGCCCAATGGTGGGAGCCGGAACTGCCGGCTGGCTCACTGCGGGCACTGATGGATCAGTTCGAGACTGAAAACCCCGGAATTAAGGTCAAGTTGATCTCCGGGCCGTATGCCTCCACCAAGGAGCAGGTCGTCGCCGGTGCTGCGGCCGGCACCATGTCCGACGTCGTCGGTCTGGACGGCGCCTGGGTCAATGACTTCGTCAAGCAAGGTTCGCTGGCGAACCTCAGTGACTTGATGAAGTCGGCCAACTTCGACGAGAGCCAACTGGCCGCTCAGGTCAAGGTGGACGGCTCGACCTACATGATCCCGGTGGCGAACTTCGTCTACCCGATGTTCGTCAACGAGGACCTGCTCAAGACCGCCAAGGTCACCAAGGTTCCGAGTAACCGCAGCGAGTTCACTGCCGCTGCCGCCGCGGTCACCAAGACGGGCAAGGCCTCCGGGTGGGTGCTTCCGCTTGATACGGCCGTGCCCAACGGCATCCAGAACGATGTGATGAGCTGGGTGTGGGCCTCGGGTGGCTCGATGTTGAAGGACGGTCAGCCCAACCTGGCCGGCAACAGCGATGTCAAGGACGTCATGACCTTCATCAAGGGCATGTACGACTCCGGCTCGATCGCCAAGGGTGCCTTCACCATGAAGGAACAGGACAAGGTCAACGAGTTCACCAATGGCAGGGTCGGCATGATGATCGACTCGCTGGCTCACGTGAACCTGATCCGGGAGCAGAACAAGGACCTCAAGTTCTCCGTGGCCGCCATCCCGGCAGCCGACGGCTACTCCGGTAAGCGCGGAATGCCGTACGCCTCCTGGGGCATCGGTGTCGCCAACAACAGTGAGCATCAGGCCGAGGCTTTCAAGCTGGTCTCCTTCCTGATGGGCACCGACGTCAACGCGACGCTGTGCAACTCCGCCCACGCGTTCCCGGGTAACACCCAGTCCGTTCCGGACTTCGTCAACTCCGACGCGACCTTCAAGCAGGCCTTCGAGATCTACAAGGCAGGTACTCCCACCAACGAGTTCACCGGCCTTCCGGTTGCTGAAGACCTGATGCGTTCCTTCGATGAGCAGTTCCAGAAGTACCTCGCCGGCAAGCAGAGTGCAGATCAAGCGCTGACGGCCAGCCAGAGTGCCTGGGAGGCAGCCTTCAAGGGCTGATTCCGGCAGGCATCGGAGTGGGGGCCGTACCGCCCTTCGGCGGCCCCCACTCCACAATCGAAAGGAGGTGGTCAACGGTGACCAGCGCATTGCTGCCAACGCCCGAAGCAAAGCAGCTCGGTTCGCCCAGGCAACGACCTGGGGCAGGCCGCAAGATCAAGACCACACTCGTCCCCTATGGCTATCTGACACCCACCATGGTGTTGCTGATAGTCCTGATGGTGATCCCGATCGTGATGGTCATCGGCTATTCGCTGATGGACAACGTGATCATGAAGAAGAACCCCCAGTTCGTCGGGTTCAAGCACTACAGCGACATTCTGACCAGCGAGTCGTTCTGGAGCGCGGTCACCAACACCTTGTTCTTCACCGGCGTGAGCGTCATCGCCCACCTGATCATCGGGTTGGCCTTCGCGATGATGCTGAACTCCAACCTGCTGGGGGCCCGCACCAAGGCCCTGTTTCGCACCATCTACGTGCTGCCGTGGCTGTTCACTGTGGCGATCATTGCGGTGTTGTGGCGGCTTCTTCTGGAGCCCAACGGCGTCATCAACTACTTGCTGATGACGAGCAACCTCACCAGTTCTCAGGTCGAGTGGCTCTCTCAGCCAGAGACCGCGCTGTTCGCCGTCACCTTCATCAACATCTGGGCGGGCTATCCGTTCTACATGGTCAGCCTGCTCGCCGGCCTTCAGGGAATCCCGGCCGACTACTACGAGGCTGCGCAGGTGGACGGCGCCAGCGCCTGGCAGCGCTTCACCCGAATCACCTTGCCCCAGTTGAAGCCAATCATCATCTCGATGGCACTCCTGGACTTCATCTGGACGACCCAGCAGTTCGCGCTGATCTGGATGACCACCGGTGGCGGCCCGCTGGGCACCACCGAGATGCTGAGCACCTTCACCTACAAGCTGGCCTTCAGCAAGTATCAGTTCGGCTCGGCTTCGGCGGCCGCAGTGATCGTGTTGGCGATCTCAATGGTCTTGGCCTTCTTCTATGTGCGAGCACAGAAGGCGAGGGATTGAGATGACGCGCACCCAGCGTCGCCGTCTGGCCCAAATCGGCATCCTGGCCGGTTTGATCCTCGGGGGGCTCTTCGCCGGCCTGCCCGTGCTGTGGATGCTGTCCAGCTCGTTCAAGCAGAACACCGACATCTTCGCCTATCCGCCGCAACTGATTCCGTCCAATCCGACTCTGGACGCCTACACCGCGATCTTCACCGATCCGGTCAAGGTGCGGTTCTTCATCAACAGCTATTTCGTGTCGCTGTCGGTGACGGTGCTCACCTTGTTGGTCGCAGTCTTGGCCGCCTATGCGCTGAGCCGGTACGAGTTCCCGTTCAAGCGGATCCTGAATGTGGTCATCGTCAGCGTCCAGGCGGTGCCACCGATCACGCTGTTGATTCCCTATTTCGGTCTGATCATGTTCCTGCGCCTGTACAACAGCTACCAGGGCCTGATCCTCACCTACATGGTGTTCACACTGCCTTACGCGATCATCATGATGACCGGCTACTTCAACACCCTTCCCCGAGAGCTGGACGAGGCGGTCAAGGTCGACGGCGGAAGCTCCTGGACGGCCCTGTGGCGGGTGCTGGTGCCGATCTCGGTGCCGGGGCTGGTCTCGGTGGGCATCTACACCTTCATGATCGCCTGGAACGAATACCTGTTCGCCCTGACCTTGACCAAGACCCCCGATATGCGCACGGTGCCGATTGGCATCCAGTTGCTGATGGGCCAGCACTCCTATGAGTGGAATCAGATGATGTCGATGTCGATTCTGGGCTGCATCCCGATCCTGCTGCTGTTCCTGTTCTTCCAGCGCTACTTCATCGGCGGCATGACTGCCGGTGCCGTGAAGAACTGACCCCCTAGACCCACCAACAAATAGTTCACAAGGAGAAATGAAATGCTTATCAGTGGTGACGGCGTACTGAAGGTCGCCAATGAGGCGGGCTTCGCCGTCCCGGCGTTCAACATCAGCGACTATGCGATGTTCGCGGGGATCTCGGATCTGTGCGAGGAGTTGCAGGCGCCGTGGATCGTCGCCATTCACCCCGACGAGTACGACCACATCGGTCCGGATCTGATCAAGGCGATCATCGCTCGTGCCCACCGCTCCTCGGTGCCCATGGCGATCCACCTCGACCATGGCGGCACCTACGAGCAGGTGCTCACCTCGATCCAGAACGGCTACACCTCGGTGATGATCGACGCCTCGATCAAGCCGTTCGAGGAGAATGTCGCGCTCACTCAGAAGGTGGTTGCGGCAGCTCATGCGGTGGGAGTGTCGGTCGAGGCCGAGTTGGGCACCATCGGGGCGAACGACTCCTACGGCGAGTCCGGCGCCAGCGAAGTGATCTACACCAAGCCCGAGGACGCCGTGAAGTTCGTGGCGGAAACCGGAGTCGACAGCCTGGCCATCGCCATCGGAACCTTCCACGGCCTCTACCCGGCAGGCATGAAGCCCGAACTCAAGCTGGAGTTGTTGAAGGAGATCAAGGCGGTGCTGCCCATTCCGCTGGTGCTGCATGGCGGCTCCAACAACCCTGACGACGAGATCGGCATCGCGGCTCGCACCGGTATCAACAAGATCAACATCTCCTCCGACATCAAGGTGGCCTACCACGCCAAGATGCGCGAGGTGCTCGGTGATGATCCCAAGCTGCGCGAGCCGCTGATGATCCAGCCGGCGTGCGTGGCAGCGATGAATGAGGTCGCCGCCCACAAGATCACCCTCTTCGGCGCCGACGGCAAGGCCGGGCTGTACCGCTGAGGGATGCTGGGCTGATGAATCACCAACTCGTCCTTGGATTGGGCGGCTGCGTCGACTTCGAGATCCGCTGGGACGCCGACGTCCTGGCCGACCTCGCCCGCGAGCACCACATTGGGCTCGCTGATCTCGACGCGGCCGTCCCGATCCAGGACGAGCGGTCTTTGATTTGTTCGGTGCTCGGCTTTCTTCGAGATGACCAAGGAGGGGAGCGCTTCGTCGCCTCCTCCGCGATTGCCATCGCCTTCGCCGAGCGCTTCGGCTACCGAGTCGGTCTCGGCGGCACCTGTGTGCGGGCGGCGATGGCCATCGCCAAGGTGGGGGTGCCCAGCCTGGTGCACCTCGTCAGCATCGATGACAATGTGCGTCGACTTCTTCCCGAAGGCGTGGACTACCTGTGTAGCGCCGAGGGCGACAGTCTCGACCCCCATGTGATCGTTCAGTACCCCGCTGGTGCGAGGGTGGCACTGATCGATGGCGAGGTGCACTGCACCCACCCCAACCGCATCATCTTGGTCAATGACCCACCCAATCGCGATCTGGTCCTCAGCGAAGACCTACCTGCAGCACTGCTCGAGGCCCGCGTCTTTTTGCCGGCCGGTTTCAATGTGATGACCGATGCCGGCCTGCTGCGGCAGCGGCTGGCTTTCCTGCAGGCGGCGATGCGAAAACTGCCGGATGAGGCGGTCGTGTTCTATGAGGATTCCGGCTTCCATGATGAGTCGCTGCGCGACATCGTCAGCCGCGAGTTCAGTGGACGCATCGACGTGCACAGCTTGAATGAGGACGAACTGCAGAGCTATCTGGGTCGCCGCATCGATCTCCTGGACCCCGCTCAGGTGAAGCAGGCCCTGGCCGACTTCTTCCACGAGTTCTCCATCGCCCCCACGGTGGTGGTGCACACCAAGTATTGGGCGCTGGCTTTCGGCCGGGAACCACTGCGCTACTGCACGGCCCTCGCCGCCGCGATCAACCTGGCCGGTGTCCGTTACCGCAACGGGGATGATTTCACCCTCGATGATCTGGCTGAGGTGCAGTCCCTGCCGGTGCGCCGGGACGGTCAGCACTTCGCTGACCAGGTGAGCGAGCAGTTGGGCAAGACCGTGTGCTGTGTACCGACCAAACTGATCCAGACCGACACCCCGACCACCATCGGGCTGGGCGACACCTTCGTCGGCGGCTTCCTGGCCGCGCTGCTCGACTAACCACGGCAGTGCCCGTTTCGCCGGCACCCCCACCGAGAAAGGACCCGATCATGGCTACCCGATGGATCAATCAGCCCGATCACCAGGCATGGCTGAGCCAACAGTTCGCCGCCCAACTCAGCTTCGCTCGACACTTCCCCCATCCAGAGGGGGGCGCCTACTACCTCGGCGATGGCGGGCTTCCCGACCTGCTGCGTCCGGTGGCGACCTGGATCACCTCCCGGATGCTGCACAGCTATGCGTTGGGCGATCTGGCCGGGCTGCCCGGCTGCCGTCCCTTGGCGGCGGCGGCTCTGGCCGGGCTGACCGGCCCCTTGCGTGACCACCGCAACGCAGGGTGGTATGCCTCGGTCGGGCCCCAGCCCGGAGACCGGGACGGCACCAAAGCCGCCTACGCTCACGCCTTCGTCGTCTTCGGGGCCGCCTCGGCCAGCGTCGCCGAGTTGCCCGGTGCCCGGGACCTGCTGGAGGAGGCCTTGGCCATTCTCGATCAGCGGTTTTGGGAAGAAGGCCCGGGCCTGCATCGGGATTCGACCAGCGAGGACTGGACCGAGGTCTCCCCCTACCGCGGCGTCAACGCCAATATGCACTCGGTCGAAGCCCTCTTGGCCGCCGCCGATGCCACCGGAGACCCCCGCTGGCGGCAGCGTGCCGCTCGTATCACTCAGACGGTGTTGGGCTGGGCCGCTGACAACGATTGGCGAATCCCCGAGCACTTCGATCAGGACTGGCATCCGCTGCTGGAACACCATCGTGACCAGCCCGACCACCAGTTCGAGCCCTACGGCGCCACCGTCGGACACGGCCTGGAGTGGTCCCGGCTCGCCGTGCAGGTGCATGCCGCGCTGGGGCCGGACGCCTCGCCTGGACTGATCACCGCCGCCACCAAACTGTTCGGACGTGCGGTCAGCGACGGCTGGCATGCCGACGGCGCCGACGGCTTCGTCTACACCACCGACTGGGACGGCCGTCCGGTGGTCACCCAGCGCATGCATTGGGTGGTGGCCGAAGCCATCTCGGCATCGGCAGCGCTCGCCTCCGCAACCGGTGAGGCCGAATACGAGCAGTGGTATCAGCGCTGCTGGGACTACGCCCAGCGCTACCTCATCAGCGCCGACGGCTCCTGGGTGCATGAACTTGATGCGTCCAATCACCCGGCGGCCACTGTGTGGCCCGGCCGTCCGGACATCTACCACTCGGTCCATGCGGTGCTCCTGCAGCGCCTTCCGCTGGCCCCGGTGGCGCCGGTCGCGATAGCCCAAGGCCTGCTGATCTAGGGCGCCCAACCCGGGTCCGATACTGCCGGTTGGCTCATCAGATCTGCCTATGCCCAGCCCGTCCTGCTCCGGCCAGGTCGACTTAGACTGCAGGGAGCCCCGGTCGGGGCTGACCAGCCGAAAGGAAGACCATGAACGACAGCCACCCCCTGGGCGTCCGCAGGCTTGGCATCACCGCACCGATCGAGGTGTCCACCCTTGGCCTGGGTTGCATGGGCATGAGCGAGTTCTACGGTGCCCCCGATGAAGCCGCCGGTCTGGCGACGATTCGCCGGGCCCTCGATCTCGGGGTCACTTTCTTGGACACCGCCGACATGTACGGTCCCTTCACCAATGAGCGCCTGGTCGGCCGCGCGATCACCGGACGGCGCGACGAGGTGCAGTTGGCGACCAAGTTCGGCAATGAGCGCCTTCCCGACGGCACCCGCCTGGGGATCAATGGGCGTCCCGAATACGTTCGTGCGGCCTGCGACGCCTCACTGCAGCGCCTCGGTGTGGACGTGATCGACCTGTACTACCAGCATCGTGTCGACAAGAACGTTCCCATCGAAGAGACCGTGGGCGCCATGGCCGAACTGGTCACCGCCGGAAAAGTGCGCCACCTCGGTCTGTCGGAGGCATCGGTGACGACCATTCGCCGGGCGCACGCCGTCCACCCGATCACGGCCTTGCAGACCGAGTACTCCTTGTTCACCCGTGACGTCGAGGACGAGATTCTGCCGGTCCTTCGCGAACTGGGCATCGGCCTGGTGCCCTACTCGCCGCTGGGGCGCGGAATCCTGACCGGAGCGCTCAGCGTGGGTACTGAACAGGACTCACGCGCCAGCGCCTACTTCCCCCGACTCAACGGGGAAAACCTGGACGCCAATCTGCGCCTGGTGGCGGCTGTGGCGGCCATCGCCGAAGACAAAGGCTGCACCCCGGGGCAACTGGCCTTGGCTTGGGTACTGGCCCAAGGTGAGGACATCGTCCCGATCCCCGGCACCAAGCGAGTGGCCTATCTGGAGCAGAACGTCCGAGCCGTCGGCGTCCAACTCAGTAGTGAGGATCTGGCCCGGCTGGCTGCGGCCGTTCCCCGCGACGCGGTCAAAGGCGCCCGCTACGGCGACATGAGTTCCATCGATAGCTGACGCCGGACTGCGCGGCCCCTGGGCATCACACTTAGGCATCGCTCCGCCGCGACATTGCGTGTGTTCGAGTTCACCGACTTCGCGGTGCCGCAATGGGCCTCGTTTGACTAACCCGGTACGCTTCGGCCATGGCTCGGCCACGCAAGATGCGCCTTTAGGTGGCCGGAGCGTACCGGGTTCATCAATGATCTTGCGGCGGCGCCGTCTGCCGCTACACTACCCATATACCGCCCGACCCCTCTGGGGTCGGGTTTCTCTTTGTTACCAGCCTGACGGTCTGGTAAGTCCAGCCACAGGCGAGGGGAGCTGCGCCCCGTTGAAGTCCGCGGCGGTGAGCTGATACCACCAATGCCCGCCTGCGCCAACTGTCGGGGCGGCGTTCAATGCACCGGCCGGGTAGCCCCGGGTGGGATTCACGAGGCCCACGGGGACGCGGTCCCGTGCGATCTGAACGGGCAGTTTCAGGTCGCTGTCATTACTGATCACCACAGCGGCTTCGACAGTCTCGGTGAGGACATCGACGAGCAGGTGTGCAGCGACATTTACGTCGCTGCCCTTTTCCTCGCGCCGCGCCACGGAGGCCATGAACGTCGCGTTGGGAACATCCCATCCGGTGTTGTCCTTGACCATGACCGGCCAATCCGCAGTAGTGAGGATTGGCCGACCCTTGCGCCCAATGGTTGCGAGGGGGTTTGTGGCGACACGCTCGACGTAGGTTCCGAACTCGAGCACGTCCACCGCGCCGCTCTTGCTGAGCGCTCGGAGGTAGGTGTCTTGATCTTGTTGGCTTGAGGTATTGCTTTGCCCCTTTATGCGGGCTGTGCAGAAGACAATTCGGAGGGCGAATGGGCCTTTCCATCCGGAGTGCGATTGAATGACGGATTGCGCCAGTCCTCTGACGTCAAGCCAGCGCCAGCCGACGGTTCCACGCCCACAGATGGAGCGCCCGCCGTAGTACAGGTTGTATCCATCCACGTAGACGCCAATATTCATGCGGTTAGCATTCCAGAATCGTCGCCGCCACGTACCGGTCTCCCCGCAGGGCGCGCAGGCTGAGCGCGGTCTGCAGTGCGGTCTGGGCTGCCTCAAATCCCTTGTCCTCCCGGGATCCGGGCAATCCGGCGCGGTCGAGTCCTTGCTGTTCGTCGTCGAGGGTCAGCACGCCGAAGCCGACCGGCTTGCCCGTGTCGAGAGCGACCCGGGTCAGCCCGTCGGTGGCGGCTGAGGCGACATAGTCGAAATGCGGAGTGCCGCCTCGAATGATCACCCCCAAAGCGACGGCCGCTTCTGCGCCGGCGTTCAGGGCAGCCAAGGTGACCACCGGCAACTCGAAGGAGCCCGGCACCCGCACCACCTGCCAGGAGGCGCCGGCTGCGTCCAAGGCGCGCTGGGCCCCGGCTAGCAGTCCGTCGGTGATCTGCTCATGCCAGCTCCCAGCGATCACCACCACTTGCATGCCGGTGGCGTCGATCTGGGCAGCATCAGGTACGCCGCGTCCACTCATGGCGCAGTCCTTTCCGTCGTTGCGGCAACACTCAGGTCGCCGTCGGTGATGAGATGGCCCATGCGATCTCGCTTCGTCTCCAGGTAGTGCCGGTTGTCCGGTCCGACCCCGACCAGCAGCGGCACCTGCTCGACCACCTCCAGCCCGCAGGCGCGCAACTGGTCGACCTTGTCGGCATTGTTGGTGAGCAGCCGCAGCGAACCGACGCCCAGGTCGGCGAGGATCGCCGCCGCGGCGGCGTAGTCGCGGGCATCAGCCGGCAACCCCAGCGCCAGATTGGCATCGACGGTGTCCAAGCCGCTTTCCTGCATGCGGTAGGCGCGCAGCTTGTTGACCAGTCCGATTCCGCGACCCTCGTGGCCGCGCATATAGATCACCACCCCGCCGCTGCGTCCGATCTCGTCAAGGGCGGCATCAAGTTGCGGGCCGCAATCACACTTCAGCGAACCGAAGACCTCACTGGTCAGGCACTCCGAATGCACCCGCACCAGCGGTGCGTCGTCAGTCAGATCGCCGCTGATGATGGCTAGGTGGTCGCTGCCACTAGCGCGGTCCTTGTAGGCCAGGAACCGGAACTGGCCGTGCTCGGTGGGCACCTGCGCCTCGGCCCGCAGGCTCACCGGACGCACTTTCACTGGGCTCGCGGACGTCAGCGGCTGGGTGGCGTCGAGATGCTCGATCAACTGTCCGATCGTGATCACCGGGACGCCGGCCTGCGCGCCCAACTCCAGCAGGCCGGGCAGACGCATCATCGACCCGTCATCGGCGACCACCTCACCGATCGCCCCCACCGGGGACAGCCCGGCAAGCTGCATGAGTTCCACCGCCGCCTCGGTATGTCCCGGCCGCTCGCGGACGCCGCCATCGACAGCGCGCAGCGGCAACACATGCCCAGGCCGAATCACCGAGGTCGGCGTCGAGTTCGGATCGGCGAGCACATTCAAGGTATGCGTCCGATCGGCAGCGCTGATGCCGGTGGAGACCCGGTCGGCGGCGTCCACACTCACCGTGTAAGCAGTGCCGCGGCTGTCCTGATTGACTGCCACCATCGGCGGCAACTCCAGGCGGTCGGCCCAGCTCGCCGGCATCGGAGCGCACAGGAAGCCGCTGGACCAGCGGATCATCCAGGTCAGCCATTCCGGTGTGGCCAACTCGGCCGACACCACGATGTCGCCTTCGTTCTCGCGCTCTTCGTCATCGGTGACGATGACTGGACGGCCCGCGCGCAACGCGTCGAGGGCCTGGCTGATGGTGGAGAGGTTCATCGGGATTCCTCCGGGGTGCGGGCGAAGGCCAGCAGGCGCTCCACATGGCGGGCCAAGATGTCGGTTTCGAGGTTGACCTGATCCCCGGTGGCGCAGCGACCCAAGGTGGTCAGGGCCAAGGTCTCCGGAATCAACGACACCTCGAACCAGGCCGGAACCTCCTCAGGCCGACTCAACGCGCTCACGGTCAGCGACACCCCATCCACAGCGATCGATCCCTTGTCGACCACCAGCGGTGCCAGTTCGGCCGGCAGCGAGATGCGCACCACCGACCACTGTGCTCCCGGCGTCACACTCAGCACGGTGCCGGTGCCATCGACATGGCCCTGCACGATGTGGCCACCGAGGCGACCATGGACCGGTGTGGCTCGTTCGAGATTCACCGCAGTGCCAGCCTGCGCCGACCCCAGCGTCGACATGATCAGGGTCTGACGCATCACATCGGCGCGGAACCAGTCCGCACCCTTGTCGACGACCGTGAGGCAGACGCCATTCACCGCGATGGAGCCGCCGTGCTCGGCGTCCGAGGCGGCCAGGGGAGCGTGCACGGTGGCCCGCAGGCCGTCGCCGGACGGTTCAACGGCGATGACTTCGCCGAGTTCTTCCACAATTCCGGTGAACATCAGATTCCTTTCGGGTTGGGGGTGGCGATGAACAACACGTCCTCGCCGAGCGGCACGATCTGGTGGAGCTGCAGCCGCTGCTGCTGGTCGATCGTGTCCACTCCGATCTGGGTCAGGGCAGGACGGTCGGCGCCGTCGGCGCCGCGTCCGATCAAGGTGGGGGCCAGGTAGATGAGCAGCTCCTCGGCCAGCCCGGCGCGTAGAAAGGCACTGGCGAGGCCCGGCCCGCCCTCAACCAAGACGCGGTGGACGCCGCGTGCGCTCAGCTCGGCGAGCAGGCTGCTCCCGTCTGGGTCGGAGTCGTCGAACAGCGTGCCTTCGAAGTGATAGAACCCCCGCGGATGCTCCCGGACGGCAGCCGCCGCGGGAATCGGCCGGCGTCCGACCACCACGGGCAGCGGCTGGTCGGCGTAGAGCGAACCGTCCAATGCGCGGGCGGTCAGCGCCGGATCGTCGGCGAGCAGTGTGCCGGTGCCGACCACGATCGCGTCGGCCTGCGCGCGTCGGCGATGGGCATCGGCGCGGGCGAGGTCGCCGGTGATCCACTGACTGGTGCCGTCGGCGGCCGCGGCGCGCCCATCCAGGCTTTGCGCCCATTTGACGCTGATGTGCGGACGGCCCAGTCGTTGCACGGTGAGCCATGACTCCAGCCGCGCCTGGGCCTGATCGGCCAGCACCCCGGCTTCGACATCAATACCGGCCTCGCGCAGCCGCTGCGCCCCGCCACCGGAGTGCTCACCAGGATCGGCCACCGCATAGACCACCCGCGAGACTCCGGCCTCGATGAGGGCCTGGGCGCAGGGACCGGTGCGTCCGGTGTGATTGCAGGGCTCCAAGGTGACCACCATGGTCGTCCCGGGAATCTTGGCGCGATTGAGGTGACTGAGCGCGTCGATCTCGGCGTGAGCGGTACCGGCCCCGCGGTGCCAGCCTTCGGCAAGGCGTTCTCCATCGCCGGACAGCAGGACCGCCCCCACCTGCGGGTTCACTCCGCGCGGTCCTTGAGCGGCGAGCTGCAGGGCGCGCGCCATCGCATCGCGTTCGCTCGGTGTTGCCATCAGGGCCCCTGTCATCGTCGGTCACGACGTGTTCTGGGGACGCAAAGATGGGAAGCCAAAGCAGGACGCAGCGCGTCCTGCCCGTGCTGCCTCCCATCCGGACTAGCGACGAATTCGTCGCATCACCGTCGGTTCCGGAGTTCCACCGGATCGGCCGGACGCAGCAGTCGCAGGACTGCCTGGCCCGGTTCGCGGACTATCACCGCCGGTTCGGATTCTCACCGACCCCGGAGCACGTGCTCTGCGGCGAGTGTAGCGCTGGACGCTAGCAAGCTCGGCTTGTCGGTGTTCGGCCAGGGCCGCTGAGGGCCGTTGCCAAGGCGCGGCAACCAACCGGGCTTCGACAAGCTCAGCCAACGGACGCTCATCACGGCCCCTCCCGCTCCCTGAGCCTGTCGAAGGGTGGCCCCTCCCGCTCCCTGAGCCTGTCGAAGGGTGGCCTGTGCTGCTCCCTGATCCTGCCGACCCACGCCGCTCCCTGCCGACCCACCCCGCTCCCTAAGCTTGCCGACCCACCCCGCTCCCTGCGGACCCACCCCGCTCCCTGAGCTTGTCGAAGGGTGCGCAGACCTAGTGCAGATGGGAGCGGAGTAGCTGAAGTTGGTCGTCCTCAATGGGGTAGGTGTGTTCCGGGGCGGGAAACTCGCGGTCCCGCACAGCCTGGGTGTAGTCCCGCACGCCCCGCTCGAGGTCGAGACGCACCTCGGCGAACCGTCGCACGAACTTCGGCAGACGGCCTTCGGTAATGCCGAGGAGGTCATGCCAGACCAGCACCTGACCGTCGGTGGACGGTCCGGCACCGATGCCGATGCTGAGGCAGCCCAGGCGGGCGGTGAGCAGTTCGGTGACGGCAGCCGGAACGGCCTCCACCACGATCGCGAAGCAGCCAGCCTGTTGCAGGGCCAGGGCGTCGGTGATCAGGGCGGCTGCGGCCTCGGCGGTGCGGCCTTGGGCCCGGTAGCCGCCCAGGGCTGTGGCGGCCTGCGGGGTCAGTCCGACATGGCCCACCACCGGGATGCCTGCGGCGACAATCGCTCGAGCCCTATCCACGGAGGTTCCGCCGCGCTCCAGCTTGACCGCCTGTGCGCCGCCCTCCTTCACGAACCGCTGGGCGACGTGAACCGCGTCCAGATCGCTGGCCTCGTAGGAACCGAATGGAAGATCAGCCACCAGGAAGGCCCTCGTCACGCCACGTCGCACGGCCCGGGTCAAGACGAGGAGTTCGTCGACGGTGACCGGGACCGTGGAGTCATAGCCCAGCACCACATTGGCTGCTGAATCACCCACCAGCACCATGTCCACACCGGCAGCGTCAGCGATGTGTGCACTGGGATGGTCGTAGGCGGTGACCATCACGATCGGCTCGTTGCGGGTCTTCTGTTGGGTCAGTGACAGCAGTGTCACCGGGCTATCGGTCATGGCTGATCCTCGGCATTCTCGTTGTCATGGAGCCACCTCCATATTGTCGATCAGACGCACTGTGCCCACTCGGGCTGCGAGCGTGATCAGGGCGATCCGATCGATCCGGGTGATCGGTTCGAAGCTCTCCGGATCGACGACCGCGATGTACTCGGCATCGATGGAATCCTGCGCCAAAGCCGTCGACACGGCCGCAATGGCAGCCGCGGCGTCGCGTTCCCCGGCGTGGACGGCCGCCTTGGCTGCGCTCAAGCCGCGATGCAGCGCCGTGGCCCGCCGACGCTGGTCAGGATCCAGCCGCACATTGCGGCTGCTCATCGCCAGACCGTCGGATTCGCGCACGATCGGGGCGACCTCGATATCGGTGTTGATGTTCAGGTCGGCGACCATGCGGCGCACCACCGCCACCTGTTGGGCATCCTTGGCCCCGAAGAAGGCGACCTGCGGGCCCACCATGTTCAGCATCTTCGCAACAACCGTCGCGACCCCGGCGAAGTGCCCCGGGCGGTGGGCGCCTTCGAGGGTGTCCGCGATCCCTGCGACGGTGATGGTGGTGGCGAATCTGTCGGGGTAGACCTCGCTGACCTCGGGGGCGAAGAGAATGTCGACCCCGCACTCGGCCGCCAGGCGGGCATCGCGCTGCTCGTCGCGGGGGTAGCCGGTCAGGTCGGCGGCCTCGTTGAACTGCAGAGGGTTGACGAAAAGCCAGGCCACGACGGTGTCGCAACTCCTACGGGCTGCGCGGAACAGCGACAGGTGGCCTTCGTGGAAGGCGCCCATGGTGGGCACCAGGCCGACTCGGCCTGCGTCATGGAGTTCGGCGCGCACAGCAGCGACGTTTCGCAGGATCTTCATGAGCGGGTCGCCTTCACCATCGCGTCGTAGAACGCCAGCAGGTCCGGCGCTCGTTCGATGATCGCATCTCGGTGCCGTTCGATGGTGGCTTCATCGCCGCGCGCCACCGGGCCGGTGAGGGCATCGGCTCCCAACTCGGCCCAGTTCGTGACAGTGGCGCGAACCAAGGGCAGCAGGTCGGCGCGGGTCAGTCCAGCAGTGGCGGCCAGCCGAGCCGCAGCCTCTTCCAGGGTGACCAGAAAGTTGGACGCCATGGAGGCCGCCGCGTGGTAGGCCGCCCGGTCGGCATCGGCGATTCTGATAGGACGCATGCCCAGGCGTGTGGCCAAGACCGTCGCAACGTCATGGCCAGCCACAGCGCAGGCGACACCACGCAGATCGACGGTGCCGGTGGCCGGCACGGTCATGAGCGGATGCAGGGAGAACGCTTCATGCTCACCTTGGGGTGCGAGGGTGGTCGCGCCCGAGCAATGGCCGACCAGCGGTCCGGGGGCAAGGGAATCGGCGACGTCGCCGATACTTCGGTCGGGCACACACAGCAGGACGACCTGGGCTTGAGCACTGGGCTGTTCGCCACGACGCAGCGGCCCTTCGACATCGGTTCCGGAGTGGCGTAGCGCGCTGGTCAGCGCTGTGCCGAGCCGTCCAGCCCCCACGACCGCGACCCGCTCAAGATCCTGCATCCCGTCTCCTGGCGACTCGACGCCCCGATTGTCCTGCGCTGGCACTCAGCGCGTTCAGTCTAACCGGGCCGGTTTTTCACGGGTCTGGACAGGAGATCGACTCCGGCGGGCCAGCTCGGCCAAAGGTCGCATCGTGGTTGACAATATTGCTCTGACTAGTGCGTACGAGTTTCGAGAACCGCCTGCGTCCCGACGCGGGTGGAGTTACGCTTGCCCTGAGCGAATCATTAAAGATTCAACTAGATGGAGGGGAAACCTCACATGAAACGCAGTGCTCTGGACCGATTGGTCTCCTGGATCGGCCTCACCTTGGCAGTGGTGTTGCTGGCCGCCGGAGCCTTGCTCGCGGTCGCCAGCACCTTCGTCACCGGGCAGGTGACGAGTCAGCTTTCAGCACAGAAGGTCACCATGCCGACCAAAGAGGCCTATGGCAGCCTCGATCCTGCTGATCAGGCCGCGCTCGAGCCTTATGCCGGACAGCCGATGACCACCGGTGCCCAGGCGGAAGCCTTCGCGAACCACTACATCGCTGCTCACCTGAAAGCCATCGGTGGTGGCAAGACCTATGAAGAGATCAGTGGCGAATACATCAAGATGACCAAGGACCCGAACGCGAACGCTGAGGAGATGGCCAAGCTCGGCCAGACCCGGCAGACGATGTTCATGGGTGAGACCTTGCGCAGCATCCTGCTCACCGCCTACGCCTTCAGCACGATGGCTTTGATCATGGGCATCGCCGCCATCGCTGCTTTCGTGGGCTCGGTGGTGTTGTTCGTGCTGGCGATCCTCGGCTTCCGGCATGCCAAGACGGCGACCGGTGACGCCTTGGTCAACGAACCCTCGGCAGAGTAGCCAGACGCGGTTCGGCTCGGTTGCCCGGTGTGAAGCTCCCCGCTCACGCCGGGCAACTTCAGTTTTCCGTCCCGATCAGCGCACCCCACGCATGAGTTTCAGCACCAGCGGCGCGGCCACCAGGACGAGAATCCCCAACACCACTGCGATGGCGCCCAGCGTTCCGAAATACAAGCCTTCGGGAACCTGGGTGTAGTACTCGCCCAGGGTGCCGGCGATGGTCGTTCCCAAAGCGCTGGACAAGAAAAACAGCGCCACCATTTGCGTGCGGAAGGCCTTGGGCGCCAGCTTGGTGGAGGCCGACAACCCGATCGGCGACAGCAGCAACTCGGCAACCGTGAACACGAACAGGATCCCGACCAGGGCCAACACCGGAGTCGAGTTGGGTCCGCCGCCGGCGTAGGGCAGGAACAACCAGAAGGCCACACCCATGATGACCGTCGCCAGGCCGAACTTCACCGGGGTGGACGGTTGCCGGGATCCCAGGCGTCCCCACAGCGCTGCGAAAGCCCCCGACAAGGTGATGATGAAGATTGGATTGATCGCCTGCACCCAGGTCACCGGGAATTCCCAACCCAGCACATCGCGGTTCAGTTGACTGTCGGCGTAGAACGTCACCACGGTGAACTGCTGCTGGTACAGCGACCAAAACGCCACCGACGTCAAGAACAGCGGGATGAAGGCCACCACCCGAGAACGTTCCGTGGCATCCACCCGCTTGCTCGACAGCAGCAAGGAGAACAGACCGACCGCAGCGATCACCGTGGCCACGATGACGGTCTGGGACAGCGTGTCGACTCGAATCACCCCGGTGACGATGAGGAGCGTAATCGCAGCGACTCCGGCCGCGCCGATAGCGATCGTGAGCGGGTAGTGCTGTCGCGGTAACGGGTTGGGTGCGATTCGGGCGACATCGGGAATAGTGCCGCGTCCGAAGGTGTATTGCGCCAGGCCGATCGCCATGCCCAGGGCAGCGAGGCCGAAACCCCAATGGAAGCCGGCGACGCTCTGGGTGAATCCGGTGAGGATGGGGCCGAAGAATGCACCCAGATTGACGCCGAGGTAGAACAGCGAGAACCCGGCGTCGCGGCGGACATCATCGGGGGCGTACAACGTGCCGACCACCGAACTCACGTTGGCCTTCAGGCCGCCGGATCCTACGGCCACCAACACCAGGCCCACCCCGACGCCGACCAAGCCGGGAAGCAATCCCAAAGCGATGTGGCCCAGCATGATGACGACCGCTGACCAGAACAGCACCCGCTCGCTACCGAAGAGCCGGTCAGCCAGCCAGGCCCCCAGCACTGTGGACAAATACACGGTGCCGCCGTAGGCACCGACAATCCCGGAGGCAACACCCTTGTCGATGCCCAGGCCACCCTGATCGACGCTGTAGTACAGATACAACAGCAAAATGCCCTGCATGCCGTAGAAGCTGAATCGCTCCCACATCTCCACACCAAAGAGATTCGCCAGCGCCCAGGGATGGCCGAAAAAGGTTCGGCTGGGCCCAGTGGTGGAAGCGCCTGACGTCGCTGTCATAGCTGGAATTCTCCTCAGCGGGTGGAGGTCCGGTGCGCCTTTCGTGCAGATTCCCTCTGAGCGTTCGCTTCCGGAATGAGCCGCGCCGAATTCGGGGGTGGATCCCGAAGCGAGGAATCACCTCCCGGTAGGCTGGCCGCGAGAACCCCGTCACTCTCAGTGATCCCTGCACCGAAAGGGAAAAAACCCAGCAGAGATCCACCGACTGCATTTCAATGGTGAACCATGCCTCGTCCCGCTGAACCAGGTAGCGCCTACCTTCCCGGGCTCGATGGTGTGCGCGCGATCGCGGTGGCCGCAGTGCTGGCCTATCACCTCAATCCCGATGCGCTGCCGGGCGGCCTGCTGGGTGTGGGAGTGTTCTTCACCCTGAGCGGCTTCCTGATCACGTCGGTGCTGCTGCGCGCCTGGGAGAAGACTCAGCGCACCGGCTTCGATCTGAAGAACTTCTATCTTCGGCGGGCCCGCCGCCTGCTGCCGGCGGTGGTGCTGGTGCTGGTCGTGGTGGTCATCGCCTTGCTGGTCAGTGCCCCCTTCACCGGAATGCCGATACCGGCATTACTGGCCCAGTTGGGTCAGGCCCTGGCCGCCCTGTTCTACGTGACCAACTGGTACACCATCGGCACCGGCCAGTCCTACTTCGAGCGATTCCAGGTAGGGCCTATGGACCATCTGTGGTCGTTGTCGGTGGAGGAGCAGTTCTACCTGGTCTGGCCACTACTGCTGCTGGGGATGCTGTGGCTGTGGCGGGGGAGGACGATCATCGTCGCCGTCATGACCGGGCTGCTGGCGCTCGCCTCGTTCGTCGTCCTGTGGATCTGGTTCAGCCCCGGCTTTGACCAGACTCGGCTCTATGAGGGCACCGATACCCGGGCCGGGGGCCTGCTGGTGGGAGCCGTGGTCGCACTGGCCTGGCATGGACGCGAACGCGGACGGCTGCATTGGACGGATCGGGCCGGGCTGGACGGCGCCGCGCTTCTCGGGCTGGTCGTCATGGGATTGCTGTTCGTGTTCACCGACCAGTACTCGGCCTTCCTGTATCAGGGCGGCATTCTGTTGCTGTCCTTGGCGACGGTCGTGGTCGTCTTCGTTGCCGCCCACCCGCATACCTGGACGTCGCGGGTCCTCGGCATCGCGCCGCTGCGCTGGATCGGAGAGCGTTCCTACGGCATCTACCTGTGGCACCTGCCGCTGTTCGTTTTCGCGCCAGAAGTATTCATCGCCGATCAGCCCTGGGTTCGTCCGGTGGTGCTGACCGCAGCGACGGTGGTGCTGGCCGCCTTGAGTTGGACCTTCCTGGAGGATCCGATTCGCCGCCATGGATTCCTCGCCTATGTGCAGTGGGATCGTCGTAAGGCGTTGGTGGTGCCACCGCGGGCGGTCCGTCCAGAGATCTGGCTGCCGGGCTTGTTGGTTCTGACTGTGGTTACCGCCGGCTCGCTGGTCGCTGTCGCCGTGGTGCGAGGTAACAGTCAGCCCACTGCCGCAGCCGCTGGCGGTTCGAATCTCCCTCCCGGTGGCGAGCAGCCCGGCGACATGCCGCCGCTGCCCAGCGACACCGCCCAACCAGACGTCTCAGAGTCGCCCTCAACGGCACCACCACAGAAGCTGCGCACCGAATGCACCGCTGTGGCCTACATCGGCGACTCCACCTCGGTGGGGCTCACCTCGGGGTCCTACATCTCGAAGAAAAAGGACCGGTTGCCGGCCCAGTTCAAGAAGGTCGGCACCACCTCCCTGGTCACCGACATTCGGGGCGCTCGTTCCATCGTCGAGCGGTACAACAACGAGCCGAATGCCCAAGACGCTGAGAAGTCGATTCTGGCCACGGGGTTCAGCGGTTGCTGGACCTTCGCCTTGGGCAACAATGAGGCAGCCAACCAGTATGTGGGTGGCCCGGTTCCCCTGGACAGGCGCATCGACATCATGATGAAGCCCGTCGCCGATCAGCCGGTGCTCTGGCTGACCACCAAGACGCTGCGCACGTCGGGGCCCTATTCCAACAAGGTCATCCAGCGCTGGAACACCGCCTTGGAGGAGGCCTGCGAGCGCTATCCGAATATGCGCATCTACGACTGGGCCAGCGAAGTCAAAGACTCGTGGTTCCTGGGTGATCGCATCCACTTCACCTCGCGGGGTTGGCGGGAACGCGCCCGCCGGATCAGTCAGGCGATGGCCGTCGCCTTCCCGCAAGGCGAGCAGCCCAGCCCCAGTTGTGTGGTCGGCAGCACCGGCTAGAAGCCTGGCCGCGGCGACCCCGTCAAGTAGCGCCCCCACCCAGACGCTCCCAAAAGGTGCAGACGCTCCCAAAGTTTCGGGAGCGTCTGCACCTTTTGGGAGCGTCTGGGGGTGGAGGGGTCGCGCTGCTACTTGACGGTCCAGGCCGTGGATTTGGCGATGTCGCCGTCGAGGGCGGTCACTCCTGAGCCGGAGATGCGGGCATTCGAGGTGTACTGCCAGATCGACCAACCGCCGTAGGACGCCCAGGGGCCGACCTTCGGTTGGCTGTCGGGGATCCGTCCATTGTCCTTGCCCCAGGAGGCCACCCACAGCCGGGCGATCGGTGCGACGCTCTGCCAGCGGTAGGTGCTGCCGCTCATAGCCGAGGCTGCGTTGGAACTCATATAGACGTAGACGTTGGCCTTGTAGCCGGCTGAGGTCAGGCGGTACTTCAAGCGGTTGATGTATTCGGTGGCCTCGGTGGGCGTCCAGGCGCGGAGCTTCTGGCGGAGCTTTCCGGTGCTGTCCAGCCAGGTTCCGCCGGATTCGATATCCAAAACCAGCGGATCGGTGCTGGTCTTGGTGTAGTTGCCGTCGGTGGTCAACCAGGTGAAATACCGATCGGCAGAGTTGGCGGCGGAGAAGGATCCGGAGAACTTGTCACCGGTGGTGGTGTCCAGAGAGCTGATCCAACCGTTGAACCAGTAGTGGCCGGTCCGAAGACCCAAGCTGCGGGCCTGGTCGGCAAAGGTCGCGTAGGCGCAGTCTTCGACGACCGGGACGCTGCCGACGTACTTGGTTGCGCCCGTGCAGGCGTCGACGTACTTCTTGTTGATCGGACGGGTGCCGCTGCCGGTGCGCAGAATCGTGAAGCCGCCGGTACCGACCCAGCTCTTCACTGCCGACATTCGAATCCGGCCCGAGGGCAGGTACTGCCACGACGACAGGTCGACCCCTTGACGTAGCCCGCTGAGCCCGAATCGGGTCTGGGCATCCTTGGCCGGAGTCTTGGTGGGGTAGCGCACGCGGACGGTGGCCGAATGCGATGAGCGACGCACCGTCTTCCGGGTGACCTTGACCCGGAACTTGCCGCCGTGGGTCCACCGTGATGACCGCACCCGATAGGTGGACTTGGTGGCACCCTTGATCGAATGCCACTTACCCCCGGAGCGGTATTGCCATTGGTAGCGCAGCTTGGTTCCGGTGGCGGTCACTCGAAGCTTGACGCTGGTGCCTACGCCATAGCGATTGATGATGGCGCTCTTGGGCTGCTTGGTGATTCGCGGGCGGGTGACCCGGGTCGGCAGAATCACGCTCGGCGCGGTCAGGTTCGGGGTGATCGTTTGGCCGAGCGGAGCGGCCTGCACTGGGGTGCCTGGCGCGAAGAGCCCGAAGCTGAGGATCATCGAGAGAGACGCGACCGTGACCAGCATGCCGGTCGGTCGGGCGGCGCGAGTCATGGGATGGCTCCGATCTGAGAGTTCGCGGGGTCGAACAACACCACCCTACGCCGCCGCGGTATTCGGCAACGCCGGTGTGGCAGAATCCGCGGCTCCGTCGGCGCGTTTACGCAAACCGACCCGGTGTTCCCAACTGGTGAACACCAATTCGGGCATACCGCAACACTGCTGAGTGCCTCGGTGTTTCAGCGAGGCGGCAAGGGGGTATGCGCTCAGGCCGAGTATTCTGAATAGCGACAGTCGGGCCATTCTCAGGAACTCTAAGTGTCGATTCAGGTGCGCCGGGTACTGTTCGGCCGGTCTGTTCTTCGCGAGGTGCGAGGGGTTCGGTCGAGTTTTCCTCTAGGAGGGCCGATGGGTCACGTCCGGTCAACGCGTGGCTTTGCGCCAGGCGCGGTTCGTCTCAGTGTCTTGGCTCTGATCGTCGCATTGGGTGCGGCGGGCTGCGCGCAGGTCGCCCCGAGTGCCAAGACGATCCCGACACCCACCCCGTCTGTGGGCTCAGCGACGCCCAGTGCCACGCCGACGCCGGCTGCGACGCCAACCCCGAAGACGCTGTACGAGCAACTCGACGCCAAGACGAAGAAGCAATTCAAAGGCTGTCTGAAGACGACAGTGCGCCCCGGGTCGAGTGGTCGTTGCGCCACCTTGGTGCTGAAGAAGCTGAAGAAGTACGGCTTCTATACCTCCAGCTCCACCAAATACGTGAGCACTGCCGGGGCAAATGCGCTGTTGAACTACCAACGCTCACGGGGCTTGGATGACACCGCCACGACCACCCAGGAGACCTGGGCGGCGTTGGCGTTGAACACTCCGGCCGTCCCCAAGGTGTTGCCGGCCAAGTGCACGAATGGCACTTACAAGATCATCATCTGCGTCGACCAGGCTCAGCGCCGCCTGTTCTGGATCAAGAACGGCAAGGTCATCAAGAAGTACCCGGTGCGTCTGGGTGGGTGGAACTCGCACGCCAAGACCCACGAGTGGCGGGTCTTCCCGACCGCCGACGGCACCTGGAAGGTCTTCGACAAGCAGGTGAGCCCGGCCTCGGAGAACTACGGCTCCGGGGCCATGCCCTACTCGACGATGTTCCACCCGGACATGTACATCCACTACTCGGCGGGATTCCACTCGGTGGGCTACTCCCAGTCCAGTCACGGTTGTGTGAACATCGGCCAGCTCAGCCAGGCGCAGTGGATCTTCAAGAACACCCCCATCGGTACGCCGGTCTACATCTACTCGCCCAAGCAGCCCAAACCGGCCACCACAGCTCCGGCGTCGTCGGGGACCGCACCGGCGAGTCCTGCCCCTGGAGCAACGCCCACCGCCTAGGCCGGACGTTTCAAGGGCAGGATGATCAGCAACGGCGACGCCAGCGTGCGGGTGTTGCCGATGACGCCCATGTCGGCGTTCCGCTGGAGGGTCGGCGCCGTGCCACAATTCCTGTCATGACCGACCTCGGGCACTCGCTTGCCGCAACCATCACCGGAACCGATGCGCCAGGCCTGCTGACCCGGGTGATGGCCGCCCTGGCCGGGGTGGACGCCGAGATCCTCGACCTGGAGCAGACCGTGGTGCGGGGCCAGCTCAGCATCGGGGTGCTGCTCGGCGTCCCTGAAGGCGGTTTGGACGCGCTGGAGGACCGGCTGGCCGGTGCCTGTGCCCGCCTGGGACTGGCGGTAGCGATCACCGAAGGCATCGGCGACAACCCGCCTCGGCACAATCGCGTCATTGTCACGATCCTGGGACGCCCGCTGCTGACCAGCCATGTCGCGGTCACCACCGCGATCATTGCCGAGCACGGCGGCAATATCGACCGCAGCCGCCGGCTATCCCGCACCCCGCTGACCAGCCTGGAGTTCTGGGTGTCCCAAGCCGAGGTGGATCGACTTCGTCCCGCGCTGGTGAAGGCCGCTGCTGAGGCCGGCTTCGATGTGTCGGTATCCCCGGCAGGACTGGCCCGTCAAGGCCGACGCCTAGTGGTGATGGACGTTGACTCCACCTTGATCCGTGATGAAGTGATCGAGCTGTTGGCGGCCCACGCGGGCTGCGAAGACCAAGTGCGTGAGGTCACCGAACGGGCCATGCGCGGTGAGATCGACTTCGCCGAAAGCCTGCGCGAACGGGTCTCTGTGCTCGCCGGGCTGCCGGCGAGCATTTTCGAGCAGGTGCGCGCCGCCGTTCGGCTCACCCCCGGGGCACGCACTCTGGTCGCCACACTGCGCGACCTGGGTTTGTCCATCGGGGTCGTGTCCGGCGGCTTCACCGAAATCGTCGCCCCGCTGGCTGCCGATCTGGGCATCACCTATGTGCACGCCAACACCTTGGAGGTGGTCGACGGACGCCTCACCGGCAAGGTGGTCGGCCCAATCGTCGACCGTGCTGCCAAGGCCGCGAAACTGCGCGAATGGGCGGCTGCCGAACACCTGCCGCTGTCGCGCACCATCGCCATCGGGGACGGCGCCAATGACCTCGACATGCTCAGTGCGGCCGGGTTGGGCATCGCCTTCAACGCCAAACCCACCGTCCGCGCCTCAGCTGACACCTCTTTGAACCTGCCCTATCTGGATGCGGTGCTGTTCTTGCTGGGGTTATCCCGTGAAGAGGTCGAAGACGCTGCCGCGATGCGAGCACAGATTGAAGCCGACCACGTCGACGCTCTGACCTTCGACGAACTGGCCTGAGCCGCCCCGAGCCGCAGCGCAGTGGGTCGACACGAGGATCGGCTGCCTGCGACGATGGGGCCGGTCGGCCGCCATCGGTGGTCGCTGCGGGGATTACCGACGGGTATCGGAATGCCAGCCTGCATCGGTGTGGCATGGATCGAGGGGGGATTTCGTTGGCGAGGAATCTGACATTCGCCGTGGCTGGGGGGACCCTCGCCGCCGAGCCGGTGAAGATCGATCGAACCAAGTTGTATGGCTGGACCGAGACGGTGGCGCTGGACGGTGCCGGCAATCCGTGTGAGTTGGCGCTCATCGACCGCAGCGGCACCACGCTCATCCCCAAAGGTGGAACCGGACTGGGTCTGCTCGATCAGCAGGGCAACTGGGTTGATCGCTCCACCCTGGAAGTGCGAAATGCCGACGGCAGCCCGGCCGAGCAGCATCCGTCCAGCTACGACGAACCCATCGCTTTGGATCAACGCGCCAGTGTGGAAGACCTTCTCGACACCCCGGTGAGCGCGGTCTATCAACTGCAGGCCGACGCCGAACTGTTGAGCTTTCTCGGCGAGGACATCTACACCTTCGACTACTACTACCGGGCCGGAACCTCCGGCAGCCGAGCCTTCCTTCTTGCCCAGGCCGGGACGGCCTTCCTGCTCACCGGTCAGCCGGCCACCTTCGCCTTCGTCGGTTTGGACGCAGAGGTGGACGTCGTTGACGAGGGCGAAGACGATGACGACGACCTCGACTTCGGGATGATGTGACATGCGTGCGATCAACCTGGCCAACGCCGCCAAACGAGATGCTCAAGTCGGATTCGCCTCTGCGCAGAAGGCCGAACGCGCGGTCGCCGTGACCCCGGAGGGCGAGCGGCCCCGCAACGTCCGCTATGTGAAGTCGGTGGCGCGGGTCGAGCCGCTCATCGACGCCTTCGGGGGGCTGCCCGAACTCGGTCAGGCCATCATCGACGGCGATCCCGAGATCGATGTGGAAACTGTCGGTAAATACCTGGACAAGCCGGTGCGGGTCTATGTCAGTGCCGACGGTGAGATCGTCTACCGGGTGCGTCTGGAGCAGGTGGTGCACAATCCTGATGGCAGCGAGCGTGAGCGCCGGGCGCTTTCCCGGGTTCCGGCAAATATCGCCGCCGATACGCCCATCCAATGGAGCAAGCGCACCTTTCCCAAGGCCGATGCGGTCCGCAAGTTCGTGTTCTCCCGCAGCTACCAGCTCACCCATACCAACGGGCTCACCTTCGACTTTCTGTACCAGATGGCCGAAGAACTCGAACGCGACAATGTGCTGCGGCTGGTCGGCAGTGGGCCGCAAGGTACGGGACCACTGATCCTCACCACGGGCGGTGAGCCCTACCGCGGCTTCCTGGAAGGACGCACGCACAACGGGTCCTACCTGCTCGTGCTTCACCTGACCAACTTGGAACTTAAAGCCCTCGAGCCGGTTGCGCAGGACGGAGCCGACCAGTGATCGACGCCAGCAAACTCAGCCCGCGCAACGGGTTCAGCGAAGGTCTGGCCGCTGAGGTCGCGCCCGAGGCCGGCCTGCAGGTCTCCGACTACAAGGAGTCGGTGGTGCGCCGCTATGTCTCGCTCAACGGCACCGAGATCGAATCCCGGCTGGGCGGCAGCACGTACCAGGTGACCCGTAAGTACGACGGGGAACTGGCGGTGATCTTCTTCGACGGTACGCAGAGCTTCACCATCAACACCGGCGGACGGGTGCGCACCGGTCTGGCTGTGCACGATGCGGTCACCGCGCAACTGGCGAAGGCAGGCGTCCGCGAAGCCATCATTCCCGCCGAGTTGTATGTGGTCGAGGATGCCGGACGCACTCGGGTCTTCGATGTGGCCTCAGCGCTGGCCAACGATCCGAGTCGGTTGCGGCTGGCACCGTTCGAGATCATCTCCATCGACGGTGTCGAGCACCGGCCGATGTCCTACACCGAAACCCATGCCCTGTTGAGCGGGTGGTTCAGCGGTGAGGTGGCGCCGGTGCAGATGAAGGCGGTCGAGTCGCGCGCCCAGATCGCCCAGCTCTACCAGGAATGGGTCACCGACGGTGGTGCCGAAGGTCTGGTGGTGCGCACCGACCTGCCCACGGTGTACAAGGTCAAGCCGGTCTATACCTTGGACGTCGCCGTCATCGGCTATTCGGAGAACCCTGACGAAACCAGCCAGGTCCGATCCCTGCTGGTGGCGCTGATCGCCGGCGACGGACGCTACCAGCCCGTCGGCCACGTCGGCTCGGGGCTGAACGATGAATCCCGAACCCAGTTCCACACCCTGCTCAGCAATGCCGAAGCGCCGTCCAGCTACATCGAAACCGACGCCAACCATGTCGCCTTCCACCTGGTGCGCCCCGAGATCGTCATCGAGATCAAGGTCAATGACGTGTTGTTCGAGTCGTTGTCGGGGCCGGTGAGCAATCCGCTGCTCGAGTTCGATGGCCAGTCCTGGTCACGGACCGGCACCGGGGCCGGAATCAGCATCATCCATCCGGTCCTGGTGGGCATTCGCCAGGACAAGGCGGTGAATCCCACCGACGTGCGGCTGGCTCAGATCGAGGAGTACTTCGCCTGGCCGGTACCGCCGGTGATGACCAGCGATGCGGCTCCCGCCTCGACGCTGCTGCGTCGCGAGGTGTACACCAAGGGCGCCGGGGGCAAGATCATGGTGCAGAAGTTCCTGGCCTGGGCCACCAACAAGGCCGACCGTGGCTATGCCGAATATGTGGTGGCCTACGTGAACTTCTCCTCCGGGCGCAAGGATCCGCTGAGCACGGAGGTTCGAATCAGCGCCTCCTGTGATCAGGCCCTGGCCATGTTTGACGCCCTGGTTGCCGACAAGGTGAAGTCGGGCTGGCAGCAGGTCGGCGCCGAAGCCTGAGGTCGTCCCCGGCTGGTTGAGCACGCCCACAGAGCCAGGGGCAGCGCTCACGTCCGCGCGGTCTGGCTGGACGGCGGACTGGCGCAGTTGTGCCCCTCGACAGGCTCAGGGCACGGATGGTGGCGCGTGGTGAGCGACAAGGGCGAGCCGATCGACACGATGCGGGATGGGAGTCCACACCGGTATCGCAGGATGGGTGTCGGTGGCGCGATCGGTGGTTGCCCGACCCCATGCAGGCTTCACTGGGCTTTCATGGTTGCTTCATAGAACCGGGATTCGATGGGAACGTCGTCATCTCGGAGGTCCCCATGTCCGTCAACACCGATTCGGAGCACCGTCGCCCCAGTCGAGCCCGGCAGCGCCTGCGCGACATGCGTCGCACGACGCTGGTCCGGCGCATCGTTCAACTCGCCTTCGCGGTCCTCATCGTGGTGACCGCCTTCAAGCATCAGACCGAACAGGCCGCCGGCGCCGCCTCGGTGGATGCCTTGTGCCCCTTCGGCGCGGTGGAGACCTTGATCACCTGGCTGACCACAGGCGCATTGATCACCAAGATCCACTCCTCGAATCTCATCTTGGGCCTAGCGGTCCTGATCGCCATCCTGTTGGCCGGAAACGCATTCTGCGGCTGGATCTGCCCGCTGGGGACCATCCAGGACTGGCTTGGGAAGGCCGCCCGGGCCCTGCACCTGCCGCAGTGGCATCCCTCCGAACGGATCGATCAGGTCCTGCGCAACGGGCGTTTCGCAGTGCTGGGATTGGTGATCTTGATGAGTTCGGTCACCGGCCAACTGTGGTTCGCTGACTACGACCCCTACGTGACCATCTTCGGCCTGCGTTGGCTGTTCGAATGGAACGAGGTGATCGCGATCGCGGTGGGCATCACCGCAGCGATTCTGCTCGGTTCGCTGTTCGTTGAGCGACTGTGGTGTCGCTATCTGTGCCCGCTCGGGGCGGTGTTCTCCGTGCTCGGTCGATTCAGCTTCCTGCGCATTCGACGAAACGCCGACGTCTGTACCGACTGCACGCTATGTGACAAGCCGTGCCCGGTGGGCATCACCGTCTCCCAGGCCGATCCCGCCGTCCATCCCGACTGCGTGGGCTGCCTGGACTGTGTCGCGGCCTGCCCGGTGCGGGGCGCCCTTACTGTCGGGCCACCTGTCGCGGTGGCCACGTTACTCAAGACCGACCAAAGGAACCGATGATGAAGAAGAAGACCCGCTGGCTGCTGCCCCTGCTGTGGTTTGTGGTGATTTTCGGCACCGTGGGAGTCACCCAGGCGATGGGACTGTGGCAGACCTCCGGACGCCAGCCCGTGGTCGCCGAACAACTGACGACCACCGACATCAAGGGCTGGATGACCGTCCAGCAGGTTGCCGACGGCTTGGGGGTCGAACCCGGCGTGGTGCTGGAAGCCATCGGTGACTCCAGCGGCACGGTGGCGGCGTCGACGGCCCTGAAGGACATCGAGCCGGTGGTGCCGGGCTTCTCGGTCGCTGATTTGCGCACCGCCCTTGACCAGCGGCTGTCCGGGGCATCGGCGAGCCCGTCCGGCGAACCCAGCTAGCACGCTGCGCGTCATCCCGGTCGGGCACCGCTGTCGCAGATCTGCGACAGGCCTGCTACCTGGCTGCGAAACCGGTCCTCTAGATTGGCTGCCACGACCGCCGATCAACCCCAACCTTGAGGAGACCGATGAACGAGTCGCAGTACAACACCTATGCGCCGCCCACGGGGTATTACGCGGTGCCGGTCAAACCGCCAATGAACGCGCTCGCTGTGGTGGCGCTGATCACCGGCCTGCTGGGAATGACGGTGCTGCCGGTCATTCTGGGCCATCTCGCCATTGTTCGGATCGACAAGACGGGAGAACGCGGACGATCGGCCGCGATCATCGGATTGGTGTTGGGGTACCTCCAGGTCGCTGCCTGGGTAGTCGCCTTTTGGATCAGCCTTTTCACCTCATGAACCCATGAGAATCGTGCGTCGATAACAGCGTCGTGCACCGGCGGGGGATTCCGCGGAAGCGAACCACTATGCTGCCCTCCAAGTGGGGTGGGGCAATTCGATGAACAGTGAGCTCAATGCGATGTTTAACCTGGAGCGGTGGCAGGCGCGGAGTGCGCAAAAGCTGATCCCTGCAGCGCTGGTCGCAGGGATCGTGGCGATGGCATTGGCGGTCAGTGGGTGCAGCGTGGACCTTGTCCACACCGAATCTGCCGCCTCCGAGGCGGCCTCTGATGAGGTGACCGAGGTTTCCGCAACTTCCGAATCGCCGCAGGAACCTACGGATTCGCCAGCGGCCTCGGAGCCGACTCAATCCGGCGATGCTGACACCGATGAGATCGACCTTGCCCGCCGGTCGTATTACGCCAACCAGGTCGAAGTCACCACCGGTTGCCCCAAGGGGCTGCTCACCCTTGACCGGCCCCAGGTCATCACGCGGCTGACCGAGGACTGTCACAAGGTGATCGTGGATGCTTCATTCACCACCTTGCTTGCTGAGAAGGTCGACATTCTCACTGTCAGCAAGGCTTCGGGCATGGGGCACTTCATCATTCGTGAGATCGACTCGGCCAAAGTCGAGGCGCCCTTCAGCTACCTCTATTGGGATCGTGGCAATCCGAAGCTCGATGTCACGGGATTTCGGACAGTCGCCAAACCCAACCCTGTCTCGGAGCGGTAAATGCCTGAACCGATCAAAGTCCTGCTGGTTGATGACGAGTCGGCGATCACCGACTCGCTCGCGCCGTTCTTGGCCCATGCCGGCTTCGATGTTCGAGTCGCCGGGGACGGTGTCGCTGCATTGGCTGCAACCGCATCGTGGCGTCCGGCGATCATCGTGTGCGACGTGTTGATGCCCCGTTTGGACGGACGGGGAGTCGTGCGCGAACTGCGCCAGCAAGGCGATTGGACCCCGCTGATCCTGCTGACCAAGGTCGATGCCACTCCGGAACGCTCCGCGGCCCTCGACGAAGGCGCCGACGATTACCTGAGCAAACCGTTCGATCCCGACGAGTTGGTGTCGCGGATTCGGGCCGTGCTGCGTCGAGCCACTCCCGGTACGCCACCCTTGAGCGCGGCGGACCGCCTGGTGGCGGGGGAGATGATTTTCGATCGGCGGGCGCGCCGGGTGTGGCTCTCCGGCAAAGAGTTGGCGCTGACCCCACGGGCGATGCTGCTGCTGGAGTACCTCATGGGTCGGCCTGGTGAGGTACACACCCGTGACCGGTTGCTGTCCACCTTGTGGGGTTTCGACTTTCCTGCCAGTACCCGGGCTGTGGACCACCGAGTGGCTGAGCTTCGGCGAGTGCTGAACGATGACGCCGGGCGTCCCCGCTACATCGAGACCGTCCAGTCCATGGGTTATCGATTCGTCGCCAAAGTGCAGCGGGCATGAACTCCCGGCTTCGGATTCTGCTGATCTTGATACCGGCGATCCTGGGCGTGCTCGCCGCCGTGGTTTTACGGTTCGCCTACTCAGATGTGTTGGTGCGCTTCACCATCACCCCGGCGGGGCTGGCTCTCGAGGCGGGGGCGCTGTTTACCCTCATCGTCGGGGTGTGGGTGATCGTCGCTGATCGGTCCGCGAAGCGCAGGCAAGAGTTGGCGACATCGGGGGCACTGCAGGCGAGCATCCAACACCAGGAGTTCTTGGCTCGGCTGGACCACGAAATGAAGAATCCGCTCACCGCGATTCGGGCTGCGCTCGCTGCGCACGGAACCAATGGATCACCCCATCTCGAGATCGCTGATGCTCAGGCCGAGCGGTTGGGCAGCCTGGTGGGCGACCTGCGCAAGCTTTCGGACCTCCAATCGCGACCGTTGGAGGTGGAACCGGTAGATCTGGGAGAAATCGTGGCCGAGGCCGTGCAAGCGGTCAACGCCTCGCTGCAACAGGCCGGCAGTTCACGGGAGTTCACGGTGAGCTTTCCCACCGTCCCGTGGCGGATCCCGTCCGTGGGCGGGGATTCCGACCTGCTCTACTTGGTGGTGTTCAATCTGCTGGCCAATGCTGCCAAGTTCACCGGCGATGGTGATTGCGTCGAAGTGCGTGCCGGTGAAGCCCATGGACGGGTCTGGCTCGAGGTCGCCGATACCGGGATCGGGATTCCGGCCCAGGACCTGACTCAGGTGTGGAGCGAACTGGCGCGCGCCTCGAATGCCCGAGGGACCTCCGGATCGGGTTTGGGCCTGCCTCTGGTGAAGGTGGTCGTCGAACGCCATGGTGGTCGGGTCTCGGTGCGTTCCCGTGAAGGAGAAGGGACCGCGGTTCGTATCGAACTCCCCGTGGGCCAGCCCATGGTGGAGTCCCCGGGGAGCCGCTGAGGTCGGCGTTGTATCGAGACTGCGACGCCGCGGATACGCGGTTGCGATGAATTACCGCTAGGTTCTTCCCCGACATGCGCGGACGAAGTCCAAAAATTGGCAGAGGGGTGCCGGGATCGCCGCGCCGATACATGGCATTCGTGAGAGGAACCTGAAATGAGCGAACCGTTGACTCGGTCCACCACCGACAAGATGATCGTTGGCGTCTGTGGCGGTGTGGCCCGCACCCTGGGTTGGGACCCGACCCTGGTGCGGATCCTGTGGGTGGTCACCAGCGTGTTGATCGGCCTGCCCGCTCTGGCCTACCTGGTGATGTGGCTGGTCGTGCCCGATGATCAGGGCAACAAGGTCGTCGGCTGACCCTTGGCATTGAGCCCGGACCTGGTTCAGGTCCGGGCTTTGTCATGTCTGGCGGCGGCGGGGCGGTGCGGGCTGCTGGGTGGTCGGCTCGAACGCGGAGCGCCGAGATGGGTGGAACACCTCCGGGATGCCTCGATTCGCTCGAGGTACAGCCGGGTCGTTACCGAAATCGGCACACCGCGGGGTTCCTGAAGAGGGGGTAAAAATAGTACCGACTTTGATCGCCAGCTTCCTGCGAGGCCGTTTGAGGGGCCCTACTGTGAAATCTGGAGTCCGAGTAATGACCATCGGACTGCCCCGAACTCACTGTGGAGACAACCCGGGGCCTGTAGCGAAAGGACGACCGCCGATATGCAGTTTTGGGACTTCTTGTGGTTAATGATCTGGGCCTTCTTCTTCATCATGTATTTGATGATCCTGTTCCAGATCATCGTGGACATCTTCCGTGACTCTGCGATGAACGGCTGGGTGAAGGCCATCTGGCTGATCGCCTTGCTCTTCATCCCGCTGCTCACCGCCTTGATCTATGTGATCGCCCGCGGCAAGGGCATGACGGAGCGCAGCATGGCCGCCGCTCAGCAGTCACGCGCTGAGGCCGAGGATTACATCCGTTCGGTATCGGGATCGACCGATCCTGCTGCTCAGATCGCCAATGCCAAAGCGCTGCTGGACGCTGGCACGATCAGCCAGGCCGAGTTTGATCAGATCAAGGCCAAGGCTCTGGCCTGAGTTGGTCTTGGTGATCCGATGATCTACGGACCAGCCGACCTCTATGTGGTCGAGTTTCCGAGAGGCGTGGCCCCAGCGCAGGTGACCGCGACATTGCGCGCCGCCACCAGCGCTGGGGTCATCACCTTGATGGATATTGCGCTCATCAGGATTGACTCAGCCGGCAACCGGGCGGTCTTTGAACTCGCCGAGTTCGCCGACGAATTCGGATTGGTGGGCGTTCACCCGCAGGCTCCCGGCATGATCGGAACCGACGATGTCGAGGTCCTCACCGAGGAACTTCCTGCCGGGGACACGGCCCTGGTGGTACTGATCGAGAACACCTGGGCACGCAAGATCGTGCAGGCGGTTGCGGAGTCAGGCGCCCGGGTGCGTCCCGTGGAGCGATTCACCGCCGACGTCGTGAATGAGGTCGCTGAACTCGCTGAGTTCGCCGACTAGAAGAGGAACCATCATGCCAATGAGAAGAATGGGACGCCCCGGACTGATCGGTACCGCCGCTCGCACTGCCGTAATCGCCGGAACGGCGCAAGCCACCATGGGTGCGGTCGCAAACCGTCAGGCCCAGCGACAGGCGGAGAAGCAGGCCACCGCCGAGCAGGCCTATGCCCCTCAGCAGGTGCCGCCCCAACAGATGGCACCCCCGCCGCCACCGCCGACCCAGGCGGCTGGCAGCACCATGCTCGCCGAGATAGAGAAGCTCGCCCAGTTGCACAGCGCCGGTGTGCTGACCGATGCCGAGTTCGCTGCGGCGAAAGCGAAGCTTCTGAGTTAGACCCTGACCAATGGCCTTGGGCCGAACGACCCGGAAGGTCCGCCTGATCGCGGGGTCCGGTTCTCGGCACAGGCCAGGGATCGTATTCCCGGTGAGAGACCGATACGGATCTCGCCAACGCTGAACAGTGAGGACCCGACGATGGCGACACCCCGCACCGACCCGAAGATCGCTGAACTGAAGGCTCGGCTGGCTGAGTTGGAGAAGGAGAACGCTGAGCTGGCCGAGAAGCTCGCCGCCTCCGACAACTCCGCTGCGCCGGACAAGCCTGCACCGGCCCGCGGGCCTCGCTGGCGCGGTGTGGTCGCGACGGCCCTGATTTTGATCGGTGCTCTGCTCACCCCCGCTGCGATTACGGCCGGGTGGGCCCGGGTGCTGTTGAGCAACACCGAGAGTTTCGTCGCGACCTACGGACCACTGATCGACGATCCGCGGGTGCAGACCTACATCACCGAAGAGGTGGTGACCGCGATCGAACAGAAAGTCGACATCGATTCTTCGGTCAACCAAGTGATCGACGGGCTGCAAGAGAGCATGCCGAATCGCCCCACCGTCTCCACGGCGCTTGACCTTTTGCGTCAGCCGGCCATCGATGGGGTCCGGTCCACCTTGTACGACGTCACTTTCAAGGTGGTGTCCTCCGATGCCTTCTCCCAGGTGTGGCAGCAAAGCCTGCGTATCACCCACGATCAGGTGACCGATGCCCTGTCCGGTGATCCCAACTCCAGCCTGGTCATCACCCGTGAGGGGCTCGGGCTCAAGCTGGGACCGCTGATCGAGCAGGTGAAGAAGGCTTTGGTCGACCAGGGCTTCAGCCTGGCTGCGCAGATTCCGGCTATCGACAAGACCGTCGTGATCGCCAAAGCCGACTCGTTGGCCCAGATTCAGCTCGCCTATCGAGCGGCTTTGGCCACCGGCTATTGGCTGGGGATCGTCGTCCTGGGCTTGATGGTGGCCGGCGTGCTGGTCAGCGTCCGGCGCTGGCATGCCACGATCGGTGCCGCTGTCGGTTGGGGCCTGGGTGGAGCCGCGGTGCTCGCCGGGATCGGTGTCGGCAAAGTCATGGCGCAGGCCAGCATTCCGATGGCGGTCATGCCCAATGACGTGCTGGTGCTGTTCCTGAACACGGTTACCCAAGCGATCAAGGACCTCGCGACTGCGGTGGTGCTGCTTGCGATCGTGATTGGAATTGTTGCCTGGCTGGGTGGCCCCTTCGTCTCCTCGACCAAAGTCAGGAAGGCCTACGGCGACTTCACCCAGACCGTGCGCAACGCCGCCGACGACCATGGGCTGAGCACGGGGAAAGCCGGCGAGTGGATGTACAACCAGCGGGTCCTGCTCCGGGTTGTGGTCGCACTCCTCGCCGCAGCGGTGCTGGTGATGACCCGACCGCTGTCGGTGCCGATGGTGATCAGCACTGCCGTGGTTTCGCTGCTGGTGTTGTTGGTGCTGAGTCTGCTGCAACGCCCACCCGGTGAGGTCGTCGAGGCCGTGACTCCGGATCCGGGGGACGAGGCCGAACTCGAAACTGAGTCCCAGGAGAACTGACATGGTGGCGCCCGACTCCGCTTCGTCCGAGGATCCTGCGCCGGAGGATCCTGTGTTCGGCGATCCGATGCTGGAGGATCCGGCGCAGGCCACCGGGTCTGGGCTGCGGGTGGTGACCGATGCGGCCCATCCTTTCGTCCGGACGTTCATCGCCACCATCGCGGTGATCGTGGCGGTCGCCTTGGCTGCAGCGACGATCACGTTGTCCACGATCGTGATCACCGTCGGGGTGGCGCTCTTCCTTGCCTTGGCCTTGGACCCCGTGGTGCGCAGGCTCGAACGCCGCGGTCTGGGCCGAGGCCGAGCCATCGGCGTGGTCTTTTCGGTGTTTTTGGCCCTGTTGGTGGTGTTGGTGTTCTTCGTGATCCCGTCGGCGGTGAATCAGGTGATCAGCTTCGCTCACGCGGTGCCGGGCTACATCGCCGACATCAAAGCCGCCGGGTGGTTCCAAGGCCTCGTATCGGTAACCGGGGGCCCGCAGGCATGGAATGCGGCTCTCGACGGTGCCCAGGCGTGGCTGTCTGACCCCTCTCGGCTGCTGGCGCTCGGCAGTGGCGTACTGAACGTCGCCTCCGGTGTGGTCAACGGCATTTCGGCGACCATGATCGTTGCCGTTCTGACGCTGTACTTCTTGGCGTCCCTGGATGAGATGAAGCAGGCCTTGTACCGACTGACCCCCGCCTACGGTCGCGAGCGGCTTGCGCAGTTGACCGAGAAGATCACCGGGGCGGTCGGTGGATTCATCGCCGGGGGCATCTCGATGTCGGGACTGAACGCCGCGTTCTCCTTCGTCCTCTTGCTGATCCTCGGGGTGCCCTACGCCATGGTCATGGCGATGGTGTCTTTGGTGGTGACTCTGATTCCGATGATCGGCTCGGTGCTGTTCTGGATCTTCGGCACCGTGGTGTCGCTGCTGTACTCGCCCACCGCGGGCATCGCCTTCGCCGTGCTGTACTTCATCTACATGCAACTGGAGGCCTACCTGATCACACCGCGGATCATGAACAAGGCTGTTGCCGTTCCCGGGGCGCTGGTCTTGATCGGGGCGATGATCGGCGGCGCGTTGCTGGGGCTGCTGGGTGCTTTGGTCGCGGTTCCGGTGACAGCATCGATCCTGCTGGTCATCCGGGGGGTCTACATTCCCTACCAGGATTCCCGCCAAGTGCCGCCGGACCGGCTGCACCTCGCGGTCGAAGACAATGGCCTGGTTGTCGAGGAATGAATGACGCAAGCTGATTTTCGAGTGGTGATCGCCCCGGATTCCTTCAAGGAGTCCATGACGGCGATCGAAGCGGCCCAAGCCATGGCGCGCGGTGTTCACCAGGTGTATCCGGACGCCGAGTGTGTACTCAAGCCGCTGGCCGATGGGGGCGAGGGCACCTTGGCCACCCTGACGCCGACACTGTCGGCTCTGCCGGTCATGGTCGATACCCGCGATGCCCTGGGACGACCGGTGCGAGCCCCGCTCGGACTGACGCCAGACGGTACCGCCATCATCGAAGCGGCCTCGGTGATCGGCCTGGCCGCCATCCCGGTCGCCCAGCGCCGCATCGACATCAGTTCCAGCCTCGGCCTGGCCGACCTGGTGAAGGCGGCCCTGGACGCCGGTGCTCGCACCCTGATCATCGGGCTGGGTGGCACCGCCACCTGCGACGGCGGCGCCGGCCTGTTGGCCGGACTGGGCGTCGGCTTGCTCGATAGCGATGGACGCAACCTCCCGCCGGATCCCACCGGGCTCGCTCGGCTCCACGCGGTGGACAGCTCCCGGCTGGATCCGCGGCTGGCCGACTGCACGATGGTGGTGGCCAGCGACGTCGCCAATCCGCTGCTGGGCCCGGACGGAGCGGCGGCGGTGTTTGGTCCGCAGAAGGGTGCCACCGCCCAGCAGATTCCCTGGCTGGAGGCTGGGTTGGCCCGCTTGGCCGACGCGATGGCCGCCGCTGGCATGACTGAGCTTCGCGACCGTCCCGGCGCCGGCGCGGCGGGCGGTTTGGGGGCTGCCCTGTTGATACTCGGTGCCCAGTTGCGTCCTGGCGTGGAACTCATCGCAGAGGCCATCGGCCTGGATGCGGCCATTGCCGGCGCCGACCTGGTCCTCACCGGCGAGGGGTCGATGGATGCCCAGACCGCCTGGGGCAAGGCCCCGCTGGGGGTGCTGCGGATCGCCGCCGAACATCGCGTTCGGGTGTGGGCTTTCGCTGGACGGATCCGTGATCGGACGGTGCTGGCCGAACTGGGCTTCGACCAGGTGATCTCGGTGAGTGACCAGACTGGTTCGGTGACCCCGGCGGAACTGAGCCAGGGGCCACAGCGGCTGCAGCAGGCGGTATCGTCGACCCTGGTTCGGCGACCGCTGACTACCGCGCATGCGACGGAACGGCGGGACCGAAGAAGCTGACTGTTCAGCGCCCGCGCGGAATGGGAGCCGGCGTCCCGGTGACGGTATTCCCCGAGAATTCAAAACCGGGGGATCACCGGATTTGCTTGAGGTGAAAGAATCATGATCTCGCCACGACTATGGCGATGCGGTTAGGGTCGCATCAAAGAATCTGGCAGTTGGTGAAGATCTCGAGGGCGGTGCGGTGATCAGGGTCTCGGCAGGGGCATGCACAGATGTTGGTGTGGTGCGCTCACTCAATGAGGACAGCTACTACGTGGGTACCCACCTGTGGGCTGTGGCTGACGGCATGGGTGGCCATGCTGCCGGTGAGATCGCCAGCGACATCGTGGTGACAAAGCTACGGGCCTTGGATCGCGACCACGTGGATCAATCGGCCATCGTCGAGGTGCTGATGCAGGCCAACGAGGCGGTCGTCGAATACGGACGCCAGCATCGTGAGGCCGCCGGGCTTGGCTCGACGGTGACCGGCCTGGCCCGGGTCGACATTGGTGGAGCGGAGCACTGGGCGGTCTTCAACGTCGGTGATTCCCGGGTATACCGGGCCTACGACGGGGTGCTGGCCCGCGCGACCATGGACCACTCCGAAGTCGAAGAACTCATCCTGCAGGGCATCATCACCCCTGACCAGGCGCGCAACCACAGTTCGCGCAGCGTCGTGACCCGCTCCATCGGAACTGTCCCGGCCCCCCAGGTCGACCTCTGGGTGTTGCCTCAGACTCCCGGCGAGCGATTCATGATCTGCTCCGACGGGCTCACCAATGAGCTTCTGGACGCCGACATCGCCCGCATCCTTGCTGAGCATGACGACCCCGAGGCCGCCGCCGTCGCCTTGGTCGACCGCGCCCGGACCGCCGGGGGTCGGGACAATATCTCGGTCGTGGTTGTGATGGTCGCCAACGACGAGGCCAGGGCCGAGGTTGACGAGATCACCAACCCCCGCTCGAGTCTTTCCGTCCCCGGAGGTGACGCGTGAGTCCCTCTCTGCGCTACCGACCGGGCTCGGCTACGGCCGTGGTCAGTGGCCGGACCGCAGTGCTGCTCGATCTGGATCCTCACGATCCTCTGGTCACCCGCATCGTCACCTTGCTCGACGAGGGCGGCGGCATTGATGACGTCTTGGACGCCCTGGTTTCCACCGGGCTGAAAACCCTGGCTGATTTCGGAGCTTTTCACGTCAACGACGACGGCGTACGAATGGTGGTTCGGGGGCGGGTCGGCGGAAGTGTGGGCTCGGATTCCGACCTGCACGCCGAGCACACCATGTGGTACGACACGTGGCAGCCCGGCGTTGCTGCCGCCGCGCTGGAAATTCCCACCGAATCAGACTCCGAGCCGTTGCCGATCAGCCAGGGTGTGGTGCTGGCCAGCGCCGTGAGGTTCGAATCGGCGGCGCCCGTCGAGGCGGTCGAACCGGGATCGCCGGTGGTCGCTGCGGTCTCGTCGGTGCCACGGCGCGCGGCTGTGGTCGCCGAATCGCCGACTGGCGAGTCGGTCGAGTCGGTTTCGGATATTGAGTTGGCCGCTGAGCCCGCCGCGAGCGAGCCGGCGCCAGCGGCGGAGACCGCCTCGCAGACCACCTCCGCTGACGAACCGTTGTCGGATCCCGCACTGGAGATCAGCGTCGAATTGGATCCCGGCGCCACCATCGACGCACCCTTGACCATCTCCGGCGAACAGTTGCTCGCCGTGTCCTCTTCCGCTGAGCCGGAGCCGCCGGGCCTCATCACCGGAATGCCCTGGGCCGTAGCCGAGCCGGATCCAGCGCCAGCGGAGGAACCCTTCGTTGCGCCCGAGCCGGCCTCTGTTCCGGATTCGATTGCCCCGCCGCGCCCAGTCAGTCAGCCCGCGGCGACCTTCGCCGCGGCGCCGACTCCCGGTGTGAATCTGGCCCCGGTCGCCAGCCCGGTCCCTGACCCCGTGGCGCCGCCCGTGGATGCTGAGGCTGGAGTCTCGGCGGCGAGTTTGGCCCCATCCCAGGTGCCCAGCCCGGCGCTGGTTGCCCACCCCGCTTTGCAGGGGCTGGTGAGACCACCGGCGAGTCCCGGGGCGGAGATCAGCGCCGACCGGACCGTCAACCGTGCCTCTTTGGTAGGGCTGCCTGCGGTGCTGATGGTGGTAGCCGCGCGGTGCTCCGAAGGTCATCTCAGCCCGGCCTATGCCAGCAGTTGCCGGGTCTGCCGCGGAAGCATCCCGCAGCAGCATCCCATCGAGATCCCGCGCCCGACCCTGGGCCAATTGCGGCTGTCCACCGGTGGCGTCGTGAGTCTGGACCGTCCCGCCATCCTGGGTCGGAATCCGCGAGTTCCGCAGGGCTATGTGGGCGAACAGCCCAACCTGGTTCGGCTTTCCGATCCGGACAAGGACGTCTCCGGCCAGCACTTGGAGGTCAGTCTCGACTACTGGAATGTGTTGGTGTGTGATTTGGGATCGACCAATGGCACCGAGGTGATCCTGCCCGGGGAAATGCCGGTCGTGCTGCGCCCGAATGATCCGGTGATCATCGAGCCAGGCACTCGCGTGGTGATGGCCGGAAGCATCAGCTTCCTGTTCGAGGTGCTGCCGTGAGCACCTCGGATCTTCCCCCCGACATCGTGGGCCTGACCTTCGTCTCCAAACTCGGCCGCGGCGGCTATGCCGATGTCTTCCTCTACGACCAGCAGACCCCCCAGCGCAAAGTGGCGGTCAAAGTGCTGCGCGAAACCGGGCTGTCGGCGGCGGCTATCGAGCGCTTCACGGCTGAAGCCAACGCCATGGCCCGCTTGGAGCATCCCTACATCGTGCCGGTGTACACCACCGGAACTGCCGTGGACCACCGGCCCTATCTGGCGATGATGTACTACCCCAAGCCGAGCCTGGCCGAGCGGGCCAAGACCGAGCGGTTCTCGGTCGCCGAGACGTTGAAGCTGGGCATTCAGTTGGGGGCTGCGGTGGAGACCGCGCATCGGGCCGGACTGCTGCATCGAGATATCAAACCGGCGAACGTCCTCACCGATGCCTACGGACGCCCGGGCCTGACCGACTTCGGCATTGCCAGCCAGATGGCTCGCGCCGATGAGGACGATGTCGGCATCTCGGTGCCCTGGTCGCCGCCGGAGACTCTGTACGCCACCGCGCCAGCCAGCGTTCAGTCAGACGTGTACTCGCTGGCCGCGACCTTGTGGCAACTGCTGACTGGTCGTTCCCCCTTCGAAATCGCCGGCGGTGAGAACACCACCTTCGCGCTGATGCGCCGCATCCGCGACGTCCCGCCGCCTTCGACCGGGCGCGCCGACGTTCCGGCGTCGATGGATCGGCTGTTGCGCTCGGCCATGAGCAAAGAGGCTGCGATGCGTCCGCGTAGTGCCCTGGAGTTTGTGCGGGCGCTGCAGGCGATTGAACAGGAGCTGCGCCTGCCGCGTACCCAACTGGAGTTGGCCGCCGCGGCTCACCTGGCGGCTCCAGCCCGTCCGGGCCCGGGTGCTGACCGGACCCAGGTGCGGGCACCCCAGCGGATCAGTCCCGACACCGGCGCCTCGGCGACCTGGACCACGGGCCCTGAGGGCGCTGAACTCAGCGATTCCCAGACTCGACGGTCGCATCGCGCGGTGGGACCCATCGCGCCCTACGAGGACCAGGTGGTCGGCGCGACCGTGATGCGGGGCGAGCCGGCGATCGATCCCGCACCCGCGGAATCGTCGGGGACCCGGCAAATCCTGGTCGTTGCTTTAGGCATCGCGGTGATGGCTGCCCTGGGCGCCATCATCTGGGTCGTGCTCGCCCAACCTGTTCCGGCCCGGCCCAACCCGACCGTGTCGGTGCCGGGGCCGCCGCCGGACGTCGATGACCCGGTACCGCCGCCGGGCACCCCCGTGGTGAACTGCGATCGCAAGAGCGGCACCGTGAGGTGTTCGTGGACCTACTCCAATCCCCTGCCCAATGACCAGTTCGAGTGGCGCATGGCGGGGAGCTCCGTACGGGTGCCCACTCAGCGTGCCACAGCGAGTTTCGCCAGCGAGGGCCCGGCCTGTATCGAGGTCAAGGTCTTCCGTGAAGATGGCTCCTATGCTCCGCCCGTTTGGACGAAAGGTTGTGCGACATGATCCCGGCAGTCACTGTGGAGTATTGCGGTGAGGAATACCTCCCTGATCCCGAGCAGCGTTTCACCATCGGACGCGAGGGGGAGTTGGTGTTGGACGACGACAACCAGTTTCTGCATCGGGCCTTCCTGGTGGTTTATCACCAGTCGTCGCTGTGGTGGTTGGAAAATGTCGGCTCGCAGCTTTCCGCGACCGTCGCCGACGGCAGCGGCACTTTTCAGGCTTGGCTGGCCCCGGGTGCTCGATTGCCCTTGGTGTTCCCGGCGACGGTGGTGTGGTTCACGGCCGGACCGACGACCTACGAGTTCGACATTCACGTCAGTGAGGTGCCGTTCGAGCGGGTGTCGATCACCGAGAGCACCGATGGCGAGTCGACGCTCGGTCCGGTGAATCTCACCGGCGAACAGAAGCTGCTGTTGGTGGCGCTGTGTGAGGACCTGCTGACCCGCCGCAAGGCTGGTGCCGGAGCAGTCGCACAATCTGCCCACGTCGCCAAGCGACTCGACTGGTCGGTAACGAAGTTCAACCGCAAGCTGGACCTCATCTGTGAGAAGTTCACCGAGGCCGGCGTGAAGGGCCTGCGTGGCGGGGTGGCCGGGGCGGCATCGAGCCGCAAAGCGCGGCTGATCGAATACGTCATGGCGGCGCGGATCGTCACCGTCGAAGACCTGGTGCTGCTGCCACCGCGTCGACGATGACGGTTTGCGAGGCGTAAAGACCTGACGACGGGGGAATCTATCGTGGTGAGACGGCTGTGGCGGGTGGTTGCGAGAGGGCTCCCGTCAGCCGTCACCGCAGCATTGGTGCTGGCCGTGGTGGTTACTGCTGTGGTGGCCAGTGGCTTCCCCCGGCGCCAGTTGGACCTCAACGACACCGGTATCTGGATTTCCAACGACGCCGACGGCGAATACGGACGCATCAACAAGGCGGTTGGGGCCTTGGACGCTCGGCTGACCCCTCCCGGGCAACGGGTCGCCAACTTCCAGCTCGACATTCTGCAAGACGGTGCCTTGGCGCTGGGCTGGGACCAGACGAACGCCACCGCGACCATGATCGACACCGCTTTGGGCAAGCCGAAGTCCAATGCCGAGATCGGTGTGGAACCGGAGAGCTCGCTGATGGTCGGCGGCGGCACCATCGCGCGCCTGGATCGATCCGGTCGGGTGTGGGCGACCAGATACGACCCGCTGGTGGGGGAGGCGAACCTCGCCACCCTCGACTCGGCCACCAAGCCGCTGGCCGAACTCGGTCTGCCTGCCGACGCACCGCGCGGCGCTGCAGCGCTGGCGGTGGCCATCGACGGCACGGTGACGGTGGCCGGCAACAACGGACGCCGCATCACGATCCCGGTACACGGTGACACCTTCGCTGCGCCCGTCGTCGCCGAGGGGTCAGCCACCTCAGGTGCCATCGCCATCACCACGGTCGGCACTCGTGTTGTGGTGCTGGATTCCACGACGGGCCACCTGACACTGCCCCATGGCACCCAGGTTGCTGTGGAGGGTGCATCGTGGCGCCTGCAGCAGCCCGGCCCGCAGGCCGACTGGGTTCTGGTCGCCACCAGCACTGCCCTGCTGCGGGTGGGCTTGGACACCGGCCTGATCACCCCGGTGGATACCGGTGGCAATGGCGAACCTGCTTCTCCGGTTCGGCTGGGTGGCTGTGACTTCGCGGCCTGGGCCGGTCCTGGGCGGGTTTCCCGGGCCTGCGACAACACCCATCTGGAGGTGCAACAGGTCGATCGTGGCGCTGGCCTGCTGCGTCCGGTGTTCCGGGTGAATCACTCCCAGCTTCTGCTCAACGACCAAGCCAATGGCCGGGCTTGGGATCTGGACGAGCAACGCAGCGTCGACAACTGGCCCGATCTGCGTCCGCAGGCCAATCAGCAAAAGCAGACCGAGAAGCAGGCCAGCCCGGCTGATGCCAAGCCGCACGCGGTCGACGACCAACTCCTGGCCCGCCCAGGACGAACCACGGTGCTCCACCTGTTGGACAACGACATGGACACCGCTGGTGGCATCTTGGCGATCAGTTCGATCACGACCGCGGAACTGCCCAAGGGGACCCGCGCGCAGATCTCTCCAGACGGCCAGGCGGTGCTGTTCTCGCTGCCCAGTGGGGCCTCAGTGGCCCGATTCGGCTATGTGGTCTCCAACGGTGTGGCCACCGATGAGGGTGCGGTCACCGTCACCGATGCCGGCACTCGGCAGACCGCCCCGCACCTACGTCCGCGCTATCAGCCGGTGACCTATGCCTCGCCGTCGTTCGGCACCGTGTCGATTCCAGTGACCAGCCAGTGGCGCGACGATGAGGGTGATCCGGTCACCGTCTTGAGCGCCAGCGCTGAGGATGGTTCCCCGATCCCGGTGACCAGCGACGGCGTCATCACCTTCACTGCCGGCGAGGAGCCAGCCGAAGTCGTGCGCGCGGTCAGCTACCGCGTCACGGACGGTGACCGGCGCGGCGAAGCCGCCGGAAAGGTGAGTGTGCGGGTCCTGGCTGCCCACAAATCCACCCGGACGGTGGCGGCGGTGGCCGAGCCGGACATTGCCCGCGGCGAGGTGGGCAAGCCCATCGCGATCACACCCTTGGCCAATGATCGCCCGGGTGCTGATCCGCGCGATCTGTCAGCCCGATTGCGGCTGAACTCCGAGGTTTCCGGCAAGGCCAATCTGACGGTCACCACCGATGTGCGAAGCGGTCAGGTGCTGGCTGTGGCCACGCGGGCCGGGTCCTACCTGCTGAGCTACACCGTCGCCTACGGCAATGCTCCGGTGGCGACCGGACGGATTCGGGTGGATGTTGCCGCCGCGTCCGGGGCCGGCCGTCCGGTGGCCATGCCCGATCAGGTGGGGATCCGAGGTCAGAGTCCGGTGCTGGTCGATGTCCTCGCCAACGACTACGACCCGGGCGGTGGCCTGCTCACCGTCCAGGACGCCGACCCCGCCCAACCCACGCAGGTCCAGGTCCAGGTCGTGGCAGGGCGCTGGTTGCGGATCCTGCCGACGGCCACGCTGTTCCCCAATCCGCAGGCGGTCCACTACACCGTCACCAATGGCGAGCAGGAGGCCAGCGGTGATGTGTTGCTCACCCAGCTTCCGGAGGTAGCCCAGGATGCGGTCCTGGCCCGCAAAGACAGCGCCGTGGTGCGGGCCGGGGATTCGGTGCTCATTCCGGTGCTGGCCAATGACAGCTCCTTGGGCGGGCAGGCCTTGTCGCTGGCCACCGACGGTCAAGCCGGGGGAGCCGACGGCCAGCTTCGGGTGGTTGATCCCTCCCGCAGCGCCACCGAGGATCAAGGCGATGTCGGGCGGGCGTACATTCGAGGCTCGCAGGTGCGCTACGTGCCTCCGGCGACGGTGCCGGACGTCCGCCAGGTGGTCATCTCCTACACCGCCCAGACAGTCTCGGGTGATACCGCCGAAAGCCAGGCCGTGGTGACCATCAATCCAGAACCCAGCGTCGATGCCCCGAACCAGGCGCCGAATGCGGGCAATGTCGAGATGCGGGTGGTTTCTGGTTCGCGGGTCACCATCATGATCCCAACCTGTGGCCAGGATCCCGATGGTGACACCGTCACCGTCGCCTCGATCGCCTCGGCGCCGACGTTGGGCCGGGTTGTCGCGATGACCCCGCAAAGCATCACCTATGAGGCCTACCCCACCGACGGCCTGGTGGGAACCGACACCTTTGGCTACACCGTGGTGGACAAGTACGGTCAGAGCGGATCGGGCAGCATCAGGGTCGCCGTCACCGAACCGGGGCAGACTCAAGCGCCGGTAGCAATCGACGATGTCATCACCGCAGCACCGGGTGCTGAGGTCGAAGCCCATGTCTTGGCCAACGACCTGCTCGCCCCCGATGATGCGGTGTCCATCACCGACCTGGCCGAAACGAACAAGCCGCTGCCCAATGGGGTGGCGCTGAGCAGCCCCACTGGTCCGATCACGGCTCTGGCTCCCGGCGCCTTCGATCAGCCCACGGTGGTCAACTACTCCCTGGTGGGTAACGGCGGCACCGGCCCAGGCGCCACACTGAGGATCCTTGCCAAAGAAGGCTTCAACAATCCGCCGGTGGTGGCTGACCAGGTTGCGCAGGTCTCCGGTGACCGGGCCACCGCGAATCTGTTGGATCGTGCCTGGGACCCGGACGGCCCGCCGGCCCAGTTGACTCCCGAGGTGCTCAGCACGGTGCCGGGTGCGACCCTGATCGGGGGCCAGTTGACGGTGCCGGTGTTGGATCAGCCTCAGACCATCGCCTTCCAAGTCAGTGACGCCAAGGGGGCGGTGAGCGCGGCGGTGGTCTATGTTCCGGCCGGAGTCGGACCACCTCGGCTCACCAGCGGTGGCCGCATCGAGATCCCCAGCGACTCGGCTCGAACCATCTCGGTGGCCGACTATGTGGAGTCTCCCCGCACCCAGGTGGTGCGGATCGTCGGGACGCGTCCGCAGGCTTCCCCCGTGGCGAATCTCGCCGTCCAGACGGTCGACGCCACCCGCCTCACCCTGACCTCCTCCCACGGCTATGTGGGGCCCGGTTCGGTGACCGTCGAAGTCATGGATTCGCAGTCCCAGACCGATGACGGTGTGCTGCGGTCTCTGGTGACGATTCCGGTTCAGGTCGGGGCGCCCACGCCAGTGCTGCGCTGCCCGAACGTGCCGCAGGTCGTGGTTCAGGGCGGCGAGGTCCGCAAACTCGACATCACCACCTTGTGTCATGTGTGGAGTGCCGACCCCGGCGAGCTGCCGTCCCTGCACTATGCGGCGCAGTGGGTGACCGCGGTCGACGGCGTTCAGGTGGGTGCTGACGGTTCCCAGGTACGTCTTCAGGCCGACGGATCGGCCACCGGCGGCAGTCAAGGCAGCTTCACCGTCTCCATCCCGGGCACCCAGGCGAAGTCGGCCACCATCAATGTCGCGGTCGTCGCGGCACCACCGGCGCAACTACGCGCCCAGCGCATCGCCGACATCAAGGCAGGTGTTCCCGTTTCGCTGTCGATCGCCATGGACTCACCGCTGCTGGACCCCCAGATTGCCGTGCTCGAGGTGGAGAAGCTCGCCGGTGGGGCGGCCACCGCCACTCACGACGACGCCTCGGTGACGATCACGCCTGATCAGCGCACGTCCGGCGAGGTCACCTACCGGATTCGCGCGACGGATCTGGCCAGTGATCCGGGACGCAAGGACCGGTGGGTGGAAGGCACGATCACCGTGGTGGTCTATGCCGTGCCCGACCCGCCGGGTCGTCCGCGCAACGGTCCGGTCGTGCAAAGCCATGCCGCGACGCTGTCGTGGCAGCCTGGCAAAGCCAACGGCGCTGCGATCGATGGCTACCAGGTGCGGATCGCCAGTGGACCGGGCGCTGGGCGGACCTTTGAGTGCCGCTCGACTCCCTGCCAACTCAATGGGCTGGAGAACGGTCGAGCCATGACCTTCACGGTGCAGGCCCACAACAAGGCCGGCTTGTCGCGACCCAGCCCGGCGTCGGTCCCGATCACCCCGAACACCGCACCAGGATCCCCAGCCTGGGTGAAGGTCTCCGATCCCCAGGACAAATCGGTGTTGGTCTCTTGGGGGCCGATCAGCAATGACGGCTCAGCGCTGACCACGGTGCACGTCACCGTCAACGGGGTGACCTATGACGCAGCCGGTACGGCACGAAGTCTGCGAGTCGCGACGCCGTCGAACAATCTTCCCTACACCTTCACCGTGGCCGGTGAGAACTCCTACGACATTGGCACGGCGGTGTCCACGAGAGGGCAGTCGTCGGGAAAGCCGATCGGCTTGGTGGTGGGTGCTCCGCAGCCGCGAGATTCGGTCGGTGCGGCCACTGCGGTGAAGGTGGCCTGGTCCCTGGCCTCTGCCGAGGGGCCGGCGCCGGTGACCTTTGCCGTCACCCGCAGCGATGGCACGTCGATCTGTCGGGGCACGACCGCATTCTCGTGCACCGACGACAAGGTGACTTTCGACGGAACCATCTACACCTACGAGGTCACCGCCACCAATGGAACCGGTGGGGCTGCCCACTCGGTGCGGGCGTCCTCTCCGAAATGGGCCGCCACCGGGACGCCCGATGACTGGCAGAGTTGGACCGCGACCCCCACCGGAACCGATGGGACGGTTTCGCTGAATTACACCGTGCCGAAGTCGCGCGGTGCGAGTTCAACGGTGACGCTGCTGAAGGACGACGCCCCCTTCCGGTCGATGCCGGCGAGCACGCCCAGCGGTGGCGCGGCCAGCACCACCATTGACCGGCTGTCCAACGGCGGCTCCTATTCGTTGAGCCTGCGAGTCTGCAATGAGGCCGGACACTGCACCACCTCCGGTACGCATACCGTGACCCCCTACGGTCCTTTGGCCACGCCGGACTTCTCGACGTCGGCCAGCGGTGATTCGGTCACCGTCAGTGCCACCGGGAACGGGAGTGGTGCCAGTGCCAAGCTCGTGGTCAAGATCGGCGGCACTCGATGCGAATCGGGTTCGAGTTCGGGATCGCTGTCGCGACAGTGTTCGGCCCAGATCGGGTGGGACACCACCGTGAATGTCACCGTGCAAGTGGTGGACACCAGCCCCTACAGCCGCGCCACCAAGGAGAAGATCGGCTCGGCCAAGACCGGTCCCCGCCCTGCCGAGCCGAAGGTTCTGGTTCGGATGGGAGCCCAAGAGACCCGCGTGGACCAGTACTACAACTGTTCCTCCTCGAAGTGTCATTGGGTGGTGGTGGAACTACAGGACTTCAGCTCATCGGCGACCTGCCGGATCACCGACAGTGATCTGTTCGGCGCCTGGGGCGGGTCTTGGACCCAAAACAATGGCGTGCTGACCACCGACAAGCTTTATGGCGGCAACTGGATCGTGGTCACCTGTGGTGGGGTGTCCAGCGGCAGAGTCCCCTGGGGCTAGCTGGCCTCGGGGTGAGGTGGCCGGCGCCGCCGACGAATTGAGCCTCTGGGCTTGTGATCCTGCATTGTGGGGAGTTCTCTCCGGGTCGTCCGATTGACAGATTGCGGGCTTTGTTGTGGTTTCGGTGAACGATATGCTCTGCGCAGAAGTCTTCGGGGGCGTTGGTTTGGCGGGAGTGCCATTTTGACTAGGGGTTTTATCACGAAGTTGGGGCGTCTGCTGCCAACGGTGTTGACCGCTGGCGTGGTGCTTTCGTTGCTCTGGTGGGCCGTCGCCGCTGTGGGTTACCCCGTGCGCGAACTTGATTTGAACGACACCGGCGTGTGGATTTCGAACAATACCGGTGGCGAATATGGCCGGATCAACAAAGCTGCTGGTGGCCTCGATGCGCGACTCTCGCCACCAGGGGTACGCCTGCTGTCCTATGAGTTGGACATTCTTCAAGACGGCAACCAGGTCGTGGGCTGGGACCAGAGCAACGCCACACTGACCCCGATCGACACGGCCACTGGCAAACCGCTCGCCGATCAGGGGGTGGGGCTGGATGCGACCGGAGCGGTGCAGGTGCGCGGCGGCACCGTGGCCGTGCTGGATCGCACCGGCAAGGTCTGGGCGACCCGCTACGACCCGCTGGGTGGCGCGGCGAATGTGAGCGGCTTGGGGGGATCCACCAAACCGCTGGCCGATCTTGGCATCACCGACCAGGACGTGCGGGCAGCCTTGGCCGTCGCAGAAGACGGCACGGTATTCGTGGCTGACACCCGGGGTCGGCTGGTGACACTGCGCCCGGCGGGGGAGTCCTTCACGGTGACGCAGTCCACCCCATGGCCTTCGATGGGATCGGTGATTCTGACCAGCGTGGGTGACACGGTGGTCGCTCTGGACGCTGCGGCCGGGATCCTGCGATTCGGTGATGGACGCTCCGCGACCGTTCCGTCTGATCCGGTGGCTCGACTGCAGCAGCCCGGACCGTCGGCGAGTTCGGTGCTGGTCGCCACGACCAGCACCTTGTTTCGGGTCGGTCTCGGTTCGGGCCAGGTGGCCACCATCGACGGTGGCGGTGATGGGGCCCCAGCAATGCCGGTGCACCTGGCCGGCTGCGATTTCGGAGCCTGGGCCGGCAAGGGACGGGTCGTTCGTGCCTGCGACGGTACCGGGGTCGAGGTGCAGCAGGTCGACCGGACCGGGGGACTGATCCGTCCGGTGTTTCGGATCAATCATGGGCTGGTGCTGCTGAATGATCAGGCCAATGGGCGTGCCTGGGACCTGGACACGAAGACCAGTATCGACAATTGGCCGGACCTGAATCCTCAGGGTTCGCAGCAACAGCAGCAGGAGCGTCAGGCCGAGGCCTCCGACGCCAAGCCGCACGCGGCCGACGATGATCTGAAGGCCCGTACCGATCGCACCACGGTTCTGCACGTCTTGGACAACGACACTGATACCGCAGGCGGGGTGTTGTCGATTCAATCGCTGAATCTTGCCGGCGTCCCTGACGGCGTTGATGTCCAGATCTCGCCGGACGGTCAGACTGTCAAGCTGTTCTTGCCGGACGGCGTGTCCTTGGTGAAGTTCGGCTACACCATCTCCAATGGTCGAGTCACCGATGATGGCCAGGTCATCGTCCGTGATGCCGGCGACCAGGAGACCGCGCCCTACCAGGTCAGCACTGTGAATACGCCGCGCTACTCGGTCACCTCCTTCGGCACCGTCTCGATGGCGGTCTTGCCGAGTTGGCGGGACGCTGAAGGCGATCCGGTCAGCGTGCTCTCGGCCCGGGAGGGTAATGCGGCGATCGCGGTGGGTGCCGATGGTGGGATTCAGTACACCGCCGATCAGGTCGATACCGACCAGGTCAAGACCGTGACCTATACCGTCAGCGATGGGGTCGGCGCCGCGAAGAAGGCAGGGTCGGCGAAGGTGCGGGTGCTGGCGCGCAAGTCGACCACGACGGTGTCCGCGACCGCTGAGCCCGACACTGCCCGTGGCCAGGTGGGGCAGCCGATCACGGTCTATCCCTTGGCCAATGACATCCCCGGGGCGGATCCGCGCAGTCTGAATGCCACCCTGACCCTGAACGGCCCCGTGGCCCAGAAGGCCAATCTCACCGTGAGCACTGACACCAAGACCGGGCAGGTCCAGGTGGTCGCCTCCCGTGCCGGCCCCTACTTCCTGGAGTATTCGGTGGCCTTTGGTGCCGCAGCGGTGGCCAAGGGGGTCATCCGCGTCGACGCCTTCACCGACGGTGCTGATCACCCGGTCGCCATGCCCGACCAGGCCACGGTGCGGGGCCGAGTGCCGGTGCTGATCGACGTGCTGGGCAATGACTACGATCCGACCGGCAAGCTGCTCACCGTCCAAGCGGTGAACCCTGCGGCTTCGGACCAGCTCAATGCCCAGATCATCGCCGGGCGCTGGATTCGCATTCTGCCCGTGGTCGATGACCTGGGTCCCAACCCGCAGGCGGTCCACTACACGATCACCAATGGATCGCAGACCGCCACCGGAGATGTGCTGGTGACCCAGCTTCCCGAACTCGACGACGACGTCGTCTTGGCCAAGAGTGACGCCGCAACCGTCCGAGTCGGCGATTCGGCTCTGATCGATGTCTTGAGCAACGACACCTCGATGGCTGGTCAACGCCTCACCCTGGCCGTGGACGGATTGGGTACCGACGCCGTCGGGGAACTGCCGGTGGCGGACCCGGCCGTGACGGCGGGAGCGGATCAAGGCGACGTCGGTCGGGCGTTCATCGATGGAGACCAGGTGCGTTATGTCGCCCCGGCCACGGTCGACGGCAGCCGTCAGGTGGTCATCTCCTACACCGCTCAGACTCCCGACGGAGTGACGGCGCAAAGCCGGGTGCTGGTGTCGATTCATGGCGAACCCAGTGCGGACGATCCGGATCGGGCGCCGAGCGCGGCCAGCGTGGAAATGCGCGTGGTTTCCGGTTCGCGGGTGAAGATCCCGATTCCCACCTCGGGACAGGATCCCGATGGTGACACGGTGACGGTGGCCGGCATCAACTCGGCACCGTCCCTGGGTCGGGTGGTGGGCTACAGCCCCAACAGCATCACCTACGAGGCCTATCCCACCGAGGGGCTGGTGGGAACCGACAGCTTCGAATATGTGGTCACCGACAAATATGGACGTACCGGAGTCGGCACGGTCCAGGTCGCGGTCACCGACCCCGGACAAACCCAGGCGCCGGTGGCCATCGACGATCAGTATGTGGCTGCGCCAGGAGTCAAGGTTCATGCCAATGTGGTCACCAATGATTTCGTGGCCCGCGACGACAAGATCAGACTTGCTGAGCTTTCCCGAGTGAACTCACCGGTTCCCGACCAGGTGAGCACCGAATCAGACATCGGGCCTATTCAGGCGATGGCCCCAGGCAACAATGCCCAGCCCGTGGTGTTCAACTATGCCCTGGTCGGTAATGGCGGCACCGGCCCGCAGGCGAAGGTGACCATCACCTCGCGGGAGGGATTCAACAATCCGCCGGTATCGGTCGACCACAATGCCGAGATCAAGGGAGCCAAAGCCACGACCCGGCTCTTGGCGGATGCCTGGGACGTCGAGGATGGCACCGAACACCTCGGCGTAGAGGTCCTGGCCAAGGTCGAAGGCCTCACCTTGGTCGGTGACGAACTGAGTGTGCCGCTGCTCAGCCACCCGCAGACGATTCCCTATCAGGTCAAGGACTCCGGCGGTGCGGTGTCGGCGGCAGTGGTGCATGTGCCGGCAGCCGGTGAGGTCGGCCCACAGTTGAAGGTCGACGGCAGCATCTCGATGAAGTCCAACGCCACGGCGAGCTTCTCGATCGGTGACTTTGTGGAGTCGCCGCGCACCAAGATTGTGAAGATTGCCAGCGGAAACGCTGCCGCCTCGCCCACCGATGAACTCTCGGTCTCGGTGGATGACGCGAACAGGTTCACTCTGACCAGCAGCAGCGACTATGTCGGGCCGGCCTCGGTCACCCTGGAAGTGATGGACGCCGACTCCTTGACCGCCGAGGGCGTGCTGAGCGCCGTCATCTCCATTCCGGTTCAGATCGGTGCCCCGACCCCCGTATTGCGGTGTCCGAAGGATCCACAGACGGTGGTGCAGGGCGGCGAGATCAAGAATCTGGACATCGCCACCTTGTGCCATGTGTGGAGCCCGGATCCGGCCGGCGTGGGGCAGCTGAGCTACACCGCCGATTGGGTGACCCCCATCAGCGGTGTCACGGCGAAGGCTGATGGCGGCCAGGTGAATCTCCAAGCGGCCGGCAGCGCCCCCGATCAGGGCGAGGGGGTGCTGCGGATCGGCATCGCCGGTACTGCTGCGAAGACCACCGAGATGCCGGTGAAGGTGATTGCTGCGCCCGCGCCCCAACTGCGGCCGGTCAAGGTGACCGAGGTGATGGCCGGTACTGCTGTGAATGTGCCGCTGGCGCTGAGTTCACCACTGCTGGACGCTCAGCCAGCGATCGTCAAAGTCGCCCAGATCTCCGGCGGCAAGGCGACCACCACCCAGAACGGCGCGACCCTGTCGATCACCCCGGATCGGGCTACCAGTGGCACGGTGGTGTTCTCGGTGGTGGCCACAGACTTGGCGTCCGACCCTGGCCGGGAAAGCCGGTGGGTGAGCAGCACGGTGACGGTCGGGGTTTATGCGGTGCCCGATGCGCCCTCGGCGCCGCGGGGCGGTTCGACGGTTCAGTCTCATGCGGCCTCGTTGACCTGGACCGCGGGCAAGGCCAATGGTGCTCCGATCGACTCCTATCAGGTCAAGATCGTCTCCGGGCCCGGTGCCGGGCGAACCAGTACCAGCCGCTCGACCTCACTACAGATGGCAGGCTTGGTCAATGGCGAGGCGGTCACCTTCCAGGTGCAGGCCCATAACAAGGCCGGCTGGTCGGCGTGGAGTTCGAGTTCGGTGCCGATCACTCCCGACACCGCCCCTGGGGCACCGGCCTGGGTGAAGATCAGCGATCCGCGCGACCACTCGGTGCTGGTCAGTTGGGGCAAGATCGCCAACGACGGTTCAGCCATCAAGACGATCCACATTCGGGTCAACGGGGTCGACAAGCCTGTCCGGGCCGGCGCCTCGAGCGCCCGGGTCGCCACTCCGTCGAACAACCAGTCCTATCTCTTCAGCGTGAACGGGGAGAACAACCTGGACATGGGTCCCAGCGTGACTGCTCGAGGTCAGTCCTCGGGGAAACCGTCCGGGTTGTCGGTCAACACCCCCATCGCAGGACGAGCCCTCGGCGCAGCCACGCCGGTCTCGATCTCGTGGCAGTTGGGCCAGCCTGAAGGTCCCACGCCCGTGACCTACACGGTGGTGCGCAGCGACAATCGAAGAATCTGCGTCACCACGGCCAAGCAATGCACAGACGACACGGTCACCTACGACGGCAAGAGCTACGTCTATACGGTCACAGCCACCAATGCGACCGGTGGCGCGGCACACTCCTCCCATGCAGATTCGCCGACCTTCACCGCCACCGGCACTCCGGATAACTGGAACCCGTGGACTGCAGCGGCCACCGGAGTCTCCGGCCAAATCAGGCTCACCTATGAGGTGCCGGCGTCGCGGGGGTCGTCCTCAGTACTCACTTTGCATGACGGTGGCCGCACCACCACGTTGCCTAGTCCCGGGGTCGGTGGCGGGCCACGGACCTACTTGCTTACCGGGCTGACCAACGGTGACTCGCACACCTACACGCTCCAGGTGTGCAATGAGGCGAACCGATGCAGTCCCTCGGCTGCCCGCACGACCTCGTCTTTCGGTCCGCTGATCTCACCGAAGATCACCTCGGCGACCGTCTCCGGCACCAAGATCAGTGCGAAGGCCAGCGCCAACGGAAACGGCCGCACCGCCACGTTGAAGCTGTCCATCGGCGGTGTGGTGGTCGACAGCGTGAGCGGCAAAGGTACCCTCACTGCTTCGGGCAGCCGCAGCGGCCTGAACTACTCCACCACGTACACCATCAAAGCCACCCTCACCACGAGCAACACCACCCCGGCCCGCGGCAACCCTGCCAGTGTCAGCACCACCAAGAAGACCGGGGCCGCCCCGCCGGTGGATAAGCGCTCCGTGAGCATCACTGCGACCGACGCGCCCAAGGCGCCCGGCTACGGGATTGTGCGCCTGTATACCAGCGGGTTCTCGGGCAGCTACACCTGTCGAAAGATTCAGAGCGGTTACGCGCCAACCACCTACCCCTTCTCCGGGAACGTATCGGGAACCTCGCTGGGCGCGATTAGGCCAGGCGTTTCGGTCCGAGTCATCTGCGACGGGGTCACCTCCATGACAGTCACCTACCGATAGTCGGCCTGCGGAACAAGAACGAAGACAAGGAAGCACATGATCACTGATGAACAGGCTCGCTGGTTCAACCAGACTTTCGAGCAGATCGTCTCCAATGTGGAGATCGCGATTCGCGGCAAACGCGACGTCATCCGACTAGCGGTGACCTGCATGCTGTCGGAGGGCCACCTGCTTCTGGAGGACAACCCGGGCACCGGCAAGACCCAGTTGGCCAAGGCCATGGCCAATAGCGTCCAGGGAACGCATTCCCGCATTCAGTTCACCCCCGATCTGCTGCCCTCGGATGTGACCGGTGTGACGGTCTTCGACCAGGAGAAGCGTTCCTTCGAGTTCCATAAGGGGCCGATCTTCGCCACCGTGGTGCTGGCCGACGAGATCAACCGAGCCAGTCCCAAGACCCAGTCCGCATTGCTGGAGATCATGGAGGAAGGCCGGGCCACCGTCGACGGTGTAGCTCACCCCGTGGGGGTGCCGTTCATGGTGATCGCCACCCAGAACCCCATCGAACAGGCCGGCACCTACCGCCTGCCCGAAGCCCAGCTGGACCGCTTCTTGATGAAGACCTCGATCGGCTATCCCGATCATGACGTCGCCATCGAGTTGATGATGCAGGCGGGCAACCGTGACCGATCAGCCACCGTGTCCCCGGTCATCGTGGCCAGCGCGGTGCAGCAGATGGCCACCTTCGCCAATGACGTCCATGTCGAACCCGCGATTGCGGCCTATGTTTCCCAGCTCGCCACCGAGTCGCGGCGTCACGCCCATGTGAAGCTGGGCCTGTCCATGCGCGGCGCGTTGGCCTTCATTCGTGCGGCCAAGACCTGGGCGATCAGCAAGGGCCGAAACCATGTGCTCCCCGATGACATCAAAGACCTGGCCATGCCCATCATGAGTCACCGCCTGCTGCTCACCGCCGAAGCCCAGTTCTCCGGGGTGAGCGTGGAACGGGTGATCGATGAGCTGCTGGCCAGCGTGTCGATTCCGGTGGAGCGGAGTCTGTAGCACCCGTGGACACCACCATCAGACGCCCCCAGACGACGCCGCCGCCCCCACCGGTGGCGCCGTCGAGCCCGCCGCGACGTTCGCAGGCCGGGATCAGTGGGGTCACAGCGCAAATCCGCGGACTCGCTCGGCAAGGCTGGGCGGTCTTGGAGCCGGTTCGTGAGGCGGCCCGTCCGGTGTTTTCGGTGGTCAAGGAATGGGTGGGGATCGTCTCCGGCCTGGGCTGGCTTCTGGTCGCGGCGGCGGTGGTTTTCACCTACGTGGGTGCGCGCTTCGGCTGGCGGGAGTTCAGCTATGCCGCCGCGGTGATGTTTGCCATCGTGATCGGCTCGGCGGCATTCGCCATCGGACGCACCCGGCTGCGGGTGGAGTTCGACGTGGCTCCGCAGCGCATCGAGGTCGGCGAGGCCGCCGCCGTGCGGTTCTCGGTTCGCAACGAAGCCACCATGCCGCTGCTGCCCATCGGGCTGGAATTCGCGGTGGGGGACTCCCGGGCCAGCTTCACCTTGCCGACCTTGGCGCCGAATGCGGGCTTCGAGGACGTAGCGGTCATTCCCGGAGTGCGCCGCAGCGTGGTGACGTTGGGGCCGGTCACCACCCAACGCGGAGATCCCTTCGGTGTGATCCGTCGCGAGGTCGTGTGGACCGATCCGATCGAGTTGTTCGTGCACCCGAAGACGGTGCCGCTCGAACCGCTGGGGGCTGGCCTGCTCCGCGACCTGGAAGGACGCACCACCCAGGACATCTCGATGAGCGACTTGGCCTTCCATACGCTGCGTGACTATGTGCCCGGCGATGATCGGCGCTACATCCACTGGCGCAGCACGGCCAAGTTCAGCGGCATCGGCGACGGGGAGCGCTTCCTGGTTCGGCAGTTCCTCGATACCCGTCGCTCCCACATCGCGGTGGTCACCGACGTGTCGGCGGACTCCTACCGCAGCCCCGAAGAGTTCGAATTGGCGATCTCGGTGGGGGCCTCAATCGCGGTACGGGCACTCACCGACGAGATGGACCTCACCGTGATCTGTGGGGAGCACGCCGCAGTGCAGCCGGTCATCTTCCAGGCGTTGGACACCTATTCGCGGGCTGAACTGGGCGATTGGTGCCTTGCGCCGGCCACCGGTCGGTTGAATCACCTCGCTCCCGACGCCTCGGTGGTCATCTTGATCACCGGCCCGAACTGTGGTTTCGAACAGTTCCAGCAGGCTCGGGCCTTCCTGCCCCGGGAGGTGGCGACGTTGGCCATCACGGTGGCCGATGGCGGCGAGATCTCGCTGCGCGAAGCGGTCGGCCTGACCGTGTTGTCCATCGGTGGGCTGGCTGACCTGCCCCAGGCCATGGCAGGGGGGCAGCTGGTGTGAGAGTCGTCAGTCCCGACCGGATTCAAGACTCGGCGAGCAGGTCCCGCACCCTCACCGCCCGCATGAAGGAACTGCGGCCTGGCTCGGCAGACCTGGTGGACGCCGGCTTCCTGGTCTTGATCAGCCTGATCGTGCTGCTGGGATTCGCCTCGACCTTCGACACCTGGCATTTCCTGCTCGTGGGCGCGGTCGGGGTGTTGGTCGGCATCGTGATCAGCCACTTGGTGTTGGTGTGGCGCTGGCACTGGTCGGCCGCGCTGCTGGGCTTGGTGGTGTCCTACTTCGTCATCGGCGTGGTGGCCGCCGTCCGTGATGACGGACTGCTCGGCTTCCTGCCCACCCCGGCGTCCACGCTGGCCTTGGCCGATCTGGCCGTCAACGGGTGGAAGCAGATGCTGACCACCTTGCCGCCGGTGATCGGCGACGGGGGCTATCTGGCACTCGTGCTGCTGCTCGCACTGCTGACCGGATCGATCGGTTACGCCGTGGCCCGCACCTCGCGTCGCGCCGGCGTTGCGATGGTCACCCCGCTGGTGCTGCTGGTGCTGGTCGTTCTGCTGGGCACGCTGGACAACACCCTGCAGGTTGCCCAAGGCCTGGTGCTGGCGGCAGTCGGCTTTGCCTGGGTCGCGGTCCGAACCCGTCGCCGACGGACGTTGCGGGGCACCGGGCGATCCAATCGTGCCGCACTGCTGGCCGGGGCCGGGTTGGTGGCGGTCGCGCTCGCCGTCGGTGCGGGTGCTGGAGGTCTGCTTCCGGGGGGCGGCACGCCTCGGGTGGTGCTGCGCAGCTATGTGCAGCCGCCGGTTGAGGTCCACGACCTGGCCTCGCCGCTGGTGGGTTTCCGCAAGTACTCCTCGACCACCGTCAAACAGTTGGTGGACACCCAATTGCTCACGGTCAAGGGTGCCGAACCCGGCGCCCTGCTGCGCTTGGCCGTGCTGGACGACTACACCACCCACACCTGGAGTGCTTCTGGCAGCGGAACCGCAGATGCCGGCTTCCAGCGTCTCGGTGCGCGGCTGCCCGCCTCGGCCAGTGTCCCGACCACGATCACGCTCACCTTTGCAGCGGCGTACTCCCAAACTCGGGAACTGGGCAGTTGGGTGCCCTCGCTGGGCCCCGACACGTCGATCCGCTTCGAAGGGGCCAACGCCAAGCTGCACACCGACGCGTTGCGTTACAACCTGAGCACCGGGCAAGGTCTGCTCACCGGCGGGGATCGCTTCGGTGACGCCGACAGCCTGACGATCTCCAGCGTGCCCATCCCGGTGGGCTTCGATCCAGCCAGTGCCCCAGGTGGGGAGTCCGTGGTTACTCCCGACAGCTACGACTTCTTGGCCGCGACCGCCCAGAAGTGGGCCGGTGGTGCCGACGATTCCGGAACCCGTATTCAGCAAATCGCCACGGTCATGAAGGCCGGCTATTGGAGCGACGGCACTCGGCAGGGTGAGACCAACTTCCTGCCTGGCCACAGCCAGGGCCGGCTGACGGACTTCGTGCTGGGCACAGACCTGATCGGCAGCGACGAGCAGTACGCAGCCACCTTCGCCCTGCTGTGCAACCAGGCCGGCTACCCGGCCCGAGTGGTGTTCGGCGCGGTCGTGCCAGACGGCGGGGAGGTCTTCGGCCGCGACATCACGGCGTGGGTGGAGATCCAGACAGTCGATGGCTGGCGGGCCATTCCCACCTCGGTGTTCACCCCCAGCCGGGATCGCAAACCTCCCCAGCAGCCCTTGACCGTTTCCAAGGAACGTCAGGCGACCAATGTGCCGCCGCCCAACGTCAATCGCAATCAGGACAACTCCCAAGGCCTTCCCGATAACGACCTGACCGGGACCAGGATCACCAGCAACTGGTGGGACGCCGTGCTGAAGTGGGTGCTGGCGCTGTTGGCGGTGGTCGGTCCACCGGTAGCGGTGATTGCTGCGATCGTGGCCGCGCTCATCGGCGCCAAAGCGCTTCGACGCCGGATCCGGCGCCGAACCGGGACTCCGAGCAGCCAGGTCGCCGGCGCATGGGCCGACACCTTCGACCAGTGCCGGGATCTGGGTCTGATCAGGGCCAGGCGGGGTACTCGGCTGGAGCAGAGCCAGCTCATCGCCGATCCGGCGATCAGTGAGCTGGCGGTGGCGGTGAACACCGCCACCTTCGGGCCGAACGCGCCGTCCCAGCAGCAGGTGGATCAGTTGTGGGTACGGGCCGATGAGGCACGCCGCCGAGTGCTCTTGGCTCGTGGCTTCTGGCTGCGCCTGTGGGCACGGGTAAATCCGCGGTCCCTGCTGCCTGAGCGTTTGGCCAGCATCGAGACCAAGCGGCTGGCCGGGCCCTCCGGGCACCGTCGGGCTGCGACGTCAAAGCCTGACGCTGGCCCGGCGGCCTGAGCTCACCGAAGCCGGGGGTGACCATCCCGGAGGCGACCGCGATCGAGTCGCGGACAATCAGGGGCTGGACACCGCTTCGGTGTAGTCGTCCTGGGTTGGGCGTCCAGCGGGCTAGGCGTCCAGTGGGTTGCTCACCATTCGCCCTTGATGACGTCGAGGTACTGGGCGCGCTCATACACTGCCGAACCCCGGCTGGAATTGGCACTCATCTTTCCGCGGGCCTGGGCGACGCTGGGGAAGTCGTGCCGGGTCAACCAGGCCGAGGTTCCGTCCAGCATTTCGGTGATCGCACCAGCGCCGCGCTGCATGACTGCTGAGGCCGTGCAGGCCACATCGGCGCCGACCAGAATCGCCTTGGTCAGCTCGGCGCCGGTGTGCACCCCGGAGGTGCAGGCCAACGAAGTGGTGGGCAGTTGAGCGCGCAGGATGCCGATCCAGCGCAGCGGAAGGCGCTGATCGGCAGGAACGGACAGGTCCAAAGCTGCTTCCAGTTTCAGATTCTCCAGATCGATATCGGCGGCGTAGAACCGGTTGAACAGCACCAGGCCGTCGGCTCCGGCGTCCACGGTACGGGCGGCGAAGGACGAAATGGCGGAGTAGTAGGAGGAAAGCTTTACGGCCAGAGGGACATCGACCACGATCTTGACGGCCTCAACCGCGGCGAGGTGTTCCATTTCGACCTCTGCGGAGGCGATGGAGATATCGGCGGTGACGGCGTAGAGATTCAGCTCCAAGGCATCGGCGCCGGCGTCGACCAAGGCTTCGGCGTAGTCCTGCCAGGTGCCCGGACGGGTCGCATTGAGGCTGGCGATCACCGGAATCTTCAACTGATCCTTGGCCTTCTTGACCAATTCGACTCGGCTGGCCAGGGCACTGGACTCCGCGGCTCGGGCGTCCTCCTCGAACAGCGAGGGCAGGACTACCGCCGAAGCCCCGGCGGCCTCCAATTCCAGGAGGGTGTCCAGGTGGCGGGTCATCGGTGAGGACGACGCGATCAACGGACCGGTCAGATCCATTCCTAGATATCGTGTGGAGAGATCAGGCGTCCCCATCTGTTCTAGCCTCCCTTGCCGCTGGACCCGCTTTGGCTTTCGCATGTAATGGTGCCAGTTCTCACCGGGAAGTGTTCACCGCTAAGCGGCATTACCCAGGCGCGTCGCCAAGGCCTAACTCGGGTTGGGGGCCCCTGGACGACCTTGGCGGGCCGCTCTGACCGGTTGGTGCGGTTGTCGCAGCGCAATTGGGCGGCATTTCCCGGCATCTGTCGGCACTACAGAATTTTGCGTATTCCGTTGTGAGGGCAGCCAGCATTGTTCGCACCCACCCGCTGTGCGGGTCGTCGACGCTGTGGCTGAGTATCGTTGCCGCTATGACCCCCGCGATGTGGACGGCTTTGCCACCGCTGCTGGCTGGAGTGCTGTTGTGTTTCTTCGGTCAGCGCGTCGCCAGGCTGGCCATGGGCCTGTTGGGGGCTGTGGTCGGCTATCTGCTGGGAGCCGCTGCCTTTCAGGCAGCGTTCGGGGCGATGCCAGGGCTTTCCCCGCTGGGGAATTGGATCGTCGGAATCGTGGCCGCAGTGGTCGTGGGCTGGCTGGCCTACTCCTTCTACGTGGTCGGGGTGTTGGTCCTGATGGGATCGCTGGGCTGGCAACTGGGCTGGTGGTTTGGCGGTCTGTCGGGCTTCGATGCCTTGTGGACCACCTTGATGGCCGGAGCCGTCGCCCTGCTCGCCGTCGCCGGTGGGCTGGTGCTCAATCTGCCCCGGCTGCTGCTGGTGCTCACCACGGCGGTAGCCGGAGCCGCCTTGATGGTGGGATCCCTTCCGCTGATGCTGTCCGCCTTCGCCAACACCGAGTGGATGTCCTGGCTCACGGCCAACGGCGGCTGGGTAAACCTGGCCTTGGTGATCCTGGGAGCTGTGGTGCAGTTGGGAGTGGGCGGCAAAGGCAATCTGCGGGCGTCCTACTCCTCCTGAGCGGAGGTACGTCCTGCCGCCCTGGGGTGCTGACTCAGGCGCGAGCTCACCGTCGGCGATTGATCACCCCGGTTTACCGCCAGTGCCCTACCAGTGGCGCCGGATGCCCTCGGCTACCGCGGCGAAGCGCTGCTCGTCCAGGCGCTCCCCGATGCGGCGAACCGCCCGCGGATTGACCCGAAGCACCCGATTGACGCGGGCTTCGCTGGCCCGCTGGGAACGATCCCAGGCTCCGCTGCCCACATCGACCCAGAACCGTCCGGCGCGAGCTTCGGCGGCGCCGTCAGTGTCATGATCCTTGCTCGTCAACGGCACCGCCAGCAGCCAGCGACCCTCACGTCCCACGATCAGCACCGGACGATCCTTGCCCTGGGTGTAGTCCTCTTCAAAGGGAACCCAGGTCCACACCACTTCGCCGGGGTCGGCAATATCGTCTGGGTGGGGGTCGTAGCTGATCGTGAACTGCCCGTGATGGTCGCCCGGGTAGGCCGAATCCGTCGAGCGATCACGGCGATTGGTGCGCTGCACCATGTCGGAGATGGCCCGTCCGATGCGTCGCCACGAGGAGGTCACGGCGATCAGGGTAGCCCGCAATGGCATCGAAACTCGGACTCGCTAGGCTGTGGTCCGGACAGCGAGGAGAATTCAGTGCAGAACCAGCTCGGATCGACCAACCTTCCCAGCCTCGACGGCGCGCGTCATGGGGCCTCCGCAGACATCATCGGAGGCCGGATCAGCTGAGGTGTCCATGCGAAGCCCGAAGAGTACCTACCGGCTGCAGATCACCGAGGATTTCGATCTGGTCGCAGCAGCGAAGACCCTGAGCTATCTGCATGAACTCGGCGTGGACTGGGTTTATCTGTCCCCACTGCTGGCCTCCGAATCCGGAAGCGAACACGGCTATGACGTCGCCAACCACAGCTCGATCGACCCATCCCGGGGCCGGGCTGCGGGGTTGTCGACGCTGGCCACCGAAGCCCACCGGCTCGGCATGGGGGTCCTGGTCGACATCGTCCCCAACCACGTTGGGGTGGCCCGTCCCTGGGAGAACGACTGGTGGTGGCACGTCCTTACCCATGGCCAAGCCTCCAGCTATGCCTCGGCGTTCGACATTGACTGGGCCTTCGGTGAGGGCAAGTTGCGGCTGCCGGTGGTCGCCGATGACGACCTCCAACCCGATGGACGCATCGCCGGCCTGCAAGTGCTCGGCGGAGAGCTGCACTACCGCGGCCAGCGGTTCCCGCTGGCTCCCGACACCGTCCGCAGCACCGATGACGACCCCAATGAGGTACACGCTCGCCAGCACTATCAATTGATGAGCTGGCGCCGTGCCGATCGGGATCTGAACTATCGACGGTTCTTCGCCGTGAACTCGCTGGTCGCGATCCGTGTGGAGGATCGGGAATGGTTCACCCGCTCCCATGCCGAGATTCAGCGCTGGTTCGACGAGGGCCTGGTTGATGGATTGCGGGTTGATCACCCCGACGGCCTGCGAGACCCGGGCGCCTATCTGGACGATCTGGCTGACCTCACCGGCGGTGCTTATGTCTTGGTGGAGAAGATCCTGGCCATCGACCGGGACGAATCCGGAACCCTGCTGGTCGAGGACCTGCCGTCCGGGTGGGCGACCCAGGGCACCACCGGTTATGACGCGATGGCCCTCATTGATCGGGTCCTGGTCGATGACGCCGGTGCCTCCCGGCTGGCTGCCTTGGAGAACCGGCTGCGCGGCTGGCCGGTGGTGTGGTCGCGACTGGTCCACGACGGCAAGCTGGTGGTCGCGCACGGAATCTTGGCCTCTGAGACCCAGCGGATCGCACGGGAGGCGCTCGCAGTGCTCGACCCGCCGCCGGATCCTGGCCAGGTGGTCGAGGCCATCGCCGAGATCATGGCCGATTTCGAGGTCTATCGCTCCTACCTTCCTGAGGGTCGGGAGTATTTGGAGCGGGCCTTTGGCTTCGCCTGGGAGCGTCGTCCCGACTTGGGGATGGTGCTCAACCAGCTCTACCCGCTGCTCGCCGACGGTTCAGCCTCGGTTGCTCAGCGTTTGCAGCAGACCTCGGGCATGGTGATGGCCAAGGGCGTCGAGGACGGCGCCTTCTATCGGGAGTCCCGCCTGACCAGCTTGAACGAGGTGGGCGGAAATCCGAGCCTGTTCGCGATCTCGGCGGCGGAGTTCCACCAGCAGATGACGATGCGGCAGGAGCAGTGGCCCACGGCGATGGTGGCCAGTACAACTCACGACACCAAACGCGGCGAAGGTACCCGGGCCCGCATTAGCGTGCTCGCCGAACTGCCGCAGTTGTGGGCCGAAGCCCTGGGTGAGTTGTTGCGGCTGGTGCCGGTGCCTGACGAGGGGCTGGCCAATCTGATCTGGCAGGCGATCCTGGGGGTGTGGCCTGCCGATCGGGACCGCCTACACGGCTACATCACCAAGGCCATGCGCGAGTCTGGCGAGAACACCTCGTGGACCGCACCTAATGAGGCCTTCGAGGCGGCCATGCACGCCTGCGCCGATGCTGCCTTCGACGATGCCGAGGTCGCCGCAGTGCTCAAGCGCGTCCTGGATGCGATCGTGGAGCCGGGCCGCAGCAACGCCCTGAGCGCCAAGCTGCTCACCCTCACCATCCCAGGTGTGCCCGACATCTATCAGGGCAGCGAACTGTGGGAACACAATCTGGTCGACCCCGACAACCGACGGGCGGTCGACTTCGACGCGCGGGCCACGGTGTTGGCGCGGGTGCGCCTGGGCAGCCGTCCGGGGCTACGCAACGACTTGGACGATGTGGGGGAGGCCAAACTCCTGGTCACCCATCAAGCCCTCATCCTGCGCCGTGACCACCCCGAGTTCTTCGGCCGTTACCGGCCGTTGGAGGCCGCCGGGGTCGCCGCTGAGCATGTGCTCGCCTTCAGCAGGGGCGGTGCCATCACCGTGGTGACGCGGCTTCCGGTCGGGCTGGCCCGGGCCGGGGGGTGGCGGGACACGACGCTCCGTCTCCCCGAGGGACGCTGGCGGGATCTGATCTCGGGCAGCCTGGTCACCACCGATGCCCAGCGCTCGGTGCTTCTGGCCGAGTTGCTGGATCGGTTCCCGGTGGCGCTACTGGTGCGCGAGCAGCGTCGGGCCGGTGAACGCGGGCGTTTCGACGTGTGGGCGCCGCTGCCCAGGCAGGTGCGGCTGCAGGTCGGCGACCGGGTGGTGCCCATGGCGAAAGGGGTGGACGGCTGGTGGACGCCCACTGAGCCCGAACCGCTGGGCCGAGTCGACTACGGCTATCTCCTTGATGACGATCCTCAGCCCCGGCCCGATCCGCGGAGTCGTTGGCAGCCTCACGGCGTCCACGGGCTGTCGCGGACCAATGATCCAGATGCCTTCGAGTGGCATGACGATGACTGGCATGGGCGTCCGCTGGCGGGCTCGGTCATCTATGAACTGCACGTGGGCACCTTCACTCCGCAGGGCACCTTGGACGCCGCCGCCGAGCGCTTGGATCACCTGGCGAATCTGGGAATCGACTTCGTGGAGTTGATGCCGGTGGCTGCCTTCGAGGGTGACCGAGGCTGGGGCTACGACGGGGTCGCGTGGTTCGCCGTCCACGAACCTTACGGCGGGCCGGAGGCTTACCGCCGATTCGTCGATGCCGCTCATGCCGCAGGTCTGGGCGTCATTCAGGATGTGGTCTACAACCACTTTGGTCCGGTGGGCAACTATCTGCCGAAGTTCGGCCCCTATCTGGCCGAGAATGACGGCACCTGGGGTTCGGTCATCAACCTCGACGGGCCGGGCAGTACCGAAGTACGTCGCTACATCTCTGACAATGTGCGGCATTGGTTCGTTGAGATGCATGTCGATGCATTGCGGTTGGACGCCGTCCATACCCTCGCCGACCAGTCGCCGACCCACCTCTTGGAGGAGTTGGCGATGGTGACAGCCGATCTCACCGCGCACCTGCGGCGGCCGCTGACCCTCATCGCCGAATCCGATCAGAATGATCCGCGCATCATCACCTCGCGTCAGGCCGGCGGGTTCGGCGTGGATGCGGTGTGGAGCGACGACTTCCACCACGCGCTGCACTCGGCGCTGACCGGGGAGAGCGATGGCTACTACGCCGACTTCACCGAGCTGAGCGCTCTGGCGAAGGTCTGCGAGCGCGGCTTCTTCCACGACGGCACCTGGTCCAGCTTCCGCGGACGGGTGCACGGCAGTGCACTCGATGTTGGACGCATGCCGGCTTGGCGTCTGGTGGTGTGTTCACAGAATCACGATCAGGTTGGCAATCGGGCCCGCGGGGATCGCCCCGAGGAGGTGCTTGATCTCGATCAACTGGCCTGCGCAGCGCTGCTCACCTTGACCTGTGGATTCACTCCCATGCTGTTCATGGGACAGGAATGGGGAGCCAGCACACCCTTCCCGTTCTTCTCCAGCTACACCGAACCGGAACTGGGGGCTGCCGTCACGCAAGGCCGGCTCCGCGAGTTCGCCCAGATGGGATGGGGTGCTGACGAAGTGCCCGATCCGCAGGATCCGGCCACCTTCGACGCTGCGGTGCTGCGCTGGGAGGAACGGGAAGCCGACGGCCACGCCGTGCTGCTGGACGTCTATCGTCGACTCATCGCACTGCGGGGCCAGTACTCCGAACTCACCAATCCGGTTCTGGCCCGCACCCGCTGCGAGTTCGACGAGACGGCACGCTGGTTCCTGATGCGCCGCGGTGGGGCCGCGGTGGTGGTCAACTTCTCACCGGTTGCGGTGACTGTTGATCTGGGCGGTCCGCATATGTTGCGGTGGGCCACGCCGGCCGGTGCTCAGGTCGATGGCAGCCGGGTGTCCTTGCCGGGCCACGCTGGTGCGGTGCTGCTTCCTTTGCAGAGTTAGCTGTTGCGGTACCGCGGGAGCGGGCCATAGTGCACCGACGTCACCGGGGGTCGAAAGGTGAGGTCGGGATGCCGCAGTCCGTGCCAGGCGGTGAAGAAGCGGGTTGTCGGCGGTAGCCACAGCGCGGCCCCGGAGATTACGGTCAGCGGAATCGCCGCCCAGCCCACCGGGTTCAGCAACAGCATCAGCGCGCTGGTTACAGCCGCGATGATCCCCGCGACTCGCGACCATCGGTAGCCCCACCAGCCGTAGAAGGCGGTGATGGCTGCCGCCGCCGCGGCGATCAGAGTGGTGGCGGTGACGGCAGCCACCAATCCGACCTGCGCGAAGGGCTTGGGCTCGGCAACACGTCCGAAGAGCCAAGCCGCTTCGCCGAAGTTGGCTACTGCCTGCCAGTAGGACCACAGCAGGGCTGCAATCATCACCGCCACGGCCAGCAGTCCACTGATGGTGGAACTCCACACCGTCCAGGGGCGTCGCGGCTCACCGGTGCGGGGGTCCAACTCGACTGCGGTCGGGAACGCGGAATCCTGCCAGACCGCGATGGTCTCGGACGGCGTGGACGCGGGCTCGCTGAGGGGCTGGAGTGGTGCGGCGGGGTCGGTGGATGCCGGCGGCTCGGCGGGCAGCATCGAGGGCTGCATCTGCTCCATTGTTCCTCCGTGGCCAGTCCTGGTGGTGGCCAGCCTACGTCACCAGGATTCGACCAAATACGCCTGCATGGCCTGACCCATGGCCTGGCGTAGCTGACTGCTCTTCATGCGGCGCATCGCCGGGAATCCCATCACATCCCGGCTGAGCACCAGCCCCAGAATCAACGTCACGGCCAGTTCGCCGCGTTCGGCAGCATTGCGATGGTTTTGGGCCTTGGCCACCTTGCCGAAGATCTCCGTGGCGAGGTATTCACTGAATGGGCGGTGGGCCTGCTGGGCTTCGACGCTGCCGCGCAGCATGGCCGCAAAGCGCTCTCGGGCACCGGGGACCGCCCAGATCTCCAACACCGCATCCACAGCGCGCTGGCCGATGGTGGCGGAGTCGCCGTCCAGGATGGTGCCGACCAGGGTGGCAGCATCGGGCAGATCGAGGTTCAACACCGACTGGTTGAACAGGTCGGTCTTGCTGTCGAAGTAGTGATGGATCAATGCCGGATCGACGTCCGACTGTCGAGCAATGGCGCGCAGGGACACCTTGTCGTAGCCGTCTCGGTAGAACAGCGTCAGGGCAGCCTTGAGGATGTCCTGACGGGTTTCTGACTGACCGGGGCGTCGTCCGCGCGGGCGGTTACTACTCACCTGGGTACTCCTTCGTCGGAGGATATGCTCTCACTCGTGAAAACCGGGGTGTGGCGGTGCATAGTATTCGATCTGGACGGCACTGTTGCCAATACCATTCCTCTCATTATTGCCTCTTACGACCATGCATTGACCACCATTGTGGGCATTCCTGCCGACCCGGTGCAGGCGCGCAGCTGGATCGGTCAGACGTTGTGGGACACCTTCACCGAGCGGTACCCCGAGCAGGTGGACGCGCTGGTGGAGGCTTATGTGGAGTTCAATTTGTCGCATCTGGATTCCGAGATTCGCCGTTATGAGGGTATGCCCGAGTTACTGGCCGAACTGACGGCGGTCGGAATTCCCATCGGGGTGGCAACCTCGAAGCGGCGCCATTCGGCCGAACGGACCTTGGCGGCGGTGAAGCTGGAGCAGCTCATTCCGTTGGTCGTCGCCATGGAGGACACCGCCGTGCACAAACCCAACCCGGAGCCGCTGCGGCTGGCGGTGGACCGGCTTGGTGCGAGAACCGACCATGCGGTCTACATCGGCGATGCGGTGGTCGATGTGCAGGCCGCGGCGGCCGCCGGGATGGCGTCGATCGCGGTGACCTGGGGCGCGGGAGATCGCGATGAGTTGATCGCTGCTGAGCCCACCATCGTGGTGGACACCATCGATCAACTTCGGTCAGCCCTTCTGGGCTGACCTTCGTCCTCTCCGCTACCCGCAGCTATCGCCGGGGACCCGGGTGATGGGTGGGGGTGAGCTGCGGGTAGCGAAGAGAGAACGGATCAGGCCTTCATGCTGCCGGTCTCGAGGAACCGGGCGTGCCAGCTGAGGGCCTTGTTGAGATCGTGCGGGGTGTGGGCGCTGTTGGTGGCCTTGGCGGCCTGAGCCACGTACTCCTCCAGCATCGGCTTGTAGTCCGGATGCGCGCAGTTGTCGATGACGACCTTGGCACGCTTGGCCGGGGCCAAGCCACGCAGATCGGCCAGGCCCTGCTCGGTGATGATCACCATCACGTCATGCTCGGTGTGGTCGTGGTGGGAGACCATCGGCACGATCGCCGAGATGGCGCCGCCCTTGGCCGTGGACGGCGTGACGAAGGTGGAGATGTAGGCATTGCGAGTGAAGTCGCCCGAGCCGCCGATGCCGTTCTGCATCTTCGAGCCCATGATGTGGGTGGAGTTCACGTTGCCGTAGAGGTCGGCCTCGATCAGGCCATTGGTCGAAATCACGCCGAGGCGACGGATCACCTCGGGGTTGTTCGAGATCTCCTGCGAGCGCAGGATGATCTTGTTGCGGTAGTGAGCCGCGTTGTCGTTCATCTTGGTGGCGTACTCGGGGCTCAGCGAGAAGGCGGTGGCTGAGGCGACCGTCATCTTGCCCGAGTCGAGCAGATCGACCATTCCGTCCTGGATCACCTCGGTGTAGGAGGTGAGGTTCTCGAAGGGGCCCTCCAGCAGGCCGGCCAGCACGGCGTTGGCGATGTTGCCCACCCCGGACTGCAGCGGCAGCAGGTTCTTCGGGAGTCGGCCTTGCTTGACCTCGTTGGCCAGGAAGTCCAGCAGGTGCCCGGCGATCAGGCGGGATTCCTCGTCCAAGGGCTTGAACGGGGTATTGCGGTCCTCGGAGTCGGTCTCGACGACCGCAACGACCTTGGCTGGGTCGATCTTGATCGTGGTGGAGCCGATGCGATCCCCGGAGGCGACGATCGGAATCGGGGTGCGGTTCGGGGGAAGCGCGCTGCCCTCGTACACATCGTGCATTCCGGTCAGGTCGATGCTCTGCCAGGAGTTGACCTCCAAGATGACCTTGTCGGCGGCTTCCAGCCAGATGGTGTTGTTGCCCATCGAGGAGGACGGCACCAGTTCGCCGTCGGCGGTGATGGCGGTGACCTCGATCAGCGCGACGTCCAGCTTGCCCATGAAGCCGGCCCAGGCCTGCGGGCCGGAGTGCGACAGGTGAATGTCCTGGTAGCCCGAGGTGCCGTCATTGATCTTGTTGCGCATGATCGGATCGGATTGATAGGGCATGCGGTAGCCGACAGCGTCAGCTTCGGCCAGCACGCCGTCCATCTCCGGGGCGGTGGAAGCGCCAGTGAGGACGCCGATCTTGAACTCCTCGCCACGGGCGTGCGCCTCTTTGGCGATCGCTGCGATGGCACCGGGCACCGCCTTTGGGTAGCCAGCCCCGGTGAAGCCGGAGAACCCGACGTTCATGCCGTTCTTGATGATTTTGGCTGCGTCTTCCGCGCTGCAGACCTTGCTGCGGAACTCCGCGCTCGCGATACGCGACATGTCACTCCTCGACGGTGGTTGGATCACGCACAGGGTACAGATTGTGAGGCCCACGCGGGAGATCTGGCTAGCTTTTGTCCGTGATTGTTTCCCCTCGTCAGTTTGTATTATCAAGGGGTGATGCATCGCGGGTCGGCTCGGGTGCAGGCAGCGATCCGCGGGCGGAGACATGGCAACGGGTGCCCGGCTGGTGGCTCGGGCACCCGTGTTCAGTTCTTCATAATGGCATCCGCGGAACGGCTATCCACCTGCCATCCATGGTGCCACCCCCGGGCCGGGCGACCCGGAATGGTGTGTAGGTAGCCTCACCTGGGGCGGTGGGTGACTCAGGGCAGCGGGGCTGTGGGACGCATCACCAAGCCGGTGCGGAGCTTGGGGGTGAAGAAGGTCGATTTGGGTGGCATGAGCAGGCCCTCGCGGGCGGTGCGGCGAATCTCGGTCAACGACGTCGGACGGATCAGCACCGCAGCGCTGGCCCCGCCCTCGGTGACCCGCTGCTCGGTTTGAGCCAGGCCGTGTTGGTAGCTGACGGTGAGCTCCAGCCCGGCCAGAGCGTGCTCGAGATAGGCGCCATCAAGCTCACGCACTCCGACGAACTGGGCAGCTTTGGGCGTCAGCCAGCTCGCCGACCCGTCCGGTGCCAGCAGCACCAGGCGGCCGGTGTCGACCATGGCGGCCAGCATGCTGGGGTTGGGTGCCGGCGCCGGCTCAATGTCGAAGAACTCGGCCAGTCGTTGGCGCAGTACTGCCAGGTCGATGTCGGTGTAGACCCGATGGATCGCTTCGATACTGAGTTGATCCTCGATCAGTTCGTTGATGAAGGCCAAGGTGAACTCTGCAGCGGTATCGGTGCGTCCTGTGGCTGAACGGATCTCGTCGCGGTAGCTGCGCGAGATCGAGTAGCGATGGTGGCCGTCGGCGATCAGCACGTCATCACTGGCCAGCAGTTCGGTGATCGCGGTGATCCGGGCCGGATCGGTGATGCGCTCAACCGAATGCAGCACACCCTCGACGCTCAGTTGCCCCATCGGCTCGCCGGGTTCGGCCAGGGCTGCGCTGAGGCCGTTGGCCAGGGACAGGCCCCATACCGGCGAGGTATTGGTGGCGGTGGCGCGGGTCAGGTCCAGGCGGTCAGTGACCGCCTTGGGCGTGGTGCGCTCGTGTGGCAGGACTCCGCCAGCATCGAGGTCGACGACCTCCAGGCCGGTAAGCACCCCGGTGATGGTGCGATCCTTCCCGGTGGCGTCGGTGAACCGCATTCGGTAGATCGTCAGCGACGGTTCGGAATCGGTGACCAGCACGCCTTCGGCAAGCCACTGGTGCAAGGCCTGGGCGGAACGGTCGTAGCCGTCGGCGTCCGGGGTGGGGACATCCACGTGCACGATGTTGTGCGGATCCCGGGCTGCCAGTTCCGCGACGTCGACCTCGGCGAGAACGTCGTAGGGCGGTGCGATCACCGCGTCCAGATCGGTCTGCGGCGCGTAGCGGATGGCTGGGAAAGGTGCGGTCCTAGGCATGCATAAAACGGTAGCGGACCCACACCGCTGCTCCGGGTCATCAAACCCGGTTGAGGTACCCTGAAGTGCTGTCCGAACCGTTGTGGGACGGGCGAGGTCAATCATTTGGGGGATTGCATTGTCCGAAGGATCATCGCAGGTAGCAGCACAGTCCTATGACGTCGGAGTCATCGGGTTGGGCTTCGTGGGGCTGACTCTGGCCACGGTGCTGGCGGAGGTCGGCTACCGAGTTCTCGGCGTGGAGACCCGTGCAGAAGTCGTGGATCTGACCAACCAGGGCATTCCGCACTTCTCGGAGGCGGGACTTCCTGAGGCGCTGAGCCGAGTCGTTCGCAACGGAGGCTTGCATGCCGTCCGCACACTGGATCCGGACGTGACCTGCCGTACCTACATCATCACCGTGGGCACGCCGTTGGGTCCGGACGGGCTGGCCCGCCTGGACATGATCGAAGCGGCCACCGGGCAGGTCGCGGCCAACCTCACCGACGGCGCCTTGGTGATTCTGCGCTCCACGGTGAAGGTCGGAACGACTCGTGAGGTGGTGGCACCGATTCTGGCCCGTACCGGGAAGCGTTTCGGAATCGCCATGTGTCCGGAGCGCACCTTGGAGGGTCGCGCGCTGCAGGAACTGCGTGAATTGCCCCAGATTGTCGGTGCCGATACCCCCGACATCGCCGATCAGGCCGCTGCGGTCTTTCGTCCCATCACCGGTTCGGTGATTCAGCTGTCCAGCCCGGAGGCCGCCGAGATCCTGAAGCTGGTCGACAACACCTACCGCGACGTGCAGTTCGGTTTCGCCAACGAAGTGGCCCGCATCTGTGACGCGTACGGGGTGAACTCCACCGAGGTGATCAATTCCGGGAAGCTGGGCTATCCCCGAACCAAGGTGGCGCTGCCTGGCTTGGTTGGGGGGCCCTGTCTGGAGAAGGACCCGCATATCTTCGAGCAGAGTGCGCAGGCCCGCGGCATCGAACTGGAGATCACCAAGGCGGCTCGCCTGGTGAACGAGCGTCAGCCAGCGGAGACCGTGGCGTTCATGGACGCCGAGCTTCGGCGTCGGGGCTTTGCCGAGGACGCGCCCATCGCGCTGCTGGGGCTCGCGTTCAAGGGCATCCCGGCGACCGACGACCTGCGCGGCTCGATGTCGTTGCAGGTGTTGGCGCGATTGCAGGAGATCCGACCTCAGGCGCGGGTGGTGCTCTACGACCCGGTGATCCCTGCGGAGTCGCTTCGGCAGCGTTTTCCGGAGCTGACCGTGGCCGATGACCTCACCGAGGCTGCAACCGGCCGCGCTCTGGTGGTGATCGGCAACAACCATCCCGGTCTGGGAGCCGCCTCGCCCTCGGCCCTGCGGGAGGTGATGGCACCCAGCGGATTCGTCTTCGACTACTGGAACCACTTCAGCAATCTCGGCCCGGTCGAACGCGGCGGATCCTATTTCGCCGTCGGCAATCTCGGGGGGCTGTCGTGACCCGCGTCGCCGTCACCGGTGGCGGTGGCTTCATCGGGGCCTACCTGGTGCGCCGGCTGGTTGAGCTCGGCTGGGATGTGACCGTGGTCGACACCATGATTCGCGGTGACGCCGGGCGGCTGAGCGCCGTGGTCGATCAGATTCGACTCGTCGATGCCGATGTCCGTGATGAAGAAGCGCTCGGTGCGGCCTTTGCCGGCGCTGACGTGGTGATGCACCTGGCCGCGATCAACGGCACCGAGAACTTCTACAACCGGCCCGAGTTGGTGCTTGATGTCGGCATCCGTGGTGCGATCGCGGTGGTCAACGCCTGTCGCAATGTCGGCGTCCCCGATCTGGTGGTTGCCTCGACCGCTGAGGTCTACCAGACGCCGTCGATCGTTCCGACGCCGGAGACCATCGCGTTGATGCTGCCCGACAGCTTGAACCCGCGCTATTCCTATGGCGGATCGAAGATCGCCAGCGAGCTGATCGCGTTCAACTACGCCCAGGAGCACTTCCGCAAGGTGCAGGTCTTCCGTCCCCACAATGTCTACGGCCCCGACATGGGCTGGAAGCATGTCATCCCACAGTTCATCGTGCGAGCCGATTCGATGCGCAAGCAGGCCGGGCAGGCCGCCTCGGTGCGGTTCCCCATCCAGGGAGACGGACGCGAGACCCGGGCGTTCTGCTTCGTCGACGACGTGGTGGAAGGCATCGTAGGCATGTACGCCGCAGGTGGGCATCGGGAGATCTACCACATCGGCAACGACCAGGAGATCTCGATCGCCGAACTCGTCGCCCTCGTGGGCCAAAGCCTCGGCGTCACCCTCGAGGTGGAGCCCTCGGCGGCCGCTGCCGGCGGTACCCCGCGGCGCTGCCCCGACATCAGCAAGATGCGCGCACTCGGCTATCAGCCGCAGGTGTCTCTGGCCGATGGTCTGGCCCGCACTGCCGACTGGTATCTGTCGCATCCGACACCCCCCACGGCCAACGATCTTCTTTAGGACACCGAATGATGGAACGCACTGATCGGATCTACGTGGCAGGCCATCGAGGCATGGTCGGTTCGGCGATCCTGCGTCGATTGCAGGCCGACGGTTACTCGAACCTGATCACGCGTAGCCACGCCGAATTGGATCTGACCGATTCCGATGCGGTGGCGGACTTCTTCGCCGCTGAGCACCCCGACTATGTCTTCCTGGCAGCAGCCAAGGTTGGCGGTATCGCCGCGAATGTCGCCTTCGGTGCTGACTTCATCCGCACGAACCTCCAGATCCAGACCAATGTCATCGACGCGTCCTACCGCTCGGGGGTGCGCAAGCTGCTCTTCTTGGGCTCAAGCTGCATCTACCCCAAGCTCGCCGAGCAGCCGATTCGCGAGAGCGCGCTGCTGACCGCCGAGCTCGAGGAGACCAACCTGCCCTATGCCGTGGCCAAGATCGCCGGCAAGGTTATGTGCGACGCTTATCGCACGCAGTACGGCTTCGACGCGTTCACCGTCATGCCGTCCAATGTCTATGGGGTGGGCGACAACTTCCATCCGGAACACTCCCATGTGGTTGCGGGCATGATGCGACGCTTCCATGAAGCCAAAGTCCAAGGCGCGCCGCAGGTGGTGGTGTGGGGGACCGGGACGCCGCTGCGAGAGCTGGTCTATGCCGACGATCTGGCTGATGCCTGCGTGTTTCTGATGCGGGAGTACGCCGACGGTGGCCTGGTCAATGCCGGTTCTGATCAGGAGGTCTCTATCGCTGAGCTGGCCGACATCATGCGGACGGTGGTCGGCTACGCCGGGGAGGTGGTCTTCGATACCGACCGGCCGGACGGCACACCGCGAAAGATCATGGACAACTCCACCCTGCATGCCATGGGGTGGCGTCCGCAGGTGGAGATTGCTGACGGTCTGGCCCGGATGTACCAGTGGTATTTGGTCAACGCAGCGACAGAAGCCGAACCTGGAGCCAGTTGATCACATCGGCGGCCAGTCCCTTCCACGGCCAACCCGGCACCCCCGGTGTGGTCGGATTGGCGTGGGGGAGCGCCCACATGGTGACGAACAGGCCCACTGACAGCGGATTCCATAGGCGGGACTCAATGAGGTCTCGATGGCTGACCGCAATGCAGATGGACAGCTCGATCACCAGAATGTGCACCCAGCGTCCGTAGTCGATACCGAGCGCGAAAAGCGGCGCGATTCCGATCGCGGCCACCAGCGCCCACCCCCAGAAGCGGCGCAGCCAGGGGCTCAGCGCGATCGGGAGCAGTGCCAGCGCCAGCATGACCAGGTAGCCGCTGTTGGTGGCCGCGTCCTTGTCGATCAGGTCCAGGCTGTCCTGAAGGCTGCGTCCCATCCAGGCCACGGCGCCGGTGCACAGATTCGGCCCGAGGCCCTGGTCGAGGATTCTGGTGCACAGGGCTGTGGACGTGGCCGCGGTGCCATGCCAGAGCACCGATGCGGCCAGGGCCGAGGCGCCGACAGCGGTGAACAGTGCCGCCATCGTTCGGCGCAGGGGGAGCTGGGGTTCGGTCAGAAGCAGGAATCCCACAGCCGGCAGCATGAAGGCCACAGACTCCCAGGAGAAGACTCCCAGCGTCCACACGGCCAGGGCCGCGACCAGAAGGGTCACCTGCCAGTGCTGTGCGATTCGACGCCGCGCGAAGGCGATGAGAACAAGCGCCAAGAATCCGAGGATCTCCTTGCGGAAGCCGCCCAAGGGATCCCAGCCGATGAAGGGCAGCGCGGCCGGTGAGACGACCAGCGCAATCGCCGACCACGAGAAGTTGGTGCGAACCAGGTAGCTCACGAAGAAGGCGAAGACTGGCACGTAACAGGCGATCTGAATCGCGAACAGCAGCCAGAGGGCGCCGGCTCCGTACGGCGCGATGCCGAGCAGGAGTTGACCGAACAAGCCGCGGCGAATGAACTCCCCGGGGTAGCTGATCAGCCAGTCTGCGGTTTGGTGATCATTGCCGCCGGTGGCAATGATCACGGCATAGGTGGCGGCCGCCACTGTCGCACTGATGGCAAGGATGCCGAGAGCGATGATGGCTCGCGGCCAGGGGATGGTGGGCGCCGTCATCGGGCGAGAGCAATCGGCATGATGTCACACGTTAGCGGAAGAGGCTCGGTGGCGTCGGTCGGGGGATCGGGACCGACGCCACCGAGGCATATGGGGAGTGGGTCAGTAAGCGCCGCTGGGGGCAACGACTGCTCGAGCTGTCTTTCCCAAGATCATCAGATCTTGCACCATGGACCAATTGTCGACGTAGTAGTTGTCCAACCGAACCGTATCGTTCCACGAAAGATCAGAACGACCTGAGACCTGCCATAGGCCGGTCAGTCCGGGACGGACATCCAAGCGGCGTCGTGCGTCCTCATCATAAAGGGCGACTTCGCTGGCCAATGCAGGACGCGGCCCAACCAAGCTCATTTCGCCCATAAGAGCATTCCAGAACTGCGGAAGCTCATCGATGGAGAATCGGCGAATGAACCGGCCAACCCGGGTGATGCGCGGATCGTTGGCCATCTTGAACAGCGGGCCGGCGCCTTCGTTGAGGTGCTCCAGTTCAGCCAGACGCGCCTCGGCATCCACGGCCATGCTGCGGAACTTCAGGCACTCGAACTCCTTGCCCTTCAGACCAACCCGCGGCTGACGGAACAGGACCGGTCCGCCGTCCTCAATCTTGATCGCCAAAGCCACAATCGCCATCACCGGTGCAGATGCCAGCAGCAGCAGCGACGCGCCGATGATGTCGAAGGTGCGCTTCACCCAGCGTCCGGACGCCAGGGCCTGCGGGCGTTCGACGTCAACCAGCGGCAGCCCTGCGACCGGTCGCACCTCCAGGCGATCAGCGCTGGTGTCGGTGATCGCAGGCACCACGATCATCTGGATGTCGTGTTCTTCAAGCTGCCAAGCCATACGCCGGAAGTCGGCCGGAGCATTGAAAGAGCCCTCTGCGAAGAAGACTGCCTCGGCTTCATGCTCCTCGATGACCGAGACGGTGTCCTTCATGGTGCCCAGCACCGGCAGGCCGCCGGGAGTGTGCGAGACCCGATCGCTCGTGATCGCCCCGATCACTCGATAACCCAGCCAGGATTCCCGGCGCAACACCTGTGCGATGGAATCAACATGGCCGCTGTCACCAGCGACGACCAGAGGCGTGTTCAGTGCGCCCCGGTGATGGATCGCTCCCATCACCTTACGGCGCAGGTATCGCACCATGAGCAAGGCGAAGGCGCCGAAGGTGAACATCAGCACGAAGGCTGCCCGCGGGAAGTCGTACTTCATCAGATAGGAGATGATGCCCACCGTGCCGGCCATGGCCGAGGTTGCCATCAGCACCCGCTTGTACTCCACAGCCCCGGCGCGAAGATGGCGTAGCGAGTCGGCGCCGAAGATGCGCAGCATGAGCAGCCAGCCGAGCAGGATGAACGGCCCGGTGGTCTGCATGATGGCTGCCGTGTCTTCCTGGCCAGGGAACGGCAGGACGCCGCGGGCGGCCACCGCAACCACGATCGCGATGGTGATCATGGCGGCGTCGCCAACGTACAAGGCGGTGAGTTGGATGCGCTTCGACAGGACGTTCACTGGGATGCGCGAGGTGGAGGCTGCCTGTGCGACAGCATCCAACTGTGCAGAAACTGTGGTCATGATCCCCCCCGGTTTCAGACCTTCCAGCCAATCCCCCGAGAGGCCGGACGATGCACCCCTTCCCCCGAACGGGTGACACCGCAAGTTAGTTTGGCGGGTTTTGAGGGTGGTGGCAAGTTCTTGACCATCCCAGAAGCGGGTGAGCAGGTGGAATTGTTTGGATCAGGTCGCAATACTGAGTACGTCAGTTCGCCAGCATGGCTTGCTTTCGGGGGGAAGCAGTTGCGCGGTCGGACAGTCTGATGTCATTCGGCAGACCAGGGTTAATGGGATAGTCGCCTTCGGGCGCACCCGGGTCCGCTGATCGGGGGGCATCATCGACCTGGCCGAAGAACACGAACTGGGACTGACGCGGAGGGGCATCGAAACCGATGTCCCTCCGCTCAATTTCGAGAGCCTTTCGTGGCAGCGCTGAGCGCGCTCGCCAGCCCCGCGGTCGCTCGCTGAGCCGAAAGCACCCGCCTGCGGTAGTCCTGTCCCGCGGTGCCGAGCTGAGCCATTCGGGCGGGGTCGGCGGCGAGTTCCTGTGCCGCGGCAAGGAGGGCCGTCGGGTCGTCCGGATCGACGCGAACCCCGGCTGCTGCCGCCGCGACTTCATCGGCGGTGACACTGCCGGAATCCACTGAGGCCAAGACTGGCCGTCCGGAATGGAAATAGGACGTGAGCTTGCTGGGCACCGACATTTCGGTCATCCCGGGCAGCTCATTCACTAACAGCAGATCGGCGCTGGCCAAGACGTCGGCGAATTCGGCTGAATCCACCGGATCGAGGAACTGCAGATTCGGATTGGCGCCCATTGCCTCCAGCGCCGAGCGGCGATGTCCATCGCCCATGAGTACGAAGTGCACCGGGCTCGCCGACTCTGCGGCCACCTGCGCGGCCCGCACCACGTTCTCGAGATTCTGCTTGGCTCCCATATTGCCGGCGTGCAGCACGATGATGTGATCCGGTTCCCAGCCCAGCCGTTGTCGCAACTGGTCGTCGCGGCGCCCGGCATCCCCGTTGAGGTGGGTCCAGTTGCGCACCACGTCGATCCGATCCGCCGCAACGCCCAGTTGGGTGGTCAGGAAGGTCTTGAAGCGGTCATGGATCACCACGACGCGGTCAGCATGGCGAAGGGTCGCCGATTCGATGCCTCTGATCAGGCCGGCGACGCGTGCGGCCAGGCCGGTCTGGGTCGCGCTGAGGGTGTAGATGTCCTGTACCCACACAACGCAGGGACGCCGGGTCAGGCGCGCCCGGGCAACGATCAAGGCGGTGCTGAGCAGGGCTGGCGTGACCGCCAGGATCACCTCCCCGCCGAACCACGACGACCAGGTTGCCCGCAGCCCGAACCACAACTCCATGATCGAGCGGGCGGCGACTCCGCCGTGGGCTGGTACCGGGTGGCGAAGGCGCTTCACCTTGATGCCGTTCACCAGTTCGCGTCGAGTGAAGCCGGTGTAACCCTCAGTGATGCGCCATTGCGGGTAGTGCGGGTAGCCGGTGATCACCGTGACGTCGTGGCCGAGCTCGGCCAGTCCCTCGGCTGCCCCCGTGGTGTACGGGGCGATGCCTGTGGTCTCGGGCCAATAGTTGATCCCGGCTACGGTGATGCGCATCGGTCAGGATCGGCGACGCGAGAGGTCTTTGAGCCCGGTGATCAGATCGGCCAGCAGGCTGATGGCCGGGTCGATGGCGGCGAAGGTGGCCGGGAACAGCCGCCGATGCGAGTTCACCGGATCCACGATGTCGTCGTCGTCCTGGCTACCGCCGGACAGGCCGCGATTCCGATTCGCCAGCTGCGCCAGAGCTTCGAGAGGCCCATCGGTGGCGACCCTGATCTCGCCGACCGGATCGAGCTGAATCAGCCGGACGAACTGGCGCAGCGTGAACGTCACATTGCGACGCTCGGGGGCGAGCCGGGCCACGAGCCGGCGGTGATCACGGGTCGCGGTGAGGATCAAGCCGGCATCCAACACGAGTTGGGCGCTGAGCTGGGTGGTGTTGAAGCTGCTGGAGTCGATGCCGCGGTCGCTGAGTTCTGCGGCCACCGCCGGATGTACTCCGGAGTGGGCCAGGGCGTAGGTGCCTGCGGAACGCACCGGCAGGCCCACCGCTGACGTGCCAGCGAGCCGGTTGGCCAGCGTGTATTCCATGAAAGGCGAGCGCGCGATGTTGCCGGTGCACACGAACAGGACGCCGCGGCTGTCCTGGCGGGATCCGTTCACTGGTTGACCGCCTTCTTCAACGCTTTGGTGATGGTATTGGACAACACCCGATAGCCCTCCGCGTTGGGATGGATCCCGTCGGCGCTGAGGAGTTCTGGATGTCCCTCGAATGGTGAACCGATATCGACATAGGTCACGCCAGCCAGTGCGGCGGCGGACTTCACCTCGGTCGCAACGGCGGGAATCGTGTTGGTGCCCGCGAAAGGAGACAGCACGAAGATCTTGGCGTTGGGCAGGCTCGCGCGCAGCCGTCGGAACAGGGTCTTGGCTGCATCGCTGACGTCCTTGGTCCCATCGTTGACGCCGCCGGAGATCACGACGATGCTCGGGTTCTGGCTCACCGCAGCGTCGGCCATTTCGACGAAGGTTGGGCAGTAGTCCACCCCACAGCCGACCTTGCCTGCCGAGGTCCGATAGCCGGTGCCGCCGCGGCCAAGGTTGACCGGTTCCCAGGACAGAGCCGCTGCTGTGTCAGTGACCCAGGATCCCCCTGAGGTGCCCTGGACCAATGAGTCGCCCAGGAAGACCGCTCGCGGAGTCTGAGTGGCCTTGGCGCTGGCCGCCGACTTGGCGACCGGGGTGCTACCGGCGCTGGCGACTGCCGCTCCGGGCCGGATCGCCATCACGATGGCGATGGTGGCGACGATCGCGGCGGCCACGATGGCCACGCCGACCTTGATCACCGGACGCCATCCCTTGGGCAGCAAGTCATTGAAAGTGCTCTCGCGAGCGCGATCGGAGTAGGTGTAGGCGTAGGGGCGAGCAGCGTCGTCCTTGGCGAGATTCATCAGGGTGCCCCGAATCGGCACGTCAGCAACGCTGAGCGCACCGATGGCCTGGCGCAACTCGGCCGTGCGGACCTTGCCGCTGCCGACCACGAGCACAACCCCTCCGAATTGGCGGCCGATGATGGCCGCGTCGGTGACAGCGGTGAGCGGTGGAGTGTCGATGATGGTGACCTCAAAGCGATCGGCGATCGCTCGAAGTGCTTCCTGCCCACGGCTGGAGCCCAGCAACTCGCTGGCATTAGGGGGCACTGTGCCGACCAGGATCACCTGAAGGTTGTCCGGTCCCCACGGCTGGACGACATCTTCGATCTTGCTCTGCCCGACCACGATGTCACTCAGGCCGGGCCCGCCGGTGAGGTCGAGCACACCTTCCAGCCGGGGACGGCGCAGATCGGCTTCCACCAGACAGGTGCTCAGACCCTCTGCGGCGAAAGCGGCGGCGATGTTGGCCGCAGTGGTGCTCTTGCCTTCGCCGCTGACTGAGGAGGTGATGATGAAGGTGCGCTTGCCGTCTCCGGGCAGATACTTCAAGGCGGTTCGGGCGTGACGCACACTCTCGGCCCGCAGCGACAGCGGCAGGGCGGTGACCGCGATGGGATGGCGAGTGAGCTTGCGATCTCGCGGAAGGCTGGCCAACACCACGCTGCCGGTGATGCTCTCGACCTGCTCGCTGGAGTCGACTCGGGCCACGACCAATTCGACGATCACCAGGTAGCCGATGGCCAAAACCAAGCCGCCCAGCAAGCCCAACATGGAATAGAGCGGAATGCTCGGGGAAGACGGATCCTCCGGCACGACCGCAGCCTCAATGAGTTGAGCCCGAACCGGAGCGCCTTTGACGTCATCGACCTTGGGGCTGAGGGCGGACACGGCGATCGAAAGCTGATTGGCGATGGCGTTGGCGATCTGGGCCGCCTGCTCTGGATCCTTGTCGGTGACGCTGATGCTGATCACCGAGGTGTTCAGTGGGACGGACACGTCGATGTTCTTGCGGAGGTCTTCCAGAGTCGTGTCGAGTTTGAGTTGGGCGATCACCGGGCCCAGCACGATCTCCTTGGAGACCACGGCGGCGAAGTTGCGGGCCTGGTCCTGGGAGAAGGTACTTCCCTGGGCGAGGTCGCCGGTGCTCTGACCGCTGGTCACAGTGACGAAGACATCGGCTGTGGCGGTGTACTTCGGACTCTGGATGGCGGCGATCGTAAGGGCGAGTGCTGTGCCGAGTAGGCCCGCGAGCACGATGAGCAGCCATCGCCCGCGGAGCATGCGCAGGACCTCTTGGCTCCCCATACATCCCCCTGTGGTTTGAACCTAACGCCCAAGAATAGCGGTAGGCTTGCCGGACTGTTGATTCCGGCGAGGGAGGCTGGGTTTGACCCCCGTTATTGCGCCTCCGATTCGTCGTTCACGAACGCTCTCCGGTGGTTGGGTCATCGCGATGGCGGCCTCCATCGCGGTTTTGGCTGTCGGAATCCCTGGTGCGCTGGTCTTCACCGTGGAAGATGTTGGTCGCAGCCAAGGCTGGATCATCACCTGGCTGATCGGCGTGTGGAGCGGAATTCGACTGTCGGTGCGCTGGGTGCGGGGCGTGCCTCGGTTGTTCGATTTCTTTTTCTGGGTTTTCACCTACATCTTCATTGGGATCGCAGCGACCGCCTCGATCCGAGCCGGCGAGATCCCTTGGACGACCTCAGGGATGAGCCCTGCCCTGGATGTTCCGGCCGCCTTGGTCACGCTGGGTGGTGTGGTCGCGTACGAAGTAGGCGTGTTTGCCCGTTGGGCGAGTGCGCGCAAGCGTCCGGTCGGGGAGCTTCCCGAAGCCGGCATCAGCGCTGGGAAAGCAATGGTGCTCTATGTGGTGGGAATCGCCGCAGTGGGCTATTACGTTTCCAAGATGGGACTGTCAGCGATCTTCTCGGACAGAACCACCTCCGCGATCATGCAGTCCTATGCCTGGGGCGACTCCTCCACACTTGCGATCGTTTATGCAATGGCGATTTACCCTTTGCTGGTGGCGGTGGGCGCTTTCGCTCAACTGTGGCGCTCGCTGAGTTCGGGCCAGACGGGACGCGTTGTCTACCCGCTGTTGTTCGGTGCGGGATTCGTTGGGCTCATGCTCGTTGCCAACCCACTTACCTCGGCGCGCTACACCGCAGGAACGGTGGCCTTCGCGCTGGTCATGTTCCTGGGAGCGGCAGCCACCGAGAACCGGGCACGCCTGACCATGTTGGGAACGATCTTCGCGTTCTTGTTCGTGTTCCCGATCTTGAATGTTTTCCGGCATGACGACTCTCAGCTTCAGGCCCGGCAGAGCTTCTTCGGTGAGTACATCGGCAATCCGGACTATGACGCCTTCTTTCAGATCGCCAACGCCTACTCCTACGTCGTCGATGGCTTCGTCGTCCCCGGACGCCAGTTCCTGGGCAGCTTGTTGTTCTGGGTGCCTCGCACGATGTGGCCCACCAAACCCGAGGACACCGGGATCATGCTGGCCGACTATCGCGGCTATTCCTTCACCAACCTGTCTGCACCGGTGTGGTCGGAGTTGCTGGTCAACGGTGGGGTGATCGCGGTCATTGTCGGATTCGTCATCATCGGTTTCGTGTTGCGTGTTCTGGATGACCGCATGGTGCCCGCCTATTCCCAGGCCGGCTGGTGGGGAGTCGTCGGCTCGATCCTGTCGGTTTACAGCTTGATTCTGTGGCGAGGCTCGCTGCTTCAGGCGACCGGGGCGCTTGTGGTGATGATGGTGGGACTCATCTGGGTCAGGAAGAAACCGCCGCCGAATACTGAGCTGACAACTCTCGGGCGATAGCGGCCATGCTCAGCTCCGAGCGGACCGCTCGCTGGCCGCGTCGTCCCATGGCGGACGCTGCGGTCGGGTCTGCCAGCAGGGTGCCGATCGCGTCGGCCAGGCCTTCTGAACTGAGGTCGCAGACTTTGCCAGCATTGTGGGCGCTCACGAAGTCGGCCAGCCCACAACTCTGGGTCACAACAACCGGGCGCCCGACGCTCAGCGCCTCGACCACGGTCATCCCATAGGGCTCACCAACGCTGGGTAACACGTATATCGATGCCTTGCGCATGCGGTCCAGAGTCGCCTCTGGGGCCAAGGCACCCTCCCAGGTCACCGACACCCCGGACGCTTGCGCACGGCTGATCGCCCCCTCGACATCGGGGCCTTCACCCTCATCGGGCCCGACCAGGGTGAATCGAACCCCAGGAAACCTCGGCCCGACGATCTGAGCCGCCTCAATGAATGTCGCGGGGCGTTTACGTGGTGCGAGCCGGGCCAAGAAGAGCACCTCGCGCTCGGGCCTGGCTGCAGGCTCATCCGGCGCGTAGGGCACGCCGTTCGACAGAGGTAGCAGGGTGACATCCCCAGCCACCTGCCGGAGGCCATCGCGCTCCATCTTGGTGAGGTAGAACACGGCCCGCGCGGCTCGGAGTACCGGACGGGTGAGCAGCGCGTCCAGCGGGATCGCCAGCGGATTGCTGGAAGGGTCGATCATTCCGTGGGGCTGGGCGAAGACCGGTACGTCGGCGCGGAGCAGCGCCTTGGCCGCTGGCAAGGTGACAAGGTCGCGGGCTAGGTGGATATGTGCCACATCGAAGCTGCGGGCTGCCTTCTTCACCCAGCTCTGCAGCCCGGGGCTGGCCAATCCGGCGAAGCCGGTCCCTGGGATGACGGATCGGGCTCTGAACAGTTTGGCGGGAACACCCTGGATGGTGTCGGGGATGGACTCATAGCCACGAACTCCCGCGGCAATGGTCACCTGGTGCCCCTGCTCGATGAGGGCCTGCGCCTGGTTGGCGGCCACACGCAACGGTCCGCCGTAGGCGCCATCGGGGCTCACCAGGCTGACGACAGACAGGATCTTCATCTAGTCGCGGGCCTTCGGTTTGGCGGGCTTTGCGACGGGGGCGAGCACCACCTCGCCGTCATTGACGTCGGAGACCACCAACGCCATCGCGCCGACGGTGGCGTTGTCGCCGATGGTCACCCCCCGCAAGATCGTGGCCCGCGTCGCTACCCAAACGCCGCTGCCGATCGTGATGGGGGCATTGTCGAACTCGAAGGTGGGGGAGCGGTGGTCATGGCTGCCGGTACACACAAAGACTTCCTGAGAGATGCAGGTGTTTTCCCCGATCTTCACCGGCTCCACATTCAGGAACCAGCTGCCTTCGCCGATCCAGGAGTTCGCCCCCACGGACAGCTTCCAGGGCCAATGGATTCGTACGCGATGCCGGATCAGCACATTTTCGCCGAGGTCAGCGCCGAACGCGCGCAGGATGTGGGCTCGCAGCGGTGGCGGGCACCACCAATGGGTTGTGATGAGGCCCGAGGTGAGCAGCCACAGCACTTGCTTGGGCGTGGATCCGCCACGCTCGTACCCGGCGCCAGTGAAACCGGAAAGATCGAACCGTGCCTTCATGTCGCGATTCTACGGGTAGGCCCACCCAGCCGGGGGTCCAAAGGGTTGTGTGGCAGAATCGGCCCGGAGGCGAGCGCCGCTGGTCAGCGGTCAAAGCCCTGAGAGGACTCCGGGATGCGAGCATTGTCCGGCCTGAACAAATTGGTCGGGTTCGGGCTCTCTATGGCGATGCTCGCAGTCGCGGCGTTTGTCGCGATTCCGGCCATGATTCGTTCCAGTGGTGAGAACGCCTGGGGTTCGATCGCGCTCGGCCAGAACCTCGGTGCGTTCGGCGCGATGCTGATCGCCTACGGGTGGGGCATCTTCGGTCCGGTCGAGATCGCCCAAGGTGATCAGGCCTCTCGCACCACGGAGTTTCTGGCCTCGATCAAGGTGCGGATGATCCTGTTGGTGCCCACCATGGTGGCGGTGGTGGTGCCCTCGCTGCTGTTGGCCCCGATGCGTCCAGACCTGGCCGCGGTCGGGGGCGTGACCTCGGTGCTGACCGGCCTGACCGCGACCTGGTTCTTTGTCGGTCTGGCCCGGCCCTATGTGCTTCTGTTGGTTGAGACCGTGCCGCGGGTGGCCTTCACCGTGGTTGGCATCATCGAGATGGAAAACGGCGCAGATGCGCTGTACGGCCTGATGTGGCAGGGCGCGGGATTGGTCGTGGCCTTTGTGGCATCGCTGCTGTGGATTCTGCGCTTCCTGGGCTTTCGACCTGGACAGGTCGAACGCTTGCCCGGCGCGATCACCCTGCTCAAAAGGTATGGGGGTGGGGTGGCATCGAGTCTGGGGAGTCAACTCTTCACGGTGTTGCCCTTGGTGATCGTCACCACGGTGGCCCCCATGGCGCAGCCGGTATTCGCCCTGGTCGACAAGCTGTATCGGCAGGTGCTGGTCGCCCTGCTCCCGGTCGTGTCCTTCCTGCAAGGCTGGGTGCCTCGCGGTGATGACCCTGCCGAACGGGTGCGTCGCATGATGTGGTGGACGCTGGGGATGTCGCTGGTGATCGGGGCGGGCACGATGGTGGTCGGCCCCTGGATCCTGCGCTACCTGGGTGCGAACCAGCTGATGCCCACCACTCTGGACGTGTTCCTGCTCGCGGTCCTGCTCGTGGTCACCTTCCACGTCGCGGTGCTCGGCCATGCGGTGTTGGGCACCTATCGAGAGTTGCGGGCGCTGGCGCGCTCAACCCTGGTTGGCACTCTGGTCGGGATGCCCTTGGTGGCCGTGGGGGCTTGGTTCTTCGGCGTTCCAGGCGCATTGGGGGGAATGCTGATCGGAATGTCGGTGCGGTTGACCATCAAGCTGTTCGTCACCCGCCGGTGCCTGGAGTCCGGCGTTCTTCCGTCGCCGGATGCCGATGTCGAACTGCCTATTGAGTGACTGCGCTCAGGCAGCAATTCGCCCGGACGCCGATGGCTGATCGACGCCCGGGCGAACTATCCCCCGGCTAGCGGCTCAGGCTCGTCACGGCGTGGTAGGTCAAATCCTGCTGCGCCGTTGTTGCGAAACTGACCGCGTCTTTGGTGGTGACGGTCGCGACCGTCGACCCGGACCTCTTCACCGTGGCGGTGAAGACGCCTTCGGCAAGGGTGTAGAACTGGGAGTACTTCCCTGCCGGTGCTTGATAGGTGGCCGTGCGACCGCCGACGGTGACGGTGACGGTGGCGGCGGACTTGAGTAAGGTGACCACTTCCACTCGGTTGCTCGCTGCCGTGGAGCCGCCCCGCAGTCGCATCGTGCTGCTGTACTTGACCGGGGTTGAGACCTTCTGGATGCGGTGGGAGATGATGACCTCGTCAGCGCTGACCCGGTAGCTTCCGGTCTTGTACTTGTTCAGGTAGTACTTGTTCAGGTCCAGGAATGCCCAGCCATGATCGGCCGACGGGGCGAAGCTGGTCGACTCGGAATAGTCATTCCACGTCGGCAGCAGGATCAGGTCTGCACGATGGCTGATCGCCCGATTCCAGGTTGCGGTCAAGGTCGCGGTGTTGCTGGCCTCGTCGTAGATCTGCTGGTTGGGCCGCACATCCTGAACCGAGACCGGCTCCATCCACAATTTGCCCAGCGAGTGAGCCTTGGCGGCCCAGTTGGGCCAGCTTGCTGCGGCGGACGTGTTACGGATGCCCCAGTTACCGAAACCGGCGCTCACGCTGCTGTAGGACGACATCTTCGAGGCGTCGAGGAAGACCGGCAGCAGCGTCGCCTTCACCCCGTAGCTCGACCTCATCGCGTTGAGGGCGTCTCGGTACCAGGTGGCGCTCTTCGCCTCGGCGTTGAATGGCGCGACGATGACGTAGCCACTGACGCGATAGGTGGCCGAGTACTTGGACAGTCTGGCCACCGCTTTGGCGAAGCTGCTGGTGGAGATTCCGCCCATCGCCCACATGTCGGGCTGCAGCATGATGGAGAAGTTGCCTTCGGTGGCGGCTGCGCTCAACAGCTTCTCGATCAGGTACCAGTTACGGTCGGAGGTGTTGGTGGTGAGGATGTCTACCGCGAAGCCGTTCAACCCGGCCGCCTTGGCCTGCCGCACCTCAGTTCGCATGTCGGCCAGTTGGAAATCACCCGACAGCGGGGAGCGGCCCAGCGGGCGATCTCGCAGCAAGCCACCGCACCACGCGAATTTGCTGCCTTCGCCGGTGGGGCTCAGGTACTGGGTCGCGTAGTAGTCACGAGTGGGGGTGGTGTTGTCCAAGGAGATCGGATAGGGCGGGAAGTAGTGGGCAAACACCGGTTTGTTGGTGACGGACAGCCGCGGGCCGGTCGTGGCAACGCTGGTGTACACCTTCAGCGTCACCTTCTTGGCCAGGTTCACCGGGTATTTCGAACCGACTCGGCTCAGCCGAACCGATAGTCCGCCACGAAGCCGAGAGACCGTCGAGGAACGATTCAAGGTGATGGTCAGCCGACCGGTCTTCTTCGTGATGGCGGCTTTCGCCAACCGGGTGCTGGCCGCGGGGTGGCTGGCGTAGGTCAGGTAGCTTCCCGACCACCGTTTGCGAAGGGCATGCACCTGGAGTCGGCCCTGGCTGGCGTGGGACGCTGAGCGGAGAGCGACAGTCACGGTCACCTTGGTCACCCGCCGGCCGCTGGGAACTTTGACGCTGGGGAAGGACACGTAGGTGTAGTAGCGGCCACTTTGCACTTTGGAAGTGCTGCGATTGCGGTAGGTGGTCTTCTTGTGTTTGCGATCGGTGTAGGCGATGGATTTGGAGGAGACGGTGGTGGTGCGGCTCGCAGTGGTGGCTGCGGGCAGGACAACGGCTGGAGTGGGCGCGGCAGCGGCCGTGCTTGGCGCTGCTGTTGGGAGGGACACAACCGTGAGCACGATCATCGACATCGATGAAATCAGTGCCGTAAGGGCACGACGGATGGGGGATCCGCCAAGCGTGGGGGGCATGGCTTCCTGCCTTTGTGCGGTCGTTACGTTGGCATTCGTTACGACCCGCGAAAAGCGAGTGGGTCCTCGCCGTTCCCCCCGAACGGGTATACCTTCACGCTAGCACCGATAAAGGATTCTTGCTACAAGAATTACCCATATCGCAAGACGGGGGCATTTCGGTCCCCCACATGGGTGACTCCTAGTCAGAAACGCATTCGATCATCGCTGCGGTCTGGCCCGATCAAGATGCTCCCGGGGTCTGTTGGTGCAGGCATAGGGGCGGTCTGATGTGACATCCCCGCGGGGAAATGCGGAAATTCGTCGGATGAATAAATGATTAGGGCTGGTCGCTGGGACGTACCCGGACGCCGACCGCGGCGTCCGGGCACGCTATCCCCCGGCTAGCGGTTCAGGCTCGTCACGGCGTGGTAGGACAAATCCTGCTGTGCCGTTGTTGCGAAACTGACCGCGTCTTTGGTGGTGACGGTTGCGACCGTCGACCCAGTACGCTGCACCGATGCGGTGAAGGTTCCTTCAGTGAGGGCGTAGGTCTTGGCGAAGTGCCCTGCAGGTGCCTGATAGGTGTAGCTGTTAGCTCCGATCGAGACCGTCACGGTGGCTGCTGAGGTGAGCAGCGTCACGACCTCAATGGTGTCGCGTGGTGCGGTGGAGCCCGAACGCAGCTTCATGGTGGCGCTGTAGCTCACCGGCGTCGATGCTTTCTGGATCCGGTGGGAGATGATGACCTCGTCCTGGGCGGCCGGAATCGAGGTATCGATCGTGGTTCGGCCGGCCTGGAACTGGCGCAGGTAGTACTGGTTGATGTCCAGGAAGGCCCACCCGTGATCTGCTGACGGGGCGAAGCTCGTGGACTCGGAGTAGTCGTTCCAGGTGGGTAGCAACACAAGGTCGGCACCTTGACTGATGGCTCGCTTCCACGAGGCGCTCAAGGTCTCAGTGTTACTTGCCTCGTCGTAGATCTGCTGGTTGGGGCGCACGTCCTGCACTGAAACCGGTTCCATCCACAGCTTGTTGAGCGCATGCGCTTTAGCCGTCCAGTTGGTCCACGTGTTCAGGGTTGCGGTGTTGCGCACGCCCCAGTTTCCGAACCCGATGCTGATGTCTTGGTAGTTGGCCATCTGATTGGCATCGAGGAAGACCGGCAGCAGCACGGCCGATACGCCGTAGGTCGATTTCAGTGTCGCGAAGGCGGTGGCGTACCACGAGGCGGTCTTCGCTTCGGCATTGAAGGGGGCCACGACCACCTTGCCGTCGACGGTGTACACCGAGCCGTAGCCGGACAGCTTGGCGATTGACGAGGCAAAGGCGTCGGTGGAGATGCTGCTCATCGCCCACATGTCAGGTTGCAGCATCACCGAGAAGTCGCCCTCGCTGTCGGCTGCCCGCAGGAGCTTCTCGACCAGATACCAGTTGCGGTCGGAGGTGTTGGTGGTGAGCAGATCGGCGGCGAAGCCATTGATGCCAGCGGCCTTGGCCTGGCGAACCTCGGTGTGCATGTCGGCCAGTTGGAAGTCTCCAGCGATCGGGGACCGTCCCAACGGACGGTCGCGAAGCAGGCCACCGCACCAGGCGAACTTGCCGCCTTCTCCGCTGGGCAGAAGGTACTGGGTCGCGTAGTAGTCACTGCTGGGGTTGGCGTTGTCCAAGGACACCGGGTAGGGCGGGAAGTAGTGAGCGAATACCGCCTTCACCGCAGTCGGTGTCTCGGTCGGGGTTGGTGTCGGGGTCGGCGTGGTCGAGGGGGACTGTTCGACCGTCGGCGTCGGTGTCGGCGTCGGGGTGCTGGTGGCCGTTGCCGTCGGTGTTGGCGTCGGTGTGGGAGTGGGAGTGGGTGTCGGGGTGGGGGTCGGCTTGCTGTGTGCCTTGCCGCGGGACGTGGTCACCCGCAAAGTGGCGGTGCGGCTGACCTTCAACTGGGTGCGATTGGAGCTGTCCAGCCGGACGGAGAGTCCGCTGGCCAGCCTGGCCGAGGTGGCGGCAATATTGAGCCGCACGGTGACGGTGCTGCGCTTCTGGGCGGGGATCTTCTTCTGCCCAAGCTTGACGCTGGTGGCCGGACGGCTCTGGTAGCGGAATCCCTGGCCCGACCAGGGGGTGTGCAGTGCCCGGACGTAGATGCGCGGCTTGGCCTTGGTGGCCTTGCTGACCCGCAGCGTGAGGGTGGCGGAAGTGACGGTCTCCCCCGATGCAAGGGAGATGGCCGGGAAGCTGAGGTAGCTCTGGTAGCGGCCGCGCTTCACTTTGGCGACGGCAACGCTGCGCTTGGTGGTCTTGCGGACGCTGTCGGAGTAGGAGACGGCGGCAGCATTGAGACTGCGAGCGGTGAGGGTGGCTGTGGGAGTTTCGGTGGTGACGGTGACTGCGGCGCTGGGGGAAGCTGTGGGAATCAGGGCGACAAGCGTCAGCACGATCATCGAAAACGATGAGATCAGTGCCGTGAGGGCACGACGGATGGGGAATCCGCCAAGCATGGGGGGCATGGCTTCCTGCCTAATTTGCGGTCGTAACGGTGTTCGAAACGACCCGCGAATGGTGAGTGGGTGGCTCACCGTTCCCCCCGAACGGGTATGCCCTTACGCTACCAAGTTCTCAGTACTCTTGCCACCGAATCGGCCGTTTTGTGAGACTTTCCCGGTGCTGTCACCCAAGAGGGGGACCCCTAGTCAGGGCCGGGTTTTGGCCATTTGAAGGGGGTGCTCTTCGCGGGGTGGACGGCGCAGGGTGGTCATGAATTGCATTGCCAATTGAATTCATGCTTTTGGCCCTCCCCGACTGCCGGGCAGCCGAGCCCTTACCAGGAACTGGCGAGATGCTGAGGTGATGGATTGTCCGGGGTGACTGCTCCGGGATTGGCCCTGATTGCGGTGCACACCGCGACGCGGCGGCACGGCGTCGTCCAGCCTGTGGTCGTTGCCCGGTGTCCCTGTGCCCGGTCCGATCCACCCGCTAGCCTTGGGCTCTGACGCGCATGGGTGTTGGACATGCTCCACCAGCACCAGCGGCTGAGTCGATGCCGATTCCAGCTCTTCTCTGCCAAACCCCGCCGGAGCCGTTGTAAGGAGACTTAAGGTCACAATGACTGATCACAAATATGTGTACGAGTTCGACGAGGGTGCTGCCTCGATGCGGAACCTGCTGGGGGGCAAGGGTGCCAACCTCGCAGAGATGACCGGGCTGGGCATGCCGGTACCTCAGGGTTTCACCATCACCACCGAGGCCTGCACCCAGTACTACGCCGATGGTGAGGTGATCAACGACGCCATTCAGGCCGAGATCATGTCGCACGTCACCACGCTGGAAGGGCTGACCGGCAAGAAGTTCGGAGACTTGGACAATCCGCTGCTGGTGTCGGTGCGCTCCGGTGCCCGCGCCTCCATGCCGGGCATGATGGACACCATCCTCAACCTGGGCATGAACGACGAGGTTGCAGAGCGCTTTGCGGAGAAGACGAACAATCCGCGCTTCGCCTACGACTCCTACCGCCGGTTCATCCAGATGTACTCCGATGTGGTCATGGAGGTCGGCAAGTCCTACTTCGAGGAACTCATCGACGCGATGAAGGAAGACCGCGGAGTCAAGCACGACACCGAGCTCACCGCCGATGATCTCAAGGAGCTTGCCGAGCAGTTCAAGGCCGAATACAAGGAGAAGGTCGGAGCCGACTTCCCGTCCGATCCGGTCGAACAGCTCATGGGTGCCATCAAGGCCGTGTTCCGCTCCTGGGACAATCCGCGGGCGGTGTACTACCGCCGGATGAACGACATTCCGGCGTCCTGGGGTACCGCGGTCAACGTTCAGTCGATGGTGTTCGGCAACACCGGTGACACCTCCGGAACCGGCGTGGCGTTCTCGCGGAACCCGGCCACCGGCGAGAAGGGCCTCTACGGCGAGTTCCTCATGAACGCTCAAGGCGAGGACGTCGTCGCCGGCATCCGCACCCCGGAGACCATCGATCAGCTCCGCGACGAGAACCCGGCGGTCTACGACCAGTTCGTGGAGATCGTGAACAAGCTGGAGAACCACTACCACGACATGCAGGACATGGAGTTCACCATCGAGGATGGCAAGCTCTTCATGCTGCAGACCCGCAACGGTAAGCGCACCGCCGCCGCAGCGTTCAAGATCGCCTGTGACCTGGTCGATGAGGGTCAGATCACCACCGATCAGGCCGTGGCCATGATCGATCCCAAGCAGATCGATGCCTTGTTGCACCCGCAGTTCGATGGCGCCGACCTGAAGGCTGCCACCGTGATCGGGAAGGGCCTGCCGGCCTCGCCGGGTGCGGCCTGCGGCAAGGTCTCCTTCACCGCCGAGGATGCCGCAGCTCGCGGCAAGAACGGCGAGGACGTCATCCTGGTTCGCCTGGAGACGACTCCGGAGGACATCGAGGGCATGCACTACGCCAAGGGCATCCTCACCGCGCGGGGCGGCATGACCTCCCACGCTGCCGTGGTGGCCCGGGGTATGGGCACCTGCTGTGTGTCCGGCCTGGGTGAGATCACCTTCGCCAAGGACGGAAAGTCCTTCACCCTCGGCGGGCAGAGCTACACCGCCGATGATTGGATCAGCCTCGACGGTTCCACCGGTGCGGTCTATGGCCAGCAGATCAAGACGGTTCCGGCCGAGATCAGCGGCTACTTCGGACGCATCATCGGCTGGGCCGACGAGATCCGCACCATGAAGGTCCGTACCAACGCCGATACCCCGGCCGACGCCCGTCAGGCTCGCGAGTTCGGCGCCGAGGGGATCGGGCTGTGCCGTACCGAGCACATGTTCTTCGAGCCCGACCGGATCGCCGCGATTCGGGAGATGATCGTGTCCAAGACCGTCGAACAGCGTGAGGCCGCCTTGGCCAAGCTGCTGCCGATGCAGCGTGGCGACTTCGAAGGCATCTACGAGGCCATGGAGGGCTACCCGGTGACCGTCCGGTTGCTGGATCCGCCGCTGCACGAGTTCCTGCCCACCGACGAGGACGACATCGTCGCGCTGGCCGCAGAGATGAAACTCGGCGTGGATGAGCTGAAGGACATCATCGCCTCTCTGCACGAGTTCAATCCGATGATGGGACACCGCGGCTGCCGCCTGGATGTCACCTACCCCGAGATCGGCGCCATGCAGACCCGCGCCATCATCGAGGCGGCGATTAATGTCCAAAAGGCCCACCCGGAGTGGAAGGTCGTGCCGGAGATCATGATCCCGCTGGTCGGCGAGGTCAAAGAGCTGGCTTATGTGAAGAAGATCGTCGTCGACACCGCCGATGCGATCATCGCCGAGGCCGGCGTTGACCTGGAGTACCTGGTCGGCACCATGATCGAGATCCCGCGGGCGGCGCTGACCGCCGACGAGATCGCCAAGGAGGCTCAGTTCTTCTCCTTCGGTACCAACGATCTGACTCAGATGACCTTCGGCTTCAGCCGAGACGATGCCGGCAAGTTCTTGGATGCCTACTACGAGAAGAAGATCTACGAGAACGATCCCTTTGCCCGCCTGGATCAGGTTGGTGTCGGCAAGCTGGTGCAGACCGCCGTCGAACTGGGCAAGCAGACCCGCCCCGACATCAAGCTGGGCATCTGTGGTGAGCACGGCGGCGATCCGTCCTCGATCGAGTTCTGCCAGCAGGTCGGCCTGAACTACGTCTCCTGCTCGCCGTTCCGAGTGCCGATCGCCCGCTTGGCGGCGGCACAGTCGGCGTTGAAGGCACGCGGCTAAGAGGCGCAATCCTTGGTGGGGCCCGGTCAATGGACCGGGCCCCACTGCTTTCCGGGTCTGGTGGCGGTCGCTGGTTTCGTGCGCCGGACTGCGCGTCCTCCCGGCTCTGGCAAGGGGTAAGGGTGAAACTGGGAGGGTGGATAGACGCGCATTTCTCATCGGGGCCGGCGCCCTGGTGCTGACCGGGTGTGCCCAGGCCAGACCCGCCACGACCGAAAGCCCTTCTCCGAATCCAACCGCGTCGAGTGCACCGCTGTTGATCGGGGTGGATGACACCACCGTCGGCAGGGTCTTGGGTCAGCTACTCAGCGGCAGCCTGGGCGGGAGTGCCTCCGCCCAGATGATGGGCTCAGACTGGAACGCGATCCTGGGCGGTGGCACGCTCAGCGCCGCAGCCGTTTATGGGGCCACCGCGTGGAATCAGCTCAGCAACTCCGAGGATCCCTCGGACAACCTCGTGCAGGACCTCGCCGATCTGACCGATCCCGAGATCACGGTGATGAACCCCGGACAGACCGATGGCGGTCTGGTCTGGATGACCTCGGCGCAGTCCGGTGTGGGCACCTTGGAGGGCCTCGGACCCTGGTCGACCGGAAAGGCAGCTGCCATCCCCAGTTGGGCCAATGAGCGCGCTGATGGCCTGTTAGGTGTCAATGCGATCTACGGCACGGCCTTCGTGCCGAGCGTCCAAGACGATCCGGTGGCCCGCGCCCAACTGTTGGTCGCGGGCAAGGCGGGCGTCGGCGCCTTCCGGCGCACGGAGTACTACGGCGAGGTCGACCTGGTGGAGCTTGTCGATCCAGAGAAGATGATGACTACAGATCCGGTGCTGCTCATGGTGAATTCCGCCTTCGCCAATGCGGATCCCGACACTGTGCTCAGACTCACCAGCGTGATGGACAAGCTCACCAATGAGGCGTTGATCGACATTCAAAAGCAGATCAGCCAGGGCACGACTCAGGCAGCACAGTCCTGGCTGACCGCCAACGGCTTGGCCTGACGGTCCGGCGGCGGTTCAGTAGCCGCTGGACTGGCCGCCCTCAAGGACGGTCGCGGTGCCGGACAGACCCAGCCGAGTAGCTCCAGCGGTGATCATGGCCACCGCCGTATCCCAGTCTCGGATCCCTCCGGACGCCTTGACGCCCAGGCGTCCGCCGACAGTGGCGGCCATCAACGCCACAGCGTGCACCGAGGCCCCGCCAGCGGGATGGAACCCGGTCGAGGTCTTCACGAAGTCGGCCCCCGCGGCCTCCGCGGCCTGACAGGCGGCCACGATCTCGTCGTCGCTGAGGGCGGCGGATTCGATAATCACCTTCAACACCCGCGGGCGCGGAACGGCATTGCGTACCGCCAGGATCTCGGTACGGGTCCGGTCGAGCAGGCCAGCCTTCACCAGGCCCAGGTCGATGACCATGTCGACCTCGTCAGCGCCGTGGAAGACCGCCTCGGCTGCCTCGGTCGCCTTGGCGGTCGGCGTGTGCTTGCCGGAAGGAAAGCCACACACGGTGGCCACCTTGACCTCACCGAGTTCGGCTGTCAGCGGCAGCATCGACGGAGACACGCAGATCGAGTAAGTGCCCAGGCGCACCGCCTCAGCGGCGAGGGCCTCGACGTCGGCCGCGACGGCGGTGGGTGCCAGCAGAGTGTGGTCGACGTAACGGGCGAGTTCGGCAGGAGTGATGCTCACGGGTTAGACCTTAGCCCGAGTTCCTTCTGGCCGCTCGGCCGCTGCGTCCCCGGTGTTTAGGTCTGCGGTTTGTTGTGGTGCATCAAGAACCGCAGACTCAGGAACCGCAGCAACGTGGCGATGGCGTTCGCCACCACCAACACCGCCAGTTCGACCCAGCGTCCTGCAGTGGGCCACGCAGAGGTGAGTAGCCACAGCGAACCGGAGGTCAGAGCCAAGGCCAGGCCGAAGGCCACCAGGCCGCCGATCTGGTGCTTGAGGGCATCGGTGCGTCCGGAGATTCCGAAGGTGAAACGCCGGTTGGCAGCGGTGTTCAGTACTGCGGTGATGAGCAGTGCAGCGAAGTTCGCCGCCTGTGCCCCCAGCGGACGCATCAGCAGGTACAGCGCGAAATAGGCCGCGGTGCTGGCCACTCCAACGACGGCGAAGCGCACCATTTGGGCGAGCATCCCGCTGGGGACTTCCACCGTCGCCGGTGAAGCTTGGTTGCGGGCCAACTCCCGGCGGACCTGATCCAGGGGAATGCTCCGGCTGGCGAATCCCCGCAGCAGCCGCCACACGCCCCGGAGGTCCTCGGTGGCGGTGGCCACGATATCGACCGTGCTGCCAGGATCATCGACCCAATCCACGGGCACTTCATGGATGCGCAGACCAGCCCGCTCGGCCAAGACCAACAACTCGGTGTCGAAGAACCAGTTGTTGTCCTCGACCAGTGGAAGCAGTTGGTCGGCAACCTCTCGACGCATCGCCTTGAACCCGCATTGGGCGTCGGAGAACGACGCCCCCAGGCTGGCCTTCAGGATCAGGTTGTAGGACCGCGAGATGAACTCTCGCTTCGGTCCACGAACCACCCGCGAGCCGCGGTTGAGCCGAGACCCGATCGCGATATCGGAATGGCCCGAGATCAGCGGGGCCACCAGGGGTAGCAGTGCCTTCAAGTCGGTGGACAGGTCCACGTCCATGTAGGCGACCACATCGGCGGTTGAGGCCAGCCAGACCTGGCGCAGCGCCCGTCCGCGGCCCTTGGCGTCCAGGTGCACGACTCGGATGTGCTCATGCCGAGCTGCCAGCCGCTGCGCGATCTCCAGGGTCGCGTCGGTGGAGGCGTTGTCGGCGATGACCACCTGGTAGTCGTAGGGGAAGGTCCGCTCCAGGAAGGAGATCAGGCGCATGACGGAGGCGGCCAGGTCCTGTTCCTCGTTGTAGACCGGGATGATCACCTCCACGGTGGCGGTACGCAACGGCTGTTGCCTGGCCTGCGGCAGTTCGGCGAGAGCGCTCATCGTCCGCACCTCACTGTGCCGTCAGGTCGTAGAGGGTGACGCCGTCGACCGTCTGGGCGGTGTAGTTCTGCGACACCCAGGTGGCGATCTGGCTGGCTGCATCGGAGCCGCCGCTGGACTGACCCACCGACCCGCCGATGTAGTAGTGGATCTTCCCCGCGGCCACGTCGGCTTGGAACTGCGCCAGCGTGGGGGAGGGGTCCGATCCGTTGAATCCGCCGATGGCCATGACCGCGGCATTGGTGGCCAACTGATAGCTGGCTGCGTTCTGCGAACCGGTGGTGGCTGCCACCCAGGTGTAGTCGGAGCTGTTCGCCGTGAGCAGCGCCAGAACCTGGTCGGAGACCGTTGCGCCGTTGAGGAGACCGCCCATACCGCCGGCACCTCCATCGTTGCCAGGACCGCCGCCGGGGCCGCCGCGCTGGCCACCCATGCCGCCACCCATGCCGGAGACCGGACCAGCGGTGACGATCGAACCGGTGTGCGCGGTCATCGCGGTGTTGAGGGAGTAGGCCGCTGGGCCGATCAAGCCCGCGCCCAAGGCCAGGGCCACAACGGCGCCGGCCACCTTGGCTGGAAGCTGGTCAACCCAGATCATGGCCAGACCGGCGATGGTGCCGAGGGTGAAGGCCGTCCAGCCCAACGCGGTGTACCAACTCCCGGCTTGCATCAGCAGCACCAGCGCCCAGACTCCGGTGCCGATACTGGTCGCTCCCAGGGTGACCCGGGCGGCCCAATGGCCACGATTGGCCCACAGGGCCGCCCCGCCGATGGCGACAGCACCGCCGATGGCCGGAGCCAAGGCCACGGTGTAGTAGTCGTGGTAGATGCCAGCCATGAAGCTGAAGACCACGGCGGTCACGGCCAGCCAGCCGAGCCAGATGATGGCGGCACCGAGCAGCGCCTGCTGGGGTGTTTGGACGGGCTTGACGGGAGCCGTCGCGGTCAGTCCCGGCGCCGGGTGACCGGCTGGGTCGGCAGTATCGGCGCTGCGGGACAGAGTGCGCGCCCGACCGACCAATGCGGCAGCAATCGCGGCGCTGGCCAGAACCAAAGCTGCTGGAATCAGCCAGGAGACCATGCCGCCGGAGACTCCCTCGAACATCCGCAGGATGCCGGTGGAACCCCAGTTGCCGCCGTTTCCGCCGCCTCCGCCCACGGAGCCGGTCTCGTTGCCGGTGAGGCGACCCAGCCCGTTGTAGCTGAGGATCAGTTCCAGCAGCGAGTTGTTCTGCGAGCCGCCGATGTAGGGACGCATCGAGGCAGGGGTGAGTTCGACCACAGCGATGTACCAGCCGAAGGAGGCAACCATGGTGAGGAAGGCCACCACCAGATCAACAAGCTTCTTCTTCCAGGTGGCCGGCGCAGCGAACCAGTAGGCCACGACGAGAGCCGGCAACACCAGGAATGCCTGCAGCATCTTGGTGAGGAAGCCGAATCCGATCGCCACCCCGGCCAGTGCCAGCCACCCCCGGGAGGCGTGTTTGGTTGCCCGCACCATGAAGTAGGACGCCAGCACCATGGTGAAGACCAACAGCGCATCGGGGTTGTTGAAGCGGAACATCAGCGTGGCGACCGGGGTGAGGGCGAAGACTGCAGCTCCGGCCAAAGCCGCCCAGTGGGCGCCCCGGGGGCTCAACGGGTTGGTGGTGTCCGCGCCGCGCCAGGTGATCAGGCTGCGGCGGACAGTGGCATACAGCACGCCCACGCTGGCCACTCCGAGGAGGGCTTCGGGGACCAGGATGCTCCACGAGCTCAAGCCGAACAGCCGAACCGACAAGGCCATCAGCCAGATCGCAGCCGGCGGCTTGTCCACAGTGATGGAGTTGCCGCCGTCCAGGGATCCGAAGAACCGGGCGACCCAGTTCTCCGATCCGGCCTGGGCTGCGGCGGAGTAGAAGGAGTTGGCGTAGCCGGAGGCTGACAGCCCCCAGATATAGAGGACGCCGACGGCGACCAGAAGTACTGCCACACTGCCGCGCGCCACCCAGTCGGGTCGGTCGTCGGTATAGCCGTAGCGCGGTTTCACCGCGTCATCAGCCGGCGAGCCGGCCGGGTTCTTGAGCTCGGTAAGGGTCATGATCACAGCAAATCCCGCGGCGCTGAGGAGCCCCGGTGCTGATCCTGTGAGCCTCTTGTGAGCTCGGTGTTGCCCCGATTCGCTCCCAAAAGGTGCAGACGCTCCCGAACCTTCGGGAGCGTCTGCACCTTTTGGGAGCGTCTCGCTTACGTCTGCGTGCGGACAGGCCGGGGGCGTGGGGTCAGGCCAGCGGTACTCGGATGGTGAAGCAGGTGTGGCCCGGGTGGGAGTCCATGCTGACATCGCCTCCGTGGGCCTTCATGACTGCGGCGACGATCGCTAGGCCCAGACCGGTGGACGAGCCGCCGTCCTGACGGACTCGGCTGGCATCGGCACGGGTGAACCGCTCAAAGACGGTGGGCTGGATCTCGGGGGGCACGCCAGGGCCGTTGTCGGTCACCGAGATTATGGCGAAGCCCTCCGCGGTGCTCAGCGTGGTCTGCACCGAGGTTCCTGCGGGGGTGTGCGTGCGGGCATTGGCCAGGATGTTGGCCACGACCTGGTGCAGGCGGTGGGCGTCAGCCAGTGCGTTCACTTCATTCTCGGGGATGTCCAAGGACCAGTTGTGCTCGGAATCGGCAGCCCTGGCGTCGCTGACCGCGTTCAGCACCATTTCGGTGACATCGACCGGCTGGAGATCCAAAGTCGGCTGCGAATCGAGCCGGGCCAACAGCAGCAGATCCTCGACCAGTGCTGACATCCGGTCTGATTCAGCTTCGATGCGGCCGAGCGCGAAACTAGCGTCCTGCGGAAGCTGTTCTTCGCTGCGGCGGGTCAGTTCGGCGTAGCCGCGAATAGAGGCCAGCGGGTTGCGCAGCTCGTGAGAGGCGTCGGCGACGAACTGGCGCACCTTGGTCTCGCTGCGGTGCCGTGCCGCCAGGGCATATTCGACGTTGTCGAGCATGTGGTTGAAGGCCGATCCCACCCGGCCGACCTCGTTTTCCGGATTCGCATCGGCCGGCGCCACTCGGATCGGGACTTGGCCGTCGCCGTGATCCAGCGGCAGCGTCGAGACCTGGGTGGCTGCGGCCGTCAAGCGCTTCAGGGGTCGCAAGCTGGTCTCGACGACGCGACGCGTCGCCCAGAAGGCGGCCAGGATCATGGCACCACTCAGCAGTAGCGTCATGACGATCTGGCTGGTCAGCGGACTGGTCACATCGCTCAGTGGCAAGGCGACCAGGGTGTAGTTGGGTTGGCTATGTACCAGGACGCGGTAGAGGCCGTGGCCATCCAAGCGGATCGTCACCGGGGTCGCCGATGGTTGCACCTCGACCAACTCCTCCTGTGCCTCTTTGCTGAGGTCCAGCGAGGTGGTGAGCACGTAGGTGCCGCCACGTTCGTCGATGCGAATGAGCCCCGACCCGGTCAGATCGCCGGGGCCGTGCTCGCTGTAGGGGTTCAGGCGACCAACGGCAACCTGAAGGCGGCCGTCCTGCTCGCGCTGCAGGATCTGATAGGTGGCCAAGCTGGTGAACAGCGCCAGAATCACCGTCAGCAGAGCCACCAAAGCGGTGACCCGCACGACAAGCTGCCGACTCAGCGTCCCTTTGCCCATGGGGGGCGGCGGCGGTGGTGGTGAGGCGAGGGATTCGTCGGTCATTCCACCGCCGGTTTAAGCACGTACCCCGCGCCGCGCATGGTGTGAATCATGGGCGGACGGTTGGCATCGATCTTCTTTCGCAGATAAGAGATGTACAGCTCGACCACATTGGCCTGGCCGCCGAAGTCGTAGTTCCACACCCGGTCCAGAATCTGCGCTTTGCTCAGCACTCGGCGTGGGTTGCGCATCAGATAGCGCAGGAGTTCGAACTCGGTCGCGGTCAGGTTGATGACGTCCCCACTGCGGGTCACTTCATGGCTGTCTTCATCCAGGGTCAAATCGCCGACGACCAAGGTCGAATCGTTGCGAACTTCGGTCGCACCGGAGCGACGCAACAGGGCGCGCAGGCGAGCCACCAGCTCTTCCAGGCTGAACGGTTTGGTCACGTAGTCATCGCCCCCGGCGGTCAATCCCCCGACGCGGTCCTCCAGAGCATCCTTGGCAGTGAGGAAGATCACGGGGATATCGGGCTGCTCGGTGCGGATGCGACGCATGACCTCCAGGCCATCGAAGTCGGGCAGCATCATGTCCAGCACGATGGCGTCGGGGCGGACCTCGCGGGCGGTCTTGACCGCGCTGAGCCCGGATGCCGCCGTGCTCACCTCCCAGCCCTCGTAGCGCAGCGCCATGCTGAGCAATTCGGTGAGGCTGGTTTCGTCGTCCACAGTCAGAATGCGAATAGCGGAGCCGTCCGGGCGGGTCAAGGCCTGGAGTCCGCTGCGTGCAGTGATCGCCATGAGTCGAATCTCTCAGCGTGAGGTGGGAGGTGCCTGGGTGCTTGCTGTGTAAAGCCTATGCGTTGCCGACCGGCCGCGATGGGGAACAGTGCCAACTCAGGTAGTTTGGGGGGCCGGTGGCGGTTCGAAGGAGTTGTGGTGCGCACAGTGCGAGGCCTGGTCGGTCTGCTCGGCGAGGCCTTGATCACCCTCGGTGTGGTCCTGGTGCTCTTCGTGGGCTGGCAACTGTGGTGGACCGATGTCGTCTCCGACGCGGACGCCGCTCAGGTCGTCGCGAGCATGGAGGCCAACCCCAGCCAAGACTTCGTCTCGCCTAATGATGTCGTGCCCGGCGGAGCATTCGCCGTGATCAGGATTCCGCGCTTCGGTGCCGACTACGCCCGTCCACTCTATGAGGGGACCGGCTACGACATCCTGAAACGGGGCGTCGGTCATTACACCGGGACCGCCAAGCCCGGTGAGGTCGGCAACTTCGCCATGGCCGGACACCGCACCACCTATGGCAAGCCGTTCAATCTGATCGCCACTTTGCGCCCCGGTGATGTCGTGCTCGCCGAGACCAAGGATCGCTACTACGTGTATCGGGTGACCGACTCACAGATCGTGCCGCCCACCCAGGTATCCGTGGTGTTGCCGGTACCGGATCAGCCCAAGGCCACTCCCACCCAGAAGCTGCTCACCATGACCAGTTGTCATCCCGAGTTCAGTGCGCGGGAACGCTACATCGTCCACGCCGTGTTGGACGCCAGCTACACCCGAGACCAAGGGATTCCCGCCTCGGTGATGGAGGTGAAGGGCTGATGTCGTTCTATGGCTGGCTGTGGCGCGTCCTGCCCGGACCGGTACCGGTCAAAGCCTTGCTTGCACTGATCCTCGCAGCGGTCATGGTGGCCGTGCTGTTTGTGTGGGTCTTTCCGGCAATCGCGCCGTACATGCCTTTCAACGGCACCACGGTCAACCGGTGATCAGCCGGCGCTGAAGCCGATTCGTCCGGGGGTTGGCTCAGTCCAGCACAACTCGAAATCCTCCACGAAACCCGGTCGGGCGGTGGTGGTGGGCTGTTCAGTGACGAAACGCAGCAGGCGACGGACGGCATCCGGGGCGCCTTGTGCAGAGATCTCGACACGGCCATCGGGCAGGTTCCGCACCCGTCCAGCTAGGCCCAGAGCGCGGGCCGTGTTCTGGGTCCACCACCGAAAACCGACTCCCTGCACCCGTCCGGACACGGTGAGTTGCATGGCAAGCATGCCTTCATTCAAGCCGAACAGTGCTGGACAGCGCAGAGATTTCGAGCCGCTCTGACACTATGGGCTCCATGAGTGATTCGCCGCGGGAAGTGCTGACTTGGGAAGCGTTCGGGAAGGCCGCCCGGGAACTGGCGCAGGCCGTTGTTGATTCGGGGTATCGGCCCGACCTGATCATGTCGATCACGCGCGGTGGTCTGCTGCCTGCCGGTGCGATCAGCTATGCGATGGGAATCAAGAACCTCCACATCATCAACGTTGAGTTCTACACCGGCGTCGATACCCGGCTGCCGATGCCGGTGCTGCTGCCCCCGGTGCCCTCGGCGATCGACCTTTCCGGGCAGCGGGTGCTGATCATCGATGATGTGGCCGACACCGGCGAGACTCTTCGCATGGTGCGCGACTTCTGCGCAGAGCATGTCGCTGAGACCCGGACGGCAGTTCTCTACGAAAAGCCGCAGTCAGTGGTCACATGCGACTACGTCTGGCGGCGGAGCTCGGACTGGATCTCGTTTCCCTGGTCCAGCGAACCGCCATTGGTGGGGGAGTCGACCGACAACTGACCCGATAGCCTTCCGGCCCCCCACCGGCTAGGATCTGGGCCACAAGCCGCCGTCCTTCGGGAGCAGGATCAGCGGCGCCGTGCTGGGAAAGTTCGTTGGGGGGAACTTGAGCCAGGCTGCGCGTGTCGACGAGGTCGAACCACTCACCGAGAGTGAGCTGTTGTTGCGTGCCCGCAACGGCGATATGGATGCCTTCGCCGAGTTGGCCCAGCGCAATCACGGTCCAGCACTGATCGTTGCCCGCTCGATCGTGGACTCCGCCACTGCTGAGGACGTCGTAGCCGACTCTTTTGAACGCCTGCTCGGTCTGCTCGCTCGAGGCGAGGGCCCCACGCATTCGCTACGTCCCTATTTCTTGCAGATGGTGCGGCATCGAGCCATCGACACGCACCGGCAACGCCGCGAGGTGCCGTTCGCCGGATTCGAAGAGCCGGCCGTGGTTGATGCCGACACCGCCGATGCGTCCGACGCCTCCGACCATGTGCAGCAGGCCTTCGCCTCCTTGCCGGAGCGGTGGCAGGCTGCCTTGTGGCTGAGCGCGGTGGACGGCATGAGCCACGCGGACATCGGCCGGGAACTCGACCTCAGCGAGAATGCGGTGAACCAACTCGTCCACCGCTCCAAAGAGGGTCTGCGGCAGGCCTACCTGACCGAGGTAGTCGGTTCGGCGCGGCAGGAGTGCCAACCCGTGAGCGAGCTCCTCAGCAAATATGTGCGGGGTCGCTGCGGGAGCCGCGCCGAGCAGCGTGTCGCCGCTCATCTGGAGACCTGCGACGTCTGTCAGGCTGCAGTCGCTGATCTGCGTCGGCTGAACTCCCGGATCGGCAGCGCGCTGGCGGTCGGTGTCTTGGGTGGCGTCGGGCTGGCCTTGGCGCGCCAACCGGCTCGGGCCATGGCGGCCGAAGGATTTGGAGGGGCGGTCGCCGGCGGCATCCTTCGCGTGTCGGCCGGTGTGGCCATCGCGGGACTGGTGGTCTCTGCTTCCGCTGTGCTGACACCTCTGGTCGGCGGGGAATCCAACACCTCAGTGCTGGCTCAACGTGCCCTTTCCACTCCGGCGGTCGTACCATCCAGCTCGCCCACTCCCAGTCCAACCCCGACGGGGAAGTCGCTGGCGCCGTCCACCTCGCCGAAGCAAGGAACGCCGCTGCCGAAGCCGTCCTCGGCAGATCCTTCAGCACCAGACTCCATCAAACCCGCAGGGGTGAATGTTGTAGTCGGCCAGGCGACGGCGGAATGGATCGAGTTGCCCGGTGAGGATGTCCGGGTGACCGTGCCGGTGAAGGCGCCGAGCAATGTCAGCCTGATTGCGCGGGTCCAAGTTGAGGGATGGCTCTCGACCTTCTCGGTGCAGAGTGTCACCGGCTTTGGCAACTGGAGTTGCGCCATGGAGGAATCCAGCGAGGCCCGCGCGGTCTTGTCCTGCACGATGGCTCCCAGCACCCGGCACGATCTGACGATGTACTTCCGCGGGGCGGAAAGTGGCGCGGTGTGTGTGACGGTGGAACCGGTCGAGTTCCCCGAGCTCGATCCCAGCGACAACGCCACCCAGGTGGGCTTTCCTCAGTTGACACCGCAGCCTGACACGACTCCCACCTCCTTGGGCTGAAAAAGCTGCGAGAAACTTCTCGAACCGGCGTAAGGAATCGGTCCCGAAGAGCGTGTTGTCAGTGGAAGTGGGCCTCTCGCTCGTTGATGGCGGTCGGCGTGGCGAGGGTCTTCTTCCGTAGGTTCGGGAGCCGCCTGATCGGGGACAGCGGCTCCGGAAAGCTGGGTTGTTGGTTCGCCTGGCGCGGGGATTCGCTAACCGGGGGGGGGTAGAGAATCCCAGATTGTTTCGCAGGCGCGGTCCTTGGGGGATCACGTGCGAGCGACGCCAGTGCGAACCACCCCAGCGACCACCACTCGCAGAGACCAGGAGCCCCAGTGCCTTTGAAACCGGGTGCCTTCGAAGCCTGCGCCCGTGGCCCCCAGTATCCGTAAACTCCGGTATCCGTAAACCTCAGTGTCCGCGAACCTCAGCGCGGGGGGCGAAGATCCCTTCCCCTTCGGCGCGAAGTGCACCCTTCCGATGCCTTCGGCTCCGGCTTCGCGCACCCTCGCCCAGCTTCGGCGGTACTCATCAGGACCCACCTCCACGACGATATCCGCAGGGTTGGGCTGCTTAGTATTACGTGATTCGTAACCTGACTGACTTCTGGGCACGATATCGTCAGTCGACGTGAGGTTGGGTGCAGGAAGCACCCGAGTCTGGAAGGAACGTCTCCAAGTGAGCGAAACCGCCTTCGAGCGGAACCGGCCAGCGGCATCGCTGGTTTCAGCTTCGCTGCGCGAATGCCGAGCTGCGGTGTTCTGGCTGGACGGACTCCAGCGTCCCCGGCGTCCGGTGCTGAGCGGTGGAGGTTCGGCTGATCTCGTCGTCGTCGGCGGCGGTTACGCAGGTTTGTGGACTGCGATTCGAGCCAAGGAGCGCGACCCGGAGCGCCGGGTGGTGCTGCTGGAGGCCCACGAAATCGGCTGGGCGGCCTCGGGGCGAAATGGTGGCTTCTGCGAGTCGAGCCTCACTCACGGAACCGAGAACGGTCAGCGCCGCTGGCCCAGCGAACTGGAGCAGTTGCAGCGCCTCGGTGACGAGAATCTGGACGGCATCGCTGAGAGCATCGAGCGCTACCACCTCAACGTCGAGTTCGAACGCACCGGTGAACTACTGGTGGCGGTCGAGCCGCACCAGGTGGAGTGGTTGGCCGGTGAGGACGGCTTCTTGGATGCCGACCAGGTGCGCGCCCAAGTGAACTCGCCGACCTACCTGGCCGGGGTGTGGGACCGGGACGGAGCAGGTCTGCTCAATCCCGGACGCATGGCGCTGGAACTGGGCCGCGCCGCCGAAGAACTCGGCGTGGAGATCTACGAGCATTCTGCGGTGACCGCCATCGATCGGTCGCGGCCGCTGGTGGTGCGCACCGAGCGGGGCTGGGTTTCCACCGATCAGGTGGCCTTGGCCACCAATGTGTTTCCCGCGCTGTTGAAGCGCAACCGGCTGATGACCGTCCCGGTCTACGACTACGCCTTGGTCACCGAACCGCTGAGCGCGGCCCAGAAGGCCGACATCGGCTGGAATCAGCGGCAGGGCCTGGCCGACTTGGGCAACCAATTCCACTACTACCGGCTCACCGCTGAGGACCGCATTCTCTTCGGGGGCTATGACGCGATCTATCACTTCGGCGGCAAGGTCAAGCCCCAATACGAGGAACGCCCGGCCAGTTACACCCGCTTGGCCGAACACTTCTTCGCGACCTTCCCACAGTTGGAGGGGCTGACCTTCAGCCATCGCTGGGCGGGGGCGATCGACACCTCCACCCAGTTCTGCGCGTTCTACGGCACCGCCGCCCAGGGACGCATCACCTACGCGGCCGGCTTCACCGGGCTGGGTGTGGCCGCGACGCGGTTCGCTGCCGATGTCATGCTCGATCTGCTCAGTGGTCAGACCACCGAGCGCACGGAGTTGGAGATGGTACGGCGTCGCCCACTTCCTTTTCCCCCGGACCCCATCGCCACCGTCGGCGTCTCGCTCACCAAGTGGTCGTTGGATCGTGCCGACCACAATCAGGGTCGACGCAATGTGTTCCTGCGGGCGTTGGACGCCGTCGGTTTGGGATTCGACTCATGACCGGCCAGATCGTCCCCGTCGTCGCCGACGTGCTGGCTGTGACCATCGCGGAGGAAGACTTCGCCGCCGACCAGATCGTCGCCGGCGCCCCCACCGCAGGATGGCTACCGCTGACCGAGATCGGTGGAACTGAGGTCGGGGTGTGGCAGATGACCAGCGGCGCCGTCACCGACACCGAGGCTGACGAGGTCTTCTGCGTGGTGGCTGGTCGCGGCGTGGTCGAGTTCCTCGACCCAGCGGCCGACCCCGTCGAGTTGCGCCCCGGGATTCTCGTGGGGCTGAAGTCCGGCTGGCGAACGCGCTGGACGGTCACTCAGACCCTTCGCAAGATAGCTGTAGTACCAGGAGAGGTAGACCCAAAATGACCGTTGTTCCCCATGTGATCGCAGGCCGGGATGTGACCGGTGATCTGCGCAGTGGGCCGATCTTCAACCCCGCCACCGGCGAGCAGATCGCCTCGGTCGGGTTTGCTGATTCGGATCGTGTGGCAGAGGCCGTCGCTGCTGCCAAGGCGGCGTTGCCCGGCTGGCGGGATACCGGACTGATCAAGCGTGCTGACGTCTTCTTCCGGTTGCGGCAGTTGCTGGTCGAGCGCGCCGACGAACTGGCCGCCATCGTCACCACCGAGCACGGCAAGGTGTTCTCCGACGCGCTGGGCGAGATCAGCCGCGGCATCGAGAATGTCGAGTTCGCCGCCGGGCTGGTGCACCTGCTCAAAGGTGAGTTCTCCCAGCAGGTGGCGCGTGGCGTTGACGTCCACTCCATCAAGCAGCCGGTGGGAGTGGTGGCGTGCATCACCCCGTTCAACTTCCCGATCATGGTGCCGCTGTGGATGACGGCCTCGGCCATCGCCTGCGGCAACACTGTGGTGCTCAAGCCCAGTGAGAAAGACCCCTCGGCGTCGGTGTTTTTGGCCAAGCTGTTCGCCGAAGCGGGGCTGCCCGATGGCGTGCTCAATGTCGTCCACGGCGATGCCGAGGCCGTGAACACGCTGCTGGATGCTCCCGAGGTCAAGGCCGTGAGCTTTGTGGGATCGACCCCGATCGCCAAGGCGATCTACACCCGCGGCACCGCCAATGGAAAGCGGGTGCAGGCGCTGGGCGGAGCTAAGAACCACATGATCGTGATGCCCGATGCCGACCTGGACGCCGTCGCTGACGCTGCGGTTTCGGCCGCCTATGGCGCGGCCGGTGAGCGGTGCATGGCGATCTCGGTGCTGGTCACTGTCGGAGATGCCGTGGCCGATGCGGTGCTGCCCAAGATCGCCGAGCGCATGGGCAAGCTCAAGATCGGTGCAGGCACCGATCCGAGCACCGACATGGGTCCGGTCATTACCGCTGCCCACCGAGAGAAGGTCGCCTCCTATGTCACCGGCGCTCCGGCTGAAGGCGCTGAGGTCGTCGTCGACGGTACTGCTACCGAGTTCGACGCAGACGGCTTCTTCATCGGCGTCAGCCTGGTCGACAAGGTCAAGCCAGGCATGAAGATCTACAACGAGGAGATCTTCGGACCGGTGCTGGCGGTCGTGCGGGTTTCCAGCTATGAAGAGGCCATCGAATTGGTCAACTCCAATCGCTACGCCAACGGCACGGCGATCTTCACCCGTGATGGACGCACCGCCCGGGCGTTCGAGTACGACATCGAGGTGGGTATGGTCGGGGTGAACGTGCCGATCCCGGTTCCGGTGGGGGCCTTCTCCTTCGGCGGCTGGCGCGATTCGCTGTTCGGCGACTCCCACATCTATGGGCCGGAGTCGATCCACTTCTACACCCGCAGCAAGGTGGTCACCTCCCGGTGGCCCGACCCCAGTGAATCCCAGGTCGATCTGGGATTCCCGAGCAATCACTGAATGGGAAGTCGATAGAAAATGAGTGAACCCAGCACACCGTCCTATGTGGACCTCAACGGTGACACCGTGCCGCTGCCGGATCCGGCAGCCGAAGCGGTGGTGCGGGCCAACGACCGAGCGCATGTGTTCCACTCCTGGAGCGCACAGGCTGCAATCGACCCGATGCCGGTGGCCGGCGGATCTGGCGCCAGTTTCTGGGACTACACCGGTAAGACCTATCTGGACTTCAGCTCCCAGTTGGTCAACCTGAATCTGGGCCATCAGCATCCTGACCTCATCGCCTCGCTGCATCGACAGGCCGACCGGCTGGCCACCATCCAGCCCGGCATGGCCAACGATGTGCGCTCCGAGCTGGCCCGCCTGCTGGTCGAGGTTGTCGGCGAACCCTTCAGCAAGGTGTTCTTCACCAACGCCGGCGCGGACGCCAACGAGTACGCCGTGCGGTTGGCTCGGCACTCCACCGGACGGCACAAGGTGCTGTCCACCTATCGCAGCTATCACGGCGCGGTGGGGACGCCGATCGGTCTGACCGGCGACCCCCGGCGCTGGGCCAATGAGGCCGCTGCGTCCGGGGTGGTGCACTTCTTCGGGCCCTATCCCTACCGCTCGCCGTTCCATTCCGATAGCCCCGAGCAGGAGACCGCGCGTGCCTTGGAGCACCTGGAGAGCCTGATCGTGCTGGAGGGTGCAAACACCATTGCCGCGATCATTCTGGAAACCATCGTCGGCACTAATGGCATTCTGATTCCGCCGCCGGGCTACCTGGCCGGGGTGCGGGAACTGTGCGACAAATACGGGATCGTGTACATCGCCGATGAGGTGATGGCCGGCTTCGGTCGCACCGGGGAATGGTTCGCCTTCCAGGGATTCGGCGTCCAGCCGGACCTGGTCACCTTCGCCAAGGGGGTGAACTCCGGCTATGTACCGCTGGGTGGCGTCATCATTTCCGACAAGATCGCCAGCTTCTTCGACGACACGGTGTTCTACGGAGGGTTGACCTACTCGGGGCATCCCTTGGCCTGCGCCCTGGGGGTCACGACCTTCGAGGTGTTCCGTCGCGACGGCATCTTGAACCATGTGACGGATCTGTCCGAGCGGGTGATCGCGCCTCGACTTCAGGGGTGGATGGATACTCACCCCAGCATCGGGGAGGTGCGCGGCAAGGGTCTGTTCTGGGCGATCGAGTTGGTCAGCGATCGCGAGACTCGCGAGCCGCTGGTTCCGTTCAACCCCACTGCTGCGCAGAACGCGCCGATGGCGGCCTTCGGTGCGGCCTGCAAAGCTGGCGGAGTATGGCCGTTCACTCACTACAACCGCGTTCATGTGGCACCGCCACTGGTCATTACCGAAGCGGAACTCAACTGTGGCCTCGATGTCATCGATGAGGCACTGAAAATTACCGACGAAGCGATGGGAGCAGCCCGATGAGCTATGCCGTAGTAAACCCTGCCACCGGCGAAAAGGTGGCCGACTACCCCAGCATTACCGATGCCGGGCTGGAAGAAGCGATGGCCGGCGCCTACGCCGCGACCCGCAGTTGGGGACGCAGCACCACGGTGGCCGAGCGGGCCGCGATCGTGGCCAAGATCGGAGACCTGCATTCAGAGCGTCGCGAAGAGCTGGCAGCCGCGCTGGTCGAAGAGATGGGCAAGCCTTTGTCGCATGCCTACGGTGAGATCGACTTCGCCGCTGACATCTACCGCTACCACGCCGAGATCGCCGAGGCCGAGCTGGCCGACGAGCCGATCGAACTGCGTGGCGGTGAAGGTTCGGCGATCATCCGCAATGCACCGCTGGGCGTGATCCTGGGCATCATGCCGTGGAACTTCCCCTTCTACCAGGTGGCCCGCTTCGCCGGTCCGAACCTGGCGATCGGCAACTCCGTCCTGCTGAAGCCTGCGCCGCAGTGCCCGCACACCGCCGAGTTGATCCAGAAGATCTACGACGATGCCGGGGCGCCGGCCGGGATGTTCACCGCGATTCTGGCCAGCAACGAGCAGATCTCGACGGTGATCGCTGACCCGCGGGTGGCGGGGGTCTCTCTCACCGGTTCGGAACGCGCTGGCTCGGCTGTGGCTGAGCAGGCCGGGCGTCACCTGAAGAAGGTTGTGCTTGAACTGGGTGGCACCGATCCATTCATCGTGTTGTCCACCGATGATCTGGACGCGGTGGTCGACGACCTGATCTCGGCGCGCATGGACAACACCGGGCAGTCGTGCAATGCCCCCAAACGTGCCATCGTGATCGCCGACCTCTACGAGGAGTTCACCGCCAAGCTCACCGAGAAGGTCGCCGCTATCGAAGCCGTGGCGCCGCTGGAGGATGGGGTGGTCGGCGTCGTGTCCTCGGAGGTGGCTGCGGCTCGCTTGGAGGACCAGGTGCAGCGGGCCGCCGCCGCCGGTGGCACGATCACTGCCGGTGGCAGCCGTGCGGGAGCCTTCTTCGCACCGACGGTCGTGACCGGAATCCCGCGGGATTCGGCGATCTACCGCGAGGAGATGTTCGGCCCGGTCGCCCAGGTCTACAAGGTGGCCGATGAAGCCGAGGCGATCGAGGTGGCCAACGACACTCCCTACGGCCTGGGCTCCTACGTGTACACCACCGATGCCGCCCAGGCCGAGCGGATCGCTGATGCGATCGACGCCGGCATGGTCTTCGTGAACTGCGTACTGGCCGACGGGGTGGAACTGCCCTTCGGTGGCGTCAAGCGCAGCGGCTTCGGACGCGAGATGGGTCGCCTGGGCGCGACCGAATTCGCGAACAAGAAGCTGATCCGCATCGCCTGATCTGCATCCCTTCCCTGGCCAGCAGTCCCGCAAGGGGGTGCTGGCCAGGCTGGCTTCAGCCTCAACTGCGAATACCCAACACCCTTTGTGGCTGCGGATACAGCGCCGTGATCACGCCCAGCTCGCCGTAGTTGTTGGTGCCCCAACACTGCAAGGTTCCCGTGGTGGTCACCGAGCAGGTGTGGCTGGTGCCCGCGCTGATGCTGGTCGCGGGTGCCGCAGGGGCTACGACGGTCGGTGTTGTCCGGTTGATGGTGTCGCCGACTCCCAGTTGGCCGACGTTGTTGTAGCCCCAGCATCGCGACGTACCGTCGTCGGTGACTGCGCAGACGTGATAGGTGCCGGCGGAGACTGTGCTGACTCCGCTGCTTAGACCGGTGACGTCAACAGGCACCGAGGAGTTCAGGGTCTTTCCGTTCCCCAACTGGCCGTGAGCGTTGTAGCCCCAACATTTTAGAGCGCCGTTCGTGATAACGCAGGTGTCGTCGGATCCGGAAGTAATCGCGGTCACTCCACTGAGCGAGCTGACTGTCACAGGGCCGAGGCGGTTTGTGGTGGTGCCGTCGCCCAGAGCGCCGGTGCCGTTGTTGCCCCAACATCTCACGGAGCCATCTGTGATCACGGCGCAAGCGTGATTGGTGCCAACGCTGATCTTCGTGACTTGGTCGAGGTTGGGCACATCCACTGGATAGGACTTGTTGATGTAGGTGCCATCACCGAGCTTTCCATACGCATTGTTGCCCCAACACTTCACGGTGCCGGCGCTCGTGACTGCACAGCTCGAGTTCACCCCTGATGCGATAGCGGTGACCCCACTGGAGAGACCAGTCACAGGAACCGCGACCGAACTTGAGGTGGTGTTTTCCGCCGATGCGGTGCCGTTGCCGAGTTGTCCGTAACTGTTGCTGCCCCAGCAGGACACGCCACCGCTGGAAGTGAGTGCGCAGTTGAACGCGCCGTTGCCGCTGCTTTCCAGCGCGGTGACTCCGGCCAGAGTGGTGCCCGTCGAGTCCTTGACGGTCAGCGGGGTGGTGCTGTCCGTCGTCGTCCCGCCACCGAGTTCGCCGTTGGCGTTGTAGCCCCAACACTTCACCGTGCCAGCATCGGTGAGTGCGCAAGTGTGGCTGAGCCCAGCTGATGCCCGGCTGGCCGTGTCAGTAACGTTTATCGCATCTTGGGGTGACGCTTCGGTCGTGCTGTGGCCGTTGCCCACCTGGCCGTTGCTGTTGCCGCCCCAGCAGAAGGCGTCTCGGGATTCGGATAGCGCGCAGGTGGAGGTGTTGCTTGCCGCCACTTCGGTGGCGCCAGTCATCGTGGCGTTTATCGGAACCAAGGAGTAGTTGCCGCTGGTGCCATCGCCGAGTTGTCCAGTGCCGTTGGCACCCCAACAGGAGATGCCTCCCCCCTCGAGGAGAGCACACGAATGGCCGCTGTTGGCGGTGATGCCAGTGACGCCGGTGAGCCCCGCCACAGTCACCGGGTCGGATGTCGGGGTGGCGGTTCCGGAGCCCACTTGCCCAGAGGAGTTGCGGCCCCAACATTGGACACCCCCGGCGCTGGTGACAATGCAGGAGTGGAGAACACCGGAGGAAATCGCGGTAGCGGTGCTGACATCCTTCACCGTCGTGGGCACCGTCCGGTTGGTGGTGGTGCCGTCGCCCACAGACTTGAAGCTGTTGAAGCCCCAGCATTTTGCGGTGCCGTCACCGAGCACAGCGCAGGAGAAGGTGGTGCCGGCGCTGATGGCGACGGCAGTCGTCAATCCGGTATCGACCGGGGTGTTGGAGTTGGTGGCATTGCCATCGCCAAGCTGTCCAGACGAACCGCTGCCCCAGCACTCCACGGTGCCGCTGGTCAGTGCGCAGGTGTGTGCGCCGCCGACGGCAAGCGCGGTCACTCCCGTCAGATTGGGCACTGTGACGGGGACGGATTGGTTGGTCGTGCCGCCGTCGCCGAGCTGACCGGCTGTGTCGAGGCCCCAGCAGCGCACATCCCCAGATTGAGTGATGGCGCAGGTGTGGCTTCCTCCCGTGGCGACGGTCTTGATGGGCGCATCAAGACCGACCACTGAGGTTGCCGTTGTGCGGCTGGTCGTGGTGCCGTCGCCGAGTTGGCCGTAGTTGTTGCTGCCCCAGCACTTGACGCCACCGGTGTTGGTGACGGCGCACACGGAGTTGCCGCTGGAACTCATGGACAACAGATCACTGGTTGCTCCGGCCTCCCACATGATCGGTGCGGCAATGGTCGCCTGCGCTGCGCCGCCGATGGTGTCGGTGACGGTGAAGGTGGTGTCGGAATAGTCCCCAGGGACGGTCGGAGTGCCGCTGAGGACCCCAGTGCTCGGGTCGAGGGACAGCCCTGTCGGGAGATTCGTGGCGCTCCAGGTGTAGCTCCCGGAGCCGCTGGTCGCTGCCAGCGTGGTTTCGGTGAAGGCGGTGTTGACCACCGTGGCGGTGAGGCTACTCGTGGTGATCCGGACCGCCGCGATGGTCGTGATCGACGTGGTGGTGGTGGCGGTCCTGCCGCGCAGATCGGTCACGGTGAAGGTGGTCTCCGTCGTGCCGGCCTCGGTCGGCGTGCCGGCCAGAATGCCGTCACTGCTCAGGGTCAGGCCCGCCGGTAGGCCCGTGGCCGTCCAGGTGTAGGGAGCGACCCCGCCGGTAGCGGACAACTGTTGGTCGGCGTAGGGCATGCCAACCTCGGTGGGACTGACGGTGACCTCGTCGGCGGCCAGGGTGCCCACGTTGAAGCCGACCACTGCGGTTGGCGTGTCGGCGTTGGTGTTGGTGCCGTTGCCGAGTTGCCCGTACTGGTTGGAGCCCCAGCAGCTGATGGTGCCGGTGGTGGTGCGAGCACAGGTGTGGCTTGAGCCCGCAGCCGCGGTGGCCACCGGTTCGGTGACGCCGAGGCGGTCGGTAACGGTCACCGTGACGGGGGTGGCGCTGTTGGCGCCGACGCTGCTGCCGCCGCCGAGTTGGCCGTAGGCGTTGGCACCCCAGCAGCGCAGGGTTCCGGCGGCGTTGATCGCGCAGGAATGTGCGCCGCCTGCGATGACCTGGACCGCGTCGGTGATGCCGTCCACGGTGAGGGCGGTACCACTGACCCCCGGTGACGTGGATCCCAACTGGTACTGGGGGTTATTGCCCCAGCACTTGACCGCTCCACCGCTGGTGGCCGCGCAGGTGTGGGAGCCCATGTGGGCGCTCAGCGAGACGACGTCGCTCACATCGGGCACGGCAACGGGGCTGTTGTAGAAACTGACGTCGTCGGTTCCTCCCGCGCCGATCTGCCGGGATCCGTTCCGTCCCCAGCAGGACACAGTGCCCTCGGTGGTCAAGACGCAGGCGTGGGAGCCGCCGGTCTCAACATCCAACACATTGGTGAGGCCGCTGACGGGGGCGGGCTGGGCAACGCTGACCGAACTGCCATTGCCGATCTGACCGTAGGTGCCGAAGCCCCAACAGGATGCCGTGCCGTCCTGGAGGGTCGCGCAGGTGAAGTTCGACCCGGCTGAGATCGACACCGCCGAATCGATGGTGGCGACTTCGACGGGCTTTGCGCTTGAGGTGTTGGTGCCATCGCCGAGTTGGCCGGAGGCGTTGGCGCCCCAGCATTCGACCTTGCCGGTGGAGAGCAGAGCGCAGGCGTGGTTCAGGCTGATGGTGACCGAGATCGCTTTGGCGTCCAATCCGGTCACCTTCACCGGGTAGGTGCTGGTGGTGTTGGTGCCATCGCCGAGTTGGCCGTCGGCATTGGCGCCCCAGCATTCGACGCCACCGGTCGGGGTGATCGCGCAACTGGCCGAGATGCCGGCGCTCACGGTCTTCGGTTGGACGACGGTGAGGTGAAGCGTGGTGGTGCTCGTCTTGTCGCGGTGGTCGGTGACGGTGAGTTCGACCGGGGTATTACGGACGGCGGTCGTCGGCGTGCCGCTGATCACGCCGTCGGCCAGGGTCAAGCCATCCGGCAGGTCCGCGGCAGTGATCGTGTAGGGCGCAGTGCCGCCGGCGGCGGTAAGAGTCGAGGTGTAGTCCCCACCAGCCACGCCGATCGACAAGCTGGTGCTGGTCAAGTGGGCGGCCGCGGTGATCGTGATCGACAGTTCGACGCTGGCGGTCTTGTGGGTGGCGTCGGTGACGGTGAAGGTCACTGCGGTGGTGCCGTCGGTGCTGGGCGTACCGGAAAGAACGCCGGCTTCGGACAGCGTGAGGCCGTCGGGCAGGGCGGTGGAGGTCCAGGTGTAGCCAGGAGTGCCGCCGGCGGCGGCGAGGGTGACGCTATAGGCGTCGCCGGCCTCGACAGCGGGCAGGTCGGTGGTCGTGATGTGGACGGCCTTGGCGATCACGATGGAGAACTCGAGGTGGGCGGTCTTGCCGGCGGCGTCGGTGACGGTGAAGGTCACCGCGGTGGTGCCTTCGGTGGTGGGGGTACCGGAGAGGATCCCGGCTTCGGACAGGGTGAGACCGTCGGGCAGCGTGGTGGAACTCCAGGCGTTGGACCCGTTACCGCCGGCAGCGCTCAGTGTGGTTTCGGTGTACGTGGTGCCGACCACACCGTTGGGCAGGCTTGCGGTGGTGATATGGACAGCCGGAGCAATCACCATGCTGAAGGTGGCTTCGGCGGACTTTCCGGCTGCATCGGTGACCGTGACTTTCACCGCGCTGTAGGTTCCAGCGGTGGTGGGCGTGCCGGTGATCTTCCCCGCAGTGGACAAGGTGAGCCCGGCCGGCAAAGTGTCGGAAACCCAGGTGTAGCCACCGCTGTTGCCGTCCGCAGCGCTCAGGGTGATCCCGGGATAGCTGGTGTCGACCACGCCGCTGGGGAGTTCGGTCGTGGTGATGTGGACGGCTTTGACGATCGTGATCGACACGTCGGCGGTCGCGGTCGTGCCGTGAGAATCAGTGACGGTGAACGTCACCGGGGTCGTGCCATCAATGGTTGGGGTTCCGGACAGGGCGCCGTCCTCGGACAGGAGGAGACCCGCAGGCAGGGTGCTGGAGTCCCACGAATACGGGGCGGTGCCACCACCGGCCGAGATTGAACCGGAGTAGGCGGTGCCGACCACTCCGCTGGGAACCGTGGCCATCGTGACGTGTACTGCATCCCGCACGGTCAACGCCAGGGTCGTGGTGGCGGTCCGATCGTTCTTGTCGGTGAGCGTGACGCTGAGGTCGGCGGTGCCGGCGACGGTGGGCGTACCGGTGATCGCGCCGATGCTGGTGTCCAGGGTCAATCCGTCGGGCAGGCCAGCCACGGCCCAGGTGTAGGGGGTGTTGCCGCCCAGGCCAGCCAATGTCACCGAGTACTGCTCGCCGACGATCGCCGCAGGCAGTTCTGCGGTGGTGATCGCCAGTTCTGGATGCACCGTGAAGCTGAGGCTCGCCTCAGCCGTCTTGTGGTTGGCGTCGGTCACGGTGACTGCCGCGCTGAAGGGGCCCGATTCGGTCGGGATGCCGGACAGGACGCCGGTGCTGGTGTTTACGCTGACGCCTGCCGGCAGGCCGGTGGCCGACCAGGTGTACGGCTCGGTGCCGCCGGTGGCCTCCAGAGTGGTTTCGGGGTAGGCCTCGTTGAGCACAGCATCGGCCAGCAGAGTGGTGGTGATGTGGACCGCGGGAGCGATCGTGATGGTGAAGGTGGCCTCCGCCGTGGCGCCGTTGCGATCGGTCGCGGTGATCTTCACTGCGTCGAAGGTGCCCGCCTCGTAGGGGTTGCCCGTGATCACGCCCGTGGAGGAGTTGAGAGTCAACCCGCCGGGAAGTCCGGTGGACGTCCAGCCGTAGCCGGGGGCGCCGGCGGCAGCTTCGACGGTGGCGCTGTAGTCGGTGCTGACTACGCCGTTGGGCAGGCTCGTGGTGGTGATGTGGATCGCGGCAGCGATGGTGATGGTGTAGGTGGCCTCAGCCTTGGCCCCGTTCTGATCGGTGGCGGTGATCGTTACCGAACCGAAGGTGCCGGCTTGGGTTGGAGTGCCGGTGATCTTGCCGGTGGTCGCGTCGATCGAGAGCCCTTGCGGCAGAGTGTTCGACGTCCAGGTGTAGCCGGGGGCGCCGTCCAGCGCCGACATCGTGGCGCTGTAGCCGGTGCCGACCACGCCGCTGGGCAGGTCGGTGGTGGTGATGTGCACTGCCGGCGTGATGGTGATCTGGAAGGTCTTCGTATCGGAGGTGCCGACGGCATCGGTGACGGTGATGGTGGCCTGGATGGGGCCGCCAGCGGTGTAGGCAGTACCGGAGATCACGCCGGTGTCGGCGTTGATGCTGAGGCCACCGGGCAGGTTGTTGGCCTGCCAGTGGTAGGAGCCGCCGCCGTCGGCCGCTGTCAGCGTGGTCGCGGGGTAGGTGGTGCCTGCGACGCCGTCCGGAATGCTGGTGGTGGTGATGTGGACCGCTGGGGCGATGGTGACGGTGTAGGTGGCCTCGGCGGTCTTGCCGGTGTGGTCGGTGACGGTGATCTTGACGGTGTAGACGTCTGCGGCTGTGGGGGTGCCGCTGAGCTTGCCGTTCGAGGAGAGCGACAGGCCGCTGGGCAGGGAGTCGCTGTGCCAGGTGTAGCCGGGGGTGCCGTCGGCGGCGCTCAGCGTGGTAGCCGAGTAGCTTGCCCCGACGACGCCATTGGGTAGGTCGGTCGTCGTGATGTGGACAGCCGGGCTGATGGTGATGGTGTAGGTCGCTTCTGCGGTGGCGCCGTCGGTGTCGGTGACGGTGACCTTCACATCGCTAAAGGTGCCGGCCTCGGTGGGAGTGCCGGTGATTGTGCCCGCCGTGGAAAGGGTCAGTCCGGCCGGCATCGTGGTCGAGGACCAGGCGTAGGACGCGCTGTTGCCGTCGGCCGCGGTCAGGGTGGTTGCGGCGTAGGTGGTGCCGACGACGCCGGTGGGTAGGTCGGTGGTGGTGATGTGCACTGAGGCCGCGACGGTCAGGGCAAGAATGGCTTGGGTAGTGGCGCCACCGGAATCGGTGACCGTGATCGTGACGTCAGTGGTGCCGACCTGGGTGGGCGTGCCGGAAATGACGCCAGCATCGGACAGACTCAGACCAGCAGGCAGCGTGGTGGACGTCCAGGTGTAGGGCGCAGAACCGCCCGCCACCGTGAGCGTCTTGGTGTAGCTGGTACCGACAACGCCGCTGGACAGGCTGGTGGTGGTGATCGCATACGGAACCGAGACGGTGAGTGCGAATGACTTCGTGGCGGTGTAGCCGTTGTCGTCGGTGACCGTGACACTGATGCCGGGGAAACTTCCGGCTTGGCTGGGGGTGCCCGAAATCACGCCGGTGAGGGTATTGATGGTGATGCCGGACGGAAGGCCTGTCGCCGACCAGGAGTAGGGCGCCAAGCCGCCGCTGGCGGTCAGTGCCGATTCATAGGCGGTACCCACGGTGGCGCCGCTGGTGAGAGCGTCGGTGGTGAGGCTCAGCGCCGCCGTGATTCGCAACGGCACGGTCTTGGTGGCTGTCTTGCCCTTGGCGTCGGTGACGGTCAGTTCCACGGTGAAGTCGCCGGTGGCGTCGGTCGTACCGCTGATGGTTCCATCGGCGGCGATGGTCAGGCCGGTGGGCAATCCCGTCGCGTCCCAGGTGTAGCTCGACGTACCTCCGCTGGCGGCAGTGGGAGCTTCGTAGTACTGGCCGGCGATGCCATCAGGCAGGGAGGTGGTGTCGACTCCGACCACGGGATCCACGACAAGTTGGACGGTCGTCGTTGCCGTGGCGCCGGTGGCATCGGTAACGGTGAGCTGGACGGAGTAGGTGCCCGGCGAGGTGGGGACTCCGGAAAGTTCGCCGCCTTGGCTGAGCTGCATCCCGTCGGGCAGGCCGGTGGCTGACCACAGCAGGGGGGCGGTACCGCCGACGGCGGTGAGCTGGAGTTGGTAGCTCTCACCGGTCACGGCTGCGCTCAGTGAGCCCAGCACGATGGACGGTGCGGGTGTTCCGTCGGCGATGGTGGCCTTGGCCGACGCTGTGACACTGGCCGGTGCGCCGCGGTAGGCCGCTGTAACGGCACGGAACCGGAGGGTTCCGACTGTCTTCGGCGCCACGCCGAGCTTGGCTCGGCCGGTGGCGTCCTGAACCCCGGAGGCGACGCGGACCCATTGCGAGCCGGTGTATTGCTGCAGCTCAACCGCTCGGCCGGCACGCACCGGCAGGAAACGCACCTGCGCCACGAGTGCTTGCCCGGTGACTCCTGAAGAGGGCAGGAACATGGCCGCCGACTGCTTGGCGGTGGACACCCGGAAGGGGGGAAGTGTGATCTTGGGGAGACGCTTGCCTTTCACGGTGGCTTTCGGGGCTACGACACGAAGGCTTGCCGAAGAACTCAGTGAGGCGGTGAAACGCACGCTTCCGGAGCTTTTTGATTTCGTCTTCGCGATCGTGACCCATCTGCTGCCCGCCCGACGTTGCAGGGTGGCTGGACGGCTCCCTTTCTTTTTCAGTGATTGGGAGACGGTGAATTTCTCTTGCGGCATGGGTGCGGTGGGTGTGACCGTGACGGTATTCACCGTGGCGACGCTCGAAACCAGGCGAGGGTAGGTCTTGGCGCGGACCTTGGCCTTCGAGGCGACGACCCGCAGCTTGGCCGAGGACCAGGAAGAGCTGACCCGGAACGAGTAGGCGCCCTTCGAGGTGGTCTTGCCGGTGGCGAGGCGTACCCATTTGCTGCCGGCCTTGCGCTGCAGTTGGATCGGACGCACCACTCGGGTACTGATCCGTCCCTTGATGGTGACCGACGATCCCCGCACCGGGGTTAGCGGCGATGCCTTGGGTGGGGCAGCCGATGCCGCCTGAGCCACCGAGACCACCCCAGGATTGGTCAGCAAGCCAATCATCATCAACACTGCCAGCGCTGCAGCGCATGTCCTTCGCACGACGGGACCTTCCGCAATCGAAAACCCCAGACAGGGAACACGCGTGGGGGCTAGTACCCCCTATCAAATCAGCGCTATGTCAGTACCTGAAAGTACCCACGTGAGTGACAAATCATCACCTGGTGACAGTCTTGGTGTCGCCGGTGCGTTTTGGTGGATGTCGTTGCCATTTCGCAAATGCCGGGGCATTCCTCACCCGAATGGTGCAGCGACCGGAACCGTTGAGACGTTGGTGTTGTTGCCCAACTGTCCGTAGTCGTTGTAGCCCCAGCACCGCACGCCACCGGTGCTCAGCGCCGCACAGGTGTGGGTTCTGACCACGCCGACGTGCGAGACGCCGCTGTCGAGGCCCACCACATTCTGGGGGGACAGTTGCAGGGCCACAGTTCCGCTGCCGATGGTGCCGAAGGTGCTGTAGCCCCAGCATTGGACGCTGCCAGCCGTCGACACGGCACAGTTGGTGCTGGAGCCGCCGGAGGTGGCTGCCGGCGTACCGCTGAGCCCGGTCACCGCAACCGGTACGTTCCGGTTGGTGGTCGTGCCGTCGCCGAGTTGGCCATTCGTGTTCTGGCCCCAGCACAGGGCTGTGGCGGTGGTGGTGACCGCACACGTGAAGGAAGTGCCGGCCTGGAGCCTTGCCACCGGATCACCAAGACCGGTGACCGCTGTCGGTGTGGTGCGGAGGGTGTTGGTGCCGTCGCCGATTTGACCGACGCTGTTGTCGCCCCAGCACAAGACGCTGCCGGCCTCGGTCAGTGCGCAACTGTGGAAGCTTCCTGTCGCTACCGCGGTGATCCCGGAAGGAAGCCCCTGGACGTTGACCGGAGTGGTCCGGTTGGTGGTGGACGCATCGCCGAGCTGGCCGTAGCCGTTACGCCCCCAACACTTGACCGTGCCCTCGGTGGTGAGTGCGCACACATGCGACGAGACCGCCGAGATCGCCGACACACCGCTGGACAGACCTGACACGGGCACCGGAACGCTGCTGTCAGTGGTGGAGTTGTTGCCGAGCTGGCCGTAGTTGTTACGTCCCCAGCATTGGACGCCCCCGGTGGTGGTCAGAGCACAGGCGAAGTCGTCACCAGAGGTCACTGCGGCGACATTCTGGGACAGGCCGGTCACCGGGACCGGCGCGATGGTGTTCGTCGTGGAGTTGTTGCCGAGTTGGCCGTAGTTGTTGCGTCCCCAGCATTGTGCGGCGCCTGAGGTCGTCACGATGCACGTGGCGTAGTTCAGGGTGGACACGCTGGCAGCGTCGGCCACCTCGGTGGCCTCAACAGGAGTGGTCTGGAGGTAGCCGCCGCCGTCGCCGAGCTGGCCGCGGGAATCATTGCCCCAGCACCTGATGTCGGTGGCATTGCGAACCGCGCAGGTGTGGTTGGTGCCCGCGGTGATCGTGGTGACCGCGCTGGTCAGCCCACTGACTTGTACGGGGGTGGCGGACGCTGTGGTCGTTCCGTCACCCAGTTGGCCCAGGTCATTCGCGCCCCAGCACTGGGTTTGGCCATCGCCGGAAACGGCACAGGTGTGGCTGGTGCCGGCCACGGCCAGGCTGGTCGTGCCGCTCAGGCCGGAAACCGAAACCGGTGTGATGGAGTTGGTGGTCGTGCCGTCACCGAGTTGTCCGGCAGCATTGCCACCCCAGCATTGCAGGCCGTTGGTGGGGGAGAGGCTGCAGTTGTGGCTCCCCCCGGCGGTCACGGCGTTCACGTCGGCGGGCAGCCCGGAGACGCTGATCGGGGTGGTTCGGTAGGTCATACCGGTCAAGCCGAGCTGACCAGAACCATTGGCGCCCCAACACTTGACGGCACCGCCGGAGACGGCACAGTTGTGTTCGCTGCCCGCGTCGAAACCGGTGACTCCGCTGGTCAAGCTGGAGACATTCACGGCGGTGAGTCTGCGCGTGGTCGTCCCGTCACCGAGTTGGCCCTTGGTGTTACCTCCCCAGCATTTCAGGCCGCCGCTGCTGGTGAGTGCGCACACATGGGTGGCACCGGCACTGATCGCGACCACATCAGTACTGAGTCCAGTCGCGGCGACTGGGGTGAAGGAGGAGGTGGTGTCACCGCGCCCGAGTTGGCCGGTGCTGTTCAAGCCCCAGCAGTACACACCGCCCGCTCGGGTGAGTGCGCAGCTGAATCCGGTCCCGTTGGTGACGGCGCTGACCGGTTCGGTCAATCCACTGACTGCTGTCGGGGCAGGGTGACTCACCTGGTCGCCGGTGCCGAGCTGGCCGTAGTTGTTGTAGCCCCAACACTTCACCACTCCCAGACTGGACACCGCGCAACTGTGATCGTCGCCGGCGCCGAGGGAATCGATCGTCACCGCCGTGATTCCCAGGTCGAGGGTGGTGCTCGCGCTGGCTCCGGCGTGGTCGGTGACGGTGACTCCCACAGTGAACAGCCCAGCCTGGGTGGGGGTGCCGGTCAGTGCGCCGGCGCTACTCAGACTGAGGCCGGCGGGCACATCGGTGGCTGCCCATGAGAAGGGGGCGACGCCGCCGGTGGCGGTGAACGTGGTGTCGTAGCTTGACCCGACGCGGCCGGCCGGCAGTGAGTCGGTGGTGATCTCCAAGGGGTCTGCAACGATCAGGGTCAGATTCGCTGTCGCTGATCGAAGCTTGGTGTCGGTGACCGTGAGCGTGACGCTGTGGCTGCCCAGGTCGCTGGTGGTACCCGAAATCAGCCCGCCCTGGGAGACACTGAGCCCTTCAGGGAGACCCTCAGCGCTCCAGGTGTAGGGCGCGGATCCACCCGTCGCGGATGCCGTCACGCTGTAACCCTGATTCGTGGTCGCCACCGGGAGTGCATCGGTGTCGATCGACAAGGCGGCGGTGACATTGATCGTCAGATCGGCGCTGGCGGTTTGACCGTTGCTGTCGGTGGCCGAAAGGTGGGCGGTGTAGCTGCCGGGGGTGGTGGCTCGTCCGGTCAGCTTGCCGCCGGCGCTGAGCGAGATGCCCGGGGGCAGGTCGGTGGCCGTCCACGAGTACGGAGCGTTGCCGCCGATGGCGATCAGGGCGGCGTAGAAGTCCTGGCCGACAGTGGCCTCGGCGGGGGTGTCGACGCTGATCGACAGCGGTGCTGCGGTGGCACTGACCGTGACTCGCGCGCTTGCGGTGATCACCGGTGCGGCGCCCTTGAAGGCAGAGGTGATCGCGCGGTAGGTGGCGGTGCCGGTCTGGCGCGGAGTCGTGGCGAGGGTGGTGGTACCTGCGCTGCTCTGAATTCCCGATGCCACGGTCTGCCATTGGTTCCCGACGAACTGCTGGAGCTGCACTCGGCGTCCGGGGCGGGCCGGGGTGAAGCGGGTCGTGGCGGAGATCTTGGTGTTGACGGTGGCGGTACTGGGCAGCGTGAGGGAGCCATACTGGCGGGCCGTCTTCACCCGAAATGCCGCCATGGTAAGTGCCGGGCGCCGCGTGCCCTTGACCCGTGCGCGTGGCGCGTACACGCGCAGCGTGGTCGCCGATGAGATCCGGATCGACATAGTGAAGGCGCCGCTCTTGCTGCTCTTGGTGGAGGCGACCTTCTTCCAGGTCTTGCCGGACTTCCGCTGCAGGATGACCCGACGTGCTTCAGCGCGTGGCAGCGAATCCTTGATGGTGAACAGTTCGGAGGTTGCTGGGGCCGATGGGCTGACCGAAACGGTCCGGACGGTGGCGAGCCGGGAAATGACCCGAGAGTAGGTGCGATGGCCGATCGTGGTCCGCTTCGCGACCACGCGCAGTCGCGACGCGCGGGCCTTGGTGGAAAGGGAGAACTGATAGCTGCCGCGGCGATTCGACATGCCGGTGGCGACGCGTTGCCAACGGCTGCCAACCTTCTTCTGCAGTTCGACCGGGCGGGCCACTGCCGTGGCCAGGCGGCCTGACACTGTGAACTGACTGCCGCGGATCGGTCGGGTGGGGCTCGCCTTGGGGGCCGAGGTGGATGCGGCCAGCGCTTCGGAACTGGGCAGCCAGAACAACGCCAACCCGAAGGTCAGAGCAAGAGAAATGGCAATGGCCTGAATCTTGCGCACGATAACCCTTTCGACTGCCTTAGTCTGCGAGCCCGTGGAGGGGCCATTGGTGCCCTCTATCGAATCAATTCCTCACGAATTGCACCAGTACCCGGGCGAGGGACACCTGTCTGAGGTAATTCGGCTCGCAATCAGCCGCCGGCTTTGGACGTGACCCGGCCTCCGGCAGGGGGGGCATCCCACCCGCTGCCAACAGTCGGGGTCTTCCTGGGCAGGGGGAGGCCTCGTCGGGCTCGAGCTGCAGACCGGGGCAACCGTGATCTGTGAACTGTCGGTCTTTGCCGCGTGATCGCGGCCGATCCGGGGGCAGAAATGGTGATCGGCGCCGCCAAAAGCTGTCTTGACGACGCCGATCACCATCCCCTGGCGAAAGAGTTCGTGGAACGGGCGTGGTGGGGAAAGCCCGGGCCGGTGAGGTCAGTTGTGGAGGTACTCCAAGAGGTGATTGCGCTCATCGGTGAGTTGATCAATGCGGTATTTCACCACATCGCCGAGGGAGACGATCGCGACCAGGCTGCCGTCTTCGGCGACGACGGGAAGGTGTCGCAGCCGAGAGTAGGTCATGGTGTGCGCGGTCACGTCGATGCCGTCCTGCTCGGTGCAGGTGGTGACCGGCGTCGACATGATGTCGGCGACTGTCCTGGAGAGCACATCAGGGCCGTCCGCAGCGAGGTGGCGCACCACGTCGCGTTCGCTGACGATCCCGTGGGGAGTGCGGCCGTCGGCGGTAACCACGACGGCGCCGATATTGCGCCGACTTATCAGTTCAGTGAGTTCGGCCACGGAGGCGTCCGGGGTGATGGTCACCACCTCGGAGCCCTTGGCACGGATGATGTCTGCGATCTTCATGTCGTGACATTAGCGAGTTGGGCTGGATTCCCACAGGTGCGACAACTACCCCCGCCCAGCGGTGGCAGCATGAAGGTGTGCAATTCGAGAACTGGATCGATCGCCAGATTCGCGAAGCCATGGAGCGTGGCGAGTTCGACAATCTGCCGGGGGCGGGAAAACCCCTTCACTTGAGCGATGATCCGGATTGGTGGATCAAGGCGAAGATCGCCCACGAAGACCTGGGTCCGCTCCTGCCGACGGCGCTGGCGCTGCGCCGGGAAGCGGAGAACCTCGACGCGGTCTTGGCCGATGTCGCGACCGAGGCTGATGCTCGCGCCGTGATTGAGGACCTGAATCGACGGATTCGAGAGAGCTACCTGCGACCCGGCGAGGGCCCTGCCATTGTGGTTGGCCTGGTCGATGTCGAGGCCGTCCTGCAGCGCTGGCGGCAGCGTTGACGGTGCAGCTCAGCGGTGCGCCAGGAGTTCTTGAACCAGTTCCACACTCAGCTCAGCCAGGCTGTCGAGGACGGCATCGACCCCGTTGAGGATCTCCGCCGACGGTGGGTTGAAGTGCGGCGGCACTGCCACCACCACCATGCCGGCGGCCTTGGCTGCTCCGATTCCGCTGGTGGAATCCTCGATCGCCAGGCTTCGGCGCGGATCAGCATTGAGCCGCCGGCAGACATCGAGGTACACATCCGGGGCGGGCTTGCCGGCACCGTCCAACTCTTCGGTGGAACGGCTCACCTCGATCACATCACCGATCCCCAACTGCTCAATGGCGGCATCGATCAGGACCCGCGGCGAGGAACTGGCCAGGCCGAGTCGCCATTGCCCGGCCATCCTCCGCACGGCGGCAACCGCGCCCGGCAGCACCGGCATTCCGGCTGTCCGATAGCGCTGCACCAGGCCGGCGATGGTGCGGGCTGCGCACTCCTCAGCATCCCCGGCCAGCCCGATGACGTCGCTGAGGTAGGCCGACCACTGTTGGGTCGACATGCCCATCATCGCCTCGGTGGCACCATCGGGCCAGGGACGGCCGTCCTCGGCAGCCAGTCCGCGACGCACCTGATCCCACACCGCCTCGGTGTCGGTCAATGTCCCGTCCAAGTCGAACACCACCACGCTCATGGGCGTCATTGTCGCTGGCTGAGCGTGAGCCCGCCACCGGGCTGGATTTCTGGGATTAGCATCGGAATGTGACCCACGCCCTTCGTCCCCAAGTGTCGCTGCCCTTGGATCTCAGCCTCACCGGTGCCCGACCCACCTTGGAGGTTGCGCGGCACACCGTGCGTCCCGGCGGTGGTTTGGCCAAGTTGGACGCCCTGGTCGCCACTCCTGAGGATGCGCGGGGGGTGTTGTTCTACTTCCCGGGTTTCAACACTCCGCTGGGGCACTGGGAGATGGTGAAGTGTCAGTATCTGGCTGCGGTTTCGGGCATGCAGGTCATCCTGACCGAGATTCCCGGAATGAGTCGCTATGGCGATCCGATCCCCAAGTCGGTGCGGGTGGACATGCTGCGCGGGGAGGTCACCTCGTGGGCGGAGTTGAACCTGGACTATGTTGCAGCGGTGATGGCGGCCGCCGGGGTTCCGCAACCGCACTCGACGCAGGTGCTGGGCTATTCCACCGGGTGCTCGTTGGCCACGGCAGCGCTGCCCGCGCTGGCCCAGTGGGGGCCGATCCGGAGTCTGAGCCTGGTGGAGCCCGTCGCGATCAGCCACCGCAACATCGTGTCGCTGCATGCCCACAACATGTTGGACCTGGGACGCATGCCGGTGGCGCTGGCGACCAACCTGGGTCACGACTGGGTGCGGCGCGCCTACAACGGCGAGCGGCGCAATACGCGGGTGAAGTATGGCGTGGTCGATCTGCTCGCCATTGCGACGGTGCTGGCCGGAGACGACCTGCGTATTCGGTTGGATGCGGTGACGCTGGAGCGGTGCGCTTTGGCGCGCGGCTCGCGTAGTTCCTTGTGTCGTCAGCGTGACTTCGATCGCGTCGATGAGTCGATGGCTGAGCGGGGAATCGCCGGCCCCACCATCACGGTGCAGAACCTGGGCCACCAACTGTGGCATTCGCTGCCCACCGTGACCGGCCTGGCGGCGGCGATGCTGGTGACGTCCTGATTCCGGTTGCGCGCAACGTCAGCTGTGTTCCCCGCCGGTCGAGGTCGCTGGGTGTGCAGCATTCGACGCAATTACGGATGCGGTGCTGAGGCTGGAATAGAGGCCGTCCATCGTTGTGACGGAATATGCCGCTAGAGGCTCATCCCAATTCGATTTTCGCACCACGGATATGGCGAATTTTTCGGTCGCGGAGAACTCCGGATACCAGCCGACGTCCAAGAGCACCTCGGTGGGGTACTGCACCTGGGCGAGATCCTCGATCAGCCCGTCACTTTGCTCAGACAGGGGCTTGCTTTGATCGAGGAAGTTGAGATTCCACGAAACCACCTCACCAGAACCCCAATCGACCTGGTCATGGTGCATTGGAACCTCCCTTGCCCGGTCCTTGCCGTGTCGGTCGGTGGCCATCCTCTCATGCAGGTTTCCTGCGGTGAGGCTCGCTGCTGCCACATCGCCGACACGGCTCGGTGCTGCGGAGCGGCGTGGCCAGGAATGCTGTGCAGAAAAGGTAAGGCAAGCCTTATTTTGGGGGAATTAGGGAAGGCAATCATTGGTTGAAATGTTCTGACCTTCCGAGGAGGGTTGTATTTATGAAGATCCTCGAATGGGTGCGTCGCTACCCGATGGTTGCTGCGACGTTGGTCGTCGGGGCCGGCGGCCTGCTTCTGCTGGCCTTCGGGCAGGCGGTCATCTCCGGCTGGCTGGTCAGCATCTATGCCCTCGCCGTCGCCGCCTGGCAGGCCAGCCACATGATTCGCGACCTGCGTCAGGGCTCTTTCGGGCTGGATGTGCTTGCGGTGATTGCCATCGTTTCCACGGTGCTCGTCGGCGACTACTGGGCGGCACTGATCGTGGCGTTGATGCTGTCTGGCGGCAAGGCGCTGGAAGACTATGCGACCTCGCGGGCTCACCGTGAGGTCTCCGCACTGTTGGAACGGGCGCCCCGCTGCGCTCATCGTGCGAATGGGGACGGCACCTTCGCCGAAGTGCCGATCAGTGAGGTCGTCATCGGTGACCTGATCATGGTTCGCCCCGGCGAGGTCGTCCCCGTCGATGGGGCGCTGGAAGGTACGGCGGGCTGGTTCGATGAATCGTCGCTGACGGGGGAGTCACTGCCGGTGGAACACCAGCCTGGTGACCTGGTTCTCTCTGGGACGGTGGGTCAGCAGACGGTGGCCCTGATTCGGGCTGAAGCCTCAGCCGCGGACAGCCAGTATCAGCAGATCATCGACCTGGTGCAGGCGGCAGCGGAGACCAAGTCGCCCATTGTTCGCCTCGCTGACCGCTACGCGGTGCCGTTCACCATCGTGTCGCTGGTGATCGCTGCGGTGGCCTGGTGGCTGGCGGGCGACCCCGTCCGATTCGCCGAAGTCTTGGTGGTGGCCACCCCCTGCCCGCTGTTGATCGCCGCCCCGGTGGCCTTCCTTGCGGGGATGAGCCGGGCTGCGAGTAGCGGAGTGATTGTGAAATCCGGTGCGGTGATGGAGGCGCTGTCTCGGGTGCGTACCGTCGCGTTCGACAAGACCGGAACCATCACTCACGGCCAACCCGTGGTGGATGCAATCGAACCGGCACCGGGGGTCAGTCCCGAGCATGTGCTGGCGGTTGCGGCGGCGGCGGAGACCTATTCGGCGCATGTATTGGCCAAGACCATCGTTGAGGGCGCCGTCGAGCGTGGACTCAGCATTCCGCAGGCCACGGACGTGACCGAAACCACCGCTGCCGGGATCGCGGCAGCGATCCTGGGTCGCCGCACAGCAGTTGGCAAGGCCGACCATGTGCGATCAGTGACCGGTCACCTCGTCGCGTCCACGGACGTGCCGCCGGGACACATTGCGATCTATGTCGGCACCGAGGACGGACCGCTTGGCCGGATCCTGCTGGCCGATGAAGTGCGCGCGCACGCCGCAGCCACCTTGGCTGCGCTGCACCGCCTCGGGGTGCGCAATGTCGCGATGCTCACCGGTGATGCCGAGGCGACCGGACGGCACGTCGCCGATCAGGTCGGCATTGATGAGGTTCGGGCCGGCTTGCTGCCGGCTGACAAGGTCGCCTGCATGAGTGAGCTGCCTCTTCGTCCGGTGGCCATGGTGGGCGATGGGGTCAACGATGCCCCGGTGCTCGCCGCTGCCGATATCGGGATCGCCATGGGGGCCAGGGGTGCCACCGCCGCCAGCGAGTCGGCCGATGTGGTGATCATGCTCGACGACCTCAGCCGGGTTGCCACCAGCATCGCCATCGCGCAACGCACGGTACGGGTGGCGCTTCAGGCCATCTGGTTGGGCATCGCCATCAGCGTCGTATTGATGATCATTGCCGCCTGGGGCCTGTTGCCGGCCATCATCGGCGCCACCCTGCAGGAGTTCGTTGATCTGGCTGCCATCGTGGCCGCACTGCGCGCCGTCCGGTCGGGTGGGCGTGAGCGGGAACTGGCTCGCGACCTGCGTCAGATGTCGGCGAAGGCTGAGAGTCTCGAGCTGGTCTCCGCACACTGAGCGGTGGTGGTGCTGACTCGCCGAGCCGGGTTTGAGAGGAATCGTCCTCTGGAGCCGACTGAGGAGCCTCGAGGAGGCATTCCGGGGCGTCCCCAGGACGATTCCGCTCAGACAGGATCGGCACCATCTGGCGCTGAGGGTTCCCTCCGCCGGCTGGGCGGTGTTGAGCCGCTACGGCCCAAGGAAGAAGACCCTGCCGGACTCGGTGGCCACAATCAGGGCATCGGTGTTGAACCATGCCAACGCTGTGACCGGCTCTCCTGCTGCGGTCACCGTGACGTGCGGGGGATTGAGCTCGCCCGCAGCCAGGGAAGACGGATCCCACAGGCTGATCTCGCCGATGGAGTCCGCCGCCGCAATGAGGGGCTCGGTTGGATGCCAGGCATATCGGGTGGACCCGACCAGGCCGCGAAGCTGCAGCATGGCGGGCTGGCGTCCGCCCGGTCCGGAGCCCGCGAAGTCCCAGATGGTGGGCTGGTCGCCGCCATCGGCATACAACCACCGACCCGCGGAATGAAACTCGACTGCTGAGACCTTTCCGGGAAAGCCTGACATCTCCAGTTCGTCGCCGTCGCGCATGCGCCAGATGTGCACGCTGGCGTCCTGGTTGCCGCTGACCAGCCAGCGGCCATCACTGCTGGCGGCGATGTCGAGCAGGGAGCCGACGTAGTCGAAGCGTCGCGAAGGTTTCGAATTGCCCTGAGTGAAACAGCGCACCCCGCCGTAGGCGGCGACAGCGAGTTCGCGGCCGTCTCGAAGCCAAGCCACGCCAGTCACGGTGCTGTCTACCGACGGCGTCTGCCAGGACAACTCGGGCGTCGCGGTGTCGGAGCTGAGGCTGTAGACGTTCACGACCCGGTCGGTGGCAGCCGCGAGGCGCCCGTCTGAGCACCAGGCCAGCGCCCCACACCACCCCCGTTGGGGGAGTGGCGTCAATCCAGCGTCGAGCGTCCAGATCGCGGCACCCGTTGGTCCGCCCAAGGCCAGCTGGCGTCCGTCCGGTGACCAGCTGGCGACCAGGCCTCCGACGGGAATGGTGGCGGTGCCCAAAGTGACTCCGCACTCGTTGACGATGAGTACGGCGCCTTCGCCGCCCACGACCGCGATGGCGTTGGGGCCGACCGCAATCGTGACCGGGCGGTCATCGAGATTCGCGGCCCACGTCGCCGCGGCGGTGGTCGTCATGGCCTCATTCGCCACAGCGTCGGCCGTCACAGCATCAGTGTTCATTCGCTCACCAGGCAGGCACGGAAGGAGGCGTGCAACTCGTCGCGATCAAGGTTGCGCCCGATGAAAACCATTCGGTTGACTCGATCACGCTCACCCCATTCCCGGCCTTCGGCGCCGTCGAAGAGCATGTGGACGCCCTGGAAGACGTACTCGGTGGCAGATCCGGCCGGGGCGAGAATGCCCTTGGACCGGAAGATGTCCACGCCTTTTGTGGCCAGCAAGTCACCCAGCCAGTCGTTGAGCTTGGTGACGTCGACCTCGCCGGGGATTTCCAGGCCGACCGAGGTAACCGACAGATCGTGGCAGTGCTCGGACTCCTCCAGAAAAGTCGGATCGAAGTCGAGGACGCGCTGAAGGTCGAAAGCGCCAACGTCCAGCACTTCGGCGAGGGCGACGCCGGCCTGCAGGGCAGGCAGGATCGGGGCCACAGCGTTGATCTGGCGCAGCCGGCTCATGACGGCAATCAGGTCATCGGGACTGACCAAGTCAGTCTTGTTGAGCACGATGCGATCGGCGAAGGCGATCTGTTCGACGGCTTCGTTCTCCACCCCCTCGGGTTTAACCTCGTCCAGGTGAGCGGTGATGTGGGCGGCGTCGACCAGAGTGACGATGGCATCCAGTCGGAGCTGTGAGCCCAGTTCGTCGTCCATGAAGAAGGTCTGCGCGACGGGAGCCGGATCGGCCAGTCCGGTGGTTTCGATGACGATGCGATCGAAGCGGTTCTTCTGGCGCATCAGCGCCGACAGGATGCGGATCAGGTCACCGCGCACGGTGCAGCAGATGCAGCCGTTGTTCATCTCAAAGATCTCTTCTTGGGCATCGAGGACGAGCGCGTCGTCAACGCCGACCTCACCGAACTCGTTTTCGATGACCGCGATTCGCAGCCCATGCTCTTCGGTGAGAATCCGATTGAGCAGCGTGGTCTTGCCGGAGCCAAGGAATCCGGTCAAGACGGTGACCGGAACGCGGGGGTCGGAGGCTTCAGTCATGGGTGGTGTGTCCTTCTGGTGAGGCTGCGAGTTCGTGGCGGAGCAGTTCGGTGCTCAGTTCGTCGGGAGGTACGGGGAACTTCCACTTGCGGTGCCCCCGATCAAGGACGATGACAACGGTTTCGACCGGTGGGCAGTCCGGCTGGGTGCAGGTGAGGGCGCTGATCAGCACCACATCATCGACCGTCAGGCCGAGATGGGATCGGACGAACTCCTTGTGGTGTGCCAGAACCGCATCCAACTCGGCCGTCTGTTGAACCGGGACGGGCCGATTGCTGGGACCGATGCTGATCATCCCGTCAGCCTAAATGAGAACGATTATCATGTCCAACTTAGTGGGGGTTTCGGGGGGGCCTCAATGGGGGAATGGGCGCTCGTCGATGCGTCCGTCGTGCCAGCGGTAGAAGCGGCGATGCCGGGCCGAGTAGGTCCAGTCAGTTGGTGCGGGGCCCGCGCTGAAATCGGGCTCACGATGGACGACTTCGCCGTCGAGGGTGATCAACGCCGCGCCGGCGGTGGGTGTCAGCGCCACGAGCAGGCCGGACGGTGGGTCGAAGTGCAACTCTCCATGTACTTCCCCGCAGGACTCCAGCGGAAAGGCATCGCAGGTCGCCAGGCGGGTCGGGGCGTGCCGGTGCTCGCTCATCGGAGGTTCGGGCACGGTGAAGAAGGCGAGCTGGTGATAGTGGTAGTCGGTGGCCTCGTCCGGGCTGAGGCTTTCGGTGGTGTCGTCGAGGACGAGCACGAAAGTGCTGTCGTCGATGAAGGTCGCCGGACGGTCCCAGTTGGAGTTGAACGGGATGTCGACGGTGATGCCGCCGCCATCGAAGGTGCTGAAGAACTGCTCGACGCGATAGATCCGCACCATGTCAGCCGGATGCCACACCCAGCCGTTGGAGAGGAACGCGCTGCCGCTGGGGTTGGTGTGTAGCAAGGAATGGAAGTAGTCGAGGTAGTTGACCGTGCGGTAGATCCGATTGCCGTCGGCGCCGACCTCGCCGGAGTCGGTGATGGCGATCTCGCGATCGGTGAGCAGCTCACCGGTCTCGGCGTCGAAAAGATCGAGGCGATTCCATTCGGTCTGTGCAGCCACCAGAGTGCGTCCGTTGTGGTGGAGGAAGCCGAAGGAGTAGCTCGACACGTCGCAGTGGTAGTCGGTGCGGACGAACGGACGTGCCTCGCCGCTTCGCGTGTCGACCAGGGCCGCGTTGACCCCGAAGCGTTCGGTGACCCCCACCCAGGGCCCATCGGCGTACAACGCGATCTCCAACGGCTTGCCTTCGCTGCGCCCATCGCCGAGGCCGCGGGAGACCGTGGTGATGGTGGGCAGGGGGCGACCATGGTCAGCCCCGTTTCCTGGACCCGCCACAGCACTCCAGCCGCGAACACGTAATACGACTCGGCCGCCTGCGGGTCGGCGAGGATTGCTCGTGGGTCCATGGTCACTGCTGTCTTCCTTCGTCAGCTCGCTCGCCGTCCGGCCTGGTGAGGCCGCCGGACTAGCTGTGGGCAGCCAATTCCGATTCCCACAAGGACACGATGGTGTCCTCACCGTGCAGTCGCACCGCGTAGCTAAGCCCGCTGCCCTCGTCTTCGCCGATTCCCACCATGACGCCGACCTTGCCGACCTGCTCGGGAGTTCGCGCCGCCTCGGTCACGGACACCTCATCGCCGTAGTCGAAGGCCATCGGCCGCTCCTTCCTCTCTGGTCCAGTGCCGTCGCAGCGGTGGGTGCGTTTCGGGAGTGTTCGGTTAGCTGCTTTGCTTTCGGATCTCTTCGAGCAGCGCGGCCAGCGAGGGATCCTCCGCTGCGACCGGCTCCAGCAAGGCAATCGCTTCACCGAAGCGTCCATTCTCGGCCAAGATGGTCGCAGCCAGTCCCAGCAACTGCCACCCGTTGCGTTGGTCGCCGGCAGCGGTAAAACGGTCACTGGCGTCCAGGGCGGCGGCGACAGCGTCGTCGCTGCGACCCAGCGCTCGTAGTCCCCGGGCGAGGACTTCGGTGATGTCGGCGGCCTCCCAGGATGCCGCTGCCGCTTCGGCGTTGCTCCGGGCCCGAAGGAGAAGGTCAATCCCGGACGCGTCGCCATTCATACAGGTGATCAGCCCGATTCGCATGTCCAGACTGATCTCAGCGAGCGGATTGTCACCAGCCCGGAGGATCGCCCGCATGGCTTCAAGAACCTCCACGGCGGCATCCCCCTGACCGTGCGCTGCCAGCAACTCACCCAAGACCCAGCTGAATTCGGCGACCCATTCAGCGGCTGCCGGGTTGGCCTTGGCCTTATCGAGGGCTGCTCGCCACAGGCTGGCTGTGGTCTCGACGTCGCCGAGATCGCGGTGGGCTCGACCCATCCAGTACGCGCATTGGTAGGCCTCGTGGGTGCCCAGGCCCTCGTTCTCGGCCAACTCGGCATCCACGTCGACCAGGATGGGCACAGCATCGGCAGCCTGGCCGGTCAACACCAACAGACGTGCCAACTGCAGTTGCGCGGGGACGCTGTTGAAGGACTCGACCGCGGCGGTGAGGTGAAGAATGCGTCGGGTAGCCCGAATTGCCCCGGCCAGGTCACCGGTGTGTTCGAGTAGCGACGCTTGCTGCCCGGCGGCGTCGGCAGCCCATCTCGGGGCGTCGACCTCGGTGAACAGCTCGATGGCTTGCACCGCGGCGGCGATCGCCTGTTCCCACTCCCCGGCTGCGGCGAGGCTTTGGGTCAGCAACAGCAGTCCGACGGCGCGGGTGCCGGGGAGGTCGGGCGTCTCGGCAACGACCCGCTCAAACCAGGTGCGGCTTTCGGCGTGGCCGAATCGGGCGAGCGTCGTCCCGGTGAACAGCCAGGTGCGATGACGCTCTTCGAGGTGCGAGCCGGCCTCGACGTGCTCAGCCGCACGGATCGCCATCTCCATCGCCTCAGTGGATCGCCCAGCCTCAGCAAGTGCGCTGGACAGGTGAGCTTCCAACAGTGAACGGTCGGCCGCCGGGGCGTCGTCAAACTGCTCAAGGAGCGTGGTGAGCCGGTCGGCCTCGTGCTGAACGCCCCGGTCATACTGGGCCAATCCCAAGGCAGTGAGGATCGCGGCGCGGCTGGGCCTGCCGATGTCAATCAGACCTGCTGTGAGTTCAGCGAATTGGTTGGCCAGCTCAGCCTGGGACTCGGGATCGAGCTCGGCGACGCGGGTCACTCCCGCAGCGGTTTGCCACACTGTGGCCTGGGCGCGCAGACGATAGCCCAGCGCGTCGGTGCGAAGTGAGGGGTCCAGATCGCCGCCATTGAGAGCGCGGGTGCACGCCTCCAGAGCGCCTATGGGATCGGAGAGCCGCAGACGGGTTGCCGCCCAGGTGACCCACTCGGCCGACGAGCGAGCCGGGTCGGGCACGGTGACCATGGCCGGTTCAGGTTGCGGGCCCAGGGGCAGCGGGATGGATACCGCCGACCAGGAGCGCATTTGGTTGAGTCGATCGCTGCGGAAGGTGTTGCCGCGTCCGGAGTCGAACCGGGCGGCCAACTCCTCAGCCGCACTCCACAGCCGAGGGGCGAGGCTTTCCACCGTTTCGTCGCCGCTGCCGATGCCGAAGGCGGCGAGTGTGCCGGTGGTATCGCGTACGGCTCGCTGACCCAGACCTCGAACCGCCGCGCGGGTCAACAGAACTGCACCTGCAGCGAAAAACTCCAGGCGCACCAGATCGTTGTAGCGAAGGCCAGCGAGATCGACGAGGCGCCGTTCGAACTCGGCCAAGCCGAAGGCCAGGTTCTCGGTCAGTGCTGCCAGTGGCAACAGGGAAAGGCGAATGCTGACACGTTCACTGACCGAGGGCGCGACAGCGGAGTTCACCCGTTCGAAGTGCCGTGAGACGAAGTCGAGGTGCCCTTCAAGGAGTGCCGGTACGAGAAGGCGTGCGAAGCTGAAAGCAGGCTCGATGGGGCACGACAGCTTGTCACGAAGCATCAGCTCAGCCGTGGTCAGGGCGGCATCAAGGTTCCCGGTATTCAGGTCGGCGTGAATCAGTAAGTGTCTGTCACAGGCCTCGCATCGTGAGGTGCCGACAACCGTGATCCGCCTCACCTGTTCGGCCAGTTCACTGAGCCGATCGGTGTCGCCGAGGTAGATCGCCCTGGCCAGGTCGTCGACAGGCACATTCGTGTCGGCTGTGCTGTGCAGGTGATAGACCCGATAGGCCGAGGCCATGGCTTGTTCAAGTTGATCCCGGGTAACGCTGGAGTTCTCGGCGAGCGTGTCCATAGTGTTGCCAATCTGATACTCGAGATTCGAGCGGCTCGGACTGGTGACGACGTTCGGGAAGCGTTCCGGGTCGTGGAGGTGCTGCTCGACCACAGTGGTGAACGAAGCGAGTTGGGTCGGTGCGTCGCCGAGATACGACGCCGCGTCAACCATCATCCGGCGCAGTTGGTAGAGGGAGTCTTCGTCGTTCGCCTCTGTAGCGACGGCGATCGCTCGCTCAAGCAGCGGAGGGACGCGCGTCCAGTCGGCTTCATGCAGTTGGAGGTACAGGTCGGCGAGTTCTGGGGTTTGCTTCATGGCTTCGGCGCTTCCGGAGACGACGTCAGGCTCAGTAAGTCGTCCAAAGCCGCCGCGAGAAGGCCACGCTCGGCAGAATGCAAAGGACGATGGGTGTTGACCGCCGCCTGGCAGTAGAGCACACGAATGATGCGATCGACGGCCAGCCGATCGTCAGCAGTGGCCAGGTGCCTGATGGCGGGGCTTGACCAGTTCAGACACAGGGTGGCGGCGCGGGCTGTTGCTGAGGGCGCCTGCGGCGCTGCCTGCTCGACGGCCGCGATCATCGATGACCACAGACCTGGTTTCGAGGTGATCTGCTGTGTGTCGAGCCGACGCCACAGATGGGGGTCGGTGACAAGGAAAGACATGACATCGGACGGCTCGAAGACGCGCACCATGACATCGCAGTCCACCGACTCCAAGGCGGCGGCGGCCTTTCGCTCGAGCGCACTGGTCAGCACCTGGTCGGCGGGGGCGGGTGCGGCCAGCGCGGCAAGCGCATCAAGGACCCTCACCTCGGTCACCTCCACGCCAGGGATGATGCGAGGGAGATCGCTGATCAGGGCGGCATCGTAGGTGTAGCCGGCATTCAGAACCGGCTCGTCCGCAGCGGCCAGAGCCGACACGGTGTCGAACTCGGCAAGGTCGCTGACGTAGCGCACCACGGGCCAACGTTTGGCGAAGGTGCCCAGTGGCATGCGTCCGGCCGAGGTTTCGAAAGGCAGCCAGGGGACGACGATGGTCGCCAAAGCTGGGTCATGGGCTGCGACCGAGCGCAGACCCAGATGGTGAACGGCGACGAATCGGGCCCAAACCTCCGGCTGGCTTCGGGCGGTGTGTTCCACCCACCGTCGAAGTGCCGCTCCCAGGCCCTCCCGGACGTGGGCTAGTGCCTCATCGTCGATGAGCTGCTCTCGAGAAGCCGTCGGATTCACGTCGCTGGTGGTGATGATGCAGCGGCAGAAATAGGCCCAGTCGGGCAGCAGGTTGTCGCTGGCTTCGCTGACCAGCATTCCGCCCAGGTACACCCGGTGCGCCTGCCGAGCGCTGGGGCTGGGGGCGTAGGGCAGCACGAAGGCGGTGCCGGCAAGGTCGGTTCCGGCAACCGAGAGCGGAATCGCGGTCAAAGCAGGCTGGCCGAGCAGATCGATGCTGAGCTGTTCGAGTTGGTCGGGATCAGCCCGGTCCGGATCGGTCCAGAAGGGTGCGGTGTTGATCGAAGTTGAATCGACCTCGATACGAACGGGCAGATATTGGCCGTAGTAGGTGCTCAGTTCCCGCAGCGAGTCGGCTGTCGTGAGCCGGGCCTCGTCGGGGTGCGGGACGAACTCGACTGTGGTGCCGATGGGGAGATCGTCGGCGATCTCGGTGGCAGTGAAGACGCCGGAGGAATACCCGACCCATTCCACGGCAGCCGAGTTTGCAGCGCGGGTGCGGACGGTGACCTTGTCGGCGAGCATGAAACAGCTCAGCAGGCCGATTCCGAACTGTCCGAGATAGCCGCGGACGGGAAGGTCATAGTCGTTACGTTTCGAGCTCTTGCCCACGGTTGAGAGCACCTCTTGGGCCTGCGCCAAGGTCATGCCGACTCCATCGTCGGTGCAGCGAAAGAGCTCACCGGGCGCCAGCGAACTGGTGATCCTGATCGACCATGAGGGGGCAATGGTGCCGCCATCAGCTCGAGCGGTAATCGCATCGACGCCGTTTTGGAGGAGTTCTCGAAGAAAGACGTCCGGCGTGGAGTACAGGTGTTTGCCGAGCAAGGAGATCATGCCGCGCAAATCGACTCGGAATGATGTCGCTTCGCTCATAGGTCGGGACTATGGCAGATGCCAGGGTCGCCTGGCCACTTGATTGCCGCAGTGCGCAAACAGCGCCCTGAGTTGCCGCCACGTTCAGGAAGCTGGGGCCGTCGTGTCCGAAGCGACCAGGGGTGAATCCGGACGACTTGTGCGGCACGATCGTGCCGATTCGGGGAGTGGGTGCCGCAGGGGGGTGTGGTTGCTCGGGAAATCGGCACAATCGTGCCGAAAGTGTGGACTGTGGTGGTGTGGTGGGTGCATACTGCCTCAAATAGGCATTTTCGTGCCGATTTGGAGGTGTCATGGATTCGTTGGCAGAACTCTCGCGGCAGCGCCGTAAGGCTCTGCGGCTTTCCCAAGCTGAAGCCGCTGAACTCGCCGGGGTGTCGGAGCGCTTCGTCCGGTTGGTCGAATCTGGCAAGTCGAGTGTCCGGCTGGACAAGGTGCAATTGCTCCTTGAAGTCCTGGGCTTGCGGCTGCGGGTCGAACTGCGGGGGCAGTCGTGACCGATCCGCGCCACGTCCAACAGGCTGTGGTGTTCAAGGCTGGAAAGCCTGCAGCCACCCTCACCCGAAGCGCTGACGGCGTGCGATTCGAGTACCTGAGGGAGTACAGCGGGCCCGCTGTTGCTCGCAGCTTGCCGGTGGACACGTCACTGCTCAGCCCTGCCGGTGCGGTTCCTGCCTTCTTCGCCAACCTGCTCCCCGAAGGTCGGCGATTGAGCGCTCTGCTGCGATCGGTGAAGACTTCGGCTGATGATGAACTCAGCCTGCTGCTCGCCGTGGGGTTGGACCTGGTCGGCGACGTGGCCGTCATCGCCGACGGTGGCGACCTGGTGGCGGCCGATCCGGTGGCAGAGAATCTGAACGACCTGACCTCGTTGCGATTCGCCGACCTGATGGCCGAGAACGGATTCGTGGACCGGGTCGGTCTGGCCGGTGCCCAGGACAAACTCTCCGCGGGGATGATCAGCTTTCCTGCGCGGCTTGGTTCGGGGCCTGCCATCGTCAAACTCGACCCGCCTGACTATCCCCATGCTGTGGTGAATGAGCACTACTTCCTCGGATTGGCCCGCAAGCTGAAACTGCCGGTGGCTTCAGCCCAGCTCGTGCACGACGTTGAGGGGCGCCCCGGCTTGGTCGTCAAACGATTCGATCGGGAGATCGCAGACGACGGCACCGTGCGCCGGCTGGCCGTGGAGGATGCGCTCCAGTTGATGGGCCGCTACCCGGCCGACAAGTATTCGGTCACCGCTGAGCAGGTGGTTGCGGCGGCGAGTGGGGTGTGCGCGGCCGCCCGGGTGGCTGCCCGTGCGGTCTATCAACAGTTCGCCTTCGCCTGGTTGACCGGCAACGGCGACCTGCATGCCAAGAATGTCTCGGTCGTGCGGCAGGTCGACGGCGAATGGCGAGTGGCGCCGGTCTACGACGTTCCCAGCACAGTGCCTTACGGGGACACCACCCTGGCGCTGCGCCTTCACGGCGTCAGTCAGGGGCTCAGTCGCAAGCGCTTTCTCGCCTTCGGTGTCGAGGCGGGGCTGCCCCAGTCGGCAGCGGAGCGTGCCCTCAACGAGGTGCTCGCCGCAACAGCCGGCATGCTGGACGATCTTGAAGGTGGCGCCCTGCCCTTTGATGCCGCTCGGCTTCGAACGATGACCCGCAGACTCAAGGCTCGTCGGGTCGCGTTGGAAGGCTAGCGGCGGTGATCGCCTACTTCTTCTCGTCGTGGCCGCCGAATTGCTTCCGCATGGCCGACAGCATCTTGTGTTCGAACTCGGATTGGCCCTGGCTGGCGAAGCGGGAGAAGATCGCCGCAGCCAGGGTCGGGGCCGGGACCCCCAACTGGATCGCCGCCTCGGCCGTCCAGCGGCCCTCGCCGGAGTCGGAGACGCGTCCGGTGAAAGCCTCCAGCCTCGGGTCTTCCACCAGCGCTGCGGCAGTGAGGTCCAACAGCCAGGACTGCACCACCGAACCGCGGCGCCACACCTCGGCGACCTCGGCCAGGTCCAGGTCGTATTGGTAGTACTCCGGGTGCTCCAGCGGTGCGGTTTCGGCATCGGCGTCACGGGCATGGGCACCGGCACCGGCATTGGCCAACAGGTTCAAGCCCTCGGCGTAGGCAGCCATCAGGCCGTACTCGATGCCGTTATGCACCATCTTCACCAAGTGCCCCGCGCCGACCGGGCCACAGTGCAAGAAGCCGTGCTCGGCGTCGGTGGGCTCGCCCTCGCGTCCGGGTGTGCGGGTGTTGGCCGCCACCCCCGGTGCGATGGTCTGCCAGATCGGACGAAGCCGCTCGAAGTCCGGACTCGGACCGCCGATCATCAACGAATAGCCCCGCTCCAGGCCCCAGACCCCACCGGAGGTGCCGACGTCGAGGTAGCCGATGCCGCGCGGGGCGAGCACCTCAGCGCGGGCAATGTCCTCGTGGTAGTGGGAGTTGCCGCCGTCGATGATGGTGTCCCCGGCCGCCAAGTGCTCAGCGACGGCGTTCACGGTGTCGGTGGTGATCTTTCCTGAGGGCACCATCACCCACACCGCCCGGGGCACCGCTAGTTTGGCGGCCAGCTCGGCCAGCGATTCTGCGGCGACGGCCCCTTCGGCAGCCAGCGCCTTTGCCGCCTCGGGATTGACGTCATAGACCACGCACTCGTGGCCAGCACGCATCAAGCGCCGCACCAGATTGGCTCCCATGCGGCCCAGGCCGACCATGCCCAACTGCATCTCAGTTCTCCTTGTGATCGTCGCCGGACGGCGGCTGTGCAGGCCCGGTCTCGGTGGGTTCCGGGTTGTGCCATTCGCCGTCTTTGACCAGTCGGTCGGCGGCCTCGGGTCCCCAACTCCCGCGGAAGTATGGGTGCACAGGCGTCGCGTCGCCGAGGATTCCATCAATCACCTGCCAGGACGCCTCGACGGTGTCCTCGCGGGTGAACAAGGTGGTATCGCCCTTGAGTGCATCACCGAGCAGGCGTTCGTAGGGATCAAGGCCATCGGCGCTGGCGATCTGGTTGAACTCCAACTCGACCTGTTCGCCCTTCATCTTCGAACCAGGCGCCTTCACATTGGCCGCCAGCGAGATCGATACGTCCGGGCTGAGCCGGAAATGCAGCGAGTTCGCCTCCGTGGGGCCGACCTGGCCAATCTGGACGCCGGCTGGCGGACGCTTCAGTTCCACCCAGACCTCCATGGCGGTGGTGGCCAGGCCCTTGCCGGCCCGCAGATAGAACGGAACCCCTGACCAGCGCCAGGTGTCGACCTCGGCACGCAGAGCCACGAAGGTCTCAGTGGTCGAGTCCGAGGCCACTCCGGCCTCAGTGCGATAGCCCTCGTACTGGCCGCGCACCACATCGGTGGTCTTGATCGGTGGCATGGCGCGCAGCACCTTGACCTTCTCGTCGCGCAGCCCTTCGGGGCCTTGGCCGGACGGCGGCTCCATCGCCACCATGGTCAACACCTGCAGCACGTGGTTCTGCACCACATCACGCAGCGCACCGACGTCCTCATAGAACGAACCGCGGCCATCGACGCCGAAGCTTTCAGCCAAGGTGATCTGCACCGACTTCACATAGTTGCGGTTCCAGATCGGCTCCAAGAAGGCATTGGCGAACCGGAAGTAGGCCAGTCCCATGACCGCTTCCTTGCCCAGGTAGTGATCGATGCGAAAGACGTGGGCCTCGTCGAAGACCTGGTGCAGAGCGTCGTTGAGTTCCTTCGAGGACGCCAGGTCGCGGCCGAAAGGCTTCTCCACCACCACGCTGGCCCCCTCGGCGCACCCAGAGGCCCCCAGGGAAGCGGTCACCGTGGCGAACAGCGACGGCGGGATCGCCAGGTAGTGCAGCGGGTGCTTGGCGTCGCCGAGGGCGGCGCGCAGCTTGGCGAAGGTCTGCGGATCGGAGTAGTCGCCGTCCACGCCGTGAATCAGGTCGGTGAGCTTGGTGATGGTCGCCGCATCGAAACCGCCATGGGCAGCCAGGCTGTCATGTACATGCTCCAGGAGATTCTCTTTGTCGCCCTTGGATCGGTAGACCGCGATCACCGGAATCTTGAGCTGGCCTTTGGCCACCAAAGCGGCCAGGGAGGGGTAGATCTTTTTGTGCGCCAGGTTTCCGGTGGCTCCGAAGAACACCAGAGCATCTGAGGGCTCCATGAGTTGGCCTTCCGTGGGGTTTCGCCAAAGTCAACACCGTCAGTGTGTCAAACAGTCCCCGGCTCAGCGGCGAATTGCCCTAACCCGATCCAATAAGAACTGGGCTTGCAGTAGCGCTGGCGGGTTCGGCCGCGCGCCAAGATTGAGCAGCGCCCGGCTGAGTGAGTCCAGACCGACCGCAGCGAGCTCCCGGGAGCGACGCTGCAGCGATTCGACCTGTCGAGGCGAGGCTGGCGCGGTGCTGGACGCCAAGGCAGTTAACAACTCCTCGACAGCATTGAGGGTGCTGGTCAGCGGGTCGGCGGTGGTGGCCGGGGGTTGTGGCGGGGGACGGAGTCTGCTTTGACGGGCTCTGGGTGGAGCTGTGGGATCCGTTGGCTGAGCTTGTCGAAGTCCCTGCCGAACCGACCGTCCAGGATTGCCGGTCGACGAAGGCCAAGCGTCCCTCAAGGAGGAACGAGAAGGCTGAGGGGCGCGGCAGAATCAGGCGCAGCCGCGAACGGGGCCTGCCGAACCCGACCGGAGCCGACTCCACTGAGTTCGCCGCCACCGCCAGCGCGGGCACCTCCACGCCGTCGAAACTGCCTCGCTCGGCCAGGGTGGTGCGTCGGGCGGGGCTCAGTGAGCGGTTCGGACGCAGCTTGGCGCCCGCCAACCGGAACGGGCCTGCGCACAGACTGGCCATCGATGCTCCCCCGCCGCAGTGGACTGTTCCAGTCCTCGACGAAGTCCCGATCAGCGTTGGTCGCCCGTCCGACGGTGACCGTCAGCGCCGGGGTCGTGGCGACGTGCCACAGCTGCATCGTCATTCCCCGCGAGCCGCTGGATGTTACTGCGAGGAATAGGACAGCGACCAGCCGCGGCAAGCCCGGCCAAAGCCGTCAACGCACCTCATCCACCGGCCAGCACCCGTGCTCGGCGTGCCCGGCGATTCCGCAGCCTGCGGCCAGGACCGACCATTCGTGCGCCATGGCGCTGGTGACGATGCGCAGGTCAGGAAATGCTGTTGCGTCGGCAGTGATGGCCAGGCTGAGGGTTCCGGCATAGGAAAACGCGATTTGGGTCACCGCAATGTTTCCCACCAGTTCAATGATCGGCAGCATCGATTCCACGGGCGCCCCGAAGATGGACACGGGTTCTTCGGGGCCTCGCACGTTGGTGCACAACACATTGCCTGCCCGCTGGTGCGCACTGTAGAACGCCCCCAGTGGTGTCGCCGACAGCGCGGCCAACACCGTCATGATTGCTGTCGGCTGTTGAGCAGACCGGGCTGTGCTGGTCTGTTCGATGATCGCCTGCAAACGCTGTGCCACGTCGGGCTCGTCGGCCGGAAGACGCAGGATCACCGATCCAACACGATTGTCGATCGTGCGCGGATCGTCGGGTCGTCTCAAGGTCACCGTCTGGCCTGCGGCGATCTGGGTGTGCTCCTGGAGAGCGCCGCGGGCGCTCAGAAGGGCGCGAAGCCCTCCAGCGAACAAGGCCAACGCGACGTCGTTGATCTTGCCGCCATGCGCATGAGCCACGGCCTTGACCGACGCTACGTCCAACTCGACGCGCGCCAGACGTCGGCCTGAACGAACTCGTGCATTCAGTGCGAATCCCGTCGCGCCGCCGCTGCCGAGAAAGCCCCCGATCGTGCGCGAAAGGCTGCGCCGAGATGGTCGCGGTGATGGGCCCGGGGATGAACGATCGCTGCGGAAGTGATCGCGGATCGACCCGAGTCTTTCCGCGAGCAGATCCCGGCGTGACGGGACCGGCAGTGGATTCCAGGGTGCGGGGGTGGTGTTGGTTGCTGCACCGGAATCGGTGAGTGCCGCCGCCAACTCGATGGCAGCCAGGCCGTCAGCGACAGTGTGGTGCAGCTTCAGGAGGACACCGACTTTGCCGTTGGCCATTTCGGTGAGAAGCCACAGTTCCCACAGTGGTCGGCTGCGGTCGAGCGGCCGCTCATAGAGGTCGAGTGCGGTCGCCACGAGGTCGGATTCGGCTCCCGGCGCCGGAACGGCGCTGGCGAATACGTGAGATCGAATGTCGAACTGGGCGTCATCGACCCACAGCGGCGGACCCAGAAAAGGGCCCGGCTCAAAGATCCGACGCCGCAGCCGTGGGTTCGATGAAACCCTTTCCGCGAGGATGCTCTGCAGCTGCGCGAGGGGCACTGAACCATCGCCGCGAATCAGCTCGCGACCATCAACCACCAGAAGAATCCCGTAGTGGCAAGGCCATTCGGGTCGCTCCAAGCGAAGGAACATCACGTCTGTGGGGTTCAACCTCGCCCAGGGGCGAGCCGACGCTCGTCGGGATTCCGTCACCGTGAACCCTGGCCTGTCAGCACACCTTCCAGGTGGCTCAGCGCGGCGTCAAGGATCGCCACGGTCTGCTCCACCTGCTCCGCGGTGAAGACCAGCGGCGGGCCCAGCAGGATCGTGCCGCCGAGTGGCCGAACGAACAGTCCTTGGGCGTGGGCAAACGATGCAAGTTGGACGTCGAGGGGCACCGCCGAGGTTGCGATGGCGGCGGGCGGGTCGACCAGTTCCACCGCCAGGAGCATCCCCAGGCCGCGCACATCGGCGACCAGCCGGTGGCGCCGTAGCCTCTGCAACTGAGCCAGAAACTCTGCACCCAGGGTGCGGGCATGGTCCACCAGACCCTCGGTCTCGATGAGGTTCAGATTGGCCAAGGCAGCCGCCGCCGAGGCGGGGTGGCCGCCGTAGGTGTGGACGTCCCAGAAAGCCGGGAGTTGTTCGGCAATGGTCGGTCGTGTGATGACCGCGGAGATTGGCGCATAGCCGCTGGAGATTCCTTTCGCCACGACCATGATGTCAGGAATGATGCCAGCGTGATCGATGCCGAACCAGCTTCCGGTTCGACCAAAGCCGCACACCACTTCATCTGCGATGAGCAGAATGCCATGCTGATCGCAGAGCCTGCGCAGTTCGCCCAGGTATCCCGGTGGCGGGATGATGCAGCCGCCGGTGCCCAGGACCGGCTCGATCACGACCGCAGACACCTCGTCGGGATTGCTGCCCAGGATGGCGTGTTCCATGGCGGTTGCGCAGGCCAGATTGCACTCGGGGTGGGTCAGGCCAAGCTCGCAGCGGTGGCAGTACGGGGGCATCGCCTGGGTGAAGTCGCTCAGCGGGATCGATGGACCCAGCCCGCCTCGAAACACTCCGAATCCTGGGCTCCAACCTGTGGCCGACAGCGCCGCTGCCGTGGCGCCGTGGTAGGCGCGGCGCAGCGACACCACCCGATGCCGTTGGGGTTGCCCGTTGGCGCGATGGTACTGATGGGCGAGCTTGAAGGCGGCTTCGATCGCCTCGGAGCCGCTGCTGCAGAAGAAGCTGCAGGACAGATCGCCGGGTGCCAGCTCGGCGAGTCTGTCGGCCAGATCGACGAGCACCGGCGTCGCGGTGCCGTAGGGACTGGTGTAGGCGAGGGTGCGGGCCTGGTCGAATTGGGCTTGGGCGATCTCTTCGCGCCCATGCCCGGCCAGGACGGCGAACACCCCGCCGGCGAGGGCGTCCAAAAACTGACGGCCGTCGCTGTCCCACAGAAGTGATCCTTGGCCCCGTACCAGGAGCCACGGTCCCTGACGATCCAGCATCGAGCGGGGTGTGGCGTGGAAGACGATCCGTTCGGTCGCCCGACGGCGAAGCCCTTCGCCTGCTGGGCCGGTCATGTGATCCTCCGCCGGTGCGTGCTGGTGCGGCGGCCGATGATCGCGGCGGTGGTCAGCGCTGCCGCAGCCAAACCGGCGCTGGCCCAACGGCGCGGATTGGTCATTCCTGAACGTCGCGGCAGCACCACAGGCATCGCCTCCATCACGATGGCTGTGACGGTGCCCGCATCATGAGTGAAGACGAATCGCAGCGGCTCCATGCCCGGCAGGCCCAGATCGGCGCGGAAGACGTACGGGTCGTCCTCGGCGTCGGGCAGCAGTTCAAAGCCGCGAGCGAGCTGGGGGATCGGAGTGAGGAAACGCAGGCGTAGCTGGCCGTTGGCCACAAAGATCTCAACGCCCAGCCCCAGCATCCCCCGTAGTCGAGTGTCGGTCGGCAAGGCGGAAAGCGCATACCAGCCGCACAGTGACGACCATACTTCGGGGTGAAGCGGCAGATCGCTGCGGATCTGGTGCGGCGCCACGTCCAAGGTGGCAGCGAGGATTCGAGTCGCGGCGCTGGGTAGCCAGAAGTCGGGATCCTTGGTGCCATTGCACAGCACCGCCACGCCGACATCGCGGCCTGGGGCGAGAAGGAACTGGGAGTGAAAACCCGGATGGGTGCCTTGGTGGCCGACTACCTCGATCTCGCCGAGCCGATGCCGGAAGAAGGCCAGCCCGACGCCGGGCACTCTCGGATCGGGCTGATAGTGGGCGGCCATCATGTCGGCGAGGCTGTCTGCGGTGAGAATGGCCTGGATTGGGCCGCGGCCGCCTCTCAGCAGAGCGGTGATGTACTTCGCCATGTCCGCTGGCGTGGAATAGGCCGACGCGGCGCCAGCAGTCACCATCTCGCGTTCGGTCACCGCAGTGACGCCCCGGGCTCCGATCTCATACCCGGTGGCCAGCGCTGCGCGTACCTGTGGTGATCGGGTCAGCGTTGTATCGGTCATACCCAAAGGCGCGAACACCTGTTGGCGCAGATAGTCGGCCAGCGTCAGTCCTGAGACGTCGGCCACCACCTGGCCCAAGATCGCGGGAGCATGGTTCGTGTAGACGAATCGAGTGCCGGGCTCGGCGTGGGCCTTGACCTGGCCGCCGTAGAACTCAGTCAGGCTCGGCAACGGCTGGTCGAGGGGACGACTCTCACCAAAATCGGGGAGCAATGCGTACCAGGGGCGGGCCAGTTCGGCCAGCCCCGCGGTGTGGGTGAGCAGATGCCGCAGGGTCGGTGCGCTGAATCCATCGGAGTGAATGCGCAACTGTTTGAGGTGGCTTTGGGCGGGATCGTCCAGATCGAGCAGTCCCTGCTCGGCCAGCTGCACGATGGCGATCGCCGTGAAGGTCTTGGTGATGGAGGCGATGCGAAAGACAGTCTCAGGGTCGATGCTGCGCGGTGGGAACTCTGTGCTGCGGCCGTAACAGGCGAATTGTGGCGGCTGATCGAGTCGAACGACGACGGCTGCCAATCCCATAGTGGGGTGCGCAGCCACGAGTTCGGCCACGATGTCGGAAAGACCGTTCGAGTCTGACTGGCCCATCTGTCCTCCTCGGATTGCGAGTATGACGCTAGGAGATCCACCGGGGGTGTCCGGGGTGAGTGATGGCGAAGTGCGGGATTGGATCGTGTTCCAGCGAGTGGGCAACGCTTCGATTGTGGGTAATCACGTCGGCTCGGTCACGGTGAAGTGACATCGATGTCGCCGCTTCCTTCGTGGCCGAATATAGCGATCGGAGTGGGTCCTTGGGCAGGTCCGGCTCGACGTCCGAGGGAATACCCGAGCTCTGTTCGAAGTTGAGTCTGGCGTACTCAACTTACGGATTGAGCGTGCTAGGCTCAATCGCGTACCACGAACAAACTGGAGGTAACACCCATGGCACGAGCAGTCGGCATCGACCTCGGCACCACCAACTCTGTCGTCGCTGTCCTCGAGGGTGGCGAGCCGACGGTCATTCCCAACGCCGAAGGCTCCCGCACCACCCCGTCCGTCGTCGCCTTTGCCAAGGGCGGCGAGGTCCTGGTCGGTGAGGTCGCCAAGCGGCAGGCAGTCACCAACGTCGATCGCACCATCCGTTCGGTCAAGCGCCACATGGGCACGGACTGGACCGTTGACATCGACGGCAAGAAGTACACCCCGCAAGAAATCAGTGCGCGGGTGCTCATGAAGCTCAAGCGCGACGCTGAGGCCTACTTGGGCGAGCCGGTCACCAACGCGGTGATCACCGTCCCGGCCTACTTCAGTGACGCTGAGCGCCAGGCCACCAAGGAAGCCGGCGAGATCGCCGGACTGACCGTGGACCGCATCGTCAACGAGCCCACCGCTGCTGCTCTGGCCTACGGCCTGGAGAAAGACGGCGAGCAGACCATTCTGGTCTTCGACCTTGGTGGCGGTACCTTCGATGTGTCCTTGCTGGAGATCGCCGATGGCGTCTTCGACGTCAAGGCCACCAAGGGCGACAACCGCCTGGGCGGCGACGACTGGGATCAGCGCATCGTCGACTGGCTGGTCACCCAGTTCAAGAACGCCAACGGCATCGATCTGAGCAAGGACAAGATGGCCCGCCAGCGCCTGCAGGAAGCAGCCGAGCGCGCGAAGATCGAACTGTCCAGTGCCCAGGAGACCCAGATCAACCTGCCCTACATCACCGCTGGCGCTGAGGGCCCGCTGCACCTGGACGAGAAGCTGACCCGTGCGGAGTTCCAGCGCATGACCCAGGACCTGCTGGATCGCTGCCGTAACCCGTTCAACGCGGTCATCGCCGATGCCAACACTTCGGTGTCCAAGATCGACCACGTGATTCTGGTCGGTGGCTCCACCCGTATGCCGGCCGTGGTCGACCTGGTCAAGGAACTCACCGGCGGTAAGGAGCCCAACAAGGGCGTCAACCCCGATGAGGTCGTGGCGCTGGGTGCGTCCCTGCAGGCCGGTGTGCTGAAGGGTGAGGTGAAGGACGTGCTGTTGCTGGACGTCACCCCGCTGAGCCTGGGCATCGAGACCAAGGGTGGCGTGATGACCAAGATCATCGAACGCAACACCACCATCCCGACCAAGCGCTCCGATGTGTTCACCACCGCCGAGGACAGCCAGCCCTCGGTCATGATTCAGGTCTACCAAGGCGAGCGTGACTTCGCCCGGGACAACAAGTCGCTGGGTAACTTCGAGCTGACCGGCCTGATGCCGGCTCCGCGCGGGGTGCCGCAGATCGAGGTCACCTTCGACATCGACGCCAACGGCATCGTGCACGTTCACGCCAAGGACATGGCCACCGGCAAGGAGCAATCCATGACGGTCACCGGCGGCTCGGCGCTGGGCAAGGACGATATCGATCGCATGGTCAAGGACGCCGAGGCGCACGCCGAGGATGACCGCAAGCGTCGCGAGACGGTTGAAATGCGCAACGAGGCCGACGGCTTGGCCTTCCGCACCGAGAAGCTGCTCGCCGACAATGCCGAGACTCTCACCGAGGATGTGAAGGCTCCGGTCGAGGCGGCCTTGGCCACCTTGAAGGAGGCTCTGGCCGGTGACGACAACGACGCGGTCAAGGCCGCCATGGACGACCTGAACACCAAGGCCGCCACCATGGGTCAGGCTGTCTACGCCGCGGCTCAGGCCAAGCAGGAGTCCGAAGCATCGGCCGCCGCCGAGGGTGACGCCAGCAATGATGACGACGTGGTGGATGCTGAGATCGTGGATGAGGACGGCAAGCAGCAGTGAGCGAGTTCGACGAAGCGTCGGTTCCCGACGAAGAGCCGATTGACCAAGCAGGTAAGGACGCCGGCACCTCGCCGGCGTCCGCGCCTGACTCGGGCCCTGAGGCTGTCGAAGGACCTGACGGAATGGACGAGGCGCTGGCCGAACTCCTCGATCAGGCCGAGGCCGAGCCGGTTCAGCCCAAGAGCGAGTTGGAACAGTTGCAGGATCTGGTGACCGAGCGCACCGGCGACCTGCAGCGCCTGCACGCCGAGTATGCCAACTACAAGAAGCGGGTTGACCGCGACCGGGCACTGTCTCGAGCTGCTGGAATCGAAGCTGTGGTGCTAGACCTGCTGCCGGTGCTCGACAGTATCGAGGCCGCCCGGGAGCATTCCGAGTTGGTCGGCGGATTCAAGCTCGTTGCCGAAGAACTGGAGAAGGTGTCGGCCAAGTACGGTCTGGCCGTCTTCGGTGAGGTCGGCGATGCCTTCGATCCTCAGATCCACGAGGCGTTGATGCAGATGCCTATGGCCGGCGAACTTGACGGTCCGACGGTGTCGGCGGTGATGCAGCGTGGTGTGAAGTTGAATGATCGTGTGATTCGACCAGCCCGAGTCGGCGTCGCCGAACCGGACGAATCCTGAGCACCGAAAGGAGGCGCGATGAGTACCAAGGATTGGCTCGAAAAGGACTACTACAAGGTGCTGGGCGTCTCCTCCGACGCCAAGCCTGAGGAGATCAAGAAGGCCTTCCGCAAGTTGGCCCGCCAGTACCACCCGGATCAGAACAAGCAGAACCCCGAGGCCGAGGAGAAGTTCAAGGAGATCTCCGAGGCGAACTCGGTGCTGTCGGACGCTGAGAAGCGCAAGGAGTACGACGAAGCGCGGCGACTCTTCGGCAGCGGCGGGTTCCGCTTCCCTCGCGGTGGGCAAGGCGGGGTGAATCCCGAGGACATGTTCGCCAACTTCAACTCCAGCGATTCGGGGCTGGGCGATTTGTTCGGCAACCTCTTCGGAGGTGGCGGTGCCCAGCGGCGTAGCGGACGCGGGCCGCGTCGTGGCGCTGATATCGAAGGCGAAGTGACCATCGATTTCGCCGATGCGCTGGCCGGTGCCATGGTGTCGATGCAGACCACCTCTGAGGTTGCCTGCGACACCTGTCATGGCACGGGGGCGCGCCCGGGCACTCAGCCGACGGTCTGTCGGTCCTGCCAGGGTTCGGGAATGCAAACCGCTGGTTCTGGTGGCATGTTCCAGATCTCGGAGCCCTGTCGAGAGTGCCGGGGTCGCGGCATGATCGTCACCGATCCCTGCCCGACCTGTGGTGGCTCGGGACGCGGGCAGTCGCGGCGCACCATGCAGGTGCGTATTCCTGGCGGAGTGACCGATGGCCAAAAGATCCGGATCAAGGGCAAGGGTGGCGCCGGCGAGAACAGCGGCGCCGCCGGTGATCTCTACGTGCTGGTGCACGTCCGGTCGCACCCGGTGTTCGGACGCAAGGGCGATCATCTGACGGTGAACGTCCCGGTGACCTTCGTGGAGGCTGCGCTTGGAGCCGACATCGTGGTGCCGACTTTGGACGACGGTCCGGTGCGGCTGCGGATTCCGGCGGGCACTCCGAACGGGCGAACCTTCCGGGTGAAGGGACGTGGGGCCAAGACTCGTACCGGCGCTGGAGACCTCTTGGCCACCGTCGAGGTGCAGGTTCCGACACACTTGAGTGACGAGGCGCAAGCGGCGTTGCAGGCCTATGCCACCAGCGCGGCAGAGCCCGATCCGCGTGCCGCGATGTTGGGATGGTCGTGATGAATGAACGCCTACCGGAGCGATTCGACGCCGATGCTCCGATCTTCGTGATTTCGATAGCGGCCCAACTGGCCGACATGCACCCCCAGACCTTGCGCGGCTATGACCGCCTCGGTCTGGTGGTGCCCGGACGGGCCCGGGGCCGCGGACGGCGCTATTCGCTGCGCGATGTCGCCAAGCTGCGCCACATCCAGCACCTGTCCCAGAACGAGGGCATCAATCTGGAGGGCATTCGTCGGATCCTGGAACTGGAATCCGAACTGGAGAACCTGCACGAACAGCTTTCCCGCCTGACCGAGATCGTCGGACGGCTGCAGGCCACCGACGAAGGCAAGCGGGTCTTCACCGCAGCCCAGACCGGCCAGGTGCACATGGGCGTGCGCCGTCGTGAGATCCGCGCCATCACGGTGCGCTGAGGCGTTACACCTGCTGGTAGGGGTAGACCCCCAGCAACCGCAGTGGTGCCCGTTCTGGGCCGGGCTCAGCGGCCACGTCGTACATGAAGAAGGCCGAGTTCACGTGTCTGTCGAGGTCGGCGCGAACCTTGTCTCCGAAAGTGGAGAAGTATGACGCGTCCAGCTCGGCGGGATCAGCCGGGTCGAAGTAGCAACCTTCGGTGAAGTTCTCGTCATATTCCTTGACGTCGGTCTCGGTGATGAAGGCGCTGACGGGTTCGTCGTTGGCGTCCGTTTTGAGATAGCCGAGGACCTTTTCGAGATAGCCGAAGAACTTGTGGACTGCCCGGGGTGTCGTTCCCTGGGCGTGTCGATGGGCGTCGGTTGGGGGCTTCGACAGGCTCAGCCAGCGGGGTTGTGGGGGAGGTTTGGCGTTCTGTGTAGCCGGCTGGTTGAGGAGGCCCGAAGGGCCGTCTCGAAACCTGGCGAGTTGGTGTGTGGACTGCCTGGGGTGTCGTTCCCTGAGCTTGTCGAAGGGCGTCCGTGGGGGGGCTTCGACAGGCTCAGCCAGCGGGGTTGTGGGTGCTTCGACAGGCTCAGCCAGCGGGTGGTGCCAATCGGGTCGGTCGGCTGCAATCAGGGTTGCTGGAGTTGTTGGCGTGCGGCGCTGACGACGGCTGTCTCGATGCGTTCCAGCAGGGGTGAATGCAGCTTCCAGCGTTGCCAGTGCAGCGGGACGTCCACGGGGGCGCCGGGGAGGAGCCGCAGGATGCCGTCAGCGATCTTTGCCCGGGACTGCTGTTCGGGGACCAGGCCCCAGCCGAAGCCGAGTTCAACGGCGCGTGCGAAGTCGTGGGAGGAGGGAACTCGGTTTCGTGGCGGGGCGGCATGGTCGATGCCCTGGCGATCCAGGAACTGGTTCTGCAGGTCGTCGCGACGGTCGTAGTCGACCAAGGGTGCGGTGGCAAAGGCTTGCGGGTCGTGGTTGAGTTCATAGCGCTCCAGCAGTGCCGGTGCCGCCACCGGCAGATACCGCATCGAGCCCAGCGGACGTACCGAACAGCCAGCGACCGGCCGGGCCTGCGAAGTGACCGCCGCCGACACGGTGCCCGATTCCAGCAGACCGGCGGTGTAGTCCTGGTCATCGCGGTGCAACTCGACGCTCACTCCGTCGGCGACCAGCGGTGCCAGCGCCGGGAGAAACCAGGTGGCCAGGCTGTCGGCGTTGACCGCCAGCGGTACTTCGATTCGTCCGGCTGCGCCGATGCCGAGTTCGGCCAGGGTGTCGTGTTCGAGCGCGTCGAGCTGGCGGGCCAATCGCACGACCGCCTCCCCGGACGGAGTTGGACGCACCGGCTTGGAGCGGACCAGCAACACCCGTCCCAGACGGGCCTCCAAAGCCTTCAACCGTTGTGAGACTGCTGAGGGAGTGATGTGGAGCTGATTGGCGGCAGCGTCCAAGGAGCCGGTCGACACCACCGCGGCCAAGGTGCGGGCCAAATCCAGAGGCAATTCCACATCAGTCATGCTAATGCAGATACAGAAATCTGAACTGTACTTATGGTGCGGCAGTGACTAGCGTCGAAGCGTGCCAGCGTTTCTTGCCGGGCTGGGTCTCGGCTACTCCCTCATCATCGCCATCGGTGCACAGAACGCCTACGTGCTGCGCCAAGGCATGACGGGGCGGCATCTGGGGCTCATGGTGGCGATCTGCAGTCTGTCCGACGCGGTGCTGATCGTGGCTGGCATCGCCGGGATCGGTGCCATGACGCAGCTCCTGCCCTGGCTGGAGCCGGTGATCCGGTGGGTGGGGGCCGCCTTTCTGATCGGGTATGCGGTGATCGCGGCGCGCCGAGCGCTGCGTCCGCCGCAGGCAGGGTTGCAGCCCGACGCTGCAGCGGGACCGGCTGCCGGAGCGGTGTCGGTCGCCCTCACCACAATGGCGCTGACCTGGCTCAACCCCCACGTCTACCTCGACACGGTCTTCCTGCTGGGCTCGGTAGGCGCCAGCCACGGTGACGAACGCTGGATCTTCGCCCTCGGTGCCTTCGCTGCGAGTCTGAGCTGGTTCGTTGGACTGGCCTATGGCGCTCGCTTCCTGGGGCGCTGGCTCTCCGGGCCCCGCGCCTGGCGGTACGTGGACGGCGGCATCGCGGTGCTGATGCTCATTCTCGGGGTCAGCTTGGTGCTGCGCTGAGTGTCCCCACAGCACGAAAAAGGACGGCCCGGGATGGATCCCGGGTCGCCCTTTCTCACGGGTAGGGCCGCCAGATGGCAATCTCGTAAAGCTGGTTCCACAGTAGGTGGGGCCTCGATTCGGCTTCGTCCTGGCGAGCGGTTTTCCGCAGAGACGCTAGCCTGACCACACCGCGGGGAGGTTGAGGTGAACAGATCGATCGGCGAGGCGCCCGAGCAGGCCCCGATCGGTCCCGCCGCGGCAACGATCCACCGTCGGTGGGGCCACCGTGACCAACACGTGGTGGTGCTCAGCCAAGGACACCTGGTGCACTACCGCCGCCGGATCGGGCGTCCCGATGAGCCCTGGCGTCGGCTGGGTACTGTCACCGATGCCGCGCAGGCGGCCGGCGAGCTGCGGGTCGTTGCCGGATCGCTACTGGTTCGGGTCCCCGAAATCACCGGTGCTGCGGTGTACCGCCATGAGGCCGGGGTATGGCGGCGCGTCGAGGACCGGCTTTGGCCCGACCCCGCACCCTCCCCGATCGAACTCATCGGGCAGCGCGACCTCGTCGCCGAACTCGCCGAACCCTGGGTGGTTGCGCCCCTGTCGCCGAACGCGGCGGTGGTCTCGGAGGGGGAGTCGGTGTTCAGCTATCACCGTCGCCGCAACGGGATCTGGACGCGCTCAGCCTGCCTGCGCGTGATCGATGCGCAGGTGTCCACGGCCGCGGAGTCCTCGATGAAACTGGCTCAGGTCACCGGAGAACTGGATGCCACCGCGGCCGCCGGAGGCCAGCGGAAGGCGACGTTGAGCCGCTCGCTGAGCACGGCCGGGATTCGAGGCACAGATCTGGGCGTATGCGTTGAACACCAGGGACGCCGGTTCTTGCTCTTCGGGGACACGCATTGGACCCGGCCCTGGCTGGCGACCCGCGACGCCATCGCAGAGGTGTTCGACGCCGACCCCCTGCCCCAGGTGCGCTTCCATGGCTCTCCGCTGCACGTGTCGCGAGCCACGATGCGTGAGTACGACGTGCCTCTGGACGCGGTCTCGGTGGAAGGGCAGTGGTACGGCTTCTTCTCCAGTAACCACTTTCGCCATGGTCTGACCATGGGCCGATCAGTGGTGGCGCGGGCCCGCGATCAGCAGGTGGTGGTCGATCCGGGGCAGCGGCATCGTCCGCTGCGTTTCGAAGGCCTGGCCACGGTGAGTGATCGACACTTCATCAATATTTCCGCCCAGGTCCGCCCTGCGGCCGAGGTTCCTGGTGCCGGTCTGGACGGTGCGGTGGTGCTGCTGTGGGGGACCGGCCCCTACCGGGCGTCGTCGTTGCGGCTGGCGATGCTGCCGACCGATGACCTCCCCGACTCGCGCACCGACCAGCTCGGCCTGCGGTATTGGGATGGCTCAGGGTGGACCGGAACCGAGGCTGCGGCGGTCCCGCTGTTCGCTGCGTCCGCCTTGGGCGAGATCTCGGTGCGTTGGATACCGGAGGTGGGTCGCTACCTGCTGCTGGCGATGTCGGGACCCGAAGACCCAGCCGGGGCGGCGGTGACCCTGCGCTGGGCAGATGCCCCGGCAGGGCCATGGACGGCCCGGCTGATCCTGATGGACTGGGTCCAGGTCGGCATGGTCGATGACCCGACGCGGCGCTTCATCAAGGCGCATGGCGAGGATCCGGTGTCGGAGGCGATCTTCTCGGCTCAGGCTCGCGGAACCGGTGGCGCCTACGCTCCGTACTTCTTCGACGCGCGCCGCGAGGGCAGCGATCTGGTGCTGCGCTACACCTTGTCGACCTGGAATCCGTACCAGGTGGTGCTGATGCAGCATCGCCTGCATCCCGGCGAGTTCTGAACTCGTCGACGTGGACTCGCCTGCCGATCCACCGACCGCACAGCCGACCCGCTACTCTGGCCGAACAGTGTCCAGGAGCCAGTGTGAATGACGTGACAGACCGCCGTGGACGGCAGGTGTTGGCGGTGACTTTGGTTCTCGCCGCGACCGCCATTGCCGGGCTGTTGGTGGTCACCTTGTTCTCGATGAACCCGGCCGGGTTGCTCGGCGATCTGGAGATCTATCGGGGGGCGATCAGCTACGCCATCGGCGGCGGCGATCTGTATCAGTGGGTCTATGAACACCCCACGGTTCACGGCCTGGGCTTCACCTATCCGCCCTTCTCCGCGCTGGTGCTGTCGTGGTTGACGGTGGTGCCGCTGCCTGCGGCCAAAGTGATCTGGACCGTCGCCACTTTCGCGGTCGCGGCGGCTTGCCTGTATCTGTTGGTGACCAGCATCGGTGAAGGAAGCTGGCCGGGGGTCGATCCCGCCCCGGTGGTGCGGTGGGCCTGGACGGCGGGGTTGATGATCCCGTTTCTGTTGACCTACCCCTTCGTACACGACCTGGTGGTCGGCCAGGTAACCCTGTTCGTCGTTGCGCTGGCGCTGTTCGACCAGCAGCTTCCGCGACGCTGGCAGGGGGTGCTGGTGGGCTTGGCTGCGGCCATCAAACTCACTCCGCTGGTCTTCATTCCCTACTTCCTGATCACTCGCCAATGGCGACGGGCGCTCGTGGCGACCAGTACCTTCGTGGTGGCGGCACTGGTGGCGCTGGCGGTGCTTCCGGGGCCGTCGATGGCGTTTTGGACCACCACCTTGTGGCAGACCGGGCGGGTGGGACGCACCGACTCCACGGTCAACAAGTCCTTGCTGGGCATGCTGACCCGCCTGTTCTCAGACACCTCGGCCACGCACCTGGTGTGGCTGGCAATCGCCGCAGCGGTGACGGTGTTGGCCTTCTGGCAGGCGTCCGGTTCCTACCGGCGTGGTGACACCATCGGGGCGATGCTGATGGTGGGCACGTTGTCGGTGGCAGTCTCACCAATCTCGTGGCCGCATCACGAGTTGTGGCTGGCTCTGGTCGCGTGCTGGTGGGTATTGCAGCGGGGCTGGCTGCCGGGGGTGCTTGCGGCAATCGTGTTCGCGGTGCTCTTCGCCTTCCCGCTGTACGACGACTACCCCAGCACTGCTGGATGGCTGAGCGTGGGGGTGGAGTTGCCGGCGCTGGTGGTCTTGCTGGTCTTGGGGTTCGGTGCCCGTCCGGCTCTGCGGGGTGCACGGTAGCTTTCGCTCAGAACGTGGCGCGGTGGTTGCGAAGGCGCTTCACCAGCACGCGGATTGGACGGCTTGCCAACAACAGCACCAGCGACCAGAAGCCAGCCCCCGGGACGAACAGGGCAACCAGCAGTGCTGCGGCCAGCAGCCCTGAGGTGATGGCGCCGCTGAGGACGGAATCCGCACTCACCTCGCCGCCGGCGGCCCATGCCTCGCGGTGGCGACGCAGCATCCACGCCATCACATTCAGACACACCGAAGCCCCCAGCATGGTTCCGATGTAGATCACGTACTCGAGGCGCCTCTCAGGCAGGGAGAAGATGATTGCGGTCGCCACCGGCATCAGCACGATCATCGCCAGCCACACCATGTTCACCGTGAAGAGCCCAGGAACCTCCCGCTCGATCTGGGCGAAGAGTCGGTGATGACTGCGCCAGAAGCGCGCGATGATGGCAAAGCTCAACGCGAAGCCGATCAGGCCGGTGCCGTTGTGGGCCAGGTAGCCGGCCGCGTCCAGGCCTTCCTGGGCGCTGGCAGTTACCGATTCCATCAGCGGCAGGATCAGCAGTGTCAACGCAATTGCCACCGCAGCATCGGAGAAGAAGACGAGTCGTTCGATCGGCGGATTCGACGCTTCGGTCATGCCAGCAGTATGTCGCTGCCCCCTCAGCGGCGCGAGGAAATCGTAGCGACCGGGTTGGTTTCGAGACGGCCCTGGCGGGCCTCCTCAACCAGCCGGAGGTTGGTGGCTGTGGCTCTTGTTCGGTTGGTTGAGGAGCGAGCGGAGTGAGCGTCTCGAAACCTGGCGGGTTGGGTTGGTTTCGAGACGGCCCTGTGGGCCTCCTCAACCAGCCGGTGGTGGGGTGGCGGGTCTCTTCAACCAGTCGGTGGTGTGTGGCTGTGGTTCCCGTCCGGTTGTTCGTGGAGCGAGCGCATCTTGGCTTGTTCGGTTGGTTGAGGAGCGAGCGGAGTGAGCGTCTCGAAACCTGGCGGGTTGGGTTGGTTTCGAGACGGCCCTGTGGGCCTCCTCAACCAGCCGGTGGTGGGGGGCGGGCCTCCTCAACCAGTCGGTGGTGGGTGGCGGGTCTCTTCAGCCAGTCGGTGGTGGGTGGCGGGTCTCTTCAGCCAGCCGGGGCGAGGAGGTTCAGGCTCCGAGGAGGCGGCGGGCCTCGGATGGGTCCACGGCGTGGTGCTCTTGGCTGGCGGCGGCTCGCACTTGCGCGGTGAGTTCGACCAGATCGGCTCCGGTGTCGCCCAGCAGAGCAGCCACGGCGGAGCGTCCGCTCTGGCGACCCAACCTCAGGGAGCGTTCGGCACCCACCAGTTCGGGGGCGTAGGGCTCATAGGTTTGGGGGTCGCGGGCCAAGGCTGCGACGTGCAAGCCCGACTCGCTGGTGAAGATGTCCGGGCCGATGACCGGCGCATGTCCCGGAATCGGACGTCCAGTCCACTCGCTCAGGGCTTCGGCGGCGCGGCGAACCGCATGGAGGTCGTAAGTGGCACTGCCTTGCAAGGTGAGGAAGGCGGCGACTTCCTCGGTGCGGGCGATGCCAGCGCGTTCCCCCATCCCCAGCAGGCTGACATCGGCCCAGGCTGCGCCGGCCTCCAGCGAGGCGATCGCCCCGGCGGTCGCCATGCCGAAATCGTTGTGCAGGTGGACGCCCACCTCTCCAGTGAAACGGGACCGGACCGCCGACACCACCTCGGCCAAGAGACCTGGCGAAAGTACCCCTACTGTGTCGGCGATCCGTACCCGATCGGCTCCGGCTGCAGATGCCGCGGCGGCGACATCCAGGAGGAACGCAACATCAGCACGGCTGGCGTCCTCCAAGCCGATCGAGACATAGGCAACCCCAGCCTCGCGAGCAACGTCAATCAACCGTGCAACCTCGGCCAGGGCCCAGGCCCGGTCACGGTTCAGGCGGTTGGTCAGGTGACGATCCGACACCGGCAACGCGAAGGAGACCACCTCAGGGTTCAGCGCTGCAGCGGCTCGAATGTCGTCTGGACGGGCGCGGCACCAGATGGCCCGACGCACCCCGGGTGCGGCATCGGCGGCCACCGCCATCAGGTCGGCCAGCGGCTCAGCGCCATAGGCCAACTCGGTCACGGCGTGACCCAGCTCTATCTCCTCCACCCCGATGGCGGCGATGGCTGCGACCAGGCTGCTCTTCTGGGCGGAGTTCAGGTAAGGCACCGGCGCTTGGGCGCCCTCGCGCAGGGTGGTGTCGATCAGTCGCGCCATGGCTGTGCCTCCTTGTTGTTGACGGCTAGCCGCAGCCGGTGCCGGGTCCGGAGCAGCTGGTTTTGCAGTCTCGGGGTGGGAGGGCGCGGCGGGGTTGGTTGCCGTTGAAGACGTCGGTGACGGCTTCGCTGATGAGTCCGTCGGATTCGTAGACGTTGAGTCCGGAGCTGATGAGGACTTGTCGGGGTGTTTGGCCGATTTGGTTGCAGATGAGGGCTTTGCAGTCGTTCAGG
>JAEXAS010000025.1 GCA_023458095.1 Actinomycetes bacterium | reverse complement strand
TCTTTTTTCCCGCCACTCCGCTAAAAAACCCACCAAACGACAGCGTTTGCAGCGGTATGGGGTGCCGAGCCAGCCGCGGCGGAGGAGGGCCTCGGTCACTTGGTGTGCCACGGCGCAGGGGGTTGTGGTGACCATGCGCCAGTTGAAGCGCAGGGTGATGAGGCCGCTGAGTCGGTGCACATTATCGCGCTCGAGGTCGATGGTGCGCGCGGCGCCACGGTGATGGGCGGCGCCGTCGAGTTCGATGATGATGCCGTAGTCGCGGTACCAGCCATCAGTGCGGTACCGGCCCGTCGGGCTGGCTTGCCGTTGCGGAGCGGGTAGGCGGTGGGCCCGCTCCACATCGCGAAGGTAGCGGGCCTCCAGAGGGCTCATCGCTCCGAGGGAAACCGCTTGCACGGTCTCGACGATTCGGCGCCGGTTCCGCAGCATGGGCGTGTCGGCGACGAGTCGCACGATATCGGCTGGGTCGAGCCGTCCGAAGGCTGTCGCTTCAGCGACCAGCGTGGTGAGTTCGTCGGCTGAGGCAGTTGCTGCCACATCGAGGATGGTTTGGGCAGCCCGGGTCCGTGGTGGCTCCCCACGGCCGAGGCGATCCGAGCGGATGAACTGCCAGCGATCATCTCGTCGAATGCGCTGGCTATCAGGCACATAGATCGTAATCGGCAGCGGGGGTTCTTTGAGCCAGCCGTATAGGTGGGCTGCTGCTCGGCGTCCCACGACCGCCCCGTCGCCACCAAGCAGAACGCCGGCCCAAGCCAGTTGTAGTCAGTTCGCCGGTTGGGTCCGATAGACCCCTGCGGCGATCCGCTTCCAGCGCCCTTCACGTAGGAAGCGCTGCATGATGTGGTCGCTGATCCCGTGCCCCAGCACCTGCTGGCGGCTGATCGCTCCACCCTGAACCACGCTCAATCGCCGCAGAGCCTCAGGGACCGCCATTCGCGCATGCACGCCCTTCACTCTCGGCACCCAAGCGCGGTTTCGTTCTCCGCGAGGTGAACCTGTGGAGAACTGGTCAATCGTGACCCGACTACGCGTCAAGATCGACCAGTTCAGGCCGAATCAGGCAGAAGGTGACCAGTAGCAGCGCTTGGGGGACTCGATCTGGCCGGTCTTCTTCAGTTCGGCCATGGCTTTGTCGACGAGCTTGCGGTCCAGGCCGGTCAGCTCGACGATCTTGCCGGCGTTCAGCGGTTCGCCAGCCGTGGTCATAGCGGCGAGTACGGTTTCGGCGTCACTCATGGGTCTTCCTCTCTGTGGGTGGCCACAACATAGCCGGACTCGACCCCGGTGCGGAATCGGGCATCCGTGGTGGGTAGGAGGTGCCGGCTCGGGCGGTAGGATTTCCCCTCGTGGCATTAACCATCGGCATCGTCGGACTGCCCAACGCCGGCAAGTCCACCCTGTTCAACGCGCTCACTCGCAACAACGTGCTCGCCGCGAACTACCCCTTCGCGACCATCGAACCCAATGTGGGGGTGGTGGGCGTCCCCGATGAGCGACTGCCCGTGCTGGCCGAAGTGTTTGGCTCTGAACGCATCGTGCCGGCCACGGTGAGCTTCGTCGATATCGCCGGGATCGTGAAGGGTGCCTCCCAAGGCGAAGGTATGGGCAATGCGTTCCTGGCCAACATTCGCGAGGCCGATGCGATCTGCCAGGTGACTCGGGTCTTTCGCGACCCGGATGTGACGCACGTGGACGGTGGCGTGAACCCCAGCAACGACATCGAGACCATCCGTACCGAGTTGATCCTGGCCGACCTGCAGACCCTGGAAAAGGCGCTGCCGCGGGTCGAGAAGGAAGCCCGCATCAAGAAGGAGAAGCAGCCGACACTGGAGGCTTTCCTCGAGGCGAAGAAGGTGCTTGATTCCGGAGTGGGGGTGCATGCTGCCGGTCTGGACCTGGAGCCGCTGCGCGAGCTCTTCCTGCTGACCGCCAAGCCGTATCTCTACGTGTTCAACTGTGACGCCGACGAACTGGCCGACACCGATCTGCTCGACAAGATGCGCGAACTGGTGGCGCCAGCGGAGGCGATCTTCCTCGACGCCAAAATCGAGGCTGAACTCGCCGAGCTCGAGCCAGACGATGCCGCTGAGTTCCTCGGCGAAATGGGCATCACCGAGCCCGGCCTGGACACCTTGGCCCGGGTTGGCTACCAAACGTTGGGTCTGCAGAGCTACCTGACCGCGGGCCCGAAGGAATCGCGGGCCTGGACGATCAAGAAGGGTGCCACCGCGCCAGAAGCGGCCGGCGTGATCCACACCGACTTCCAAAAGGGCTTCATCAAGGCCGAAGTCATCGGCTTCGACGACCTGGTTGCCGCTGGTTCGGTGGCCGCCGCCCGTGCAGCCGGCAAAGCCCGCATGGAGGGCAAGGACTACGTCATGGCCGACGGCGACGTCGTGGAGTTTCGCTTCAGTTCGTAGTGAGACAGAAGTGCGTGATCTCAGAGGGCTGAGGTTTGGGTCACACCGGAGGTGGGGGCTTCGAATCTGGTGGACCGATCTAGCTTGGCCGTGAAACAGTATGGCTCGTGTCGAGCCCGCCTGCGCCATCTTCTGATGGCTGGGGACACCACGTGGTGACGGGTCGAGGCGACGTCGAGTTTCGTGTTGATTCGTGAGGTTCTGATGGCTCGCAGGATCATGTTCGTCCAGTTGAAGACCGGCTACAACACCGATCAGGGACCATCCTGGATCTGCTGGGTTGACTTCAACCGCACCTGGAAGACCGTGCGCTTCCACGGCCGCGAGTTACGGCGGGACCGCTCTGTTGACGGCAACTTCTTCGATGTTGAGACCGGTGAGGATTTCTGGATCTCCGGACCCAAGCGTGACCGCACCGACACCCGCTACGGACCCGCAACCACAGTTGTCGACGAGAATGCACGTGAAGCCTACGAGGCGTTTCTCAGCGGCGCCCCCTTGCCGGGACGCGAGCGTGGCTGACGCCAGATTGTAGTGGGGCCGGTGGCGCTGCCATTGATCGTGAGTTTGCGAGCTGGATTCACGAGCATGTGAGTCAGGAAGGCCGGCCCGCAGGGTTCACGGTGGTCGACGGGTTGGCAATCTGGTTTGAGATCGCAATCTGCCGGGTCAGGAAGGCGGCTTCGTCCAGCTTCTTGCGGCGCAACCAGGTGGTGACTTCCCAACTGCATTTGCTGGCATTACACGACCGGCAGGCCGGGACGACATTGGTCAGGGTGTAGCGCCCGCCGTTGGCGATGGGCAGCATGCAGTCCTTCTGCAGCGGCTGGTCAGTGGCGCCGCAGTAGGCGCAGCCACCCCAGGCGGTGCGCAGCGCGTCCCATTGGGCGTCGGTGAGGTCGTGGGTCTTGCGGCTCAGCCGTCGTTTGCGACGGTTGGCGTAGATCTTGGCTCGGCCCACCTTCATGGCATCAGGCTATGGCGGCCGAAACCCCACGAGAGATCAACCCTCCGAAACAGTGGTTTCCGGCACAGAGATCAGGGGCCGCCTCGGCTGGCCGCTGGCTGGGCTCGGCCGTTGGCCTGGCTGAGCCACAAGTCCCGATACGGGCCGTCTTCGTCGAGCGATTCCGCTTAGTCCGCGATGCCGTAGTGCGCGATTCGGGGCTGTTGCTGCTTCGGCGTCCGTCGCGTCTTGTGCTTGGTGAGCTGTGGAGTTCCCCCAAGTTGTCTTTATGGGTTGACTGAGGGGTGATCAGGCTGTGTTCCTTTCGGTATGGTCGGCGCTTCGGGCTCATTTTGGACGGGACCGGCTATTACCGGTGAGCGAATGGGGGTGGGGCATATGGGTTCTACGCATGCGCCCAGGGTGATTGCTTGGGTTGTGTTTGGTGTCTCTGTGGTGATGGTGGGTTTGTTGTATGTGGCTCCGGTGACAATTCACTTGCGGTATTCCGGTCCGAATGTGGCTTGCGCGCCACTCGGGCCAGACTCGCCTAACTCGGCGGCTGTGCTCATCGACAACAAGGCCGCCTTCGATCTCTTTGAGTTGGCAGGCTATGCGAGTGGGCGGTTTAGCCCCGAGGAGGCGAAGATCGTCTTGACGCGGTTTCAGTTGGAGACAGTTGCTGCTTGTCAGGATGCGCGGTTGAGTCGGCAGACGTCGTTGCTGTTGGCATTGGCGGTGAGCTTGGGGGCCTTCGGCGCTGGCTTTTCGCTTCGCAGAACCCAAGTTGAGGCTGCGGGAAGTCGGGGCTGAGAACTTCACCTCAGGTTTGCGGCGGCCGGCACAAGTCTTCGCTCGGCCGGCCTTCATGGCATCAGGCTCGGGCTGATTGGCGACCTCAAGACGCTGAATCTCCGAACGGTGGTGCCCGGTCGGCTGAACACGGTCGGGGGCCTTGGGCGCGGTCAGGCCTGGCCTTTGAACTGGCTGAACCACAAGCCCCGATACAGGCCGTCTTCGTCGAGCAACTCTTCGTGAGTGCCCTGTTGAACGATGCGGCCCTGATCAACGACCAGGATCGAATCAGCGTCCGAAATCGTGGACAGCCGGTGAGCGATCACAAACGAGGTGGTGCCCGCCATCAACCGACGCAGACCCTCTTGGATCAGCTTCTCGGTGCGGGTATCGACATTGGAGGTGGCCTCGTCAAGGATCAGGATCCGCGGACGGGCCACCATCGCTCGGGCGATGGTCAGCATCTGCCGCTGGCCCTGGCTGAGGTTGGCGCCGCGTTCGACCAGCATGGTGTCGTAGCCTTCAGGCAGCGCCTCGATGAAGTGGTGGGCGTTGGCCTCATGTGCGGCGGCGATGCATTCCTCATCGGTGGCGCCATCGCGGGCGTAGCGCAGGTTGTTCATGATGGTGTCGGAGAACAGGAATGCCTCCTGCAAGACCATGCCGACGTTGGCTCGCAAACTAGCGATCGTGACGGTGGTGAGCGGCTGATCGTCGACCAGGACCTCGCCGGCATCGACGTCGTAGTAGCGCGTGAGAATGTTGATGATGGTGGACTTGCCGGCGCCGGTCGGTCCACAAATGCCGATCTTTTGACCCGGCTGTGCGGTAAAGGTATTGGCCCGCAGAATCTGGCGTCCGGGCACATAGGAGAAGTCGACGTCGCGGAACTCGACCTTGCCCCCTTCAAACTGCAGTGGCACGGCCGTATCGGCGTCGACCACAGTGGGCTCGTCATCGACGATTTCAAACACTCGGCGCCCGGCAGCGATGGCCGACAGCGTGGTGGTGGCGAGGTTGGACAGGTCCGAGAGCGGCTGGGCCAACAAGCCGGCCAGGCCCACGAAGGCGATCACCTCGCCGATGTCGGCCTGCCCCTGGGACGCCAGTAGCCCGCCGACCACCAGTACCACGACCATCTGAATCGTGGTCATCGCCATCGTCGCGGGGAACTGCAGCAACCCGGTGAAGGTGGCTTTGGAGGCGGTGGTGAACACCCCTCCCGCCTGAGTGTCATGCTGGTGGACCGCCCAGTCCTGGCGTCGCGTGGAGATCAGGACGCGGTGCCCGGAGATGGTCTCCTCCTGGAAGCCGGACAGGTCGCCGAGCTGTTCCTGCAAGCGGGTGTAGGCCGGTCCGGCGGCTCGAGTCACCGCTGCGCCGACCAGCAGCAGCACCGGAACCACCGTCAAAGCAGCCAAGGTCAGCCGCCAGTTGGTGATCGACATCAGCACCACAATGAGGATCACCTGGAAGATGCCGCGCATGATCTGGGAGACCGCATTCTCGTTGAAGGTGGCCACCGATTCGGTGTCGTTGGTGACGCGGCTGAGGAGCTGGCCCACCGGCTGCCGGTCGAAGAAGCCCAGAGACAGCCGCTGCATCGTGGTGAACATGTCGCGTTGCAGGTTCATCGTCGCCGAGGTGGCCAGGCGGGTCATCATGAACTCGGCGAACGCGGCGAGCACCAGATAGGCCAGGACGCTGGCGACCGCCGCGACCACCCAGGTCTGCAGCGCTACCGAGTCCTTGGCCCGCATGGCATTGACGGCAGCACCAGTCAGGGCAGGGACGGCGGTCAGAGCGACCACCGAGAGCGCCCGCAGGGCGACGGCCGTCCAGAACTTCGCCTGTCGACGCCGTCCGCCGATGTAGCCGAAGAGGCGTGCGATGACTCGGGCGTCGTCGCGACTTTGCTCCTTGGGCGGAGTGAGCGAGGTGCTTGCCTGGGCGCTCATGCCGACACCTCCTGGATCGCACCAAGCTGAGATTGGTAGATCTCGCGGTACAACTCGCTGCGGGCGAGGAGCTCTTCATGGGTGCCCTGATCACTGATGCGTCCGCGTTCCAGCAGGACGATCCGATCCAGGTCGATGACGGCGCTGATTCGCTGGGCGACGTAGATCAAAGTGGTGCCGGCCACGTCGCGAGGAATCGCGGCTTGGACGCGAGTCTCGGTGGCGACGTCGAGGGCGCTGGTCGAGTCGTCCAGAATCAGCACCCGAGGACGGGGAACCAGCGCGCGTGCCATTGACAGCCGTTGGCGTTGGCCGCCGCTGAAGTTGTAGCCGCGGCGGGCGACGGGGGCGTCCCACTGTTGCGGAAGGGCCTCAACGAATCCGAAGGCATCCGAGGCGCGTGCGGCGTCCTTCATTCGATCGTCACTAGCGTCCGGATCGGCGAAGCACAGGTTTTCCCGAATCACGCCTTGGAAGAGCACTGCCTCCTGCAGTGCGGTGCCGACGACCTTGCGTAACTGGTCCAGCGGGATGTCACGCACGTCGACGCCATCGATCAGGACCTGGCCGGTTCGCGTGTCGTAGAAGCGGGGGATCAGATTGACCAGGGAGGTCTTGCCCGATCCGGTCGCCCCGAGGATTCCCACTGATTGGCCCGCTTTGATCACCAGGTCGATGTCGTGGAGCACATCCTTGGTCTCCTCGCTTTGGTCGTAGCCGAAGCAGACCCCGGTGAATCGGATTTCGGCTCCGCCGGTTTCGGACACCTCGGTGGTGCCGCCAGCGGGCAAGGTGGGCTCGGCATCGATGACTTCGAAGACCCGGCCGGCCGAGGTGACGCCCCGCAAGAGGTACGGCGCGATGAGGGCGCCGAGCGCCAGTGGCACGACCACCAGGCTGAGGTATTGGGTGAAGGCGGTGACCTGGCCGATCGTGGTGCCATCGCCGCTGATCACGCTGGTACCGCCGACCATCAAGGTGGCGGCGATGCCGAGTTGCGCGACGGTTTGCAGCACTGGGGTCAGCAGCGCGACTCGGAAGGCGGCGGCGCTGGCGGGACGGCGCAGTTGTTCGGTGCGCTCGTTGAAGCGTTCGATCTCCAGTTCTTCGCGTCCGAAGGCCTTGACCACCCGGACGCCGGCCAGGTTCTCCTGAAGGGCATTGTTGACCTCGTCGAGCCGGTGTTGGCGTTCGTCGTAGGCCCGCTCCATCGGACGGATCAGAACCGCGGCAGCGCCGAGCACGACCACCGCGACCACCAGCAGAATCCAGGCCATGCCGGGCGCCGTCATCATGGCCAAGCCGAGCGCAACGATCAGCATGATCGGCGCATACAGCAGCAGCATCACGCCGAACAGCACCGCATTGGCGATGTTGGACACATCAGAGTTCAGCCGCACGAGCAGGTTGCCGGTGCGCATGGCGTCGAAGTTGCCGAAGGAATACTCCTGGACGCGGGCGTAGGCCTGGGTTCGCAGCACATAGGCCGTGCCTTGGGAGAAGAACACGGCGATCACTGCTGTTCCGGCCAACAACAGGCTTGCCACGACGCCGAGAACCGACATCCAGATACCGGTGTCGATGATGACCCAGGTGTCACCGGCCAGCAGACCGTCGTTGACCAACCGGGAGTTGAGGGATGCCGTCCCCAAGGTCGCCAGCGCGGAGAGCAGCAGCATCACCTGGGACAGGATCAGTCGGCCACGGTAGGGCCGATACAGCGCGAGCACCCGGCGAATCGGGTGAGTGCGAGCGGGTCCGGCCGGTGTGCGTTGCGTCATCTGCGCACGTGCCTGCGGTCGTTGAGGGTGTTCGACAGAGCCACACCAGGAGTCTAGGGCGAGGCGCCGGTGCGGGAGCGGATTGGCCCGAAGTCGGGGCCGAAGCTTTGGCGGGCGAAATGAGCCTGAGCCGATTGATGGGGAGTTGGCCGTCCGGAAAGGGGGCGATTCCCCGGGTTGTGATGGATTGGTGGGAAGGAGGCGATGATTCGTTGGAGAAGAGGCAATCTCCCCGCCGGCGAGAGGGGAGTTTTCCCCAAGTCGTCTTGATAGCACGCTGAGAAGGCAACACAGCGTGAGTGCTCCGATAAGGTCGAGGCATTCCGGGGATATTTCGCACGGGTTGGATCGTGGCCGGTGGGCGAAGAAGGGTTGCGAGTACATGGATTCTGGGCGTTGGCCGAGTCTTGTTGCGTGGGTTGTGTTCGGTGTTTCCTTGGCATTGGCGGGTTGGCTGTACGTGGCCCCGCCGACAATCCATTTGGAATACCTCGGCCCGGAGGTTACTTGCTCCTCTCTCGGAGAGGGGCTGTTCGGTTCGGGGGACATGCTCCTTGGTTTCGATGCTTATGAGGCCGTTAAGCACCTTATGGAGTCGAGGGGGGTTGCCGGCGGGCCGGCCAGCCTGGAGGAGAAGCGACTCATTTACGCTCAGATGGAGCTGGAGACTGTCGCCGCTTGCCAGGATGCACGGCTGGATCGGCAGACGGCTCTGATGGTGGTCGTGGCTGCGGGCCTGGCTGCCTTTGGAGTGGCTTTTTCGCGGCGCTGGGTGCACATTGACGGTGTCCTCGCCGCCGGACCGCAGAATGAGGGCGACGGCGGCGGATCTCGTGATGAGTGAATGGCGAGGTAATCGAGGGGGCGGAAGAGTGGATTCTTCGCCTTCGTCGGGCCTTATTGCCTGGGTCGTCTTGGGTGTGTCCTTGGTGGCGGCGGGCTGGTTGTATTTGGCTCCGCCCATCATCCATTTGGAGTTTCGCGGTGGGGACATCGCCTGCTCGGCGCTCGGACCAGAGCAGATCAACTCAGGAACGATGCTTCTCGATACCGATGCGGACAAGGCCGTCTATCACCTCATGGAGTCGCGGGGATACTCCGGGTACACCGGCGTCGAGCAGAAGATCATCTTTACGGAGTTGAAGTTGGAAGCTGTCGCGGCTTGCCGGGATGCGCGACTGAATCGGCAGACGGCGATGGCGCTCGCGCTGGCCGTCGGACTTGCGGCCTTCGGCGTTGGCTATTCACTACGCCGAAGCCGGGTCCAGAACATCAGCACTGCGGAAGGGCACATCGAAGGGGAGGGTGAATGAGCCCGGCATATGAAGACTTCGAGGCTCTGGTGGGGCGATTGAAGCGAGCCGCGATCGACGCCTATATGGACGATGCAGGCTTCGACCGCGTCGGTGAGAAGTACACCAGTGTTCAGGTCGTTTCCTCTCCCTTGGGTCCTGGCGCAAGCTGGACGACGTTGGTGGCTCGACCTGGTGAAAACGGGAGTGGCGGTGGCTCCGGCGAGATGGTGTGTTCCATGCCGGTCCCGGTGCAATCCATCTCCTACCAGAGCGAGTTCGACCAGATCAGGGCACAAATCGATACCTTGGTGCAGCCGTGGCGAGACCTGCCCTCGCCAGCGCGAGTGCAGACGGTAGAACAACAATGCGTGTCGCTGAACACGGGCTTGGCCGGGACCGCCAGCTTCAGCCAGGGCAATGTGGGCGGCGTCGGCATCATCGCAACCAATCTGGATCAGGTGCGTACGAACTCCCAAGCCTTCACGGGGCGAACGGGCGAGCGATTCAAGTCCCACTTCTTGGGGCGCATCGGAGCGGTGTGCGGCGGGCTGTGGGCGATGTCAATCCTCGCCACCACGATGGTTCACGTCCAGGTGGAGCTGTGGAAGTGGGGGCGGCAAGACGTTGCCAATGTCCTCGATACGGCTCGAGCCGCGATGGAAGCCTCCTGCTACGGATCCAAACAGCAGTTGGAGGTGACTCTGCAGGTCGTCGGCATCGTGGTCAAGGTGGCCAAGGAGTTCGTACCGGGCGTGGCCGGATCGGTGCTGGGCGTCGCAGGAATCGGTCTTGACCTGCTGCAGGATGCCACCGCCACCTCCGTGCCAAATATTGAGCTGGCCGGAGCGACCTATGAGGAGGTCTTGAAGAACTTCACTGCGGCTTTGACCACGATCAACGAACAGATCACTGCTCAGGAACGCCTTATCGACGAGACCCTGGCCCGGAACCTCACCTCCATCCAAGAGGTGGGCAAGACCATTCGGCATCCCAATCCGGGTACCGCAGCGGAGCACAGCAACCCCTACGACCTGGAAGTGCCGCCGATCGGCTCAACCAAGGGAGTTCGGATCACGAGCTACGAGCTGGTGGCCGGAATCTGGCAGGAGTGCCTTCCGGCAGTCGCTCACGAGCTCGAAGGGCTCGCGGTCACCTCCCGAGATTGCATGACCTGGAACGCCCTGCAGCGCAACGCGGGAGTCGGCATCGCTCTGAGCGGCCCGAGCATGAGGTTTGGGGAACTGACCTGGAAGCTGTGCGAAATGGCGAACGACCTCGCCTGGGACGTCAAGATGGGTGCCAAAGATCTGAAGCTGGTCGTCACCGCCATGCGTGAGCACGATGAGGCCAGCGCCGCCCGATTGCGCGACTTCGCCAAGAAGATGTCCACGCCCGGCCCCTACGATGCCTGGGACTGATCCTGAACGCCGGAAAAACCTGTCAGCCGTTGGGCGTCTCGTCAGCCGCGCGCCAGTAGTCCAAGTTCGGGGATGGGGAGTGGGTTTTGGCCGCGGTCGAGCGCGGCGAGTTCTTCGCCAGTCACCTCGGCTGGCCACGGTTCAGGGTCGCGCCATGCTTTGTAGGTGAGGTTCTCGGGGCTGGCGACGCCGCAATCTTCGAGCGCCGCCACCATGGCGTGGGCGAGTTCGCGGAGACGCGCAGAGGGCGTTGGCCAGCTGGATTCGGCTGACCACACTCGGGTGGGCATGACAGGGTCGAGTTGGAATCCGGCGGCCTGGAGCTGTGCCTCGCCGTCGGGTGACAAGGTTTCACCGCCGGCTTGGGTGATCAAGAGCGTTCCCTTGGTTCCGACCTCGTCGATCATGAACTGAGCAAACGCATCTGGATCGGTGCAACTGATCACTGCCACTGTGCGCAGGTCAGCGTCACGCAGCACGCCGGCCAGCCGGCCCTCAAAGTCAGCCAGATTCATCACGGTGCCTCCTGCAGGTCTCAGTGTCTGTGCCGAGTGGCGTGGGGATCTCGGCTGCGGATGCCCAGCTTGGGGCGAACGAACTTGACCATACCGATGGTGAGTGGGTTCCACCACATTTCAGGCTGGAACTTGGTCGTGGTTTTGGTCGATACGTGCCGTCCCGGATGGAACATACCGGCTGCCCGATGCGCAAATGTGTCGTGGGAGTTGTCGATTCCGGCACTTAGCGGAGTGCGCGAATGTTGCCTTGTTAGGGCACGTCAGGGACTTTGTCGAGTTCGCAGCCCAGTGGTGTGGTGAACTCGACATCGGGCGACAAGGTGTCGCGCATCAGTTTGAGCCCGCAGTTGTTGGGCAGGTTCCACCAGATTTCAGGTCGCCGTTTGGTTTTTGTTTTGGCTGGTTTGCCCCACTCCTGCCGGAAACGGGCCGCGTACATGGCAAACACATCCTGGACGAAGTCTGCTTTGGCTTCCGCATCGTCGTCGGGGAAGGTGTCGGCAACCGAGAACATGATGTCTGAGACTTCCTTGCTCCCCGGTGCTGTGACGAACACGTGGGCTGGGCTGATGCCCAGATCAGACACCGGCATGTTGAACTCTGGATCGGGATGCCAGCCAAGCTCGGCAAGGAACTGCTTGGTCTCGGGTTTGCTCTTGGGCCACGGCACTGCGTTCAGAGCGTGCACGACCTCAATGGCACGTTCGGGATCAGCTATCTTCCAAGGGTTCATCAAGCTCCTGGATCCATGCGGTCGGGGTGGCCGGAGAAAGAAAAAGGGGTTCCGGTGTCAGGGTACGTCGGGGACCTTGTCGAGTTCACAACCCAGCGGCGTGGTGAACTCCACATCGGGCGACCATTTGGAGCGCATCAGTTTGACTCCGCAGTTGTTGGGCAGGTTCCACCAGATCTCGTGGTCGGGCTTGGTTATGGTTTTGGCTGGTTTGCCCCACTCCTGGCGGAACCGGGCCGCGAACATGGCAAACACATCCTGCACGAAGTCAGCTTTGGCTTCCGCATCGTCGTCGGGGAAGGTGTCGGCAACCGAAAACATGATGTGTGAGACCTCGCCGGTGCTCGGCGCTGTGACAAACACGTGGGCTGGGCTGATACCCAGATCAGACACCGGCATGTTGAACTGTGGATGCGGGTGCCAGCCAAGCTCGGCAAGGATCTGTTTGGTCTCGGGCTTGCTCTTGGGCCACGGCACCGCGTTCAACGCATGCACGACCTCAATGGCACGTTCGGGATCAGCGATCTTCCAAGGGTTCATCAAGCTCCTGCGTTCCTTGTGTGGGGGTGGCCGGGTCGAACAAGGATGGGTGTTAGGGCACGTCGGGGACTTTGTCGATCTCGCAGCCCAGTGGTGTGGTGAACTCGACCTCGGGCGCCCATTTGGAGCGCATCAGTTTGAGTCCGCAGTGGTTGGGGAGGTTCCACCAGATCTCGTGGTCGGGCTTGGTCTTGGTTTTGGCGGGTTTGCCCCACTCCTGCCGGAAACGGGCCGCGAACATAGCAAACACATCCTGCACGAAGTCAGCTTTGGTTTCCGCATCGTCGTCGGGGAAGGTGTCGGCAACCGAGAACATGATGTCTGAGACCTCATCGATCCCCGGTGCTGTGACAAACACATCGGCTGGGCTGATGCCTAGGTCGGATACCGGCATGTTGAACTCTGGATCGGGGTGCCAGCCAAGCTCGGCAAGGAACTGTTTGGTCTCGGGCTTGGTCTTGGGCCACTTCACCGCGCTCAAGGCATGCACGACCTCAATCACGCGTTCGGGATCGGCTATCTTCCAAGGGTTCATCAGGCTCCTTGCCGTAGGACTTCCAGACCGTTTTCGCCCAACCGCAGGCGGAAGTCTCCACCGAGGTTGAACTGGGACACTCGTACTCCACCAGAGGTTCGAGCGTTGATCAACTCGTAGCTCACCGGAACACCGTCACCCTTCAGTTGGGCGACGAGATCGGCGTATTTCGGATCGGTTTGCCACTTCGACACCAATGCATTCAGCCGCGGGTCGGTGTTTCGCCCAGAGAGCAGATCAGCGAGGTAACCCGGGGTGCCCTGCTGGGCATAGCCGGACTCCACAGTCTGGCGACCCCCCAAGCTTGGAGAGTTTCCACCCTTCACCTCGTTGACATGGAGCGCGAATCCGTCGCTGCCTTGCGACATCCATAACTGATCCAGCCGATTTGCGCCCGCACTGCCCGAAATCAGCATGGTGCCACCCTGCGATGCGGCTACATCGCTACCAGCGATATCACCCAGGTTCTCGGAACTGAGATTCAGATCTTTCCGAAGTTGCTGTGTATCCATGCCCAGCTTTTTGATGTGGTCTGCCTCGTCCAAGAAACGGGGGTTCGTCTTAGCCAGGTCCGCCGTCTCCTTCGTGATCTGCCTGGGGCTCTTCCCCGTGGGGTCGATGCCCAACTGTTCGGCAGCATCGCATTGGCTCTTGTAGGCCGTCCGCGCATCGTTGGCGATCGGATTGCGCGCCGCGGTACCAAGCCAGCACTGGTTCAGATCGCCAACTTCGGATCGCGTGTTGAGGTTGACGCGAATGCCTCGTAGGTCGGTGCTGCTTACTTCCTCCCCGGTGGACGCAGTCGTCGTAGCGCGTGCGGCCCGTCGGGTGTGGGAGACGCTCGGGGCGCAGAACCCGCAGATGGGTCAGTTTCAGTTGCTCAGCCTCGACGAGGGCGCAGCGTTGCAAGTGCGCAGCGAATCCGGGCAGGTGATGGTCACTGTGTTTCGGCCCAAGTTGTTGCTCGATTCCGCTGAGACATCCCGGTTGCTTGTTGGCATCGATCCCCAGCAGATACCGTCGGGCACCTGTTGGACAGAGGCTTTGACCCCATGGACTGAAGCTGGCCTCATCGGCGTGGCTGTTGTGCAGAGCGCCGTCGACGAATTGGGTGGGCAGGCTGTGCATAGCAGAGATCGAGCGGTGCAAGGAGACGGCTGACCCCGCCGGGAGTGCGGGTTCGAGCCTCAAGAAACAGCGGTTGCTACCTTGAGGGAAGCTGCGACATTGTGAGCGGCAATGCCGTACACCGTTCGGCGGTGAGCGGTGCTGTCATGGGCCTGGCGAGGCAACAGGAGTGCTTCTCAGCAGGTTCAGTTCCGAAAACCGGCATAGAAGACCGCGATCGCGAAGCCGAGCAGGGAATACAGTCCGAAGACCCAGCGCACCGGGGGCAGTACCGACTCGACCACACTCATCAGAGCAAGGACGGCCAAGCCCAGCCCCAGGTACAACTCATAGGCCGGGGCCGGAAAGCCCAAGGTTCCGGCGGCGGCGAGAATCAGGACCGCAACTCCGCCCAGGAATTCCAGGAGCCCCCGAATATGGGAGATCGCGGTACGCCAGCGCGGGTAGGGAATCGAACGGCGTCCACCACGCGGTGCTGGGCGAACCTTCTCGATTCCGGCCAGCACGAACCACAGCCCTGTGACCGCTGCGACGTAGGCGTCGAGACCGATTGCGCTGAGCATTGCGCACCCCCTCTGGCCCGAGCAGTCTAGGGTGTTGAGGCCTGCTGAGCACAGAGGTGCTGTGGATAATCTGCTCAGCGATCAGGATTGCTGCGCTGGCGTTTGAGCTCGCTGCGTCGATGTTTGCTCAACAAGCGCCGCTCCACGGCGGCCCGACTGGGACGGGTCGGCCGGCGCGGCGGTGGTGGTGGGGTCAGGGCGGTCCGCAGGATGTCGGCCAGTCGAAGGCGTGCCTCGCGCCGGTTTCGATACTGCGAGCGAAAGACCGCCGAATCGACGGTGATGACGGTGCCGTCCAGCCGCGCGCCCAGCCGCGAGATCAGGCGCGCGCGCTGCGCTGGGGTGAAAGCTGCCGAGGCCGCGATGTCGAAAGACAGTTGCACTCGGGAATCTGCAGTGTTGACGCCTTGCCCGCCCGGGCCGGAGGCATGCGAATACCGCTCAGTCAGCTCTGCTGCTGAGATCAACACTCCGTCCGGGACGCCGGGCCCGGGCGCGATTCGCACGTCGAACACCGGACAAACCTAGCCGGATTGCCCGCGCTGTCGGGAATGGGGCGTTGTGCAGCGTCGTTCGCTGCGTCTTTCCGCCTTCCGGTTCCTGAGTGTTCCTGCCTCCGTTCCCTGAGCTTGTCGAAGGGAGCTCTTAGGGCTTCGACAGGCTCAGCCAGCGGGCTGGTGGGGGCTTCGACAGGCTCAGCCAGCGGGGTGGGCGTTCAGTGAGCGGGGTCGGGAACCGCTGCCGGGTCGTGCTTGGGAAGGAAAGCCGCTCCCACGATGGTGAGCAGCCACAGACAGCCGACCACCAGGAAGGAAGTCCGGGCGCCCGTGGCGAGTGCTGCGGCAGATTCAGGGTTCACCGTGGCGGCGCTTACCGTGGCCATGATGGTGACGAAGAGTGCTGTGCCGGCAGCTCCGGCGACCTGCTGGACGGTGCCGACCATGGCTGAGCCGTAGCTGTAGAGCTGATGGGGCAAGGCGGCCAGGGTCGTGGTGAACAGCGGCGTCATCATGAAGGCCAAACCCAGACTCATCACCAGGTTGGCGATCAACAGATGCCACCACTGCGTCGCCGGCGAGATCGTGGCGAAGATCGCAAACGCGCCGGTCACCACCACCGCGCCGGGAATGACCAGGGTGCGGGCACCGACCTTGTCATAGAGCCGGCCCACGACGGGGCCGAGCAAACCCATCAAAAGGCCGCCAGGCAGCAGCATCAGTCCTACGGCGAGCGGCTCCAGGTTGAGGACCTTCTGCAGAACCAGTGGGGTCGCGATGATGGAGCCGAACAGCACCATCATCACGATCGCCATGATCGACACCGCGATGGTGAAAGTCGGGTAGGTGAAGGTGCGCAGGTCGAGTAGCGCTGCGTCCCTGCGTTGCAGAATCAGCTGCCGAATGATGAATCCGGTCAAGCTGAGGGTGCCAACACCGAGCGCGACGCCGAGTTCCCAGGCCGGAATCAGTGGATTGCCGACCAGGCTCAGCCCATAGACCAGGCCGCCGAAGCCGGCTGCGGCCAGCGGGATGCTCCAACCGTCGAGTTCAACTTTGCGTGGCTCGTTCAGGATCGGCACCAAGCGCAGACCCACGATCAAGATCGTCACCGCGATCGGCAGCACCATGACGAAGACAAAGCGCCAGGGCAAGAACTGCAGGATGATCCCAGAGACGGTCGGGCCTAGTGCCGGCGCGGTGGCAATCACCAGGCTGATGGTGCCCATCACTCGTCCGCGCATGTGCGGTGGCACCAATTCCATGACGGTGGTCATCAGCAGCGGCATCATGATGGCGGTTCCCGATGCCTGGACGATGCGTCCGGTCAGGAGAAGCTCGAAACCCGGCGAGAGCGCGGCAATCGCGGTGCCGGCGCTGAACAAGCTCATGGCCAGGCCAAACGCCTGGCGGGTGGTGAAGCGTTGCAGGAACCAGCCGCTGATCGGAATGACGACGGCCATCGTGAGCATGAAGCCGGTGGTCAGCCACTGTGCGGTGCGCTCGGTGATGTTCAGGTCGCTCATGATGCGCGACAGCGCCACGTTCATCGCGGTCTCGTTGAGGATCACCACAAAGGCGCCCACCAGCAGCACCGCCAGCACGGTCAGGGTGCGGCGGGGGAGTTTCTCGCTGGCCGGTGGCCCGGCCAGCGTGTCGGTCGGAGCGGCGGTGAGATCAGATGTGCTCATCAGTTCCTTGAATATGGATCGCGCGGACTTCGCCTGAAAGAGGCATAGCCTTGATCAACCTGCGAGCGCACAGGGTTATTCCCGGGGCTCGGGTGTTTCCTTGCGCGAGCCGACGGCGGACGTATCTGCGCTGCTCGGCGATCTGCCTGAAGCGGGACGTGTTGGTGCGCCCTGATGGTGAGCGGCTACAGGCCCAGGGATTCGGTCAAGGTGCGGACGCGGCGTTCAATGTCATCGCGGATCCCGCGGACGGTGTCGAGGTCTCGGTCGTGGGGGTCCTCGACGTCCCAGTTTTCGTAGCGCGTCCCGGGGAAGACTGGGCAGGCATCGCCGCAGCCCATGGTGATCACGACATCGGCGGCACGGACGGTTTCATCGGTCCATGGCTTAGGGAACTCGGCGGCGATGTCGATGCCGCGTTCGGCCATTGCCGCCACCGCGACCGGGTTGACCTCAAGTCCGGGTTCGGAGCCGCCGGACCAGGCCACGGCAGCGTCCCCGGTGAGAGCTTGGAAGAAGCCCAGTGCCATCTGGGATCGTCCTGCATTGTGGGTGCATAAGAACAGAACCACCGGTTTGCCATCGTTGTGAAGGCCCTCAATACGAGCCAGGGCGTGGAGGCGTTGCCGAGCAAAGCGCTCGGCGAGCAGGGGCAGGAATCTGGTGACGGTGGCGCGGTCGGCGAACTGATCGTAGGAACTGGCCAGGAACAACTCGATCGTCTCGGCGCCATAGAGGCCAGTGAAGTCGGAGGCGAGTCGGGACGCGGCCTGCTTCAACGCAAGCTTCTCGTCGGGGTGCAGGCTTTCCCAGGTGTGTTGCGAGGTGGGGTGAACGGTCATGTCGGTTCTCCTTGGAAGCGGTTGGCAAGAAGGTCGATGCGGCTGGTGATGTCGGTGAAGGCGGCCTCGAAGGCCTCGTCGGTGTCGGTCAGGGCTGGGTCGGGGACGGCCCAATGTGCCGCGGCGGTGGGCAGTTCCTCATAGGCGCGATCGCATACGGCGATCACCATTTCGGTGTCAGTGAGTGCGTTGTCGATGAGCTTGGGACGGGCCGCGCTGAGGTCAAGGCCATGGGTCCGGCCCACGGCGACCGCTCGGGGGTGTACTCGTGTGGCGGGGTGGGTGCCCGCGGAAATGGCTGGAATGTCGCTGACTGTGCGCCAGTAGGCCTCGGCGAGTTGCGAGCGTGCTGAGTTGTGGGAACACACAAACGCGACTCGTTGCGGACGGGGGAGTGGGGCTGCGCCGAGCAGCAGATCGCAGGCCGGAGTTCGCTGCACATAGGCCCGACGTCCATCACCTTCGGATCGGCGGCGCTGGATCAACCCGGCCTGTTCGAGCACCTGGAGGTGATGGGCGAGCAGGTTGGAGGGCAGGTCGAGTCGCGTGGCGAGTTCGCCGGAGGCCAGGTCGCCGTCGGCAAGCAGGTCGACGATGGTCAGCCGGGACGGATCGCCCAGGGCTGCATAGGCCCGCGCACGGGATTGGGTCGTTGCCATTGACATCGGTGCATTCCTCCATGACTATTGACTCAATGATAGCTGAGTAAATGGCCGGGTCAAGTGTCCGGCTTGAGAGGAATCGCCATGAGCAAGCCATCGGTGCTGTTCGTCTGTATCCACAACGCCGGCCGCTCCCAGATGGCAGCGGGGTATCTGCGCCACCTTGGCGGCGGACGGGTTGAGGTGCGCTCGGCCGGATCCATGCCTGCCGATTTAGTCAACCCGGCTGCTGTGCAGGCCATGGCTGAGGAAGGCATCGACATTTCGGCCGAGCAGCCGAAGATCTTGACGACCGACGCCGTTCAGGTCTCCGATGTGGTGGTGACGATGGGCTGCGGTGACACCTGCCCGTTCTACCCTGGCAAGCGCTATGAAGACTGGGTGTTGGACGATCCGGCCGGGCAAGGTGTGGACGCGGTGCGCCCGATCCGCGACGAGATTCGCCGCCGAGTCGAGAACCTGCTCGCCGAGTTGCTCCCAGCGGCCTGATGCACCCCGCGCCGAGCCGTTCCCTGCCCTTGTCGAAGGCTGCACCCTGTGCCGAACCGTTCCCTGAGCTTGTCGAAGGGCGCACCCCGTGCCGAACCGTTCCCTGAGCTTGTCGAAGGGCACCCCCAAGCCCAATCGTGACAGCTACTCCTTGACGTGTTCGACCAGCGGGGCACCGTGCAGCGCGGCGGTCCGTCGCGCAGCATCAAGCGCAACATCGAAGCCGACGTCGGGATCGGCAACCAACTGCTCGGTGGCGAGGGCGTGAGTGCGCACCGTCGCGCGGCGATCGCTCGTGGCGCGTTCGATGGCCGGCGCCGCTGCATCGCCCAAAGCGGCCAGCGCCCGACTGAGTCCGCGCTGGGTGGCTCGATCACCGCGCCCGAACTGGGTGGCCAGCACCTCAGCGAGGGTGGCGGCTTCGCCGTCCGGCGCGAGGGCGGCTGCTGCCCGCCAGGCGGTGAGGGCGACCTGGTCGTCGGAGTCGGTCAGGAGTTCGGTGGTGATCGCCGGCCAGGCTCGCTGATCGCCGAGCTTGGACAGGGTGTGCAGCGCCTGAGCCCGCGCCTGCGGAATCTCCGAATTCAGCTCGGGCAAGACCCGCTCCAACGTGAGTGTGTGGTCGTGCTGGATCAGCGCCCAGGTGAGCATGTCGCGGACGAAGAAGTCCGGCTCCACGGCGCAACGCTCGACCAGGACGTCGATGTAGGCGTCGTGAGGACGCAGCCCCGCCGCCATCGCGGTGTTCATCCTGGCCGTGGCCGACTCGGCCTGGAGTGCAGCCTTGAGTCGGTTCACGGTGTCACTGAGTTGGTTGTCGGCCATTCGAACCACCTGCGTCCCTTTCTGAAAGCCTTGCCTTCCTCAGAAGGCTAGCGGGGTTGGTTGATTCCCTCGGGTAGTCCGCCAGTGAAGATATAGCAAATGCTATATTGGGTGTATGGCGGAGTCGCTTGCGGAGATCGCTCGTCGGTGTGATGGTGCGGTTCAACGTGCTCGCGCCGAACTGGTCCAGGCAGTCCGCAGCGCCGCGGCGTCCGGCATGACTCAGGCTCAGATTGCGGCTGAGATTGGTCGCAGCCAGCCGGAAGTGTCCCGCTTGCTGCACTTCTCTGGAACCTCCCCACTGGGTTGGCGTCTCCGCAAGAACGCCTCAGCAATTCGGCAGTTGGTGGCCGAAGCTGGGGGAGGCAATGTGCGGGTGTTTGGCTCGGTCGCCACCGGAGGTGAACGCGACGACTCAGACATTGATTTGCTCTTCACTGCATCGGAGCCGTTGAGCCTGATGCGGCTCGGGCGGCTTGAGCAGGACCTGAGCCATCTCGTGGGGGTGAAGGTCGACATCGTCCCCGATTCTGCGTTGAAGGCAAACCTGCGCGACCGTGTCCTCGCTGAGGCGGTGGCGTTGTGAGCCGCTCAACGGCCGAGATTGTGGCTGATGCCCTGCAGCACCTCGAAGCCTTACAGGGCTACGCGGCCCGTGGCCTTGATGATCAACTGGTCGTCGATGCCATCTGTATGCGCCTGTCGGCTGCTATTGAGGTACTTGCCAGTCTCGACTCCGAGGTTCGGGAGAGGTGTTTCGGGGACGACTGGGCGCTGATGTGGGGGATGCGCAACCGCATTGCTCATGGGTACCTTCTCGTTGATTCCGAGATCATCCAGAAGACCATTTCTGACGATGTTCCGCTCATTGTGCGTCGGTTGACGGTGGAGGCTCGAGACAGTCTGAGCTGAAGGGCTGCGGCCGATGTCGGGTGTTGAGGTGAACTCACCGGCGATGCATCGGGTCAGAGGCGCGCTCAGCCTCTGAGTATTGGACGATGTGGTTCTCGCCGAGGAAACCAGAATTCGCTGCACGGGAGTTTTCGCGAGCGCTACGTTAATTCCCATGACGAGCGAAGGATGGGACACCAGCAAGGGCCAAAGCGATCCACTCGGTGTGTGGGCCGCAGCAAAATGGGACGGTGAAGACGAGTGGCGCAATGCCACGGACCCTTCGGCGCTCCTTCAGAGCCAACGCGCCTGGGCGCGGGCGGTCGTCCATGACTTCCCCACCGATGGCGATATCACTTGCGACCCGTGGACCTTCCTGCCGCTGCGCGAATCGGTATCGGTGACGCTGGCCGCCGTCGGGCCGTCCCCTGAGCAATTGATGACGGCGCTGTCGGCAGCCACCACCCGCATGATTCGCGTCCGGGCCGATGGCCGCGAACTCGACCCCGATGACGACGACTTTGATGAAGACGACGAGGACGATGACTTCGACGAGGATGATTACGACGAGGACGGCTTCGAGGCCGACTACACCGCCAACTACGTCTCTGATCCAGAGCGGTTTGGAGACATCGTCGGGATCTCCAATATCGACACCAAGGGGCAACGCCTGCCCTGGATGTTCCGCAGCTACCTGCGCATCGTGGCTGAGGAACTGCGTAATGCAGGGGCCGTCCCGGCCCGGATCATTCCCTTCCTGACCCCGGAGCACTCGGCCTGGCTGCAGGAACGTGGGGAGAGGTTCCCCAGCCCTGACCAGCTGAGTTAGGGCGAATTCCGCGGGGGGCGCAGCTCGCCGCGAACTCCCGCGGGCGGCCGATTGGGTATTACCACAGGTGCTACTCTGGTGGCATGAGTCAGGTGAAACTCAGCGTGAGTCTGTCGGAGAGCGATGTGGCCGCATTGGATTCCTATGCCAAGACTGCCGGTCTGAACTCCCGCTCGGCGGCGATCCAGGCTGCAATCCGGCTGATCCCCAATCCTGAGCTGGAGGACTTCTACAGCGATGCCTGGGGTGAGTGGGAATCCTCCGGTGACGCCGATGTGTGGGCTGCGGCGGCCGTCGACGGGCTCACTGATGCTGCGCGGTGAGATTCGGCTGGTCAACCTCGATCCGGCGCTCGCTGGGGAGGCGAGCAAGCGTCGACCCGCGATTGTGGTGAGCAACGACCATGCCAACGCTGTCGCCGCGCGCTTGGGGCGCGGGGTGGTCACAGTGGTGCCAATCACCAGCAACACCGCTCACATCTATCCGTTCCAGGTTCTGCTGCCTGCGAGCGAAACCGGTGTTCGGGTGGATTCCAAGGCCCAAGCCGAGCAGGTGCGCTCGGTCTCGGTTGAGCGCCTGGGCCCATTGGTGGGGCGAGTCTCTGCTCAGTTGATGGCTGAGCTCGACGACGCTTTGCGGCTGCACCTTCAGCTCTGACCGGCGATGGGGCTTGTCGGTCGCGCGGATTCAGGCGTCGCCGGCTACAAGCCTGGTGGCTTCACTCGTCGGTTCGATAGTCATCCCCATCGGGCGCGAGGCGGCCCTCCATCACGGCGATCCAGTCCATTGGTGAAGCGTCCAGCCCGGGGCCCCGAAGCGCGGAGAGCGTGCCATTCAAGGCCCACACCAGCCCGAAAACCATGTAGTGAGCTCGAAGTACCTCGCGTTGGGACGCTCTGACCGACTCGAGATCATGGGTGCCGTCGTCTTTCATCCCGAATGCACCCCGCGCGATCTTGGCAAGGTGCCAACGTGACGACGCTGGCGCATCGTGGTTGAAGGGGTCGGGGAGCCATAGGTCGTGAACGACCCTGTTGCGTGCCTCGTTCGCGCACTTCGCGGCATGGAGCGCCACCAAGCCAGCCTGGATCACTTGGTCTGGTACCTGAGCGTTGGCAAGCATTGTCTTGCAAGACCGTATTACTGAAGCGGTGCTGAAGTTATCATTTGCGAGGAACGTCGCGGGGCTCGGTGCCGCCAGCAATACGAAAACGTGCCGCAAGGTTGAATCGAGATGCACGTGGTGCTGTGCAATCCGGCCTATCTCCATTTGTAGCAGATTCTGCGGGTCCACATCATCAACCATGTTCAGAGCTTGGCAGGTGGTTCCGGCTGACAGGAGAAGGCTCGCCCCACTGGCTTTTCGGGGCGTTGGTCCTTTGTAGCGGATGTTCGTTGAATTCTCGGAAGGCGCGAGTCGTGTTTGTGATGTTGAGGCTTTCCCAAAATGACCGCTCTCTTTCGACCGCGACCCGGGGGCTGATCAGCGAACGTGTCAATTCGCCCCATCGAGACCAAAGCGCCGAAGTCGGTTGCGCCCTTTCCACAAGACGCATGTTGGGAAGTCCGTCACTCCGCAATCGCCGTGAGGGGGCATTGCTCTGCCCTGTCTTCGTTAGGCCCTCCGCAGTCTCGAGCCATGGTGAGTCACGGCTGCTGGGTCGACTGATGCTGGTGCGATGCCCTTCGACAGGCTCAGGGCACGGGCGTTGCGTCTCTTGAGCTCGTTGGCTGAGCTTGTCGAAGCCCCGCGCCGAAACTCACGCCTGGAGACGTTGCACTGCTAGGGTCCTGGGGCCGCAGTCTCGTTGGTCTCACCCCAGCTACTTGCGCCACATGTGGAAAACTGGGCTCTGGCCCATGGGCGGGCTGTTATGTGTCTTGAAGGAAGGCTGATAGATGTCCGATTTCACCTGGAGCGAGCTCGACCAGCGCGCTGTTGATACTGCGCGGATCCTGGCGGCCGACGCTGTGGAGAAGGTCGGCAACGGACACCCCGGTACCGCTATCTCGCTGGCGCCACTGGCCTACCTGCTCTATCAGAAGGTGATGCGGCACGATCCGGCCGATCCGAAGTGGGTTGGACGCGACCGCTTCGTGCTGTCGATCGGACACTCCTCGCTCACCCAGTACACCGAGCTGTACCTAGCCGGCTTCGGGCTCGAGCTGGACGACCTGAAGGCGTTGCGCACTGAGGGCTCGCTGACACCGGGCCACCCGGAGTACGGCCACACGGCGGGTGTCGAGGTGACCACCGGCCCGCTGGGGGCAGGTGTGGGCAACGCCGTTGGGTTCGCGATGGCGGCCCGACGTGAGCGCGCGCTGCTCGACCCGGCCACGCCGTTGGACCAGCCCTCGCCGTTCGACCACTACGTCTACGCCATCGCCGGCGATGGTTGCATGCAGGAAGGTCCCGCCGCCGAGGCGTCCTCGTTGGCCGCCACCCAAGAGCTGGGCAACCTGATTCTGTTCTATGACGACAACCGCATCTCCATCGAAGGCGACACCACAATCGCCTTCACCGAAGATGTCGCCGCCCGCTACGAGGCCTACGGCTGGCACGTCCAACACGTCGATTGGACCAACGGCGGCACCGGCTACACCGAGAACGTCCAAGCGCTGTTCGAGGCCATCGAGGCGGCCAAGGCGGTCACCGACAAGCCCAGCTTCATCAAGCTCACCACCGTCATCGGTTGGCCGTTGCCCACCCTGGCCGGTAGCCACAGCGTGCATGGCGCCAAGTTGGGTGGCGAAGAGATCGCAGCGCTCAAGACTGAGCTCGGCTTCGACCCGGCCGTCAACTTCCCCTACGAAGCCGACGTGCTCGCCCACACCCGCGACAACGCCGCCCGCCGGGCCGCCGCCGCCAAAGCCGAATGGACGCCGGCCTTCGACGCCTGGCGCGCCGCCAACCCCGACGAGGCCTCCCTGTTCAACCGGCTGGTCACCCACACCGCACCGGACCTCAGCGCTGTGCTCCCGGTCTTCGCCCCCGGCAAGAAGGCCACCCGGGCCGCGTCCGGTGAAGTGCTCACCGCCATCGCCGAAGCCATGCCCGAGTTGTGGGGCGGCTCGGCCGACCTCGCCGGCTCCAACAACACCACCATGAAGGGCCAGGCATCCTTCCTGCCGCCGGATCGCTCCAGCCACGACTTCGTCGGGGACTTCTCCGGACGCACCCTGCACTTCGGCATCCGCGAGCACGCCATGGGCAACATCCTCAACGCCATCAACACCGGCCTCACCCGCGCCTACGGCGGCACCTTCCTGGTCTTCGCCGACTACATGCGTGGCGCGGTGCGGTTGGCCGCCCTGCAGAAGATCCCCACCATCTTCGTGTGGACCCATGACTCGGTCGGCGTCGGCGAGGACGGCCCCACCCACCAGCCGATCGAACACGTGGCCAGCTTGCGGATCATGCCCGGCATCGATGTGATCCGTCCGGCCGATGCCAACGAGACCGCCCAGGCCTGGGCGCTGGCACTGTCCCACAACGACCGGCCCAGTGCGCTGATCTTGTCTCGGCAAGACCTGCCGATCATCGACCGGGACGCTGCTGGTGTCGCACCGGCCACCGAGGTGGCCAAGGGTGCCTACACCCTCATCGACGCCGAGGGTGACCTCAAGGTCGTCATCATCGCCACCGGTTCGGAGGTGTCGGTCGCCCTGGACGCCCGGGACGCCCTGCAGGCCGAAGGCATCGGCACCCGCGTGGTCTCGGCCCCCTGCCTGGAATGGTTCAACGCCCAGCCCGCCGACTACCGGACCGCCGTCCTGCCTGACTCGGTGGCCAAGGTCGCCGTCGAGGCGGGCGTGCCCACCGGATGGCGGGAATACGTCGGACAGTCCGGCGAGGTCGTCGGCATCGATCATTTCGGCGAATCGGCTGCAGGCAGCCTGCTGTTCGCCAAGTACGGCTTCACTGCGGCCAACGTCGCGGCCAAGGCCAAACTTGCGCTGTCCCGGCTCGGCTGAGGTTGCCCGCCATTCTGAGCGGACGGCACACCCGCGCCAACCTGCTCTTGCTGCTGGCTTCGGCCATCTGGGGCTTCGCCTTCGTCGCTCAACGAGTCGGCGCCCAATACGTGGGGCCGTTCACCTTCAATGCGGTCCGCTTCGCGCTGGGTGCCCTGGTAGTGCTGGCGGTTATCGCTTGGCGCTCGGTCACCGCAAAGCATCCGGTCGCGGCGGTGAAGCGTCGCCAGGCCTGGCGGGCTGTGCTCGGCCCAGGCATCGCTGCCGGGTTGTTTCTGACTGTTGCCAGTGCCTTGCAGCAAGGGGCGATGAGTACCGTCCCGGCAGGCAATGCCGCGTTCATCACCGGGCTGTACATGGTCTTCGTGCCGGTGATTGCGGCTTTCCGCGGGCATCGCAGCAGTGTGTCGACCGTGCTGGGGGTGGTGTCGTCGGTGATCGGGCTGTACCTGATCGCGGTGACTGACGCCTTCACCATCGGCTTCGGGGAAGTGTTGCTGATCATTTCGACCCTGGCCTGGACCGGCCAGATCCTGGTGATTGACCACTACGGGGCGCGGCTGTCGGCGCTGCGCTTCGCCGTGGTGCAGTTTGTCACCTGCTCGCTGCTGTCGGTTCCGGCCGCCTTCGTCGCCGAACCGGCGCCGTTCACTGGCATCGGCCAGGCTGCGATTCCGCTGCTCTACGGCGGTCTGCTCAGCGTCGGGGTCGCCTTCACCCTTCAGGTGGTCGGGCAGCGGGACGCCCTGGCCTCCCACGCCTCGCTGATCATGGCTATGGAGTCGGTCTTCGGCGCTCTGGGTGGAGCGCTTTTTCTCGGCGAATCAATGACGCTGCGCGGCTACCTCGGTGCGGCCCTCATGATCACCGGCGTCGTGGTTGCCCAACTCGGTGCGGTGCATGCTTCCAGGGCGGCGAAACCGGCGGAGCTCGAACCGTCCGGGGAGCGTCCCACGATCACTGCGGACGCCGAGACGCCCCCGCCCCTATGACTGTGGCGGGCGCGGCCGGCGTCGCGGTGGCGGTGGCGGCATGATCCGCCACGCTTGGACCTGAGCCCAGGTGAGGGTGTGTTCGGTGCCGTGACGATCCTCCAGGCGCACCGTGCCGTCGGCATTGGACACGATGTGCCCAATCACCTCATGCGGACCATCAATAGCCGTATAGCGAACAGTGATGCGCGTTCCTATCTCGGGATCGGGACGTTCCACTAACGTTGACCTCCGTAACTCGTACAGTTAGCGACGAGGTTAGTATCCCCAAGTGAGGAGCCCTAATGGCATACGTGATCACCGATCCGTGCGTGGATGTGAAAGACAAGGCGTGCGTTGAGGAGTGCCCCGTCGACTGCATCTACGAAGGCACCCGCACCCTCTACATCCATCCGGATGAGTGTGTGGATTGCACCTCGTGCGAGCCTGCGTGCCCGACCGAGGCCATCTTCTTCGAGGACGATGTGCCCGCCGACCAGGCGCAGTTTGTGGCCATCAACAAGGAGTTCTTCGACGAGATCGGCTCCCCGGGCGGCGCCGCTGACTTCGGCGTCTTCGACGGTGACCACCCCAAGGTCGCCGCTCTTCCTCCGAAGGAATGAGTCGCGGGCTGGCCGCCAGCCTGCCCGACTTTCCCTGGGATTCACTGGCTGGGGCCCGGCAACGGGCCTCAGCCCATCCCGGCGGTCTGGTCGACCTGTCGGTCGGCACTCCGGTCGATCCAACCCCGGCGGTCGTGCGTGAAGCACTGATCGCCAGTGCGGATGCCCCCGGTTACCCCACAACATGGGGCACCGTGGCATTACGGACGGCCATCATCGACTACCTGCACAGCCGATGGTCAGCGGTGCCGTTGGATCATGCCAATGTGCTTCCGGTGATCGGCACCAAAGAGCTGGTGGCTTTGTTGGGCTTCCAGTTAGGGCTCGGCGCCGGCGATGCGGTGGTCATTCCCACCACGGCCTATCCCACCTACGACGTGGGCGCTCGGCTGTGCGGTGCGCAGGCGATACCCACCGATGACGTGGATGCGGTCGCCGAGCTCAAGCCGGCCCTGATCTGGATCAACTCCCCAGCCAATCCGCACGGACGCATCCTGTCGGTGAGCGAAACCCGAGCCTGGGTGGACGCCGCGCGGAGCGTGGGTGCAGTGCTGGCCAGTGACGAGTGCTACGGCGAATTCGGTTGGGACGCCGAGCCGGTCTCGGTCTTGGATCCCCGCGTCAACGGCGGATCCCTGGACGGGCTGCTCGCGGTCCATTCACTGTCCAAGCGGTCGAATATGGCCGGCTATCGGGCAGGCTTCATCGCCGGAGACGCCGAGCTGGTGACGTCCTTGCTGGAGGTGCGCAAGCATTCCGGCGAGATGCTGCCCACCCCGATTCAGGCCGCCATGGCGGCAGCGTTGAATGACGGCGCTCATGTGGCCCAGCAGCGGCAGCGCTACCTCGCCCGCCGCGACCTGCTGCGTCCGGCCCTGGAGGCTGCCGGCTATCGCGTCGAGCATTCCGAAGGTTCGCTCTATCTGTGGTGCACCCGCGATGAGGACTGCCGCGCCAGCGTCGACCACCTCGCTGCACTGGGCATCCTGGTGGCTCCCGGCGACTTCTACGGCCCCGATGCGACACGCTTCGTCCGGGTGGCGCTGACCGCCGACGACGAACGCATCGCGGCAGCAGCACACCGACTGGCCAACGCCCAGCCGTAGGATCGGGCGGCTAGCCTGGGCCCATGGTGAGACGAGACGCATCGCTGCAACGCTGGATTTCTCGAGTCGTGCTGGGCACCATCGCCCCGGTGAGCGGCCTGCTGATCGGGTGGTGGAGTTGCTACCTGCTCGGGGTCACCGATTGGGTGGCCCCGGCGGTACTGTCCGGTTTCCTGCTGGGGATGGCTGCCGACCTCACCGTGCTTCGGTCCCGATTGGATTCGCTGTACCGGCTTTCGGTGCCGGCCCAGGTAGCAGTCGCTGCGTTCTACACCGTCATGATCTATGGCTTCTTCATGGGCTTCCCCGTCCCGGTGCTCCTGGTCAGCGTCGGCTGGGGCTACGCCGTTGCCCGGGCGGCGTCGGCCGACGATGCTCGGCGGGTGCGCTGGGCCGCACCAGGCTCGGCGCTGCTGATGCTGGTGGCCTGTGTCGCGACGGCCTGGCTGGCATTCCGCGAACCGTGGATCGCTGGCGAAGTGCGCGGGATGCTCGGGTTGCCGTTCACCCCATCCCTGGACAGTCTTGCCGTTGCCTCAGTGATCGGTGGCTTGTTCCTGGTGAGCAGTGCCTATGCCATTCCGGCCGTGATGCTGCTTCGTCGGCGCTCTGCCGGGGAAGATGCGCGATCAGCGGCGTAGCTCGTCCGATCAGCGGGTAGCGGTGCCGAATCCGAGGTGCACCTCGGTCGCTGCGGACGGTGCCGTCGAACTCCACTGCGCCTCTTGAGTCGTGGAGTGGGTCCAGGTGGCGTCACCGACCTGGACCGTGCTGAGGCCATAATCGCCACCCGCGGCGATCGCTTCGTTGGCCACGGCCCAGGCGTCCTGGGGACGCTTGGTGGTCACCGTCAAACCGTCCTTGGTGGTGGAAACCGAAATGGTGCCGCCCAAGGTCTTGGTCAAGAAGGTCTTCATGCCGTCAGGGTCGGCTGCCGCGGGGTTGTTGACCACGCAGGTGAACGAGGCGGGTGTCTGCCCGGTCAGAGAGCTGGCCAGGACACGTGCCCGATCCACGTGCTTGCGGTAGGCCTCCGGATAGGCGCTGCGTTGCACCGCTTGAGCCACATCGTTCAGGTCGCGGGTCTGCCACTTCTTCACCTTCACCAGGGCCCGGTAGAACTGTTTGGAGGAGTACCACGGGTCCATCACCTGCTTGGCGGTACCCCAGCCCTGGGAGGGACGCTGCTGAAACAGCCCCAGAGAATCCGAATGCCCGTAGTCGAGGTTGCGGATGTCGGATTCCTGGAAGGCCGTCGCCAACGCGATGCTGGCCGCCCGAGGCTTCAGACCTCGCTTGACCGACACCCCCGAGATGATGGCCGCATTGCGGGCCTGCTCGGGATCGATCGTCGCGGTGGCGCCCTTGACTGTGGCGGTGCAGTGATCGGCCAGCGGCAGCGGCTCGCCTTTGTAGGTGCTCCACGCCAGGCTGATGCCCACGAAGATCGCGACGACCACCACGATCCCGGCCAGCGACCACCACAACGCGCGCACCGCAGTCACCAGCCCTCAGTTGGAATGCAGTGCGGCGTTCAGTTCGATTCCAGCCTTCTCCCCACGGGCGCGGGCCATCACCGTGCCCGTGATCGAGTGGCGCAGGAAGAGCAGGCCGCTGCGTCCGCTGAGCTGGGCGGCTTTGGCGACCGCGCCACCAGGCAGTTCGACCTTGGTGCCCGCCGTCACGTACAGCCCGGCCTCAACCACGCAGTCATCACCCAAGGAGATGCCCACTCCGGACTCGGCTCCCAAGAGGCAACGTTCACCGATGGTGATCTGCTCCGATCCACCCCCGGACAAGGTGCCCATGATCGAGGCGCCGCCCCCGATGTCGGTGCCATCACCGACGATGACTCCAGCCGAGATCCGACCCTCCACCATGGACGTACCCAAGGTGCCGGCGTTGAAGTTCACGAAGCCTTCGTGCATCACCGTGGTGCCTTCGGCCAGATGCGCTCCCAGGCGCACCCGGTCGGCATCGCCGATGCGCACGCCGCTGGGCGTCACGTAGTCGACCATGCGCGGGAACTTGTCAATGGCATGGACTGTGATCTGACCATGGGCGGCACGCAGGCGCAGCCGGGTCTGTTCGAAGCCCTCCACCGCGCAGGGTCCCACTGAGGTCCACACCACATTGGTCAGCACCGAGAAGATGCCGGTCAGATCGATGGTGCGCGGGGCGCACAGCCGATGACTCAGCAGATGCAGGCGCAAATAGGCGTCCGGAACGCTGGTCGGGGCGGCGTCCAGATCAATCTCGACCAACTGCACCTCGGTGCGTACCGCGCGTACCGGGTCCGAACCGGCCAAGGCGGCAAGCTCAGCCGGCGCCTGCGCCCCGGAGCTTTCGCCCAGAGCAGGGGAGGGAAACCAAGTGTCGAGGACGAGGCCGGACTCGTGAATGGTGGCCAGCCCCCAGCCATGTGCGGTTCGGGTCATGCGGCCACCCTACTGGTCAACCCCAGCCGCTCCCGAAAGGTGCAGACGCTCCCAAAGTTTCGGGAGCGTCTGCAC
>JAEXAS010000024.1 GCA_023458095.1 Actinomycetes bacterium | reverse complement strand
GCGACCCACATGAGTGTCACTGATCGGCATGGGATCAGGCTAGCGGGCGCAGAACACAACAAAGCCGTCCGCCGGAGCGGACGGCTCAGTTGACGAAGAGATCAGCGGGTTTCCCGGTGTGCGGTGTGCTTACCGCACTTGGGACAGAACTTCTGCAGCTCCATCCGGTCGGGATCGTTTCGCCGATTCTTCTTGGTGATGTAGTTGCGCTCCTTGCACTCCGTGCACGCCAAGGTGATCTTCGGCCGGACGTCGGCGCCCTTTTTGGCCATCGGCTTCCTCTTTCCCAACTTTGCTGGTTAGTAGCGGGAGCGGGACTTGAACCCGCGACACAGCGATTATGAGCCGCTTGCTCTACCGCCTGAGCTATCCCGCCATCGTTCGGATGTCCATCGCTGGGCTGACGGGCGGTAACCGTCCATCCGAACACAGAGCCCCCATGCGGAATCGAACCGCAGACCTTCTCCTTACCATGGAGACGCTCTGCCGACTGAGCTATAGGGGCCGGACAGCGGTTGACTGTACCGCACCCCGGACCTGCTTCCCAAATCGGAAAACATCCCCGCCGATTCAGCCCAGATCGGCCCGTAGCGCGGCGACATCCACCCGCCCCTGATGGACCACGACTCCCTCCGCGGCCAGGTGCTCGGTCGCGGCACTCACAAGGTGTTCGGCGATGCTGCCATCAGCCCGCACGACCCGCCACCACGAGCTGTTGCCGCCCTGAGTGGCCAGGATTCGAGCTACCAACCGCGGACCGCAGCCGAGGATACGTCCCAGATCACCGTAGGTCGCGACCGAGCCGGGTGGGATGGAATCCACAGCCAGCAGCACCGAATCGGTGAGCTCAGCGGAATTGGCCATAGCGGGAATCTACGCGAACCGCTGCGGCGCTGCCTATGGTGGAACCGGAGAAGGGAGCCAGGCCATGACTGAATTCCGCATCGAGCACGACACCATGGGTGAGGTCCGCGTACCCGCTGAGGCGCTCTACGCCGCCCAAACCCAACGGGCGGTGGAGAACTTCCCCATCTCAGGACGCCGCTTGTCCAGGCATCACATCGCTGCCCTGGCCCAGATCAAACGGGCCGCCGCGATCACCAACGCCGAGCTCGGCGTGGTCGACACCGACGTCGCCAAGGCGATCATCGCCGCCGCCGATGAGGTCATCGCCGGGGACCACGACGATCAGTTCCCCATCGACGTGTTCCAGACCGGCTCGGGCACCTCGTCGAATATGAACACCAACGAGGTGATCGCCACCCTGGCCACCCGGGCACTGGGACGCCCGGTCCACCCCAACGACCACGTCAACGCCTCCCAATCCTCCAACGACGTGTTTCCCTCCTCGATCCACATCGCCGCCGTCCAAGCCATTGAGGAGGTGCTGCTGCCGGGACTGGACACCTTGGCCGCAGCGCTGGAGGCCAAGACTGTCGAGTTTGCCGAGGTGGTCAAGGCCGGACGCACCCACCTGATGGATGCCACCCCGATCACGCTGGGCCAGGAGTTCTCCGGCTATGCGACCCAGGTGCGCTACGGGATCGCGCGAGTGCAAGCTGCGATCCCCCGGTTGAGCGAGTTGCCGCTGGGCGGCACGGCCGTGGGCACCGGGATCAACACTCCGCCCGGTTTCGCGGCTCGAGTCATCGAATTGGTCGCGCTCAACACCTCCTTGCCGCTGACCGAAGCCAGCAACCATTTCGAGGCCCAAGCCGCCCAGGATGCCCTGGTGGAGACCTCCGGGGCGATCCGGACGGTCGCGGTGTCGCTGGTCAAGATCGCCAACGATCTGCGCTGGATGGGATCCGGGCCGCGCGCCGGCCTGGGAGAGATCTCATTGCCCGATCTACAGCCGGGTTCATCGATCATGCCCGGAAAAGTCAATCCGGTCCTACCCGAAGCCACCGTCCAAGTCGCCGCCCAGGTGATCGGCAACGATGCCGCCATTACCTTCGCCGGAGCCGGAGGCAATTTCGATCTGCTGGTGATGCTGCCGGTCATGGCTCGCAATCTGCTGGAGTCGATCACCCTGGTGGGCACCGTCTCCACACTGTTGGCGCAGCGCTGCGTGATCGGCATCCAGGCCAATGCTGAGCGGTGCCTCAAGCTGGCCGAGTCCTCACCCTCCATCGTGACGCCACTGAACCGGATCATCGGCTACGAGGCGGCTGCCGCTATCGCCAAACACTCGCTCAAGGCGGATCTGACGATTGCCGAGGCCACCCGGGATCTGGGCTATGTGGCCCGCGGCGAGATCAGCGAGGAACAACTGGCGCTGGCCCTCGACGTCACCACGATGACCGGACGCCGGTAGTCGCACAGCACCCTCGACCAACACAAAGGCCCTTGACCAGCTATTTCTGCTGGTCAAGGGCCTTTCGTGTGGCAGGTGTAGGGTTCGAACCTACGTAGGCGATGCCGACGGTTTTACAGACCGCTCCCTTTGGCCACTCGGGCAACCTGCCGTGCCGGGACAGCCTAGCAAAGCAGTCCGCAGGCTTTGAAATCGGACACCTC
>JAEXAS010000023.1 GCA_023458095.1 Actinomycetes bacterium | reverse complement strand
GGAGTGGGGCTCTGGGATCGGGAGTGGAGCTCTGGGAGCGGGAGCGGGGCTCTGGGATCGGGAGTGGAGCTCTGGGAGCGGGAGCGGGGGCCTGGGAGCGGGAGCGGGGGCTCTGGGAGCGGCGCTGGTACTGAGGGAGCGGGAGTGCGGCTCGGGCAGCGAGGCCACCATTCGCCCTTCGGGAAGCTCAAGGCACAGAACACCCCACCACGGCTGGTTGAGGAGGACGCGCAGCGTCCGTCTCGAAACCACGCAAGCCGATCTATGGACTGTAACGAGGGTTTCGAGACGCTCACTTCGCTCGCTCCTCAACCAGCCGGGCGGAGTTGGAACTCAACGGCCCGGCACATAGGAGCTCTCCCCACTCGATCGCTTGATCCGGGTGGGACGCCTGGCTGATCGTGGTGTCGAGGGTCCCGACGAGTTCGGCCAGCGCTCGATCCGTGCCCTGAGCTTGTCGAAGGGTTCAACCGGCGAGGGTCGAGAGGCGCGGTCGGGGGCTTCGACAGGCTCAGCCAACGGTGGCGAGATAGGTGGCTGGCAGGGGCTTCGACAGGCTCAGCCAACGGTGGGTGAGATGCGTGGTCGGTGGGGATGTGGACGAGTTCGGCCAACGCTCGATCCGTGCCCTGAGCTTGTCGAAGGGCACCCGACCGCCCAGAGGCCCGACCGCCCAGAAGCCTGACTGCCCAGAGGACGGTGGCAGGATGGCACGGTGACCGTTCCGCTGCGCATCCTGTTCTGCTGGCCGCAGATCCCGAACAACACCGGGGCCACCATGCGCTTGGCCGCAGTCACCGGGGCCGAATTGCACCTGGCCAAGCCCTTCGGCTTCGACATGGACGACGCGAAGCTGCGCCGCGCCGGGGTGGACTACGCCGACAAGTCGGCCACCTATGTGCATGACTCCCTCGCAGATGCCTACGCCGCGTTGCTTCCGGCCAGGGTCTTCGCATTCACCGCCCACGCCGAGACGCTCTATACAGATATCGCCTATCAACCCGGGGATGTACTGCTGTTCGGTCCCGAACCGACCGGCCTGTCCGCTGAGGTGCTCGCCGACCCCCGCATCACCGCGCCGGTGCGCATCCCCATGCGCGCGGGCCTGCGCTCACTCAATCTGGCCAACGCCGCTGCCATCGCCGTCTACGAAGCCTGGCGCCAGCTCGGCCATCCCGGTTCTGGCCCGGCTTAGGCGCGTGGCAGCGACGATCTCAGCGACGTCGGCGCTCGTCAACCGAGGCCCGACGTGACGTAGCGTGATGGTGTGGACAACGACCCGTCCGAGTATTCCGACCATGAGCATGAGGATGCGCTGGAACCCAAGCACCTGATCCGGCGCTCCGATGTCGTGTTGCGGGCCGGCATCCTCATGCTGGGTGCCGGCACCTCCGGGCTGCGGGTGCGTGAGGTGATGCGCTCGGTGGCCGCGACGGTCGGTATCGAAAAGATCAAGGCCCTGGTGACGTACACCGACATCGTGCTCACGGTGCAACGTCGCGGAATCTTCCGCACCCAGGTGGCCGAGATCGACGCTCCCGGGGTGAATGCCCATCGGATCGCTCTGGTGAAGGACTTCGCCGCCCAACTGCCTGAGCGAGCCACCGTCGCCGAGGTGGACGCTCGGCTCGACGCGATCGAACAGACTCCCCGGCTGTACCCGACCTGGCTGCTGGTGATCGTGGTGGGACTGGCCTGTGCTTCGGTCGCTGTGCTGACCAATGGCGGCTGGCGGGAGTTCGTGGCGGTGCTGCCGGCATCAGCGCTGGCCTATGGGCTGAACCGGTGGCTGAGCAGTTGGCGACTGAATCATCTGGCAGTCGTGCTGATCTCGGCGGCCACGGCGACGGGGTTGTTCCTGGTCTTCGCTCGGCTGCTCGATGTGATGCTGGGTGGCCCGAGCACCCGCCTGGCCGCCGGACTGATCTGTGCCGCGATCTTCCTCATTCCGGGATTTCCCATGGTTACCGCCGGGCTCGACCTGGCGCGTATCGATCTGCTGGCGGGGGTGCCGCGGCTGACCTATGCGGCGATGGTGGTGCTCGCCATCACCATCGGAGCCGGGGTGGTGGCTGCCTTCAGTGGGGTTTCGCCCGATGCCGTCCCCGCCCTTGATGGTCCGCCGGTCTTGGTGTGGGCCGCGCTGCTTGCGGCGAGCTTCTTCGCGGTCTTCGGCTGGGCAATGATGTTCAACTCGCCGCTGTCAGCAGCGGTCGCATCTGGCGTGGTCGCCATCGTCGGGAACACCCCGCGGCTGCTCATGATCGATGCCGGCGTGAAGGTGCACGTGGCCACCTTCGTGGGCTGCTTCATCATGGGCCTGCTGTGTGCCCTGGCCGCAGCATTGATCAAGACCGAGAAGATCATCATGACCGTGCCGACCGTCCTGGTGTCGATTCCCGGAGCCTCGGCGCTGCGCACCCTGATCTATTTCGATCAGGCCGACGTGGTGCAGGCGATGCAGAACGGGGTCGCCACAGTGCTGACCGCAGTGGCGATGGTGGTGGGCCTTGCGGGGGCGCGAATGATCACCGATCCGGAGTGGGCCTTCACCCGCGCCAACGTCCCGCCGACCTGGCGGGCGGCGCGCCAAATGCTGACCCGACGCGAGCATTGAGGGATTGGTGCTGCGCCCGGGCAGCGTAGGCCTGGAGACAGAGGAGAATGGAACCGTGACTCGTTCAGCAGTGATCTTCGATCTCGGCCAGGTCGTTCTTCGGTGGGTTCCCGAGCGTGCTTTCGAGCACCTTATGGACGCCGAGGAGATAGCGGCGTTCTTCGAACGCGTCGAGTTCCATGCCTGGAATCAGGCCAACGACGTGAACGACGAACTTGCCGCGGCAGAGGCGGCGTGGATCGCGCGATTCCCCAGTGATGCAGCACGGATGCAGGAGTATCGACCCAACTTCGAGCGGACGATCACCGACATGGTTCCGGGCACGGCGGCCATCATCGCCGAGCTTCAGCAAGCCGGAGTGCGGGTCTCGGCGCTGACGAACTGGTCCGGTGAGCTCTTCGTCGGTACCCGGGCTCGCTGGGGCATTCTCAATCGCTTCAGCGACATCGTGGTTTCCGGCAAAGAGGGGATTGCCAAGCCCGACCAGCGCATCTTCGAAATCGCCTGCGAGCGCGCCGGACTCGCACCGGCCGAGGCGGTATTCGTTGACGACAGCGGGGCGAACATCGAGGCGGCGAAGGCTTTTGGCCTGCATGCCGTGCAGTTCACCACCGCTGAGCAGTTCCGCGCCGACTTGGTTGAGCTGGGCCTGCTCGCCCCTCGGGTACCGCTGACCCAGCCCATTTACCACTGGACTTTGCGGTCAGCGTGGGCCGAAGCCCTTGACGCTGGCAGCTACCCCTGGTCGGCCCGCGACCGCAGCTATGAAGCCGAAGGTTTCGTTCACTTCTCCTTCGCCGACCAGGTCGAATCCACCCGGGATCGGTTCTACCGAGATCTGGACCCTGCCGACCTGGTCCTGCTCCGCTTGGACCCCGCGCCCAGTGACCCGCTCGTGGTGGAGGCTGGCTACCCTCACCTCTTCGCCTCGCTCCCTCTGCTGCGGGTCGAGGAGGTCAGCCCAGAACTGGTCGATCGTGACGCGACTACGCGTCAAAACTGACCGTGACTCGACGCTAGTCGGCCAGGACGGCGAGCCAGCGGCGGAGGATGGGCTCGAGGGCGGCGGCGTCGGTGGGGCCCAACTGGTCGATGAGACGGTGCTCGTTGGCGATGTGGGCGGTGAAGGCGGCGTCGATGAGGGCCAGGCCGTCCGGGGTGAGACGGATCATGCGGCGACGCCGATCCCCCTCGGACTCAATGCGCACGACCAGGCCGCGCGATGCGAGCCGGTCCACGCGCTTGGAGAGCCCGCCGGTGGTCACCATCGTGTAATCGGAGAGTTCACCGGCCGGCAGTTCGTAGGGCGCACCGACTCTGCGCAGCGAGGCGAGCAGATCGAACTCCGGTTCGCTGAGCCCGAAGGTGGCATAGACCGCGACGATCTCGGTGGTGAGTGCCAAGGCCAGGCGATGCAGCCGTCCGATGACCTCCACCGGTGAGGTGTCGAGGTCCGGGCGCTCGCGACGCCATTGTTCGCTGATCCAGTCGACGTGGTCAGAGTGCTGAGCTGCCATGACTCGATATTAGCTTCCAAGGAAGATATTATCGCTTCCATGGAAGATAAATGGCGCTGGGTTGCCCTCACTGCGGTCGCACCCATGGCGTGGGGGAGCACCTACTTCGTCACCGGTCATCTGCTCCCCGCGGACGCAGCGCTGTGGGGTGGCGTCATTCGGTGTCTGCCCGCAGGGTTGCTGGTGTTGGCTCTGGTTCGACGGCTGCCGACCGGATCGTGGTGGTGGCGCTCCTTCGTGCTCGGTGTGCTCACCGTCGGCGGGCTGAATGTGTTGGTCTACGTGGTTGCCCAGCGGCTTCCCTCGAGTCTGGCGGCAACACTGATGTCGACCTCGGCGGGGTCAATGTTGCTGTTGAGTTGGCTGATCCTGCATCAGCGTCCGCGACTGGCTGCGGTGTTGGGTGCTGTCATCGGAATCGCGGGCGTGGTGGTCATGATGGGCTTCGGAGCCGGCCCCATCGATCCGTGGGGAGTGGTGGCCTCGATCGTGGCCATGCTGTCCTCCACGCTCGGCTTTGTACTGACGGCAAAGTGGGGTGGTGATGTCTCGCCGGTCGCGATGGCGTCCTGGCAACTGGTGGCGGGCTCGCTGGTCGTGATTCCAGCAGCCATTCTGGTCGAAGGTGCCCCACCGGTGCTCGACGGTCCAGCCATCGCGGGGTTCGCCTACCTGATCGTGGTCGCCACCGCCATCGCCTATGTGGCTTGGTTCACCGGGCTGCGACGCCTCTCCGGTGCGGCTGTGGGCGTTATCGGTCTGCTCAACCCGGTGACCGGGGTTCTGCTCGGAGTGTTGCTCGGGGGTGAGGTGTTTGGGGTGGCTCAAGCTCTCGGCTTGGCTCTGGTGATCGGCGGCGTGGTGTTGGGGGTCCGTGTGCGCACCTCAGGGGAGATCGTGGCCACGGAGTCGGCAGGGAATCACGAGTCGGTGCAAGGCTCCGCAGGACGCCCGCAGATGCCCGCCATCTCTTCGACGGTCGGCTGCGAGCAATAGGACGAGTCGGCACGGCCGGCCGCTGGTGACCCGGACGGTCGTACGCCAGAGACGCCGATCCCGGCCTACCTGTGACCTTAGGAAAGGCTTCCCTAATGAATTGCAAATGACCCCTAGGTAATTTCTTGCACCCGTCTCGTCTCATTTATGAGAGTGTTCTCATTCCGAGTCGCATCTCGAGCGGACAAGCGCAAATGTATTAACAGGGGCCTCTAGCAAAACTGCCGGAAATCTGTAGTGTCAATGCCTAGACAGTCAGGCATCCGCACCTGCTTCCGCTGCGTGGTCGTGCCATTTGCTGGCACGGGAGTCGTCGGGGTTTGAGCACCGTGAGGGTGTCGAACTGGGCTACCCACCCACCACAAAGGAGACCCCATGTTGTACTGGAAGACCGCTACTGCCGCCCTGGGCCTGATCGTGGCCTTCGGCGTGCCGGCAACCTCCGCGTCGGCCGCGCCCTCGCATCAGGTCGCAGATTCCACCAAGGCCAACGCGCTCACCGCCATGCACGGCGAGGCTTTCGCCTATGCCAAGTACACCGCCTTCGCCGGCCAAGCCGCCCGAACCGGCAGTCGCTCGATCTCGGCGCTGTTCACCCGCACTGCCGGCGTTGAACTCAACGACCATTACGCCGACGAGGCCGTCATCGCTGGCTTGGTCGGCAGCGATGCGGCCAACCTGGCTGATGCGGTTGCCGGCGAAACCTATGAAGCAACCACGATGTATCCGGCCTTCGCCGCACAGGCGACGGCCGACGGCTGCACGGCGGCTGCCGATCTGTTCACCGAAATCGCCGCCGATGAGGCCGTCCATGCTGCGGCCTACACCGCAGCACTGGCGTCGTTGAGCGACTCGAGCGTGGCGGTGCCGGCCCCGCAGGCCGTCGACGCCGTGACCATCATCGCCAGCACGCCGGCATGCTCGGGTCAGACGCAGGCAAACCTGCTGGAGGCCATGCACGGTGAGGCTTTCGCTCAGGCGAAGTACCGGCTCTATGCCAATCACGCCGCAGCCGCAGGGCTTTCGAAGATCGCCACACTGTTCCGCGGCACCGCTCAGGTGGAGTTGCGCGAGCACTTCGCCGGTGAGGCGGTGCTGGCCGGTCTGGTCGGCACCAACACGGCGAATCTGAAGACTGCAATCGCCGGGGAGACCTACGAGGCCACCACGATGTATCCCGATTTCGCCGCCCAGGCTGCGGCGGCTGGCGACCGTGCGGCTGCCCACGAGTTCTGGAAGGCCGGACGCCAGGAGAGCTCGCATGCCAGCGCCTTCACTGCGGCTCTGAAGCGAAGCTGAGCTGATCAACCTCGCCCCGCCTTCGGATGATCCCCGCGAAGGCGGGGCGAGGCTTCGCTAAGCTGACCGACCTGGAAACGTCACGGATCGGAGCAGCATGGGCGAGATTCGCTTCGTGGGCGACCCGCATCTGGGCCATCGGCTGGTCGCCGACCTGAGGGGGTTCGCTTCGATCGAGGCCCATGACCACCACATCCTCAGCGCTATGGCTGCTGTCGCGACCCCGGAGACTATCTGGTGGCACACCGGCGACGAGGCTTTCGACGGTTGGCAGGGACGTATCGCCGCCTTCTCCGCGATTCCTGGGACGCACCACCTCGTGCTCGGAAATCACGACCGCGCGTTCCCGTCCAACAGCAATGCCCATCTGCAACTCGCCGGCTATCAGGAGGTCTTCGCCTCGGTGCAACTGGCGGCTCGGATCTCCTATGCCGGCATCAAAGTGCTGATCAGTCACTTTCCCTACGACGGCGACACCGAAGGGCGCGAAGAGGAGCGCTTCGAGCAGTGGCGACTGCGCGATCTGGGGCGGACCTTGATTCATGGCCATACCCATTCCAGCCAGCGCATCTCGCACTCATCGCGCGGAACCCTGCAGATCCACGCTGGTCTGGATGCCTGGAACCTCAAACCCCCGACCATTCATGACTTGCTCAGCGAGGCCGGACTGCTCTGAGCAAGGAGAACGCTGCCTCTACTCGGCGTCGCGGAGGGCTTCCGCCGAACCCGGGTCCGGCGCCTGTCGTACTCAGGAACGCACCCCACTCAAAACTGACGTCGGGCGTAGAGCTTCGTCGAAATCGTCGCGGAAGCTGTCCAGGCGAGCGCGATCACCACGACCAATGCCGGCGCCAGCATCGGCAACAACTCTGAGGCGTTGGCGACAAGGTCCAGCGACGCAAGGTCGGGACGCTGGCTCGGGAGCTGAAGCAAGGCGATCGGGGCGAGGAACACCACCATGGGCAACAGAGTGACCCATCGGGCCTTGGCGTAGCCAAGTCCGAACAGCGCCGGAAGCTGAAGGGCTAGCAGCACGCTCCCGGCGGCCAGCGACAGCAGAATGGTCAGGGTGGTCAGGGCTGCGTCGAGCGGACGTCCGGTGGCGGCGGAGGCGACCAGCATGAGTGCGACGGCGATGACGGCCGCGCTCAGTTGCAGCGCCAACTGCAGCAGGTGGCGACTCAGCACGACGGCCCGTCGGCGCAGCGGCAGGGTCGCATACAGCAGGTCGTGGCGTCCGCGTTCGTCGTTGAGGAACGGATAGGTCACATAGAAGACCGGAAGCAGCGGGACGATGGCCGCAAATGCCAGAGGCTCCTGCCCGCCGGAGATCCACGTCATGGTCGTCACCAGGATGCTCATGAGGATGATGGGCGCCACGTTGACGCGTAGGGCGGTGAGGTCGAGTCGCATGAGAGTGGTGGAGGTCATGCCGCCACCTTCTTGTCGGTCGCGCTCAGATAGACGACGATGTCCTCCACGCTGGCCGGGTCGAAGACCACCTCTGAGCCGAAGCTGGCAGTGGCGGTGGTGGCGACCAGTCCGGAATAGAGGTCGGCGCGCTCGCGCAACCCATGAATCAGCTCGCGTTGGCCGGTGGTGAGGGTTCGGCGCGGACCCCGCACCACCGCGTAGCGTTCGGTGACCTCGTGCAGCGAGCCGCTTTCGACCAGGCGGCCGTTCGATAGCACTCGGAGGTGATCGGCGATCCGATCCAGATCGGAGGTGATGTGGGTGGAGAACAAGATGGTGTGGCTCTCATCGGCAGCCATGTACTCGGCGAGCAGATCAAGCAGTTCGCGTCGAGAGGCCGGATCGAGGCCGCTGGTCGGCTCGTCCAGCAGGAGCATTCGGGGCTGGTGGGCCAGCGCCAGGGCGAGCATCAGCTTGGTGCCCTGGCCGCGAGACAAGGACTTCACGGTGGCTCGGGGGCTCAGCCCGAAGCGCTCCAGGAGGGCCTCGAAAGAGCTCGCATCCCACCGGGTGTAGAAGCCGGACAGGGCCTGACCGGCGGTCCGCACCGTCCACTCGGGCAGGACGATGGGGGCATCGAAGACGACGCCGAGATCTTCGCGGACGGCCACGCTGCCCTCGGTAACCGGGCTGCCCAGCAGGGTCATGGTGCCCGAATCGGGGTGCTGCAACTGCAGGAGCAGTTTGAGCAGGGTGGTCTTGCCTGCGCCATTGGCGCCGACGAGCCCGGTGACGTAGCCGGTGGGCACCGTCAGGTCAAGCGGGCCGAGCTGGAATCGCCCGAAGTCGCGGGTGAGGTTGCTAACGCTCACTGCGTCGGTGCCGATGGCGGTTGCCAGCGCATGGCTATCCGCGCTGATGTTCATTCCATACCTCTTCCAGAAGGGTGCGGACGTCGGTGAGGGTGAGGCCAGCGGTGTGAGCGGTGGCGGCGGTCCGGCTGAGTTGCTCGCGGACGGTGGCGCGCGCCATGGTTTGGGTGGCTGCGCGGTCGATGGGGAGCACGTAACTGCCTTTGCCGGGCACGTTGGAGATGAGTCCCTCGGCGGCCAACTCGTTGTAGGCACGCGTAGTTGTGATCAAGCTGACCTGGAGTTCGCGGGCCAATTGGCGCAGCGAAACGAGCGGGGCGCCTTCGGGGAGTTGGCCGGTCAGGATTGCGGTGCGCAACTGGCTGGTGATCTGCTCGTAGAGGGGGATACCCGACGAGGTCGACAGGACGATCTCCACGACACCTCCGTTCTTGCTGTATATAGGCAGTATATACAGCCGGGCGGGCACAATCACCCCCACGCGGCTGCGTGCGGAATAGGGGCGATGCACCACAGGGTTGCCGCAGATGTGAAAGCGCTGCTTTATGACAGGTTCGGGAATCGTGATCAGCTTCGGTTCGGCGACGTCGCCGACCCTCATCGCGGTCCCGACACGCTGGTGGTGAAAGTGGTAGCCGCCGGGCTCAACCCGGTCGACTACAAGATCCGCGAGGGTCATCTGGAAGGAATGTTGGACGCGTCGTTCCCGGTGGTTCCTGGTTGGGATGTGGCTGGCGTGGTGGTGGCGACCGGGCTGGATACGCCCGAATATGCCGTCGGTGACGAGGTGCTGGCCTATGCCCGCAAGGACTTCGTCGGCGGCGGGACGGTAGCTGAGTTCGTCTCGGTGCCCGTCCGCACTGCGGCCCACAAGCCGTCCGGGGTGTCGTTCGAAGAAGCCGCAGCGCTGCCCTTGGCCGGTTTGACGGCGCTGCAGAGCATTCGTCGGGCGGGGGTATCGGCGGGGCAGACGGTGCTGATTCACGCCGCCGGTGGCGGGGTGGGTTCGTTTGCGACGCAGTTGGCACGGCTGGCCGGGGCGCGGGTGATCGGCACCGGGTCGGAGGCCAGCCACGACTATCTGCGTTCGTTGGGAGCCGAGCCGATCAGCTACGGCGATGACCTCGTGGCCCAAGCGCGTGCCGCCGTGCCCGACGGTTTCGATGTCATCCTCGACTACGTCGGTGGGCAGGCGCTGAACACCGTCGGATCTTTGCTGACTCCCGGCGGAAGCGTGGCCTCGATCGCTGATCCCCGTGCGTCCGCCTTGGGCGGTCACTACGTGTGGGTTCGGCCCGACCATGACGATCTCGCCGAGCTGGCTGGTTTGGTCGCCTCGGGCGCATTGCGGGTCAACGTGGCCAGCACCTACCCGTTCGAGCAGGCCGTTGCCGCCTACGCCGAACTTGAAGGCGGACATGTTCACGGGAAGATCGTCGTCACGCTGTGACCTGAGCGGCCAGGAGCACCGCAATGCGCAGATCACGGGTTGAGGCGTTCTCCGATGGAGTGCTCGCCATCATCATCACCATCATGGTGCTGGAGTTGCGGGTGCCTGATGGTCATGCCCATTCCAGCCAGCGGATCTCCACGTCAACTCGGGGGACGATGCAGATTCACGCAGGGTTCGACGCGTGGGGGCTGAAGCCACCGACCTCTGCTGATCTGCTCACCGAAGCCGGGCTTCGCTGAGTGAGGCATTGGTCGGCGGTGAAGACGCGCTCAGTTTCGGCGTGACAAAAGAACGCATTGCAATGATGTCGCGATCGCGAGGACGACCCGCGCCGGTCCGCGTTGACGGTGCCCCGGGTTGATTCAGCCGTCGGTTCTTCCAGCGCGGGCCATGGCACGGATCTGCTCGTCGGGGTCGTCCCGGAGTGCACCCAGAGTGAGAGCGAGCTGGTCGGGATCAAGTCCGGCGACTTCGTCGAGCAGTGCATACAGCGCGTAGTAGCGGGTCTCGGGATTGTCGTCTTTGCACAGTGCCAGAAGCGCGGTGGCTGCGGCCGGTTCGATCTGCTCGGGGTCCACCAGCGATGGCAGCGCCGCGGCGACAGCGAAGCGCACACCGGCATCCGAATGCTCGGCGAATCGGAGTACCTCTGCCAATGCCTCACGTGCCGTGTTGAAGCCGAGGGCAGAGATGGCCCATTGCAGCACCCGAGCATCTCGTTCCTGACGCAGCAATGCCTGCAGCAGCGGCACAGCCATGTCGCTGAATGGTCGACGACCTGCGTCATCTGCGGCTCCGAGCTCGCGAAGAATCCGGACGCCGACAGTTCGGTCGGCCGGATCAGTGCTGGCAATCAACTCTGTTGCGGCGTCGAACACCTCCGGGGTCGGGCGCTGGTGCAGCGCGACAAGGTGAGGTTCCGGGTCGTCGGGGCCGGCCTGGATGGCTTCGGCTTGAGCCGCGACCAACAGCTCCGGGGTCGATAGCTTGCCGGCTTCGGAGACGGCTTCCCAAGTGTCCACCATCCCATCCTGGGTGAGCGCGCGCAGGACGGCAAGTGATCCAGTTGCGGACAGAAACCAGCCAACTTCAGCCGAACCGTATGTGGCGAAGGGTTCCCCTCGGCACGCTCGGCATCCCCGCGGGGTCACTGCGTGGAGTGATGCAGAGCGCCGCTACCTCGCCGCATTGTGACGTTTCATTTCATCAGGTGATAAATTCCTGTGCGTCGATGCGAGTCGGCTGAGAATGGCAGTTCCGCGTCGTTCTTAGGGGGTGCCCATCGTCAAGCTACGGTCATTTCGCGCCTGGATGGCGCGTCACCAGGTGTCCGCGCTCGGTGGCGGGGCTGCCTTGGGGGTCATTCGAACGGCGTTTTCGGTGGGCGAGTGGCTGGCACCCCACCTGGCCGGACGGCTGGGCCAGGCGATCTGGTTCCGGGTTCCGCCGGCACCCCCAGCGGCGAAGCGCAATCGGGGGCTAGCCCCGGGCACGCCGCTCAAGATCGGCCTCCATGGACGCCCGCTGCAGGCCTTCACCTGGGGAGAAGGACCGGTCGTGTTGTTGATGCACGGCTGGTCAGGATGGTGGCAGCAGCTCAGTGTCTATGTCGAGCCCTTGGTGACGGCCGGGTTTCGGGTGGTCACCTGGGACGCACCGTCCCATGGCGAATCGGCGCCGGGACGCTACGGGCCCCACTACTCCTCGATCGCTGATCTGGTGGACGCCCTGGCCGTGGTCGCGGAGCAGGTCGGCCCGGTGGAAGCGATCGTGGCGCATTCGGCAGGTTCCATGGCCGCGGGGGTGGCGATCGCAGCCGGGCAGGTGTCCCCGAAGCGCGTGGTGTTCGTCTCCCCGTCGGTAACCGGCGAGGACCACATCACCTACCTCACCGAGCATTTGGGCTGGGGCCCCCGGACGGCTCGGTTGGTGCAGCGTTATGCCGACCAACGCCATGGCATTCGGATGGCCGACTACAACGTGCCGCAACTGATTGCTGAGTCCACCTACGACCTGCCTGAGGCGTTGTTCGTCTCCGACGCCGACGACTACGAAGTACCCACCGACTCAGCCGCACGGCTGGCCGAACACTGGCCAGGTGCACAGGTTGTGCTCACCCACGGCTTCGACCACTTTCGAGTGCTGTGGGCCCCACAGACCATTGAGCACGCCGTCGACTTTTTGGCGGGAAAGGCCGTCTCTCCGGCCCCGGCTGTGCAGCACGGTTGATCGGGTTCCGTGCCAGGTCTAGGAAGCCCCTATCGCTGAGCTCTCAGCGCCCGCACCCGGCGGTTCATGCTGGGCCGGGTCCAGGCGGCGAAGAGCCAGCCCCGAACACCGGTGGCGTTGGTCGCGTGTTCGGCGAAGAAGGCGTCCGGATCGGGGTAGATCCCCAGGTGGTCGAGATCGAGCATTCGGGTGGCCGTTAGATGGTTCTCGCTCATGGCTGGACGCTATTCGCAGTCCCACCGTCCTGTCTTGAACGTTGCGGCTGCGACCGGTCATCGAACTCGTCGAACACCATGCCGTGAGCTGATCCCCAAGCATCACGCAACGGCAGGACGGCGGCGGGGCTCAACCCGAGCATTGCCCGGAAGGTTCGGCTCAGGTGGGCTTGATCGCTGAACCCCGCTTCGATTGCTGCCTCGGCCATTGTGGCGCCGGACCGGGCGGAGTCAACCGCTCGTTGCAGGCGTAGCCACAGCAGGTAGCGCCGGTAGGGGATTCCGGTCTCCGCGGAGAATCGGTGCGTCAGCCGGCTGGCGGATAGTCCGCAGCCCGCAGCGGCCTCGGCCAGCCGCGGACCCCGTCCGCTGGACTGGGCGAGTTGGGTCAAGACGTGTCGCACTTCTGGGGAGAGGGGAGTACCGGGCGAGGTGGGTGTGCTCCAGACGCTGAGGAGATCTTCGGCCCAGTGCAGCACCGTGGCAGCGTCGGTATTCGACGAGGGCAGCCGGGGGCGCCCCAGCTGCTCATAGAGGTCGACCCCGAGCCAACGGTGAGCCAGGCGATGGAGTTCCCGCCCTCGGCTGCCGTGGCTCTCGACTAGCAGAAGGGCCATCGAGGTGTCCTCAACCTCCAGGGTGTGGGGGACGTCGGCAGGCACGAGGGCGGCCCTGGCTGTCACCGTCGCTGTGGGTACCTGGAGTCGGAATGGATCGGCAGACAACATGAGCTGGACGGCGTGGTGGGCGTGCTCGGCCGCGGTATGTCCCGGGCCGAGATAACACAGCAGCCCGGGGCCGAAGATGGCCCGTCCGTCCCAGCGGGGCGGGGCCATAGTCAGGTCAACTCGGCTGTCGCTGCACCCGAGACCGCTGAGTCGCCGCCGAGGACGTACTGGGTCTCGCCGCGGTTGTTCCAGATCCGGGCGGTGCCGTCGTAGCTGCCGGTGGCACGTTGCGTGCCGTCGGGGCTGAAGGCGACTGCGGAAACCGGCGCGGTATGACCGGTGAGGAGGGTGACGATTCCGCCCATTGCGGTGTCCCAGATTCGGCTGGTGCCGTCGTTGCTGCTGGCGGTGGCGAGTTGAGTGCCGTCGGGGCTGAAGGCCATGGCCGACACCCAGCCGTCGTGTCCGGCGAGGAGGTGCAGGGTTTCACCGGTGGTGGTGCTCCAGATTAGGGCGGTGTCGTCCTCGCAGGTGGTGGCGAGTTGGGTGCCGTCAGGACTCCACGCCATGGCCCACACCCAGCCATCGGTGCAGTCAAAAATGTGGATGGTTTCGCCCGTGGTGGAGTCCCAGATACGGACGGTGCCGTCGTCGCTGGCGGTGGCCAGTCGGGTGCCGTCGGGGCTGAAGGCTACGGAGTCAACCAGGTCGGTGTGCCCGGCGAGGGTAGCGATGAGAGCGCCGGTGGCGGTGTCCCAGATCCGGGCGGTGTGGTCGTCGCTGGCGGTGGCCAGTCGGGTGCCGTCCGGGCTGAAGGTTACCGAGACCACCAGGTCGGCATGCCCGGTCAAGACGAGGGTGGTTTCACCCGTGGCGGTGTCCCAGAGGTTTGCGGCATCGCCGCAAGCGGTGGCGATGTGGGTTCCTTCGGGGTGGTAGGCCAACGCCGAGACTTCCCTGGCCAGAGTCGTGATGGTCTCCCCGGTGGCGGTGTCCCAGATGCGGGCGGTGCCGTCCTCGCTGATGGTGGCCAGTTGGGTGCCACGAGGGTTCCACGACCAGGCTGCGCCGTCGAGGACGGCGATGATCGCCCCAGCGCTGGTGTTCCAGATGCGCGTGGTGTCGTCCTCGCAGGTGGTGGCGAGTTGGGTGCCGTCGGGGCTGTAGTCGACGGCGGTTACCGCTGCGGTGTGGCCGGTCCCGGTGACGGGAGCCGACCCCGCGGCATCGAGTTGGCGTGCGTCGGTCCCCTCAGGATCTGGCATTGCAGAAGTATGGCATCAGCCGATGAGCTTCGATCCGACGACTGGGCTGAGGTGCTCCGCGGGCCGTCCGCCGAGTTTCACCTCGTCGGCTATCGTGCGGCGTTGGCGAAGATCAAACAAGGTTGGGGGGAACTGTGGCGAGTACACAGGCTGGTTGGTACAACGACGGAACCGGTGTGATGCGCTGGTGGGATGGTCAGGCATGGACCGAAAAGGTGCAGCCACCAGCGCCTGCGCCGAACAGTCCGGCGGCGTTCGTCGATCGGATTCAGGCTGAGGCGGCCTCGGGTGGACAACCTCGGCCGGCGTCCCACGGAGCCAGCTATGTCGTGCTGCAGGTGGTGCTCAAGGAGAAGTTCTTGGGGACTGGTTCAGGGAATCTGACCGAGCTGGAGCGAGCGATCAATGCGCAGGCGGCGCTCGGTTATCGGTTGCACACCATCACCACGGCCTCCTCGGCGAGCACCGGCTTCGGCGGTGGCGACCGCATTCAGGCGACGATGGTCTTCGAGAAGCTCACCTGATCGCCTCGTGAGGCGGTGCTCAGGGCGAGTCGCGGCTGTCGGGCACGGGCTCCGCGGCGCTGCTCTGAACTGACCGGGCCATAGCCGGTGGCGTGCCAACTTCAGCGATGCTGTGGCCGGTGCAGGGGGTCTTGGTGACGACGGCCTGCTCGATTCGGCTCAGGCGGAACCAGCGGATCGCGTTGCGCAGCCGACACCCGCCGATCAGATACCAGCGACCGTCGGTTGAGCCGAACAAGATCGGCTCAACATCGCGGGTCGTGAGGTTGTCGTCTCCGGAGAGGTAGCGGATGCGCACCACGTGCTGCTCGGTCATCGCCTTCTCTAGCGCCGACCTGACCCTACGTCCGGGGGTTAGTGGGGTGTTGACCCAGATGCGTCCGGCGAGTTGGTCGGCCTTGGTGCGGGTTTGCGGGTCGAGAACGTCCAGGATCTTCTTGACTCCGGCGGAAGCCAGGTCGGCGAAGGGGGCCTCGGGGGCGGCTGAGACTGCGGTGAGCAGAGCGACGGCTTGGGCGGGTGTCAGGCTGATCGGAGGCAGGTTCGCCGCGCTGGCCAGACCGTATCCGCCGCCCGGGCCTGGGCGTGACCAGACCGGGGCACCGCTGATCTCGAGGGCGGAGAGATCTCTCTTCACAGTTCGTACCGAGACGCCGAACTCCGCCGCGAGTCGCTCCGCGGTGTAGCCGCGGGTGCCGGAGCGGCGCAGCATCTCGGTCAAGGCATGCAACCGTTCGGTTCGTTTCACATCCGCAACTCGCACATATTCATGCCATAAATGGTGACACACTGTCGTCCGGCGGGCGGGTGAAGATCACTGCATGACGAACGACTCAGAATCACCTTCCATCATCTTGATCGCAGGCCACTGGTTGGGCGCCTGGGCATGGGACAAGGTAGCCGAGCACCTCATCGCGGCTGGACGGCGGCCGATCGCTCTCACTCTTCCCGGCCTCGATTCCGATGACGCCGAGCGGGCGTTTCGGGCGCTCGAGGATCAAGCAGCGGCGATCGAAGAGGCCGCCGTCGCCGAAGGGCGACCGGTCGTGATCGTGGCGCGCAGCGGGGCCAACGCGCCGGCGCGAACCGCCGTCGAGTAGCTGGAATGCGCCGCGAGGAGGTGGCGGCCGCGTCGGGCATCAGCGTCGACTACTACACGCGACTGGAGCAGGGGCGCGAGACACATCCCAGTGATGCGGTCCTGAATGCGCTCGCGCGTGCTTCATCTAGGCACCGACGGCACCGAGCACCTCTACCGACTCCGCGCGGCAACCTCGCCGTCTCGAAGCGTGCACGAAGACAGCCTCATCCTCGCCGAACGCATGACGGCTCTGGTCGAGGCCGTCCGGCCAAACCCCGCCTACGCGCTCGATCGTTTGAGCAATGTGGTTGCGGCAAATCCTGAGGGCCTGGCCATCTACGACGGCTTTGCCGATCTCCCCCCGGGCGAGCGGAACACGTGTCGCTACCTCATGACCGAGGCTCGGGCGCGAGAGATCTTCGTCGAATGGGAGGAGATCGCTCGCGGGGCCGTCGCCCACCTTCGCGCGGTCAATGCCGAGAACCTCGAAGACCCCGAGTTGCAGGCATTCGTTGCCGAGCTACACGAGCAGAGCGCCCTGTTCGGCGAGTGGCGGGAAGATCACATCGTCGAGCGCCGAGGAGCCTCACTCAAGCACCTCCGTACTCAGGACGGTGGGATTGTTGCCCGCCGTTACGAGGTGTTGCATCTGCCCGACGAGGGTGTTCGGGTAACCATCTGGCTTCCAGAATCCCAGATGTGGGTAGATGGCCAGGTTCTCACTCAGGTATCCGATGCGGTTATTGGCCGCTCCTGGCGGGGAACTCAGCAGCTCGATGTGGCCTGCAGTTGGCCGAGCCAACCCGAGCGCCAAACGGATCAGCGTGGTCTTGCCCGCGCCGTTCTTCCCCAACAAAGCGCAAATCCCGTGGCCGGGGACAACTAGCTCCAAGTCAGAAAATACGGTGTGCTTTGGGTAGCTCTTGTTCGGTGCGACGCAACTGATAGCGGAAGCACTCAAGAAAGACACCCCTTTCTCCCTGAGGTGCCGACATTCCAGAGGGGTTCTGGCGCCGCTGATCCACGATCTCGAAACTCGCACGGATGGCGAGTTCAGGCCTTCGCTGTGGTGTTTTGAAGATCGTCGAACTGCTGCAGGTTGATGTCTCCCCATGGTGTGGGGATAGCGAGTGTGAAAGTGGCGTTACACCGGGCCGTTCCGGGCTTCTTCCCCTTGGTGACCCACCTCGCACTCCTGTTGGTGACCTTCCCCCCGACGTTGGTGGCGGCGATGCATTGGGTGGCGCCGTATTTGTCGATCTTCGAGCCGGTGCTGTGGTAGTTCGCCGTAATACCGATCCCGTAGGTGTAGACGAGATCTACTCCACCGACCGAGATCTTCCCCCAGGTGGTAGTCGTAAGCGACTTTGTTGCCAGCCGAGGCGAAAGTGGGAGATGTCGATGAGATGGCGCCGACAGTCACCAAGGCCAAACAAATCGTGGCAATGCGCGCGCGTGCAAACCTGGTGCTCACGGAATCGTCCTAGTTGGGCGTTGATCATTAATTCACTCACCAGTGAATTTATCTCCGAAAGGAGAACGGCGTCAACTCATTGACCGCCTACTCATCGGTAGCCCTGATTGGTTGCTCAACCCGGGGCGAAAGGTGGCCTTTGGCTGCCTCGCACCGAGGGATTGTCTCCTGGCCAAAGCGGCGGCGTCGTGAGCGTTAGGCGCTCTGGAACCGGGCGAGCGCTGCGGCCAAATCCGCGGCGCCGAGGTCGGATGGGTCGATCCTGGCGATGATCGCAGTGACCGTAGCCCGCTGCTCGGGGTGAGCCGTCCAATACTCACCGGGGGCCTCGGCCACGGCACTGAGCAATGCACCGGGGTACAGGTCGCCCGCTGCGAGCGGCTGCTGACCCAGCATGCCGAGAGCCAGTGGAATCAGCGTCTCCAGCCCGATCTGTTGCCCGATCATGATCCGAGTATCTTCGTCACTGAACTGCCCCAGCGGCTTGCGGTGCAGGAGCGTGCAGGTTCGTACCAAGTAGGTCTCGTCCGGTTCAGGATCGCCCCAGTCTTGCCCGTCGAAGTCCTGCAGGCTCAGTCCAGACAGGTCGGAGAGCGTCCAAGCAGCTTCAGCGGCGCCTTCTTCTGCGGTCATCGCTTACTTCTCTTTCGGTACGTAGTGTTTGCTCCGGTCAAGCAGGGTGCTGGCCTCGGATAGCTCGCTCTGCGCTGCGGCCTTTTCAGCGTCGCTGAGTCGTGTGTCTCCCACCATTCGTTTCAGCACGTCAATCCGATGCAGGAGCTTGGTCTGGGTCTCGCGAACCTCGGCCACGTGATTGTAGGGCTTGCCGTCAGGTCGGTATTTGACCACCTCCCCATTCAGTTCTCGTCGAGCCGCATCGAGATCCCTCTGTGTGAGATGCTCCTTGGCTCTATCAGTCGGGGTCCCTCTCGTTCCTGGCGAGTCCGCTAACGGCTTTGCCGCACGGGCCTCCAATATCTGAACTCGATCCGGGCCAGCGGCGTTGCTAAGAAGAGCGCCACCCCCGGCGAGGGTCAATGCCGCGCCACCGGTAACCAATCCGGCCGACGCGACGTTGACCGGCACCCCGACGACTGCGCCAGCGCCGGTGACGTCCAGTGCGGTACCGCCGACTTCCCCAGTTACCCCAGCGTTGATCATCAAGAGTCCGCCCAGAAGGGCCAGGGCCTCATCGGGATGATGGATGATCGAGTTGCCTACGGACGCGGCCGCGTTCACGGCTGCGATTCCCAAATCCTGGGCAAAGTCGCCCACCCACTGGAGGCCTGCGCCGATCTGATCCCAGATGGACGGCTCAGGTGGGGCTGGTTCGAAAGCGGCTCGGATCCGGGCCGCAGCCGAATCGGCGGACTGTTTCGCCTGGGAGCGTGCGCGCGCCAAGGTTTCTCGAGCCTGCTGACGGATCGCCTCGCCTGAGTCCACAAAGGTGGGCATATCGATGGGTTGTCCCGCGCGTTCAGCGCTTTCTCGCGCCGCTTGGACATCACGCTCGTACGCTGCCCGGGCTGCGGCCGTTTCGGCTTCACCTTGCCGCCACAGGCGGATTGCTGTGCTGGCTTCTGTCTGCGCCCAGTTCAGCGTCCACGCGTAGTCGTCGGTAGCCGTCGCGGCGGCACTGAAGGACTCGCCAGCGATGCACCACTGGGCCGGTTGGCCATGGAACCTCTCGCGAAAGGCATCAGCGGACGCGCCCTGCCAGCCATCGACTTGGGCGATCTTCCTCAGCCCTTCACCTGCTTCGATGAGATCGGCGGCATATCGCTGCAACTCGTACATGGTTTGCGTGACGACCGAGACATTCCCAGGGACGAGTTCAAGCGGGTTGTCGGTCTGTCCCAATTCGCTCATCAGCTTGCCGCCGGATCTGGCCCGGTGGGCCGCGAGATCATCCCCCGGAAGCCTGCGCGAGTCGCTTCATCTGTCTGGGTATAGGCGCTGACGCAGTATTGAAGCCGCTGGGCGACAGCTTGGGCGTCAGCCTCCAAGTTTGTCACGCCGACCTGCCAGCGACGACAGAACTGACCCAGCGAAGCCGCGAATTCCGTGTCACCGCATGAGTCGGCGCTGGGAGCCAACCCGGACACCTTGGTCGTCGCGGTGTGATCCATGGTGGCGAGTATTCCTGTGGCGGCCGCAGAAAGCGCGGTCAAGTCAACCTGAAATCCACTCATCAAAATCCCCCGATATCGAAGACGTGTGCTTTGATCATAGGCGCATTTTTGGTGGCGGGTTCGAGGTTCTGGCCGTTCCTTGGGCGGCACAGATCCCCGCTCGGAGTTGCACCATGGTGATGGCATCTGTGCGAAAGCGATCGGTCGCAGGCGAGTGTCGTGTGTGACACCACTTCAAGCGCGACGGGCTCGTAGGCGCCGGAGGGGCTCGCCAATCTCGGCTCGGAGTAATTCGCGAAGTTCGGAGCTTTCGACGACACAAGCGTTGCACGGGGTCGTCTGATCCCTGGATTCAAGCCTCCGTGCCACGTCCTCGAGCTGAGCCCTCCGGATCGGGTGAGACGTGCGAAGCTGGTTGGCCGGCAACTGCGCGATTCCTCATTTTCGCCCGCGCAGGACGGGAGCTGTCCGGCCAGGGCGAAAAGGAGACGTCCGCCTGGGTCCACCTTCGTAACGCTACTTTGTGGCTCTGACATGGGTCGGCCGGTTCTGGGAGATGCGGCGCGGATTGTCCGCCCAAGAAGGGGCTCGCGATCCCGTGTACATCGCCCAGCAGCGTCGGGTGCCGGGAGTCGGCGCTGAGACTGCCCATCCGGGCACGTCGTCCGCAGCGGGGTCGACTATGAGCCTTCGTGAGTCGGTTGTTTACCGGCCCGGACAGGCAGTTGAGCCAAAGCTGGCACCTCACTTACCCCCGGAATTTCCCAAGGTTCGGGTTCGATCCGTTTGTCGGCATCGGTCTGACGGTCTTGGCACCAGATGCGGATGGGGGTCTCGTCCGTGGGCGAGAAGGTGACGGTATGCCCCACCCCACCGTTGCTCCGGATCGCAGCACGAACTCGGTCTACGTCCTGCATCTGCATCGACGGGTGGTAGAGACTCACCCTTCCAACCATCAGGGGCTTTCCCAGTATGGGAACGACCACATCCTCAAAACAGGCAACGACCGGGCGTGGCTTCGATTCCTCGGCGAGAGATTCCTCGCCTATCTCGCGGGTGGATGTGGCTGAAAGTGACGATAGGCGGGGCCACGTGGTTACTTGCCCTTCGGTGAGCATGCGGACCACGCGGATATCGATCAACTCCATCGTTCGGACTTCTTCGGGGACGGTGAAACTCACCTCGTACTCACGCTCGAGGAAAGCGAGATCTTCAAGGAGAGCGAGAGTTCCTGGATGGACTGCGATCTGTTCCGTGCCTCTTAGGGTGCCTGCGGGCACACGCAGCGCTTGTTGGCCGCCGACCTGCAACCGGATTTCCTCGCCATCCCTGATGAGGGTTTGCACTCTGGCTGACCTCAGCGTCGCGGTCGCGCTCACAGGATCCGGTGTGGTGCGGAGCATGAGGGTGCCCGCGGTCACCTTGTCGGTCGGATGCTTGATCTCGAGCTCCATTGCCGGGAACGATGCCGTGAGGGTGAACCCCCGTTGCCCCTGGGTGACCTTCTGAACCTTGCCATCCACCGAAGCGAGGAGCCCTCCAGTCTGGCCGACAACCTGTAGCTCGCAGGCAGTTGTCACATCGAGCCGAGCAGGGATCAATTCGATGCTGCGCCCTGTGGCCTCGCCCGCGATCCAGTCGGGGCCTTCAGTCTTGACAACGCCCACGACCTCCGGCGGGAGCTGAATGCGGTGAGGTCCGCCGTAGTCCAGGAACTCCTCAAACTGCTTCCTAAGGCTCTCTTGCTCCGGTGCGAACGCCGCAGTGAAGCCGACACTGATGGGCTCCTTCTCGGGGGCATCTGGACGCTTGGCGACGAGCCACTGGGTGAGGACGCCGTCAACCATGCTGAAGTTCGTTCCCCAGAACGCGCTGCGGGAGTTCGCGGACGAGTGGAGCGCGCTGACACGGTCCTGCAAGTCATTCGGGCCAGCAAGTGCCGCAGACTGCATCCCCGCCTCGCGGAGGGTCTCAACTAGTGGATTTCGAGTGGCCCATGCAAGCAGGTCGGGGAACTCGGCGATGCGCTGGTCCAACTCTGCGCGTGCCCATACCCGGATCTGGAAGTCCGAGTTCTTCCCAAGCGCTCGAACGAACCGGAGTTCGCTGTTTGTGGGGTTCCTTGGGAGGACGAGTACCCACTCTTCAAGCCCTGGGGTATCGCAGACGCTACTGAAAGAGCGCTTCACCTGGTCACGGCGTGTCTTGCGAAAGCCACCCGACATTCCTTCGGGGAAGAACTTGAGTTGGTAGATGGAGACCACCACTCCGTCACGCTCAACGAAGATGTCCAGGCCCCCATCGCCGCCGCGGCCGTCGATAGCGAAGGCTTCGTTGTCGCATTTGGTCGACCACAGACGCTGCACGAGGGCTTCTACGATGCGTTCGAAGTCCTCCTTCCCGCTGCACCAATCGACATGCTTGGGCACGCTCATGAGTCACCTGCGCTCGTGGGTTCAGGACCATTTAGCGGGAATTATCTCAGTCCTGCTTGGTAGTGGCAGGGCCTTGGTTGAAGGCGTGTCGGTGGAGCGGTTCACCATGGAACGTGTGGAAGACACTCTCCAGGGTTTACTGGCTCTGTCTAGGGTGCGGGGCTTTGCAACGCCACAGCGGTCCGGGATGTGCCCAGGCGGCTGGCGGGAGATCGTCGTTGCTGGGTGTCAGATCGGGGGACGGCGCGAAGGTGGCCGCGCGGTGCTGCGTGATTCTCATTTTGTGCCACTGAGAGGGCCGAGATTCTCGCCGTGTCGCAAGATCGGCCAGGATTCTCGTTTGCGCCCTCGCCGGACAACATGTGTTCGGCCTGGGCGAAAGTGAAACAGGGACGCGCTCAATCGAGGCACTCTTAGACGGGCTTGTTGAGGCGATAACGATACAGACAGCGTTATGACATTGCCCCTGGCCTCGACTTGCCGGTCGCATTTGCACCGTCATCACCCGGCGCGGTGCTCAGCCCAGTTCATAATGAGTTAGGCCCGCGAGTATCGGCGTCGATCAAGAAAGTCCGGCAATTGCCGGGAGAGGGAGACATGGCTGCGCTGGAGAATGTGTACCTGTCTGGCTGGGAGTACAACAGGCTCCTGCAAGCGAGCCCAGTCGCGCCGCGAATCTCAGCTCTCCCGGCCTCCACATTCTGGCTCGGAGCCCACCAGTTCTGGCTGTTCAGGCAAGTCCTCTGCACAGCGGAGTCTCTTGAGAACGAGCGAGCGGCCACCGAGGCACTGGGCTGGGCGGCCGGAGCCATCCTCAACGACATGGTGTCGGAAGGGATCATCCGGAGCGTCGATTGGACCCGGCTGCCCGAGGGCGTCGCGCAACGGCTGGACGCTACCCACAGGAGGTTGCGGAGCGAGTTCCCAGAAGACCAGGTGCGTAAGTTGATCCGCGCGCGGGAAACGCACACGCTCGAACACATCAAGGACCGGCTGCTCGTTCCCCTGCTTGACCATTTCGGCGCGAGGGCATCCGGAGCCCCCAGCAGCCTGTCCACGTGGCCGAGTGAGGATCCCCGGGATCAGTCCGCTCGATCTCTGGACTCACTAGGCACTGTCTTGTCACACCTTGCTGCTCCGGTGCTGCCCGGAGTGGCGCTGTGCAACCCGCCAGGAACAGGCCTGGCTCCTGAGATCCTGACACGCCAGCGCGCTGTCCAGACCACCGTCGAGGCTCCTCTTATAGATGATCTGGTCGCTGGCGACGGGAACTTCGCAGGGCCTGAAGGGTATGTCCCATATCTAGACACGCTGCGGAATGAACGCCACGTCTATCGACCTGTCAGCGAACAGATGCTGGCGGACTATCATCGGCTTGGACGCGAGCGACTCCTAAAGCTTCGAGACGTAGCGGAGAAGCACCTGTGGGGTCCGCTCCACAACGATTGGCTCCCTGCCTTGGACGCAGGAGAGATGGATCCACAGACGTTCGAGACACAGATAAGGCGAGCGACCCAGCATCGCCGCCTTCTACGGCTGCTTGAGACCCAACCCGTTCGAGTGATGGTCGGCGCATTGCCAACGATTGCTGTGGGCGGAGTGATGGGCCCAACTGCGTTGGCCCTCGGCGTGGATGCCAACCTCGTCGCCGGAGTTGGTGTGGTCGCTGGAGCGGTGACGGAGAGCAGTCGGCGCGCCTTCGCTCGCGCAAAGCCCGGCAGCCGGGGCGCGCGTCGATTGGCAGTCTTCTACCAAGAGGCTGCACGGCTCTGACGCCTGACTGAGGCATGGGAGTTAGGGGAAAGGCATGTCCCGGATCGGCCGCGGACCTGCTCGTAACTGGCATCGGGGCGTTGGGCTATTGACACTCGCTCCTGACACTCAGAAGAGACGAGCGTGACGTAGGGTGCAACTCGATCACCCCCACGCGCTGAGTTGCGGGCACGTGTGTTCCCGTTGTCAGACTCGGGAGAGGCCGAGTTTTCCACCGTGTCGCAAGATCGGCGAGGATTCTCACTTTCGCCCTCGCCGGACAATCGGCTGGCCGAGGGGTGTGGAAGACCCACCCGAGTTACACACATGTAGTTATCCCCACTGTGGACAACTCCTGTGGACAAAGCCCCTAGCAGGCAAAGAGTTGGCAGCGTCACCTGGACGAAGTCAGCGGCGGAGGAGAGAATCCAGTTCCGCGGCCATATCGGTGCGGCCGTGGGTTGAGCTCAGCTCGATCAAGCGAGTGGCCAACGCGCTGGGGACCGTCGCGAGCTCCTTGGGTGTGCGGGCCTTCCAGCCCGAGAGGTGACGCGCGGCTCCCAGAAGCACGTCCACATCGTCGCTGCTGGCGGCAACCTCGATGATCTCGTCAATCGGAAAGGTGCGCAGCAGATCGTCGGGCACCTTCTCGTGCATCGGGTGGCCGCTTCGCCGTCCGCTGCCGGCCGCATACCAGCGCAGCAGGGCGGCGCAACGCTTGGTTCGGTCAGGGAACTCGGCGCACAACGCCTGCTCCAAGCGGCCCGTGAGTCCAGCGGGCTGGCTTCCGGTTCGGCTGATCAGCAACAGCTCGTCCAACAAAGGCACCGCGCTTTGGGGACAGGCTTCGACCCACTCGCGCTGAGTGCGCTCCTCGGCCGCCCGCCGCGCTTGGGACGCATCGGCTTCCGCGGCGGGTCCGGACATGCCGTGGGCGTCCAGCCACTGCACCAGGCCAGGTCCGTCCCGCAGCATCGCGTCGCTGTCCCAGCCGTCCCAACGAAGGGACGTGCCGTGGTGCAACCCCGCCCGGGCGAGGACGCCGCCGTCGGCGTCGATGAGGTGAAAGGTGGTCTCGCCCAGACACATGCAGGACGCGCCGCTCAGTCCAGCAATCGCCAGCGCCTCGAGCAGTCCAGCGACCTCGGCGCCGTCCACCACCAAGGGCCGGCCAGGTGTCAGGGGCTCACCAGAAGAGGCCATGCCGCACTCAAACACCTCAACCCGGCGCGTGGCGGCCAATGCCTTTGCCCAGGAGTCCATGCGCCGATTATGGCAGCGGGCGGATGAGCCTTTTACAGCCCGCCCCACAAGGTGAGGGCTGTGTTCTTGCTTACGTGCTGTGGACAACGGATGTGGATGCAGATCTGACGAACCGTCGCTGGGTCGACGTCCGTTCAGGGCGGGTTCACCGCGACGACATGTTGATTGCAGTTGGACTGAATTTGGGGCTGTGGTGATCGTCGCCGGTGCTCAGGGGAATCTCAGAGAGTTAGCCACAGGTGTGGATGGCGGCGGGCTTGTTGCTGCCCTTCGACAGGCTCAGGGAACGGGGGCTTGATGCGGGGTGGGCCCTTCGACAAGCTCAGGGAGCGGGGGTGGGCCAGGGAGCGGGGTGGGCCAGGGAGCGGGGAAGGCCAGGGCTTAGGGGACGGAACTGTTGCTCAGGGCACGGGTGGGTGAGGTTCCGTGCCCTGAGCTTGTCGAAGGGCGGGGGTGGGGGGCAGTGAAGGGTGCCAGGCCTTGGGGACCGCGGAATCAGCCGACCGGGACGGCGGCGTCAAAAGGGTCGCTGGAATGCACCCCGATCGCGGCCTTGGTCTCGCGAGCCATGGCCAACTCTTCGTTGGTGGGCACCACCAGGACGGTGACCGGCGAGCCGTACCGTGAGATCACCCGCGGATCCCGCGACCAGACCGCATTGGCCTCGTCGTCGAGCCAGAAGCCGAGGTGCTCCAATCGCTTCACCACAGCAGCCCGCACCCGGGCGGCATTCTCGCCAACGCCGGCGGTGAAGGTCAGCGCATCCACGCCACCGAGAATCGCCAGATACGAGCCGATATAGCTCACCAAACGGTGCACATAGACATCGAAAGCCAGTTGCGCGTCCGCGTCGCCCTCGTCCATCAACTCGAACAAGTCGCGGAAGTCGGTCACACCGGACAAGCCGAAGATGCCGGATTGCTTGTTCAGCAGCGAATCGACTTCGTCGGGGCCCAAGCCCATGGCCCGCTCCAAGAAAGCGTGCAGGCCCGGATCGACATCACCGGAGCGCGTGCCCATCACCAGGCCAGCCAACGGGGTCAGCCCCATGGACGCCTCGACGGCCACACCGGCCTTGATGCCCGAGACGGACGCACCGTTGCCCAGGTGGCACACGATCTGATTCATCTCGTTGTAGTCCCGGCCCAGCAGGTCGGCAACCTTGTGCGAGACGTAGCTGTGCGAGGTGCCGTGGAAGCCGTACTTGCGAATGCCATGCTCGCGAGCCACCTCCCGCGGAATCGCGTAGGTGTAGGCCTCGGCCGGCAGTGAAGAGAAGAACGCGGTGTCGAAGATCGCCACATGCGGCACGTCCGGCAGCGCCTGCTGAGCGGCCAGGATGCCGGCGATGCCCGGCGGGTTGTGCAGCGGGGCCAGCGGGCTGAGATCCCGCAACTTCTGGATCACCGAATCGTCGATCAGAGTTGTCGCACGGAATGCCTCACCGCCATGGACGGTGCGGTGACCGACGGCGATGATGTCGCTCAGCTTGGGGCCAACGCGGTCAAAGAGTTTCACCAGATAGGACAGCGCTTGGGCATGGTCAGCGAAGCCGTGCTCGTCTTGCAGGGTCTGGCCGCCATAGGTGTGGGAGATCAAGCTCTCACCGTCACCGATGCGCTGGATCAGACCGCTGGCCACCACCTCCTCAGAGTCGGCGTCAATCACCTGGTATTTGATGGAACTGGAGCCGCAGTTCAACAGCAAGATCGGAGTCGTCATGCCTCACCTCTTTTCTCAGATTGTGCCTGGATGGCCGTGATCGCCACCGTGTTCACGATGTCGTCGATCAACGCCCCACGAGAGAGGTCGTTGACAGGTTTGTTGAGCCCCTGCAGCACTGGTCCGATCGCGACCGCGCCGGCTGACCTCTGCACGGCCTTATAGGTGTTGTTGCCGGTGTTGAGGTCAGGGAAGATGAAAACAGTGGCCTTTCCGGCCACTGCAGATTCCGGAAGTTTAGTCTTTGCCACGGTTTCGTCAACTGCAGCGTCGAACTGGATCGGTCCTTCCAGGGCCAAATCGGGACGCCGGCTGCGCACGATCTCGGTCGCCTCGCGCACCTTGTCGACGTCGGCACCCGAGCCGGAGGACCCCGTCGAGTAGCTCAACATCGCCACCCGCGGCTCAATGCCGAAGGCCGCAGCCGTCTCGGCGGAACTGATCGCGATATCAGCCAACTCCGCAGCGGTCGGATCGGGATTCACCGCGCAGTCGCCGTACACGACCACCCGGTCGGACATGCACATGAGGAACGAACTCGACACCACGCTCACTCCCGGCTTGGTCTTGACGAACTCCAACGAAGGACGAATGGTGTTCGCCGTGGTGTTGATCGCGCCGGAGACCATGCCGTCTGCCATGCCGAGATGAACCATCATCGTCCCGAAGTAGCTCAAGTCGTTGAGTTTCTCCTCGGCTTGTTCGAGCGTAACCCCCTTGTGGGCTCGAAGACGGGCATATTCAGAAGCGAACCGCTGGCGAAGCTCCGGCTCGGTGGGGTCTATGATCTGCACGTCCTGCAGGGCCAGCCCCAGCGCGCTGGCACGGGTTCTGATGTCTACCGCATCCCCGAGCAGAATGATGTTGGCCGCACCTCGGCGCATCACGATGTCTGCTGAGGTCAAGATCCGATCATCGGTGGCCTCCGGCATCACGATGGTCTGCCGATCCGAACGGGCGGTCTCCTGCAGTTGGTGCTCGAACATCAACGGCGTCACCACCGCCGAACGATGCACATGCAGTACCGACATCAGCTTCTCGGCATCGATGTGGTCGGCGAACAGTCGACGAGCGACCTCCACCTTGCGCGGGCTGGACGTCATGGCGCCCTCCAACCGGAACATGCGGTCGGCCGTGGTGAAGGTGCCCACATCGGTGGTGCCGATCGGAAGATCGGAGCGGATCCCAGCGACCAGCCGGGTGATCGTCTCGGGAATCTCGTAGCCGCCGACCAGAATGATGCCGGCCAGCTTCGGGAAGGTCCCCGAGCCGTGCGCCAGCAGCAGGCCGGGCAACAGGTCGGCGCGGTCGCTGGGCATGATGATGGTCGACTCCGGGGTCAGCCGCTTCAACACATTCGGCAGCGTCATGGACGCCACCAGCACCTCCACCGACTCCCGGTTCAACAACTCTGGACTGCCCTGCATCAAGGTGGCCTTGGCCGCGTCGAACTGCTGAGCGACGGAGGGGGCGATCAAGACCGGATTGCTGGGCACCACCCCGGTAACCACATCATCGAGTTCGGCCAGCTTGGTGCGAACTTCGTCCAAGATGCCGGGCTCCACCCGGTTGGCGATGACGCCGAGCACCTCGGCATGGTTGGAACGGAACTCCCGAATCGCCGAGACCGCCGCCGACTTCACCGTGTCGGCGTCGCGTCCGGTACCGCTGACGACCAGCAGCACCGGGGCATTCAGGTTCGCCGCCACCCGGGCGTTGAAGGTCAGCTCGGTGCCCGAGGAGATGTCGGTGTAGTCCGAGCCGAGAATCACCACCGCTTCGTGGGATTCCCGAATCCGGGCGTACTTCTCCACCAGGGTCGACAGGGCCGCATCCGCGTCGGCGCGAATGTCGTCGTAGGTGACCCCGACGGCCTCTTCGTAGGTCTGGTTGACGCTGGGTTCGGACACCAGAGTGGTCAAAATGGCATCTGCGGCACCGGCGTGAACGATCGGACGGAACACTCCGACCGAGCTCACCGTGCGGGTCAGCGCCTCGATCATGCCGAGTGCAACCATGGACTTGCCAACGCGTCCCTCAGGGGAGCCAAGGTAGATGCTCGTGCTCATTCCGAGGAGGGTAGTCGAGTCCTGAGGCGCTGACGAGACTTTCTAGGCCTTGATTTTTGGCGAGCAACTGTGCCCGCTTAGGTTAAGTTGGCTACCCATTCCAGATCGGCGCGGCGGGCATTGACGTCCCCGGGCGTCTCCAGGATGATCGGCGCCCCCGCCGTGGTGAACACCTCAGCCAGCCCTTCGGGGTCGCACTGACCGGCGCCCAAATTGGCATGTCGGTCGGCTCCGGAATCGAAAGCATCGCGGGAGTCGTTGCCGTGCACCAGGTCGATGCGTCCGGTGATCGCCCGGACCCGATCAACCAGGCCGTGCAGCTCATTGCCGCCGGCGTGGGCGTGGCAGGTGTCCAGGCACAGCCCGATTCGGTCGGCATTGGCCGAGCCGGAGATCGCCTCCCACAGCTGAGCCAGCCGGTCCAAGGTGCGGGCCATGGCATTGGCGCCACCGGCGGTGTTCTCGATCAGCAGCGGCACATCGATGGTCAACCCATCGACGGCCTTGCGCCAGTTGTCGAAACCGACCTGCGGATCGTCGGTGGCCAGCACATGCCCGCCGTGGACGATGACGCCGGCCGCCCCAAGCTGGGCGGCCATGGTGAGCTGCTTTTGCAACTGCTGGCGGCTCGGGATGCGGATCCGGTTGTTGGTGCTGGCCACGTTCAACACATAGGGCGCGTGGATATACAGCGCGATCCCAGCCTCGGCGGCATCGGCACGCAGCGCCTCAGCACCGGCCGGATAGGCCACCGTGGGCCCGTTCCACTTCTGCGGATCACCAAGGAAGAACTGGGCTGCACCGGCTCCCAACTCGGTGATCTGAGCGATCGGGTCGGCGGCATCGACGTGGGCTCCCAACAACATGCAAGCAGTCTAAGCACGGCGGACTGCCACCTTGGCTCCTGGCTGAATACCCCGATCGGCACTTTTCCCAAGCGGACTGCTGCTTCAAGCGGCGACGGGGAAACCTACGGTGCAGTAACTTAGATGTTGGTATCTCATCCGCAGGCGCGAAGGAGCAGCGATGGAATCAGCGCACGTGGCCGGCATGTTCACGGAGTCGTTGGCCACTTTTGGGTCTGAACCCGCAGCCCGCATTTGGGATGGCGAAGCGTGGGTGGTCACCACCTATGCCGAGCTGGGGACGCAGGCCCGCTCGCTGGCTGCCCGCCTGATCGACCGCGGCTTGGACGCAGGGGATCGGGTCGCTCTGTTTTCTCCGAACCGGCCGGAGTGGACCCTCATCGACCTGGCGTGTGCCTATGCAGGCTTGGTCTCGGTACCGCTGTACGCCACCAGTACTCCGCAACAGGCCCGCCACATCATCGCCGATTCCGGGTCGCGAATGGTCTTCGTGGCCGGCGAGCGCGAGTGGCAATCCCTGAGCGAGGTTCGCGACGAACTGCCCGAACTGATCGACGTCATCACCATCGATCCGGTCGCGGACGCGCCCACCTTGATTGACGAGATCGAGGCCGCACCGGCCGACACCAGCTCGGTGGACGCCCGGCTGGAGGCGGCCGACCCCGATGACCTGCTCACCATCATCTACACCTCCGGCACTACCGGCGATCCCAAGGGTGTGATGCTCACCCATCGCGGCTTCACCCATCAGGTCGATGCTTTGAATCGTTTCTTCACCATCGGCCCGGGCGATGTCTCACTGTGCTTCCTGCCGCTGAGCCACGCACTGGAGCGCGCCTGGACCTACATGGTGTTGGCCAATGGCTGCCTGAATACCTACGTCAGCGACCCGCGCACCGTCGCCGAGCAGATGGTCTTGGCCAAAGCCAATCTGATGGTCAGCGTGCCCCGGCTGTACGAAAAGGTCTACAACACCGCCCGGGAGAAGGTCGCGGACAGTGCGATCAAACAGCGCATCCTGGCCTGGGCGGTGAAGACCGGCACCCGCTACCACGACGTACTGCGTTCCGGGGAGCGGCCAAGTCGATGGTTGACCGCTCGACTCAACATCGCCGACAAGTTGGTTCTCGGTGCCGTGCGGGAGGCCATCGGCGGTCCCAAGAAGGTGTTGGCCTGCGGTGGTGCTGCCATGCGCGAAGACGTCGAGCGCTTCTTCTACGGGTGTGGACTGCTGCTGCTGACCGGTTACGGCCTCACCGAGGCCTCGCCGCTGGTGACCTTCCCGCCGCCGCGCGACTTCACCTTCGGCAATGTCGGAAAGGTCATGCCGGGCGGGGAACTGCGGGTCGCCGAGGACGGCGAGTTGCTCTACCGCGGTCCGAACTTGATGCTCGGCTACTGGGGGCGTCCGGAGGAGACCGCGGCCACCATCGTCGATGGCTGGCTGCATACCGGGGACGTCGGTGAGATCGATGGCGACTATGTCCGCATCACCGACCGCATCAAGGACCTCATCGTCACCAGCAATGGCAAGAATGTGGCCCCGGCCCCGATCGAGAATCTGCTGGCGACCGATCCGTTGTTCGAGTACGCCTTGCTGCTGGGCGACAACCGGCCCTATCTGACGCTGCTGGTGGCGCCGTCGCTGCCGCAACTGGACGAGATCGGCAAACAACTGCAACTCACCTGGGCCAAGCGCGAGGAGTTGTTGGCCCATCCCGAAGTCATGGCCGAGATCAAGCGACGCATGAGCGAACTCACCGCGAAGCTCCCCAAGCATGAGCAGATCGCCGACCTGCGCGTCCTGTTGGACGGTTTCACCCAGGAGAACGGCATGTTGACGCCGACCCTGAAGGTCAAGCGTCGAGAAGTCGAGAAGCGATTCGCCCAACTCGTGGACGAGATGTACGCCCGGGCAGGCAAGCCGCGCAGCTAGATCTCCGTGGACACCGAATTGACCACAGGGATACCCCCCCGGGTATCATTTCGTCCATGAGAACCCTGATCGTTGGAGGCGTCGCCGGGGGCATGTCCGCTGCCACCCGTCTGCGCCGCATGGATGAGACCGCAGAGATCGTCGTCTTCGAGAAGTCGGGCCACGTGTCCTTCGCCAATTGTGGGCTTCCCTACTACGTGGGTGGGGTGATCACTCGCCGCGAGGCCCTGCTGCTGGAGACTCCCGAGAGCATCCATACCCGTTTCCAGGCTGATGTGCGGGTGAACACCGAAGTCACCGCCATTGATCGGGAGGCGAAGACGGTCTCCGTGCGCGACCTGACCACCGGCCGGGAGTACACCGAGAGCTACGACAATCTGATTCTGGCCCCCGGCGCTGCCCCCTTCGTTCCGCCGATCCCTGGTGCTGAGCGGGCGCTGGTCCTGCGCAACGTCGCCGACACCGACTTCATGGCCGCCAAGGTCGACGAGGTTCTGGCCGGTCCGGAAAAGTCGGCGGTCATCATGGGTGGCGGCTTCATCGGCCTGGAGTTGGCGGAGAACTTCGTCGAAAAGGGCCTGAAAGTCACCGTGGTCGAGTTGGCCAACCAGATCATGGCGCCGCTGGATGTCGAGATGGCCATCCGCGTCCAGTGGGAGTTGGAGAGCCGTGGCGTGGAGGTCATCACTGGTGCCTCGGTGACCGAAATCGGTGAGGGCACGGTCACCCTCTCCGATGGCAGCACCCTGCCGGCCGGAATGGTCATCGCCGCCATCGGTGTGCGACCCGAATCAGGACTGGCCGGTGCCGCCGGGCTGGAAGTGAGCGATCGCGGCGGCATCGTCGTCGACGATCAGCAGCGCACCTCCGATCCGTCGATCTTCGCTGTGGGCGACGCTGTGGTGAAGCGCGACGCCATCACCGGCGACGGTGCCCTGGTGCCGCTGGCCGGTCCGGCCAACCGCCACGGGCGTTTGGTGGCCGACGTGATCGCCGGACGCGATGTGCACTCCGAGACCGTCTTGGGAACCGCCATCGTCGGACTGTTCGGTGTGCAAGCCGCAGCCACCGGCTGGACTGAGAAGCGTGCGGTGGCGGCCGGTCGCAACATTCGGGTCATTCACACTCACCCCGACAACCACGCCGGCTACTACCCCGGTGGCGAAGAGATGCATTTGAAGCTGGTCATCGACGCCGATACCGACGCTATCCTCGGCGCTCAAGGTGTGGGTGGAGCAGGCGTGGACAAGCGCATTGACGTCATTGCCACCGCGATGCGCGGCGGATTGACCGCCTCGCAACTCGCTGATCTGGAATTGGCCTATGCGCCGCCCTTCAGCTCGGCCAAGGACCCGGTCAACATGCTCGGATTCCAGGCGGAGAATATTCGTGACGGGCTGGTCGAGACGGTGCAGTGGCACGAGGTTGCCGGCGAGGCCGACAAGGGAATTCAGATCATTGATGTGCGTACCCCGATTGAGTTGACCCGGGGCATGATTGATGGCGCGATCAACATTCCGATCGACGAACTCCGCGACCGAATCGACGAGGTCGCACCGGATTCGATCCTGTATTGCTGGTCGGGGCAGCGGTCCTATGTCGGATCGCGCATCCTGTCGCAGTTGGGGCGACGGGTTCGTAGCCTTGATGGGGGCTACCGAACCTGGGCCGGCGCGTAACCGTCCAGGTGTACGGCTCCGTACGAACCAGGGCCTAGAGAGGCGATATTCCCCGGATTGTGGCGTTCACTAGTGCCGCAGGCACTGGCGTCACGCCGGGGGGACTCTGGTGTTTTCGCGCTGAGGGCGAGGGGTGCGACCATGGCGGTGGTCGCCAATAACTGGGCGCGTAGCTGGCCACTGGATTGAGCCAGTGCCTGCCTAATCTCAGGCAGGTTGGGCGTGGCCAAACCTGGCGTGGCCCTACAGGAGCAAAGTGCACGACGGACTGACTCGAGCCGAGTTGATCGCTCTCGTTGATCGCACCCGTCTCGAAAAGCACATCTCGGTGCGCGCGGCGGCACGCCTGTGCGGTGTTCCGGCATCGACCATGCAAGGGTGGTTGCAGGGGAGATATTTCCCAACACCGGCGTTGCGTCCGAAATTCCTGGCCCTGGTCGATCACCTCGGGCTCACCGAGTATCTGCACGCCGGGCTGTGGCAGGACGAGCTGTAAAGCGGCATTTGCCAGCACAATCAAGTGCGAACTGCGACAATACGGTCATGTCCACGGACGTGGTCCGAAGCGAGTTCACCCAGCTGGTCAATGAGGCGCGATTGGCCAGGCACCTGTCAATTCGGGCGGTAGCACGGCTGGCCGGAGTGCCGGCCACGACCGCGCAGGGCTGGCTGAGCGGCAAACACTTTCCGTGCGCAGCATTGCGCGCCAACTATCTGAGCCTCATCGCGCACCTGGGACTGATGAAACAGTTGCCAGAAGAACTGCGCGCCGAGTTGGAAGACGGCCCCTGCTAGGAGTTGAACCGTTCAAATAGTGGGTCAACTCGGCGAACGTCTTTCTCTAAGTGGTGATATTGCGTCACACTCATCCCCGGGTGGTCACATCGGCACTATGTGTTCTGGCGGGGAGTTGTCATGCGTGGGTGGACGGTTTCTGGCGTGCGTTCGTTGATCAGGCTGGTGACGGTATTTCTGGCGGGGCTGGCCTTGCTCGCCTTCGCCGTTCCGCCGGTCGCCTCGGCAGCGGGCGCCACAGGCACGGTGCAGGGGTATGTCACCAGCGGAGGAGTCGCCGTCGCAGATGTCGACGTCATCTTCTATGACGCCACGACCAAGAACGAGGTCGGGCGAACCAGCTCACAGGCTGACGGCTACTTCCAGGTTTCGCTCGAGGTCGGGGAGTACACGATCAAGGCCGTACCCAATGATGGGCGCTACGCCGAGCAGTGGTACGACGCAATCAACAATGCTGAGGGTGCGAACACTCTCACTCTGGTCGAGGGCGCCAGCCCGTGGATCTACTTCTCTTTGCTGCCGAATGTGAAGTTGAGCGGGCACGTCACCCTTCCGGACCACGTCTCTGCGGCCTACCCGGCCCAGGTCTGTGCCGTGCCGGTGGGAAGTGACGGCTACGAGACCTGCGACTTCACCGATGCGCAAGGTGGCTATGAACTCACTGCCTTGGCCTCGGGTCTGGTGCTGACCAGCTATCGGCTCGTGGCGCGGGTGGATTCCTACCCGGCCACCTACTACGCGGCGTCCGGTACGACCCGGGACCCTCGTGATGCCACTGCGATTGACCTTGCGGCCAGCCCCATCAACGAGAATCTCGACTTCTCGCTGGATGCCGGCAGTGGAGTCCTAGGCAGCGTCGCCCTGGCCGACAGCGCCGATACCACCGAGATCACCGTGAAGGTCTGCCCGGATCAGCTCGGAGAGGGGCTGGGCTGCTCCAGCCTCACCCTCAACGGCTCAGGCGACTTTGCGTTCCGCGACCTCGACGGCGGCGACTATGTGGTGACGCTCGAAGCTTCGGGCTACACCCCGGTGCGGGTTCCTGCCCTGGTGGGAGACGGGTTCGTCCAACTGGACCCGGTCACCTTGACGCCCACGACGCCCGGGACCGTCACCGGCACCGTGGTGGATACCGCCGGCCAGCCGCTTGATGGGGTCGCCGTGACCGCAGCCCCGGTGAATGGCGGCTCGACACCGGTCAGCACCACAACCGATGCCGGCGGTGCCTACAGCTTGCCGAACCTGTCCGGCGACCAGGCGTGGAAGCTGACCTTCACCAAGGACGGCTATGCCGATGCGGTACGCACCCCCTGGCTGGCTTCCGGGGTGACCGCCAAGGTCGGCGACGTGCGGCTCGCCCGCAGCGCCTCGGTGAGCATCGCCGTCCAGGATTCGGCCAGCGCCGCCATTGTCGGCGCAGAGCTCTCGTTGTGCACCGACGGCCAGTGCACAACCGCCCAGGCCGATGCTGGCGGCTACATCTTCAGGGGGATCGCTCCAGGACGCTACGTCCTCCATGCTGCCAAAGACGGCTACCTGGATGCCTACTACCCCGGAGTCGCAGAACAGAGCGCGGCCACGCTGGTCCGGGTCAGCGAAGGCGGCACGGTAACGCTGGACGCCCTGACTCTGCTGCGTCCGGGGAGCATCAGCGGCACCACTGCCAGCACGGACGCAGCCCTGACCCCCGCCAGCGGCTACGCCACGCTGTATGGCGCAGACAAGAACCCGATCAAGACAAGCAGCATTTATCGCTCGGCGTTCGCCTTCGAGGATCTGTGGCCCGGGGACTACTTCGTGCAGGGCCAGGCCTCGCTCTTCGCTGATGGCGCCCTGGTGCCCGTGACCGTTGCAGAGGGCGCAACCGCGTCCACGACCTTGGAGTTGTCGCCCAACCCGAAGCTCACCGGCAAGGTCACGGGCATCGCGCTCACCGATAGCGTCTATGTCAGGTTCCAGGCCGCCGGACGAGACCCCATCGAGGGTTACGCCCCCGGCGGCAACATCAGCTTCCGGCTGCCGGCGGGCACCTACTCGGTGGCGGTGGACATCAACGGGTCCAACGTCTGCGGCCCCGAGGCGCTGGACCCCTGCAATCCCGGCGGCATCACGGTGGCCGATAGCGATGTGGTTCACGACATCGCACTGCCCGGACTCGGAACACTGAGCGGACAGATCAGCCTCTCCGACTTCACTTCGCCCTGGTTGGAGGTGAGTGCCCTTGACTCCCGCGGGCGACAGGTCGGCGGCTCAGCGTGGAGTGCGGGCAGCAGCGCCGACTACGCGCTGCGGCTGGCTGCGGGCACCTACACCCTGGTCGTGACCGCAGATGATCTGTGGACGCGGCGCTACCCGGGCCTCGTGGTCGAAAACGGCGGAACCACGACCCAGAACGCCGCCCTCACCAAGACGGCTCTGCCCGCCTACAAGATCGCCGGAACCTTGACGCTGCCTCAGTTCGAGAGCGACGTCAGCCTGACCGTGATCGACACTGTCAGCGGTGACGCTGTGAACACCACCCACCTGCGAAACCTCACCGCAGGGGCGCACGCCTACAAGATTCCCGGTCTCAGTCCGGGCAGCTACAAGCTCTACGTCGCGACCGGCGACACCGAGGTCTGGTTCCCGGATGCAGAGCTTCCCCAACTGGCCGACGTCATCAACCTGGACGCTGACCAGACGGCGGTGAACATTTCTCTTCCGCCCACCCGCGTCACGGTCAGCGGGACGGTGTCGCTTCCGGTGGGCCTGACCAAGCCGGACGGTGCGGCCTACCCGGACGTCCTGCTGTTCCCGGCCAGTGGCGCTGCCACTCAACCCATCACCACCACCCCCGACGCGGACGGACGTTTCACCGCCGCCGTGCCGTCCGGAAGCTATGTGGTGATGGTCAACAGCTCGGAGAGCCTGGGCACGGTTCGCTACGTGGGAAGCCCGATTGAGTTCACCGAGGACGACGCCTCGCTGACCATCACCTTGGCGCAGGGCGGTGAACTGCGCGGTCGGGTCACTGGCGCCGATGGCATCCCAATTGAGGGCGCCGCCGTCATCGTTTCGCCCAACTCGGGCACCGCCGAATACACGACCACCGACGCCGACGGGCTATGGCACCTCAACGGGCTCAGCCTCGGCGATGCGGGAGTGGCCATCGAAGCTCCCGGCTTCGTGCCAGCGAACCGTGAGATCACCGTCAGCGCCGGGAGCAATCCCGTCATCGCGACCGAGCTGGTTGCCTACGGTCGCCTCAACGTCAAACTCGTCGCACCCACCGCAGAGCTCGCCAAGACAGCCGTGACGATGGTGGTGACCGATGGCAACGGACACCAACTTCGCACCCAGACCATGGCACCGGACGGCCGAATCCGTCAGATTGTCGGCCTGCCGGCCGGAACCCCGCTGACGATCGGCTTCCGCGGTGGCTCGATTGACTCCACCTGGTGGAAGGGCGCGGCCAGTGAGAGTGCGGCCACACCGGTGACCTTGAATGCGGATTCGGTGACGATCATCGTCCCGCCGCTGGACTTCGGCGACGGGCTGGCCACGATCTCTGGTCGGATCACCGACAACACAGACACCGACGGCCACATCATTGTCAGCGCCCTGCCCAGCGGTGGCAGCGACGGCAAGTCGGTTGCTCTTGGTTCCAGCGGCGCCTATGAACTCAGCCTGGCGCCAGGAAGCTACTTCCTCCAGGCACAGTTGTGCATCGGAACGTGGACTGCGAACCGGGGCTGCGTCGGAAAGACCCGGAGCGTGACCTACCTTGACTCTGCCAAGAAGGAGAAGCTCTTAGAGCTGAACCCGTGGGGCAGCGTCACCAATGTCGACCTCAGCTTTGAGAAGTGGGATCTCGCGGCCACACCTGCGCCAAAGATCACCGGTACTCCCGCAGCGGGAAAGACGCTCACGGCGACCGTCGGAATGTGGGGTCCGGCTCCGGTGAAGCTCTCCTATCAGTGGTTTGTCGGTGGCACAAAGATCAATGGCGCCACGAATGCCGACTACACCGTCGCTGCCACAGATGCCGGCAAGGAACTCACGGTCACGGTGACCGGTACCAAGGCCGGCTATAAGACCACCCAAAAGTCCGCCGAATCAGTCGTTCCTGCCGGGGTCATCGGATCGACTCCGCGGGTTTTGGGTACGGCGAAGGTGGGTTATCGGTTGTCGGTGACGTCGGGGGTGTGGGCTCCGTCGGGGGTGGTGTTGGCCTATCAGTGGTATGCCTCGGGGGTGCCGGTTTCTGGTGCGACGGGGTCGAGTTTGTTGTTGTCGGCTGGGCAGCGTGGCAAGGCGATGTCGGTGCGGGTGACGGGTTCTGCGGCTGGTTATCCGGCGG
>JAEXAS010000022.1 GCA_023458095.1 Actinomycetes bacterium | reverse complement strand
ATCAGTGGTACGCCAATGGGAAGAAGATCTCGAAGGCGACCAAGCGCACCTACAAGATCGCGAGCAAGTACAAGGGTAAGAAGATCACGGTGGTGGTGACGGGGAGCAAGACCGGTTACACGACCGTCGCCAAGAAATCCAAAGCCACGAAGTCGGTGGCTCGCTGACCAACGGGCGGAGGCCTGGGGGTGTGGTGAGTGCCCCGAGGTCCTCCGCCGACAGCGGCCGTTGCGCTTGCCAGAGGCGCGTCCCCCGTCCGGGTGACGGAATTCTTACCCATACGGTTTGAATTCTGTCGCGGGCACGGGCACTCTTATCAAGGCGCCCGTTCGGGGGATTGGGTGCGACGCAACGCAAAAGAGTACCGGGGGGATCTTTTGAAGCGTTTCAATGAAGTGGTCAAGCAGGGCCGTGTGCTCGCCGTGACCGCCGTCTTGGCCTTGGGGCTCAGCGCAGCATCAGTGCTGCCGGCCCAGGCTGAGGATGGCACCGGTTCCACCGTCAGTGGCACCGTGACGATCGCCAAGTCCACCACCGACGTCGGTGTGCCCTTGGTTGGCGCGAAGGTTTGCGAGGGCGGCCCAGACTACAACTGCGTTCTCACTGGTGCAGACGGCAGTTACACCCTGACCAATGTCCAGGGTTGGGCGATGTACCCAGGCATGGTCTTCTACCCCACGGTCTATCCGGTTGACGACGCCCAGGCGAAAGTGTTCGGGAGCACCCACTACGGGCCATCCCCCGCACCCTCGTACATCGACCTCGTGCCTGGCGGGACGATCACCGGAATCGATATTGCGGTGGTTGCCTTCTCCGCATCGACTGGGGACGTTAACGCCAACGACACGGTGAAGAACACCGCACCTCTGACGGCAGCCCGCGCGAAGATCGCAGGAACGACCCGAGTCGGCAAGGTGCTGCGCCTCAAGATGGGGCGTTGGAGCCCGGCGGTCGTTTCCTTCCGCTACCAGTGGTACCGCAACGGCCATCCCATCGCTGGCGCGACCAAGAAGGCCTATCGGCTCACGGCCAAGGACCGGCGCAAGCGGATCGAGATTCGCGTCGTTGGGACTGCCGGTGATCAGAGCCTGACCGTTCGAAGCGCCCGCACCGCGCGCGTTCGGTGACCGGTCTCGGCGCGACGCCGAGGATGTATTGCCCCGCTCCCTCATCGAGTGGAGCCGGGGTTGAGACCCCATAGCGGATTTCGTAGTGGTGGTTGCCTATCTCGATCTCGTGAGTCACCCTTAAGGGGACGCCTGTTCGGGGGAACAGGCCCGGCACAAGCACGAAGAAGATCGGGGGGATCTTTCTCATGCGGACTTTTCGCGGGCTCCGACGCGGTGGGCTATTGGGCCTGATTGCGCTGCTGACTGCGGCTTTGACGCTGGTCGGCGCTGAGCCTGCGGTTGCCGAGGAGGGCACCTACACCGTCAGCGGAACGGTCACTTTCCAGGGAAACCCACAGCCCGGGGTGAAGGTTTGTGAGTTGCTGACCAGCATCTGCGATGTCACTGATGGCGGTGGTGGCTATTCGCTCAGTGGAGTGGGATCTCCGGCCAAGGTGTACGCGAGCCCAGGAAGCAATGACTCGTCGTGGGTGGAAACGTGGTACCCCAACTACACCAGCAGCGAATACTCCTCGTTGGATGCGGGCAGCCCCGACTGGCCTGATTCAGTAGGCATCGAGTTGCAGCCGCCTCCCACCGTGTCCGGCACTGTGACCAGTACTTCTGGTGAGGCGGTCAAGAAGGCGCGGGTCTGCGTCGCCGGTTCAGCAAACTGCGTCACAACCAGTGCCCGTGGCGAATACCGGCTACTCGCTCAGATTCCCCGCGGCGACATGCTTACTCTGGTCGCTACTGCGCCGGGCTACCGCCCAGCCACGAAGGCGACCAGCGTCGTCGTCGGGGTGAGGATCACTCTCACCAGCCTGCACCCGCCGCGAATCGCCAGTTCCAAACCCAAGCTTGTGGGAACGAAGAAGGTCGGCAAGAAGTTGCGAGTCAAGCGCGGGTCGTGGGGTCCGGGCTCGCTGCACTTCAGCTACCGGTGGTACCGCAATGGACACCGCATCGCCGGAGCAGCTAGGTCCACCTACCGGCTCACCTGGGCCGACTGGCGCAAGAACATCACCGTCAAAGTCGTGGCGACCAAGCCGGGCTATCGCACTGCGGTGCGCAGCTCCAAACGAACCGGCTGGATTCGTTGGAGCACGTGGCGTCGCGGCTGAGCCATTCGCGGATTCGCCCCGCATCGCCACAGCCGGTACCCTTGCTTGTTGGCCGTCCCGAAGGCGGCTGAAGATACGCCCTCCTGCTACGGGAAGCGCCCGTAGCCGCTCAAGACCAGAGGAGGTGGAGTTCGCGTATGCGTTCCTATGAAGTCGTGGTGATCATTGATCCCGACGTCGACGACCGCCAGGTGAACAGCCTGCTGGAAAAGCCGTTGGCCGCCTTTACCAAGGCCGGTGGCACCGTGGACAACATCGATGTTTGGGGTCGCCGTCGGCTGGCCTATGACATTCGCAAGAAGTCCGAAGGCATCTACGCCGTCATCAATCTGACCTCGGCGCCGGATGTGGTGAAGGAGCTGGATCGTCAGTTCACCCTCAACGAGCAGATCATGCGGACCAAAGTGATCCGCCCCGATTTGCACTGATTCGCACCCGGGTATCGCCAACTGTCAGTGACAACTGACACCCTTGAGCAGTACCCAGCTCACGTCCGATCGAAAGACAGCAACCATGGCAGGCGAAACCATCATCACCCTGGTCGGCAACCTCACTGCCGACCCGGAACTGCGCTTCACCCCGTCCGGGGCTCCGGTGGCGAACTTCACCGTCGCCTCCACCCCGCGCACCTTCGACCGCAACAGCGGCGAGTGGAAAGACGGGGACGCGATGTTCCTCAACTGCTCCATCTGGCGGCAGGCTGCGGAAAACGTCGCGGAGTCCCTCACCAAGGGCATGCGCGTGATCGTGCAAGGACGCCTGAAGACCCGCAGCTACGAAACCCGCGAGGGTGAGAAGCGCACGGTCTTCGAGGTTGATGTCGACGAGATCGGTCCGGCCCTGAAGTACGCAACCGCCAAGGTGACCCGCAATGCGGGTGGCGGAGGCAACTTCAACGGCGGTTCCTCCGGCGGAGGCTCCAACTGGAGCCGGTCGGAGAGCCAGGATCGTGGCGGAGCCGATCCCTGGGCAGGCGCCCAGAGTGACGAACCCCCGCCATTCTGATCCGACCCCGCTCCCTGAGCACACCGCTCGCCGAGCAACCCGCTCCTCAAGCAAACCGCTTGCCGAGTGGACTGCTTACCGAGCAACCCGCTCCCTGAGCACCAACCCGCTCCCTGAGCCTGTCGAAGGGGGCGCCCACCATATCCATGTCATTCCGGCGAGAGCCGGGCTTTCATAAACCAAGGAGAGCACCACAATGGCCTCACAGCGCAAGCCTGTGAAATCGAAGAAGATCGTGCCGGCGAAGTCCATTCGCATCGGCACCATCGACTACAAGGACACCGCCACGCTGCGGAAGTTCATCTCTGAGCGCGGCAAGATCCGCGCCCGCCGAGTTACCGGACTGTCGGTGCAGGAACAGCGCAAGGTCGCGATCGCGGTAAAGAACGCCCGCGAACTCGCCCTGCTGCCCTACGCCTCGACCTCACGCTGAGCAGGGGATTGATATGAAGTTGATTCTTACTGCTCCGGTTGACCACCTGGGTGTGGCCGGCGACATCGTCGAGGTGAAGGACGGCTACGGTCGCAACTTCCTGCTGCCGCGTGGTTTCGCGATCAAGTGGAGCCGCGGTGCGGAGACCCAGATCGAGGGCATCAAGCGCGCTCGTGACGCCCGTGAGATCCGCAGCACCGAGCACGCCCAGCAGGTGCGTGAGCAGCTCGAGGCTCTCTCGGTGAAGCTGCCTGCGCAGGCCTCGGCCGACAGCGGCAAGCTGTTCGGTGCGGTCACTGCTGCTGACATCGCGTTGGCGGTCAAGAAGGCCGGTGGCCCCGCGATCGACAAGCGCTCGGTGGAGATCGCCAAGCCGATCAAGACCGTGGGCAGCCACACCGTCGGCATCAAGCTGACTGCTGGTGTGGTCGCGCACATCGAGGTTGCGGTCGCCGCAGCCTGAGTTCGTCTCACACGAGGCCGGTCCCATTCGGGGCCGGCCTCGTGGCATCTGTAGCGCGGCGTTGGACCGGGTGAATGATGGCTGACAGCTAGGCTGACCAGGTGAGCCAGGACGGACGACCAGATCAACGCCGATTGCGTGCTGAACCGGTGCTCATCACACTGCTGGCAGTGGTCGTGGCCGTCGTGGTCGCCTTCTGGGCCAACGCCATGGTGACCCCGGTGCACCGCAAAGGCGAACCCACAGCCAGCTTCGGAATGTCGAGCAGCACCCCGCGCACACCGACGCCGACCCCAACACCTACTCCCACCCCAACCCCATCGGTTGCCAGCCCGTCGGCGAAGACTCCGACGATGAAGTCCTCGGGTACTTTCGCCCCGGCCGCGGTCAACATCGCCCCGGTGAGCTCGACGGGCACCATCACCCGCGTCGCCCTCCAGGTTGAGACCAGCGCCGGCCTGAAGCCCGACGCGGTGGCCACCCAGGTCGCCGGCATCCTCAACGACCCGCGCAGTTGGGCCGGGGCGGGAAAGGTCCGGTTCGCGGTGGTGTCCGATGTCGCCAAGGCAGACGTGTTGGTGTCACTGATGTCGCCCAAGACAGCGGCGAAGTCCTGCACCCCGGTCAGCGGAAGCTGTGTGGTGACCAACAAGATCGTCATTGATGCACTGTCCTGGAAGAACACCCCGGCCACCTACGGCGATGCCGTCAGTTGGCAGCAATACCTGACCAACCACGCCTTCGGCACCTGGCTGGGCGCCAAACCGGCCACCTGTGCGAAGGCAGGAAAGCCGGCGCCGGTGATGATGCCGCAGGAGACCAACCTGGCCGGCTGCCTCGCCAATCCCTGGCCAACCCCCTAGCCTCACCGAGGCCGATGGAGAGATCGAGCCGGTGTAGCTGACGGCGACCCCAGATCCGCTCACCGAGGCTGCTCGCCGCTCGCAGCCGTGGATCGCGGTGCCAAGGTGGATCCTCATCTCGGACGAAGGGAGCGGGTAATGGAGCTACAGCACGTTGTGTGTGGGGGCTGAGGCCAGAGTCGATCAGCTCGACACCGACGCTTGGCTGCCGGTGGTCTCGGCCTCCTCTTCGGGCGGCTGAGAACTTCCGGGCAGCCGGATGGTGAACTCCGCGCCCCCTGATGCCGCCCGTCCGGCCTTTACCCAGCCGCCGTGGGCCTTCACCGTTTGAGCCACGATCGACAACCCCAGCCCAGAGCCCGGCGTAGTACGGGCGTGATCGGAACGGTAGAACCGATCAAACACATGCGGCAGGTCCGCTTCAGCAATGCCGGGCCCCTCATCACTGATCCGAAGCCGATCACCCACCAGGCGCACCGTGATGCGTCCACCGGCCGGGGAGAACTTCACCGCGTTGTCCAACAGGTTGGTGATGGCGCGCTCCAGACTGTCGGGTTCGCCGACCAGATACAGCGGCTCGGTCTCCACATCGAAGGTCAGGCCGGGGCCGCGCCGCTTGGCCCGGATCACGGCATTGTTCACCACGTCGCGCAGATCTATCGGTTCGGGGTGAGCCTGCACCTGATCGTCGCGCGATAGGTGCACCAGGTCACCGATCAACTGGGTGAACTCGCCGAGTTGGGCGGCGATATCGCGAAGAATCTCGCCGCGGGCGCCCTCCGGCAACATGTTTTGGCGGTCATCGGCAATCAGCAACTCGACATTGGTGCGCAGTGACGTCAACGGAGTACGCAGCTCATGGCCGGCGTCGGCGATGAGCCGCCGCTGGCGTTCCCGGGACGAATGCAGCGAACGCATCATGGTGTTGAAGGCGCCGGTGAGGTCGGTGAGCTCATCCATGCCGCCCACCTCGATCGGTACCAGTTGGTCGGTCTCGGTGACTCGGCTGACCGCCTCGGTCAAGCGCTGAATCGGCAGCAGACCCGAGCGGGCGATGAACCAGCCGATCGCCCCGGCCAGCAGGACGGCCAGCAGGCCGAAGGTCAGTAGGGAGAATGCCAGGATGCGCAGAATCTGGTCGGTGGGACCCAAGGGACGTCCCAGCACCAGCGCATAGTAGGTGCCCTGGTCGGCCAGCGGCACGGCCACGATCCGGTAGGACTCACCATTGTCAGCCACGCCCGTGCGGGCCGAGGTGCCGATCTGGGTGCGCGCAATGGTGAGTTCGGCGTCGCTGGATTCCAGCTTCACGCCATTGCCCGGCGGGTAGATCGTCCGACCATCAGAGCGCACCAGCATGATGGTCACATTGGCGGTGGAGAGCGCTTCGCTGTTCAGTCCGCCCAGCGACTCGGCGTCCCCGGCGATCCAAGCGGTGGTGACGTCGGCCACCGCGAGCAGTTCGGTATCAAGTTGGTCGTAGATGGCGAACGTCGTGATCAGATAGGCCGCCACGCCGGTGATCGCAACCGAGCCGGCCACCGCCACCGAGATCAACGCCATCAACCGGTCATGCAGCGGCCGGTTGGTGACCGACAAGATCGAACGAAGCCAGCCGATCACGGCGGAGTCTCGCGCAGCACGTAGCCGATGCCGCGCACGGTATGGATCAAGCGGGTCTCACCTTCGCCCTCGGTCTTGCGACGCAGGTAGCCGATGTAGACCTCCAGCGAGTTCGCGGTGGTCGGGAAGTCAAAGCCCCACACCTCGTTCAGCAGCCAGGAGCGCTCCAACACCCGGCGCGGGTTCTCCAGGAAGGTCTGCAGCAGGGCGAACTCGGTGCGCGTCAGACTGATCCGGCGTCCAGCACGGGTCACCTCTCGGGTCTGCAGGTCCAGCGTCAGATCGGCGAAGGCCAACAGGTCGTTGTCCTCGTCGGTGGACGAGGGACGCACTCGCCGGGTGAGGGCGCGCAGCCGGGCCTGAAGCTCGTCGAAGGAGAAGGGCTTGGCCATGTAGTCATCGGCGCCGGCATCCAGCCCATCGACCCGATCCCCCACAGCATCGCGGGCAGTCAACACCAGGATGGGCACGTCATTGCCGGAGGCCCGCAGCGACCGGGTGGTCTCCAAGCCGTCGAGGCGGGGCATCATGACGTCCATGATCACCGCGTCGGGCCGGGCTGCTGAGAGCCGCGCCAGGGCCTCCACGCCGTCATTGGCGGTGGTCACCTCATAGCCGCAGTAGCGCAGCGAGCGCGCGAGCGAGTCGCGGACCGCTTGGTCGTCGTCCACAACGAGGATGTGCATGGATACAGATTGCCACGTTCGCCGACCTTCTGGCTTCAGGCCGTCCGGGGCGGGCAGCGACCAGGACGGTTCGCCGGGGTGATTCAACAGGCTGGCTGGGTCGAATCCTGCGACCCGGCATCCATGGAGGCCGGCGATGCCAGCGGACGCCACAAGGCCAGACGCACCGGACGGGAAGCGGTGGCCGCGACGCGCTGAAGATCCCCCGGGACGCTGGCGAGCAGCGCCGTGGCGGTCGCCTGCGGATCGGTCGTGCTGGCAAGCACCTCGAGTCGGACGCCCTGCAAGCTGCCCTCGGTGATGCGTCCGGGGCCGGCGTCGAACCGGGATAGGTCTGGGCCACCATGGCTGGCCAAGAGTCTGGCCCGTTCGGCGTCGGTGAGCGGTTCGAGCACCAATCGGACCTGGTACTGCCCGCCGGGTGGCTCGAGGTCGGCGATGCCGTCAAAGGCTGCGAAGGCGCCTTCGGAGGCGGTCGCCCACTCCAGTCCCAAGCCCCAATCCTGATCACCGCGCAGCAAAGTGGCCCCATCACCGCGCGGCGACTCGATCAGGAAAGGAGTCCCGGGGATGCCCAAGCTGGGGTAGTGCTGGCGACAGGCATCGACCAGATCGACGGAAACGTCCTCAATGAAGCCACCGCGAACCTGCCCCGACAGTGAGCCCAAAGGGCCCATGTTCGATCCCGACCAGGCGCCGACGATCGTGTCGGAGATGACCATGGCCTGCAGCGCGACAACAGCAGGTGTGGGTGCAAACTCGAATTCGGGATCGTCGAGGGTGGCCACATTGTCGGCATCGACCCGCAACTCCCACACGCCTTGGTTCTCCAGCCACACGGCCACAGCATCATCGTCGTCGTCGGCGTAGGTGGTGGCGACGGTGCACGGGGAATCCTGGACCTCCATCAGGCGGTGGGACACCAATTCGAACCACTCCCGCACCACGCTGGGCAGTGCCCGCCCGATCCGCTGCTCGGCCTGCGCCAGTTGCGCAGCGCTCGCGCCGTGGCTGGCGTCCAGGGGATCGGCGTACCAGGTGCGAAGAAAAGGCCCCAACCAGGACCAGCGGTCGGTGGCAAGCAGGTCGGACTGTCGTGCAGAAGGGGCCATGAGCGGGCTCCTCGGCGCTGGTTCGGGCAAAAGGCAAGACAAGAGCTGCGGCGATCGGACTACCCGAGCAGTTCGCGGGCTCGCTTCATCAACTCGGGCATGGCGCCCTCGATCTGATGCAAGGTGACGATGAAATCGGAGTCGTCGCCGTACCAGGGGTCCTCGATTTCGGCGCCTGGTGGGGTGTTGGGGTCGAAGTCGGACAGCAGATACAGGTGCTCAGCCTGCGGCACCAACTGGCGCAGCTTGCTCAGGTGAACCCGTTCCATGCCGATCACCATGTCGGCGGCCAGCACCTCGTCGGCGCTGACCTTGTGTGCCGTGTGCGGATCGGGCTGGTAGCCGGCGTCCACCAAGGTGCGGCGGGCGCGGCTGTCCATCGGATGGCCGGACTCCTCAGCGCTCACCCCGCCGCTGCGGAAGTCGACGTCCAGATGCTCATGGGCCGCCTTGCTGCGGGCCACCATTTCGGCCATCGGTGAGCGGCAGATATTTCCCCAGCAGACGAACAGGATCTCCGGCCGGCTCATCGGTGCTCCTCGCCGCGCTTGAAGAAGGCGTTGAGAATGAAACTCACCACCGACACGATCAAGGCGCCCCAGAAGGCGCTTCCCCAACCGTCCACCTTCCAGGCCAGGCCCAGTTGTTGGGCCAGCCAAGACACCAGCATCAGCATCGCCGCGTTGAGGAACAGCAGGAACACTCCCAAGGTGAGCAGGATCAACGGCGCCGTCGCGAAAGTGAACAGCGGCTTCACGATCGCATTGACGAACCCGAAAATCGCTGCCACCGCGATGATCGTCCACACCTTTGCCCAGGTGTCTGTGCCAACGTCAGTGCTGATACCTGGCAGCCACCACGTTGCCACCGCCAGTGCGGCGGCACCGGCGAAGAATCTCACCAACATGCGTCAATGCTCGCATGCCTGGCAGAGTTCTCCTATCGATGACCGACAGGGAGGGTCAGATCGTGAGCTTGCACGGACGTCATTTCCTCAAAGAACTGGATTTCAGCCCGGCTGAATGGCGGGAGTTGCTGGACCTCACCGGCCAGCTCAAGGACGCCCGCAAAGCCGGCACCGAGGTGCCGCGGCTGAGCGGGGCCAACATCGCGCTCATCTTCGAGAAGACCTCCACCCGCACCCGCTCCGCCTTCGAGGTGGCCGCCCATCAGCAAGGCGCCCACGTCACTCAGATGGACGGCAACTCTTCTCAATTGGGACACAAGGAGTCTCCCGCCGACACCGCCCGGGTGCTCTCGCGGCTGTATGACGGCATCGAATACCGCGGGGCGAAGCAGTCCACCGTCGAGACCATCGCGCGCTACTCCTCGGTGCCGGTGTGGAACGGCCTCACCGATGAATGGCACCCGACTCAAAGCCTGTGCGACATGTTCACCATGCGCGAGGCGTCCGGAAAGGACGATCACGACATCACCTTCGCCTACGTCGGTGACGCCCGATTCAACGTGGGCTGTTCGCTGCTCATCGGCGGCGCGCTGCTGGGCATGGACGTGCGCATGGTCGCGCCGTCCAAGCTGCTGCCGCCGCCCGCAGTGGTCAGCGCCGCTCAGGAACTGGCCGAAAGCACCGGTGCGCGCATCACTCTCACCGAGGACCTGGACGGGGTGAAGGGCTGCGACTTCCTGCACACCGACATCTGGGTGTCGATGGGGGAATCCGAAAGCGTATGGACCGAACGCATCCTGCTTCTGCAGGACTACCAGGTGAACACCGCCCTGATGGAACGCACGGGGGTGGACGAGGTGAAGTTCATGCACTGCCTGCCCGCCTACCACAACCGCGAAACCAGCGTTGGCGAGACCGTCTTCCAGCGCTTCGGCCTGCCGGAGCTGGAAGTCACCGAGGAGGTCTTCGAGTCCGAGGCCTCCATCGTCTTCGACCAGGCCGAGAACCGCATGCACTCCATCAAGGCCATCCTGGTCGCCACCTTGGCCTGAGCGACTGCCCGGTGAAGGGAGGCTGAGGTGGACCTCGCGGCATTCTTCGGAATCGACGGCTTCACCGAGGCCCACTTGGCGCTGGTGGTCGGCCTGGGATTCGCCGCGGGCTGGATCGACGCTATCGTCGGCGGCGGCGGCCTCTTGCAGTTGCCCGCCTTGCTGCTGGTGCCCGGGATCACGCCGGTGCAGGCGCTGGCCACCAACAAAATGGGCTCGATCGGTGGCACCTCGGTGGCTGCGCTGACCTATTACCGCCGGGTGGGGCCGGATCTTCGCACCGCGCTGCCCATGGCCGGATTCGCCCTGGCCGGCAGCTTCGGCGGGGCCGTTGTGGCCACCCTGCTGCCAGTGCAGGTGTTCAAGCCGATCATTCTGGTGGCGCTGATCGTGGTGGCCGTCATCACCGCTGCCAATCCCAGCCTGGGCAGTGCCCGCGCCCTGCGCTACCGCGGACGCCGGCACTACCTGATCGCGATCCTCATCGGCACGATCATCGGCTTCTATGACGGCATGCTCGGGCCCGGTACGGGAACCTTCCTGCTGCTGGCCCTGGTCGGAATCCTCGGCTACACCTTCTTGGAGGCCACCGCCAAAGCCAAGATCGTCAACTTCGCCACAAATCTGGGTGCCCTGCTGTTCTTCGCACCGCACGGGGTGGTGTTGTGGAAGCTGGGCCTGCTGCTGGCCGCGGTGAACGCGCTGGGCGGCTACACAGGTTCCCGGCTGGCGATCGCCAAAGGAAACCGCTTCATTCGGGTGATCTTCCTGGTGGTGGTCGCCGCCTTGCTCGCCGCCTTGGGTTACGACATCTATCGAACCAGTCTGACCTGAGGCCTCAGCCTCCGCGCGGGCTGAGGCCTCAGCACCGAGGGGTCATTCGTGGAACTCGGGGCTGTGAGTGTCGACGATCGAGGTGAGCCAGGCCAAAGAATCGGTGTCATCGACCCAGAGGTGGCTCAGCCAGCCGTAGTCGTTGGCGGCGTCCACACACTCCTGGCGGTCGTCGATGAAGGCGACCTCGGCAGGCTCGACGTCGAGTTGGGCGGTGACGGCGGGAAACACCGCCGGATCGGGCTTGCTCAGCCGCAGTTCAGAGGAAATGAAGACCCGGTCGATCAAGGCTGACCACTCAGCGGAGGAGACGGCCCTGCCGAGGGCGTGCGGGCCGTTGCTCACCAATGCCGTGCGCAGGCCCCAGGAGTAGACGGTGGTCAGCATCGCCTCAGCCGAGGGTCGCAGTTGGATCCACAACTCGGCGTCCAGGGTGGCCAGGTGAGTGATGGCCTCAGCAGTCGGTTCCAGGCCCAGCCCCTGCAGGAGTGGTCCCCAGTATTCGACCCGGGAGCCGCCCTGGTCGTAGGCCTTGCGTCCATTCCAGTAGAGGCCTTCGTAGACCTCTGAGGGCACTCCCAGATAGGCAGCGGGCGCGGCGTACAGGTCCGGTGGGGACGCCAGCACCTTGCCCAGATCGAATGCGACGAAGCGGATCACCTTCACAAGGCTAGCGTCCGGGGCCCGGGTGTGGAGGTCGACGGGCGCGGCAATCCGGTGCCGCGCCATTGACCGGTCCAACCGGCTGTTCCAGAGTCAACCGCGGCAGCGATATATCGCGACACAACGTGAAAATCGTCCCTGGTGGGGAGAACATGATGGGTTCTCAGAAGTTCGCGACGTTCCTGCTGTGGCTGAATGCGGCGGTATGGGTGGCCTTCGGGCTGGGCTACACCGTGGCATCGAGTTTCTTTGCCTCACTGGTGGGGGCGGTGATCTCGCCGGCCGACAGCTATCGAGTCATGACCGACGTGGGCGTGATGATGGTGGGCATCAGCCTCTGGTGCAGCTACTGCGCCCTCAATGAGGCCAGGACGCGACTCGGTCTGGTCTCGGCATTTCTGATCGGTGCGGGTCTGCTGGTCGGACGGCTGATCGGGATTGCCGTCACCGGCTCGGCCAGTGGCGTCGCCATCGTCTATCCGGCGTTGGAGGCGCTGGACGCCGTGCTGCTGTTCCTTGCGCTTCGCGCCTACTCCGGCCGGGTCGAAGTCGGCCGGTGAATCGCCGCTCGGAACTCCGGCGGGCTTCGACAGGCTCAGCCAGCGGTGTTGTGGGCGGGCTTCGACAGGCTCAGCCAGCGGTGTTGTGAGCCGGCGTCTCGCAGAGCTCGCGACGTCTTCGGGCTGGTGTGCCTCAACTGAACTGGTGAAACCGAATGCGCTGGACGCAGCGCTGATCGCCGAGCTCATCACGATGTTCGGGATGGGTGCAGTAGTAGTTGATCAGGTCGGCGACCAGAGCCGGATCCGAACGCAGGTCGCTGGGATTGAAGACCTCGCGGCCGTCCAGGGTGGTGAACGTGATGGCCTTGCGCTTCCGGTCGAAGACTGTCGCGGAGAGGCGACCCCAGGCCAGGGTCTCTGTGGCCGCTCCGTCAACCTTCAGGGCACCTGTGGTCAGGTGAATCGCACGTGGGGTGAGAATGCTGCGTCCGCTGCGGACCAGTGGGCGCAGCGCGATGACACTCAGCAGCGCCAGCCCGATCAGGGCGCGTAGGTCGCCGTGTCCGTTGGTCAGCTGCCACACCGAAACGGCGGTGGCGGTCAGGAACACGCCCGGCGCGCCACCCTCGAGCACGCGCATCGCTGAGGAGGCAGGCACGAGAAGCCCGGCCTCGTGTTGGATCACTCGAATACGGCCCCGGCGTCCGCCGTGAATCACCGCGATCCAGGCAATGCTGAACCAGAACAGCGCGCCAGTGCTTGCCAGGAAGAACACCGTCCATGCCGGGCTGGGGACGACCGCGATCATGATCGCGCCGCAAAGCGTCCCGAAGATTCCAAAGCCGAGCAGAGGAAAAGAAGTGCCGTAGCTGCCCTGCGGTGGGGTGAGGGCGAATTCCTGCACGGCAGGGCTCATGCGACGGTGGCCGTGATGGCCGCAGTGTCAGCGGAGATCACGACAAGGCAATCCGCTTCCTGGGCCTGCATCTCCACCGCGCTCCTCACTGGAAAGTGGGGAAAGGCTATCGAGGTGGCGCTCCTGCCGGAAACCGGGCTGGGGATTGTGCTCGGACCGTGCCGACGCTACACGTAGGCCGCGACGCTACTGGGCGCCCAGTAGCGTCGCGGCCGCAA
>JAEXAS010000021.1 GCA_023458095.1 Actinomycetes bacterium | reverse complement strand
CGCTCGGGGTGGTCGAGGATTGTTGCCGAGGCGGTGACGCGCATCCGCGGCGGCGAGGTGGAGAAAGTTGTTCTGGCCCGTGCCGAACAGATCCGGGCAGCCAATCGGCTGGATCCGCGGTACCTGGTGGAGGCGCTGAGCCGCAGCTACGACAGTTGCTGGACATTCCAGGTCGATTCCCTGGTGGGAGCCTCGCCCGAAATGCTGGTGCGGTGCGAGAAGGGCCTGGCGACTTCGCGCGTCTTGGCCGGCACCATCCGCGCGCAGGGCGATCAGCAGGCCGATCTGCGACTGGCCCAGGTACTCTCGGCGTCCAGCAAGAATCTCATCGAACACGAACTGGCGGTGGCCTCGGTCGCCGAAGCCTTGGCGCCGTTTTGTTCGGGCATGAATGTTCCGGTGGCGCCCTATGTGCTGGAACTACCCAATGTGTTGCACCTGGCTTCCGACGTGACTGCCGTGGCCCGGCCTGGAGTGACGGCCCTGCGACTGGCCGCCGAGCTTCATCCTTCCGCTGCGGTCTGCGGTACGCCCACCGAGGCGGCTCGGGCGATGATCGCCGAACTGGAGGGCTTGGATCGCGGACGCTATTCCGGACCGGTGGGCTGGGTCGACACCGCCGGGGACGGCGAGTTTGCGATCGCCCTGCGATCGGGCTGGCTCCATCCCGATGATCCCCACTGCATCAGCATCTACGCCGGCTGCGGCATCGTGGCCGAATCCGAACCCACCGAGGAATACGCCGAGACCGTCGCGAAGCTCCTCCCGATGCATCAGGCACTCGGCCTGGACTGAGCGGTCGTCGGTCGCAGCCTGCCCACGGCAATCAGGCCCCGATCAGGATGCAGCGACCAGGCAGAAGGGGTGCCCGGCCGGATCCAGGAAGATCCGGTAGCTGGCTGCGTATTGGTAGGGGGCTTCGGTAGCCCCGATCGCCAAGACCTGCGCAGAGGCCTCAGCCAAGTCATCGACGACGAAATCCAGATGCGCCTGCTGCGGAACGTCCTGGGTGGGCCAGGTCGGGGCACGATAACCCGCCACCTGCTGAAAACCGATGGTTGAGCTGTGCCCGCTGTTCAACTGAACCCATTCCGGCTCGGTCTGTTCGGCTAGGGGCCAGCCGGTGATCGCAGAGTAAAAGCTGGCCAAGGCCCGCGCATCCGGGCAGTCGATGATCATAATCGGCCAACGTCCAATGGCGGTAGACATGGCTCCAGCCTACGGCGCTGACCCTTCGTCGGCGCCGATTCAGCAGATCGCGCTCAGGCTGCGGTGGCGTCCTCGGTAGCCGCCGCCGGCTCGGGCTGAGGCGTGGCCACCGGCTTGATGCGCGCTGTGATCAGCCAGAACAAGGCGGCGACCACAGCGACGGTGCCGATGCCGACCAGGCCCATCGGCGCGGCGACCAAGGGATTGGTATTGACCAGGACGAGCAGAAATACCCCTGCGAAACCGTTGATCCCGCCGTGGATGACGGCCGCGGCGAGCACCGATCCGGTGACCTGACGGGCCCGCCACAGCAGGAAGGATCCGGCGATGCACCAGGCCACCATGAAGGCCACCCCGAGCACAGCGTAGGACCCGTAGTTGAAACCCATCAGGATCAGCGGCGCATGCCATAGACCCCACAGCGTGCCGATGATCAGATTGGCCCACACCGGACCCACCGGACGCAGTTGATCAGCGAGCCAGCCCCGCCAGCCGTATTCCTCCCCCAAGGCGAAGACACCGTTGACCGTGAACCCGGCAATCACCGCCCCCAGTAAGGCCAGGCCGAGGCTGGCGGCCAGACCGGGCGTCACGGCGGCCAGGGCAGCAACCTGTTCGGAATCCATGGACGTCCCAGCCAGCGCCAAGGTGTTGGCCACCAGGTCTTCCTGGCTCAACAGCAGGGTGCCCGCGCCGTTAATCCCCAACACATTGCCGGCCAGGTAGCTGGCCAGGGTCATGCCGACCAACAGGGCCAGCAGCACCAGCGGCGCGATCACCAGAATGCGCTTGAAGGAGGCCCAGAAGCCCTTCCCGAAGGTGCGGCGCATCAGGTAGCCCTGACCGGCCCGACGTTCCATGATGAGTGCGGCCACCATCGGTGCGGGCATGTACAGCACGGCGAGAATGGTGACGGTGGTGGCGGCCATCCCGCTGTTCGCCGAGAGATTGCGCTGGCCCAGCAGGTAGAGCCCTGCCGCGATCAGACAGACCCAGCCGAAGGCCATGGCATAGAACACCGCGATTCGACCCCACCGTGGGCGGGTGACAGCATCATCATTCACGGGGTCCACCGTAGTGCGCTATCGCCGAGGCGCCGGGATCTTCGTCTTGGCCGAGCCTGCGCCCGCCCGCGCCCCGGCTTTCGCGGACGCCAACTCCCGCTGAGCGGCCTCCTGTTCGGCCTGCAGGTCGGCCATATTGATCGGGCTGCGCAGCAGCAGGAACACCACCAGGGCGATCCCGGCCGACCAGTAGACCGGTGCCCCCAGGATCAGCGGGGCGGTGATCAGGGCAACCATGTCGAAGCCCCGCACCAGATTGAAGATCAGCGTCGGTGGCAAAGCGCCAGAGGCGGTGGCCATCATCGGCTGGCCGAAGTCCGGCTTCTTGGCCGTCACCCACCGCACAGCGCCGAACAAACCAGCGGCGGCAGTCACCAACGCCGCACTCATCCCGGTGACGATGTCACGATCAGCCCCGGTGCTAGCGATTCCGATGAACGCCGGAGTGGCCGCCAAACCCCACAGCAGCGCCATCACACCCGGAATCGCCATGGCTGCCGCCCGCAACTCGCCGGTCTTGAACGGCATCATGCGGGCCAGCCCGCCGGTGCGGGTCAGCACCCGCAGGCTGCCCAGGAAGGGCACCAGCGCAGCAACCAGGGCCAGGCCAGAGATCAGCGGATTGAGTTGGCTCAGGCGCAGCGCATCGGTGGCGTAGGGCACCAACAGACTCATCACCAGTCCGATGAAGACTCCCGGGGCCCGCACCAACCGCTGGGCGTCGCGCCAGATGAGGGCGGTCAGTCCCGAACCGCGCCCCGCGGTGGGCGTCACATGTCCCTTGGCCATGGCCTTGCGCTCCACCAAGATGTCGCGAATCAAGCCGAAGTCCAAGGCGAACATGGCACCCTGCATCCCGGAGACCAGCGATCCGCCCGAGACCAGCCGGGCCCGTCGGATCAGGTCCAGGCGTCGTAGCGCGCTCACCACCATGACCACCGTCAACACCACCGAGACGACCGCCACCGCGTACATCACCGGACGCACCGCAGCAGCAGTGGTGATCCAGTCCGCCGACAGCCAGCCTGCGGCCACCGCGATGACCACCAGCCCCACCACCAGCGCGGCGGCGCTCCAGATGCCCTGGAGGACGGCCAGGATCGAGTCTCGCTCCCGGGTCTGTTCCTGGGCGGCGACGGCCACCATGGCCATGGCACCAACTCCGGCAGCCACCGACCAGATCGTCACTGAGACCCAGTCCATGCCGGAAAGCGCGGCGGCCAATCCAGTGATCAGAACCGGGACGATCAGTGCGGCCAGCAGCGGGATCACCAGTCGTCCGCGCAGCAGTCGGCTGCGGCTGATCGGGGCCTCCATCAGCCAGGAACCTTCCGCGGCTGAGGCCAGCACCGGACCGAACAGTCGAGAGATGGCCACAGCCAAGGCGTAGCCGGCCAGAGTGACTGCCGTGGGCACGAGCAGCCGTCCGGTGTCGCAGGCCTGGGTGGTGCAGCCGGTCATGCCCTGCTGGGCATTGATCACCGTGCTGGTCACCATGGCCGAGAGCAGCAACACACTGAACAGCGCCACGTAGCCGTCGGAGAGGACCTGGCCGATGGTGCGCGTCGCTCGCCCATGGCGCCACAGCTTCATCAGCCGATGAAGCTCAGCCTCGGCGACCGGCACCGGCTCGGTGTCCGGCAGCATGAAGAACGTCGCCGGCTCCGGCTCGACGACCTCTTCCACGGCCTCGGACTGAGTGGTTTTGGCCGTCGTCCCGGAGCGGATCAGGCGGCGGGACTTCTTACTCACCGCTCTCCTCAAGGACCTGTGCGCGCTCGCCCAGGCGAACCACCCGGGTGGCGACCTTCTCCACCAGCATCGGTTCGTGGCTGGCCATCACGATGGCCAGCCCCTGCTGCCGCTCGGCGACCAACCGCTGTGCGAGCCAGGCCACGCCTTCGGTATCGAGGCGCTGCTCAGGCTCGTCCAGCACCAGCAAGGTGCGCGGTCGTACAAAGGCTGTGGCCAACGCAAGGCGGCGTCGCTGTCCGGAGGAGAGCGTGCCGGGCAACTGACCCGATTGCGGCACGAGTTGCACCTCGTCGAGGACGGCATCCACCGCAGCTTCCGGGTCGGCCACGCCATGGGCGCGCGCTAGCAGGTCAAGGTGCTCAACCACCGAAAGGTCGGGGAAGAAGTCCAGATCATCGATCACGGTGGCGACATTGCGCCGAATCTCGGGGTTGGTCTCACTCACCGTGATTCCATTGACCTCTATGCGTCCCTCATCGGGACGGTCCGCGCCGATCAGGCAGCGCAGCACCGTTGACTTTCCCGCACCATTTCGACCGGTCAGTGCCACCGCTTCGCCGGCAGCCACCTCCAGATTGAAGCCATCCACGATCACGACGGGCCCGAAAGCCTTCGTCAAACCTGAGACCTTGAGCACTACCGACTTACGAGCCATGCCCACGATTGTCCCCTATAGCGCAACCAAGGCAGAACATGTGCCTAGCGACGTCTGGCGCACCTGGCATCGCTGGAGGCCACCGCGTGGCAGGCTATGTGCGTGCATTCTGAAAGGCGACGGGCAGATCTGTCGAAGCGTCCCTCGGCGGTCTCGGGCATGTTCGACGATGTCGCAGCCCGCTACGACCTGGTCAACGACGTCCTGACCTTCGGCATCGATCGACTCTGGCGCAGTGAGACCATCGCCGCGGTCGGGCCCCAACCCGGGCAGTTGATTCTCGATCTCGCCGCTGGCACCGGGGCCCTCAGCGGCCCCTTCCATGATGCGGGTGCCACCGTGATCCCCGTGGACCTCAGCGAGGGCATGTTGGCCGTGGGCAAGCAGCGCCAGCCCGGCCTGCCGTTCATCAACGCCGACGCCTTGGCACTGCCGTTCGGCGACGGCAGCTTCGATGCGGTCACGATCAGTTTCGGCCTGCGCAATGTGGTGAACGTCTCGGCGGCCCTGACCGAGTTGTATCGGGTGACCCGCCCGGGCGGACGGATCGTCATCTGCGAGTTCTCCACCCCGACCTGGGGTCCACTGCGTCACGCCTATCAGAACTATCTACTGCGGACACTGCCTCGACTGGCCCGGGTCACCTCGTCCAATCCTGACGCCTACGACTATCTGGTGGAGTCCATCCTGAGCTGGCCCGACCAACAAACCCTGGCTGAGCAGTTGGCCAAGGCGGGCTGGCAGCGTCCCGGCTGGAAGAACCTCACCGGCGGCGTCGTGGCCCTTCACCGCGCCCACCGGTGATGTTCGCTCTGGACGCCTATGCGGCGCGGAGTTGTCCGCTGAAGACCGCCCACGCCTTCTCCGGAGTCGAGGCACCACCGTCGCAGGCCACTCCCCTGGTGGGCGCTCAGGATTTCCTCGATCAGATAGTGCGCACGATTCTCGCCGGGCAAGCCAGCACCCGGGATCTGCGCGGCCTGACCGACGCTCCCAGCGAGGACCAGCAAGCCGCCTGCCTGGCGGCGATGGCAGACGGTGTGGCGGTCATTATCGGTGGCCTGCTGCCTCGCGATGCCGAACATCATCGCCGCGGACGCGCCGACCTGCTGGTCAGTGACGGCGAAGGCGGCTATCTGCCCGGAATCATCCGCTTCCATCGAACCTTGGACCTGCGCCGCGATGAACGCCCCTTCTCCTTCTCCGAGTTGGATGACCTGACCGTCCCGGTGAGTCGAACCGGCTGGCGCTATCGCTGGAATTGGCGCTGGACCAACGCGGTCTTCCTCGCGCACTTGTGGGAGTTGCTGGGTCCCACCGGCTTCCAGTCGCAGCGCCCCGAAGGCCTGGTGATCGGCACCGACGACCTGCCTGACCACGGTGCGGTGGCGGTTCGAGTAGACCTCGCCGAATCCGCCGTGGCCGCCGTCCCGGGGGAAGTCGCTGAGGATCTTCACGTGAGCGCGCTTCAGCGTTATCACCGAGAGTTCGCGCTTCGGGTGGAGTTGGCGACCGCCGCCGCAGCCGGCTCACCGCCGAGCGAGCCGTACCGGGTGCCGGTGGTCAGCAGGGAATGCGGATCCTGTCGGTGGTGGCCCCGGTGCCAGGAACTCCTCGATCCCGACGATCTGAGCCTGCGGATCAACAAAGCGCCCCTGGATCGCTACGAGATCACCGCCCTGCGCTCGCTGGGGGTTTCCACCCTGACGCAGTTGGCCCAGGCCCCGATCGAGGCGCTGCTGGCGGACTATCTGCCCAGTGTTGAGCACCGTCCCGACGCCGAGGATCGACTCCGGCTGGCGTACCGCCGATCCCGGTTGCTGAGTCGAGGCCTCGAATTGGAACGCCTCACCAGCGGACCCATCGAGTTACCCCCGGCCGAACTCGAGATCGATATCGATGTCGAGACCTCCCGCACCGACCGGGTATATCTGTGGGGTTTTTGGATCGGCACCGGCGCGGACGCGCACTACCACCAGTTCAGTTCCTTCACCGATCTCGACGCCGCGGGCGAATTGGCGCTGGCCGAAGCGGCCATGGCCTGGCTGAAACAGACCGTGGCCGGACGAGACGCCCGGGTGTACCACTACTCCGATTACGAGCTGGTCCGGCTGCACCGCTTGGCTGATTCGACCACACCATTGATGACTTGGGCCGAGCAGTACGCCGAGTCCGCCTTCGTGGACTTGTTCACCGTCGTGCGCCGCAACTTCTTCGGAGCCAACGGGCTGGGTCTGAAGGTCGTCGCGCATGCAGGGGCTGGCTTCGAGTGGCGAGACGAGGATCCCGGTGGGCTGAACAGCATGGGCTGGTTCGAGACGGCGCTCACCGCAGATTCGGCAGTTGAGCGCGAAGCGGCGCGCGAACGAATCCTGCGCTACAACGAGGACGATGTGCGCGCCACCGCGGCCCTGCGACAATGGCTGCGCAGCCTGGTCTGAACCCTCGCCGCAGCCGGGCTTTGTTCTCGATTGAGACCAATCTGACAAATCTCGGTCAGGGGGCGGATTTCACCGATCCGATACGCTAAGTTTCCCCTTATGGCACAGCAACTTCCGGTCCAGATCGACCGTAACAGCCCGGTCCCGCTGTACCACCAATTGGCCGAACAGCTCGCCGAAGCCATCGACACCGGAGTACTCAAGCCCGGCGATGCCTTCGAGAATGAGCTGTCGATGGCCGATCGGCTCAATCTTTCCAGGCCGACCGTTCGGCGCGCGATCATCGAATTGGTCTCGCGTGGTCTGCTGGTTCGGCGCCGCGGTATCGGGACCACCGTCGCAAATGAGGTCGTACATCGACGCTACGGCCTCCCCAGCCTGTATGACGACCTGAAGCGCGAAGGCCAGAATCCGCACACTGAGGTCCTGCAGTTCACGACCAACTACGTCGACGCTCACATCGCGGACCAACTGGGCCTGCCGGCCCGCACACCGCTGGTCTACGTCGAACGCCTGCGGACCGTCGATGAGGGCCCGGTGGCTGTGCTTCGCAACTGGTTGAGCCCCGATTGGGCCGATCTGGAGATCGAGGAACTGGCCACCTATGGCCTGTACACCCTGATCCGGGCCCGCAACATCGTGCCGGCAGTGGGCTATCAGCACATTTCCGCCCGCCACCCCACCGAGGTCGAGCAGAAGCTGCTCAAGCTGCAGCCCACCGACCCGGTTCTGACGATGTCACGCCGGGCCTACGACCCGTCCGGGCAGCCCGTGGAATATGGCGACCACTGCTACCGCTGGGATCGCTACGCGATCGACATCACGGCCTACTCCAGCTAGTCCGAGCCTGGGTCACAGCATCCCGGGTCACAGCATCCCGGGCTACGGTGCCGGTGGCACGGCCAGGTTCTTGGTGATCGTGGCGCGCTGACCACGATCCACCGTCACCACCAGCACCTCCAGGCCTGTGATCGGTTTGGCCAGCGCAGCTTCGAGTTCTACGGCGCTGTGCAGCCGCCGGGCGGGCACCCCATAGCTCTGCGCCAGCGCCACCAGATCCAGGTCCAGAGGTGTGGCGAAGACCCGCTCAAAAGCGTCGGCGTATTCCGGGCGTCCATATTCCAAGGTGGCGAAGATGCTGCCCCCATTGTCGTCGGCCACCACGATGCGAAGCTGGGGACGGGCTTCCCTCGACCCGATCGCCAAGGCCGTCGCGTCATGAACGAAGGAGAGATCGCCGCACAGCAAGGTGGTGGGCGCTTGAGCCCCCAAAGCAATACCCACCGCCGTGGACAAGGTTCCGTCGATGCCCGCCAGTCCCCGATTGGCATAGACCGGGCCCGGGTCGGCATTCACCGGCGCCAGGTCGGCGTCGCGGATCGGGTTGGAGTTGCCCACACACAGCACCTGTGGACTCCGGGCCGCGGCCACCACCAGGCGGGCCACCTCCGGCCCGGTGAGCTCAGGGGCGCTGCTGGTCAGCTGTTCCACCTGGTCTCGCTGCGCACGGTCGGCCTGCTGCCAGGCCGACAGCCAGGCCGGGTCGCCGGCGGGGATGCTCACCGCAGCTACCACGAGCTGGGCCCGCCAGCCGGGATCGACGAAGTCGCTGCGCGATCCCACCACCACGACCTCGACCGCCTCCGAACTCAGCAGCGCGCTGACCGGACGCGACAGGGTCGGCCGGCCGAAGACGATCACGCGTTGGATGCGGCGTCCCAGATCCTGAGCCAGCAGCAGGCGTCCGGTGGCCATGGCCTGCGGGCCGCGTCGGGCGTTGCTGGACGGCTCGGCAATCAGGGGCAGCCCGGCGACCTCCGCGAGATGACCGGCGGCCGCGCCGGTCGCGGGATCGGCATCCCCGCACAGCACCACCGTGAGCGGATCGGCACTCAGGACCACCGGTTCAGCCGACACCGCGATCTGGGCCTGCACCGGGGTGCCGGCCAGCGCCGCAGGCACCGGTCCGGCCACCAGCGGCTCGGGCAGGGCGATATTCAGGTGAGCCGGTCCGGGCCGTCCCCCGGTGGCCCCGGTTGCCAGCAGCACAGCGCGGGCCACCTGGGCCCGCTGGGCGGCGGGCGGAGCGCCGGCGTCGACCTGCGCCGAATAGCCGATGAACCCGTCGAACAGGCCGGTTTGCGCGGTGGTCTGGTTTGCACCGAATCCGACCAGCCAGCGTGGTCGATCGGCTGAAACCACCAAGAGCGGCAGCGCCGAGTGATGAGCCTCCATCACCGCTGGCAGCAGATTCCCCACCGCCGTACCGGACGTCGTCACCACGGCTACTGCACGTCGGCTGGCCTTGGCGAGCCCGAGCGCCAGAAAACCGGCGCCACGTTCGTCGAGACGCACATGCAGGCGAAGGCCCCCGGCGCGGGCCGTGGCATCCAACACCAAGGCCAAGGGAGCGCTGCGGGACCCAGGAGCCAGCACGACATCGGTGACACCCTGGGCGAGCAGTTGGGAGATCACCAACTGCGCGCAGCGGGCGGCGTCACTCACCGGTCCTCCTCAGCAGTTCAGGAAGTTGATCTCGGCGTGCCAGCCACGCCTGTGTGGTCTGGGCATCAGCCTGCCACTGTGTGCCGGAGACCACCACCGGACGCACCCGAATGTGTCCGGCCTCCGCGATCAGAGGTTCAGCGGTTACATCGGCAGTGAACATGGTGGCGGTGTTCAGCCCGCAGGCGTACGGCAGTTCGGGCAGCGCGGCGGCCAGGGCAACACCAGCAGCCAGCCCTACCGAGCTTTCCAGGGCCGAGGAGACGACCACCGGTAGCCCCAGCCGCTCGGCCAGTTCCAGGCAGCGCCGTACCCCGCCCAGGGGTTGCACCTTCAGCACCGCGATGTCGGCGGCGGCCAAGGCGACCACCTGCTCGGGGTCTCCGCTGCGCCGAATGCTCTCATCGGCAGCGATCGGCACCGAAACACCGGCCCGGACCAGACGGCGGCGCAGATCAGCCAGTTCGGCGGTCGTGGCGCAGGGCTGTTCGGCGTATTCCAGGTCGAATCGGCTCAAGTGCCGCAGCCGTCGCAGCGCCTCCGCCACACCCCAGGCCCCATTGGCGTCGATCCGGACCCGCCCGGCCGCGCCCAGGGCAGCACGCACAGCTTCCACCCGGGCCAGGTCGTCGGACTCCGCCTGCCCAGGCTCGGCGACCTTGACCTTGGCAGTAGTGCAGCCACTGTTCGTCACCAGGTCGAAAGCCGCCTGCGGGCCGACGGCCGGCACCGTGACATTGACCGGCACCCGGTCGCGGACCGGGGTCGGGAATCCGCGGTAGGCCGCCTCCCAGGCCGCTCGCCACCAGTTCCCGATCTCGGGATAGCCGTATTCGGGGAAGGGACTCCATTCCGCCCAGCCCGCCGGGCCTTCGAAGATCAGGCCCTCCCGGGTTTGCAGCCCGCGAAAGCGGGTGTGCAGGGGCAGCCGGAAGGCGATGGCGGCCATGATTAGTGCGCGATCCAGATTCCGACGAGGATCCCGACCGCGCAGACCAGTTCGGCCACCCCGGTGAGCTTCAGCACCGGGATCAAAGCCGGCCCAGTGGCCCCGGTCATGACGCTGCGAATTGCCGGAGCCAGCGGAACCAGCATGGCCAGGCCCAAGAGGGCCCACAACGAGGTGGTCAGGGCCACCGCCACCACTGCGAACACCGCCACGGCCACCAGCACCAGATAGAACCAGCGGGTGTAACGATCCCCCAGCCGGGTGGCCATCGTCCGCTTGCCCACCTCGGCGTCGCCGACCAGATCCCGCAGATTGTTGGCCACCAGAATGTTGCAGGCCAGCGCACCGATAGCGATCGACATCCACCAGGTGGTGGCCGAGACCGACCCCACCTGGATGTACACCGTGCCGGTCACCGCGATCAGGCCGAAGAACACAAAGACGAACAACTCCCCCAGTCCCAGGTAGCCGTAGGGATAGCGACCGCCGGTGTAGTACCAGGCCGCCGCGATCGACACCGCCCCCACGGCAAGCAGCCACCAGTGGCCACTGATCACCACCACCCCCAGGCCCGCGAAGGCCGCCACCAGGAAACCGATGATCGCCGCCGCGAGCACCTGCCGGGGCTGCGCAGTCCCCGATCCGACCAGCCGCATCGGACCGACGCGGTCGGCATCGGTGCCCCGAATGCCGTCGGAGTAGTCGTTGGCGTAGTTCACGCCTATCTGCAAGGCCACAGTGACCACGAGCGCCAGCGCCGCCAGCAGCGGCACCACGCCACCCTCGAACCATGCCACAGCAGTACCGGCCAAGACCGGTGCCACTGCGGCCGGGAGGGTGCGCGGACGTGCTCCCGCGACCCAATCAGCCAGCTTCGCCATGCTCTTCCTTCTGCCCCCAAGCGCGCTGCAATGCGGCCCGGTCGATCTTGCCTAGAGATGTGTACGCCATGGTCGCCAATCGCCGCAATTCCTTGGGGACGCCGGCTCGACCCACCACAGGCTGCAGGCGATCACGCAGCTCAGCCAACTCCCAGTCCCCGGTTGCGACGGCAACCACCCGCGACCCCCACCGCAAGTCCGGGACGGCCAACAACACCGGCCCACCCTGAGCGGGTGACCCGAATTCCGCTTCGCACAGACGTTGGGCAGCAGCCAGGTCCACCTTCTCACCACCACAGATCACCACATCGTCCAGCCGACCCAGCACCTGAAGTCGGCCGTCCACCAACCGGCCGCGGTCCCGGGTACGCACCAGGTCACCGTGGAGCACCGCGGCAGTAAGGTCAGGCCGCAGGCGGTAGCCACTGAAGGCCATCGGCCCGCCCAAACTGATCCGCTCGGCGTCCAACTCGAGCCGGACCCCGCTCAAAGGTTCGCCGTCATAGACACAGCCGCCGCAGGTTTCGCTGGCGCCGTAGGTGGTGACCACCGCAATCCCCGCCCGGCGTGCGGAGCTCAGCAGGTCCGGATCGATCGCGCCTCCCCCGACGAGGACGGCCGCATAGCCGCTCAGCGTGGCCACCGTATCCGGCTCGGAAAGCGCGCGGTACAACTGAGCACCCACCAAGGAGAGGTAGCTGCGCGCGCCGGCCACGGGCAGGTCGCTGAGGTCGCCGCGGGCGAAGCGGACGGTAGTTCCGGCGACGACGGCACGGGCGATGGTCATCAGCCCAGCGACGTGCTCAACCGGCAACGCACAGACCCAGTCGCCAGGCCCACCGAGGCGCTCATGGGCGGCGTTGGCCGCAAAAGTAACCGCCGCAGCCGACAACACGACGGCCTTCGCAGCGCCAGTGGTTCCCGAGGTCGGAACAACCAGGGCCGTTCCCGGTTCCACCGGAGCGTCCAGGTGCAAGGCAGCCGCCAGACGGGGCGCACAGACCGGCGCCACAGCAGGCCCACCGGTCAACGCCGAACCGATCCCCGCCACCAACTCGGGACGCTCCAGCTGCCTCAATCGCATTCGATCAGCCTAGTCCGAGCAGTGCGTCTCGATACACGGCCGGTCACAATGAGGGAATCCACTCACCTGAACGTTCCTGAGAAAATCCATATGCAATACTCAGACTATGGTGATTCCGCGTTGGGCTCGATTGACGGCCCCAGCGGTCGCGGCGATCCTTGCGGTGACCGTTGGCGGACCCACGCCCGCCCAGGCCCAGGAAGCCCCCGATTCCCAGATCGTGCAGTTGGCGGCCGTCCGCGACCAGGCACTCCGCAAACAGGTCGGACTCATCAAACGCGCCCAGAATCGCCTGATCAGCCTCAACGAGATGCAGGTCGACATCATGGGCTACAAACCGGGCACCAAGGACCCGCGCTCCATCGCCCGCCAGATGATGCTCAGCCGCTATGGCTGGGGGGATGCCCAGTTCACCTGCTACGACAACATCATCATGCGCGAGAGCGGGTGGAACCCGCTGGCGGACAACCCCACCTCGAGTGCCTACGGAATCCCGCAAGCCCTGCCCGGCAAGCGCATGGCGCAGTTCGGGTCGGACTGGCGCACCAACCCGGTCACCCAGATCACCTGGGGCCTGTGGTACATCAAAGACCGCTATGGGACGCCCTGCAACGGCTGGACATTCAAGAAGGCCCACGGCTGGTACTAGCCGCAGGCTCTCACTCCCCCAAGGTCTACTGGTGCGGCTCCACCGGCGGCACAATGCCGTCTTCAATGGCACGGCGGAACAGATCCAGCTTGCTGGCTGCCGGCCGATTCACGTTGGTGTACTTCACCCGGATGCGCTTCAGGTACTCCTTGACGCTGTTCTCGGTGATGGTCAGCCTTTCGGCCACCTCGGGTACCTCGAAACCCCCGGCGTACAGCGCCAGCACTTCGCGCTCCCGCGGACCCAGGTTCGCCGCTACATAGGAGGCATCGCCTTCGATCGCGGCCAGGATCTCTTGGCTGATCACGACCTGCCCCTCGGCCACCGCCTCGATCGAGGAGATGGTCACCGAGATCGGCTCGGCCTTGCGGCACACCCCAGCCGCCCCGCCAGCCAGCGCCCGACGCAGCAGGCGCACATTGTCGGCGATCGAGTAGACCAGCACTTTGTAGCCGGCTTCGATCAGTCGCTCAGCGTTCACCAAAGGATCGGATCCATCGTCCAATTGCAGATCCAAGAGGACGACTTCGGCGTCGGGGCTGCGATCGAGAAACTCGTCCACAGTGGCTGCTCCGTCGACCAGAGTCACGTCGTGACCTGGGTGGGATTCGAGTGCAGCCGACATCCCGATCCGGATGGCCTCATGGTCATCGATAACCGCGGTGTTGATCATGAGCGTCAGCCTAACGCTTGATGGAGCTCAGCAGTGCCGCGGCCTACCGAGTGTTCAACTGTCCGCGGGCATCCAGACCCACCAATTCGCTGGTGCCGTCGTCCTTGACCGCGAGCACAGTCACCACGTCCTCGTAACCCTCAGGGGCGGCACGGGCAACAACGCGCTTGGTGCTGGAATCGGTGAGCAATCGCCCGAGGTGTTGAGTCAGGGCCGCACGCACGTCTTCGGGAAGTCGAGTGCCTCGGCTGTCCACCAGGCGCACATCGACGCCACGTCCGCGAGCCACCTCGATGGCATCGGAGGTGAGTTCGGTGACCAGGTTCCCGGCGCGCATCGCGTCGCGCAAGCGGGTCTCCTGGGCCAGGCACGCCTCCCGCTCAGCTTGGCTGAGTTCACAGTCGGGGTCGGCGATTCGGGTGAGCAGCGGGCCGACCTGAGCACGCAACTGAGTCAGCCAGACATCGCGCAGCACCATCTTGGAGAAGCTCTGGGCGATCGCCTTGTTGGCGGCGGCCGATGACCGCCGCGACGCCTCCATGCGATCGGCCATTTCGATCAGCCAGCTCTGCAGCAGTTGAGCCACCAGCATCCACGAGAAGGGTCCGAACCCGACGCGCAGCACGTCTCCGGCGTTCAGTCCCTGCATCATCGCCCAGGCAGCCGACAACACCGCATAGGCGGTGACGCCGATCCAGGCGATGCGCTCCTGCCCGCGCACCAGGACCGCCACCAGCAGCACCATCACGACGGTGGAATGCCAGGTGGCATAGCCGGGCCAATCACCGCTGGGCAGAACCATCTGAACCAGCGCGGTAACGCCCAACAGCAAGGCCACGACGGCCACCGCGATGCCCGGACGCATCGGATTCTTGTCCGAACGCCACAAGGTCAAAGCCGTAGCCACCACTGCGAGTGCCTGCGCGGCGAACACCGGCCAGGCCACGGTCACCCGATCCAGGCTGGTCCAGCCCAGCAGGAACTGCAGCATCACCACGACCCACACCAGGCGCACCAACGACAGCCGATTGAGTTCGGGGATCTCCGGCATCCGCCGGGCCCGCGACTGTGCCGGCACGTCCACCTTCAACGGCTCAGTCTCGAAGCTGCGGCGGGTCTCCTCGCTAGCCCCCCAACTGAGGTTCACCGTGGTGCCGTTACCGGGCTCGGAGAGGATTTCGGCGTGCCCGCCGATCGCCCACATGCGGTACACCACCGAAACCTGCAGACCGAGGCGGCGTTTGGGGACCTGTTCGGGGTCGAACCCGACGCCGTTGTCGGCCACCGAGATCAGCACCTGGCCCGGAGTCGGGCTGGTGAGGCTCACCTCAACGTGGGTGGCCTGGGCGTGTTTGGCGACATTCAGCGCCACTTCTCGCACCACCATGCCCAAGGTGCTGGCGACCTGCTGCGGGACGGCGAGTTCGTCGAGTTGAGCGATGATTCGCGCCTGCGGGATCAGAGCACTGACCACGTCTGTCACCAGCCAGGTGAGTTGTTCGCCGGTTACCGGGAGACGCGCCTCCGACGGTGCCTCAGCCTCGGCCAGACGATCCACGGCACGTTGAGCCTGCTGGCAGACGTGCAGGTCATTGGGGTTCTGAGCGGCGGCAACCAGGGTGGTCATCACCTCGTCGTGGACGATGCCGTCCAGTCGATGGCGTTCCTCCAGCAGGGCCTCATCGATTGCTGCGGCTGTCGCCTCCCGCTGGGACGCGACCTCGATCTCATCGAGGTTCTTGAAGGCATTGCCGACCACTCCGAGCGCGACGATCACCACAGAGGAGTTCATGACCAGCACGATCATGTCCTGGACCGCCCCCAACAGCGAGGCGCCCTGGCCGGACGGGGTCATCCGCACCACGGCGAACAACAGTCCTGCCGCGATCGCGTAGCCAAAACCCCACGCGGTTCCGCTGGTGACCGCAAGACAGACTGCAGCCACCCCTAAACAGACCCAGAGCCACGGGCTGGAGGTGGCCGGAGCCGACGATTGCCAGGCGATCGGCCAGGTGATCAGGCCGACCGAGACCAGGGTCAGGTAAACCAGTGCCCAGGCACGGATGCGGCGACCCAGGAAGCTGAAGAGCATCATGCCGATGGAGGCGACCACGATGCCGCCACCGATGGTGACGGTCCACCATCCGGCGAGGTAGGGAATCTGGCTGGCGGCACCGAACGCTGCCGGGATCAGCGTGCCCAGACAAAACAGGGCGACGCCGCGTTCCACCCACGCCGCGAGTTGCCCGGTCTGCAGATTGAGTTTCATCGTTTCTCTATCGAGTCCAGTTGACCAGTTGGTTCGCATCGTGCTCGCCATCGGGCCAGACTGCTCGCACGATACCGGCTGCGGCCAGTGCTTTGCGGCAGCCCGCGCACGGCGGGTCGGTGATGTAAGCCGTAGCGCCCTTGGTATCCCGGGTTGCGAACAGCAGAGCATTCACCTCGGCATGAATGGCGATGCAGAAACCCGCCGTCCCCGGACGGTCGTAATCGCCCAATTCGGGAATCTCGTCATACCCCAGTCGACCCCGCGGACAGGCGCCTTCCAGGCAGTCCGGGAGACCGGGAGCGGCACCGTTGTAGCCGGTCGCGATGATGCGCCGGTCCAGCACCAGCACCGCACCCACGGTGCGTCGGGTGCACTTGGCGCGCGCCGAGACCGCGTGGGCGATAGTCAAGAAATACTCGTCCCACCCTGGAACCACTCGCTCGCTCATGGTCTCCTTACCGGTTCATGTCATCCCCACCAACCGGGAATAGGGTAACGCCAAGAGCGCGAAATCGACTCACACGTAATCGTTCGTCATCGCCGTGGCGGGATCCTGTCGAATGGCGGTGAGTTTGGTCTTGGCCATGAAGTCAGCCATCGCCTGCCATTGCGCGGGATCCAGTGCGGCGTCGACCCCACCTTGGGAGTCGGTCCACAAAGCCTTGGTGGCAGCCAAAGTGGCTTGTGAACTGGTCTTTACAGCCTGACTGTTCAAGTCCGGAATGAAGGCGGCACTCACCTCCATGGCATGGGACGGGTTGTTGACCGCGGTGCTGATCCCGGCCGTCATGGCCTTCACTACTGCTTTGACGACATCCGGGTGAGCCGTGGCGTATTCGCGGGTGGTGATCAGGCTGGCCGGCACCAACGGGACGGTCTGGCTGCTGATGGCCAGGGCCCGAATGGGAAAGCCTGACTGTTGGAACTGCACCGCATCGTTGTTGCTGAACCCGACGACCGCATCCACCTTCTTGGTGCTGAGTGCCGAAATCTGGGTGTAGCCGATCTCCTTGATCATCACATCGTCCTGGGTCAGACCGGCACTCTGCAGCGCCACCAGCAAGGCGAACCAGCTCTCCCCGTACTTGCCCGGAATACCGATGCTGTGGCCTTTCAATCCGGCCAAGGTGGTGATCGTCGAGTCCTTGGGCACGATCACCTCGGCCGGATAGGCGTGGTAGTAGGCGGCGACTGCGACCAGATCCAGGCCCTGCGAGCGGGCCTGCAGCATCTCGTCACCGCCGGCGACCACGAACTGCTCCTTGCCGGAGGCCATCGCGGTGAACAGCGCTTCGGAGGTGCCGTGATGGCGCAGTGTCGCCTCCACCCCGGCGGTGCGGAAGGCACCGTCGGACTGCGCAAGGTAGAACGGGCTGAACTGAATGTTGGGAATGTAGGTGAGTCCGATGACGGGCTTGTCGCTCGAGGCCGGGCTGGTGCACCCGGTCACCGCTAGGGCCGCAGCAAGGATCAGCAGGATCAGTCTTCTCATGACTACCTCTCGGTTCGAGTTCGAAGTGAGGACACAACTCGGGAGTTCCGCTCCCAGACCAGGACGGCCGCGTAGGCCGAGGAGGCCAGCACCGCCAGCCAGAAGATGGTGGCGAACATGCCGGCGGTATCGACATTGCCCCGCTGCACGCTGAGCACGGTGCCCAGGCCGTCACCGCCCATCACCAGTTCACCGACGATGGCACCGGTAATCGCCAAGCTCACCCCGTTGCGCAGGCCACCCAGCACCGACGGCAGCGCCATGGGCAGTTCAATGGCGAACAGCAGTTGCCAGCCGCCCGCACCGTCCATGCGGGCGGCGTCGACGACCTCGCCGTCAACATGGCGTAGCCCGACGACGGTGGCGATCAAGATGGGGAAGAACACGATCAGCGCGCACAGCACCATGACCGGACCCAGGCCGTAGCCGATCCACAGCACCAGCAGCGGCGCCAACGCGATGGCCGGAATCGCCTGGGTCGCCCCCAGGAAGGGATTGACCGCAGCGGCAGCCCACTTCGAGCGGTGAATCAGCACCGCCAGCGGCATAGCGACCGCAACGCCGATCACCACTCCACCGAAGGCTTCCAGCACGGTAGTGGCCAGATATCGCCAGAAATCGGCGCCGGTCAGGTCGGCAAGGATCTGCCCGGCGACCGCCGTCGGGGTAGGCAGCAGCACCGATCCGGATCCCGCCGCGATCACCCATCCAGTGAGCAGCACGATCCCCAATCCGATCGGGGCGATCCACTCGCGCTTCATTCAACCTCCACCTCGTCCGAGGCGAAGGGAGCGCAAGGCTCGGTCGGTCACGGGTGACCCCATGACGACCTCGCGTGCTGCCTCCCATCCGGACTTTCACCGTCGGCCCTGGATTTTCACCAGATCAACCGATTCGCCGTCCCTCGGTGAGGGGTGACGAGTCGGGTCGCGGGCTTTCACCGCCGGTTCGGAATTACACCGACCCCGGAGCACGTACGGGTCGATTCTATTACGAATTGCGCAATGCCGGTCACGGTCATCCTCGAGCCGGGATCGGTGCCAGAATCAGGACTGCGCAACCAGTGCCGCAATGGAAGGAAAGTCATGCGGATCGCGATCCCCGCCGAAGTGAAGAACCACGAGTACCGGGTGGCCATCACTCCGGTCGGCGTAGCCGAGTTGATCAGCCACGGTCACCAGGTCTTCATTCAGGCCGGAGCCGGTGTCGGTTCCGGCATCAGTGATGCCGAGTTCGTCGCCCAGGGCGCCACCATGGTGCCCACTGCCGCCGAGACCTGGGCTGCCGGTGAGATGGTGCTGAAGGTCAAGGAGCCGATCCCTTCGGAGTTCGGCTTCCTTCGCGATGATCTGCTGTTGTTCACCTACCTGCACCTGGCCGCGGATCGACCCGGGACCGAGGCCCTGCTCCAGGCGGGCACCACGGCCATCGCCTATGAGACCGTCCAGTTGCCCAATGGGCTGCTCCCGCTGCTGTACCCGATGTCGGAGGTTGCCGGCTGCCTGGCGCCCCAGGTGGGCGCTCACGCGATGATGAAAGCCCAAGGTGGTCGCGGGGTCCTGATGGGCTGCGTGGGCGGTGTGGCCAACGCCAAGGTCGTCATTCTGGGCGGCGGCACCGCCGGCCAGAATGCCGCCAATGTGGCGCTGGGCATGGGCGCCGATGTCACCATCTTGGACACCGACTTGGACAAGCTGCGCAATACCTTCTGGCGTTATGAGAACCGGGTGCATGGCATCGTCTCCAGCCGCTTGGCGATTCGCGAGCAGGTACTCAGCGCCGACATGGTCATCGGGACGGTGCTGATTCCGGGCGCGAAGGCGCCCAAGCTGGTCACCAATGACCTGGTGGCGCAGATGAAACCCGGATCGGTGCTGGTCGATGTCGCCATCGACCAGGGCGGATGCTTCGAGGACTCGCGGCCCACCACCCACGACGATCCGACCTTCACCGTGCATAACTCGGTGTTCTACTGCGTGGCCAATATGCCCGGCGCGGTGCCGAATACCTCCACGTGGGCGCTGACCAACGCCACCTTGGGTTATGTGGTGAAGCTCGCCGACGCCGGGTGGCAGGCAGCCTGCCGCAAGGATCCGGCTCTGGCCTTGGGGCTTAACACCGTCGCGGGACGGATCAGCTATCCGGCCGTGGCCGAGGCCTTCGGCCTGGACCATGTGGAACTGGCCGACGTTCTGGCCTGACCCTCTGTCCTGAGCGGTGATGCCGGGGCTGGGTTCAGGCCCGGATCCCGACGAACAGGACGTCGGCCAGTGCATCGATCTGCGGGGAGTTCGCTGCCCCCATCACCGGTCCGCCCGGCGCGAAGAACGGGTAGAGCAGCCCGAGCAACACTTTGACGTAGAAGTCGGGGTCGGCCGCCCGCAGTTCACCGCGGGTGATTCCTTCAGCGAAGAGCTGTCGCAGCGGCTCAAGGAACCGATCGTGATAGGCCCGGCCGAAGTCCGCCCGCTGCTCAGGCTCCAGGTGCCCCGAATCGTGCATGGCCAGCCGCATCAGCGAGCGACGCTGCGGTGGTACCGCGAACAGGGCACCGATGACCTCACGCACCTGCGCCTCCGCGCTCTGCCCCGGCGATGAACTGGCCTGGATCGCAGCATTGAGCTGATCGAGATAGTCGTTGAAGACTTCGGTGAGCAGTTCGGATTTGCTGTCGAAGTGGTAATACAGCGCGGCCTTGGTGATGCCGCAGTCGACCGCGATCTCCCGCATCGAAGTGCCCTCATAGCCACCGGCCACGAAATGCTCGGCAGCCACCTGCAGAATGCGCTCACGCATGATCGTTAGCCTCCACCGCAGCGGACGCGGGCTGCTTCTCCTCGGACTGCTTCTTCAGCAGCAACGCGATCACGAAGAGGACCACTCCGACCACGGCGATGAGCAGGTAGGCCGACAGATAGGCAGCCACAGTGCTCGACGCCGCCACCGCCCCCACGGCGGCGGCCCCCAACAACTGCCCGGTACTGGTGAAGATGTTCACCATGCCTTGGCCGGCCGAACGTTCCGCCGGGGTGGTCTCGTTCAGCGTCACATAGCGGATGGGGGCTCCCAGCAGCGCCGAAAGGCCCAGGCCGATGAGGACCCCGGCTGCGATGTACCAGCCCAGGACCGTGCCGGTGCGGCTGAGCAGGAACATGCCTGCGGTGAGCACCGCAACCCCGGCCAGAATCACCGAGCGCGAACCGAATCGGTCCAACAACCGGCCTGCGGTCGGCGAACCGACGCTCATGGCCAAGACCACCGGCATCAGCAGGAAGCTGGCCGTCGCCGGATCGACGCCCAGTGCTGCCACCGCAAGCAACGGCAGGAACACCAAGCTGGCCTCCCCCAGACCCGCACCGGCGGTCAGCACGTAGCCGACCCGCAACTGGCGCCGAGCGAAGAGCGCCACCGGAAAGACCGGGTTGGCGGCCGTCCGCTCCACCCGGATCAGGACGATCCAACACACAACCGAGGCCAGCAGCGATCCCCACACCACGGGGGTGGCCATGGATTGCCAAAAGGCGCTGACATCGATGCTGACCAGGCCCAGGGCCATGGTGAGCAGCGCCCCGGCCAGCAACACCATGCCCATGACGTCGAAGCGGCCCGGATCGGGCAGCCGATGACTGGGCAGCACCCGCCAAGCCAGCACGATCACCACGGCCGCGATCGGCAGGTTGATCACGAAAAGCCACTGCCAGCCGGCCAACAGCAGCACCCCGCCCAGGATGGGGCCAATGATGAAGGCGATCCCGAAGACCGCACCGATCAGGCCGAGGGCGCGTCCGCGACGATCTGCGGGGAAGGTGTCACCGATCACCGCGCTGGCGACCGGGAATATCCCCCCGGCACCCAAGCCTTGAATGGCCCGGCCGGCCAGCAGCAGCGGGAATCCGCCAACGCTGGCCGAGGCGATCACCACCACCGAACCGAGGGCGAACAAGGCCACGTCGGCGATATAGATCGCGCGGCGTCCGAAGTAGTCCGACAGCTTGGCCATCAGCGGAGTGCCGACCAGATTCGCCAGCACGTAGGCGCTGAAGATCCAGGATCCGGCGCGGGTGTCCAAGCCGAACTGCGCTTGGATCGCCGGAAGCGCCGGACCCACGATCGCGATGTCGAGGGCGCCCATGAGCACCCCCACGAACAACACCGCCAACACTGTGTTGCGCTGCTTGGACTCCATGAATCCTCCTACTTACCGACCGGTCAGTAAGTAGTCTAGGACGTTTCCGCCCAGCGAACAGGGCCCCGGGGTATTCCTACCCAGACAGGCCTCAGGCCGCGGCGGCCGCCGCCTCTACCGCCTGTTTGAAGGGCCCGGCGGTGAGGATATTTCCGCTGAACTTGGTTCCGTTGATCAGGATGGTCGGGGTGCTGGTGATGCCATCGGCATTGGCGGCCTTCGTCGATTGGGTGGCGAAGTCGACATTGGCATAGTCGGTGAAGGTCGCCACCACCGCGTCACTCACTCCCACCGAGGTTGCCAGTTGCGCGATCTCCTCATCGGTAAGACCGGTGGTGTTCTCGGCGGGCTGGTTTTCGAACAGTGCGGAATTGAACGCCAAGGCCTTGTCCGGTTCGGCCTTCTGGACCGTGATCAACGCATTCGCGGCCCGGCTGGAGTACCGGGTCCCTTGGGAAGCTTCGTCGAGGAAGTTCATCGGGTGAATGCGCAGTTGCATCTGACCGGAGTCCACCAAGGACTTGATGTCCGCACCGTTGGCACGCTCGAATTCGCCGCAATAGGGGCAGATGAAGTCCTGGTAGACATCGACCGTCACCGGGGCGTCAGTTTTACCCAGCACCAGCGAATAGGTGTCGGTGGCGGTGATCTTCTTGCCCTGGTTGAGGGACATCACAGCCCAGCTCACGCCACCGACGACGGCCACCACGATGAGCGCCACCACCGAGATGAGGACGATCTTGCGGGTGCGCTCCTGCTTGGCTGCTTTCTCTTGAGCCGCCCGCAACTGCTGTCGCTTGCTGGACGGATCAGGCTTCTGGTTCTTACTCATAGTTGTCTCCTGCTCTGAAGATGGGATGGCGCGCAACATCGTCGGCGCGCCGAGGACGGGTTCAACAGGCAGAACTCGGCGGACCACGCCGCGATTGGGGATCGTGCGGACGTCGGCGCGACCACGAAGGAACCCGCACCGGAATCGGCTGCGGCTGCGGCTGCGGCGCCAGCACCTCCACAACCGGCGCCAGCGTCTTGCGCACCCAGGAACCGATGCGATGCAGCGCCGAACGCACGGTGGCGATGCCACCCACCACGGAAGCCAGGATGGCGACTCCGACCAGCAGGGCCGACACCGTTACCGCCAGCGAAAGGCTCATGACCGGCACGTAGCTGTCGCCTTGCAGGAAAGAACCAGGCCGACAGGCGACGGTTTCGGCGACCACATGTAGCTTCAATCCCGCCCAACTCTGCAGCGGCGACAGCCCCACACACTCGGTGGAATCGGTCACCAGCTTCAGCGGCTGCCATAACGCGGCCAGTCCCAGCACACCCACCAGCAGACTCAGCAGCGCACCCACAAGGCGCGAACCGCTGAAAGTGCGGGAACCGGGTCGGGTCATGTCGGCAAGCCTACCGTCCCATTTCCAGCGTCGGGGTCCCACGAGCGGGTAGCGAACTGCCGGGCCGCATCGCTGGACAAAGCCAACACGGTTAACACGCTGACCGCCAGCGGAAACAGATCGGCATACCCCGAATGCACCCCGCCCGTGAGCGGATCGGTGGCGAAAGGTACCACCACACTCCACAGGCTCCCGGCGCCCAGCAGCATCCGCGCCCAGTTCCCGCCTCGATAGGTGGCCCGAGCCAGAATCACGTCGAACAGCCCCAGCACCAGGAAGAACGCGCCCAAGAAGAGAAGCTCATCGGGCGGGGTCTCCCCATCAGGCAGGAAGACCACCAGCCAGAACACCGCCGACAGCAGCAGATAGCTGAGGCCGCGCAGGGTGGCCACCACCGTGCCGAACACGGTCTGGACCGGCGGACGTCCCGTTGCCGTCGCAGGCTCCTCGACGACAGCAACGGCAGGCACCGTAGCCAGGTCGATGATCGGGAAATCGCCGTCGGTACGGATCCGGTCTCCCCCACCGTTTCGGGAGTGGTAGCCGGCCGAGAAGCCTTCGATCACCCGCACCGACACCTCCGGGGCGGCTTGGCGCACCGTATCGATGATGTGGTCGCGCTCGACATCGGTGTCCTGATCGATCTTGTGCGTGATCTGCAGGGTGAACAACGACAATCCCACCGAGCGATCGAAGGTTCCCGCCGCGACCCAGTCGACGGCGAAGCCGCCCGGGAGCAGCCAGCCCGGCGGACATTTCCAGAACCGGACGTGATGGCGCTGCGACGGCGAACCGGCAACCTCCTGCTGATAGGCGAAGTCCTGGCGGCGCCGAAACAGGAACAGCGGACTGACCGGAGCTTGGGGGTAGCTGCGCCGCCGTACGGTGTCGGCGACGATCCGGCCGCCGCTACGCATAGTGAGTTCGTCAGCCCGAGTCCAGCCGGCGGCGACCATGACCTCATGCACCTGGGCCGAGGTTCCGATGAGGCCAAGATTGACCGGATCGCCGAGCAGTCCGTCGACAGTGCGGGTCCGGCCGATGAAGTAATCGGGCAGGTAGATGCCGGTGAGGATGCGATGAATCCGAGGCAGCACCAGGTAGGCCACCATGGCCCAGAACACCAGGATCAACAGCATCTGCCAGCCCGGGGTGATCCCCTCGCGCAGCAGCAGATAGGCGAACCAGATCGCTACCAGCGTGGCCAGCACGAAGAAGGCACCATCAATGGTGCCCATCACCCGACCGCTGGGCCGTGGTACCGCCGGCTTGGCCATGCCACCATCCTGCCCGCTCCGGGCCGCGGGCGAGGTTCAAGACACCGATCCCGCTGAGATCCACAGGGCGACCACGGCCAGATCCTCGCGCAGGAAGTTCGTGGCCCAGAAATACCACGGGGTGCGGTGTGCGATGTGGGTGGCGTTCACCCCCGCCGCTGCTGCGATGCGCTCAGCCCGATAGACATGGAACTCGTCGGTGACGAAGACCACCCGATATCCCGAGGGCAGGCGTTGGTCGAGAAGTCGGCGCGAGAAGCGGAAGTTCTCTTCCGTGGAGGTGGCTTGGTCCTCAACCACGACGTGATCAGCCGGCACCCCCTGACTCACCAGGTAGGCGGCCATCGCCACACCCTCGGGCAGATCCTCCTGGATCCCCTGCCCACCGCTGACCACGATCAGGGCCCGGGAATTGCGCTGCCAGTAGGACAGCGCGGTGTCCAAACGTCCCTGCAGCGTCGGGGACAACTCGCTGCCGTGGACGGCAGCACCCAGCACGATGACGGCGTCCTCGGTGTCGTCGGCATCATCCCGGGAGCCATGGACGGCCAGAAAGGTCGACAAGCTCAGCACCGCCATCACCACAGCGACTGCGGCAAGCTGCCAACCCAACCGGATTCGCGGCAGCCAGATTCCCCAGGCCACCAGGGCCAGGCCGGCCACCGCGGTGGCCGCGGTGCCCACCGTCAGGTTCGCGGTGAGCGCCAGCCAGGCGGCATTGACGCTGAGCCAGCCACCGGCCACGAACAACACCACCCGCGCCAGAACCGATAGGTTCGGGAGGATAGAGCCAGACACCGACACGCTCAGCGGCCTTGGAGAGGAAGCTCGATACGGACGCTACTGCCCGCACCGGGTGGAGACAGCGTGACTGACCCGCCCGCGCCAGCCACCAGGCGCCGGGCGATTCGCAGCCCCATCCCGGAGGTGCCCGGACGGGTCGGTGGGGCGACCGGGGAAAACCCAGGACCCTCGTCACTGATCACCAGCAGCGCCACGTCGTCGGCTCGACTCAACTGCACGGAGAAGTTCACGCCTTCGTCCGTGTGGGCGAACACGTTGTCGATGCAGATGTCGACGACATCGCCCAATTGCAGACTGCTCATGCCCACTCGCAGCGGGCCCGGCGGCACCAACACCTCGAACTCCCGGTCCTGATCCTCGGCCAGGGGGTGCCAGTAATCGGCTCGAGCCGTCACCAGCGACACCGCATCGCAGGTGCCCGGGAGCCCCTCGCGCAGCGGACGCCGGGCTTCTCGGACCACGTCATCGATGGCGGCCTGAAGCTGCCCCACCGATTCGGTCATGTTCTCGCGCAACTGCGGATCGGCGACCTGTTCGGCCTCAAGGCGCAGGGCGGTCACCGGGGTGCGCAGCCGGTGGGCGAGGCTGCCCACATTGTCGCGTTCAGCGACGAGCAGTTCTTCAATGCGGTCGGCCAGCCCATTCAATGCCCGGCCCAGTTCGACGGTCTCATCGGTGCCGACCAGGGGGGCTCGGGCATCGAGTTCCCCTTCGCGCAACCGATGGGCGGTCTCGGCGACATCCAGTAGCGGGCGGCTGACCCGCCGTCCCATCTGGGCGGCGACGGCAACCGCGATCACGCTCAGCAACACCCCCAACCCGATGATGCTGGCCCAGGCCAGCGGCACTCCTTCGCTGAGTTGATCCGGCGTCACCAGGCAGCGAACGACCACAACACCGTGATCAACCACGGCGGGCACGTAGATCTGGGCACCTGCAGCGTTCTGCTGGGAGAATGCCTGCCCGCCTGCGGCCTGTAGGTATCCCGGGTCGCTGGTCGCATTGGGCCAGGCAGTGCCCAACACCTGACCATCGGTGAGCACCACACTGGTCTGGATCGGAGATCGCGCCAGGTTCTGGGCCAGAATCTCGGCCAGGTTGGGCGAATCGTGGATGCCGGAGACCAGCACCGCAACGCTGTTGGCCTGTTCGGTCGCGGCGGCCATGCCCCGATCTTCGGCCAGAGTCCGCACCAACAGCATCAGCGGGATCACGAAGGACACCACGATCGCCGTGGCGACCACAGCGACCAGCACGCTCACCTGTCGACGCATCAGCAGTCCTCGGGAGCGGCCAGCCGCACGCCCACCCCGCGAACGGTGTGCAGATAGCGCGGTTCGGCGGCCGACTCGCCCAGCTTGCGCCGCAGCCAACTCAGGTGCACATCGACGGTGCGGTCGGCGCCACCGAAGGGCTGGCCCCACACCCCGGCCAGCAGATCGCGTTTGCTGATCACTTCGCCGGGCCGCGAAGCCAGCAGCCACAGCAGATCAAATTCCTTGCGGGTGAGGTCGAGCGGCCGTCCAGCCAAAGTGACCTGACGGGTGACCACATCGATCTGGAGTTCGCCCACCTCGACGGTCGACTCGTTGCTGGCCGCGGCAGCCCGGCGCAGCACCGCACGAATGCGAGCGGCCAGTTGCTCGCTGCCGAACGGTTTGACCAGATAGTCGTCAGCGCCCGAATCGAGAGCCTTGACCACGGTGCGGTCGTCGTCTTGGGCGGTGATGACGATCACCGGCACCTGGCTGACCGCCCGCAACATGGTGAGGACTTCCAGCCCACTCAAATCGGGCAGCCCCAGATCGAGCAGCACCACTTCAGGTTGTTCGCGCAAGGCGATGGCCAAGCCGGTGGCGCCGTCGGTGGCCACGGTGACCACGTCCCCGCGGTCACTCAGGCTGCGATGGAGCACCCGGCCGATCGCCGGGTCGTCCTCGACGACTAACACCCTGATCATGGAGGCAAAACTACCGTGCCGAACCTCCCGGCACGCCAGGTCTGGTTGGTCTGGATGCCATCATGGAGGCGTGACGCGACGCACCCCACTGTGGATCGCAGTGATCTGGTTGGCCACTGTGGCCGGCGCCGCCACGCTCACGTGGACGGTGATCTCGGCGGCAGGAACTCAGGTGGGTCAGATCCCTCCGGTCGATCCCGGGATCAGCATCGCAGTGACGACCCCCGGCGGTGCCACCAGCCGGGCCTCTGCATCAGCAAGCAAAACCCCCACCACGGCCGCGACCTCCACCTCAGCCAAGCCCGCCACGTCGACGAACCCAACGAGCAAGCAGCCGAGGAGCTACGCCGGGTCCTGGAGTGGCGCACCAGGCAAGGTGATCGCCCGCTGCACCGGCAGCGCCGTGTCCTTGGTCAGCGCCATTCCCAATGACGGTTACCGCGTCCACACCGAATACGAGGGCACCAAGCAACTCGTGGTGGAGTTCGAGAGCGCTGACGAGCATGGCGAAGATGAGGGCGATGAGGTTCACCTCTTGGTGAGCTGCTCACAGTCCCACCCGGTGTTCCGCAACCACTGAGCGGCTCAGCCCGGATCGCTCACCACCCGGGCCACGTGCAAGGCCAGGTAGGAGATCTCATCGTCGGTGAGGGCCGAACCGAGGCGAAGTTCCAGCAGTGCGCCCAGGCGTGCGGCACATTCGGCGGCCTGCGGATAGGCCGCCCGGATCGCCGCCCCGATATCGGTGTGCTCATCGCTGAGCTGCTTGTGTTGGCGGATCCGTACGAAGAGATAGCGAAGATGGGTGATGAACCGCCCCGCGCTGAGGCTGTCCTCGGCCAGCGAGATCCCGAAGCCCTCCTCGATGACCACCAGCATCTGACCGATCAGTCCGGTCATGGTGTAGGTGTAGGACAGATCTCCGGTGGCAAAGCTGGCGTTGACCAGGTGCAAGGTGACGGCCACGGCTTCAGCTTCGGGAAGCGGCGGATCACAGCGGTCGTTGATCGCCGCCAGCAGGACGGCGGCCTGCCGGTACTCCTCGGCGTAGAGGTGGCCAACCTCGGCCCGCAGCGGATACTCCATGACGATGCCGGCACGTTGGCGCTTGATCGCGAAACTGATGTGATCGGCCAAGGCGATGATCAGCGCCGGGTTGTCCAGCAGCGTCCTCAAACCCGCGGATTCGACCGCTTCGCTGACCAGGGCGACGTGTTCGGGCGGGACGGCCGCCAACAATTGCGCCAGGTGGTCGGGGTCGCGGCCGTCCACCGGGACGAAGACCCGCGCCACCTTGTTCAGATCGACAGGGTCACCGGGCCGGGCCTGGAATCCCAGACCCCGCCCGGTGAGGATGACTTCCTGGCCGGATGCTTCGGCGGCCAGCACCACGTTGTTGTTGAAGACCCGAAGCAACTCCATTGTGTCCCTGCCCTTGGATGGCCCGTCAGGCGGTGACGTCGATCACGGCGTCGCCGACCTGCACCTCACCGGAGGTCTGTGGGGTGACTGCGGTCAGCGCCATGGTGTTGGTGACGACCACGATGGTGGTCGGATCGAAGCCGGCCTTCTCCACCGCGGTCAGGTCGACACTCACCAGCAGGTCGCCCACCTCGACGCGTTGACCGGAGTTCACCTGCACCTCGAACCCAGCCCCGCCCATGCGAACGGTGTCCAGGCCGACGTGAACCAGCACTTCAACCCCGTCATCGGTCTTGATACCGAAGGCGTGCCCGGTGTCGGCAGCGGTGACGACCGTCCCGGCGACCGGAGCGAGGATGTGGCCATCGAGTGGCACGATGCCCACCCCTTCGCCCAGGGCTTTGGAGGCGAACACCTTGTCAGCCACGTCGGCCAGCGCGACGATGCGTCCGGCGACCGGAGCGGCGACCACCCGGGTGGCCACCAAGGTGGCGACGCCCCCGCCACCACTGGTGCTGAGCGGAGCGTCCGCTTCGGCCTGGGCCTGCAGGGCCAGGTCGGCTTCGGCCTGCTCGCGGGCGGCGCGGAATTCCGCCTTCTGCTCGGGGGTGCGGTAGTCGGAGGCGATCACCAAAACCATGGAGGTGACGAAGGCTGCCGCGATCGCGATGCTGTATACCCAGATCGGGTCGAAGACCGGAATGGTGAGCAGAGAGGTGAAGGCGAAGGCGCTGGTCTTCACCCCGCCCAGGATGCCGATGATCAAACCACCCACACCACAGCCGACCAACATGCGCGGGTAGATCCTCTTGAACCGCAGATGGATGCCGTACAGGGACGGTTCGGAGATACCGCCCAACAGTCCGGCGGCCAAAGCACCAGAGGCGGTCTGCCGCATCTGGATATCCCTCTCTCGCATGGAGATGAACAGCACGCCGGCGGTGGCGCCGAAGCAGGCGAAGTTCCAGGCACCCATGGGGCCTTGGATGAAGTCATAGCCCAAGGTCTGGATGTTCATCAGCATCAAGGCATTCAGCGGCCAGTGCAGCCCCAGCGGGACCAGGAAGGGGTAGATCAGCGGAATGAGGACCGCGAAGACGAAGGGGGCATTGGTGTTCATCCAGGCCAGTCCGGCGCCCAAACCATTGCCGATCCAGATACCCAGCGGGCCGATCAGGAAGGCGGTCACCGGAATCATGATGATCATCGAGAAGAACGGCACGAAGACCATCTGGACGCTCTCGGGGAAGATCTTTTTCAGGAGTCGGTAGATCACCGCGAGCAGCGGCACCATCATCAGCGGCACGAAGACCTGGCCACCGTAGTCGTTCAACTGCATGGGCAGCCCGAAGATATTGGCCACGCACTCTTGAGTCTTCAAGGTGGGGTTGGTGACGCACACCGTGGTGGCGGCCTTGGTCAGGCTGAGGAATTCGGGGGTCATCATCGCGCCCATGATGGTGGCGCCCAGCCAGGGGTCGACGTTGAGCTTCTTGGCCGCGTTGTAGGCCACCATGATCGGCAAGAAATAGAACACCGAGCGCCACATCGCGTCCCAGAAGACCCAGCCGGCGGCTTTGTCGGCGGAGCGGAAGTCGATGACGCCGAAGGCGTCCAGGACGGCGGCGAAGGCGATGATCAGCGAGGCCCCCAGCAGCACGCCGAGCAGCGGCCGGAAGGAGTCCGACAGGTACTCGAAGAAGGCGTCGATCCAGGCGACCTTGCCGCGAGCCTTGGCGCGTTCTCTGGCTTTGACCTCAGCATCGGACAGGCCACCACCAACGTTGGCCATCTCGGGAAGATTCATGATCTGGGTGAAGACGGTCTGCACCGCGCCCCCGATCACGACCTGGAAACGATCCCCCGACTGGGGCACCGCGCCCAGCACTTCGGGGATGGCGTCCAGCCCGGCGGTATCGACCTTGCCGGCATCGACCAATTCGAACCGCAGCCGAGTCGCGCAATGCGTCAGGCTGAGGATGTTCTGCGCGCCACCGACCTTGGCGACGATCCGGGCCGCGGCATCCGTTGTGGTTGACTCCATCGTCATTCCTTTTCGATAGGACCCGCCTCAGGAAACAAAAAAGACCCGAAACGCCCAAGGCGTCTCAGGTCTTGCCCCGAAGCGGGTAGCAATCCAGGTAATCCGTTGTCCTGAAGATAGCACTCCCCCTCGGCCTTGGGGGGGGCGACGCCGCGCAATTGCCGCGATCATCGCGTTGCGACGCTGTCCAGGGCCCTCAGCTATTCCACCGGATGACCGCCGGCGACTCCTTCTCTCTGCCCAACACCGAGATGCTGGCGACCTCGAGCGGGAAGCTCTGGCCGAAGATGATGGGGAAATCCAGCCAGCACAAGGCCAGCACTCGGGACGCATGGCCATGCCCGAAGCAGATCGCGCGTTCGACACCGGATTCGCGCACTCGGGTCACCACCCGAGTCAAACGCGCACGCACCTGCTCGGCCGATTCGCCACCCTCGGCGCCGTTGAACCAGATGCGCCACCCGTGCCACTGCTGGCGGATCTGATGGGCAGTCATACCCTCGAAGTCGCCGTAGTTCCATTCGGCCAGATCCTCATCGACCTCGTAGTCGCCGAAGCCGGCCAGTTCGGCGGTTCGCCGAGCCCGCAGACGAGGGCTGCTCAGCACCAGATCGAAGTCTTCGCGACGGAGCCGCCCGCGCAACGACGCGGCCTGTTCGACCCCGACATCGGTGAGGTCCAGTTCGGTGGTGGAGGTGTGGCGTCCGGTCATGCTCCACTCGGTTTGGCCGTGGCGAACCAGATACAGCTGCGTCATGGGGCCATCTTTGCCGCTCCTGAGGGCCTCAGGCGGCCTTTTGAGCAACATTCACCCCTGATGCTGCTGGGCCCACACCCTGCCCCCGCGCGGGTCGATGGTCAGCGCAAGTCGTAGGGGTTGTACAGCGCCTGGTCTTGCCCCAGCGGACTCGCCTGATCAGCGCCGGGCTGGCCGCCAGTTCCCGGCAGCATCGGTGGTGGTGGCGGCGGCGGAGCCTGGACCGCTCGGGATAGTCGAATCGCGCGCGCCACACCAAAAGTGATGAGAGTCGGCACCGCCACCATGGCAGCAAAGACCAGAGCACCCAAGGCTGCTCCCGGTTCCCGACCGATCACCATCAGCGCGGCCAGCGAAACCAGTCCGGCAACGATGAGACCGAGCACCGTCACAATGAGCGCCGCCACAAGTCCAACAGCGTTGATCAGTCGCGTCATCTGGTTATGCCCCCCGTCGCGTGATACTGCTGATCCGCGCCGGCCTGAAGGCCCGGCGACCTCGACCCTACCCGACGCCGAAATGCCCAGGGTTGGGAGGAATCGTCCTCGGAAGCCGGTTGAGGTGCGCCTAGGGGGCTCATCGGGGCGTCCTCAGGACGATTCCGCTCAGCTCGGCCCACATCGTGCGAGGCGGGTCACGAAATCGTGTCGCCCAGGCTGAGTTCCCACACGGCCAGGCCGTGCAGCCTGTACCGCTGGGCTAGGGCTCGGCGGGCGGCGAAGGTCCGGGCATCCGACCACCACAGGACCGAGCCATTGGCTAGGGTTGCGGTCCACTCCTGCTGGCGGGTGTCAAAGCGGGCTCGGCTACCGGCCAGCGAGCGGGCGCGAGCGACGCTCATCGAGGTTCCCGACGAGCTGTTGGCGCGCCATTGATAGGCGTATTCAGCGACTCCCAGATCGATCTTCGCCCGCGGAACTTTGGCGGCGATGAAGCCGGCCAAGACCTGCTTGACCCACGGGGTGCCGCCAATGGGTCCGGCCTTGCTCCAGCCCGGACCGTGCTGGTCATAGGCCATCAGGACGAATCGATTGATGCGTTTGGTCAGTTTCGTCAGCTGGTAGCCCGAGCGCAGATAGCCGCTGGGTCGGGAGCTGGCCATCACCGCCATCGAGATGGTCTTGCGGGCCGGAAGCGCGGCTCGCAACTGCTTGACGAAGGCGGTCAGCCCCGGGCCGTGGGAGCGTTTCAGGGATTCCAGGTCGATCTGGACCCCGTCGAAATGCCGCTTCTTGACCTTGTAGACCAGCGACTTCACCACTGCGGTTCGGTGTTTCTTGCTGGTGAGCAGGCGTCCGGCGATGGGGGTGGAGAAATCTCCCAGACGGTTGGAGTAGTTGCTCACCAGGAGTTCGACCTTCAGTCCCCGGGCGTGCGCCTCGGCGATCATCGCCTTGGCCGAGCTGGGCACGGTGGTGAGCTTCGAACCGTGGGAGTTGAGGGTCACGCCGTCGATTCCCACCATGGCGATGCCTGCCGCATTGCGCGCGATCACGCTGCGCGCACCGTCATCGGCCATGAGGTAGCCCTCCACGGGCAGGCCCGCGGCCTGAGCTGGCGCGACACCGACCGGAGTACCTAGCGTCGCGGCCAGCACAGCAACGACTGTCAGCAGCGGAAGTGTTCTCATGACTCTCCAAATGGGAAGACCTGTGAAAGGGACCCCACAACTACTGTGCCCCACCGGCCGTCTCTACGGTGCAGGTCTGAGCATTCGTGGCCCCGGCGCCAGCAGTCCGAGGCGAACCGACGTGTCGGCATCGCCGCCGCCTGCTTCATCACCGTCTATCGTCAATGAATGCGAATCGTGGTCTCCGGAACCCATGCCAGCGGCAAGAGCACACTCATCTCGGATTTCGCCGGACGCCACCAGGATTTCGAGGTCTTCGATGACCCCTATGAACTGCTTGAGGCGACCCCGGCCATGCCCGACGCGGCCACCTTCCTCGCCCAGTTCGCGATCAGCGCCGAGCGGCTGCACCAGCATGAGGGCGGGAACCTCATCGCCGAGCGGGGACCCCTTGACTTTGTGGCTTACCTCGACGCTTTGGCACGGCTGGGTCGAGGAGCTCCGGACGCGACGACGACCCGACAACTGTTTCTCGCCACCGCTGCCGCCATGACTGAGGTGGATGTGGTGGTGCTGTTGCCCTTGAACGCAGGCGATCACATCAATATCTCCGATGAGGAGGATCCTGAGCTGCGTGTGGCCATGAACGACATCCTGATCGAGCTAGCCGACGACCCCGAGCTGATTGGTGGGGCGACGGTGGTGGAAATCGTCGGCGACCCGGCCGCACGGGTTCGGGGGTTGGAAGCTGCGCTTGATTCCCTGTGGTGAGCTCAACCCCGGCGCGCCATTTGCTCGACGATCCAGCGGGCGGTCTCGCGCGGACAGGCGCCGGGCTCGCTGAAGCTCACCGCGAAGACCCCGGTGATCTCGGTGAGGGTGACCACACCGCGCAGTTCCAGAATCGCGTCGGCCTCGCGGGCGTACTCGTCGGCGGGAGCACCACCGGCGATCAACCCCACCGGGTCGGCCTCGGCCAGGATTGCGATCAGTGCTTCGCGCGTAACAGCCATGCGCAGAGCCTAGTGGTGGCCACGTACTCGGCTGGCCACCGTCACCAGTTCAGCCGCAGACATCAGCAGATCGGGCATACCAGCGTGCACTATTGCCCGGTAGTTCGGCGGTATCTGCTGGATCGGTAGCGACCACGCAGCGCCCCAGCCGCCACCCGCTCGGCAGCGACACTGGGTCAGCCCCGAAATTGACCACGCAGACTCCGTCGCCGCGCCGGAAGGCCATCACGTCGTGCGGCCCGTCCAACCACCGCAGGTCAGTCGCGGTACCGAACAGGGTGGCACGTTCGGCGAGCAGTGCTCGATACAGGCTCCACATCGAGGACGGATCGCGCTGCTGCAACATCCGGGCGTAATCGGCGAACCACTCCGGTTGGGGCAACCAGGCCGGTGCGCCACCTGCAGGGGAGAAGCCGAAGTTGGCGGGATCGCTCGACCAGGGCAGCGGGACGCGGCAGCCGTCTCGGCCCAGATCGGTGCCGCCGGAGCGCAGCCACATCGGATCGGTGCGGGCCGCATCAGGCAGGTCGAGCACCTCGGGCAGTCCCAGTTCCTCGCCTTGATAGAGGTAGGCGGAGCCAGGAAGGGCAAGCATCAGCGCTGCGGCCGCCCGGGCCCGGCTGGTGCCCACGGCGAGGTCCACCGGCCCGACCCGACGTGCGGAATCGATCATTGCGGTCGGATCGGGGTCGTCGAAAACCTGGGCCTGCCCATAGCGGGTGACGACGCGATGGACGTCGTGATTGGCCAGCGCCCAGGCCGGCGTCGCGGTGATCTCCAGGCCCCGGTCGACTGCACCACGCACCCGCTGGGCGTCCCAGGGTTGGATCATCAGCTCGAACTCGAAGGCCTGCTGAAGTTCGTCGGGGCGCACATAGTCGGCCAGCCGCTCGTGGGTGGCCAGCCACGCCTCCGCCACCCACTGCTTGGGTTCGGGATAGCTATCCCCCAGCGCACGCCAGGAGCGGTAGATCTCGTGTACCTCAGGCTGATCCCAGGCCGCCGGATTGGGGTGATCACCGTCGTGATCGGGAAGGTCGGCATCTTTCATCAGGCCGTGAGCCACGTCGATGCGGAAGCCATCCACGCCACGGTCGAACCAGAACCTCAGCACATCGAGAAACTCCGCGCGCACCTCGGGGTTGCGCCAGTTGAAGTCCGGCTGGGCGGAATCGAAGCTGTGCAGGTACCACTGCCCCGGTGATCCATCGACGTCGGGCACCTGAGTCCAGGCGGGTCCACCGAAGACGCTTTGCCAGTTGTTCGGGGGCAGCCGATGCTCAGGACCGCGGCCGTCCCGGAACAGGAAGCGGTCACGTTCCCGGCTGCCCGGGGCTGCCTGCAGGGCCTCCTGGAACCATCGGTGCTCTTGCGAACAGTGGTTGGGGACCAGGTCCAGCAACACCTTCAGGCCCAACTGATGCGCCCGTTCCAGCACGGCGTCCAGGTCGGCCAGCGTGCCGTACTGCGGATCGACCGCCCGATAGTCGGCCACGTCGTAGCCGTGGTCGCGCTGCGGGGAGGGGTAACAGGGATTGATCCAGATGGCGTCGCAGCCAAGCTCGGCAATGTCGTCCAATCCGCGCTGAAGGCCGCGCAGGTCCCCGACGCCGTCGCCATCGGCGTCTCGGAAGGACCGCAGATAGACCTGATAGACGACTGCCTGCTTCCAGAAGTCGGTCGAGGTGGGCTGCGCAATTGCCTGTGTGTGGGTCACAGCAGGCCAGCGTAGCCGGAAACGTATCCGGCCTCAGCAGTTCCGGCAGGAGTAGAAGTAGCACCCGCGCGCGGACAACCTCGGCTAGCCTTCCATCACAGCCCGAAAGGAGCGCGATGTTCGATCGTCTGTTTCGTACCGATGCCCCCTTCTGGGAGTTCATGGGACGGGTCGGCGACCTCATCATCATCAACATCCTCACGGTGGTGCTCTCGATTCCGGTGCTGACTATCGGGGCCAGCCTGACCGCACTGACCGATGTCACCCACAAGCTCGCACAGGATGTCGGCGGCTCGGTGGTGCGGCTGTACCTGACGTCATGGTGGGCGAATCTGCGCCAGGCCACCGCCTTGTGGCTGCTGGTCGCCGTGCCCGCCGCGGGCACGGCCGCCCTGTGGTTGCTGCCTCAACAGCCGCTCCTGCTGGTCTTGAAAGTACTAGCCAGCGTGGTATTTCTGCTGGTCTTTCCGTTCGTATGGGCACTGCAGGCACGCTTTGAGAATTCCGTGCTGCACACCGTGGCCAATGCTGTGATGATCAGCTTGGGTCGACTGCCCTACTCCGCGGCGATTCTGGTCATCGACGCCGCACTGGTTGCGCTCACGCTGGCCGCGTTGTCCTACCTGGCAGCTTTGGCGGCACCGCTGCTGCTGCTGGGACTGGGCCTGTTGAGCGCAGCCAACGAGCCGCTCTTGGATCGGGCACTCCAGCCGTGGCTGGGCGGCACCACTGAGGATGAATCCAGGGTCGATCAGGCCTGAGGCGGTAACGGTTTGATAACTGGACGACATTCCCTTGCACCTGCCGAACCCGGTCATTAGCATGAGGTCATCCCGGAACCGTTTCCGGCATGGCATCACCAGGGAATCTGCACCCCACAACGATGCCGACAGTGATCCAACGGAGGATGCCTGCAATGAAATTCACCACATCTGTGAAGGTCGCCAGCCTCGGCCTCGCCGCAGCGCTGGCGTTCACGCTGGCCGGCTGCAGCGGCGCGCCATCAGGTGGCAGTTCTGCAACCGGAGGGAAGGTTTACTACCTCAACTTCAAGCCCGAAGTAGCCAAGGACTGGGAGGCCCTGGCTGCCGAGTACACCAAGGAGACCGGCACCGCGGTGACGGTCCAGACCGCTGCGTCGGGAACCTATGAGACGACGCTGAAGTCCGAGATGGCCAAGAGCGATCCACCCACCCTGTTCCAGGTGAATGGCCCTGTCGGCCTGGCGACCTGGAGCGACTACGCCGCCGATCTCAGTGACACCGCGATCTACAAGGACCTCAACGATCAGTCGATCGCACTCAAAGATGACACCGGCAAGGTGCTGGCCGTCCCGTTCGTCATGGAGACCTACGGGATCATCTACAACAAGGCCCTGCTGGACAAGTACATGAAGCTTCCCGGTGCGGCCGTCACCTCGGTCGACCAGATCAACAGCTTCGCCAAGCTCAAGGCCGTGGCTGATGGAATCCAGGCCAACAAGGCCAAGCTGGGCGTGGCGGGGGCCTTCACCTCGGCCGGCTTCGACTCCTCCTCGGATTGGCGGTTCAAGACCCACCTGGCCAATGTGCCGCTGTACTACGAGTACAAAGCCGACAACGTTGTTGGGCAGCCGTCCAGCATCAAGGGCACCTACCTGCCTGGCTTCAAGAACATCTTCGATCTGTATCTGACCGATTCGACGACCAACCGCAAGCTGCTGTCCAGCAAGACCATCAACGATGCCAACTCTGAGTTCGCGTTGGGCAAGGCGGTGTTCTACCAGAACGGAACCTGGGCCTACAACGACATCAAGGGCAAGAAGGTCAAGGACGCCGACATGGGCATGCTGCCGATCTACATCGGTGCGCCCGGCGAGGAGAACCAGGGCCTGTGCACCGGTTCGGAGAACTACTGGGTGGTCAACTCCCAGGCCTCCGAAGCCGATCAGGTCGCTACCAAGGCGTTCCTGGAGTGGGTCATCACCTCTGATCAGGGCCGTCAGGCTCTGGCCAACACGATGGGCTTCACCACCCCGTTCAACACCTTTGGCGACTACCAGAGCACCAACCCGCTGACCCTGGCCGACCAGGCCTACCAGAAGGCGGGCAAGACCGCAGTGTCGTGGAACTTCACGACCATGCCGTCCGAGGCCTGGAAGAACACCCTGGGTCAGGCCATGCTCGCCTACGCACAGGGCACCGGTAGCTGGGACGCGGTGAAGACCGCGTACGTCGACAACTGGGCCAAGGAATACAAGCTCGCCAACGGCTGAGCCGATTTCACCTACCCTCCCTCGGTGGGGTCACCCGACGCCAGGCGTGTCGGGTGACCCCACCCACCGAACAGCAGAGGACGTGTCACCGTGCGCAAGACCACGAGCAGATGGGGCTGGCTGTTCACCGGCCCCACAGTTCTCGCCTTTCTGATCGGCTTCGTCGTCCCGTTCGTGTTCGGGATCTATCTCTCGTTCACCCGCTTTCATGTGGTGACCAGCGCCAAATGGATCGGCTTCAGCAACTACGCCAAGATCCTCGAGGACGACTACTTCCTGCATTCGCTGTGGTACACCACCGCCTTCGCAGTGATCACCACCATCGCGATCAATGTGATCGCCTTCGCCATCGCCTATCTGCTCACCAAGGCCATCAAGGGCCGCGACCTGTTCCGCTCGGTGTTCTTCATGCCGAACCTGATCGGCGGCATCGTGCTGGGCTATGTGTGGCTGCTGCTGCTCAACGGCGTCCTGGCCTGGTGGCAGCGCTCAATCACCTATTCGGAGACCTACGGCTTCTGGGGCATGGTCATGCTGCTGAGTTGGCAACAGATCGGCTACATGATGGTGATCTACATCGCTGGACTGCAGTCGATTCCCGAGGACGTCATCGAGGCCGCCCGCGTGGACGGTGCGTCCAACGCCAAAATCCTGTGGCGGATCACCATTCCGCTGGTCATGCCGGCGATCACGGTGTGCACCTTCCTCACCTTGACCAATGGCTTCAAGATGTTCGACCAGAACCTGGCGCTCACCAATGGCGCACCCAACCGGCTGTCGGAGTTGCTGGCGTTGAATATCTACAACACCGCCTACGGGCGAACGAACTTCGAAGGCGTCGGCCAGGCCGAGGCCGTGGTGTTCATGATCATCGTGTCGGTGATCGCCTTCGTCCAGAACCGCTACACCCGGCTGAGGGAGACCGTCGCATGACCGATATTCAGCGGCCGAAGCTATGGACGGTGATCTTCTCGCTGGTCTCGCTGGCCTACATCTATCCGATCGTTTTGGTGTTCATCAACTCGTTCAAGGGCGAGGTTTACATCTCCGATGATCCGTTCTCGCTGCCGAACGCGGAGACCTTCGTAGGTTTCGACAACTACCTGCGCGGCGTCGCCAAGTCGGGCTTCTTTCCGGCTTTCGGATGGTCATTGGTGATCACTCTGGGGGCGACCGCGCTGATTCTGCTGTGCACCTCGATGGCGGCCTGGTGGATCGTGCGGGTGAACAGTCGCTACGCCAAGATGCTGCTGGCCGCCTTCATGCTGAACCTGATCGTGCCCTTCCAGATGGTGATGTTCACCCTGTCGTGGATCACCGATCGGCTCGGCCTGAACACCCCCTGGGGGTTGTGGATCATCTATCTGGGCTTTGGCGCAGGGTTGGCGGTTTTCATCTTCACCGGGTTCGTGAAGGGCATTCCGGTCGAGCTGGACGAAGCAGCCCTCATCGACGGCTGCGGACCGGTGCGTACCTTCTTCACCGTCATCGTGCCGGTGATGAAGCCCAGCATGGTGACCGTGGCGATCCTGGAAGTGATGTGGCTGTGGAACGACTACCTGCTGCCGTACTTGAGCTTGGATCGCACCAAGTACTCGACGTTGCCGATTGCGGTTCAGTACCTCAAAGGCGGCTACGGCGCGGTGGATATGGGCGCCATGATGGGCGTCCTGGTGTTGGCGATGATCCCGGTCATCATCTTCTACCTGACCAGCCAGAAGCACATCATTCGTGGCGTGGTCGCGGGCGCTGTGAAGGGATGAGATAGTACGTCGGCCCAGTGGCGGCGCGCATCAGGTGAGAGACAGACGATTCATGGCACAGATCACGATCAAGCAACTCGCAGAAATCTGCGGAGTCGCGGTCAGCACGGTGTCGCGCGCCATGAACGACCGCTCCGACGTCAACCCTGAGACCCGGGAGCGGGTGCTGGCTGCGGCGCGCAAGTATGGCTACGAACCCAACACCAGTGCGCGCAGCCTCAAGATCTCCAGTACCCATGCGATCGCGGTGATCACTCAAGGCGAGATCAGTCCGCTGCTGCTGCAACTGCATGGACTGCTGGAGGCGGCCTTGGAGGAGCGCGGCTACGGCCTGGTGCTCAGCCACATCGCCGAAGGCAGCGCGCATGCTGAGACGGTGGCCCGAATCGTCAACGATCGAAAGTTCGACGGGGTGATCTTCCTCGGACGCTACGGAGTGCAGGCCGAGGACCACGCCAAGCTCGGCGAGCGGCTGGCCCGGCTGGATGTGCCGATGGTCTTCTGCACGACTGCCGATTTCGCCCGCTCAGCCTGGGGGCACTCGTCGGTTTCGGTCGACGATCTGGGCGGCACGTATACGTTGACCCAACGCCTCATCGAGCTGGGCCACCGTCGCATCGCCTACGTCTCCGACGGTGCGCGCGGCGATGCCCAGCAGGTCTGGGCGCTGCGGGTGGCCGGCTATGAGAAGGCCCTGCGCGAGGCCGGCATCGAGCCTGATCCCGGCCTGCTGATGGCGCCGGCGCTGCCCTTGAACGTCTACAGCATGACCAACGGCTACCAGTCGGTGAAACGTCACCTCTCCGAATCGGGGGCGGACTTCACCGCACTGGTCTCGACCTGCGACGCGGTGGCCGTCGGCGCGATTCGAGCACTCACCGAGACGGGCCTTCGTGTGCCTGAGGACTGCTCGGTCACCGGCTTCGACGACTTGGAGTTGGCCCGCTACGTCACTCCCCCGCTCACCACCTTGCGTCAGCCCCTGGAAGACATCGCCGCAGCCACCGTCCGGGCGCTCATGGTGGCCTTGGAGAACCCGAAAGCGGCCCCCGAGCAGATTTGGCTGCGGGGGCAAGTCATTGAGCGCGGGTCGACTGCCGCGGTGTGAGGGCTTCTGATCGCGTGGCAGACGCACAGCGACCGCTGGGTGCTCGCCACCCTTGCGGTGCCTCGGCACCAAGAACTTGAGAGGATTTGCGTCGGGAACGGCTAAAAAGGGGCTGCGGCGGGCCTTTTGGTGCCGCGTTGGCACGATTCCTCTCAAAACAGCTCAGGCCGGCCCCATTGCTTCGGCCTTCCGACCGTCGCGCGCACTAGTCCTCGATGACATCCAGACCTTGCGCCCGGAGTTGGGAAAGGTGGTCAAGCATGCCCTTGAGCGTTTCGGGGTCGTGGCCTGGCCAATCGGTGAGCTCAGCGACCACCCGTAGCGGCTGTTTGGTTCGGTAGGACTGGGTCGGGTTTCCGGGGAACCGTTTGTTGGTGACATTGGGGTCATCCTCGAACGGACCGGTGGGCACAACCTGATAGATGTGTCCGCGCTCGGCACTGCCGGCCAGCGCCGTGGCTAGTTCGGCGCCCCAGGCCGCGGTCTCCACCAGGGCGCTGAAGTAGATGTTGTTGGAAACCCGGTCCTGCTGAAAGTTCGAGCCGAAGCCCGCCACCAGTTCGCTGCCGACCTCAAGGGCATATTTCGTGCCGTGGTAGAACGGCCCGGCGACCTCCGAACAGTTCTCATAGGTGACGGGCATGTGGGTATCGGGGGCGCTCATGGGGGTCTCCTCGCCAGTGACGTCGCTAGCGGGCCGCGATGCCGTCCAGTCGGAGTTCCTCGACCTCGTCACGGTGGACCCCGGTCGAGCCCACGTGTTTGATCGGGACGGTCGGACCGTTCTTGAGCACCCCGTACAGCGCCATCGCGTGGCCACGCCCGAGGCCGTACTCCTCAGCGAGCCAGGCGACGAACTCGGCCGCCTTGGTGGTCGGACTGTAGCCGCGGTCGGCAGCTTCATCAAGAAGTTGCCGGGGCGTACGACCGGTCTTTCGCTCGATCGCATCAAGGTAGGCCTGGTAGGACATCGCACACCTCTCAGATGGCGGACTTCGCCTCCCTCGCCATCGTGCAGCGATCAGGGGCGCGCGGCAAGGGCGTATTGGTGCGATGTGCGGTGTGCGGAGGGATGGCACCTTTCGTGCTTGCGGCCAGTGGTTGGACGGGTCGTGGTAGACCTCGCTTGAGCCCTGAACAATGGCGGCGCCACCATCGCCGCCACCGCCCACGCTTACGGCGCCCGCCTCTACACCCGCAACGCCGATGACTCCGCCGGACCGAAATCCCTCCTCGACATCATCGCCACCTAGGTAGGCCATGCCCGCGGCGGCTCACGACGAACCGGGAAGGCTCCAGGTCAGATAGGAATTGGCTGGGCGATCGTCAGCCATGCCAACATCGCGCCGTTGACCACAACGGTTACCCAGAACACCGCCTGAAATGATTGCTTGCGCGTCTTGTGGCGATACACCTGCTGAGCGAGGAGCGCACCAGGCCAGCCGCCCAACAGCGACACCAAGTGAAGCGTCGATTCGCTGATACGCCACGCCCCACGAGTCGCGGCGGACTTGTCGGCCCGGTACAGCATGAACACCGCCACGCTCGCCAGCCCCGAGAGCGCGATGGCTGCGCCGGGAAGCAGCCTGAGCACGGTCAAGACGCCGAGCACGGCGTAGAACACGACCCCGACGATGGTCGCTGCCCACACCCCACCCTCGATCGAGGTTCGGCGTTCTGAAGCGCGGTATTGCACCTGTAATGCGCGCGGCCGGTTCTGACCGTCCCGCCCGGGCTGAAAGGTCACAACGTCGCCGACCACCGGACGGGGCGCGCCTTGGGGCAGTTCGCTGATGTGCAGGAAGAACTGCGATCCGCCAGCAGCGGGGGTCACAAAGCCGAAGCCGCGAGCGTCTTCCCACCGCGTAACCACGCCTTCTTGCCGCATCAAGCGCTCCGTTCCACAAGGCTGTTCGGTCCGAGCCTAAGTGAAGTGGCCCCACCGACTCGATATCTCGACTGCAGAGGCCTGATGCATCAACGGCGAAATCTTGGCCACCCACACCACCAACCCCGACCGCAACTACTGGCCAAACACGCAAAAGGAGCCCGGCCGATGGCCGAGCTCCAACTGACACCGATGGCGCGACTCATCTGTAACCGATGTCGCGACTCATCACAATGGTCGGGGCGACAGGACTCGAACCTGCGATCTCCTGCTCCCAAAGCAGGCGCGCTAGCCACTACGCTACGCCCCGGCTAACCGCCGAGAGTCTACGGCCCGCAGCCGGTGGCCACCAACTCAGGCTGTTGCGCTGAGCTCGGGGGTGAGCAGCAACCAGGCCAGCGGCTCAGCGTCAACGATCACTCCATCGAGGTAGGCGCACAGGATCTTCCCGCGAGCCTTCGCGGCCACCTGGGCGTAGTGGGACGCATGCGGCCACTCCGGCGGACACAGCTCCAACAGGCCGACCAACTCGGCGATCTGCTCCCAGGTCATCAAAGGCGGCTCGCCCGGAATCAATCCGCCCAGCCGGTTGGCCACCCCGGCCAGTTCGGCCGCTCCGAAATCGGCGCTGCGGTAGTGCAGCAGCGAACTCTCCAGGGCTGCGGTGCGTCCCACGGCGGGGCGGCTGAGCATCTCCAGGCAGCGGGACTGGGCGTCCAAGCCGACACTGACCGACGCCAAGAAGCCGGCCATCACCACCCGCCCATACCCCACGCCCACCGGACGGCGAGCCAGCCAGCGCAAGGCATCCGAGACCAGCGCACCCTCCCCCAGGGCGCGTCCGCGAATCAGGGCGAATGCCGCTGCGAACAGCGAATCGGTCGATTCCCAGTCGACGACGTCCAGCAGGTCATGGCCGGCGCGGCCCAGCCACACCGCATGGCGATCGGCGGCCATCTGCACGCAGAAGGCTTCGGCGGCCGTGGCAGGTCCCGGACGGGCCAGGACGGCGTCCACCACTTTGTGCAGCGCCACCTCCAATTGGGGCACCCACTCCAGATCGATCAGGCTCAGGCCGCGCGCATTCGTGACCGCGATGCGATGCGTCCCCGGCGGACCCTCGATCGACACCTGCCCGTCGACATAGTCCATCGTCACATCGGCCGGCACCTCGATGCCGCAGTCGGCCAGATCGGCGACCCAGGGCACCCCCTCGTCGAGTTGGGTCTCCAGCGACCACGGGGGCAGCCGGGGTTCAACGTCGTCCAGTGCGGCGTACCAATGCCCGGCCAGCACCGTCACCATCCGATCCCCGGTCTCCAGCACTGTGCCCACCGGGGCGACCAGATACTCCACCCAGGCGCTGGACTCCTGCGGATCGTCGGCCAGTTCGAGGTAGCCCTGCTCCAGCCGGAACGCCAAGACCGGTCCGGCAGCATGCGCCGGGGCGACCACCAGGGTCGCACTCACTCCGCTGTCCCAACTCCACAGCGCGTATTCCGGTCCCGGACGCAGCCGAATGCGCTCCTCGACCTGCACCGAGCCGTCATGGTCACGCACCAGCACCCAGCGATTGCGCCAGCCATCGTTGATCGCAGCGCGCTGCAGCAGGCGTCCGGCATCAGTGACCAGGGAATGCTCAACCTCGTCGTCGGTGACCAGGGAAGGCTCAGACGTGCCCGCGTTCACCCAGCCGAGTTCAACCACCAGATGACGCCCACGCACCACGCGCATTAGTGACCCGTCGCGCTCCAGGCGTACTTCGGCATCAGCCCAATGAATCACCTCGGAGGTGGTCAACTCCTGCACGAGTCCAGCTTGCGCCTCCGAGGCGGTTCAGCGCGACCACCACGCCCAAAACGGCTTCATACCGGCAACAATTCGTCACTGGACAAGGAGGGCCAAGCTTGAGCGCCCACCTGTGTGAACGGTAGCCTCTCAGCTTGCCTTATGTTTCCGCCCCTACGAAACATGCCCACCCCTGTGAGGTTCTGTTATGTATCCAGCCAACATCACGCGCGATGAAGCCGCCGCCCGATCGGCCGTCGTTCGCCTCAAGGGCTACCACGTCGACATCGATCTCAGCGGCACCGCGCAGGTCGCAGACTTCGATCCCACCGCGGTGTTCGTGTCCACCTCGACGGTGACCTTTGCACTCACCAGTTCGACCAAAACCCACCTCAACCTCATCGCTGATTCGCTGATCTCAGCCACCCTGGACGGCAAGCCGCTGCCCGCCAATTCCTTCGTCGACAACAAGGTGCATTTCAACGCCAAGAAGGGCGAGCACCAGCTCACGATCACCGCGTTGTGCCGCTTCAGCCGCACCGGCGAGGGCCTGCATCGGTTCGTCGATCCCGTCGATGACAAGGTGTATTGCTACACCCAGTTCGAAACCGCGGACGCCCGGCGCATGTATGCCTGCTTCGAGCAGCCCGACCTCAAGGGCAGCTTCGAGTTGACTGTGCTGGCCCCGGCCCACTGGACGGTGCTGTCCAACTCGCCGTCGGTTCAACCCGTCGCCGCCGGTCCCGATTTGGCCCGCTGGGCGTTCGCCCCCACCCCGCCGATCTCGACCTACATCACCGCCTTGATCGCCGGCGAATTCCACACCGTCACCGATCACTACTCCGGCCCGGCCGGGGAGATTCCGCTGACCCTGGCCTGCCGGGCGTCCCTGGCCGAATACCTGGACGCCCAGCGCATCTGGGACACCACCAAGGCCGGCTTCACCGTCTTCGCTCGAGCCTTCGGCATGGCCCTGCCGTTCAGCGACTACGCCCAGATCTTCGTCCCGGAATTCAACGCCGGAGCCATGGAGAACGCCGGTTGCGTGACCATCCGAGATGAGTATCTCTACCGCTCTCGGGTGACCCAGGCGTCCTATGAGGCGCGGGACAACACGATCCTGCACGAACTGGCCCACATGTGGTTCGGCGACCTGGTCACCATGACCTGGTGGGACGACCTGTGGCTGAACGAGTCCTTCGCCGAGTGGGCCTCCCACTATGCCCAGGCTGAGATCCGCGCCGGCGGGGGCAGCGGCAACGATCCGTGGGCGACCTTCACCAATGGGCGCAAGAACTGGGCCTACCGCACCGACCAGTTGCCGTCCACCCACCCGGTGGCCGCCGACATGGTCGACCTGGAGGCCGTGGAGCTGAACTTCGACGGCATCACCTACGCCAAGGGCGCCTCGGTGTTGCGTCAACTGGTCGCCTTCGTCGGCACCGACGCGTTCCTGGCCGGGGTGCGCAGCTACTTCACCAAGCACGCCTGGACCAATACCCGCCTGTCCGATCTGCTGGCGGCACTGACCGAGGCGTCCGGACGCGATCTGTCGCACTTCGCCGAACAGTGGCTGCAATCTGCCGGGGTCAACACCATCACCGCCGAGTTCGACACCGATGAGCAGGGTGTCTTCACCCGGTTCGCGCTGCGGCAAAGCGCACCGGCGCAGTGGCCGACCCTGCGTCAGCACCGGCTCGCTGTGGGCCTGTACGACCTGGTTGAGGGACGGCTGGTGCGCACCGAGCGCGTCGAGGTCGACGTGAACGGCGAGCTGACCGAGATCCCGGAGTTGGTGGGCAAGGCCCGCACGGCGGTGATTCTGCCCAATGATGACGACCTGACCTACACCAAGATCCGCCTGGACGCCGACTCCCTGGCGGCCCTGATCACCAGTTTCGCCACGCTGGACTCCGCGCTGACCCGGGCACTGTGCTGGGGTGCGGCCTGGGATATGTGTCGCGATGCCGAACTGACCGCGGCCGACTACGTGGACCTGGCGCTCAGCGGGGTCGGCATCGAGTCGGACCTGACTGCGGTTCAGAACGTCTTGGGCCAATGCCGCACGGCCATCGACTATTACGCACCGCCGAAGAGCCGCGCCGACCTCAACGCCCGCATGCTGGCCGGCATGGCGCGGCTGTTGAAGGATGCCGAGCCGGGCTCGGATCACCAACTGGCGTTTGCGCGGGCGCTGGCGTCCTCGGCGAGCGGGGAGGTCGCTGCCGGGGTGCTGCACGCCTGGCTGTACGGCCTGGAGGCCCCCGAGGGCTTGGCACTGGACACCGACCTGCGCTGGCACCTAGTGGTGAATCTCGCGCGGCTGGGCGCGATCAGCGAAAACGAGATCGCCGCCGAGACCGAGCGCGACAACACCGCCCGCGGCGCCGAGCGCGCCGCTGCGGCACGGGCCGCACTGCCCATTGCCGAAGCCAAGGCCATGGCGTGGCGCAAAGCCACCGCCGAGGACACTCCCAACGAAACGCACTTCCAGATCTGTTCGGCCTTCTGGCAGCTCGATCAAGACGACGTGCTGCTGCCCTATGTCGGCGCCTACCGGTCAGTGGTCGAGGCGATCTCGAACGGGACCGACGGTTGGGCGGATCGCAGCACGGCCATTCGCCAGCACGTGGTGGGGCTGCTCTTCCCGAACACCTTGATGAATCGTTCGCAATTGGAGCAACTGGACGCGTGGCTGACTCAGGTGAAGCTCAGCGATCCGGTCACCCGTCAGGTCATGGAACGGCGCGATGACGCCGAGCGTGCGTTGCGCTGCCAGGAGGCTGGCGCATTGGCGATGGAGGCTGCCGAGGCCGAATCGGGTCAGTCTGCGGGATCGGCTGAGGCTGTGACTGGGGGCGTGGCGGCTGAGGGCGCAGCGCCCGTGGATGTTGCGGGGTCCAGCGAGGTCGTGGCGCCCGTGGAGGTTGCGGCGCCTGTGGAGGTTGTGGTGCCCGAGGAGGTTGCGGCGCCCGTGCAGGGTTTCCAGCCGGTCACGGATCAGCAGTTGCCGACTATGGTCGCGCCGGAAGCCGCTATCACGCTGCCGCCGCTGCCCGGCGACACCGTCGGATTCGCCGAACAGTCTCCTGCTGCGACGGGTGAGCCGCTGCCAGCAGCACCGACGGGACTTCCCGTCCCGCCCGTAACGCCGTCCGAGCCGACCGTAGAGGTCACGACGTACTCCGCAGACTCCGAGGCTGAAGCAACGATCGACGTTCCGGTGGAAACCAACGTGCCCGCCCTACCAGTCAGTCCGGCCCTGCCAGTCAGTCCGGCCCTGCCTGCCAGCCCGGTCCTGCCCGCCAGCCCGGCATTGCCGAGCGCACCGAGCCCGCTGGCTTCCCCGAGCACCGAAGCGCCCCCCAAATCGCCGGCCACCCCCGAGCTCTAAACGGGCCGACTGCGCAGAACTGGTCGATTTTGACGCGACTACGCGTCAGGATCGACCACCTGCGGCGTTCGAGACCGTCCCGACCGGGGCATCGGAGCGCGTGGAAGAGTTTTCCACAGATTCATTCAGGTGTTCGATTTTGTCAGTGATGGCTGTCAGGCTAGAGCCATGGAACACAGCAGTGATCGCATCTCGGCTGGGCAGGCGCTCGCCGAGATCGAGCATGCGCTGAACCGCATCGAGACCAACCGTCAGCACGTCGTTCCGGCTGATCGCCTGGAGTGGGTGCGGCAGGCCCGCCGGATCCGTGGCCGCATCGAGGCGCTCACCGGACTGCTCACCGCTGAGGCCGATCACGCCCAGGCCTCGCTGCAGGTGGCCGGCACTCCTCTGGACGCCTGGCTGGGCACAGGAGAGACCCTCACCCGCCGCGAGGCTTCCGGGGCGGTCTATCAGGCCCGAGCGCTCGCGGAGCACCACAGCGTCGGCCAGGCGGCTTCTCAGGGCCAGATCGGCACCGGCCAGGCCCGCGCGATCGGCAAGGTACTTACCGGGCTCGCCCCACAACTGGACGCAACTCAGCAGCAGGCCGCCGAATCCGCGATGCTCACCCTGGCCAGGCACATGGACGCCGACCAGTTGGCCCGCAGCGCCGGCCGAGTGCTGGCCCAGGTGAAGCCCGAGGTCACCCTCGCCGATGATGTGACCCGACGCCAGCGCGAAGTCGAAGCTGCACATCAAGAGCGTTCGCTGCGGTTCTTCAGCGAAGGAGCCTCGATCCGCTTCGACGGGTCGCTGCCCCGCCTGGAGGGCGAGAGATGGATCGCGCTGCTGAATGCCCGCGCCGAGGCCCGCCGCCGGACCGCACTGGAGGCCCGCGACCGCCTCGCCGAAGCGACGACGTCCGAGCAGCGCCGCGCGGATGCCTTCATCGACCTGCTCAACGCGGCGGCCAATGCCACCCCTGAACCTGGCACCGGCACGGCGCGGGTCATTGTGAAGCTGGACTACCAGCACCTTCACGACGAGGCCGCCGCCGCTGGCCTGATCGGCCTTGACCAGGAGTTGAGCGCCGGTGAACTGCGTCGAGTGTGCTGCGACGCCGAGATCATCCCGATGGTGCTGGGCGGTGCGTCCCAGCCGCTCGACGTCGGACACGCAAACCGCCTTGTCACCGCTGCGATCCGCAGTGCGTTGACCGTACGCGACGGCGGCTGCGCCTTCCCGGGCTGCGACGTGCGCCCCGAACTGTGTGAGGCCCACCACATCGACCCCTGGTGGACCGGTGCGTCGACCTGCGTGGCGAACCTCGTTCTGCTCTGCCATCACCACCACGGTCTGGTGGAGCCTGCCAAGGATGCCCACCGCGACCAGTGGCAGGTGATCATCGCCCGCGACGGCCTTCCGGATTTCCTTCCGCCGGCACGACTCGATCCGAAGCGAGCAGCGATCCGGCATCGACGGCTTGGCGGAACGGGGCGAATCACTGAAGGAGGTCCACCCGAGTCTGAGTCGCCGCCCAAGTCGGGTGGGACGGTGGACTATCCACCGCAGCAACCGAGGCGTCCGGGATATCCGGGGTCACCACCGAGACGGGAAAGACCACCCGAACACACCTCGAACCCGTTGCCCCACCCCCACCGGAGTCCGATAGATTGGCCGTTCGAGGCAGGATCGCAGCTGTGCGACTCCGGCCGTCGAGAACGAGGAGCGCTGCGTGGCTGATCCGGCAACCAACACCCCGACATCCCCATTCGACTCTCGTGTGGTTGCCGACGCCACTGAATTCGCCCGTGCCCTGACCCGCATGGCGCACGAAATCCTGGAAGCCAACCACGGCGCTGACAACCTGGTGCTGCTCGGCATCCCGACGCGGGGGGTTCAACTGGCCCAACGGCTCGCAGCCCTCATCGCCGACATCGAAGGCACCCCGGTACGCCAGGGTGAACTCGACATCACCATGTACCGCGACGACCTGCGCGCCAACCCCACCCGCAACCCCGGACGCACCAGCATCCCCGGCTCCATCGACGACGCGGTCGTGGTGCTGGTCGACGATGTGTTGCACTCCGGACGCACCATCGGCGCGGCTTTCGACGCCCTGCGCGACCTGGGACGCCCCAAGGCGGTCCGGCTCGCAGTGCTGGTTGACCGCGGCCACCGCCAGCTTCCCATCGCCGCCGACACCGTCGGACGCACCATTCAAGCCGCCGCCGACGAGAGAGTCGCCGTGCTGGTCAGCGAACTCGACGGACGCGACGCCATCACCATCACCCGCACCGCAAAGGAGGCCTGATGCGCCACCTGCTCAGTTGCGCCGATCTGGATCTGACCTCCGCCACCGCCATCCTCGACCTGGCCGAGGAGATGCAGCAGGTCCAATCCCGTCCAGTGAAGAAGCTCCCCGCCCTGCGCGGACGCACCATCGTCAACATCTTCTTCGAAGATTCCACCCGCACTCGCACCAGCTTCGAGATCGCTGGCAAGTGGCTGTCGGCCGACACCATCAATGTCTCAGCCAAAGGCTCCTCGGTCTCCAAGGGCGAATCGCTGCGCGACACCATGCTCACCCTGGACGCCATGGGGGTGGATGCCTTCGTGATCCGGCACTCCTCCTCCGGTGCGGCTGCCCAGGTGGCGAGCTGGGTCCGCGCTCAGGTGGTCAACGCCGGCGACGGCCAGCACGAGCACCCCACCCAGGCTCTGCTGGACGCCTACACCATGCGTCAGCACTTCCGCCGGATCGGCGCCGAGGGCTTCGCCGGCAAGCGCATCGCCATCGTCGGCGATCTGCTGCACTCGCGCGTGGTGCGCTCCAATGTGCTCCTGCAACACATCCTCGGTGGCGAGGTGGTCCTGGTCGCCCCGCCGACCCTGCTGCCCACCGGGGTGGAGAGCTGGGGCTGCGAAGTCAGCACCAACCTCGACGACGTGCTCGACAGTTGCGACATCGTCATGATGCTGCGTGTCCAACGTGAGCGAATGGCCGGCGGATTCTTCCCCACCGAACGCGAATACACCGAAACCTACGGGCTCACCCCCGAACGCCTCGCGGCCATGAAGCCCAACGCCGCCATCTGCCACCCCGGTCCGATGAACCGCGGCGTGGAAATCTCCAGCGCTGCCGCCGATGCGGCAAACTCGCTGGTTCTCGAACAAGTAGCCGCCGGTGTGGCCATCCGCATGAGCGTGCTGTACCACCTGCTGGGATCCGATGAAGGAGCAATGCATTGACCGCGAAGGCTGGCAACCTGCTGATCACCGGGGCGACACTCGCCGACGGCACCACCACCGACCTCTATGTGACGCAGGCCGGCGTCCTGGCCGACCCGGCCGATGCACCGGTCGGCACCGAACGCCTCAACGCCGACGGACTGCTCGCCCTGCCTGGCCTGGTCGATCTGCACACCCATCTGCGCCAACCCGGACGTGAGGACGCCGAAACCGTCGACACCGGAACCGCCGCCGCCGCCCGCGGCGGTTTCACCTGCGTGCACGCGATGGCCAACCTCACCCCGGTCACCGACACCGCCGAGGCCGCCGAATACGTCCAATCCCTCGGCGAACGCGACGGTCACTGCGAAGTGCGGGTCATCGGTGCGGTCACCAAGGGCTTGGCCAGCGAGGAACTGTCCGAACTCGGACTCATGGCCGACTCTGCAGCCGGTGTGCGCGTCTTCTCCGACGACGGCAAGTGCGTCTCCGATTCGCTCCTGATGCGCCGCGCACTCACCTACGTCAAGACCTTCAACGGCGTCATCGCTCAGCATTCCCAGGATTCGCGCCTGGCCGGCCCGAACGCCTGCTGCCACGAATCGGCTTGGTCGGCCCAACTCGGGCTGCCCGGCTGGCCGGCCCAGGCCGAGAGCATCATCATCGCCCGCGACGTCCAACTTGCCGAGCTCACCGACTCCCGGATCCACGTCTGCCACGTCTCCACCGCCGAGGGCGTCGATGTCGTCCGCTGGGCGAAGAAGCGGGGCATCAAGGTCACCGCCGAAGTCACCCCGCACCATCTGCTGCTCGACACCCCACTGGTCGCCGGCTACGACACCACCTTCAAAGTGAACCCGCCGCTGCGCACCAATGAGCACCTCGAGGCGGTCCGCGAAGCGCTGGCCGATGGCACTATCGACGTCGTGGGCACCGACCATGCCCCGCATGCCCGCCAGGACAAGGATCACCCCTTCGACGTCGCCCTGCCCGGCATGATCGGCCTGGAGCAGGCTCTGGCCGTGGTCATGGAGGTCATGGTCAACACCGGACGCCTGGATTGGCCCACCCTGGTGCAGCGCATGTCGACCCGTCCCGCCGAGATCGGCCAGGTCGCCACCCAGGGACGCCCGCTGCAGCCCGGCGAGCCGGCCAATATCGTCCTGGTCGACCCCGCCGCGCGCGCCACCGTCGATGCCGAAGCATCCCGTTCGCGGGCCCGCAACAATCCCTACCACGGCCGCGAACTGCCCGACCCGGTGGTCGCCACCCTGTGGCGGGGGACGCTCACCTACCAGCGCTGAACCTGGGGCAGGTCTCGAAGCCTCGGCCATTGCGGCTGGCGCTTCGACCAACCCCCGGACCCCCTCCAATACCAACGCTCCAGACCGCCCTCGTACCCCTGCTCACCCCCTTCGCAGCCCGCGGCGGGGCGCTCCGAGTCCGAACCTGTGCGGGCACTGTGGCGGTCACCAGACCGCTCCGACAGCCACTGATTGTCGATGTCAACGCAATTTGACCAATTACGACAATGTTGACACCGCGACTAAGCTCACCCAAGTCCATTGGTTTGCGAGAGGCATCACTATGGCTCCACCCCAACGCGCCAACGTGAAAGACGTCGCAGCACGCGCCGGCGTTTCCGTCGGCACTGTCTCGAACGTTCTCAACCGGCCCGACGTGGTTAGCGCGGCAACATTGCACAAGGTCAAGACAGCAATGACCGAACTCAATTTCCACAGAAATGCCTCAGCTCGACACTTGCGTGCCGGAATTTCCAGCACCGTCGGCGTGGTCGTCCAAGACGTTCGAAACCCGTTCTATACCGAGCTCGCCCGAGGAATCGAGGACCGACTCACCGAGGAAGACCACAGCCTCATCCTGTGTAGTTCCGATTCCGATCCGAAGCGCGAGGCCCGCTGCATCGGCACACTGGCCGAGCAAGGCGTCCGCGGAGTGGTGATCACCCCCGCCGCCGGAGTCGACCACCTCACGACCCTGACCGAAATCGGCATCCCGTGGGTGCTCATCGACTCCGATCTGCCCGGCCAGCCCTGCATCACCGTCGACAATGTTCACGGCGGCAATCAGGCCATCTCCCATCTGCTCGAATGCGGCCACCGCCGCATCGGAGTCTTCGCCGCAGAGGTCGGCCGCCAGACCAGCGATCAGCGCTGCGAAGGCGCCATCCAGGCCGTCCAGGAGGCCGGGCTGGACCCCGACGAGGTGCTGACCATCGTGCACCTGTACAACCACAACGCCAACGCGGGCCAAAACGCCGCCCACACCCTGTTGGACACCCCCAACGCCCCGACCGCGATCTTCACCATCAACGACATCGTGGCCATGGGAGTGCTTCGCGAAGCCCGCACCCGCGGAATCCGGGTTCCCGAAGACCTGGCGGTCGTCGGCTACGACGACACCTACCTGGCCCCGGAACTGATGGTGCCGCTGAGCTCAGTGCGCCAACCGATGTGGGGCCTGGGATGGGCCGCCGCCGAAATGCTGCTCGACGGCACTCCGCATGCGCCGTTCACCCCTGATCTGATGGTGCGGGCCTCCTCGGACTATCTGCGGCCCTGACCGCCGCGCCCGCCAGCGACGCCACCGTGCGGGCTACCGGCCATGCGACGCCGCGGTGTGACAACGCCGAAGCCTCGGATCCTCGGGCTGCTCAGTAGTCGGGTCGCTCAGTATTCCTCGGCCGGCCACAGCCGACCCGCATCCAGCATGAGTTCGGGTAAGGGCACCGGACGCCCGCTGCGATCACCGCTGACGACCACAGTCCGGGTCCGCACCAGCACCCGCCCGTCGAGCGGATCGACGACCTCAGCCACCGTCGTCACCGAGGTGCGGCCGATCCGTCCGATCGCAGTCCGCACCCGGTAGGGCTGCGGACGCAACAGGATCTGATCCAGGTAGTCGACATCCTGGCGCGCAACCATCCAGGTGATTCCGGCCTCGGCGGCAGCCGCCATCCGGTGCGGACCATCCTGATCGGGGTTCATGCGCACGCGGGCCTCCGCGACATAGTCAAAGACTCGAACATTGTTGACGTGGCCGTAGGCGTCCACATCCGACCAGCGCACGTGAAAGTCGTGTTCGTGGGCCTGCTCCCCGACCCGCCAGCGGCCCAGCGACGGCATCGGCGCCAACTCGATCGACTGCTCGGCGAACCAGGCCCGTTCGGCGCCGGTCATGCGCCGCACCCGATTGGCGCGATAGTCGAAAAGGCACAACACCGATCGCCCGCGGGCACACTCCCGACCACCCTGGGTCAGGGTGTAGGCCAACTGAAAGCGGGCCGCACCCACCGGACCGACCACCACTTCGATGCGCACCGGATCGGTGCTGAAGCCGATCGGCCCCAGGTACTCCAACTGATGCGAGACCACCATGGTGGATTCCCCCAACAGATGGACGTTCGCCCCCGACTGCAGCCACTGAACCCGGGCTTCTTGCAGGTAGTCGGCCACCAGGGCATTGTTGACGTGACCTTGGGCATCCAGGTCGACCCAACGCAGGTCGACCAGGCTGGTGAAGGCGCTCACTCGACTACCGGGTCAGCATCGTAAAGAGTCTCCACCACATCGGCATAACGTTCAGCGATCACCTTGCGGCGAATCTTCATATTCGGAGTCACGCCACCATCATCAACGCTGAACTCGGTGGGCAGCACCGCGAACCGTTTCACGGTTTCCCAGCGTTCCAGTTTAGCGTTGGCCGAATTCAGGAATCGCTGCAGCGTGTCGCGCAGTTCGGGACGCTGAGTCAGTTCCTCATAGGACAACTCCGACAGCCCCTTGCGAGCCGCCCATTTGGCCAGATTGTCCCGATCCATGGTCAGCAATGCTGAAATGTATTTCCGGCCGTCACCGACAGCCACCACCTGCGAGACGTAGGGAATGGTGGCCGCGATGACGGTCTCCACTTTCACCGGCGCGACATATTTGCCACCGGAGGTCTTCATCAGGTCCTTCTTGCGATCAGTGATCGACAGGTACCCGCCCTCGTCCAGCACCCCGATGTCGCCGGTGTGGAACCAGCCATCAATCAAAACCTCGGCGGTGCGCTCAGGATCGTTGTGATAGCCGCGCATCACACCAGGACCCTTGATCAGCACCTCGCCATCCTCGGCGATCTTGATCTCGGTGCCCGGCAGCCCCGGCCCGACCGTCCCGAACCGCGGCGAGGCGGGCACATTGAAGCAACTGATCGCGCTGGTTTCGGTCATTCCGTAGCCCTCCACCAGCAGCAGGCCCGCGGAGTAGAACCACGCCTGCACCTGGGCGCTCAGCTTGGCCGAGCCGGAAATGAAGAATTCGACATTGCCACCCATGCGCGCCTTCAGCTTGCTGAAGACCAGCTTGTCGGCCAGCGCATAGGACGCCCGCATCCGCGCCGGCATGGCGCGACCCTCCAGGCGGTATTGGCGGGAATCGCGTCCGACCGCGAACGCCCAGCGGGCGATGCGGCCTTGAATGCCGCTTCGCGGTGATGCCAGCATCACCGCAGCACGCACCTTCTCAAAGATCCGCGGCGCACCACACATGAACTCCGGACGCACCTCGCCCAACCCGGCGACGATCTTGTCGACACGCCCGTCCACCGCCGAACTGAAGCCGATCGCCATCTGGGCGGCGATCAAGGCCTTTCCGAACACATGAGACAGCGGCAACCACAGGTATTGCACATAGCTGGAGTCGATGATGTCCATGTCACGCAGCGTGACGCCCTCATAGACCCAGCAGCTATGCAGCAGTTCGACGCCCTTGGCCCGGCCTGTGGTGCCGGAGGTGTAGATCAAGGTTGCCAACTGGTCGGCTTTGGTCGCGGCAATCGCTGCATCGACGACCGCTGGTTCGGCGGCGAGTTTCTCCTCACCCAGGGCCACAAACTGCGCCCAGGACAGCACCCGGTCACCGTCGCCGGGCCCGTCCATGAGGATGACGGTGCGCACTTGAGCGGCGGTCTCAGCGTTCGCATCCAGCTTGGCCTGCTGCTCGGCATTCTCAGCGACCATGATCACCGAGCCGGAGTCGGACACGATGTAGTCGAAGTCATCCCCGGCCGTGTTGGGGTAGATGGTGGTGGTGGCCCCGCCTGCGCAGTTGATGGCCAGGTCCATCAGCACCCACTCGATGCGGGTGCCGGCCACGATAGTGACCCGCTGCTCGGACTCCAGCCCGAGCGCAAGCAGTCCGGCAGCCAGCACGTCGACCCGTTGGCGGGTCTGGGCCCAATCGATCGACACCCAGTTCTCGTTGGCATCCCGGTATCGAAAGGCTTCGCTTGCCGGCGTTGTCGCCACCCGCCAACGCAACATGGCGCCCACATTGGGAAACTCGCTCGACTGCTCCATTGCGATCAGACCTTCATTCATCTCCACGGCACCCTGACTCGACGAGCACCGACTGTGTAGGGATTCTAGGGGTATCAGCCGCCGACGGGGGTCAGCAACAGCGGTAGGCAGCCCTACTCTCACGCCACGGTCAGAGTTGGCTGCTCGGTCGGGCTGCGAGCTTGACCGCATCGCCTCGCACCCTGCACCCGCACAGCTAGAATCCGGCCATGGGGAGTTCTTCGGCACAGCCGCGCTGGCTCGATGACGAGCAGCAGCGGATCTGGCGGCTCTATCTGGCCGGCAACGGCCGGATCTTCTCCGAAATGGACGCCGGTTTGCGCCCCTACGGCCTCGATCTGGGCGAATACGAGATCTTGGTGAATCTCTCGGAGAGCCCCGAGCACAGTCTGCGCATGTCGGAGTTGGCCAGCCGAGTCCGACAGTCGCGCTCCCGCCTGACCCATACGGTGGGCCGGATGGAAGCCAAAGGCCTGATGAAGCGCGTCCCCTGCGATTCCGACGGCCGCGGGGTTCGGGCCGTGCTGACCGAGGCCGGCTACGACCTCCTGGTGAAAGCCGCCCCCGACCACGTCGAATCCGTGCGCCAGGCCCTCGTCGACGTGGTCGACCCCGACGATTTCGCCGCCTTGGGCCGAGCGATGCAGGCCGTCGTCGACCGCACGTGAACACCCCGACCGGACTGGATGCCCTGCGCAAGGCAGGATTCACTCTGGACGCCTCCGACGGCACCCGGGCCCGATACAGCTCGGACGCATCGCTGCAGCGGGTGGTGCCGTCCGCGGTCGCCCGGCCCGCGACGGTCGCAGAGCTGAGCGCCCTGGTCGACGCCGCCCGCCAGGCCCAGGTACCCCTCACCACTCGCGGCGCGGGAACCTCGATCGCCGGTAATGCCGTCGGCACCGGCGTGGTCATCGACTGCCGTGATCTGAACCGAATCGCCCACCTGGATCCACGCCGGCGAGCCGCCATTGTCGAGCCTGGTGTCATCCCCGCCGTACTGAATGCAGCAGCCGCACCGCACCGGCTGCGGTTCGGCCCCGATCCGTCCACCCTGGATCGATGCACCATCGGCGGGATGATCGGCAACAACGCCTGCGGGGCGCGCGCCTTGGGCTATGGACGCACCGCCGACAACCTGCTGGGTCTCAGCGCCATCACCGGAACCGGGGAGCGGCTCAGCGTGGCGAACCGCGCCGATGCCGAGGTCATCGCCGCCTCGCCCACCTTGAGTGCGCTCCATCGGCTGGTGCAGCAAAACCTGGGCATCATTCGCACCGAGTTCGGCCGGTTCTCTCGGCAGGTATCTGGCTACAGCCTGGAACACCTGCTGCCGGAGAACGGCTTCAATGTGGCGGCCTTCCTGGCCGGCTCTGAAGGCACTTTGGCTGTGGTCACTGCGGCCCGGCTGCGACTGGTCGCCGAACCTGAGCACACCACCATGGTGGTGTTGGGCTACCCCGATATGGCCTGTGCCGCCGATGCCACGCCCCGACTGTTGCCGTTCTCCCCCACCGCCATCGAGGGGCTGGATCGGCGCATCATGGCGGTGATCGCCGCCCGACACGGCGCGGCTTCGGTGCCCGCGATGCCACGCGGAGACGGCTGGGTGCTGGTCGAACTCACCGATGACGATCCGCTCCGGCTGGCCGAGCGCGCCGACGCGCTGGTAGCCGCGTCCGGGGCCGGCGATGCGGAGATCATCGCCGATCGCCACCGAGCCGCCACCTTGTGGCGGATCCGCGCCGACGGCGCCGGGCTGGCGGCGGTGGGACTGGCCAAACCCGCCCATTCCGGCTGGGAGGACTCAGCCGTACCCGCCGCCCACCTGGGGGCCTACCTGCGTGAACTGGAGCAGTTGCTCGCCAGCCACGGACTGCACGGGCTGCCGTACGGGCACTTCGGGGAGGGTTGTGTGCACCTTCGCATCGACTTCGAGCTTTCCGACCCTGCCGGAGTGGCCGGCTACCGCCAGTTCGTGGAGCAGGCCACCGATCTGGTCGCCCGGCACGGTGGCTCCATCTCCGGAGAACATGGCGACGGGCGGGCCCGCTCCGAACTGCTGTCGAGAATGTACTCAGCCTCCGCCCTGGCCCTCTTTGCCGAGGTCAAACAGATCTTCGATCCGGCCGATCTGCTCAATCCCGGCATTGTGGTGGCGCCACGACCCCTGGACGCCGATCTGCGGGCCGCCGCGGTGGGCTCCTCGAAATCGGAGGCCCTCAGCGCGGCCGTCCACCGGTGCACCGGGGTGGCCAAATGCCTGACCGATACCGGGGTGATGTGTCCCTCGTACCAGGTCACCGGGAGGGAGCAGGATTCCACTCGGGGTCGGGCTCGGATTCTGCAGGAACTGGTCAACGGCACGCTCATCGCCGACGAGCGCTCCGCAGCGGTTCGCGAAGCCTTGGAACTGTGCCTGGCCTGCAAGGCCTGCGCCAGCGAATGCCCGACCGGAACCGACATCGCACAGGCCAAGTCGATGGTGTTGGCGGCGGCGTATTCCGGACGGCGGCGTCCGCGCAGTCACTACAGCCTGGGCCGAATCGGCCAATGGGCGCCTGCGGTCACCGCCATTCCGGGAATGGCGCCCCTCATCAATGCGGTCACCGCCCAACCGTGGCTAGGCGCGATAGCCAAGCGGGTGGCGGGAGTGGATCAGCGCCGCAGCCTGCCGCGGTTGGCGACCCGGCCGGCGCGTCGTACCAAAATCGCGCCCACCACCGGCCCGGCGGTGGCTGTGTGGCTGGATCCGTTCACCGACAACCTGGACCCCACCCGCCTGCCTGCGATGCTGAAGGTGCTCACCGTCGCAGGCTTCGCCCCACGACTGGTGCCCGGCCGCATCGACACCGGGGTGGCGCTACTCAGCACCGGTCAGCGTGATCGCGCAGCGCGGGTGTTGCGTCACGCCCTGGACGTGCTCGCGCCGATCATCGCCGACGGCGTGCCGGTGGTGGGTCTGGATCCCTCCGCGGTTGCGGTGTGGCGCAGCGATGCGTCCGACCTTCTTGACGACGAGCGGCTCCAGGCGGTCGTGGCCGGGGTGTCCACGCTGGCCGAGTTCTTGGCGCGCACCGACTACCAGCCGCCCGACTTGGGCGGCGTCCGGGTGGTCGCCCAACCCCACTGCCATCACCGCGCAGTGCTGGGCTGGGCGACCGATGCCGCTCTTCTGGCCCGTACCGGGGCAGACGTGGTCACGGTCAATGGCTGCTGCGGCCTGGCCGGCGACTTCGGCATGACCCAAGTCGATACCTCACTGGCCGTGGCTCACCACGCTCTGCTGCCGGCCATTGAGGCCGCCGGGCCGCAGGCCGTGCTGCTGGCTGACGGCTTCTCCTGCCGCTACCAGGTGCAGGACCTGATCGGACGGCGAGCGGTGACTTTGGCCGAACTGCTCACCGCCACCACCTTGTGATCGCCCCAAGCGGCTTACTCGTAGCAATCCTGTGCTGCCGAATCCAGGCTCAGTTCCACCACCGCGCCGGAAATCACCACGATGCGGTAGCTCGCCTTGCCGCCGGGAAGCTCCACATAGCCTCGCCCGGAGTCGCTGGGGTTGCCGGCATCGTCCGGCTCACCGGACCAGGTGGGATAGGCGGCCTTGAGTTCAGCAACGGTGCTGCCGATCTTGATTCCTTCCGGCGTGGCGACCGGACCATAGGCGGAGATGACGACCAACTTGCCGGTATTGGACGAGAAGAACAGCGTGCCCTGCACGTAGGGATTCTCGTCGGTGGGTTCGGTAGCCGGCGCCCCGGCCAGTCTGCCGTCAGCCGCGCCGCCACAGGCACCATCAGTGCCGCTGATCCCCGTGGTCAACCCGGTGGCGGTGGCTTCGGCTTTGGTCATTCCTAGCTGGAGTGCGCCGTAGCCGGTCACCGAAAGGGTCGGCGTGGCCGGCGTGGATAGCTGGCTTGGAGTTGGGGCCGGGCTTGGTGCGGCGGTGCAGGCCGACAGCGCCAAGACGGTGGTGGCGAGAAGGGCGATGATGGACGAGACGGTGGGACGACATGCCTCGGTTCCTCTCTGAACGGGTGAAACCGACCCTAGCAATCCGGTAACGGCTTTCCTTCGAGGCACTGCGGTCAACCCAACGACAACTTCGCTACCGGTTGACATTGGTCGTGGTGAAGGCCGACACGGTCCTGTCATAGACTGGGCGCCGCTTCCAACCCGTGAGAGATGATCGCCATGCCTGAGTTCGTTTTCACTATGCACAACGTCCGCAAGAAGCTGGGCGAAAAGCTGGTGCTCGACAATGTCACCCTGTCTTTCTACGAGGGGGCCAAGATCGGCGTCGTCGGCCCGAACGGCGCTGGCAAGTCCACCATGCTGAAGCTGATGGCCGGCATGCTCACTCCCGACAACGGCGAGGCCATGCTCGCCAAGGACAAGTCAGTCGGAATCCTGATGCAGGAGCCTCCGCTGAGCGAAGGCAAGACGGTCATGGAGAACATCTACGAGGCCGTCGCCGATACCAAGGCCATGCTGGACCGCTTTGAAGAGATCTCCGCAGCCATGGGTGAACCGGACGCTGACTTCGACGCCCTGCTGGCCGAGATGGGCGAACTGCAGACCGAACTCGACCATCGCAACGCCTGGGATCTGGATTCCCAGTTGGAGCAGGCCATGGACGCCTTGCAGTGCCCACCCGGAGACGCGGTGGTCGACGTGCTCTCCGGCGGCGAGCGCCGCCGGGTCGCCCTGTGCAAGCTGCTGCTCGCTCAACCGGACCTGTTGCTGCTGGACGAGCCCACCAACCACCTGGACGCCGAGAGCGTCAACTGGCTGGAAGGCCATTTGAAGACCTACCCCGGCGCCGTGCTGGCCGTCACCCACGATCGCTACTTCCTCGACAATGTCGCGCAGTGGATCTGTGAGATCGACCGCGGCAAGCTGCACCCCTACGAGGGCAACTACTCCACCTACCTGGAGACCAAGCGTTCCCGCCTGCAGATCGAGGGCAAAAAGGACGCCAAGCGCGCCAAGATCCTGGAGAAGGAACTGGAATGGGTGCGCGCCAATCCCAAGGCTCGTCAAGCCAAGAACCGGGCCCGCCTGGCCCGCTATGAGGAACTGGCCGCCGAGGCCGAGCGTAACCGTCAGGTCGACTTGGCCGAGATCAACATCCCGCCGGGCCCGCGTCTGGGCTCGGATGTGCTGAAGGCCGACAATCTCGGCAAGGGCTTCGGCACCCGCAAGCTCATCGATGGACTGAGCTTCACCCTGCCCCGAGCCGGCATCGTCGGCGTGATCGGCCCCAACGGCGTGGGCAAGACCACCTTGTTCAAGATGATCATCGGCGAGGAGCAGCCCGATTCGGGCAGCCTCAAGGTGGGTTCCACTGTGAAGTTCTCCTATGTCGATCAGGGTCGCGGCGGCATCGATCCGTCCAAGAATGTCTGGGAGGTCGTCTCCGACGGTCTGGACCACATCAAGGTCGCCAGCTTCGAAATGCCGTCGCGGGCCTACGTGGCGTCCTTCGGCTTCAAGGGGCCCGATCAGCAGAAGCTGGCCGGCGTGCTCTCCGGCGGTGAACGCAACCGACTGAACCTGGCCCTGACGCTGAAGATGGGCGGCAATGTGTTGCTGCTCGACGAGCCCACCAACGACCTGGACGTGGAGACCCTGCAGTCCTTGGAGGATGCGCTGCTGGAGTTCCCCGGCTGTGCGGTGGTGATTTCCCACGACCGGTGGTTCCTGGATCGGGTGGCGACCCACATCCTGGCCTGGGAAGGCACCGACGACGATGACGCCAACTGGTTCTGGTTCGAAGGCAACTTCGCCGACTACGAGGAAAACAAGGTCAAGCGCCTCGGCGTCGACCTCGCCCGCCCGCACCGCACCGCGCACCGCAAGCTGACTCGCGACTGAAGCCGGCACCGAGCCTGCCTCACCCCGTCAAGCGCCGGCTTCGACAAGCTCAGCCGACGGGGTAAGCGCGGGCTGCGTTGGCCGACAGGTGATCAGGGCAGCCTCGCCCAGCCGCACGTTGCGGTTCAGGCGACGGCCACTGCCGCGTCCTCGCGCTCTTCGGCGGCTCGGATGAGTTCGCCCACGTCAGCGGTGTCCTCATTGCGGGCACGCACCGTCCGGCGGAAATCGCCGTGTCCGCGGGTGAGGTCGTGGCCGATCGAAATGGCCTCCAGCACCAATCGTTCCTGCGGTCCACGCTCGGAATCCTCCCAGCGGTTGGTCCGCAACCGACCCACCACCACCACGGGATCCCCCTTCTTGATGCTGTCGCGCACGTTCTCGGCCAAGGCCCGCGTACAGGTCACCGTCAGCCAGGTGGTGGCGCCGTCCACCCATTCACCACCGCGCCGCAATCGTGGCGTGCTGGCCACTCGCAGACTGGCATAGGCCACATCGTCTCCAAAGGTCCGAAACTCGACCTCACCACCGACATTGCCGGTGATCCATACCGCTGCCTCCATCGTTGCTCTCCGTCCTGTGCTCGCCCTGGGCGATCTGGTTGTCCTGGCGGAGAGTCTGTGCACCAACCCGGCGTCCTGATCAGGCTGCGATGGAACTGTGCATAGCAATCCAGGGCCCTGTGGAGAACCCGGGCCTACCGACACCGACCGGGCGGCACCGCACTCAGCGTAGAGCGACGCGCAGCGCCTCACGGGCGCGGTGGTAACGATCCAGCTCCTCCTGAACGGGAGCAAAGACCTGCTCCTCAGCCACCGACGTGACTGCGGCGCGAAGCGCCTTGCGGGCGGCTCGCGCACGAGATCGCGCCCCTAGGTCCACCAGGACCCGACTCAGCAGCGCCAACAGCACTCCGGCCACGACGGCACCCACCGCGACCCACAGCCCTGCAGGCACGCCATACCAGGACACGACAGGATTCCCCAGCCCGTTGCCACTCAGCACCGGCCCAGCCAGCCACCACGCCAGACCGCCGACCACCGCGGCGATCAACGCCCATTGCACGACGGTGATCAGCGTCCACCACCAAGAACCCCGATGAACCTCAAGGTCCGTGCCCGCGATCGCGGTATCCAGGTCGTCGCGCAGCAGGGCTTGGTCTCGATGCGCAGCGGCGTCGACGGCCCGCACCCAGCCCGACGGCATGCCCTGGGCTGCTTGGTCGACCAACTGACGCAAGGCCTGTTCCACCCGCGCGGTCTGCACCGCGGTGGGCTTCGGCAGGGACGTGTGATTCACCGTGGTCGGGCTGTGTTCCGCTTCGGCTTGGTCGCCGAGGCGCAACTGCTTGAGCGGATCGGGACGCAACCGAGCCACCCAACTGGTCAACGGCCACCCCGTCGCCAGGGTGCCTCGGCGACGCCACACCTGTTCCACACCGTCGGTAACCAGCGGCACACCGGCGGCATCCCCCAGGAGCTCAGCGACCTGTTCCTTGAGGCTGCCGTTGATCTTCCCCGGCGCCTTCGGCCCAAAGTCATCCGACAGCGCCTGGGCTGATTTGCGCACATCCAGCGCGACCCGGCGAAGCATCGCCTGCTTGCGTCGGACGGTGCCCTTCAGCGCCTCACGCAGAGCGACGACACCATCACCACGGGTCGCGGAGACCGCCATCAAGGGCGTACTGCGCAGCCCTTCATCGTTCAGCAATCGGCGCAGGTCGGCCACACAGCCCTTGACCTGGTCAGGGCTGAGCCGGTCGATCTGGTTGAGCACGACCATCATCACATCGGCATGGTCGGCCAGCGGCTTCAGATAGCCATCATGAAGCGCAGCATCGGCGTACTTCTGAGGATCGACGACCCAGATCAAGGCATCAACGGTGTCGACCATGCGGTCCACGGTGATCCGATGTTCAGCCTCGGTGGAGTCGTGGTCGGGAAGATCCAGCAGCACCAGGTTGGCCAAACCGGGATCATCGCTGGAGATCAGGTGCCGTCGTCCGACATCGAGCCAGTCCAGCAGATCGTTGGGCAAGGAGGTTCCCCAACCAACAGCCATCGTCCGTGACGTCGTGGGACGCCGGGCTGCCGACTCGGCCAGCTCGGTTTCGGTCAGCGCATTGAACAGGCTCGACTTTCCCGATCCGGTCGATCCGGCCAGCGCCACCACGGTGTAATCACCGCTCAGTGCAACCCGCTGAGTCGCCCTCTGGGTGACTTTCGCCGCAGCCGCCACCACATCGGGGGCACTGCGATCAGTGCAGGCCGCAACGGCCTCCCCCAGCGCGGTGAGCTTGGGGGCGATCTTGTCTGCAGACACCTTCACGTCCTACTCCTGTCTGACTGAATCAGTCGGCATAGGCGGTTCGGCGTTGGGCCACGCCGGCACCTCGGGGGGCGGCGGGGTTTGCAGGGGCGGGATCAAGCCTCGGGGCGGTGTCGGCAGCGACAGCGGGTTGGGGACCGAGGCAGGGTTCGAGTCGGCAGGGTTCGATTGAGCAGGGTTCGATTGAGCAGGGCCTGATTCGCCAGCCGCCGATTCAGAAGCGTCTGATTCGGCGGCTGGCGCTGGCATCGGGGGCGATGTCAGCGGTGGCGGCGCAGGGAGTCGGAACTGCGGCGGGACCGGCTCGGTCTCCCCAGCATCCGAGGCAGAATCCGATCCGGCTTCGTGCGCAGCATCCGGTCCGGCTTCCGTGCCGGATTCGGGGTCCTGGGCATCGGGATCGTCGGCATCGGGATTGGCGGCATCGGGGCGCCGCACAGCTTCAGCCGCGAGTTCGGCCAGTTCGGCCGGCACCGGAATGGGACGCGGCTGAGGTTGCGACTGCTGCTGGGGTCGAGGCAGTTCGGCAGGCGCGGTGACCTCCACCGCGGGATCCGCTGCGTCGGCCTGGGCTACCTCGTCGAGTGTGGTGTCTGCGGTCTGGACGAGGTCGTCGCCGGATTCCCGCCCTGACTCGGCGTTGGCCTCACCGTCATGGTCTGATTCAGCAGCGTCGCCCTCTGCGGCGGACGCAGGCTGGGGCTCGACGGGCTCCGCCACGGCATCCTCACCAGCAGAATTCAAATCCCCAACAGCGCTGTCCTCGACTGGAGCCGGGGCCGCTTCAGCAGACTCCGGCAGCTCAGCAGGCTCCGGGTCTTCAGCAGGGTCCGGGCTTTCAGCGGGCTCCGGCAGCTCAGCAGACTCCGGCGCCCCAGCAGACTCCGGCGCCTCAGCAGGGTCCGGGATTTCCGCTGGCTCCGGCGCCTCGGCAGACTCCGCCTCGGGCGCCATTGGCGCAGGCTCGCGCCACACCGAATCCGGGATCGCCTCCAGGTTCACCGCGCCCGCCTCAGGCGTCATCAGGCCACCGCCGGGACCGGCCGCCGCCTGTTCAGCAGCCCCGGCAACGGCCTCAGGGCTAAACACCGGAGCAGACTCCGAAGGATGCTGATAGCGGTCCGGATCGACCCGCTCGGTGTCCAGGCCAGCCAAGGCGGCCGAAAGACGCTCCCCGTGAATCTCGGCGACGTCGAATTCGTCGAGCACCTGCTCGAAGCGCACCAGTTCCATCGCCATCAGCGCCTGCACCCGATCATCGAGTTGCTGCTTGGCCTGCTTGGACAGTCGGCGCACGGCATCATCACCGAAGACCGCCTCCAGCACGCGCTGGGCCAGCACTGCCGTGCCACCGGCGATGCCCACCTCGGCTCCGGCCAGGCCGCCGGTTTGGGAGAACACCAAAATCATGAGCGCGACCCCGGCGCCATTGACCCCCAAGGCCAGATAGCGCGCCGTGGCCTTCTTCGCCTGCCCCTCGGTGGAGACCAGCTCCAACACATCGCCTTGCCACTCCCGGATCACCCGGGGGGCGGCTTCGGCAAAGCCCGACGACAACCGTCCCAGCGTCTCATCGCGAGCCAGGATCTGCCGCCCAGCCGGATGCGCCTCCCAGGCCGAGACCGCCCGCCGCGAGGCCGCCTCACCCTCTTCGGTGATCAGCACCTCCAGGCCGGACTCGACGGCGAGCTTGACCTCCTGAGCCTGCTTCGGCTCACCTCGAACCACCTGACCGACCCGGTCACGGAACAAGCCGATGCGCTTCTCCACAGACCGGAAGAACTCGCCGGTGCCAACGAAATCCTGCCAGCGGGCCAGCACCTCACCGCGCAGCAGCGTGCCATCAGCCGTCTGTGCGGAGATGGCCCGGGTGGCCTCAGCGAAGGCCTTTTCCGCGTCCGCGCGCAGCGTCTCCAAAGCCGCCACCTGCTCGGCGGCAGCCTGCACCAACACTCCGCCCTGCCCGGCCAAGGATTCGATGGCGCCGTCCAGGGTCTGCAGCACCACCTCATTGCGTCGAGTCACGTCAAGGGCCAGACCGTTCAGCCACGACCGGATCGGGGCTACCGAAGCGTCCGGAAGCATCCCGGAATCACTCAGGTGAACCTCGGGAACCGCAAACAGCGGCGAGGTCGCCAACCCGCGCTGGCTCATCATCTGTCCAAGGTGAGTCGGCACCTCGCTCATCGCCAGCGGGGGCACCCGGTCGAGCACCACAGCAACCACGGCGCGCCGAGTGGCCGCGTCGCGAAGGTATTGCCACGGCACAGCGTCGGCATAGCGCGCCGCCGAGGTCACGAACAGCCACAGATCGGCCGCGGCCAGCAGTTGCGCGGCCAGCGTGCGGTTCTCGGCGACCACTGAGTCGACATCCGGAGCGTCGAGGATCGCCAGACCTTCGGGCAGGCCCGGTTCGGGCACCAGTTGCAGCACGCGGGGATCTGCCCCCGGGCTATCACTGCGCGCCAAGCCCGGCAGAATCTGGCCCGAGGCGAACCAATGCTCGTCGCTGGGGTGATGGATCAGCACCGAGGAACGTGTCGTGGGACGAATCACACCGGATTCGCTGACGGCTCGACCGATCAGGGAGTTGACCAAGGTCGACTTGCCAGCCCCCGTAGACCCACCGACCACGGCCAGTAACGGCGCATCAAGGCGACGAAGTCGCGGTACCACATAGTCCTGAATCTGGTGGGCTTGCGTCTGAGCGAGAGTGCGATGCCCCTCGGCGTCGGGAAGGTCGATCGGGAGTCGGAGGTCGACTAAAGCGTCGTGGAGACGGGTGAGTGAACCCGCAAGGCGTTCAACGCCCATACCAACCTCCTGCTAGCTATTCGGCGGTCCCCCATTGGGCTTCACCGCCGCAGGCCCGAAGTCATTCGGAAATGCTGAGGTCGGTGCTGGCCAACTACCGGCTAGCCCGGACGGACCCGGGTAATTCGGCGCACCGTAGGATACCGGTTTCGGGCGCCGCCAGCGAGGCAGGTTGAGCTTCAAACCCTTCGGATCGGCAATCGCCGTAGCCCGAAGCGAATTCGCGGTTTCGACCAGTTCCCTTTCCCGGGGGATGGACCCGGCATCGAGGACGCCACGAACCTGCCCGTCGCGCAGATAGGCCAGCTCGGTGAGGGTTCGCTGCAACCGGATGGTGGCCACAAAACACCTCCAGCCGCGGGTGATGGCGATGGCACCGGCCCGCGCCCGTGTCCGGGAGCGCGACATCACTTCGGGGTCGCGGGGTGGCAACCACCCCAACTGCACATAGTCGGCCAGGCGCGAACGGACGCGGCGGCTTTCGGCCAAGATCTGACGCACGACATAGACTCCGCCGCCAACCAGCATCGGGAGCGCGACCGCGAAATAGAGGAAGTAGATCGAATCGCCCTGAGCGATGGTCGCCTGTGAGTTGTACAGCATGTGCAACAGGGCCGCACCCAAGTAGCCGACCAGTGGCGCCAACACGCGCACCACCTTGCTGTGGGTCCGCAGCGCCACGGCGATACCGATTCCGGTCATCACCGTGAACAGCGGATGCGCAAAGGAGGTCCAAAAGCCTCGCAACCAGACGATGCTGTTCAAAGCGTCGTCGGCATTGCCGGCCTGGATCGTGGTCGAGGAATACACGATCACCCGGGCGTAGTAGAGGATGTTCTCGGTGAAGGCGAATCCGGCCGCGCTCAACCCCGCCAACGTGATCGTGGACAGCTTCGAGGTGAGTCGGTAGCGGAAGAAGATCGCCAGCAGGAACACCACACTGGCTTTGGCCGCCTCCTCCACGAAGGGGGCGATGAAGACCGCAGCCCGAGCCGCGCTGGCCGGGTCGCCGGCACCCTGGACGCCCAGATGTGCGGCAGCCCAACTGTTCACGTAATACGAGATGAGCACCGCCATCGCACCGCCCCAGCCGAGGGCGAGGAGCCACACCACCAGCCGCTGCGGACGGTAGCGATCAACGAGCAGGAAGACCAGCGACCAGAACACGACGGTGGGCACGGCCAACCAGGCCGCATCCTGAACCGCAGAGATGTTGAGCCCGGTCGTCTCCTCGTTCACCGAGAGGTTCTTCACGATGTCAGTGAACAGCCAGGCCAAAGCCGCGGTATAGACCAACAGCATGCCGACTGCGATCCACAGCCAGGGGGAGGTGAGCACCCGGCGCAACGGCAACGTTCCTGGTGCCGGTGAAGCGGGAATGGCATTTCGCCTCCGCGCCACCTGCACCGGATTCGTCATGTCGGCCAGCCTACAAGCTGACCCGAACCAGCCCGTTCAGCCATCCAACGCGGGCTGACGCAGCACCGGAATGAACTTCGTGGTGAGCCAGATGGCGAAGACCAGCATGGCTAGGTTGCGAGCCACCAACACCGCAGTCGCCATGTCCACCCCGGCAGCACCGGTCCACAGCACGGCGTAGGTCAGCGGAAAGACCAGGTGCGTGCCCGCAGCCAAGGCCAGCGTCCAGACCGCCATCGTGCGAATCGTGCGCACGGTGGAAGGCCGCACTCCCGCATCGGTGGCGGCCAACAGCAGCGCCGCCACCGGAGCCGCGAGCCAGATCAGGTATTGCGGGCTGAAGGTCTTGTTGGCAATCAGGGTGATCGTGATCACCATGGCCATGAACAGTCCCACTGAGGTAATCGATGCCGCATGCTCGGCCCCCGACAGGCTCGGACGGCGGCTGAACAACTGGGGGTAGCACCGGTTCAGCCAGACCAGGTAGGCCACCAGGATGACCAGGTAGCTGACCATGGTGGCCAGGCTCGCCGCATTCAACCAAGCGTCCCGCCCGGGACCGAAGATCTCAAAGGCCTGCCAGCGCGAAATCGCCACCTCATATTGGGCCGGATCGAACACCCGAATAACCATGAGCGGTGTGGCCCAGATCGACTCGATCTGCAGGCCCCGGGCGGACTGCCACGCCAGCGGAGAAAGCAGCCGACCGATCCCGCCGTAGGCCACCGCCGCCACGATCAGCGCCACCCCACCGGCGAAGAACGCCACCGTGAGCCGCCGGTCCCCGCGCCCGGTGCCGCGCAGGCTGGTCGGCCACAGCAGCGCCGGCCACAGCTTGAGTCCGGCTCCGGCGGCCAGCAGCAGTCCGGAGGCCACGCTGCGCTGCCGCCGCAGCGCCAGCAGCGCCGCGGCACACAGCAGAGCCGGCACCAGGTCTAGGCGCAGCAGTGTGAGAGGCCCCATGAGGGGAAAGAAAGCGATCCAGAACCACAGCGCATGCACGCCTCGACCGCGCGCCCACAGGGACACACTGAAGGCCAAGTCGGCCAGCAGGAGCAGGGCCATAAAGGCGACCAGGAAGCCGAACTGGGTCTGCCCGGACAACAGCCAGGGCACCTGCAGCAACCAGAGCACCGGTGTCGGGTACTCGACCATGGTCTGCGCAACCGGCACAGTGCCGGCGATCATCTCCGAGGTATGGGTCCAGTAATAGGTAACGTCGCCGTCGACATTCGGCTCGAACAGGATCCAGATCAGGACCGTGGCCGCCCGGCTCGCCAGCCAGGCACCCCACACAGTCCAGGGGTTGCGCGCGAACTTCATGTATCTCCTTGGATGCGGCGAACCGCAGGCCCCGTCACCGCTGCGCGTCGCGGCGGTCAGTGGGCAGGCTAGCAGGACTGCCAATCTCGCTGCGGTGAGCGGGCCTGCTCCGGCCCGGCAACGCGTAGTGAAGAAGAGACTCCCCACGAATCAAACCGTACGGTACAGTTTGATTCATGACCGAGGAGTTGCCGCCGCGACAGCGGGCCAAGCGCCAGCAGATTGCCGACGCCGCCACCCGGCTGTTCCTTGCCCAGGGCTACGCGAGCACCTCGATGGACGCCATCACCGCCGCCGCCAAAGTGAGCAAGCAGACCCTGTACAGCTACTTCCCCACCAAGGTCGATCTCCTGGCCGAAGTCCTCAACGGCGCCTCCCAGCAGTTGTTCCCCAGCCTTCCCGCACCGGACCACCTCGACTCGGTCGAAGAGCTGCACACGGTGCTGATGACCTTCGCCACTCAGCTCACCCAGACCATGCTCAGCGCCCAAGGGATTGCGATGTTCCGGCTGGTGCTCGGGGAAGCCTTCCGCGTCCCGGAGCTACGCGAACGCGTTCAGGCGGCCTTGCCCAGACAACTTCTCAGCCGAGTCGGGCGGATCCTCAGCCTGGCTCACGACCGGGGTCTGATCTGTCTGCCGGATCCCGACCTCGCTCCCCGCCTGTTCCTGGGACCTGTCATGACCTACGTCGCCCTGGACGGCTTCTTGAGCACCCACCCAGCCGCGCCGCCGTCGACAGAGACGCTTTCCAGACTCACCGACGCGTTCCTCACCTCGGTGTCGGTGCCGCGATGACCCGGCCAGCCCTGCTCGGCCTAGCCGCCATCCTGGTCCTGAGCGGCTGCAGTTCGACCACCGGCCCCATCCACGCCACCGGGACGGTGACCGACCAGGCCCAGACGGTGACCGTACCCGTCCTGAACGCCCCCGCCGTCAATCTGGACGCAGGCTTCCCCGCACCGGCCCCGACAGCAGAGACCAGCGACCAACGCGGCCCGAGCACCACCGGCGACACCTTCGGGCTCGGCGACACCTGGCAGATCGCGACCGTCCTGGTCGCGGAGGGAGACTCGGTGCAAGCCGGCCAACCGGTGGCCAGTCTCGAAGCGACCGGCCTGCAGCTCAACGTCACCGCAGCCAAGGCTGATGCCGAGGTGGCCGCCGCCCAAGTGAAGGTTCTCACCGCAGCCATCGACGACACCTACGACAAGGCCGCACTCGTGGCCACCAATCGCGACAAGGTTCGCTCCGCCCTCAGCCAACTGAGCGCCACTCAGGCCGATCTGGCGAAGAAGAAGACCCAACTCCTGGCCACCCGCAGCGAGCTCGGCACCCAACTCGATCAGGTCGAGACCGCTTTGAAGAATCCGATGCTGCCCGCCCCCCAGCGCGCCCAGCTCACTGCGGCCCGCACCAAGCTGCGCACCGCCATTGCCACCATCGATGCGGGGTTGACCACGATCGGGCAGACCGAGCCAAAACTGGCCGACGGGCTGAAGAAGGCACGATCCGGATTGGCCACCTTGGACTCCGCCTCGGCCACGATCACCGATGCGCGAAGCCAGTTGCGCGGGCTGCGCAACCTGGCCCGGATCGCCGAAGACGCCGCTCAGATCGGTGTCGACCTGGCGAAAGTGCAGCGCGCACAGGCGGTTTTGACCGCACCGATTGCCGGTGTCGTGGTCACCACGGCCTCCGCCGGTGACCGGCTCGCCGCGGGCGCGACCGTCGCCACCGTCCGGCCGGTCAGTGCCTCGAAGGTGACTGCCTGGCTGCCCCCACAGGATGCTGCGTCGCTGTGCGTCGGCGATGCGGCCACGATCACCGGCGACTGGATGGCTCCCGGCCACAGCGCGCCCGCCCGGCTGGACTGGATCGCCGCCAGCGCGGAGTATCCGCCCACCTCAACCACCACCGATGACGTGCATCTGCTGCGCGCCGTCGAGGTGCAACTCTCCAGTGACGCCGATCTGCCCGCGGGCGTCGGTGTCGACATGACCATCACCGGCTGTCGATCAGACAACGGCCAGAACAAAGAGGACAGGTGACCCACATGGCCAACTCCCCGCGCAAGCACCCCCCCATTCCGGTCATCATCATCCTGGCCCTGGCCTTGATCGGCGGCGGCGTGTGGTGGTGGTGGAGCTCCACCCAGGCGACCTCAACCAATGCCAACCAGTTCTCCGGCTCGGTTGAGGCCACCAGCTCTCAGATCAGTCCGGCCCTGGCCGGACGCATCATCGCCGTACCGGTCGCCGAGGGTGATCAGGTCAGCAAAGGCGCAGTGTTGGTGAAGCTGGATCCGACCGCAATGAAGCTACAACTCGATCAGGCCAAGCAGGGCGTCACCGCCGCCAAAGCCGCCCTGACCAATGCCCGCAACGACGGAACCTCGGCCGATGTCACTGCCGCCAAGGCCCGGCTCTCGCAGGCCCGCGCGGCTGTAAAACTCGCCCAGCTCCAGGTGAGCTACACGGTGGTAACCGCCCCGAACGCCGGCATCGTGACCGCAGTCAATGCCAACCCTGGCCAGAACGCCGCGCCGTCCAAGACCCTGGTGACGCTGCTCGATCCGTCCGACTTGTTCGTACGCATTTACGTTCCGGAGACCGAGATCGGCAACGTCAAGGTCGGCCAGAAGGCCACCGTGACCACCGATTCCTCGACCACTTCGTTCTCAGCAACGGTGAGCTTCGTGGCCGCTGAGGCGGAGTTCACACCGAACACCGTCCAGACCAAGGACCAGCGCGCCAAGCTGGTCTATGAGGTCCGAGTTCGGGTCGCCGACGACTCCAGCACTCTGAAGGCCGGCATGCCGGTCGATGTCACTGTGGGCTGATCGATGCCCGCCACCACCAGCTCGCTCGCGGTCAGTGCCCACGGCCTGTCCAAGAGTTTTGGCGACACCGCTGCGGTGTCCGAGGTCGATCTGGAGATCAGCAGCGGTACCGTCTTCGGCCTGCTCGGTCCTGATGGCGCTGGAAAGTCGACCCTGATCCGCATGCTGGCCACGGTGCTCACTCCGGACGCCGGCAGCGCCTCAGTGTTCGGCAAGTCGGTCACCGACCAGAGCGACGCCGTGACCGGACGCATCGGGTACATGTCACAGCGGTTCTCGATGTACCCCGATCTCTCGGTGGCCGAGAATCTGGAGTTCTTCGCCACCGTCCGGGGCGTAAGCCGCCGGGACCGTACTGATCGTTCCCAGCGCCTGCTCGCCAGCATGGGGTTGGCCGAGTTCGCCGACCGCCAGGCCGAAAACTTGTCCGGCGGCATGAAGCAGAAGCTGATGCTGGCCACCACCTTGATGCATGACCCCGACCTCCTGCTGCTGGATGAGCCCACCACCGGCGTCGATCCGGTCTCGCGCCGAGAGTTCTGGCGCATCCTGGCCGGCCTGCACCGTGAGGGGCGCACCGTTCTGGTGGCCACGCCCTATATGGATGAGGCTGAGCGTTGCACCGACATCGCCTTCCTCGACAACGGACGCATCACCCGCGCCGGCACCCCCGAACAGATCAAGGCCCAGGTTCCTGGACGACTGGTCGAAGTGACCTCCACGCAGCCTCGCCGAGCCCTGGCGATCATCGAGCCGCTGGCCGGGGGGGGCTCAGCCCACCTGCTCGGTGATGTGGTGCGCGTGCTGTGGAGCGCCCCGTCCGATCCCAGCACCGAATTGGGTGCCGCACTGCGCGCCGGCGGATTGGCCGAGGCAAAGGTCAGTCCCGCCGACATCGATATGGAAACGGTCTTTGCATTCTTGGCCGAGACCGCCACCACCGATCACGAGCCGGTGCGCTCATGAACAGTTCGCTGACCCGCATCGGTGCCGTGGTGGTCAAAGAGTTCAAGCACCTGCGCCGAGACCCCCGAACCCTGGCTGCGGTGGTGTTGATGCCGATCATCCAGTTGCTGCTGTTCGCCTGGGCGATCAGCTTCGATGTGGACCGAGTCCCCACCGTGGTGGTCGATTTCGATCACACCCAGACCAGCGCCGATTACGTCGGCGCCTATGACTCCTCGACCTTCTTCTCGGTGGTGGAGCATGCTGATTCCACCGCGGCGATCGACCAGGCCTTCGATGCCAACCGGGCCCGGGTCGCGGTGGTCATTCCCGCAGGCTTCGAGCGCACTCTCAGCGGTGGCGGACGCGCCCAGGTCGCCGTCCTGATCGACGGCAGCGAGACCAATGCGGCGAAGGTGACTCAGGCCTACTCGGTGGCACTGAACCAGCTCTACGATCAGGACCTCACCCGGGCCTGGGCCGATCAGCAGGGGCTCGACCTCAGCGGGCTGGGCACCCTGGAACCGCGCGTGCGCACCTGGTACAACCCCGATCGCAACTCCACGATCTTCCTGATCCCCGGCCTGATGGCGGTGATCATCGCCATCGTCACCGTCCAACAGACTGCAGTGACCTTGGTCCGGGAGCGGGCCTTGGGCACCGAGGAACAACTCCAGGTCAGCCCGATCCGTACCGGAGAGTTGATGGTCGGCAAACTGCTGCCCTGGACCCTGATCGCCTTCGCCGATGTGGTCATGGTGATCGTGCTGGGCATGGTCGTATTCGGGGTGCCGATGCGCGGGGCGCCGTGGGTTCTGGCCCTGGGCTCAGTGCTGTTCGTGTTCGCCTCACTGGGCATGGGGCTGGTGATCTCGGCGGTGGCACCCTCGGCCGAGACCGCCAACATCATGGCCCTGCTGATCGCCTTCCTGCCTTCCTTCCTGCTGTCGGGCCTGGCCTTCCCGCTGGATCAGATCCCGGCGATCCTTCAAGCGATCTCGATGGCCTTCCCGGCTCGCTACATGGTCACCGTCGCGCGCGGGGTCTTCCTCAAAGGCACCGGCTTCGACGAACTGTGGCCGCAACTGGCCGCGCTGGCCGGCTACGCGGCGTTGATGGTGATCATCGCTGCACGCCTGTATCGACGGAGGGCGGCCCAGTGAATCCCACCCGCGTACGACTCCTCATCTGGAAGGAGTTCACCCAACTGCGGCGCGACCCCCTGCTGGTGCGGCTGCTGTTGTTGATGCCGGTGCTGCAGTTGATCATGTTCGGCTACGTGGTGGCCGTCGACATCACTCATCTGCGCACGGCGGTGGTGGATCTGGACCACAGCGTCACCTCACGAGCGCTGACCCAGTCCTTTGCGGCCTCGGACTACTTCACCATCACCGAGCATCCGGCCAGCGAGAACGATCTGCGACCGATGTTGGACACCGGTGATATCCAGGTGGCCATCGTGATTCCGGCTGGTACCGAGCAGAACCTCCAGGCCGGAGGCAGCAGTTCGATCGGCATCGTGGTGGACGGTTCAGACTCCCAGGTCTCCGCCGTGGGCAGTAGCTATGCCGCCCAGATCATCGCCGGCTACAACAACCAACTGATAGCCGATACCGGCATGGAGGTGGCCGCCCCGGGGGTGGACGCCCAGATCCGGGTCATGTTCAACCCCACCATGGATCCGCTGAACACCATGATTCCTGGCCTGGTGGCGACCATCATGATGGTCTCGCTGATGGCGATCATGAGCCAGGCCGTAGTGAAGGAACGCGAATCGGGGACCTTGGAACAGATGTTCGTCACACCGATCCGCGCCGAGGAATACCTGATCGGCAAGGTGACGCCCTATGCCCTGTTGGCCACGGTGCAGATGTTGATCGTGGCTGCAGTGGGGATCTTGTGGTTCCGGGTGCCCTTCAACGGCAATGTCGGGGTGGTGCTGGTGGGCCTGGGCTTGTTCATGCTGACCTGTATCGGCCTGGGACTGTTCGTCTCCCTGGTCTCGCATACCCGACAGCAGGCCCAGCAGGCGATGATGTTCATCCTGATGCCCTCCATGGTGCTGTCGGGGTTCATCTTCCCCATCGATTCGATGCCAGCGTTGATTCAGCCGTTCACCGGCCTGATTCCCTTGACCTGGATCATCGAGGTCCTGCGCGGGGCCTTCGTCAAAGGCAGCGGCTTTGCTGCACTCGCACCTCAGTTGCTGGTGCTGGCAGCCTTCGCCGCCGTCATCTTCACCGCCGCGGTGATCGCCACCCGTCGTCGGATCACGGAGTGAGGAGGCGCCATGAGCGAGCCTGAGTTGGCCATCAAGGTCACCGGCCTGACCAAGACCTTCGGCGACTTCACCGCCGTCGACGGTATCGATATCGAGGTGCCGCGCGGGCAGATCTTCGGCTTCCTGGGCCCCAACGGATCCGGCAAGACCACCACGATCCGCATGCTGACCGGGACGTTGCGTCCCACCGGCGGCCAGGCCCTGGTGTTGGGCGCCGATGTGGTGCGTCATGCCGATCAGGTCCAGCAGCGCATCGGCTACATGAGCCAGAAGTTCGCTCTCTTCGAGGACATGACCGTCGATGAGAACCTGAAGTTCTACGCCGGGATCTACCAGGTGCCACCCGAGTCGTTCACACAGCGTCGGGACTACGTGCTGCGCATGGCCGACTTGGTGGGCCGGGAGAATGAACTCACCCGCAATCTGTCCGTGGGCTGGCGTCAACGGCTCGCCTTGGGCACCGCCACCATCCACGAGCCGGAGTTGCTGTTCCTTGATGAGCCCACCTCCGGGGTGGATCCGGTAGCCCGTCGCCAGTTCTGGGATCTGCTCTATGACCTGGCCGGACGCGGCGTCACGCTCTTCGTGACCACCCACTACATGGACGAGGCCGCCCACTGCAATCAGCTCGCCTTCATCTATCGAGGCACGATCATCGCCGAGGGAAGCCCGTCAGAGTTGCGGCACAGCCACCTGGATCAGCGGATCTTCGACATCACCGTCGCCGACGCCGACGCAGCCCTGGACCAGCTCAGCGGAACCCCCGGAGTCGAGGACGCCTACCTGTCGGGAGCCTCGCTGCATGTGGTCACCGCCCGCGAGCACGGCCTCACCCCCGATGATCTGCGTCGACGCCTCATCGCCGCCGGCTTCACCCCCACCGTCGAAGAAGTCGCCCCCACCATCGAGGACGTCTTCGTCAACCTCGTCACCCGCCATCGCTGACCCCACCCAGACGCTCCCAAAACAGGCAGAAGCTCCCGAAGGTTTGGGAGCTTCTGCCTGTTTTGGGAGCGTCTGGGTTAGTGGGCGGACTTGATGACGAAGAAGGAGCCGCGAATGGTGCCGGCCAGTGTGGAGCGCTGGCGGGCGAATTTGAAGGACGCCAGTTCCTCGGGGACGTCCATGCCGTCACTGAGCTTGAAGCCGACGGCACGCTTTCCGCCATCGGCGAGGGTGTAGAGCACATTGATCGACAAGCCGGATTGGTAGAAGACGTAGGCCCAGCGCACGCCATCGATCTCGAACCAGGTCGCCTGCAGGGCCGGGGAGGCGATCACGATGTTGCGTTCGGTGGCCAGCACCTCCTGCACCCAGGCGACGACGTCGGGCACATCTTCGGCGGCGTCCACGGTGAACACGTGGCCGAATTTGTTGTGGAAGTAGCGCGCCTCATTGGCCCGCAATCCGGCCAAGGCCGCAGCGACGGGTGAGGACTCCAAGCCGACGGTCGACACCTCGGTGAAGTTCACCGGATCAGCCATGACGACCTCCTTGTGGGCTCTGCGGATTGAAACCCGCGCGCGGCCCGGATCATTCCCCCCGACCCGACTGCTGCGCCCCTCAGAACAGGCGGACAGATCATGCTGACGGCGCTGGATCAACTGAAGATCGATGTCGCGCGAGACGACATCCTCAAAGACCGGATCCTGAGTGCGACCACCGCCGGACGGCCCGCCGAGCTCACCACGAACGTCAACACCATTCACATCGATCCCGAACAGGGAACCGTCACAATCCACGATGACGTCCTGATCACCGACGAACCGGTCACGAAGCTGAGCCTGGTGGCCTTCGTCGAGGAACTGAATGCCCTCCAACCGGCCGACCTCACCGTCACCGACTCCCGCGGGCGCCGCAAGACCATCAAGCATCCCCGAAATCGCAGGTAGCACCGGCCACGGCGACCGTCAGATCGGGACCAGTCAGATCGGGACCCGTCAGATCGGGACCAGTCAGATCGGCACGAGGAGCCACGCTCCCGCGACCAGTGCCCCCACGGTCAGCACCAGCCACAGCAACACCCAGCCCAGCCGCGGCACCCCACTGATACGGGCCAATTGGGCGGAATCAGTGCCCGGGTTTCGATTGCGCGCCACTTCCAACACCGGACGGGGTGCGGCCAGCAGGAATAGCCAGGCCAATCCGAGCGCCAGCCCGGAGGTCACCGACGGCGGAGCGAACCAGGTCGTCACCCCAATCGCCGCGCCAGTACCGACGACCACCAAAGCCCCGTACAGATTGCGAATCTTGACCAGCATCAGCGCCAGCAGCACCACCATCGACCACAGTGCCGCGGCGGCATAACCGGCTGCCGCGAGCCACGCCGCGACCAGCCCGATCACCGACGCGGCTGGGTAGCCGGCGACGAGGGTGAAGACCATGCCCGGCCCGCTCGGCTTACCCCTGGTCAAGGTCAATCCCGAGGTGTCCGAATGCAGCTTGATGCCACTGAGCTTTCGGCCCACCAGCAGTGCCGCCACCGCATGCCCGGCCTCATGGCATACCGTGACCAGGCCCCGGACCACCGGCCAGGCGATCAGCACGACCAGCAATGCCGCCGCACCGATGATCACCACTGTCGAGAGGGGCAGCGGTGCTTGCACGCCGGAGGCCCGCCGCCACAGTTCGTCGACATACTCCACGCCGACAGTGTGCCTGCTTCGCCTGTGGACGCATCGCCGGCCAACGCCATCGCCACGCAATAGGCTCCAACCATGGCGAGTTCGGCACAGCAAGCCTGGTGGTGGGTCCAGGACTACGCCTGGGCCGCGGCGGCCGCGGCGGCCACCCTGGCGGCACCGGCCAGCCCCGAGGGCTATGCCCGTGGCACGGGTCGCCCAGTGTTGGTACTGCCGGGCCTGTTCGAGAATTGGCGTTTCGTGCGCCCCCTGATCAGCCACCTCCATCGAAGCGGTCATCCCGTCCACGTGGTCGAAGAACTTGGCGCCAACCGACTTCCGATTTCAGCCGCAGCGGCCCTGGTTCTGGACACCGTGCGCCGTCGCGGACTCTCCCAGGTGACGCTGGTAGCGCACAGCAAGAGTGGTCTGACCGGGAAGCTGGCGATGCTCCGCGACCACGAGCACCGCATCACCGACATGATCGCGCTGTGCACGCCTTTCGCCGGGTCGTCGCTGGCCAGCCTGCTCACCATCGGCGGCGCCGCCGAACTCGTCGTGGACGCCGAGTTGATCCGATCCCTGGCCGAACAGCACCAGGTGGATCACCGCATCACCGCCATGTCGGTGCGCTTCGACGAGCACGTCCCCGAGGGAACCCGCCTTCCCGGGGCTCGCAACGTCACTTTGCCGTTCACCGGCCACTTCCGCGCCACCGCCCACCCCGCCGCACTGGACGCCATCACCGCCGCCCTCGCCGACCCCGCTTCCTGACTCCACTCCCCCAAACGCTCCCAAAACAGGCAGAAGCTCCCGAAGGTTCGGGAGCTTCTGCCTGTTTTGGGAGCGTCTTGTTGGGGACGTCACCAGGGCCGGTGCCGGCACGATGGCGCTCGGGGCTCGCGGCGGGGCGGGGGGCACCGCATTTGCGGATTCTGTGGCGGCGTGTTCGTCGCGGAGACTTGTAGCACGCGCGCGGCACAGCCGTAACACCGCCGTCAGATTGGTCGCCTAGCGTTGCAGCATGCCAACCCCGACCCGGGCAACCATCCTGCAGCCCGACCCTGACGTGCCCGTGGATCGTTTTGGGCCGTGGCTGGCCAGTAACCGGGTTCTGGTTCGGGCCGTACCACTGTGGGAGCGCCCGATTCCCAGCATCGACTCCGTCGGCGATGGGGTCATCCTGCTGGGCGGCTCCATGAGCGCCCATGATGACGACCTCCACGAATGGATCACCCCGCTGAAGCAGTTCATTCGAGACCTGGTTGCAGCCGAAATCCCCCTGCTGGGGATCTGCCTGGGCCACCAGTTGATCGCCGAGGCCTTTGGCGGCACTGTTCGAGTCAACGACCCAGCCGGCGGCGAGCACGGCAGCCAGGAGATCTACTGGACCGGCGCCGCCCGCACCGACCCCCTGGTCAGTCGGCTGGCGTTGGGCAGTTCGTCGGTCTTCGCCGAAGCCCATTCCGATGTCGTCACCGAGCTACCCAGCGAGGCGCGCCTGCTCGCCAGCAGCGAGTTGTACCGCAATCAGGCATTCCGGCTGGGCTCAGCAGTTGGAGTGCAATTCCACCCCGAGGCATCCCCGGAACTCATGGCCCGCTGGGCCGAGATGGACGGCATGAACGGTCGAACCATGCGACGCCATCTGAACAGCATCGACACTGAGGTCTCGCGCAATGGTCGGCTACTTGCCGCCGGCTTCAGCAATCATCTCCAGGCCCGGCACTCCGTAGCCGCCTGAGCGCCCCGATTGCTTGCCTGCTGCCCTATCGTGGTGATACCCGAGGGGAGATCTGATGCTGCGAGTCCTACCTGCCTTCATCGCCGTTGCGCTCATGGTGGCTGCGGTGATCGACGCTGCGCAGACCCCCGACCAAGAGATTCGCAGCCTGCGCAAAGGGGTGTGGATCGTGCTCATCCTGATCGTGCCCTATGTGGGTCCGATCGCCTGGTTCGTGGCCGGGCGCCCCCGCAATCGCAACCAGGCGCAACCATCACCCCAGACCGGGTCCCGCCGACCCCGCTACGAACAGCCGCGCTTCACCGGTGCCCCCGATGACGATCCTGAGTTCCTGGCAGGGCTGAAATCGCTTGATGCCGAACACGAGGAGTTCCTCAAGAAATGGGAAGCCGATCTCAAGCGTCGTGAGGACGAGCTTCGCGAACACGACGATCCCGAATCCGGCCAGCCCTAGCCGAAGCCGCCCCCTGCGCAGTTATCACCACCGAACTCTGGGCCCACCGAATGCCTCCTGCTAGCCTTCTGATATGCGCAATCAGATCAGCAAGGCATGGATGCCACTGTCGCGGTGCGCGCTTCTTGGGTGTTGTTGTCGCTGAGCGTCACTGCTCGCCGTCCCCAGGAATCAATCGGCTGAATCCAGCGTTGACCAAGAGTCCGCTGAACCGGCCACATCGAACTCACAGAGAGGCTCACTCGTGACTCAAGCCCGAGACGAGATCTGGACCCGGATCCGTACCGAGGTGGCCGCCGACGCTCAGCAGGAGCCGGCGCTGGCCAGTTTCTTGCACACCACCGTGCTGTCCCACAGCAAGCTGTGCGACGCCTTGTCCTTCATTCTGGCCGCCAAGCTGGGCAGCGAGACCATCACCTCCCTGACCCTGCGCGAGTTGATCCGGCAGGCCTTCGAAGCCGATCCCGTCATCGAGGATTCGGTCCGCGAGGATCTTCGCGCCGTACTCAGCAGGGACCCGGCCACCCGCGGCTACTCTCAGCCGCTGCTGTACTTCAAGGGTTTCCATGCTCTGCAGTCCTACCGGGTCGCACATTTCTACTGGACCCATGAGCGCGAGGCACTGGCGCTGTACCTGCAAAGCCGCATCTCCGAAGTGTTCGCCGTCGATATTCATCCCGGGGCACGCATCGGCAAGGGAATCATGTTCGACCACGCCACGTCGGTCGTCATCGGCGAGACTGCGGTGGTCGAGGACGACTTCTCCATGCTCCACGAGGTGACCCTCGGCGGTACAGGCAAAGCCAGCGGCGACCGGCACCCCAAGATCGGCCGAGGGGTCATGATCGGTGCTGGGGCCAAGGTGCTGGGCAATATCCGCGTCGGCGAAGGAGCCAAGATCGGCGCCGGATCGGTAGTCCTGGAGGATGTGGCACCTTTCACCACGGTGGCCGGCGTCCCGGCTCGCCCGGTGAGCTACCCCGTGCATGGATTGCCCGCCATGGACTTCGAATCAGAGTCGCTGTGACGCGTAGGTCGCACCTCAACCCTGAACGACACCTTTAGCTCTGCGAATTGCAACACCCCTAGTCAGAGCCACCTCTCAACCAATTGGTTGAGGGAATGAACCCGTGAGGGGACTTGCGTCCGACAAGGCATCGGAGAGTAAATCGCCTTGTGCAACGCATAATCCGTGTGATATCTGCTGTAGCTGGCTTGGCCATGCTTTTCGGCCTGCCTGCGCTGACAGCCCCCCCAGCATCAGCGGTGAGCGCCACGTCGAAACTGAGCTTCATTTCCGGACTGGTCAGCTCCGCCCAAGCTGCGCAGCGCGCCTACGGCGTGCCCGCTTCCGTGTCGATCGCTCAGGCCGTCATCAACTCCAGTTGGGGTACCGACACCTTGGCCAAGAGTGCCCACAACTACTTTGATACCCGCTGCATGGCCGTCCTCAGCGCGAAGGGGTTCGCCTCGGTCGCCAACGCACAGGTCGGCAAGCGTTACATCCTCGGTGCCGAAGCGGCGGTCACCAACCCCAACCCTTCTGCGTTCGACTGCTCTGAGCTCGTGCAGTGGGTCTATGGACGCTCCGGCAACACGATCACCGATCTGGCCGCGGCCCAATACGACGTGACCAAGCCGGTCAAGGGCAGCCCCAAGGTCGGCGATCTGGTGTTCCTGCGCAACAACCCGGCCCGCGCCAACGGAATCGGTCACGTTGCCGTGGTCACCGCGAAGCTCAGCAACGGCGACTGGCGCATCATTGAAGCCCGCGGACATGCCTACGGCGTGGTCCGCACCACCTTGTCGTACTGGAAGCACCGCTCCTACTACGCCGGACTGCGCCGCTATTCGAAGCTGAACCTGGTCGGCGACGCCGGTGTGGTAGCGACCACCGTCGTGAGCGCCTACCAGGCCGGCTGCGTCTCCATCACCTCCGGATCGACGGTCCGCAAGTACCGCAAGTACAGCTCGGGCGGGAACTCGATCCTGGATCATGCCGCGTTCGTGGCTTCGGAGGCCAAGTACGCCTCGGCTCGCGCTGCCATGACCAATGTCTCGTCCTTTGCCAGCGCCATCGCCTCAGCAGAATTCGGCTCCGCGCGAGGGCCGGCCTATGCCCGCGGCATCCGTGCCTTGATCGACCAGTACGACCTCACCAAGTACGACGTCGTTCCGATCAATGTGGTGCTGAGCTCAGGTAACAAGGGCGCCAAAGTGTCCGCCCTGCAGTATCTGCTGCGCGATCATGGCGGATCGGTGCAGGTCACCGGCACCTTCGATTCCCGAACGATCTCGGCCGTCAAGACCTTCCAGCGGGCCAAGGGTTTGACGGTGGACGGTGAAGCGGGTCCGAACACCCTGCTCAAGGCGCAACTGCCGGTGAAGCTCGGCGACACCGGCTACAAGATCTATGCCCTGCGACTGTTGTTGGCCCAGGCCGGCTACCCCGTGGGCAGCGGTTCTCCCTTCGACGCCACCAGCTATGCGTCCTTGAAGGCCTTCCAGACCGCCATCGGGATCCGTCCCGGCAGTGCCGATGTGGACACCTGGTCTCGATTGTTCATGGCCCTCGATACCGCCCCCACTCCGAAGATCAGTGGCACCACGACGGTGGGACAGACCCTTACTGCCACGGCCGGCAGTTGGGGTAGTCGGGTCGAAACCGGCTATCAGTGGTACCGAAACGGTGCGGCCATCGCTGGAGCCACCGGTTACCGATACACCCTGCAGCCGGCCGATGCGCTGAAGCCGGTCACCGTGGCCGTCACCGGCTTCAAGCCGACCTTCACTCCCACCCTGCGGAAGGCAGCCAACACTGCGGCCATCACCCCGGCCCGACTGACGAGCACCCCCGCACCGAAGATTGTCGGCACCCTCGCCGTCGGCAACCGGTTGTCGGCATCTGCTGGCGCGTGGGGCCCGGCGCCGGTCACGCTGCGCTACCAGTGGTATCGCGACGGCAAGGCCATTGCGAAGGCCACCGGCAGCACCTATCTGCTGACGCCTGAGGATTACGGCGCCTGGATGATGGTGTCGGTCACCGGTTCCAAGACCGGCTACTTCACCGTCGCCCGGGGCTCGGCAGCAAGCCCGAGCATCGCCAAGGGCATCATCACTCGGCCCTCGGTGCCGCGAGTCAGCGGAACCCTCTCGGTGGGCAACACCGCGACTGCTGTGGTCGGAACCTGGAAGCCCATGCCGCGGGCCCTTCGTTACCAGTGGTACCGAAACGGCGTCGCGATCCCGAAGGCGACCGCGTCCACCTACAAGATCAGCACCACGGATGCCAATCGCTCCCTGCAGGTTCAGGTAACCAGCGCGGACGCCGCCTACGTCACCAAGTCGGTGATGTCGCCGGCCGCCAAGATTGCTGCCCACGCCTGGACCCGTACCGGAACGGTGACCATCACCGGAACAGCGACCGCCGGTCACACGATCCGAGCCTCGGTGAGCGCGTTCAACCCCAGTCCGACGCTGTACTACCAGTGGTACCGCAACGGCAAGGCTATTCCCAAGGCAACCCGTTCGGCCTACACGGTGTCTCGTTCGGATCGTGGCACGCAGATCAGTGTCGTGGTGACCGCGCGTCGGTATGGCTATGTGGCGGTGTTCCGCAAGGCGGTCGTCAAGATCGGCTGAGTCCGTCGGTCAGGACGCCTTGCAGGTCACCGTCAGAGTGAACGGCAAGGTCCTGGTCGTCGTGGTCTTGCTGTAGCGGGTCTCCTCCGAGTTGAGGACGCCAGTGATCTTGTAGGTCGAGCCCTTGCTGGTCACAGTCGCCGACGTGCCCGCTACCGGGGCGGCGGCGGAATAGGACAGCTTGCGGGTGAACCCTTCGGGGTCCTCCCCCACGTCACCGGTCACCGATGACACCGTCCCTGCAACCGGATCGAACACCGCAGAAAGGTCCACGGTGGTGTAGAAGGCATTGGCGTGGTCGGCCAGCACCGCGGTCACTGACTCGGTCCCCGTACAGGTTCCGGCCATCTTGGTGGACACCGTCATCCGGTAGAACACCAAAGTGCCGGTCGCCTTATGCGTAGGGGCAGGCGCGGACGAGGAGGGCGTAGGAATCTGCGATGTGCCGCTGCCGCTCGGCGCCGGCACCACCGACGGGGTGGAGGTCGGACTGAATGGCGAATTCCACTGCGGCACCTGACATCCGGTCAGGGCCACCGTTGCGATCACAGCGGCTCCGGGCACGACGACACGCATGAATCGGTTCACACCCCCATGGTGCGCCTCGAGGGCAACCCGCCTCGGCGGCGACGCGCCCAAGTACCGAAGTTGTCGGACTCAACTCACCTTGATGCCGTACAGAAGCTTGGCGTAGGTACCGACCACCAGCATGTTGCCGTAGGCAGCCGGGCTGGCCTCGATGTTCTGCGACAACTGCAGCGTCGAGTAGTCCTCGCCAGTGTTGGGATTGAACAAGTGCAGCAGCCCGCGAGAATCGCCGATCACCCCGTAGGTGTGCCCGTCGGTTCCGGTGAGCAGCAGCGGCGAACTCCAGGAGAAGGCCGACAGACTGCGCTGCCAGACCACTGCTCCCGAGGCGGCGTCCAGGGCCACCAAGGTCCCGGTCGAATCCGAACCGGTCCTGGCGATGTTGAAGAAGACCAGGTCGGAGACATCACCGGTGCCCAACAGCGGGGTGGCCATCAGGCCACCATTGGTCACGTTATAGACCGCATCGATGGAGTAGCTCCACACCCGCTCACCGGTGAGAGCGTTCAGCTTCTGGATGGTGATCGGACCGGATTTCGCACCGGCCTCGCCCCGCTTGTCCATCTCGTTGCCGGTGTAGAGGAACGGACCGTCGGGGCCGTCCTGCACCACGATGCTGGCGTCGGTGTCATCGCCAGTGGGGCGCACCCACACCACCTGCAAGGTGGTGGCATCCCAGCACACGATGTTGCCGTCGTTATCACCGGCGAACATCAGATTGCGCCAGGCCGCAGCCGAGCTCTCGATGCCATGCTGCGAGGAATCGGGGGTGTTGTAATTCAGCTTGTGGAACTCGGGTTTCACGCTGACGGTCTTGGCGGCCGCGTCGAATTTGGCATTGAGCTTCACCTTGTAGACCAGCCCGTTCTCGGCCGGCTCGATCAAGGTATCGGTGGCGGCGTTGACCAGAGCCGAGGAATCGAAGGCGCCCCATTTCCGCGGAGCCCCCGGGTCGATTCCGTCCCAGCCGGAGACTTCCTTGTTCTGAATGAGATCGAAGATCCGGTAGCGCCAGGTGCCGGTCTTGGCCCCGTTCTCGTTCAAGCCCATGCCCGAGTACAGCAGCGGGTAGCCACGCGGATCGATCGAACCGGTGCCCTTGAAGGCGAAGCCCACATCGATCGGCGACTTGGTCTGGGTGCCCGTGGCAAGATCCAGTCGGTACACCTTGCCGTCCACCACCGGATAGATGACTTCGACGAAGTTGGGGTCGTTGATCTGCTTGTCGGTGAGCCCCATGGCCTGTTTGGTGGCCTTGGGCCAGTTCACCATGAGCGGCTGTCCGGTCCAGCCGGCGCCGGCCCAATGGGATTTCTCGGCGTACACATCACCGGTGGCCTGGGTCCACACCACCTCGAGCTTCTTCTGCTTGATGTCGGCGGTGCCATAGGCCGGCGCATTGCGGAAGTTGTTGCCCCGGAAGGTCAGCACCCCCGGAATCTTGGTATAGACCGAACCGTCACCGAACGCGACCGGCCCGTTCCCGGTGTAGTTGGGGACCACTTCGTTGTCGCCGTTGAGAACCATCCAGCCGACGCGGCCACCGTTGTCCAAAATGGCACGGCTGTAGCTGCCACCGCCGGACGCCTTGGGCGGTGTCCAATCCGGCAGCGAGTTCAAGGAGACGGCCAGCGCGGCCGGGTTGGTCTGGCGGCTCGGCTTCCACGTCGACGCCGGGGCGCTGGGCCGGGTCCCGGTGGTGATCACGTCGGGGCTGCTGCACGCGGCCAAGGTGACGGACAAAGCGGCGGCGACCACAGCGACGGCGACACGGGTGCGGAACATCAGGCTCCTTAGGATCGGTGAGCTGGCCCGTGCCGAGTTTAGGCCGCGATGAGCACCAAACCCCGCAATCGGGATGCTGTCGTCCCCGGTAACCTCTTGGATGCGCCGCTCGGCAACCCTCGACACGCGAGCTGCGGCTGCTCGACGACAGCTCCCACCTGAGACGATGGGGCTGACCGACCATGGTGCCAGGGGCCGCCATGAGGCTGAAGGAGTGCAATGACATCGCAGGAAAAGCCGGTTCCCCGGCGAACGTGGCGCGGGTGGGCCGGCCTGATCGGCGGCGGCGTGGCGATCGCGCTCATTGCCGGGGTGCTGGGCGGCGTAGCGGTGTACAAGCTCGGCGACCGGCCCGGCCGCTGTGACGTTGAGCGGATCGCCGATGGGCTACTGCCTTCGATCGTCACCATCGCCACCGAATCACGCGGCGGCGCTACCGGCACCGGTTCGGGAATCATCATCCGTCCCGACGGCAAGATTCTCACCAACGACCATGTGATAGCGGGTAGTTCCTCGATCCAGGTGGTGCTCGACGATGGGGAGCGCCTGGCCGCCACGGTCGTGGGAACCGATCCGCTCACCGATCTGGCGGTGCTGGACGTGAAGGCCTCCAAACTGCCCGCGCTGCCGATTTCCTGGAACGAGCCGATCGCCACCGGTCAAGCAGTGGTCGCACTCGGGTCACCCTTGGGCCTGTCGGGAACGGTCACCAGTGGCATCATCAGCGCCCTCAACCGGGACGTGTCCGCGCCGATGGCTGGCGGGGGAACCACCGTCCTCGTCGACTCCATCCAGACTGATGCCGCCATCAACCCCGGCAACTCCGGCGGCGCCCTGGTGACCTGCGATCGACGCCTGATCGGGGTGAACACCGCCATTTCTACGGTGCCCAATGCTCAAGGCGTCGCCGGCGGCGGCAGCGTCGGGATCGGGTTTGCCGTGCCTGCCACCACCGCGCAGCGCGTCACCACCGAACTTCTCGCCCAGGGCCGGGCCACGCACCCCTGGCTGGGACTGTCGGTGGCCGAAATCAGCCAGAACACCGCCGATACCTTCGGCGCTTCGGCAGGGCTGTACGTCCAGGCGGTCAATACCGGCGGGCCGGCAGCCCAGGCCGGTGTCCAGGTTGGCGATGTGATCGTCACATTGAACGGACAGCCGGCGTCCAGCCGAGTACTGTCACACCTGCTGTTGACCGCGAGACTCGGCGATCATGTGCCTGCCACGGTGATTCGCGAGGGAAAGCGGATCGACTTGACTATCACCGTGATCGAGCAACCAGTGAGCAACCGATGAGCGAACGCGTCGTCTTGGCCACCGACGGATCCTGCCTGCGCAATCCCGGTCCGGGCGGCTGGGCGTGGGCCACCGAAGATGGACGCCAGGGCTCCGGTGGCCATGCCGACACCACCAACAATCTGATGGAGTTGCGGGCGGTCTATGAGGCGTTGGGCGCATTCCCCAGCGACACTCCCCTGCTGATCCAAGCCGACAGCATGTATGTGATCAACATCTTCACCCGGTGGCTGTCGGGGTGGCGGGCCAAAGGCTGGAAGACAGCCGCCAAGAAGCCGGTTCTGAACCGGGAGGCAATCGAGATGATCGCTGATCGTCTGGACGGTCGCGACGTGCGTTGGGAACACGTCAAGGGCCACTCCGGCCACCCGCTCAACGAATTGGTCGACACCTTGGCCCGTACCGCTGCCGAGCAGATCCGCGACCAGGCCCGAACTAGCTGAGTTCGCCGCGCTGCTTCAGGTCGGCCACGATCCGGGCGTAAAGGTCGGCGTCGATGCGGTATTTGGCGCGGTAGATCAGGTAGCTGATCACGATCAACACCGGAGGAATCACCAGCATCCCGAGCTTGATGGTCAACAGTCCCTCGGCGGTGACGTCCTGGGGCCGGTCGGGGTTGACGGCGGCGAGCACGATCAATACCGCGACGATCTGGGTGGAGAGTGCTGCACCCACCTTGTTGATGAAGGGTTGCACAGCGAAAGTGACCGACCCGTTGCGGTGGTTCATCTTCCAATGGCCGTATTCGATGGTGTCGGTGAGGAAGACCAGCATCAGAATCGTCACGAAGGCATCTCCGATGAACATCAGCAGCCCCGCCACGCCAATCACGATGATGTGGGCCAAACCCACCTCGGTGCCGGTCATCGCCAGTGCCGCCGCATTAAGGTACCCGGCCAGGGCATCGCTGAAGAAGAAGATCACATAGCCGACCAGGATCAGCCCGATGGCTGCGGTGAACAGCGTGTGGCGCGAATAGCGTCGCGACATCGCCGGGAAGATGCCGTAGCCCAGCAACTGACTGGCTACGAGCACCGCCCCGAAGGGCGAGTACATGTTCTCGTCACCGTAGACATATTTGAAGTAGTACGTGCCGAAGGTGGTGGTGGTGAGGTAGCCGGTCATGAACAGCACCATGGCCAGCGCGGTCCACAGAAGTTGATCGTTGCCGAAGACTGCCTTGGCGAGCGCCTTCAGATTGGTGCGCTCCTGTTTGGCGACGATTCGGGGTTCCTTCACCCCGAACAAGGTCACCGCCTGGCCGAGCAGCATGATCACCACCACACCTGCGGCGAACCACGTCCAAGATGGAACATTGGCCTGCACCTCACCGTTGACGATTTGGTACTCACCCACGCTGGGAGTCAAGGCCTTGGTGACCGGCAACACTGCGACCACAACGGTGAACAGACCGATCGTGGCGAAGATCTTCGCAATCGAGCCGTACCGCTCACGCTGCTTCTGATCGATGGTCAAGGCCGGCAGCATCGACCAGTACGGAATGTCATTGGCCGTCCAGGACAGGCTCCACAAGAGGTAGATCAACGCCACCGCCGCGACGAAGGCGTCATTGGTGAGGCCCAAATCGGTGAACATCAGCACGGTGAACAACGCCGAGGCCAGTGCACCGCCAGCAATCCACGGCTTGTACTGCCCCCAGCGCGAGCGGGTGTTGTCCACCAAGGCACCCATGCCGATGTCGGCGAACGCATCGAACAGACGGGCGCCCAGAATCAGCGCGCTCACCGCCAGCAATTCCCCGCGCGGCACCTTCGCAACGTCGCTGAGGAAGTAGAGGAAGTACATGCTGATCAGCGTGTAGACCATGTCGCGACCGACGGTGCCGATACCGAAGGTCCACTTGTTGCGTCTATCCAGCCCAGCAGTGGCAACCTGGCCGGGTGCAGTCATGCGCAGTCCCCTCACACCGAGTCGAGCACGTTCACTGGGGTAGAGCCTAGAGCCAACCGAGGGCGACTCCGTCCCACCACAACTCGAGTCGGCGGCGGCGCCTTAGGAGTTGGTCCGATACTGCTGATCGGCCACCCACCGCTCGAAGGCAGCCTGCGTGACCCCAGAGTTGGCGATGATGTCGGCGAAGAAGCGCCCGGAGTCCTTGATGGTGCGTTCCTGGGTCTGGTAGTCCAGTCCGACAAGGCCGAACTTGGGCACCTCACCCTCGGCCCATTCCCAGTTGTCGGTGAAACACCAGTGGTAGTAGCGCTGGATGGGCAGCTCACTGGCGGCGATCTGGGACAGGTGGTCGTACAGGTAGCGAGAGCGGAAGGACTCGGAGTTGTCGCAGGTGCCGTTCTCGGTGATGTAGATCGGGCTGGGGTAGGCGTCGTGGATCCACCGGCACACCTCGATGATTCCCTCCGGATAGATCTCCCAACCGAGGTCGTTGACCGGCACCCCGTCCGCCACGCCGTCACCGATGGTCCGCACGGTGCTTCGGCTGTAGTAGTTGACCCCTTGGAAGTCGTAGTAGCGGCCCGGAACCACCCCGGACGGCCGCACGAACGGCGGGTCGAAACAGCCGGTGTTCATCGCTTTCAACAGGGCCCGCTGGAACAGATACTCTCCCCCGGACGCGGCGAGGCGATGCAGCGGGTTTCGCGCATCCGCAGGAGCGAAGGCCCGCAGATGGCTGGCCGAGCCCACTTTGGCCTGCGGCTGCAGGGCGTGGATCATCTGGTAGGCGGCGATGTGCACCTCGGCTTCGACCTGCATGACCCGAAGCGCCTTGATCGCCGAGCGCTCACCAGGTGGCCATTCGCCGTAGAGGAAGCCGTGGGTGGCATAGATATTGGGCTCGTTGATCGGGATCCACTCCTCGACCCAGGCCCCCAACTCGGTGACCAGCATCCGGGTGAGTCGTCCGAAGGCCACGCGAATGTCGGGGCCCAGCCAGCCTCCGGAGTCGACCAGCCAGCCAGGCAGGTTGAAGTGGTGGATGGTGACCAGCGGCGCGATACCGGCAGCCCGCAGCGCTGCGACCTCGTCGCGGTAATGCTGGATGGCATCCCGGTCGAACTGGCCCGGGTCGGGTTCGACCCGGGCCCATTCGATGCCCATTCGATAATGCTTGATGCCCAGCTCGACCAGCAGGTCGATGTCTTCGAAAACCCGGTTCCAGTGATCGCAGGCCCGGGCTGGCGAGGAGCCGTCCTTGATTCGTCCGGCGGCGGCCCAGCGATGCCAGTTGGTATCCAACTGGCCACCTTCGATCTGGGTGGCTGCCGTGGCGACCCCCAGCTCACAGTTCGGCAATTCGAAACCAGGCATGGGCTCCTCCTTTGGCAGCAACGACTCTGCTTCGACGCTAGCGCACAGCACTCTGCAGCGGCACTGAACTCACCTTCCTGCGCCCAGATCTGCGGTCAGACCCCGCGCCACCACACCGGTGGCGGCCGCCGAGAGCAGAACCAGCGCGGACACCCCTGCCACACTGCCCAGGTACAGCGCCACCGTGGTGGCGCCGGTGAAGGCGGTCGTTCCGAGCAGGGGAACCATCATCGCCAGCATGGCGAGTGTGGCAGTGCCCACCGCAGCAACGAGCGGGATCAAGGTTTCCCGCAGCCGGGCTCGGCCGAGGACTGCGACATCTGCCCCGGCCAGCACCAGATTTCGATACTCCTGGCGCTGATCGATGAGCCGCCCGGCCTGCATCACCCCGGTGGACACCGCGGACAGCGCTCCGGCGATGACCAGGGTCAGCAGACCTCCGGTGACCAGGTCGGTGAACAGAATCTGCTCACCGGTATCGGTCGACTGGACTCCGGAGAACATCCCCACTAAGGAGACGACGCCGGCGATGAAGGTGGCCAGACCGACCCCGCCCACGCTTCGCCAGGCAGCCTTCGGATCGGCAGCCAGCCGGCGTCCGGCCAACAAGGTCGCCGGACGCCGGGCCAGCGCGGCGGTGCTGCGTCCCACGATCTGGAGCACGAGCGGGCCGATCAGGTTCAACGCGGCCATTCCCAGGGCCACAAAACCACCGACGACCAGGATCGCGGCCATCCCGAACACGCCACCCCCGAGGTTGAAGGCCAGCACTGCCCCGGCTGAGGCCAGCACCAACGCCGCCACCCGAAAGACACTGAGTTTGGGTTTGCTGGCATGGGCAGCAACTCCCAACGGCGTGATCGAGACTCGCTGCAGGCTCGCCAAAGCCGAGAGCAGGGCCACGACCACCACCGCCACGATGGTGAGCATCAGCGAGGGCACCCCCACCCAGAGTTCGGCGACGCTGAGCCGCCGTCCCTCGAAGCTGAGGAAGGTCAGCACGGGCAACAGCAACGCGTAGCCGGCGATCCCCACCACCGCACCGATGCCCGCTTGCAGCCCCGCATCGGCCAGGGTCAGCCAGCTCACCTGGAAGCGGGTGGCGCCTGCGAGCCGCAATGCGGCGAGCCTTTCGTCCCGGCGGGCCATCGCCAACCGTGCCGCGGCCGCCCCCAAGGTGCTCAACGGAACCACCAACAGCAGTACGGCGATGATGGCCAGCACCACGTAGAAGCCGCCCATACCCTCCGGCAAGGCCAGGCTCGGATCCGCAGCGCGTCGGACGAAGGCCTGCAATCCGCCCACCACCACCAAGGCGAGTGCGGAGGTGGCAGCGAAGGCGATCACGGCCAAGGTTCCGGTGAAACGGGTGGCCGCCGACTTCTCCCCGCGGGAACGCTCGCGCAAGAGCCACCACAGCTTTGCGGTGTTCATCGCAGCACCGCCGGCTGGGGCGCGGCCGGTTGCCTGCTGGCCACCGCGGAGATGCGTCCATCAGCCATGGTGATGGTTCGAGAGCACCAATGCGCCACCTCGGGGTTGTGGGTCACCACCACCAGCGCCGCCCCGTTGGCCGCGGACGCATCGTGAAGCACGCGCATGACGTCCCAGCCGGTGGCGTGATCCAGCGCACCGGTAGGTTCGTCGGCGAAGATCACTCCGGGTTGGCCGACCAAGGCGCGGGCGATGGCGACTCTCTGTGCCTGACCGCCCGACATCTCGCCGGGTCGACGCCGCTCCAGGCCGGCCAGGCCCAACTGCCGCAATTGGTCTCGGGCCGCTGCCACGGCCTGCGCCCGGGACATCCCGCCCAGCATCAGCGGCAGCGCGGCGTTCTCCTCAGCGGGCAGTTCGGGCAGCAGCTGACCGGACTGGAAGACGAAGCCGAAATCCGAGCGACGCAGCCGGGTACGGTCGGCGTCACTGAGGGACTGCAGGTCCACCCCGTGCCAACACACGGTCCCGGCGCTGGGCGCCAGCACTCCAGAGAGCAGGTGCAGCAAAGTGGTCTTGCCCGAACCGGACGGCCCCATGATCGCCACCGATTCGCCGGGCAGGATGTCGAGCCCGACGCCGTCCAACGCACGGGTCTGGACCGGAGGCTGCCCATAGAGCTTGCTCAGTGCGCGGGCCTGGAGGATGGGCACCGGGTTCGGCGGTGCTGGTGGAATGGGGGGTCGATTCGACTGTGCGGAGTTCATGTCTCCAGCAAAGCCCGACCGGGGTCGCTTTCCATTGGTGCTGGCTGGTCAGTGTGGGTAGAGGTGGCGCTACCCGTGGGAGAATGACCTAGTGCGCAGATATCTGGAGATCCTTTCCCTCCCAGGCGCACTGAGATTCTCCGCCGCCGGGTTGCTGGCCCGATCGGGACAGGCGATGCTCGGTTTGGGCGTCGTATTGATGATCTCGGAGTTGTACGACAGCTACCGGTTGGCCGGCATTCTCACGGCGGTGTGGGCCGTGTCGTGGGGCGTGGGGACGGCCCTGCTGTCGAATCTGGTCGACCGCTACGGGCAACGCCGAGTGATGTTTCCCGCTGCTATCACCTCCGCCCTGGCGCTGCTGGTGTCCGTCGGCTTCGCGGTGCTGCAGTGGCCGGTATGGGCCCTGCTTTTGCCCACCGTCGTGGCTGGTGCCACCGGTGGTTCACCTGGCGCCTTGGTGCGCGCACGCTGGAAGAACCTGCTCAACGATTCCCCGACGCTGCACACGGCCTTCGCCTTGGAGTCCACCCTGGACGAAGTCACCTACATGATCGGACCGGTCATCGCGACCGCCTTGGCGGTGGGCGTTCACCCCGCCGCCGGTCTGGTGGCCGCAGCCACACTCTCTCTGGTGGGAGCGGTGTTGTTCTACAGTCAGCGCTCGACCGAGCCACCCATTCACCCTCCCGTGGTCGGCCAACCGCGCCAAGGCCCCGGACGGGTGATGCTTTTGCCCGGCGTGGCAGGCGTCGTTGCGGTGAACCTCCTGATCGGAGCCATGTTCGGCGGTATCGATGTGACGGTGGTGGCGGCAACGTCGAGTTGGGATCAGCGTGCTGCTGCTGGCGTGGTGTTGGGCATGTTCTCCCTGGCCTCGGCTGCCGCCGGATTCGCCTACGGCGCCCGAGCGTGGAAGTCGGCGCTATGGGCGCGTTTCGCCGTCCTGGTGGTGGCGATGTTCGCCGCTTCTGCGGCACTGCTGTTGGCTGATTCGTCGGTGAGCTTGGCCCTGGTCGGCATGCTCTTCGGGGTCACGGTGGCGCCGACCCTCATCAATGGCAACAGCCTGATCGGGCGGTTGGTGCCTGAATCGCAGCTCACTGAGGGCCTAGCGTGGATGGGCACCGGAATCGGGATCGGCGCTGCCGCCGGTTCCAGCGTGTGTGGGTCGGTCATCGACCTTGTCGGCTACTCCGAAGCCTTCATGGTGGTGGCTGGCTTCGGCCTGGCGGCTCTGGTGCTGGCCTTCGCCTCCTTGCCGGCCCTGCGGGCATTCAGCGCACGTACAAAGCCCGAGCCGGACACAGCTTGACAGCCAGCTTGGCCTCGCCCGGCTCCACCGTGTCGGAAGCCAGAATGGGATAACCCCATTCGTCGAGCACGATGGCGCCAGGCAGAGTGCGCGCACAGATGCCATGACCGCTGCACAGCACCCGATCCACACCGATGCGGGCCTGGGAATCAACGGCTTGAGTTTCAGACATGGCTGAGCACCTCCGTGGGTTGATGACCGCTGTCGACGTGTGGGTGGGAGTTCAGCAGTTCCGGGCCGAGCACCCGCAACACCGACGTGGCGAAGCGGGCCACACCATCGGGGTGATGGCAGGCGCCTCGACCGCCGAAGAGCTGCAGACGGTTCTGCAACCGCCGGTGGGTGTCGTGGTTGGGGTTCATGGCGAAGGAGTTCCAGTCCGCCGACAACGCCGGCAATCCGAACATGCACGGCCCACACTGACCAGCCGACTCCCCGGCGCCGTAGGCGATCATGGCACCGGCGGTGTGGACGGCGGCCTGGCGAGGATCCCACACGGTGATGATCCCGGGCCCCAGTCCTCCGCCGAAGCTCTTCATCGTGGGGGTGTCCCAGCGCGCAGTACGGGCTTCGGCAGCGGTGAGCAGCACCCCGCCCAGTCCACCGATCCCCACGAAGCGGGCGTCCTGAGGCAGACCGCCGGCCAGGTTCAGCAGGTCGATTACTGGCACCCCGGCGGCGGCTTCAATGATGCTGGGGGTCCCCAGGTAGCCACCCACCGCAATCAAGCGCGGACCTGGTTCGGTATCGGTGCCGTAGGAGCGGAACCAATCCACGCCCCGCCGGCTGATCTGGCTAACCCGCCACACCGTTTCGGCATTCAGAACCACGGTGGGCCGAATGCGCTTACCGTCGCTGTTTCGACCGCCAAAGACGAAGGGCGCCTTCTTGGTCATAGGCCGGGCGGTGCCGCCGTGAGCCAGCGAGATCAGTGAGGTTTCCTCCGAGGACACATAGCGTTCGGGTACTTCCAGCACCTGCAGGCCGGCGGCAGCCAACAGCCGAGCAGTCGTCGAATCGCGATGTGCGGCGAACAGCGGCTTGGCCCGACCCTCGGTGATGAGCGCCACTCCCTCCAACAGTTCGTTGAGGTGGTTGGCAACCACCCAGCCATCCTTGGCGGCACCGATCTCGCCGTCACAGGCGTTCACGATGAGCCGGGCCCGGTTCTCTTTGGCGGCTTTGATCTTGATCGCGCTGGGGAACGCCGCTCCGCCGCGTCCGGTGAGGCCGGCGGCGTTGATCAGTTCGAGAATGTTGGTCATGCCCACTCCTGAGCTTTGATTTCTTGACGGCGATCGGTGTCGGGATGGCTGAAGGCGACCCGCCAACTCGCGGCGAGACCACCGACCACGCCGCAGGCGAGGGTGATGCCCTGCAGCACGGGCTGGTCCGCGGTGCCGAGCGCGAAGCCGTGGATCACGGCGAAGACCCACAGTCCATAGGAGACCCAGTGAATGCCACGCCACAGGCGCTCCGGGATGCGGTGTCGCAGCAGGCTGGTCACGATGACGGTCACCATCAAGTCGATGGCCAAGGCACCGAAACCGATCCAGACCGTCTCGTAGCCAGAGGTGAATGGCACCACCACCGACAGCCAACTGATGTCGACGTAGCCTTCGGCCACCGCAGTGATGATGTGGGTGGCGATGAAGACCGTCATGCCCAAGGACAGCCAGCGGTGCACGCCGACAGCCATGGTGGCCCGATCAGCATGGGGACGCCGGCGTCCGGCGGTGACCATCCCGATCACAACCACAAAGGTGAGCAGCACGAGGCTGACCACACCGGTGGCCCGCGACAGGTACCACAGCATTTCGCTCGTCATCGGTGGGACTCCTTGTCTTCGGCGGATAGTGATTCGGCGGCGTCATCGTCGGGCCAACCGGCGACGGTGACGACGCTGCCGTCGAGACGTTCAAGGCGGGCGGCGATCCCGTGGGCGGCCAGCCAATAGGGGGCTTCGGTGCCGAGCACTAAGGCTGCGGTGGAGGCAGTGTTGGCTTCCAACGCGGTGGCGGCCACACAACTGGCCTGTCCCCACACCCGTTCAACGGTGCGTCCGGTGCGCGGATCGATGATGTGGTTGGCAATGCCGGCGTCGGTGGTCCAGATGCGTTTCTGGGTCGATGAGGTGGTGATGGCCTGATCGGTGATGGCGACCACCTGACGCAGAGTGCCGTCGGCGGCCTCGATGCCGATGTTCCAGCCGTCAGCCGGAGTCTCGCCGCTGGTGGCGATATCGCCCCCGAGGTTCACCAGGAATCCGCCGGGCAAACGCATGGCCAGGGTGCGCGCGATCATGTCGGCGGCATGAGCCTTGGCGGTGGCGCCGAAGTCCAGCAGCGTGCCTTGCGGAACGTTGATGCGTCCCGAGCCGGTGACGGTGACTCGTTGCCAGCCGGGCACCTGGCCCACGTCGGCGACCAGGAAGTGATCCCGGGCAACGACGGTGTCGAGGTCGGCGTCGTAGCCGGCATCCACCAAGGCAGTGCCGACGGTGAAGTCAACCAGGCCATCACTGATTCGGGCGCCATGTTGAGCGGCGGCAAGATAGTCCAGCAGCAGCGGCGAGCCGTAGCACCAGGCGTCGGCGTCGGCGGCCAGGTCAGCGAGCCGGCTGATCTCGGAGTCACTGCGGAATCGAGAGCAGGCAGCATCCACCGCGGCGAGGTGTTCTTGGGCATAGCGCAGCGCCGGGGCAAGAGCCTCGGGTCGGGCCACCAGGATTTCGTGGCTGGTGCCGATGGCGCGGAATGTTCCCGAGATCGGAGCACTGCTGCGATCAAGAACCGCGGTGGAACTGCTCATGGTGGGTCAGGATCCTTTCGATTTGGACTGAGGCGGGGCTTTGACGGGTTTGGGAGCGGGTTTAGGAGCGGGCTTCGGCTTGGCTTTGACGACTGGCTTGCGAACCGGCGCCTTAGCCACCGGCTTGCGGGTCGACTTCTTGGCTTTGGGCTTGGTGGCCTTCTTCGATGCCGGCGCGGCAGGAGTGGTGGTAGCGGTGGGGTCTGGGGAGCCAGCCTGAGTTGTCTCGGTGACCGGGGTCGATGCTGTCTCCGCCTCGGCGAGTTGACTGTTCGCCAAGGCGACCGAGATACCAACGGTGCCGATCGCTCCGGTGGCCAACAAGGCGCTGACTACGGCCCGGGTCTTGGCGATTGCGGGGGTGTCCATGATGTTCACTCCTGTGATTCGGGGTGGGGCTCGGGGTGCCCACACCCGCTTCGTTACTCACAAGAGTGCTGAAAGCGCGGCTGGCCAACCTCAAATCGGAGTAAAGCCGCCCTTCAATCTTCATGACTTCCCTCAGGAACCCCGGGTGTTGCTTTGCCCGGTCCCGCTCCCGGGGGCGACTCCGCCCGCTGGACTGAAGCCCCCGGACTGGGAGCTTGAGCCGGTGTTGGTCGATCCGCTGTTCGTCGATCCGGTGTTGTCCGAATTGGTGTTTGCACCACCCTCGTCGGACTCGTTGTCGTGATCGTCCCAGCCACTGGTGACCGGGCCTTGACCGTCGGCTGTGCCGGTATCCGTACTCACCTCTGGCGATGCCGAGCTGCTCATGTTTGAGCCGAGCAGCGCGCCGGTGATAACGCCGGTGGCAACGGTGGCGCTGGCGATCACGCCAGCGACGGCATAGCGCGCCTTCTTAATGGCTGGAATGGAGGTCATGGGAGCACCCTCTCGTGTCTGGAAAAGCTTGGAGCACTTCCAGAGTTCGGGGGTCGCCTTTGCGTCCGCTGTGAGCCTTCCTGGGTGACCGCTGTGAGAAGTGGCTCCTATTTGAGGTTGCATTAACCTGACCGCGTCCCGGCGAGGCGCGATCAGGCCACGGTGCCGCCACCCAGGTAGAGCCTGTCGATGATGGCGCCGACCCGCTCGGTGAAGACGGCCTTCTTCAACTTCATGGTCGGGGTCACCAGGCCACCGGCCTCGCTGAGGTCGGCCAGCAGCACCACGATCCGGCGAGCTTGCTCGGCAGGGGAGAACCGTTGATTGACCTGCTCTACGACACGACTCACAACCGAGATCAACCCTTCGTCGTTCACCGTTAGCGGTTCGCCATCCACGCCGGGCGCAGGCAGCGCATCGCCGCCGTGTCGGACGGCCCAGGATCGCGCGATTTCGGTATCGAGCAGAATGATGCCGCCCAGGTAGGGCTTGCCTTCGCCGACCAACACCGCGTGAGCGATCAACGGGTCGGCCTCAACCTCGGCCTCCCAGGAGGCCGGCGCAATCGTCTTGCCTGCCGAGGTGACGATCACGTCCTTGAGTCGGCCGCGCAAGGTGAGCCGTCCGGAGTCGTCGAGGGTGCCCAGATCGCCCGTTCGGAAGAAGCCGTCGACAAAAGCGTCGATGTTGTCTTCGGCTCGCCGGTAGCCAGCGAAGACCCCGATACCGCGAACCAACACCTCACCCGCCTCGGAGATGCGCACCGTGCTGCTGGGCAGGGGCACCCCGACAGTGCCGGACCGAATCGATCCGGGCACGTTGGCAACGATCGGCGCGGTGGTCTCGGTGAGCCCATAACCCTCCACGATTGGTACTCCCATGCCCCGGAAGAGCCAGGAGAGTTCCGAGTTCAGACTGGCAGCTCCGCACAGCAGGTACTCGATGCGTCCGCCCAACCGGGCGCGCAGCGAGGCATAGAACAGCCGGTCGAACAGGGCGAAGCGCACTGTGGCGAGCCACCCGCGATGCGGCGGGGACCCCGCATCGGCATTCTCGGCATCAATGCCGGCCTGGATCGCGGCGCCTCGTGCCGCCCGCCATAGACGCCCCAGCCCCACGCGCGCAGCCTTCTCAGCGGCGGCGTCGTCAGTCTTTTGCAGGACTCGCGGCACCACCACCAGGAAGGTCGGACGGAGCCGCTTCAGCGAGGCGACCGCCTGCTTGGGTTGATCGACATGGGCGATGCGCATGCCCTTGGCGATGCAGATCAGTTGCAGCGCCCGAGCCAGCACATGGGCTAGCGGCAGGAAGATCACGGTATTTCCGGTGTCGGTGACGATCTGCTCGTAGCTGGCTGCGACGCCGAGCACCTGGCCCACGAAGTTGCGGTGAGTGAGGTTGGCACCTTTGGGATCGGCGGTGGTTCCGGAGGTGTAGACGATAGTGGCCAAAGAGTCCAAGTCGGCCAGCCGACGCCGAGCTTCCACCTGCTCTGGTGAGATCCGCCGACCGAGTCCGGTCAGCGCGGCCAGGTCACTGCCGGGGCAGGCGTCCATCGTCCACACCGATGGGTCGGCATGTCCGCGCTCGATCATCGCTGCCCGCAGCAGGTCGGTCTGGGCCCGGCTGCCACCGATGGCGACCTGGACGTCAGCATCGGCGACGATGGCGCTGACCTGCGACCGCGCGGAGGTGTCGTAGATCGGGACGACCACCCCCGCGGCGTACCACACCGCCAGATCGCACACCGCCCACTCGTAGCGGGTCTGAGCCATGATCGCCACGGACTCTCCCGGTTCCACCCCGGCGGCGATCAAGCCGCGCGCAGTCGCCATGACGTCCTCGGCAAACTCGGCGGTGGTGACGGTGCGCCAGGCCGAACCATTCGCGATCGGCACGTCGAAGGCGGCGTGGTTGGGCGCTACCGCCAGTCGGTGAACGAGCAGGTCGGTCACATTGCGGTATCCGGTCAGATCGACGGTCGCCGAACTGGTGATCTCCTTCATGCCGGCTCCTGGGGTGGGTTCTGGCAAAGGCTCAGCAGAGCTTCCACCAGGGAGTGAGCAAATGTGGGCAGTAGAAACAACATCAGCCACCGGTCAGGGATTCCCCGGTCAGGATGGTGGAGGTACCCAAACCCCAGGAGTATTCATGTCCGAATCAGATCGTCGCGCTTTGGTAGCCGTGATCGCGGCCTGTTTGATCGGCGCAGGCATGGCCTGGGCCGGCAGCCAAGGAGGCTATTCCGTCGCAGGTATTGGCATCTTCGCCATCGCCGTGGTCGGGGCCTTTGTGGTGCAGTGGATTGTCTTCGTGCCGTCATTCTGGGCCCGCACCGAACGCTTCTTCGACCTAACCGGAAGCCTCACCTTCATCGGTATGACCGCCGTGATCGTGATCCTCACTCCGACGATGGACGCCCGCGGTTGGATGCTGGCGGCGATGGTGGTGGTGTGGGCGGCCCGACTTGGCGCTTTCTTGTTCAGTCGGGTCCGGCGCTCGGGCGGCGATGACCGCTTCGATGAGCTGAAGGAGTCCTTCCTGCGGTTCGGCCAGGTTTGGACCCTGCAAGGCCTGTGGGTGACGATGACAGCAGGCGCAGCCTGGATCGCGATCACCGCCCAACACCGAGTCGGCATCGATCCCTTCGCGGTCATCGGATTGATCGTGTGGCTGATTGGGCTGGGCTTCGAAGTGGTTGCCGATCTGCAGAAGTCCGGCTTCAAGGCCGATCCGGCCAATGCCGGACGGTTCATCGACACCGGAGTTTGGTCATGGTCACGTCACCCGAACTACTTCGGCGAGATCCTGCTGTGGATCGGCGTGGCCATCGCCACCCTCCCCGTGCTTCAGGGCTGGCAATGGGTGGCACTGGCCTCGCCGGTCTTCGTGACAGCGCTGATCACCAAGGTCAGCGGCATTCCCCTGCTGGAGACCAAGGCCGACGCCAAGTGGGGCGGCCAACCCGACTATGAGGCCTACAAGGCCAAGACCTCGGTGCTGATCCCGCGACCCTAGTGACCCGAAATGAGATCGGCCACCTTGGCGATCGGCGCCGTGGTGGGACGTCCGGCGAATTCGGCCCGGTCGGCAGCACGGTAGGCCGCATAGATGGTCTGTACGCCCAGCCAACGCAGCGGCTCGGGTTCCCATTTGCGGACTTTGCGCCCCACCCAGGGCAGCCGGGTCAGCTCCGTGTCGCGGCGCAGGACGAGGTCGGCCATGGTGCGTCCAGACAGGTTGGTCGTGGCCACTCCGGTACCCACATACCCGCCGGCCCAGCCCAGCCCGGTGGTCGGATCGAAACCGATGGTTGCCGCCCAATCCCGTGGGACGCCCAGAACGCCGGCCCAGGCGTGATCGATGGCGGCCTCGCCGGCTGCCGGAAAGAAGCGGCGCAGCAACGCGGTGAGCGCAGCGATGGTTTCTTGCTGGGTAACCCCGTCGGTGTCGACGCGGGAACCGTAGCGGTAGGGCACGCCGCGTCCGCCGAAGGCGATGCGGTCATCGGCCGTGCGTTGGGCGTACATGTAGACGTGGGCATAGTCACCCAGAGCCTCGCGCCCGTCCCAGCCGATCTGGTCCCAGATGTCGGCGGACAGCGGTTCAGTAACGATCATCGAGGAGTTCATGGGCAGCCAGGTGCGATGCTCCCCGGCCAGATTTGCGGTGAAACCCTCTGTGGCTCGCACGATGGCCTCAGCGCGTACCACGCCATGATCGGTGCGCACGGCCCCGGAACTGAGCTGCTGCACCGCGGTGTTCTCATAGATCTGGACGCCGAGGGCTTCGACCACCTGCGCCAATCCGCGCACCAGCTTGGCCGGGTGCACTTTGGCGCAGTGCGGTTGCCAGGTGGCTCCCAGGGCCTTGTCGACGTTGATGCGAGCCTGTGTCTCGTTGGCCGATAGCAGTTCGATGTCGGTGACCGGCCAGCGGGCTTCGCTGTCGTAGAAGGCTTTCATGCGGGCGGCCTGGGCCGGGGTGTAGGCGACGTTGAACTCCCCGCCCTTGACGATGTCGGCTTCGATTCCTTCGGCTGCGGCCACCGTGATCACTTCGTCGACGGTGTCGTTCATGGCCTGCTGGAAGGCGATGACAGCGTCGCGTCCATGGCTGGCCAGGTATTGCTCGCGGTCTCCGGTGATGGAGTTCACACACCAGCCACCGTTGCGTCCGGACGCCCCGAAGCCGGCGAAGCGCTGCTCCAACACCACGATGCGGGCGTCGGGCTGGGCCTTCTTCAGGTAGTAGGCCGTCCACAAACCGGTGAAGCCGCCGCCGACGATGCAGATATCGGCGTCCAGGTCTCCGGGAAGGGAAGGTCGTTGCTCAGGCAGACCGATCTGCTGCCACCAGAAAGAGATTTGGCCATTGGTCACGGCCACGGTTAACACCACCCACAACTACTCGATGCGCGATCGGGGCGAAGACCACCTCTGGTCCGTCCCGCACACCTGGCCGGGTCTTTCACCCGGGAGGTCAACCGAACCCTAGCGGGGGTTTGTTTCAATCATGTTCGAACTCGCGCATGGTGCTGAGGTGCCCGCCCACGTCGCTGCGAAGCGTCATGATGAAGGCGTGTCCCAGCATCTCGAGAACCAGGTGGAGGTTCTGTACAGCTACACCGTCGCGACGGATTCTGGGTTCGCACCGAATCCGTACTTCGGAGTCTGCACACTGGCGTGCTGCAAACCGGCATTGAGGAGGGGCGTTGGCCGCCGATTGGTGAGGGATTCAGGGATCGCCGATCTCGGCGAACTACGAAAGGCTCAACCCGGTTTTGTCCGCAGCCAGAACATCTGGGTGCTCGGTCTAGCTGGCGCTGCGCTGAGGGATCGGCCGTATCGCTCGGTCGTCTATGTCATGCAGGTCACCGATGTGCTCGACTTCAGGTCCTACTTCGAGGAGTATCCCGCCAAGCGCCCTGTTCGCACTGCGGCGAGTTCGCCGTCCGATCCGAGGTGGCACGGCGACGCGATCTACACCGGCAATGATCCGTCCACAGCCCGTCAAATGACACCCTGCGCCCACTCCCGGGGTAACGCCGAGAACGCTCAGATGAAGCACCACGACCTCAGCGGTCGATTCGTGTTGGTCTCAGATCACTTCTGCTACTTCGGGAAGGACGCTCCGCCGGTCCCTTTGGAGGCGCGGTTACACCACGGTCGAGGTCACCGGTGCAACTACCCCACCGAGGTGCTCCGCAGCCTGGAGGCCCTGCTCAACGGCCCCTGGGCGGAGTACGTCGATTCTGGCGTTCCCACCCGGAGCGGTGAAGCATCCGCGATGTCGTGCAACTCCAGGGCTTCGCAGATTGAATGTGCTGTCCACAAGGATTGCTGACGCCCCACGCCCTCGGATGACAGCTCAGAACGTCACGTGTTCGTACACCAGCCCACATGTGGCGGCCATGGGTCCCTAGTGGTCGCTGGTTTCACCCACGTTCGGGGCGTAGCCCAAGGATGGATTCGGCGAAATCGGCGAAGCCCTCTCCACCAGAGGAAACATAGTCACGCCGGTTATAGACGCCCACGGCGTCTTCGCTTCCTGGCAGTTTTAGATCGTTCTCAAACTGGGCGCGCAACATACGTGCATCGATCGACTCATCGGCAGCCAAGAGCTCCAGACCTCGCCGCGCCACCCGTGGGTAGGCCGGAATCACCCGCACGCCCTGCGGCAGACTCACCCGTTCGAACATGCACCCGCGAAACTCCACATCTTCAAATAGCGCCTCAGTGAAATCCACGTCAACCATCGGAGCCGGCGCCGCCCGCCGTGGCAATGTGCGGCTCTCGAACAGCACCTGCCGCATCAATCCGGCGAACCGACACCGCCGCAACCGCACCTGATCGAACTCAACCTCGGACAGGTGCGTCCCGCCAAACGAACAATCCTCCAGCAAGCAGGCCTCAACCAGAGCTCCGCTCAGATCCGCACTATCAAAGACCACCCGCAGCCAGGTATTCGCCTTCCCCTCCCACCAGGTGCCGATCGCAGCGTCGGACAGCTTTGCCCCAACGAACGAGCAATCAACTACCTGCGAAGCCCATAGCCGCCAATCGGCACAGTTCGCGGCGTCGAAACGGCAATCATCGATACGCGAGTCCAAGAACCTCAGCCCGGGCAGTTGAGCACCGCTGAGATCCAGACCACGCCACATCACACCCCGCAACTCGACAACACCGTCCAACACTGCGAGCCGCGCACCGCGAGCTGACTCCATGGCCACCGGCTGCGGCGAGGTCCAGGCGAGGCCACGCAAATCCAGCCGACCTTCATGTATGCCCACTCCGTCTGGCATTTCTTTCACGACCCCGGCCAAGCAGGCAATGATGCCCTGAGCACGTTCGATGCCCTCTCCTGACCGCCAACGCGCCCGCAATGTAGCCATACTCATTCTGTGAACCACCTCACCCGCTCGGAGTGATACTAAGCCGGTCGTGCGCGTCGCGCAGACTCAATACGAGCGCATTTTGGAGCGGCGTAGCGGGATTGCGGACAAGGACGCAGTGGCCTGCACGGAAGTCCGAGTCGAACGGCCTCAGCTCCAGCGCAGCACAGTACTCGACCAGCATTGTCGCACTGAACCTGTCAGCGACTTTGCGTTGCATGCAGGCTTCGGTGTCTTCAATACTCTGAACCGTGCCGCTTGCATCAAGACGCCAACGGCTCCCACCGCGAGTGGGATCGTGCGGACGTAAGGTGGCCCACGGTCGAAACTGGGTCACCTCCCTGAAACCATTATCAAAGAGCACAATCCACTCAGAGTCCTGGGTGGCGACGACCGAGTTCCCTGCTGCCACCTTCGAAATCAGGGCAGTACTCCCCAAGGAACTCACCAAAGAGACATGCGCCTTGAGAACTCGCTTAGCGCACCCTAGCGTGACCACAGATATCCCGCCGGGCAGAGTTCGAGAACTCCACCACCCCGAAGGAAATGCCACGAGGAGACACAAATGCCACCTGACGATCTAGAACAACTTCACGTTCGGGTGATCTGATGGTGCCACTGAGAAGGTTCATTGCCGCGGCGGTGGTGTCCGCGATCTTCAGCGCCTTCATCGGCGCACTCGCATTTTGGGGACTGAGAAAAGACCCGTGGATCACTGTCGTCACTGCGGGCGGGCTTGCCTGTTCCGTGGCCCTCGGCATCACCGCACACCGGTCGCGCCGCGGACTGTCGCCCTATCGGGCCCTTGTGGCAACAGACGCAGCTTGGCTGTCGATGCTCACCCTTACTACGGCCACCATCGGCATTGCGGCCGGACTGCAAGGGTCTTCGACGTTAATCCTCGGGTTGGCAATTCTCGCGATGCCGAGCGTCTTCCTCGGGTTGGCCCAGCGAGGCCGATTCCGCTCGACGACGTAGGTCTCTGCTCAGTCAGCCATCAGCCGAAGGGCAAGTGTCAGACGTCAGCTGCCGGTACCGAGACCTGCCAGTGGGCCCACTGGGAATCGAACCCAGAACCCACGGATTAAAAGTCCGTTGCTCTGCCAATTGAGCTATAGGCCCGCGCCGAAGCGCCCGCTTAGCCTACCTGCGCGAGCACTCGGTTTGCACACCGCAATGGCGAGAGGCACGAGGCGCTCCGCACAGGCGGCACCGCGGGCCAGGTTCATCGGACTTGCTGGCCGCCGATCCAGACTCGCTGGACATCGCTCGGCCCGGCAAGAGTGAACACCGCAGCCAGGGCAGCCTCAGCCGAATCGCTGGTGCGCAGGCTGCCCATCAAAGCCGGGTTGTTCCACGGGCTAATGAGGACGGCGTCGAATTGCTTGCCTTCGCCGAGATCACCGATGCGGTTCTGTAGACCCAAAGCTCGAGCTCCCGCAGCCGTGGCGAGGTAGAGCAACTGGGCAGCGGAGAGCTGATAGCCCTGCTCCCCCAGCTGGCGTTGCGTCATGTAGGCCTGCCGAGCTTCGCTCAGCAGCGAGAAGCCGACACCAGCACCCACATCGGTGCCGAGACTGACGGTGAGCCCGGCGTCCAGGTGCTGCCGCAGCCCGAAAAGACCGCTGCCCAGCATCGCGTTGCTGGACGGACAGTGCGCCACCGCCGCACCCCGCTCGGCCAGGACGCCGAGTTCGCGCGGCTGCGGATGCACATTGTGCGCCAGCACCGAGGAGCCGTCGATCAGCCCGGCATTGGTGTAGGACGCCAGGTAGTCCGAGACGCCGAACAGAGACTTCACCTCGGCGATCTCGTGATCGTTCTCGTTGATATGGGTGGTGAACCACGAGCCAGGCACATCGCGCTGCAGCGCGGCGCAGGACTCCAGCATCGCCTCTCCGGCCGACAGCGAGAAGCGTGGGGTCACCGCATAGCCCAGCCGACCTTTGCCATGCCATTTCTGAGCCAACTCCAGACCCTGCCGATAGGCATCCTCCGGTGTGGTCAGCAGCGGCTCGGGCAGACCGCGGTCGCTGACCACCAGACCGGTGATCAGCCGCACCCCGGTTTGGGCTGCGGCACCGAATACGGCGTCCACAGCCGGAGCGAAATGCGACCCGAAGGCCAAAGCGGTCGTGGTTCCGGCGGCCAGCAGATGGCCAACGAACTCCTCGGCGATGGTCTGGGCATACTCGCGATCAGCCAGCTTCTGCTCTTCGGGCAGGGCATAGCGGTCCAACCACCCCAGCAGCGGCAGACCGATTCCGCCCATGGCGCGCACCTGCGGGAAATGCAGATGGGTGTCGACCAGCCCGGGCAGCATCAGCGCGTCGTTCAGCGTCTCGACCGACTCATCGGGAAAGCGTGCCGCCACCTCGGTGAAGGGCCCCCGCGCCACGATGAGCCCGTTGCGCACCACGATGCCTGCGTCGGAATCCACCCGAAGTTCGCAGGAGGCCAGGCTGGATCCGATGGTGTCCAGCACCATGGCTCGATACAGGGTCACGGTCAGGCTCCCCCTTCGTCACGGCTGCCAGGTTGGCCACCAATCAAACCTTATCGGTGCCCGCGATCGCACCGGCTGGATCCCCACACAGTCACTCAAGCCGGTCGGCGGGCACACTGGAGGCATGGACTGGATCGGGATCGGTGTGGTGGTCGCACTCGGCGTCGCCGTGATCCTCTACGGCTGGCTGTGGGATCGCACCACCAATCAGCGCCGCATCCAGGCCTTGGAGTCGCCCCCAGATCGCCCGATTCCGGGCCTTCGACCCGATGCGGCCGCCCCGGCCTATGTGCTGGCCAAAGACCTCACCGCGCATACCGATCCCGACACCACGGCTCTGGCTGCACTCCAGCCCCGGCTGGATTCAGCCACACCACTGCCGTTTGGACACGGCCGAGGCGCCTTCGCCAATCTCGGGCCCCGATTGGCCGTGCTGACCAACCCGGCCATCGTGATCGTGGACGGCGAGCTCACCTCGATGCGCGAACTGCTGCCGGCCGTCGAACAGGCCCGCGCGGTAGCGCGTCCCCTGGTCGTGATCGCCGCCGGGATCGCCGACGAGGTCTACCACACCTTGGAAGCCAACGCATTGGCCAAGACGCTGCCTTGTGCAGCGGTGGCGGTCCGCGCGGCGGCCGACCGGCGCACCTTCGCCGAACTCGTCGGCGCCAGCATCGTTCCGCCTGCCGACCTCAAGATGGGTTGGCTGCCCGCCGACTGGTTGGGCAGCTGTGGCACCTGGGTCAGCTCCGCTGACAGTGTGTGGCTGGTGGACGATGCGGCGAACCCCATCGAAAGCTCAACCGATGCTGGAGATGATTTTCCCGCCCCGCACAACACCCCTCCCGAGGCTCAGGCATAACCCCAGGCGTCGAGATCGTCGTCGTCGATCCCGAAGTAGTGGGCCATCTCGTGCCACACGGTGATGCGGACCTGGTCGGTCAACTCCTCGAAGGAACTCACCATTCGACACAGCGGCCCGCGGAAGATCATAATCCGATCCGGCAACACTCCCGAGTACTGCGAAGTGCGCTGCGACAAGGGGATTCCATCGTAGTAGCCCAGCACATCGCCCAGCTCAGGCTCGGGCTCATCTGCGACCAGGACCACACAATTCTCCACGCGTGCGAGCAGTTCCTCGGGGATCGCACCCAGCGCTGCGTCCACCATCTCTTCGAACTTCTCGGCATCGACCTCGATCGCCATACCGCCACTCTAACCGGCCCCAGGACAGCAGAATCACACGACTGTAATTTCTGGCCTCTCCTCAGCGTGTCGCCTTGCAATCCTCTCACTACACTCCCCGGCCACCAGCGCCGCCGTTAGAGTCGAATCAGGTTGAGGCAGACATGGTCGGATGTGGCGCGAGCCACGGGGAAGATCCGATCCTGCCTCACCTACCCCCCAGCCGGCTCCCTTCCCCAGGCCAGAAAGAAGCCGTACCCACGATGCGCCTCCCCAAGAGCATCCGGACGGTCCTCGCCTGGACCGTGGCCGCAACCCTTGCGGCAACGCTCGCCCTGGTTTCCGCACCCCAAGCCAGCGCAGCCACCGAGACGACCTACCGCGTGACTGCGACCACCAAGGTTTACACCGGACGCAGCACCAAGAACACAGCACTGGGCACCCTCGCCAAGGGCTATCACGTCCTCGCCAAGGGCCGATCCCGCAGCGGCTGGATCCCCATCGCCTACAACGGCAAAACGGGATGGGTCCGCTCAAAGTACCTGACCAAGGATCGTCGGCCGGCAGCAAGCCGCGTCACCGGCCCCGCAGGCACAAAGACCGCGCTCATGAAGGTCACCGTGCGCACCGCACCAGTCGCAGGCACCACCGCGATCAAGGACTACCCCAAGGGCACCGTCATGCAGGTCACCGGGAAGGTGCGCGGCATCTTCACGCGGGTGATTATTGGAAAGGTGAAGGGCTGGGCCTCCACTCGCCGCCTTACTGCAACCACGTCAGTCCTCCCACCAACCGTGGCCACCTACGTGACGACCGACACCCTCGCATTGCGCACCACAGCCGTGGCGACCGCGACCAGCCAACTGCTCATCCCCACTGGTTCCACGGTGGCGGGCACCGGAGTGAACTCCGGCTCGTACACCCAAGTGATCTACGCCAACAAGCTCGGATGGGTGATCACCGGCTACCTGACGGCCACCACTGGAACCAACGCCAAATACCTCCTGCCGCTGAGCACGACAACCCTGTATGTCACCACCTACGCCACCCTCTTCGCCGGGCCGTCAACAACGTCAGCCAGGGCGGGGGCAGCCACTTTGTCCTTCATCCTGCGCGGAACCGGAACCATTCAGGACGCCTTCACCCAGGTCATCTGGAACGGCACCACCGCCTGGATCAGTTCGAGAGCCGTCATCGTCAGCCTCGGCTCCACCAGCTTGGATCGACTGGAGTCCAACGGCAAAGCGGCCGTCATCGAACTCCGCAAGAAGTTCCCCCAGATCACCACCATCTACGGATGGCGCGCCTCCAGTGATTACTCCTCCGACCACCCCAATGGTCGCGCGGTCGACTTCATGATCCCCTCCTACAAGTCGAACAAGGCCTTGGGCGACGCCCTGGCCGCCTACGTAATCGCCAACGGCCCCCGCCTACACATGAGCTACGTCATTTGGCAACAGCGCATCTGGACGCCATACAGTGGTAAGTGGCGAGCCATGGAGGACCGCGGATCAGACACCGCAAACCACATGGATCACGTACACGTGAGCTTCGAACCTAGTTCGAAGTAGCATCAGGGGTCGACTGCGACGAGGTTCAACGGAGAGCCTCGTCGCTCACACCTCCTCTCACCACAGCCGGCAAAGCTGCACGAATTTGCACAGCCCCCCTCACATCAGCACCGCGAAGCTCTTCCACCCCATCACGGTGAAGCCGCCGCAGTGACCGCACTCCCCCTGACTAGCCCCAGCCAAACTGCGGCCTCACCAGGGGTTCTAACCTGACCACCTCCCGCCAACGCCGACGGGAGAACACTGTAGCCACTTTCCTGAATTTGGCGCGTCGCGACCTGTGCATTTCTCAGGTTTCGACGGCGTGTTGGCGCGTTTTTCTCAGCTTCAAGTGGAGAAACCTGAGAAATTCACTTATGGTCATCGAGCTGAGGTCACCAAGAAGCACGTGACCGCCAACCCAGGGAAGCACCCCGAGACGGCCTCAGCGAGCGTGATCAGACTTCCTTCGCGGTCGGAAAGAAGCCCCCCATCATGACCAGTGTCTCCATGCTGCGAAAGCCCGTCACCTGGGTCGTCGCAGCGGCCGCCACGGCCAGTCTTGCCGCGATCTCCGCTCCCCCGGCAGAAGCGACGACCCTCTATGTGCGAACCAACACCACACTGCTCGCCGCTGCGGGCACCAGTGCTCCCGCCGTGCGATCCATTAGCACCGGCAGCGTCCTGCATAGCTCCGGTGTAACCCGAGGCGGGTTCACCAAGGTGCGGTGGCACGGGGTCAGCCTGTGGGTCCGATCCAAGTACGCCACGGCCAGCCTCGGCTCGCGCAGCCTGAACAAGCTGCGTTTCCGGCCCAAGATCGCGGTGCTGAAGGTCCGCTACAAGTTCCCGCGCATCAAGCACATCGGCGGCTGGCGCAGTTGGAGCTTCTACTCCTCCGACCATCGCAATGGACGGGCAGTGGACTTCATGATCCCGGCCTACCGTTCGGGCAAGGGCAAGAAGTTGGGCTACGCCCTGGCGAAGTACCTCGTCGCGAACCGCAAATCGCTGCACGTCTCCTACGTGATCTGGCGCCAACACATCTGGACCCGCGCCAGCAAGAAGTGGCGTCACATGCCCAACCGCGGCTCCGCAAACGCCAATCACATGAACCATGTCCACGCGTCCTTCACCCGGCACTGAGGCCAGAGCACTGTAGGTGGGGGCAAGCGTGCAGTCTGTCCCCACCTACAGTTTGAGCGACCCCACTGACGGGCCGTATAGTGATGCCTCAGGTCCCCATCGTCTAGTGGCCTAGGACACTGCCCTTTCACGGCAGCAGCACGGGTTCGAATCCCGTTGGGGATGCCATTGTGGTCCGGCCACAGCCGGGCCCATACCCACCACCCTCACCGAATGCCGAGCGTGGCACTCTCCGCATCACCCAACAGCCACATGCCTGCTGTGGCCAGGGTGTAATACTCCGGCTGCCACCGCAACGAACGCAGTTGGGTCTTGGTGACCACAAGCTCCGACGAGCCCGGCTGTCCCCCCAAGGTGACCAACTCGGATTGTCCGACCAGCCCCATCGATGCTCCGGTCCGCAGATCCACCAGCGTGCGCAATCGCTCCCAGGGCTGATTAACCGAGCCCTCCGTGCCTTCATTGGCCTTGGCCTGAATCATGCGCTGAGCATCACGACTGATCCACAGCAGCGGTCCGTCCAGCGCCAGCGAGTCACCGACCACGGTCGCCGCAGCGTCGGCATGCCCGATACGGGCAGCATTGGCGGCCATCGCCGCCAACCGCTGCGGGTCGGCGAGCAATTGGCCGACCTTGTACCCCACCATGGTCGAGTAGTTGCAGCGGACCGCCGCACCCTCCTCCAACAGATAGTTCGCGTTGCGTTCCTCCTGGCCGGGGATCGGGTCGATGATCACCATCGGCAGACCGGCCGCCATGCACTCCGAGCTCGACAGACCGCCCGGCTTGCCCACGAAAAGCGAGGCGATGCGCATCAACTGCGGCATCTCCTGCGTGAAGCCCAGCACGTGGTAGTTGGGACGTGCACCAACCACCGCTTCGACCTGCGCCTTGAGGTCCTCATTGCGGCCGCACACGACCACGACCTCGAAGTCCTGAGGTAGTTCCAGCACCTGCCGCACCACCTGGAGCGTCCGTGGGCCGCCTGCGGCGCCTGCGGAGACCAACACCACCGGACGCTCGGTACCCAGCCCATAGCGAGCCCGGAGGTCAGCAGCGTCCAGACTCTCGCTGAACTCCGGACGCACCGGAATGCCCGAGGTGGTCACCCGATCACTGGGCAAACCCAAGCTGAGCAGGTAGGCCCGCGTCTCCTCGCGCGCAACAAACATCTGCGATATCGGCGTCGACAGCCATAGGCCCTGAAAGTCGAAGTCCGTGGTGACGACCACCAACTGGGTCTCCAGGTGACCCCGAGCGATCATCAGCGACACCAGCCGGGCCGGCAGGAAGTGCGTGCAGATGACCAGATCCGGATCGAAGTCGCGGATCTCGCGCACGGTGGAGGTGGTGTTGATCTGCTCCCACCACCGCATCACCGGCGCCAGCTTGAAGGGCGGATCCTGGTTGTCGTAGCCCCACCCCACCAGCCAAGGCACTTCGGCGACCAGAGTGAAGTAGGCATCGTCATAGAGACGGTTGAACACCTCGTTGGTGGTGTCCAGCACATCCAGCCGACGAATCTCGCCCCCGCCGCCACGCGTAGCCAAAGCCTGCTCCACAGCGTGGGCGGCACTGTTGTGGCCCGATCCGACTCCGGCCGCCAAGATGAGGGTGCGTTGTGCCATGCGCCCCATGCTACGGAAGCTCCTAGGGTCCGGCTGGGACATCCGATTTTTGCCCCGGCAAGCCGTACGTTATAGTTTCCGGGCTGGCCAGTTTGGCCAGTGAGGCCTAACACCAAGGCCCCGTAGCGCAGTTGGTTAGCGCGCCGCCCTGTCACGGCGGAGGTCGCGGGTTCGAGTCCCGTCGGGGTCGCTGCGAGCGTCATTGCCTCGCTCGGCCAGGTAGCTCAGATGGTAGTAGCGTTCGCCTGAAAAGTGAAAGGTCACCGGTTCGATCCCGGTCCTGGCCACCAAGACATTTCGGGCGGTAGTCCGAAACGCAGAAAGGCTCCCGCCCAGACGGGAGCCTTCTCACTTTCACAAGCATCTATGCATCGGTTAGGGCTGGTAGCCGACGTTCTCCCAGCGCGGGAATCGGGCCAGACCCATCGCACCGATATTGGCCAGCTTCGCTCGCACCCCCACGACTGCCGGACGCTGGTAAAGCGGCAGCGTATGAACAGCCTCCCAGACCGAACGAGCCACCGTATTGGCCAATTCAGCACGATGGGCCGGGTCCATGTCGGTGGCGATCTGTGGGCACAACTTCTGCACCTCAGGAATCTCCAACTGAGCCAGATTCTGCGGGCTCGGAGTGAAGGTTCCATTCTTCAGGGTGCCACCGTAGGTCGTCTCGATGTTGCTCAGCGGATAAGCCGACCGCGACCACGAGAACGACACCACATCGAAGGCATGGCCGGTGATCACCTTCATGCTGTCCATCTGGGATTGGGATTTGATGACCAGATTGACTCCGATCTGCTTCAGCATCTGCTGGGCCTGAAGTCCCTCATTCTCCGACACGTCCAGCCCCTGGAAAGCGACATAGGTGACCGTGAGTTGCTTGCCATCCTTCTCGCGATATCCGGAGGCAGTGTTGAGCTTCCAACCAGCCTCCTCCAACAGTTGGCGTGCCTTCGCCGGGTCGTAGTCGATCCCGGTGGCCTGGGCCTGATCGACGTAGCCAGGATCGGAGGCCACATACAGATTGTTGTTCAGTGGTGAGGTGTCGACAGGTAGGCCGGCGAGGTCGGAGGCGGCGATCTGGCGCCGGTCCAACCCCATCACGATCGCCTGACGCACCCGCACATCGGTCAGATTGGGGGCCTTGGAGTTGAACGTGAATTGCCGGAAGTCAGACGTCCGACCGATCCGGATCGCGGAGTTCGCAACGCCGGCAGCCTGGGTATAGGTCGCCACATCAGGGCCGATGTCGACATAGTCGACCTCGTGGTTGGCGAAGGCGGCGCCCTTGGCCTCACTGGCTATCGGCTTCCAGGTGATGCTGGTCAGCAGCGGCGCCGCACCCCACCAATGCGGATTGGCAGCCATGGTCACCACGCCACTGGTCTTGTCCCAGGCCGTCACCTGGAAGGGACCAGTGAAATAGGAATCCGGGTAACTGGCCCAACCGGTGTTGAAGGCGCTCGGCGTGGCCACGCCCTCGGCGCGCATGGGGCCGCCGGCCACCAGTCCCGTCCAGTCAGGGTAGGTCGATGCGAAAGTGAGCACCACGTGGAAGGCATCCCCATCGGCGACCACCGAGGTCACCTGATCCCAGCCCGTGGTGTCGGCGACCGCGAACTCGGCATTGCTACCGTTCTTCGCCTTCCAGGTGGCGATCCAGTCCTGGGCGTCGATCGGAGTGCCGTCGTTCCAGACCGCTTTCGGATTCAGCGCCAAAGTGAGCACCAACTGTTGGCCCTTGGCTGTGTCGTTTACATGAGGATCTGCGGCGAGAAGATAGTCGGGGTTCATGGTGGCCGCGCCGCTGCCGTCGTACACGTAGTAATCCGGCGTGATCGCCGACAACATGAAGGCTGCCTCTTGGCCGCTTCCGTCTAGCGAAGCGAGGTTCCAGGTGCTGATCGGTTGCGGCGTTGCCACCACCAGCTTTCCGGCGACGAGCTGATCGCGAGGAACCTCATTGATGTCCCATGATGAAGCCGCAGCAGCCTCTTCTTTCGGGGATGGGCCCGCCGACCCACACCCGACTATCACCGCCGACAGGCCGGCTGCGAGGACGAACCTCACCCACTTCGAAGCGCTCACATCTCCTCCGTCATGGCCCCGTTCGGCCCAGATGGCACCACCCGGTGATCATCAGTGAGAGTCAGGCTACCGGCATCACTGCCGAATCTGGCGATCTGTGAGTCCGCGGACACCTGATCACTCTTCCCCAGGTTCAGACCCGCCCCACCCCGGGAGCCGTGGCGTCGCCTCCAACAGCCCCCTGGTATGAGGGTGGGCCGGCGTGGTGAGCACCTGAGCGGTCGGCCCAAATTCCACACATCGTCCAGCCCGCAGCACTGTTATGTGGTCAGCAAGCTGCCTAACCACCGCCAGGTCATGACCCACCAGCAGATAGGACAGCCCCAGCTCGGCCTGAAGCCGCCCCAGCAGATTGATCACCCCCGAACGCAGCGAGGCGTCCAACGCCGAAACTGGCTCATCGAGCAGCAGGACTTCCGGTTTCGTGGCCAGAGCCCGAGCTATTCCGACTCGCTGGCGCTCGCCGTCCGACAGTTGCTGCGGGAACCGACCGGCCAGTTCAGGCCGCAAGCCGACTATCTCGAGCAGTCCTCCGATCCGAAGGCGAAGATCTCCTCGACCGCCTCGGCTGAGCCGCAGTGGCTCGGCGAGGATGTCCGCCACCGGCAGGCGTGGGTCCAGGGCCGCCATCGGATTCTGAAAGACCACCTGAATCCGACGGCGCAGCTCGCGGCGTTGGCTGGCGTCCAGGCTTGCCACATCGTGGCCGAGCACGCTCACCGTCCCCTCCTGCGGTCGGCGCAGCTCCAAAATCTCGCGCAGCACCGTGGTCTTCCCGGCCCCGGATTCCCCCACCAGCGCCAGGGTTTGTCCGGCAACGAGTTCCAGATCGACTCCGTCGACTGCGGTCACGACATCTCCGGCTCCCCAGAATCGACCGCGACGCCGGTAGCTCTTCTTCAGACCGTGCACCGACAGCACCACCGGCGCCGATGCCACAACGCGCTCTTTGAGCGACTCGGGAGCCGGATACAGCTCGGACGGGCTGACAGCGGCAACCTGCTCGGCCCGCACGCAGGCCACCTGATGCCCGGGGCCGACGAGCGCAAGGCTCACAGCTGAGCTTCGACAGCCTTGGGCTGCGATCGGGCAGCGCGGGGCGAAGGCGCAGCCTGCGGTGGCCACATTTCCGTCTGCGATCATCGGCAGCGGTGCGATGTCGGCGTCCATGGTCGGCAGACAGCGCAGCAACCCCACGGTGTAGGGCATGCGCGGCGCGGCCAAAACCGAGGAGACCGGACCGGACTCCACGATCGATCCGGCGTACAGCACCGCCAGCCGGTCGGCGCGTTGGACCGCCATCGCCAGATCATGGGTGATCAGCAGGATCGCGGTTCGGCGTTGGCTGCGAATCCGGTCGAAGACGTCCAAGACCTCGGCCTGCACCGTCACATCCACGGCACTGGTCGGCTCGTCGGCGATCAGAACCGCAGGATCGTTGGCCACCGCGATTGCGATCAGGACTCGCTGGCGCTGCCCCCCGGACAACTCATGGGGAAAGGCGTCGAACACCCGCTTTGGCTCGGCGATGCCCACGGTGTCCAGAAGTTCCACCGCTTGGGCGCGAGCCTCATCGGTGGACAGTTCGCGGTGAATCTGAAGGGCCTCGACCAACTGCGCTCCGACCGAGTACACCGGGGTGAGGGCCTGGTCATGACCGGCAAAGACCATAGCGATCTTCGATCCACGCAGAGCCGACCAACCGCGGTCATCCAAACCGAGCAGTTCTTGCCCAGCGAGCCGTACCGAGCCGCTCACGTCGGCGCCGCCGGGCAGCAACCCCATCAGGGCCAGAGCGATCGTCGACTTTCCCGCTCCGGACTCGCCCACCACGGCGAGGATCTCGCCTGCCTCCAGGCTCAGGTGCACGCCCCGCACCGCGGTAACCGGCCCGGATTCTGCCTCGAAATCCACCGTCAGCTCACGAACCTCCAGCACACTCATCGATGGCCTCCGAGGCTGGCACCGGCGTCCATTGCGTCGCGCAAGCCATCGCCGATCGCGTTGATGCACAACACCAAAGCCACCAAGGTGAGGGACGGTGCAACAAAGACCCAGGGATAGCCGACCATGAGTGCGGCACCGGCACTGATCAAGGTGCCCAGCGAGACATCCGGTGGTTGAACGCCGAATCCGAAGAAGGACAATCCGGTTTCGGAGAGCACCGCATAGCCCACGCCCAAGGTGGCGTCGATGATGAGCAGCGAGGATGCATTCGGCAGCAGGTGCCGGGTGATGACCTGCCAAGCCGGCACGCCCAAGTACCGCGCGGCCAGGACGTACTCGCGCTCGCGCAACGAAAGCGCTGTCGACCGCACCACGCGCGCCGACAGCGGCCAGGCGAAAGCCGCCAACAGTGTCACCAGCAGCCAGATCGAGGCGTCCGAACTCCGCGAGACGATGGCAATCAGGAAGAAAGCCGGGATCACCAGCATCAGGTCGATCACCCACAGCATGACCCGCTCGTACCAGCCGCCCAGATAAGCCGCCGATGCGCCCACCACAGCGGCAAACCCGGTGGACAGGACGGCGACCAACACTCCGATCAGCAAAGACTTGCCCAAACCGCTGGCCGTCAGTGCCAACACGTCGCGTCCGGCCTGGGTCGTACCCCACAGGTGCGTTGCACTTGGCGGAGCCAAGAAGGCCTGTGCATCGATGTCGGCGGGCTGCCAGGGCCACAGCGGCGGGACGAGGACCGCGAGGGCCACCAGCAAGGCCAGTCCGATCAGTCCGCTCATTCCAACACCGCTTCGCCGGAAACGTCGCCCGACCAAGCCCGCCCTGCTCAATCCGCGGGGTATCGCGGTGATGGCCGGTGGGGGCACTGCTGTACTCACGTGAGCCTCACTCGCGGATCCAGGGCGGCCACGGCCAGATCCGACACCACCGCGCCGATCATCACGCAGGCTCCGGCCAACGCGGTGACCGCCACCACAGCGTTGACATCGCGGCCTTGGATGGCTTCCACCACATAAGAGCCCAAACCGGGGAAACCGAAGATCCGTTCGACAAAGGTGGACCCCACCAGCATGGTGGCCACGCTGAACGTCACATAGGTGCTGGTCGGGACTAGGGCCGACCGCAAGGCGTGCCGCCAGGCCGCCTGGCCAGCGCGCAGACCTTTGGCCCGCGCCGTGCGCACATAATCGGCACCCAGGGCCTCCAGCATGAGATGGCGCTGCACCCGGCTCAACCAGGCCGCACCGGCCAGAGTCAGCACCAACGTGGGCAGCACCAGATGTTGGGCACGGTCGACGATCTCCGCCCACGGATAGGCGCCGACCGCACCGGTCTCCCCGCTGAATTCGAAGATCTGCAGACCGCTGGCCCGATTCGCCCCCATCGCCAGGAACTGGCTCAGCAAAGCGATCACGAATACCGGTGTGGACACCACCACCAGGGACAACGCCGTGATCACCCGGTCACTGATCCGGTATTGGCGACTCGCCGTCCAGGCTCCGACGGCAACGCCGATCACGACCCCGGCCACCGTGCCGACGACAAGCAGCCGCAAGCTGACACCGGCACGCACCATCAGTTGTTCGTTCACGCTGACGCCGGTAGGCGAATAACCCCAGTTCCCTTGAACCACTCCGCTCAACCAGGTCAGATAGCGCTGCAGCAAGGGCACCTGATCGGAGAGGTTGTATTGAGCCAGGTGCGCCTGCACGACCGCGTCGGGCAGCGGCGGCTGGTTCAGGGCGAACAGCGCGGCGGGATCGAGCTGGGAGGCTGCCAGCAGATAGGTCAAGGAGACAGCGACGTACAGCAGGATCAGGTGGCTCACCAACCGCTTCCCGATGTAGCGGACCATGTCTGGAAACGTAGCGCAGCGAGCGGCCTCCCCCCAAGCAACGCACGCCGAGCAGGCCTTCTCGGTGCAAACGGGATGGGGTTGACTCGCCACGAACCGTCCACGCCGAGTTGGCAGTCGGTGGTACAGGTGTGACACCGTGTAACCGGGCTGAAACATGGACGCAACCCCGCGGTTACTGCCGATGCCTAGCGTGTGAGATTGACTACAACTCTGATTTTGGAGGCAACATGTTCCAAGGCGCCGACGATCTGTTGGCCTACATCAAGGATGAGGGTGTCGAGACCGTCGACGTCCGCTTCTGCGATCTTCCGGGTGTGATGCAGCACTTCACCGTGCCTGCCCAGTTCTTCGACGCCGACGTGTTCGAGAATGGACTGTCCTTCGACGGTTCCTCGATCCGCGGGTTCCAGAAGATCCACGAGTCCGACATGACTCTGATGCCGGATCCTTCCACCGCCTTCATCGACCCCTTCCGCAAGGCCAAGACGCTGGCCGTGAGCTTCTTCGTTCACGATCCGCTGACCAAGGAGGCCTACAGCCGCGACCCGCGCAACATCGCCCGCAAGGCTGAGAACTACCTGGCCTCCACCGGCATCGGCGACGCTGCCTACATGGGCCCCGAGGCCGAGTTCTACGTGTTCGATTCGGTTCGCTACGAGACCAAGGCCAATGCTGGCTTCTACTACATCGATTCCGAGGCTGGCGCCTGGAACACCGGTGCGGAGGCTGACACCGATGGCCGTGGCAACCGTGGCTACAAGGTCAAGTACAAGGGTGGCTACTTCCCGGTGGCGCCGCTGGATCACTTCGCCGATCTGCGCGACGACATGGTCCGCAACCTGATCGCTTCGGGTCTGGTCATCGAGCGTGCTCACCACGAGGTGGGCACTGCCGGCCAAGGCGAGATCGCAACCAAGTTCGACTCGATGCTGACTGCCGCCGACAACTTGATGAAGTACAAGTACATCGTCAAGAACACCGCCTGGGCCGCCGGCAAGACCGCGACCTTCATGCCGAAGCCGATCTTCGGCGACAACGGCTCGGGCATGCACGTGCACCAGTCGATCTGGAAGGGCGGCCAGCCGCTGTTCTTCGACGAGGCTGGCTACGGCAACCTGTCCGATATCGCCCGTTGGTACATCGGCGGTCTGCTCAAGCACGCTCCGGCGGTCCTGGCCTTCACCAACCCCACGGTGAACAGCTACCACCGTCTGGTGCCGGGCTTCGAGGCTCCGGTGAACCTGGTGTACTCCAGCCGTAACCGTTCGGCATCGGTGCGTATCCCGATCACCGGCCCGAACCCGAAGGCCAAGCGCATCGAGTTCCGCTGCCCCGATCCCTCCTCGAACCCGTACCTGGCCTTCCCGGCCATGTTGCTGGCCGGCTTGGACGGAATCCAGAACAAGATCGAGCCGCCGGCTCCGATCGACAAGGATCTCTACGAGCTGCCCGCCGAGGAGCATGCCAACATCCCGACCGTCCCCGGTTCGCTGGGCGACGTGCTCGATGCCTTGGAAGCCGACCACGACTTCCTGCTGGCTGGCGATGTCTTCACCGCCGACCTCATCGAGACCTGGATCGACATGAAGCGTGCCGACATCGACGCCATCCGGCTGCGTCCGCACCCGCATGAGTTCGAGATGTACTACGACATGTGATCGAGCTTTGCAACGACGAAAGGCCCCGGGAAACCGGGGCCTTTCGCATGTCTTGACTGATCAGCTGTAGCGCACCTTGGCGTTGATCTGGGGCAACTCAAAAAAGGTGCGCCCCGGCGCCATCTTCAACGGCGAGCCATCGTCGAGGGTGAAGACGAACAGGTCGGTGGTTTCGGCCTTGGTCCAGGTGCCCTTCACCATCTTGCCCTGGTTGAAGTAGAAGAAGGTGCCCTTGCCGTTGATGATGTCCACTACGGGGTCCTTGGCGCCACCGCCACGGAAGATCTTGTCCATCTTCCACTTGGCACGCACCACCAACACGTTGTCGGTGTTGACCCGCTTGCCGTCAAGCAGGACGTGCTTGCCCCACGATTCGTTACGCAGATAACGCTTCGTCTTCGGGTCGTAGCCATAGCTCATGTTGAAGCTGTTGCCCGGCCCCCACGGCACCACGATCTTGGTGGCCGGTGTCCCGGAGACCGCAGTAGAAGCCTGGTCCTCGCCGGTGGCGAACGGCAGGTAGAGCTCCGCCGGTGGAGCCTTCATGCGCTTGGCCTGCTTCATCAGGACCCGGGGATGACACAAGACGCCGTTCTCGGTGATTCGTCCGGGCATCATCGAGTAGGAGCCGGTACCACGAACCTTGCGGTAATAGAGGTTCTCGATGTTCTTGCTGTTGGCGGCAACGTAGTTCATCACCCAGTCGGCAGCCGCAGTGTTTCCAAACACCGGCTTCATGGGAGAAAGCAGCGGCACATCAACCGGACGGATCGATCGCACTGGACCAGCAGATTCCGGCATCCTCGAATGGAAGACCGCGCACAGCCGCGTGTAAGCCACCCCATTGGGCTCAACGAAGACGATGTCGGCGTCATTGAGGCCCACCTGCGGGTGGGAAGCGCGGACGTCGGAGACTTTGAGGGCCACTGCGGCGTGGTTCAGCTTCGCCGGATCGTCCACCAGGACGCCGGTGAGCGGCGCACGCGGGCGAGTATCTCCGGTGGGAGTAGGACTCGGAGTGGGAGACTGCGGAGCTGGCGACGATGCCGGTGGCGAGGCGCATCCAGTCGCCACCGCCCCGATGCTGCCACCAACGACGACCAAGGCCGTGCGTCGACTAATCATTTCGCCTTTCAGCGGGCCGCCGACCGAACGTGGCGGACGTTCCCAGCTGTGTCTAGCGTAGTCGGAGCACCTGAAGATCAATCGGATTTGCGAAGCGATTCCAGGCTCAGCCCAACAGAGTGACGACAATGGGGAGGGCCAACAGCCCGAAGATCACCAGGAGCATCCCGATGAATACCAGCACGCCCTTTCTGGGCTGCTTGGTCAGCCCGATGCTGCCCGTCGTGAACTGATGGACGGGAGCGGCGTAGTAGACATCCACCGCTCCTCCCGGCGGAACCTCAACCGCCAGCGAGGCCTGCCCATAGCGACGCATCCATTGGGCATATAACTCGACGTGGTGTTGGCCCGACGCTACCGGCACGACATTGACCCCGTAGCGGGAATTGACGCGATAGCCGTCAACGATCAGGGAGGGCACGATCATGCTCGAGGTCATGGTGCTGCCCTGAATATTGATTCGCAACAGGCCCTGACCCGGCGGAACCGGTCCAGGATTCGGCGCAACCATTCCCGCGGGCGTGGGTCCAGCGAGCGGCTGCAGGGGCGGCGGCGGAGGCGGAAATGATTGAGTCACGCGGGCAGCATAATGCCCGCAATCGGAGGTCGGCGACTTCCCGAAACAGGGCTGGACAATCCGGGCTGCAGTCTCGGAATCAGACATTCGAGGGAATCGCCGCCGTGCCACGCTTTATGGTTCTCCCCGGAGGTGCTGAATGGATCAACTCATCGCAGTCATGGGCGTGGGCGTGGTGTCGGCAGACCTGCCGTTGCTGGCTGCCGACGACCTAGGCGTGACTCGCGGCGATGGGTGTTTCGATGCCGCCCGGGTCGTGGTCGATAGCGCAGGCACCCGAGTCGACCACCTGCACCAGCATTTGGCTCGCTTCGCCCGCTCAGCCTCGGCGTTGGAACTTCCCGCACCTGATCTGGACGCGTGGGAGGACCTGATCACCGAGGCGCTGGCCGCCTGGACCGTCCCGGGGGAAGCGGTGCTGAAGCTGGTGTATACCCGCGGACGCGAACTGTACGGGGGCGGGCCGACCCAGTTCCTGACCATCACCGCCGCGGCGGACGCCACGGCTGCTCGCGCCGGTGTGACGGCGATAACCTTGGCCCGCGGAATGGCCTCCGATGCCTTCGCCGAAGCGCCCTGGTTGCTCGGTGGGGTCAAGACCTTGTCATATGCGATCAACATGGCCGCCAAGCGTGAAGCGGCGCGGCGCGGCGCCGATGAGGCCATCTTCGTCTCCAGCGACGGCTATCTGTTAGAGGGTCCTACCGCCGGACTGGTCATCGCCGCCGACGACCGACTGTGGACGACTCCCACCGCCGGAACCGGGATCCTGCGCTCGGTGACCGTCGAAGCGCTGCTGGACGCAGCCGAGGCGTCCGGCATCAGCATTCACGAGTCTTTGTTCAGCGCTGGCGACCTGGCCGGCGTGGAGGGGCTATGGATTGTCTCCTCGGTACGCGGCGTGCTGCCCGTGGTGGCCTTGGATGAAGCGCCGCTGCCCTACGACCCCGAACTCACCGCCCAACTCGCTGGCTTCGCCGGGTTCTGAGGCCCACGCCGCGTGGCTTGGTGACCCACAGCAGACGCTCAGCGACTTCTGCCTGCCGGCACAGACCGGCGCGATGTAGTGAGGCCATCACCACATCGACACCAGGAGGTCAATGAACTCAGCCAGCGCATTTCCCTCGATCCTGCTCGGCCCCGTCGTCATCGCGACGGGGCCGAACGCATGAATCGCCCGAATTGCGGCAAGCTGAGCGCCATGGAGATTCTGCTGCTGGGTACCGGAGCCGCCGATGGCATACCGAACGTCTTCTGCACCTGCCAGACCTGTGCCGACTACCGCGATCGGGGCGAGTTGCGCACTCCCACGTCGATCCTCATCGACGATCGGATCCTGGTCGATCCTGGACCCGAGGCGCCCCGACAGGTGTCCCGCTATGGACGCGACCTCAGCGGCTGTATCGCCATACTCGCCGGGCATGCCCATGATGATCACCTGGATCCGTCACTGCTGATGCACCGTTCGTGGGTGAGCCAGGCAGCGCTGGACTTTGTCGGTCCGGCGGCGGTGGTCGAACTGTCGCAGCGGTGGCTCGATCCCGAACAGACCGCCGTGCGGTTCACCACGCTGACCGCTGGCGATGTCTTCGCGATAGCCGACTATCGCATCGAGGCTTTGGCAGCCAGCCACCAGGCCTATGGCGAGGCGTTGGTCTATCGCATCAGCGACGCAGCGGCGAGCCTGCTGTATCTGACCGACACCGGACTTCTGCCGGAGGGGACTCTGACCGCCTTGACCGGACGCCGAGTCGATCTGGTGCTGTTGGAGGAGACCTTCGGCTTGGCCGAAGGCAAGGGTGATCAGCACCACAACCTGCGAACCTTCGCCCAGACCATTGCCGATCTACGCACCCGAGGCGTCATCGACGACGCCACCTTGGTGGTTCCGATCCACCAAGGTCACGACAATCCCCCTGTGGCACAGTTGCACGAACACCTAGCCGCGATCGGCGCCGACGTCCTCCCCGACGGCGCAACAATCGTCATCCCCCGAGGCTGACCTCACCCGTGCCCTGAGCCTGTCGAAGGGCAAACCAGCCACAACACGCCCCGCCACCGCAGGCTTCGACAAGCTCAGCCAACGGACGTGCAACACCCCGTGCCCTGAGCCTGCCGAAGGGCAAACCGGCTACAACACACTCACCCACCGGGGGCATCGACAAGCTCAGCCAGCGGGCGGGCTGGCTGAGCTTGTCGAAGGATGCGGTCAGGAGCGTGAGTAGGTCGGCTTGCCGCCCACCCAGGTGCCCACGACCTGCGCCTGACGGGCCTTGGCCGGGTCCTCGGCGGTGATATCGCGATCCAACCAAACCAAATCGGCCAGGAAACCGGGAGCCAGCTTGCCTCGCGAGTTCTCGGCGAAGCCCTGATAGGCGCCACCCTCGGTGGCGGCCAGCAGACCGTCCTCCAAGGGCAGTTTCTCCTCAGGAACCCAGCCTTCGCTGGGCAGGCCGGCGGCATTCTGCCGAGTCGCCGCGACAGCGATCGCGTCGATCGGGTAGTTGGTCGACACCGGCCAGTCACTGGCGATCGATACTCGAGCGCCAAGCTTGGTCAGAGTCTGCACCGGGTACTGCCGATTGCTGCGCTCCTCGCCCAGGCGAGGTGCTGTGAGTTGCAGCATCAGATCGTCCTGCTGGGCCCAGAAGGTCTGCATCGCGGCGGTCACGTTCAGTTCTGCGAAGCGGGGCAGATCCACCGGATCGGCCAACTGCACGTGGGTGATCACCGGACGCCGGTCCCATTCCGGATTGGTCTTGACCGCCTTCTCGATGGCATCCAACGAGTTGCGAACCGCAGCATCGCCGATGGCATGGATATGGGTCTGGAATCCCAGCGCATCGATGGCGACAACAGCCTCGGCCAGTTCAGCAGGTTCCCAAATGGCGGTGCCGTGGTCGTGAGTATCGACGTAGGGCTCCAACATGTCAGCCGTCGCGGACTCGATCACACCGTCAGCAAAGAACTTGATCGAGTAGGCGCTGAGCAGCTCTGGCCGACCGGCCGCATCCACCTCAGCACGAAGCTTGCCGAAGATCTCCAGTTGGTCGCGCCAGCGATCCGGTTCTGCCAACCAGGCCAGATTCGACCGGACAGTCAGCGCATCATCCTTGAGCAACTCGAGGTAGGGCAGGTGGCCTTCCTCAGTGACCCAGGCGTCCTGCATCCAGGTCACTCCGCAGGCGGCCTGTGCATTGCAGGCGAAGCGCAACGCCTCGGTCTGCTGGGCCAACGTCGCCGCCGGGAACAGCGACTCAACCAACCCGTAACCAGCCGGCTCGCGCAGGGTGCCCGCCGGGCTGCCGTCGGGCAACCTGTCGATCACGCCGTCCTCAGGGTCGGGCGTCTCGGCGGTAATGCCCGCCAGCTCCAGAGCCTTCGAATTGCACCAGGCGGTGTGGTAATCGTGGGCCTTGAGCAGCACCGGACGATCCGAGACCGCCTCGTCCAGCCAGGTGGCCAGAAAGCTGCCCCCCTCGGCCAGGGACGGGTCGTAGCTGCCGCCCTTGATCCACTCCAGGTCGGGGTTCGCCGCTGCGAAGCGGGCGACTTCGGCCACGATTGCTTCAATCGAGTCAAGATCGGAAACCAGCGGCCCGATCTTCTCCAGTCCGGCCTGCGGCGGGTGGCAATGGCCGTCGGAGAATCCCGGCAGCAGCAACCCCCCGTCCAGGTCGATGACCGTGGCGGCTCCCGCCGCCACCGCGTCATCGCCGAGGGCCGAGACCCGGTCGCCGGTTACCGCCAAAGCGGTGGACCGACGACCCGGCCCGAGCCAGACCTGTCCTCCTGCAAAAAGAAGGTCAGCGGTCATCAGTGGTTCCTTCCTCAGCCCTTGAACGATTCCCAGATCTGGGTGTAGTTCGTCAGTTCCTCGTTGGTGCACGGAACGACGGGCTTCGCACCGGTGTATCCCTCCGGAATGATGATTTCCGGCGACGCCTTCATGTCAGCGTCCAGCAGGTCCGATGCGCCAGCGATCCCGGAGCCGTAGCGCTGGAAGTTGGCGGCCGCAGCAGAGTTGGCCGGATCCATCATCCAGTTCAGGAAGGTCAGGGCCTGCGGAACGTTCTTGGCACCCACCGGGACGGTGAAGTTGTCCTGCCACAGCGCCATGCCCTCGGTCGGGTAAACGAACTTCAGGGTGGACTTCTTCTCCCGGGCACGCATGGCGGCGCCGTTCCACATCATCGCGATCGACTCTTCACCGGCGACCATCCGGTCCAGGATGCCGTCGGAGTTGATGGTGGAGACGCGGGGCTTGAAGGTGGTGAGCAGGTCTTGAGCTGCCTGCAGCTTGGCCGGATCGGTATCGCAGGTCTTGCCGCCGACAGAGCGCAGCGCAGCACCCACAACCTCGGTCTGGTCGCTCATCGTGCCGACCTTGCCCAGCTCGGCCGGCGGGTTGAAGTAATCGGCCCAACTGGTGAGCTGCTTCTTGGTCTTGGCGGTGTCGTACATGTAGCCGGTGGTGCCGTACAGGTAGGGCACGGAGTACTTTCGGCCCTCATCGAAGTAGACGTTGAGGAAGTTCTGCTCGATGTTCTTCCCGTTGGGCAAGGCCGCGGCGTCGATCTCCTTCAGCAGGTTCGCCGAGATCAAGGTCTGCACCATGTAGTCGCTGGGCACCACCACGTCATAGCCGGTGCCATTAGACGCCCGGAGCTTGGCTTCCAGGGTCTCATTGGAGTCGTAGTAGTCAACCGTCAGCTTGATGCCGGTGTCCTTGGTGAACTTCTTGGCCAGGTCTTCGGGGAAGTAGTCGCTCCAGGTGTAGAGCGTCATCTCACCGCTCGTGGCCGGAGTGAACTCACCGGCCGGAGTGTCTCCGGCCGCAGGAGCATCGCTGACGCCACCACCGCACGCGGTGAGGCTGATCATGGCCCCCACCAACGCGCCGGCGAGGGCGAGGGTTCGAGTCTTTCGGATCATCGGGCAGTCCTTTTCTTTCTTGTTGGTGCGAGATAGGTCACGGTGGTCACCGCGATAGCGAGGGCGAGCAGCAGAAGGGCCACCACATTGATCGCCGGGTTGGCCCCGCGGCGGATCAGGCCGAACAGGTAGACCGGCAGTGGTGTGGATCCGGCCGAGGAAAGGAAGGCCGAAATGATGTAGTCATCCATCGAGATGACGAAGCTGAGCAGGGCCCCGGAGATGATGCCTGGGACCAGCAGAGGCAACGTGATACGACGCAGCATCGGCAGCGCAGTAGCCCCCAGATCGGCTCCGGCCTCAAAGACCTCCGTGCCAAGGCCTTGGAGCCGGGAGCGGATCGGCATCATGGCGAAGGGGATGCAGAAGGTGGCGTGAGCCAGCAACAAGGCAGTGAAGCCGGGCTGCAGGCCGATGAACCGAATGAACGCCAAGGTGGCCACCGCCATCACGACCTCGGGCACGAGCAGGGGTGCGGTGAGGAGCCCCGTAGCCAGGGCCGAGCCACGCCGACGCAATTCCTGCACCGAAAGCACGAAGCCGATGGCAATGACGACGGCGATCACGGTGGCGGCCGTGGCCAGCTTCACCGACACCACGGTGGCGTCGATGATGGCGTGGTTGGTCATCACGTAGACGAACCACTGCAGCGAGAAGCCTTCCCAGACCAGCGCCTGATCACCGGCGTTGAAGGCGTAGATCACCGTGATCAGCATCGGCACGTACAAGAACACCAAGGAGAACACCGCGATGAACGCGACGCCGGGGAAGGACCGGGGGTTCATGGCACTGCGGCTGCGACGGGCCGGATCGAGGGCAATAGTCATAGCGACAGACTCACTTTCGTCCCGCTGCGCCGGGCCCACAGCTGGACGGCCAGCAGGGCCAGCGCCAGCATCAGCAGACTGATGACCGACAGCGCCGCACCGAACGGCCAGTTGCGGGAATCACCGAATTGAGAGGCGATCAGGTTGCCCATCAGCAGCACCTTGCCGCCGCCCAGCAGCACCGGCTGCACATAGGAACCCAGCGCCGGCATGAAGACCAACAACAGCCCGGAGATGATGCCCGGCTTGGCCATCGGCAGGATCACTCTGCGTAGCACGGTCAGCTTGCGAGCACCCAGGTCGTAGGCCGCCTCAGCCAGCCGGAAATCAAAGCCGGACAGTGAGGCATACAGCGGCAGCACCATGAACGGCAAGAAGGTGTAGATCAAGCCGAGTTGGGAGGCGGTGTCGGTGTACAGCAGTTCTTTCGGCCCCAGGCCCAACGCGATGCTGGCCTGATTGAGGATGCCGTCCTTGTTCAGCACCAGGATCCAGGCGTAGGTCCGCACCAGCAGGTTCGTCCAGAAAGGAATGGTCACCACCAGGACCAGGAAGTTCTGCAGCTTCTCCGATCGGGTGGCGATCCACAGCGCCAGCGGAAAGGCGAGCACGAAGCAGATCACGGTGGTGATCGCGGCCTGGCCGATGGAGCGCCAAAACACTTCCACGTAGGCGGTGTTGAAGGTCAACTGGCCAGTGAAGTTCTTGGTGAACAGGAAGGTTCGGTAGGCGTCGGTGCTGAACTGATAGACCACGCCGCCGCCCTGGGCGGGCCGGGTCATGAACGACATGGCGATCACAACCAACAGCGGCCCGATGGTGAACAACGCACCGATGATGAGCGCTGGCAGGCTGGCGAACCAGGGAACGTGTCCTGGCTTGCGGCGATGTCTCGCCGGGGTGGGTTCCGGCTTGCTCATTCGGCCACCGCCAGCGGCCGCAGGAACTCCGGATGGATCCCCACCCGCACCGTGGCTCCGGGCACCAGTTGCAACTGTTCGAACGGCGGGGAAACCCGCACCGCCAGCCGAGTCTGGTCGGCCAATTCGATCTGCACCCGCAGGTCCGTGCCCATGTAGATGACCTCCACCAACGTTCCGGACGTCAGTTCGGGAGCCGATCCGTCCAGCACCAGCCGTTCGGGACGGATCGCCAAGGTCACCTTGCCCTGGTCGTCGGCCTGCGCCGGAGCAGTCAAGGCGACGGTAGGACCACCGGCAATGCTGACCGATTGGGTCGCCGAGTCCGAAAGCAAGTCCGTCACGACGAAGTTGGACTCACCGATGAAGTCGGCCACGAATCGATTGACGGGCCGTTCGTAGAGTTCTTCGGCGGTTCCCACCTGAGCCGGCAGCCCCTCGCTGAAGACCGCGATACGGTCACCCAAGGACAGGGCCTCTTCCTGGTCGTGGGTGACGAACACGAAGGTGATCCCGGTGGCGCGTTGCAGGCGGCGCAGTTCGGCTTGCATACCGCGACGGAGTTTGAGGTCTAGGGCGGCCAGCGGCTCATCCAGCAGCAATACCTTGGGCTGCTTGGCGAGCGCCCGAGCCAGGGCCACGCGCTGCTGCTGGCCACCAGAAAGCTGAGTGGGCTTGCGATCACCCAGGCCGTCGAGCCGCACCAAGGCCATCATCTCTTCGACCCGCTTCTTGATGTCGGCCTTGGACAGCTTCTCCATCTCCAAGCCGAAGGCGATGTTCTGGGCCACGCTGAGGTGTGGGAACAGCGCGTAAGACTGGAAGACCGTATTGACCGGCCGGGCGTACGCCGGCGCATCGTCGAGTCGTTCGCGGCCCAGATAGATCTCGCCGGAGTCCAGGACCTCCAAACCGGCGATGGCCCTCAGCAAGGTGGTCTTTCCGCAGCCGGACGGGCCGAGCATCACGAAGAACTCACCCTCGGCGATCTGGAGGTTGACCCCATCCAGCGCATGCACCTCGCCACCCTCGGGGGTAACGAAGGTCTTGCGCGCCTGGCCGATCTTCAGCCCGTTCTCCCGGGCCACTGACTCCGGCGGACGCCCCGCTCCGATCTTTGGCGATGTCGGCATCCTGCGCCCCTCACAATCCACGAAATCCGTTGCAGTTCCCTGCGACGACAGGAGATTACGTGTCTTGAATCGTTTTTGGGAGCGGATTTCGTGGTGTTCGCGGCATCGTAACTCCGCGTAATCAAACCGTCACGCCACTGATCTCAGGCAGTAACGCTGGCCCCGAATTTAGAGCGGGAGCAACCTGAAGATCGGTCCGGGGATGTGCTTGAGAACCCACATGACAAGCTTGAACTGCGCCGGAACCCAGATCAGCTTCTCGCCCTTACGGGTGGCCTCGACCACCTGCTTGGCCAGTTGATCCTTGTCCACAGTCAGGGGCGCCTCTTTGACGTGGGCCGACATCCGGGTACGGACCTGGCCGGGACGCACCACCAGCACCTTCGGACCGAACGGCTCCAACGCCTCCCCCAGCAGCCGGTAGAAACCATCCAGTCCGGCCTTGGTGGAGCCGTACACGAAGTTCGATCGGCGCACCTTCTCGCCGGCCACCGAACTCATCACGATGATCTGGCCATACCCCTGGGCCTTCATCCGCTGGCCCAGCAACACCCCGACGCTGACCGCGCCGGTGTAGTTCACATTCGCCGCCAGCACGGCCTTGGCCTGGTTCTGCCACAGTTCCTCAGCCTCGCCCAGCATGCCGAAGGCGACGATGGCGGTATCCACATCGGCGACCGACCAGGCGTCCTCGATCACCGCGGGATGGGTGTCAAAGGCGGTCGCGTCGAACTCCAAGGTGACGACTTCGCTGGCACCGGCGGCGCGCAGCACCGTCACAGTGTCGTCAACCAGTTCGTCGCCGGGCTGCACCCCGAGGATCACCCGCAACGGGCCGTTGGCCAGATACTCGGTGATGATCGCCACCCCGATCTCGGAGGTGCCGCCCAACAGCAGTACGGTCTGCGGGTTGCCGGTTGCGTCGATCACCGGGGACTCCTTCTCAGTTCAGTTCTAGCCGTCGGGCTAGGTCGGATACGAAAACCCCCTGCGGATCGATCCGGCGCCGAGTGGCGATCCAGGAGTCGATGTGGGGATACATGGCATGGAAGACGGCCGCGTCCACCCGGGAGTCCTTGGCGGTGTACAGCCGTCCGCCGAACTCCAGAATGCGGGCGTCCAGACCGGCCAGGAACTTCTCCAGGCCGTCTTTGATCGGGAAGTCCACCGCCACATTCCATCCGGCCATGGGGTAGCTCAACGGGGCCTCGTTGCCCTTGCCGAACAGCTTGAACACATTCAGGAACGAGTAGTGCCCCGAGCGTTGAATATCAGCGATGAGCTGGCTGAACTCGCCCACCGCGTCCGGGGGCACCACGAACTGGTACTGCAGGAAGCCATCGGAGCCGTAGGCCCGGTTCCATTCGCCGAACATGTCCAGCGGATGGTAGAAGCCGGTCAAGGTCTGCACCTTGTGGCGATAGTTGCCGCTCTTGGCGTACCACAGGTTCCCCAGCGCGCTGAAGGTGAGCTTGTTGGCCAGACCATTGGGAAAGACGTCGGGCAGATCGAAAAACGGCTTGGCCCGGAACGCCAGCGGGTCCGAAACCAGCTTCGGGGCGTATTCCCGTAACTGATCCAACGTCGCCAGGCTGCCCCGAGAGATCGCGGCCCGGCCAAGTTTGGGCGACGGCGAGATCGCGTCGAACCACGCGCTGGAGTAGTCGTAGTCGGCTTCGCTGCCATCGGAATGGACGGCGATGGTCTCTTCCAGAGTGTGGGTGACCACGCCATCAGCGATGAAGTAGGCCGACTCGGTGCGGGTCATGTTCAGCGTGGCCCGCAGCACGATGCCGGTCAGGCCGACACCACCCACGGTGGCCCAGAAGATGCTGGCATCAGGGTCGTCCGGCGATCCGCCGGGGGTGAGGGTCAGGATGCGTCCGTCAGCGACGAGCACCTCCATGCTGGCCACATGATCGCCGAAGGAACCGGCACTGTGATGGTTCTTGCCATGCACGTCGTTGCCGATGGCTCCCCCGATGGTCACCTGACGCGTTCCTGGCAGCACCGGAACCCATAAGCCGTACGGAAGCGCAGCGCGCATCAGAGCATCGAGAGTCACGCCGGCATCCACCTCGACAGTGGCCGTGGTCGGATCGATCACGTGGATCTGGTTCAGGGCAGTCATATCCACGACCAGCCCACCGGCGTTTTGGGCCACGTCACCATAGGAGCGGCCCAGGCCGCGAGCAATCACGCCGCGCCGTAGATGGCTGGGTGCATCAGAGTTGGCGTCGGCGACCTGCTTCACCGCGCGAACGATCACCTCCACGTCGGGAGTGACCAACAATTGTGCCGAAGTCGGGGCCGTGCGACCCCAGCCGGTAAGGCTGACAGTGGTCGTGGGCAGGTCGTCGGTGATTGTGTCGCTCATCAGCACTCACCCTAGCGCGCAGGCCCGAAATTCCCGGCTTCGATCCATCACGGCTCTAGCATTCATTAATGGCTCAATTCAGGCAGGGACTCGACGGCTTCACCGCCACCCTCTTCGACCTCGATGGGGTGCTCACCCCCACCGCGGTGGTCCACCGTCACGCCTGGGCCACGATGTTCAATGATTTTCTCGCCCAGAACTTCCCCTCCCAGCAGCCCTACACCGATCTCGATTACTACGCCTATGTGGACGGCAAGCCCCGCTTCGACGGGGTCCGGGACTTCCTGGCTGCCCGCGGATTGAGCTTGCCCGAAGGTGATCCGTCCGACTCGCCGGAGGCGAACTCGGTCTGTGGTTTGGGCAATCGCAAGAACCTTGCCTTTCGCGCCGTCCTGGAAGCCGAAGGCGTCGCCGCCTACCCTGGCTCGGTGCAATTCGTGAAACACCTGGCCGGCAGCGGGATGGCCATGGCCGTGGTGTCCTCCTCGGCCAATGCCGACGCGGTGCTGCGCGCCGCCGGACTGCGTGACTTCTTCCCGGTACTCGTGGACGCCCAGCGCGCTTCCGAGGAGGGGCTGCCGGGGAAGCCGGCTCCCGACACCTTCCTGCGCGCCGCCGAGTTGCTCGCCGTCGCCCCGCGCCAAGCCATCGTGTTTGAAGATGCGGTCAGCGGGGTGGCCGCCGGACGGGCTGGTGGTTTTGGTCTGGTGGTCGGCGTCGATCGCGGCGCCGGTGCGGACCAACTGTTGGCTTCAGGAGCCGACACGGTGGTTACCGACCTTGCGGAGCTGCTGCCATGAGAGCCCCGCATTCCGACCCGGTCGATCGCTCCCGATTCCCGATTCGGGAATGGGGCATCGCCGAGACCCGCTACGACACCCAGGGCCTGGGACAGCGGGAGACGATCTTCGCAGTCGGTAACGGCTACCTAGGTTTGCGTGGCAACCATGAGGAAGGGGATGCCGAGGCCTATGCCCACGGCACCTTCATCAACGGCTTCCACGAGACGTGGAAGATCCGTCATGCCGAGGAGGCCTTCGGTCTGGCCCGGGTGGGCCAGACCATCGTCAATGTGCCCGACGCCAAGACGATCATTCTCATCGTTGACGGTGAGACCTTGGAGTTGGGCAGCGCCAAGCTGGAGATCTTCAACCGCAGCTTGGACTTTCGCGACGGCATCGTGCACCGGGATCTGATCTGGGTGACCGGCAGCGGCAAACGGGTGGCGGTGCAGTCGACCCGGATGGTCTCCTTCACCCGGCGCAATCTCGCCGCGATGACCTACAGCGTCACTCTGCTGGATGAGGCGGCCGATGTGGTGATCGTCTCCGAACTGCGCAATCGCCAAGACGAGATCCCCGAGGCCAAGGCTGCCGTGGTCGGGTTCGACCCGCGCAAGGCGTCCGGCTTCGAGAATCGGGTGCTGCTGTCCCAGTTGCAGTACGAGGAACACGGACGGATGACCTTCGGCTACCGCACCGCGCAATCAGGGCTTGGTCTGGCCGTCACCGTCGACCACGAGTTGTTCACCGAGAACCCGGTGGCGGTGGAGTCACGCATGAACGCCGACTTGGGCCGACGCACCTACCGGGTGCAGGCCGAAGCGGGCAAGCCGATCACCGTGGCCAAGTGGGCCGCCTATGCCGACGGGCCGGCCACCGCTGACATCGCCAACCTCGCCGGGCTGACCCATCTGGTGCTGGATGACGCTCAAGTGGTCGGGCGCGAGGTTCTGATCGAGGAACAGCAGGAGTGGCTGGCCGAGTACTGGGACAAGGCCGACGTCGAGGTTGTGGCCAACAGCCCCGGAGTCCAGCAGGCCGTGCGGTGGTGCCTTTTCGAACTGGCCCAGGCCACCGCCCGCGCCGAAGGCCGTGGCATCGGTGTCAAAGGGGTCAGCGGTGCCGGGTACGAGGGCCACTACTTCTGGGACACCGAGGTGTACCTGGTGCCCTTCCTGGCCCACACCTACCCCTATCTGGCTCGCCGCACCCTGCGCTTCCGTATCGCCATGCTGGACGCCGCCCGAGCCCGGGCACGAGCGCTGTCCCAGCGCGGGGCACTGTTCCCGTGGCGCACGATCAACGGCGCCGAGGCCAGCGCCTATTTCGCCGCCGGCACTGCGCAGTACCACATCGATGCCGACATTGCCTTCGCGATGTGCAAATACGCCGATGTCTCCGATGATCTGAACTTCCTGCTCACCGAAGCACTGCCGGTGCTGGTCGAGACTGCGCGGCTGTGGGCCGACATGGGCTTCTTCCGCGGCCCGGAACGCAGCTTCCATATTCACTCGGTGACCGGACCCGACGAGTACTCGGCCGTGGTGAACAACAACCTGTACACCAATCTGATGGCCCGGCTGAATCTGCGCCGAGCCGCCCAGGCTGTGTTCACCTTGGCTGAGCTCGACCCCGGCCGGTATGCCGAGGTGGCCGCCGCCTTGGAGATCACCGAAACCGAGGTGACCGGCTGGCAGGAAGCCGCCAGCGCGATGACGATCCCCTACAACGATTGGCTCGGGGTGCATCCGCAGGACGAGGACTTCCTCAACCGCGAGGTGTGGGATCTGGCCAACACTCCCCGCGAGAAACTGCCGTTGCTGCTGCATTACCACCCGCTGGTGATCTACCGCTTCCAGGTGCTGAAGCAGGCCGACGCGATCTTGGCCCTGTTCCTGGCCGGCGAAGAGTTCACCTCCGAGCAGAAGCGTGCTGACTACGAGTACTACGAACCGATCACCACCGGGGATTCCACCTTGTCAGCCGTGGTTCAGTCGATCATCGCCGCCGAGGTCGGCTACCAGGCCCGCGCCCTGGAGTCCTTCATGGAAGGCGCCTTCGTCGACCTTGCCGATCTGCACCACAACACCGGCGACGGAGTGCACATCGCTTCTGCCGGCGGGGTGTGGAATGCCCTGGTCTACGGCTTCGGTGGGATGCGGGACTACAACGGCGACATCAGCTTCGATCCCCGACTCCCCCAGGAGTGGAGCTATCTGCGGTTCGGTTTCGCGCTGCGAGGTTCCCGGATTCGTGCCGAACTCACCCCGGATCGCATCACCTTCACCTTGGAGGAAGGCCCCGGTGGCATCATCACGGTGCGTGGTCAGGAGATTGAGGTGTCCGGCCCTGATCCGGTCCTGGTGCCGCTGTTCGGGCAAGGCCTGAATCTCCCCAGCCTGACCGGTTTCGTTCCGCTGGTGCACGGACGTCCGGCCACCCCCGACGAGGTCACCGTGGGACTGCCGTCCGAACCGGTGGAGTGAGCAGGCCGAGCATCATTGCGGGTTGTAGCTGTGGAGCACCGCCCGCAGCGCCTGGCGAAGGTCGGCAATGTGCCATTGGGCACACCGCGCTCGAAGCCGCTGGTCGCTCACCTGCGCGGCAACCAAGGAATCCGGTGTTGAGCCGAGCACGGCGAAGCCGATCACCAAGGCGTGGATCGACTGCCACAACGCCACGGCGTCATCAAGGGAGAGACCGAGCTGCACCAGATACTCCAACCCGTTGACCTGCGGATCGGTGTCAACGCTGCGCCCGGCCAGCGACACCAGGTTCGGGTGGGCGGCCAAGGCCGTGGCGTAGGAGACGAAGATCGCCTCGAACAGTTCCCGCCAATCGGCCGGGAGCGGATCCGGGGGAACGATCTGCGCCCGCACCCGGGAGACGAGTTCGTCCAGCAGAGCCTCTCGCCCCGACAGGTGGTGATACAGCGAGCCGGCCTCGATACCGAGGTCGCTGGCCAATCGACGCATCGTAAGGGCGTCGAGCCCGTCAGCATCGGCGATGCGCAACGCGGCGTCCACCACGTCCGAGCGAGTCAACGCCGCGCGGCGCGGTCTCCCCACCGACATGGCACACCACCTTTCCCTGCGACACCTTGACGTCAAGTCCGCCTCGATCGACACTTTATCTAACAGTGTTAGGTTTCATGGCTATCCGAGGAGTGTGTCGCCGATGACCCCCACCGATCCCCCGAACCTGGTTCCGCCGCGGGAAACCCTTCGCAAGCCGGCCCGAATCGCGGCCATCACCGCCACCGCGGGCGCGGCGATTGCCTGGCCGTTGGCGGTCATCGATCTCCCCCAGTCCGGGCCGATGTGCCAGCAGACGCACTGTGTGGTGTTCCCCTTCACCGACGCGGCCTTTTCGCCTGTCGACTATGCGTGGATGTATCCAGCGGCGGTGGGTTTGCTCAGCTTCGCCGCACTGCTCACCATCATCGAACCGCTGACTCCCCCGCAGCGCTGGGTCGCCGCCCGACTGGCCAGTCGTTCGGCCGCAGCCGGGGCTGTGATCGTGTGCACCGCCTTCGCACTGCAACTGTTCGTGGTGCAACCCAGCATTCTCAACGATCAGCAGGACGGGCTCACGTTCTGGACCCAGTTCAACCCCCACGGGGGCTTCATCGCGCTGGAGAACCTGGGTTATCTGCTGATGAGCTTCGCGCTGCTCGGCGTTTCCCGAATGGTGCCCGGACGCACCGGTCTGCGCCGCCTGGTGCGAATCACCGGCGCAACACTGGGCGGGTTGGGGGTGCTGCTGCTGCCCATCCAGGCGGCCTGGTTCGCAGCGAGCCTGGAATACCGCTACGAGGTCACAGCGATCTCACTGACCTGGACGGCGATCGTGGTGCTGTCGGTGCCGCTGGCGGGGTGCCTCAGCTCTGATCCACGGGGAGTTCGGCCATCGGCTGCTCCGGCATCGACCGAGCTCGCCGCTGCAGACTGATGTAGCCGATCAGGGTGATGAACAGGGCCGCGATCGTATCCATGATCAGGTCACCCATGGTGTCGGTCAGGGCATCACGGCCCACGAACTGCATCCCCGACTCGGTGGCGTATTTCTGCATGTTGGTGTTGAGCAGGCCATCGATCGTGAACTCATAGATCTCCCAGATGGCGCCAGAGGCCACCGCGAAGGTGAAGGCGAAGAAGGCGACGAAGCCTGCCGAGAGCGCCACCTGGCGATGTTCGGAGTCGTTGAGCAGTCGCACCAGGAAGAAGCCGAGCACGGCCAGCATCATGCCGCTGAGCAGGTGAAGCAGGTCGTCCCAGAACGCAAAGCGGTAGTAGAAGTCCCGGACTTCGCCCAGGTAGATCGCCGCGTACAAGAAGACGAAGTACAGGATCTGCATCGCGCTGGGGATCTGAATGGCGAACCGCCGGTTCACGAAGGCGGGCAGGAACATCACGATCAGGCCGCCGCTGGATTGCACCAGCATCAACACATAGTCACTCTTCTGGCGCACTGAGGCGTCGGCGGAGATGTCGGGGGCGGTGACCAGTTTGATGATGATGTAGATCACCGAGCCGACCAGAGTGAGGAACAAGATCGCCTGAATGATGCGAGCCGCATAGTCCTGCCCGCTCCATTGCCGGCGCTCGGTACTGAGCTGGGTCATGATTCCTCTCTTGCGGTACGACGCGCGGCGCCGCCGACCGATGAGCTATTCAACGCCCCAGAACGTGCGGTCCATGACGGCCCTCGCCAGTCGCGCCCGACGACGGTACTCCTCCACCATCAGCGACGATTCTCCCTTGGCATATCCCAGGATCTGTGACACGGCGGCACGATCACGGACATCGTTGGGCAGGTTGTCGCTGGCCCGCCCGTGCAGCAGCATCACGGCATTGCGGATTCGGCTGGCAAGTTTCCAGGCCCGACGCAGCGACTCGGCGTCCGCGTCGCTGAGGAGTTCAGCAGCCACGGCGGCGTCCAGAGCAGCCAAGGTGCTGGGCGTGCGCAGTGCGGGCAGTTGGGCCCCGTGCTGCAACTGCAGAATCTGCACCACCCACTCCACATCGCTGAGCCCGCCCGGGCCCAGCTTCACATTCCGGGAGGCATCTCCACTGCGGGGCGCCCGCTCGGCTTCCATGCGTCCCTTGAGCTTACGAATCTCGTGCACCTGAGCAGCATTCAAGCCGTCTTCCGGATACCGCAGCGGGTCGACCACGGCGAGCAACTCAGCGGCCAGGTCAGGATCGCCCGCCCCGTCGGCGGCCCGCAGCAGAGCCTGGGATTCCCAGGTGGACGACCACCGCTGGTAGTAGGCGCGATAGGACGCCAGGCTGCGCACAATCGCACCCTGCTTGCCCTCCGGGCGCAGATCGATATCGATCTCCAATGCCGGATCCGGGCCGGGCTTGGCCAGCATCGCGCGCAGCCGACTGATGGCAGTGGTTGCCGCCTCAGCCGATCCACCATCAGCCATCACGAACATGGCGTCAGCATCGGAGCCGTAGGACAACTCACACCCACCCCAACGCCCCAAAGCAATCACGGCCAGGGGCGGCACCGTCAGACCCCGGGAGGCCACTTCCAAGGCGGCATCGATGGTGGCTGCGGTCACGGCGCTGAGCGCACTACCCAGCTCAGGCAACTCGATCTGGTCGAGCAGATCTGCCATGGCCAGCCGCAGCAGTTCGTTGCGGCGGGAGGCCCTGATGGCAGCGATCGCCTCATCGGCCTGATCGTGCCGATGTGCCGCCGAGTTCATCTCAGCGGCGATGGCGGCTCGGGTTCGGGGCTTCAACCCTTCGGCATCGCCCAGCAGGGAGGCATTGTGAGGAGCCCGCATCAACAGGTCCACCGCGTAGCGCGAGGAGGCCAAAATGCGCGCCAGATGTTCGGCCATCGCATCCCCATCGCGCAAGGTGCGCAGGTACCAGGGGGTGGAACCCAACGCCTCCGACACCTGACGAAAGGCCAGCAGACCATGGTCGGGATTGGGCCCGGCGGTGAACCAGGTCAGCATCGCGGGCAGGATCTGACGCTGAATCTCGGCCGAACGACTCATGCCCGAGCTGAGGGCCTCGATATGCCTCAGAGCCGCGGACGGATCACCGTAGCCCAACGCCCGCAGCCGGGTCTCGGCGGCTTCACTGGTGAGGGCGACCTCAGGAGAGGGAATGCGAGCCACGGCAGCCAGCACCGGGGAATAGAACAGGCGCTGATGCAGCCGCAGCACGCGGCGGGTGGTGGCCCGCCACAGGTGCATCAGTTGATCGGTCTCGGCCAGCCCGATGCTGCGTGCCAGCCAGCGCTGATTGACCTCATCGCTGGGCATCAGATGGGTGCGCCGCAGCCGGTACAACTGGATGCGATGTTCCAGCAGCCGCTGCAGCCGATAGGCAGTGCCCAAGTCGAAACCGTCGGCGCGTCCGACATAGCCGTAGTCGACCAGCGCTGTGAGCGCCTCAAAGGTGCCCCGAAGCCGCAGCCGTTCATCGGAACGCCCATGCACCAACTGCAGCAACTGCACGCTGAACTCCACGTCGCGCAGACCGCCGGCCCCCAACTTGATCTCATGATTGGCGTCGCGGCTGGGCAGCAGCGACACCACCCGCAGCCGCATGGCCTGTACTTCGGGCACAAACTGATCGTCGTCGGCGACCCGCCACACCATCGGCCAGATCAGGTCAACGAAGTCCTGCGCCAAAGCCAGGTCGCCGGCCATCGGGCGAGCCTTGAGCATCGCCTGGAACTCCCAGTTCTTGGCCCACTTCTGGTAGTAGGCCTCATGGGAGGCCAAGGTGCGCACCAAGGCACCCGCTTTGCCCTCCGGACGCAGCGCTGCGTCGATGGGCCAGATGGTGCCCGCCGGGCTGTGCGCGGAACAGATCCGGGTCAAGGCGCCGGCAAGCTTGGTCGCAATGGTCAAGGCCGTGGACGTATCGGTGACCGGTTCGCCCTGAGCATCCAAGGCCGGTTCACCGATGTAGAGCACATCGACATCGGAGACGTAATTCAGTTCGCCGGCGCCGGTCTTACCCAAAGCGATGATGCCCAGCCGGGCCTTCTCCCAGTCCGGCACCTCACCGCGAGCCAGCGCCAGCGCAGTCTCCACGGTGGCATCGGCCAGATCCGCCAACTCGGCGGCGATGTCGGGAAGAATCGCCATCACATCGGGGGCGGTCAGGTCCCGGGCCGCGATGCGCAGCAGGGCCCGCCGATAGGCGCGGCGCAGATCGTCGGATCGAGACGGATCGGCCACCGGCGCTGCGGCGTGTGGATCGGCGCCGGTGGCAGTCAGCAGTTCGTCGCGCAGGGCGGAGAGCTCTCGGCGATCCACCGATCCGCACAGGACGTCAAGGTCGGCGGGATGAGCGCTCAGATGTTGATTCAGCGCTGAACTGGCGCCCAGGATGCCGGCCAGCCGTCCCAGGAGTTCCTCGTGATCGGCTAAAAGGGTGAACAGGTCCGCGCGAGCCAGCGCCACATTGTTCATTCCCTGCAACGCCAGGTCCGGGTCGGCGGCCCGCTGAAGCTCAGCGAGGATCGCATCGATCTGCTCAGCACTGGCACGATCGGACCAGGTCGAGACCAGGTCGGCCGCAGCGCTCGCATCGGTGAAGCCCAGACGGGCCAGTCGACCTGAAGGACTTCCGATACGACTCACACCGGCGATGCTAGCGTCTCTGCCGTGGTCAAGAAGGTGTCAGCGGCGGATCTGCAGCAGTTGCGCACAGCAGTGGCGTCCGTAGCCAACGCCGAATCGCTCTCCCCTGCCGAGCTGGCCGCCGCCGCTCGAACAGTGTGCGCGCTGTTGGGGCTGGCTTTCCCCGGTGGATCGGTGGAGTTGCGGGTTCCGCCCTATGCCGCGGTCCAACTCGGCATCGGCGAGCGCGGTCGGCATACCCGGGGCACTCCGCCCAATGTGGTTCAAACCGACGCGGCCACCTTGGTGGCGCTGGCCGGCGGCAGCCTGCAGTGGGATGACGCCCGCGAACTGCATCGAGTACAGGCCTCGGGTCCACATTCGGATCTGTCCGCGCTGTGGCCATTGCCGCAACTGCATTCCTGAGGCTCGGGCCTCGCCCGCAATCTCACGCACTGCGGAAACACAGCTTGGGCACAGGTTGAGCCGAGAGGTGCCACAGTCAGCGTCACTAGCTTCTCCGGTGTGGCACGCGGCACAGCCTGAGGAGATTCATGACAACGTCCCAACCCATCGATCCGACCGATGACCAACCTGACCCGACCCCGAAGCGACGGTGGGCAGGCCGGCTGAAGTCTCCCAAGCTCTGGCTCGCCGCCGGGCTGGCGCTGGCCGTCCTGGTTGGAGCAGGGGTGGGCTCGTTCTACCTGTTCAGCCCCAAGCGCAGCACGGCAAGTCGCACCCGCACCGTCGAAGTGAGCCAGGGCGACCAGACCTCCACGGTGTCGCTGGACGGCACCTTGAGCCCCCGCACCCAGGCGAACCTGAACTTCGCGGTCTCGGGCGAGGTCACCAAGGTTTATGTGAGCGCCGGGCAGAAGGTCACCAAGGGTCAGAAGCTGGCGCGCGTCGATGACTCTTCCTTGCAGGACGAGGTCGACATCGCTGAAGCGAACCTCACCAGTGCCCAGGCGAACTACTCCGATGTGGCCTCCAGCGGCTCCAGCGCGGCGATCACCGCAGCCTCAGCCCAGGTCGACTCAGCCGTTGCGTCCCTGTCCAGCGCCAAGACCGCGGTGAAGAACGCAACCTTGCGCGCCACCATGAGCGGCACGATCGCCAGCGTGGATGTGAGCGTAGGAGATCAGGTCACCGGCTCCGGATCGACCGCTTCGAGCGGCCAGGCCGCTGCCGGGGGCGGGTCGACCTCGTCAAGCACGACGTCTACGACCACCGCACAGGTCGTGTTGATCTCCACCTCGACCTGGAAGCTGGAGGGCAGCGTCGGGGCCACCGATCTGGCCTCGCTGAAGGCCGGGCAGGCTGCCACGGTCACCGCCGATGGCACCGACTATCCGGCCACACTGGCCTCGGTGGGCATCGTGGCCACCTCGACCAGCGATGGTTCGGCGACCTTCCCCGTGGTGGTCAACCTGACTGGAACTCAATCCGGGCTTTATTCCGGGACGACCGCTTCTGCGGTGATCACCACCGGCACCTACAAGAACGTGCTCACCGTCGCCACAGCGGCCATCTCGTCGGACAACGGAACAACGGTCGTGACGAAGGTCAACGCCGATGGCACCACTACCCTCACCACCGTGGAGATCGGACGGGTCTTCGGTGATGCCACAGAGATCACCAGCGGTCTCTCGGCCGGAGATTCCGTACAGATCAGCATGCGCCCCTCCTCGTCGTCCACATCGGGCAGCAGTTCGGACAGCGGCGGGCTCTTGGGCGGTGGCGGTATGGGCGGCGGCATGGGCGGCGGTTTGGATTCCGGCGGTCCGCCAGCCGGCGGCGCACCGGCAGGAGGACCAGGCCGGTGACCGCCATGTTGTCCATGCAGGGGGTCACCAAGACTTACGCCACCGGAGCGGTCGAAGTGCAGGCACTGCGCGGCATCGATCTGGCCGTGGCATCAGGTGACTACCTCGCGATCATGGGACCTTCCGGGTCGGGTAAGTCCACCTTGATGCACATCATCGGGTGCCTGGATGTTCCCACCAGCGGCCGCTACGAGTTGGACGGTACCGATGTGTCTTTGATGACCGAGAAGGAGCTGGCCGAGGTCCGCAATCGCAAGATCGGCTTCGTCTTTCAGGCCTTCAACCTGCTGCCCAGCCTGACCGCGCAACGCAATGTCGAACTACCCCTGGTCTATGCCGGCGTCCCGGCCGCCGAACGGCGCGAGCGCGCCTTGGCCGCTCTGACGAAGGTCGGCCTGGCCGAACGGGTGCAGCACCGTCCCGGGGAACTGTCGGGTGGCCAGCAGCAGCGGGTGAGCGTGGCGCGGGCCTTGGTCACCAACCCGGCGCTGATCCTGGCTGATGAGCCAACCGGCAACCTGGACTCCCGCTCAACACGCGACATCCTGGAGTTGTTCAGTGAACTCAATGACACCGGGCGCACCATCGTGATGATCACCCACGAAGCCGATGTCGCCGCCCATGCCCAGACCACCGCCCACATCTACGACGGCATGATCAGTTCGACGCCGGCAACCGTGGGGGTGGCTCGATAATGGGGTGGGCCGAGACCACACGCACCGCATTGGCGGCGCTGAACGCCCGCCGGCTGCGCTCATTGCTGACCATGCTGGGCATTCTCATCGGTATCGCCGCGGTGATGCTGACCGTCGGGCTGGGCCAAGGCGCCAGCGCCCAGATCACCGACAAGATCAACTCCTTGGGCTCGAACATGATCATCGTCAGCCCTAGTCAGACCACATCTTCGGGCGGGTTCCGCGGGGGTGGCGGCTCCGCGTCCACCCTGACCGTGCAGGACGCGACCATGCTGACCAATACCGCGGTGGCCCCGGACGTGGCGGCGGTGGCACCCACCTCTTCAACGTCAGGCTCCCTGCAGTCTTCGTCGAGCACCTGGACCTCGACCGTGGTCGGCACGGTGCCGGACTGGCAGCAGGTACGAGCGCGCACCTTGGCTTCGGGACGGTTCTTCACCGCCGCGGAGAACGAGTCGGCGGCGGCCGTGGCCGTGATCGGGCAGGACACCGCCAGTGAGCTGTTCACCAGTGGAAGCCCGCTGGGCCAGACGGTCTCGGTCAATGGCTCATCCTTCACCGTCATCGGCGTGTTGGACTCGGCTGGATCGTCACTGTCCAGCAATGAGGACGACACCGTGGTGGTGCCGTTGAGCACCTTCGCCAACCGCCTGTCCACCTCTGACAACACCAACTCGATCTCCTCGATCTACCTGGAAGCCAACGATGCAGACAGCCTGTCTGCGGCCTACCAGGAAGTGAAAACCGCACTGCTGGCCACCCATCAGGTGACCAGTACTGATGCCGACTTCACCGTCAGCACCCAGGCTTCGCTGGTGGAGACGGCCACCTCGATCACCGGGGTGATGACTCTGCTGCTGGGTGGCGTGGCTGCCATCTCCCTGCTGGTGGGCGGCATCGGTGTGATGAACATCATGCTGGTCTCGGTCAGCGAACGCGTCCGCGAAATCGGCCTCCGCAAGGCCCTGGGCGCAACTCCGGGGGTGATCCGTCGCCAATTCCTGGTGGAGGCCGGAATCCTCGGCGTGCTGGGTGGCCTGGTCGGGATCGCACTGGGCTTCATCGGTGCTGCGATTCTCACCCCGCTGCTGTCGATGACGGTTCTCATCTCGGCCCCAGCCACTGTGCTGGCCCTGGCGGTCTCGCTGGGCATCGGTATTGCCGCGGGGGTCTACCCCGCTTCCCGGGCGGCCAAACTCGCCCCGATCGACGCATTGAGGAGCGAATGATGACCTTCATCGGGAACCGACGCCTACGGGCCGGACTGATTGGTGCGGTGGCGCTGGCCGTGGTGGCCGCCGTCGGGGTTGGCGCTGCCAATGCCTCCTCCGCCACGAGTTCGCGGTGGGTGACCGCCACGGCAGCCGCCGGCGATGTGGCGCAGGTGTACACCACCAGTGGATCCATCAGCCGCAAGAACACCGTCGCGGCCACGTTCACCGCGGACGGAACAGTGCGCACGGTGAAGGTTGCCGTGGGCGATCAGGTCAGCGCCGGCCAGGTGCTGGCCAAGCTGGACACCCGGGCGCTCACGCTGGCCGTGCTGGAGGCCGAAACCAGTTTGGCCCAAGCAAAGCTGAGCCTGTACAACGCCCAGAATCCCTCCAGTTCGTCGAGCGGGAACGGCCCGTCCGGAGCGTCGGGCAGCAGCACCAGTGTTGATTTGGCGACGTTGAACAAGGTCGCAGGTGCGCTCAGTACTGCAGTCAAGGCCGAATCGGCCGCGTGCGACCCGATCCTGACCTGGATCAACGAGGACGTGCAGACCTCCACCGACGACACTGGAGCCACTCCTTCGGCATCGCCGTCACCTACGGCATCGGCCACAGCCTCGACCGAGCCGACGCTGGCGGACCTGGCGGCGTGCGCAAAGGCACGGGCCGGGGTCACTGCCGCAGATCAGCGCCTGCAAGCCTTCCTGAAGCACCCCACCAGCACCAGTTCGGCAGCGAAGTCGACAACGACGACCTCGGTGAGCGCGTCCCAGGTGGCGCAGGCGAAGGCCGCGGTGTTGTCAGCTCAGCAGAAGCTGAATAGCGCAACCGACGACGTCGATGCCGCCGAGCTGCTGGCACCGATCTCCGGCACCGTCGGCGCGGTCACGTTGAGTAAGGGCGATTCAGCCAGTGCTGGAAGCATCACCATCGTGGGCAGCGGCAATGCGCAGGTCAGCTTCGAAGTACCCCTGACCACCCGCAGTACCTTGCGCGTCGGTGGTTCAGCCACGGTGACTGCAGCGGGGTCCTCGACCTCACTGACCGGCACCATCACCAACATCAACGTGCTGGAGACCAGCGGGACCAGCGGTAACCCGACCTTCACAACCACCGTCACGGTGCGCGATCCGGGCAAGCTTCTGGCTGACGGCGCGAAGGCCTCGGTGGCGATCCCGGTCACCTCGGTGACCGGCGTGGTGACCGTACCGGCCTCGGCGCTGACTCCCACGGGCACGGGCACCGGGACCGTCCTGGTTCTCAACACCGGCTCCGACACACCCACCTCGACAACGGTGAGCACCGGGGCTGTCGGCGGCGGACTGGTCGAGATCACTGAGGGACTGACAGCGGGCGCCGTGGTGGTTCTGGCCGATCGCAGCGCCGAGATACCGTCCAACTCGACGACCCGCAATCGGTCTCGCTCGTCGAGTTCATCGAGCTCATCGTCGGCGTCCAAGTCCGGAAGCTCGAGTACGGCGAGTCAGCCGAGCTCACAGCCCAGTAAGTGAGAAGGAGCGCAGACCTGCTGGGGGTCGGGCCCGGAAAATGCGAATCCGTCGAGATGCACCCCTGCAACCTCGACGGACCCGCTCGTCGGCGTGATTCTCAGTTAGGTCCGCCCCCCGCAGACCACCCCTCGAGTCAACTGTCAACGCGTTGCGTAAGCCGACCAGCCCCTATTGAACCGTGTTGCGGCCCGGATTGACAGTCATTGACACCAATTCGGGCCGAATCTTCAGACGAAATCAGGTCACAGCGTCGGAAGTGAGTGGTTGAGCTCCCAGGCAGTGACCTCACTGCGGTAGGCCTCGTACTCCGCTTTCTTGTTGCGCAGGAAGAACTCAAACACGTGTTCGCCGAGTGTGTCGGCGACCAACTGCGAGCCCTCCATGATGTCGATCGCATTGCCCAGGCTGCGTGGCAGCGGAGAGATTCCCAAGGACTGGCGCTGCCGATCGGTCAGGCTCCAGACGTCGTCCTCAGCACCCTCGGGCAGATCCAACTCGTTCTCAATGCCCGACAGGCCCGCCGCCAGCACCATCGCGTAGGCGAGGTAGGGGTTGGCCGCCGAATCGATGGAGCGCAGCTCCACGCGCGCCGAGGCGCCCTTGTTCGGCTTGTACATCGGTACGCGCACCAGGGCCGAGCGGTTGTTGCGTCCCCAGCAGATGTAGCTGGGCGCCTCCGCGCCGGAAACCAGTCGCTTGTAGGAGTTCACCCACTGATTGGTGACTGCAGTGATCTCCCCGGCGTGCTTGAGCAGACCAGCGATGAACTGTCGGCCGGTCTTGGAGAGGTGGAACTCGGCGCTGGCGTCGTAGAAGGCGTTCTTGTCGCCCTCGAACAGCGAGACGTGGGTGTGCATGCCGGAGCCGGGCTGGTTGCCCAGCGGCTTGGGCATGAACGACGCGAAGAGGTTCTGCATCACCGCAACCTCTTTGACCACCACTCGGAAAGTCATGATGGCATCGGCCATGGTGAGGGCGTCGGCATAGCGCAGGTCGATCTCCTGCTGACCGGGGCCACCCTCGTGATGGCTGAACTCCACCGAGATCCCCATCTGCTCCAACAAGGTGATCGCCTGGCGGCGGAAATCCGCACCGGGGCTGGTGGTGGTGTGATCGAAGTAGCCGGACTGGTCGGCGGGGGTGGGGGCCTCACCGGGCACGATCGGCTGCTTGAACAGATAGAACTCGATTTCGGGATGGGTGTAGTAGGTGAAGCCCATCTCGGAGGCCTTCTTCAGGGTCCGCTTGAGCACATAGCGCGGATCAGCGAAGGACGGCGAGCCATCGGGAAGTCGGATGTCGCAGAACATGCGAGCCGTGCCCTGGCTGCTCCCCCGCCAGGGCAGCAACTGGAAGGTGGACGGGTCAGGGTGGGCGACCATGTCGGACTCATAGACGCGCGCGAAGCCCTCAATGGCCGAGCCGTCAAAGCCGATGCCCTCACTGAAAGCGCCCTCCAGCTCTGCAGGGGCGATCGCGACGGACTTCAGAAAGCCCAAAACGTCGGTGAACCACAGCCGGACGAAGCGGACGTCCCGCTCTTCCATGGTGCGGAGCACGAATTCGGTCTGCTTATCCATGGAATCAGTCTGCCTTCGCGCATGTTTCAGTCTGGTTACAGAATGTCCCAATCTCACTACCGGGCTGGGTCTTGCGGCCAGCCATCGTCATCGGCAACCTCCCAGGCCTCTTCATCCTCATCCTCACCGTCCCACTCCTGATTTCGTTCAGCGACCCGTTCCAGGGCATGAGAGGCGTCGAGGGCATTGTCATAGGGACCCAGTCGATCAGCCGCCTTACATCCTTCGAACGGCTCGACGTGATGATGCTTGAGGCAGTAGTACCAGTCACCTTCGGTCATGGTTCCTCCCAGCGTGGAGAGTTGGCGGCCTAGAACTATGATCGCCCTTGTGACCCCTGTTAAGCCATACGCAGTCTCCCCTGAGCGTGCCGTGCCAGAAACCATCCAACGCCCTCCGTACGTCGGCCGCGACCGCCCTGAGCGCTATGACGGACCTGATGTGCAAACACCGGAAACCATCGAAAAGATGCGGGTCGCCGGACGGATCGCCGCACAATCGTTGGCCATCGGCGAGGCGATGCTGGCGCCGGGGGTCACCACCGACGAGATCGACGAAGCGATTCATCAGTTCCTCATCGACAACAACGCCTACCCCTCCACTCTCGGCTATCGCGGTTTCCCGAAGGCCTGCTGCACCTCGGTGAACGAGGTGATCTGCCATGGCATCCCCGATGCCCGTCCGCTGGAGGATGGCGATCTGATCAAGATCGACGTAACGGCCTATGTCGACGGCGTCCACGGAGATAACTGCGCCACCTACGGCGTCGGCGAACTCGACGAGGAATCCCGACTCTTGGCTGAGCGAACCAAGCAGGCCATGGAGCGCGGCATCAAGGCGGTTCGTCCTGGGCGGGAGATCAACGTGATTGGCCGGGTCATCGAGGCCTATGCCAAGCGCTTCAACTACGGAGTCGTGCGGGACTACACCGGGCACGGCGTCCACACCGCCTTCCACTCCGGGTTGGTGATCCCCCACTTCGATAACCCTCGCTACAACGAGGTCATGGAACCAGGCATGACCTTCACCATCGAGCCCATGCTCGCGATGGGCGACTACCGCTCCCACGTCTGGGACGACGGTTGGACGGTTGTCACCAACGACGGCAGCCGGGTGGCCCAGTGGGAAGCCACCTTGGTCGTCACCGATGACGGCGCCGAGGTCTTGACCGTCGCCTGACCGCCGACTCGACACGCCCGCGCCGCCACGAATCGCTCCTGCGTCCGCAGAGTTTTCGAAGATCTCAGCGGTTTCACAGTTCGCGCACCGACAGCGATCTACCCTGGAATTATCCAGATCCCCCCGGGATCGTGGGCCAAGGCCCCGCCAGGCCAGAACCCCCCCGATCGGCCTGGCAGGGCCACGTGGCTCTTTCACCCTTGCTCGCCCTCAGTCCCTATTGAGCTGGACGCGAAGCGCGCCTGCCGGTCGAAACACCACCGATCGGTGCGCGGGAACCACCAGGGGCGCACCGGTCTGCGGATTCCGGCCGGCGCGGGCCGCCCGATCGCGAGCTTCGAAGCTCCCGAAACCGGACAGACTCACCTTGCCCCCTGCGGCCAATTCCGCCGCGATGAGTTCAAAGACGACCTTGGCGATATCGGAAGCCATCGCGGCCCCGATTCCCGTCCGGGCGTCCAGTGCAGCGGCAAGCTGGGTGGAGTTCATCGGTATTCCTATCTGTTGGGTGGTTTGAGGTTTCGACCCAGCGATCACGACGGCGGATCGATGAGGCCGCACTGAAGAGCGCGGACCAGTCGGCGCGGTACGCGATGAATCTGGCCGTGCAGCCGGATCGGTACCAGATCAGGGGCCGCCGACTTCCATTGGGAGCGGCGATGCCTGGTTCGACTGCGCGACTGACGACGCTTAGGGACGGCCATCACGCACCTCGCGCCATGAGATAGGGAACCGGGCCCAGCCAGGGCTCCATCCCGTCGGTGTTGACCTCCCAGTAGCGACCACGCTCAGCCACCTCTTGATCGGTCAACAGGCAGTCTTCGAAGGCGTGCGCCAGTTCCTCTCGTCCGGCGTCGGTGCCGACGACCACAATCCGGGTCAGTTGGTCACCTTCAGACCAATCGTCGGCCACACCGATGCTGACCATGCCACCGGCACCGTCCCACTGACATACCTGATTCGGACGAGTGGGCAGCCAGAAGCACCCTCGAGAGCGACGGCGACCGCGCCCGAGATCTTCGATGCGTTGGCGCAGCCGTTCAGGATGGAAGGGACGATCCGAAGACAGATCCAACTGCCAGGCAGCTTCCGTCGACACTCCGGTCAGCGGCTCACGCCGAATGACCTGCACCCAATCCTCGCTGGCCTCGTGGTGGTGCGGGCCGACCAGGAGAGCAGCCGAATCCACTTCAGCGGCGGCGTCAACCACCGGCACCCCCGGACGCATCAGTGCCTGCAGCAGTGACCGCCCGTCGGGCGTCAGCCCTTCGGCCACCACGAGATCGGCATATTCCACCAGCGAGGCAGCAGTCTCCCCCACGCCGCGCTCATCGTCGTCACGCACCGGGAGGCCACGCTCGACGAGCAGATCGTCGCCCAGCAGATCCTCGGCGACCGAAGCACCGTCCATGGCGACCAGGGCCGCCGAGATGCGCGCATGCGGCGCAGCCTTCGGGTCGTAACCGATCGCTCGACAGACCTGGGCAGCCTCTGCGGTTTCGGGTAGCTGAGCGATGATGGCGCCCCAGCGCCCCTTGGCTGCCAGGTATTCGAGGGTGGGCACCACATCGCCACGAATCGCGCAGCTCACGCAGGCATGCGCCAGGCTGATCTCGCGTCGCTGGATCAGACCGCGCTGGTCGCTGATGGTTCGGGTCAAGATCTCGGCGTCGATATCCACCTCGTGGTGCACCACCACCGCGTCCGGCAGGTCCCACTGCAGGGCGATGGTCAGCGCCGCCATCGGCTCAGGGTCGATGCCACTGATGAGGATCACGGGAGTCTGTGCGGCGCTCATCCTTGCCTGGCCTTCATCCGGGAGTCCGGCTTGTTGATCACGAAGACCCGCCCATGACGGTGGACAACCTGAGCGCCGGGAACTCGCTTGAGCGCCCGCAGCGAGTTACGGACCTTCATCGCCGCCCCACCTCAGCCGTGACGCCCCGTCCGGAATAGCGCCGCCGGAATCGGTCCACACGCCCCTCGGCGTCGATGACGTGATCACGTCCAGTCCAGAACGGATGACTTGCACTGGATATCTCTACGTCGACCAAGGGATAGGTGTCGCCCTGATACTCGATGGTCTTGGTGCTGGCCGCAGTGGAACGAGTCAGGAAGATCAGGCCGGCTGACTTGTCGCGGAACACAACGGGTCGGTAGTCGGGATGCAGGTTTCGAGTCATGATGACTGGTACCCTAGTTGATAATCATTCTCATTATCAACTGGAGGGCTGCTGGATGTCTCGCACCTGTCAGGTAACCGGAGCCCGGCCCGGCTTCGGCAACAACGTCTCCCACTCCCATCGGCGAACCCGGCGCCACTTCGCGGTCAATGTGCAGTCCCGGCGCTACTGGGTGCCGAGCCTGGGGCGGCACGTCCGACTCACCCTCAACCCGCGAGGCATCCGCCTCATTGATCGCCACGGGATCGACGCAGTCGCGGCCCGCCTACTCGCGCAAGGGGTGAAGCTGTAATGGCAAAATCCACCAAAGATCTGCGCCCGATCATCAAGCTGCGCTCCACCGCCGGCACCGGCTACACCTATGTGACCCGCAAGAATCGCCGCAATGACCCCGACCGCCTGGTGGTTCGCAAATACGACCCGATCCTGCGTCGTCACGTCGAGTTCAAGGAGACCCGCTGATGGCAAAGAAGTCCAAGATCGTGGCCGATCAGCGACGCCGTCGAATCGTGGCGGCCTATGCCGCCCGCCGTGCGGAACTGAAGGCCACCGCCCGAACCGCGCAAACCCTGGACGAGCGGATGGCCGCCCAGGCTGCCTTGGCCAAACTGCCGCGCGACGCCAGCCCGGTACGCCTGCGCAATCGCGACGCCATCGACGGACGACCCCGCGGCTACCTGCGACGGGCAGGAGTGTCTCGCATCCGCTTCCGCACCATGGCCCACAACGGCGAACTGCCCGGCATCACCAAGTCCTCGTGGTGAGCCCAACCACCACCAAAAGGGACCAGTCACCCGTCACACCCGCCCCCGACGCTACGTTTAGGCCGCGACGCTACTGGGCGCCCAGTAGCGT
>JAEXAS010000020.1 GCA_023458095.1 Actinomycetes bacterium | reverse complement strand
GCCCCGTAGCGTCGCGGCCTAAACGTAGCGTCGGGGTCCGGGGAGCACTGAGGAGGAGTTGATCGCAGGGCGTTCCTGATCGCGGTATCAGGAACGCCTCGTGACTCAGTAGGTCAGATCGGCGACCTGGCCGTGTAACCGGCGGGCGGCCTCAGCGATCGATCCCGACAGTGACGGGTAGACGGTGAAAGACTCGGCCAACTGATCGACGGTGAGTCGTTGCCGCACAGCGATCGACAAGGCGTGGATCAGCTCCGAGGCCGACGGCGACACCACCACTCCCCCGACCACGATGCCGGTCAGCGGGAGGCTGAATACTTTGACGAAGCCGTCCTCGAGCGCCTGCATCTTCGCCCGCGCGTTTCCGTTGAGCGGCATTGTGATGGCGGCGATCTCGATGCCGGCGCTGCAGGCCTCGGATTGGCTCAGGCCGACGGTGGCGATCTCTGGGGAGGTGAAGACGTTCGCGCAGACCGTGTTCAGGTCCAACGGGGTGACCGCGTCACCCAGCGAGTGCCACATGGCGATGCGTCCCTGCATGGCGGCGACGCTGGCCAGTGCATTGACCCCGGTGCAGTCGCCGGCGGCGTAGACCCCGTTGACCGAGGTACGCGACACCCGGTCCACGATGATGTGACCGGACTCGGTCAGCTCGACGCCGGCCTGCTCAAGTCCGATCCCGGCGGTGTTGGGAATCGCCCCGACCGCCATCAGACAGTGCGAACCCACAATCTCGCGTCCATCGGCCAGCCCGACGACCACCTGTTCGCCGCGCACCTGGGCCGACACGGCGCGGGCACGGTTGAGCACGGTCATGCCCGAGGCCTCAAAGACCTGCTGAATGACGTCGGCAGCATCCTCATCCTGACCAGGAAGCACTTTGTCGCGCGAGGAGATCAGGGTCACAGTGACCCCCAAGGCGGCGTAGGCCGAGGCGAACTCGGCTCCGGTGACGCCGGATCCGACCACGATCAGGTGCTCGGGAACTTCGGTGAGGTCGTAAATCTGGGCCCAGTTGAAGATGCGCTTGCCGTCCGGCTTGGCGGCGTCCAGCTCTCGGGGATGAGCTCCGGTGGCGACAAGGACGACATCGGCAGCGATGCGTTCGGTGCCGGTCGCGGTTTCGGCGATCACCGCATGAGGGCCGTCCAACCGACCCGTGCCGTCGACGATCCGCACTCCTTCGGCCGCCAACCGCGCGGCGACATCGGCCGACTGCGCCTGCGCCAATCCTCGAATTCGGGCGTTGACCTTGGCCATGTCCACCCGGACGGCATCCCGCAGTCGAGTAGTCCCCTCGCACAGCCGCAGCCCGAGTTCCTCGGCCGAGCCGATCTTGGTCATCGCCTCCGCAGCAGCGATCAGCGTCTTGGAGGGCACCACGTCGGTCAACACGGCCGAACCGCCCAGGCCACGGCGCTCGATCAAAGTCACCTCGCCGCCCAACTGCCGGGCCACCAACGCAGCCTCATATCCACCCGGACCGCCACCAAGAATCGCTACTGTCATCACCGCAGCATTCTCGCATGGCCGATGCCTGCGATCACCGACACGCGAACCGGCCACCACTCGGCTGAGCCGACCACATCACCTAAGGTCGAGGGGTGCATTCGCGAATCGTCGTCCTGGGTTTGATCGCCGGCTTGGGTGTCCTGACCAGCATCGTGATGGTCGTGGTCGGCCTGCCCGAGCAGACCGCCAGCCAACAGCTGATGCTGGAACTCGGCTCGCTGCCGCTGTCGGTGGCGCTGGCTGCCGGGAACCTGATTCTGTTGGAGCGCGCGGTGCGTCGCCCCGGACTGCGCGGACGCCGCGCCCTGATCGGCGGGGCACTGGTCAGCGCTGTGGGGCTGGCCGTGGTCGCCGTCGCCTTAATGATCGGACAAGGCGGCGTGGTGCAGTTCGGTCAACTGCTGATCTTCCTAGGCCTGGGCCTGGTACTGCTGGTGGCGATCCGACTGCAGCCGTCCGCGGCTCGACAGCCAGTCACCTTCAGTGAATCCGGGCCGCTCACCCCGGACGCACCGGGGCTTGACGATGCTGCTCCCGAGGAGCCAAACCCGACGTTATAGTCAGGGAATGGCTCACCTTCTTGCAGCACAGGCGCTGCTCACCCGCTTCGAACTGCCCTCCATCGACATCGCACTGATTCTCGGCTCAGGCTGGTCCGGCGCCTCGGTCGGCCTCGGCGAGATCATCGGCGAATGCGACCTCGCCGAACTGCCCGGCTTCAACAAGCCGGTGGTGGCCGGCCACGCCGGCATGCTGCGCATCATCCGCACCGGCAATGGCAAGATCGCCGCCCTGTTCAGCGGACGCACCCACTACTACGAGGGACGCGGCGTCGAGCCCGTCGTCCATGCGGTCCGTACCGCCGCCGCGGCCGGGGCTACCAGCGTCGTGCTGACCAATGGATGCGGCGGACTGGTGACCGAATGGCCGCCCGGCACCGTGGTGGTGCTGCGTGACCACATCAACCTCACTGGTGCCACTCCCCTGGTCGGCGCCACTTTCATCGACATGACCGAGGCCTACTCCCCACGCCTGCGCAGCATCATCCACGAGGTCGATGCGAGCCTCCCCGAGGGGGTGTACGTCCAATTCCACGGCCCGCAGTACGAGACCCCCGCCGAGGTGCGGATGGCCAAGGCCCTCGGCGGTGACCTGGTGGGTATGTCCACGGCATTGGAGACCATCGCCGCCCGCGAGGTCGGTGTGGAGGTTCTGGGACTGTCGCTGGTGACCAACTTCGGCGCAGGAATCTCGCCCACGCCACTGGCCCACGAGGAGGTCGTCGCCGCCGGTACCGCAGCCGAGCCACGACTACGCGCCCTTCTGGCCGGACTGTTGGAACGGATCTGAGCAATGACCGACCCTGAACTGAGCACCGCCATCGAGGCGTGGCGAGCCCAAGACCCCGATCCACAGACCGTCGCTGCCTTGGACGCCCTGGTCTCAGCAGCCGAGTCCGGCGATGCGTCCGCCCTAGCCGAACTGACTGACGCCTTCGCCGGCCCGCTCACCTTCGGGACGGCCGGCTTGCGGGGCCGCCTCGGGCCCGGGCCGGCCCGCATGAACCGCGTGGTGGTGGCGCAGGCCGCCGCGGGATTGGCCCAGTATCTGCTGGATCAAGGACTCGCCGGCGGCAGCGTCATCGTCGGCTACGACGCTCGACACAACTCGGCGATCTTCGCCCGCGACACCGCCGAAATCCTGGCCGGAGCCGGACTGCGACCCCTGCTGTGCGCTGAGCACCGTCCGACTCCGGTGGTGGCCTTCGGAATCCGCCACTACGGCTGCGTCGCCGCGGTGGTGGTGACGGCCTCCCACAATCCGCCCCAAGACAACGGCTACAAGGTGTACCTGGGTGATGGATCGCAGATCGTCCCGCCGGCCGACTCCGAGATCGCTGGACGGATCGCCCAGGTCGCCTCCGGATCGGTGGCCGACATCCAACGCAGCACCGACTACACCGTGCTTGGCGCCGAACTGACGCAGGCCTATGTCGCCCGGGCGGCCTCGCTGATGCCTACCGATGGCCCCACCGACCTCACCTGGGTGTACACCGCGATGCACGGAGTGGGCACCGCGGTGGTCGAGCAGGTCGTAGCAGCCACTGGTTTCCCGAAGCCGCATCAGGTGGCCGCCCAGGCCCAGCCCGACCCGGACTTCCCCACGGTCGGCTTCCCCAACCCCGAAGAGCCGGGGGCCATCGATCTGGCTTTGGACCTGGCTCGCGAGGTCGGTGCCGATGTGGCCATCGCCAACGATCCCGATGCCGACCGGTGCGCGGTGGCGGCCCATATCGACGGCCACTGGCGGATGCTGACCGGCGACGAGTTGGGCGTGCTCCTGGCCGACGAACTCCTCCGCAGCCAGGTGGCGGGCACCTATGCCTGTTCGGTGGTGTCCTCGACCCTCTTGGGTACTCTGGCCGCTGCGCACGCGCAGCCCTTCGTCACCACCTTGACCGGCTTCAAGTGGATCGGGCGGGTGCCCGGGCTGGTCTTCGGCTACGAGGAGGCCATCGGCTACTGCACCGATCCGGGCGCCGTCCCCGACAAGGACGGGATCACCACCTTGGTGCGGGTCCTGGCCCTGGTGGCGAAGCTGCGCCGCGAAGGTCGCAGCATCGCCGACCGCCTTGCCGAGATCGCCGCCGACTTCGGGGTGCACCACACCGCCCAACTCGCCTTCCGGGTCGAGCAACTCTCGGTGATCACCGACGCCATGGCCCGGCTTCGCTCCGCACCGCCACAGGCGCTGGGCGGCGAAGCGGTCACCGCCGTCGATCTGAGTCTCGGATCGGACGCACTGCCGCCGACCGACGGCATGATGTTCAGCGGCGAGAGTGTGCGGGTCGTAGTACGTCCCTCGGGAACCGAGCCGAAGCTGAAGTGCTACCTGCAGATTCGGATGCCACCCCACGGTGACCCAGCCACACAGCGGGACCAGGCCCAGGAGCGAATGACGGCGCTTCGAGCTGAGGTGGCCGGAGTCCTCGGACTCAATTGAGTCGTCGCACCAGCCCGGAAATCCCCTGGTCGGGCCTGGATTCTCGACGACGGCCGAGACAACCCGACCTCGATGCGACAAGTCGGCGATCACCCCTTACCATGTGAGCGTGACCCCTGAGTTCTTACTCTTGTCGCTTGTTGTTGTCACAGCACTAGCCTTTGATTTCACCAACGGTTTCCATGACACAGCAAACGCGATGGCCACCTCGATCGCGACAAAGGCGTTGAGTCCAAAGGCCGCTGTGACGCTTTCGGCCATCCTCAACCTGGTTGGCGCGTTCCTCTCCGTGGAAGTGGCCATCACCGTCACGAACTCGGTGATCAAGATCCAAGACAGTTCGGGCGCGATCACCCCCAGCCTGACCGCCGACGGCGGCCATTCGCTGCTGGTGATCCTGATGTCCGCGCTGGCCGGAGCCATCATCTGGAACATCCTCACCTGGCTGTGGGGCCTTCCGTCCAGTTCCTCCCACGCCCTGTTCGGAGGCCTGGTCGGCGCGACCGTGGCCAGCCTCGGCTGGGGCGGAGTGAAGTGGTTCGGCAGCAATGGGCATCTGGACGGCGTCATCGGCAAGGTCGTGTTGCCCGCCCTGATCTCACCGGCTGTGGCCATCGTGGTCGCCTTGGTCGGCACCCGACTGGTCTTCGCCATCACTCGCGGGGTGTTGCAGCGCTACCAGGAGGCGGGTTTCCGCTGGGGGCAGATCGGCACAGCGTCGCTGTTGTCGCTGTCCCACGGCACCAATGACGCCCAGAAGACCATGGGGGTCATCACCTTGGCCCTGATCGCTGCAAACCCCACCATGCCCACTGACGAGATCCCGCTGTGGGTGAAGTTCGCCTGCGCAATGGCTATCGCCACCGGAACCTATGTCGGCGGATGGCGGATCATCCGCACCATGGGCAAGGGACTGGTGGAGGTGCTCTCCCCACAAGGCATGGCTGCTGAAAGCGCCTCGGCTGCGGTGATCCTGACCTCCTCCCAGATGGGCTTCCCGCTTTCCACCACGCATGTGTGCACCGGATCGATCATCGGTTCCGGACTGGGACGCACCGGCGCCTCTGTGCGCTGGGGAGTGGCTGCGCGGATGATGGGCGCCTGGATGATCACGCTGCCCTCAGCGGCCGTGGTGTCGGCAGGACTGTGGTGGATCGGCCACCTCATCGGTGGCACACCCGGCGATCTGGCCATCTTCGGCGCCATGGTTGCCGCAGCACTGTTCATGTGGTGGCGCTCGCGACGCGATCCGATCAACCCGGACAATGTCAACGACGATTGGCACTCCGACACCTCCACCCAGCCCGAACCGATGCGAGAGGCCGTCTGATGGATCAGCTGTGGGCCGCGCTGGAGGCGACCTGGCGCATTCTCCTGGTGGGGATCCTGCTGGGAGCCGGTCTGCCTGCGCTGTTCGCCTTGGGAATCCGTTCTCTGGCCTGGGGTACCGGCGTGGAGGGCAACGGCGGCGAGGCCGTCCTCGTGAAGCCCCACCTGGCCGGACGCATCATCGCCTACCTACTGTTCGGCCTGGTCATCCTCGCCGTGTTGGCCGGAGTGGGCTACATCGTCGCCCACGGATTGGGCTACGTCGTCACCTTCAACGGAGTGGTGCCGACCTTCTCCCACAAGTGACCTTCAAATGGTCATGGGCGCCACATGTCCGGCGGCCCGTCCCTCACCGCTGGGACGCAGGTCGGCGCTGATCCGAGACAGGAAGCGCCGGGCGGCCTCGCCGACTCGCGGGGTCAACATGTCGGTCGGGACCGGCTGCAGCTCAACCCGCGTGGGCACCCCGGCCAAGACCAACGGCAGGGTGTAGCCCACCGAGGAGGGGAAGCTGGCCAACACCTGCGCCACCGGCCCGCGCCGCAGTTCGATCTCCAAGGGCACCTCAGGACGACGAACCTCCAAGCCGGTGAGCTCAGCGATCTGCTCCAGCTTTCGGTCATTCTCCTTGCGATGGGCGTAGTAGCGGCCGCGATGACCATGGCGCCGGACCAACTCGGTGATCGCCGCCAGGTAGGACTCCTCCTGCACCACCCCGGACTCGACCAGCGAGGAGCCGACGATGTCGACCCCGGTCACCGTGCGGGGCGGGCCGAAGCGGCGCCGCGTCCAGTCGTAGCGGTGCCGAACCACCTGATGCGGGGGCAACCCGGCGACCGGCATCACGGTGAAGACCCGGACCCGTTCGCTGCGGAAGAATCGCCGGGCATTGCGTGCCAACGGAGAACGCAGCGCCTCCATCGCTGCCGGCGGGGCATCCCACCGGCGCAGTGGATCGCCGGACACCAACTGGGAGACGAACTCCATCGTCGCAGTGCCGTCATCGACGACCACCACCTGCCGTGGACGGGCCGCAAACAGCAGGGTCTGGATCATGCCGGAGAACGGGTCCCCCACCACCAGCCGGCGGGCGCGCAGCACTCGTCCGGTCAGTTGACGGACCACCTGTAGCCGCTGCGGAGTGGAGCGGCGCGGGTCATACCACTCCACAGCGACATGTTCTTCGGCGGCGAACTGCGCCATCGCCCGCAACTGGGCCCGACCCGTGGGCTCCAGCGGAGCAAGCACCATCGCCACAGTCCGTTCGGCAGCCTGTTCGGCATGCACCCATTCCAGAAGGTGCAGGAACTGAGCCGGGCTCTCGACCAGGGCGACGGTGTCGATGGTCATGCCACTTGCACCGGCCCGACGGCGCGATCGGCGACCACACCGGTCACGCGACGCAACTTGCGCATGGCGGCTTCCTCAGCCGGGTAGACCTGCTTGACGCCGTTGCCGAGAGACTCTTCGATGACACGAATGTCGCGCACCAGCCGACGCATACCCTCCGGCTCGACCGAAGCCGACTGGTCCGAGCCCCACATCGAGCGATCCAAGGTGATGTGGCGCTCCACCATGCAGGCGCCCAAGGCCACCGCGCACAGGGTGGTCTGCAAACCCACCTCGTGACCGGAGTAGCCGATCGGCACATTGGGGTATTCGGAGTTCAAGGTGTTGATCATGCGCAGGTTGAGCTGATCGGCCGGTGCCGGGTAGGTGCTGGTGGCGTGCAGCAACACGATCTGCTCGCTGCCCAACAGTTCCACGGCGTGACGAATCTGTTCGGGGGTGGACATGCCGGTGGACAGGATGACCGAGCGTCCGGTCTCGCGCATGGCCACCAGCAGCTCGTCGTCGGTGAGGCAGGCCGAGGCGACCTTGAACACCTTCGGGTTGTAGCCCATCAGGAACTCGACGCTTTCCACATCCCACGGGGAGGCGAACCAGTCGATGCCGATCTCAGCGCAGTATTCATCGATCTGACGGAACTCATCAGCCCCGAACTCGACGCGATGGCGGTACTCGATGTAGGTCATCCGACCCCAGGGGGTGTCGCGCTCGATCTCCCACTGATCCTTGGGGGTGCACACCTCGGGGGTGCGCTTCTGGAACTTGACCGCATCCATGCCGGCGGCTTTGGCGTGGTCGATCAGCGCCATCGCGTTGCGAAGGTCGCCGTTGTGGTTGATGCCGATTTCCCCGATCACATAGACCGGCTGGTCGGGTCCGACGAGCCGATCCCCGATCTTGCGGAGTCGCGGATTGATGGTAGTCACAGTTGGTCCTCCTCAAGGATCCACGAGGCGATCTCGCGAATGGCTCCGTGCCCACCCGGGACGGAGGTGACGGCCCGGGCCGCAGCCCGGACGCTGGGTTGGGCCGAGGCGACTGCCACCGGCCAGCCGACCTGCTCGAAACAGGGCAGGTCATTGACGTCGTTGCCGACGTAGAGCACTCGTTGCGGATCGAGGCGGTGTTCGCCCATCCACCGCACCAACTCGGCACCCTTCTTGGTGATCCCGTGGCGGCATTCCACACCGAGCTTCTGGGCCCGACCCGCCACGATCGGGGTCACCTCGGTGGACAGCATCAAGACCGGCAGGCCTGCCCGCCGGATCGCCGCGATCCCCAGGCCGTCACCGCGATGCACAGCGACTCGTTCCACGCCTTCGACATCGATCCAGGCCCGATCGTCGGTCTGGGTGCCGTCGAAGTCGAGGACGACGGCATCGACCTCGCCAGGACCGGGACGATGCTGGTGATCCAGCAGTCCGGCCAAGACCTGGGCCCGGGCCAGATCGCCGGGCTCGTCGATCTCGAGCACCCGCTCCGGTGCGGTGGGCACCGCGACGATGCGTCCGAAGAAGCGGTGGCCGCTGCGGGCGAAACCGTCGGTGCGCATGGCATAGGCCGCGCCGGTCTCCAACCACTCGGGTTCACGATCCTGCCGACGTGGGCGACGCGCCGAATCGTGGTTGACCCCCACCGCGTTGTTGGCACTGCGCCACACGAAGCCGTGGAAAGGTGCTGCGGTGAAGGCACTGTCGGCACCGGCTTTGATCACTCCGACCAGGTCGTCGAGTTCTTCGGAGGTGATGAACGGGCTGGTGGCCTGAATCATCACCACGATCTCGGGAGGCTGCTCGCCGTGGACTTCGCCGATGGCATGGGTGAGCGCCGCCTCGCTGGTGGCGGTGTCCCCGGCAAGTTCGGCGGGCCGCTGCACGATGGTGGCGCCGGCTTGTTCGGCAGCGCGGGCGATATCGGGATCGTCGGTGGACACCACCACCTGATCGATGTGGCTGGCTCCCAAGGCAGCCCGGACGGCCCGCGCCACCAGCGGAACTCCGCCGATGCGGGCCACATTCTTGCCCGGAACCCCCTTCGAGCCACCGCGAGCCGGGATGACTGCCAGCACCTGACTCATAGCGAGGCCAGCTTTCGCAGCGCGGGCGCCACCACGTTAGCGCCGTGGCGATACATGTGCCGCGCGCTCTGGCGTACCGCTCGGCGCAGACCGGCCGGCGCGGCATTCGTCAGGAAAGGAAGCGGCTTGCCGTCGGTGCCCACGCCGTAACCAGCCAGGATGCCGGGCAGGATTCCCTTGGCATTTTTCAGGGTGTAGAAGGGCTGCAGTGCAGGCAGGTCGGCACCGGTGAGCATCTCAGCCACCCGCTCAGGCAACAGGTCAGGTTGCGCACCCAAACCATGGGCGCGGGTCCAGGATTCGTCGGCCAGCGGCAGCGCCCCGGCATCGACCTCATCGAAACTGATCAGGCAGCCAGAGCCCAGGAAGTAGGAGTTACCCAGCGATTCACGGATGCCCAGGTCGGTCAGCACGGCGGTGGCCAGCCCGCGATGAATCGACTCCAGCGCCGCGGTGGAACTCACCGTCACCAACAGATCGGTGCGATTGAGAGCCTTGCCCATATCGCCACCGGCGAGCTTCAGATTGCTGGGTCGGCCCGCCCCCAGGGAGCGCACGATCTCGTCATAGGGGTAGGGCTCGTTGTGGGTGACGACCTCGCCAGGCAGGCCGCGCAGTTTGATGAGGACGTCCCGTTCGGGATGGCGCGCGGCATGCTCGGCCAGCCGCTGCACCAGATAGCGCCGTTGCGAGCGGCTCTCGGGCACATCGGGCTGCCCGGCGAAGGTGACAGTGAAGCGCGGGTTGGACCGCTGGCCGGGTTCACGCAGGAAGGGCAACCGGCTTTGCACCAACGAGGCGGTGGGGAAGCCGACGCCCTCGAACACGCTCCGGAAACGTTCGAAGTCGGCCGGGCTGTTGGCCACGATGACATCGGCGCCTGCACGTAGCAGCAATCCTTCGACGACCCGCTCGTAGACGACCCCCACGTAACCGGTGACCACCAACGGGCGATGCTCGAGGTCAGCGTGGGCCAGCAGGTGCAACATGGCCTGCACACCCGTGCCGGGTAGCGACAGGATCAGCACGTCCACCGGGTCTGCGGTGAGGGCGGCTATCAGTTCACCGGCGGTCACAACAAGGACCGAATCGGGACTGATCCCCGCTTCGGACAGTTGGCGCTGGCTCGGTGTGGTCGCACCGGCGAACTGATAGCCGGTTATCGAGGCAGCCGGATGCAGGCGACGGGCTAGTCCCAGGCCCCACTTCCAACGACTGTCCGCGTCGGCGAGCACGGCCACGGAACGCACGGGGCGGTTCTTGGTCGTGGACACAAGCCGAAGTTAGGCTCGGCACATGCCGCACCGATCAATGTGATGCGAACCTTTGGTGAACGATCGCTGAACTGTTTCCCGGCTCGCTAGTTTGAAACGATCAAGGCGTCGAAGCCGCGATTCACCTTCTCGATCAGCTCCTGTCGCTGGTCGAAGGGCAGGAAAGCAGCACCGGCGCCATTGAGCACGAATCCACGCAGGGCGGACAGGTCGTAACCGAAGGCCTCGCTGAGCAGGTGGAACTCACGGCTGAGGGTGGTGGCGCTCATCAATCGGTTGTCACAGTTCACCGTCACCCGGAACCCGGCTGTGGCCAACTGGGCGAAGGGATGGTCGGCGATGCGCTCACAGATCCCGGTTTGCAGATTGGATGACGGGCAGACCTCCAACGGAAGTTGCCGATCCAGGACGTATTGGGCCAGCCGACCCAAGGAGCCGTCCGCGGCGATATCCTCCACCAGGCGGACCCCGTGGCCGACCCGGGAGGCTCCGCAGGTCCCGACCGCAGCAGCAATCGAATCCACCCCCGCGGCCTCGCCGGCGTGGATGGTGTACTCCATCAACTGCTCGCGCAGAAAGTCGAAAGATGCCACCAGCCGCGTGGGCGCGAAGCCGTCCTCGGCGCCAGCGATATCGAAGCCACACACAGAGTCGTCGCGATAGGCCACAGCTAGTTCAGCGATTTCCGTGGTGGGCTGATCGACGTGCCGCATCGCGGTGACGATCTGCTGGGCGATGATGTCGCGGCCGTCCTGGCGAGCCACGGCCATGCCTTCGGCCAGCCCGTCGCGAACCGCCTCGATGGCCTGTCGCAGAGTCAAGCCACCGGCCACGTGCTGCTCGGGTGCCCACCGGGCTTCGGCATAGATCACGCCATCGGCGGCCTGGTCAAGCACGAACTCCCGGGCGACGCGCCGCAGCGACTCAGCACTCTGCATCACCGCCACGGTGTGGGCGAAGGTCTCCAGATAGCGCACCAACGATCCGGAATCGGCGGCCTCATAGAACCAACGGCCCAGGGATTCGGCGTCATCGGCCGGCAACTCGTGGCCGATCTTGGCGGCCTCCTCCAACACCGTCTGCGGACGCAGCCCGCCGTCCAGATGGTCGTGCAGTGCCACCTTCGGCATCGTGCGACACAGGTCGACCGAAACACTCATTGTTGGCTGCTTTCTGCCGAATCGGCGTGGTCGGCGACATGCGCCAGGTCATCGGGTCCAAAGGCCTGAGGCAACACCTCGCGCATCGGCATCACTCCGGCCGGGGTATCCATCAACAGGGCGGCCCCGCCGTGCTCATAGAGCAGTTGACGACAACGTCCGCAGGGCATCAACAACTCCCCTAGCTTGTTGCAGCAACTGAAGGCGACCAGCCGGCCACCGCCGCTGGCGATGAGGGTGGAAACCAATCCGCATTCGGCACACAGGCTCAGCCCGTAGGAGGCATTCTCCACATTGCAGCCGCCGACGATACGTCCGTCGTCGACCAGCGCGGCCGCCCCCACCGGATACCGGGAGTAGGGCGCATAGGCATGTGCGCAGAACTCCTTGGCCTGGCTGCGCAGGAGGGACCAATCGATGCTGCTCACTTGACGTAGGGCTTTCCGTCGGCGGCCGGCGCTCGACTCTTGCCGATCAAGCCTGCCACCGCGATGATCGTCGCGATGTAGGGCAGCATCAGCAGGAGTTGGCTGGGCACAGGGGTGGACATGGTCTGAAGCTGCGACGCCATCTGGGTGACGAATCCGAAGAACAACGCCATCAAGGCGGCCCAGATCGGATGCCAGCGTCCCATGATCAGCGCCGCCAAGGCGATGAAGCCATTGCCGACGGTCATGTCTTTGGTGAACGAACCGGTGGATCCGACTGTGAAGAAGGCACCGCCCAGACCGGCGAAGATTCCGCCCACCAGCACGGCTTGCCAGCGCACCGCGAGCACCGAGATACCCACGGTATCGGCCGCGCGTGGATGCTCCCCTACCGAGCGAACCCGTAGCCCCCAGCGCGTCTTGTACAGCAGGAACCAGACCAGACCGACCGAGATCACCGCCAGGTAGACCAGGATCGTCTGATTGAACAGAATCGGCCCCAAGAACGGGATATCGGCCAACGGCCCCAACGGAATCGTCTGCATGGTGGGCGCATCGTTCAGCGTCCGCGAGTTGGGCTGGATGAGTTGGTCGAAGATGAACCCGGTCAGGCCCGAAGCCAGCAGGTTGATCACCACGCCCAGCACCACCTGATCGACCAGGTACTTGATGGCGAACAGTGCCAGCAGCGCCGCGGTGGCCACCGAGGTGAGTACCGCAGCAATGAGGGCGGCCGGAATCGACTGGGTGATCGAACCGACGACCGCAGCGGCAAAGGCTGCGTTCAAGAACTGACCCTCAATAGCGACATTCACCACACCGGCACGTTCGCCCAGGACACCGGCGAGCGCGCCGAGAATGAGCGGGGTCGCCGTCGCCACCGTCCCCGAAAGCTGGTTGCTGACCGGGAAGGGCAAAGTGCTGGTGGCCGCCGCCCAACTGAGGAAGCCCGCGACGAAAGCGATGGCCGCGGTGGTGCCTGCGACGCGACGCCAACCGCGACTCAACCGACCCGACAGCAAGCCCCCGCCGGAGATCAGACACAGCACTGCGCTGATGGCCACCACCGGCAACGCCGGCACTGCCACAGTGGGTAGCACAACCTCATCAAAGGCATTGGAGAGCGCGAAGCTGGCCACCTCTCCGGAGTTGAAACTCAACCCGGCCAACAGCAACCCGGTCGCGACGATCAGCGAGCCGGTCGAGAGGCGAGCTCGACGGTCATCGGCAGACTCCACACGCACAAGATCTCCCCGACCCACCAGGTCGGCACCGCTCACGGTGGCGGTCATGCCGCACCTCCCTGGACTGCGGCAGCCTCAGGTCGCTTTCGTCGTTTCAAGAAAGGCAACAGCGTCTCGACCAAGGCCGGTGCCGCGACGAACAGAACCACCAATGCCTGCAAAACCATGGTCAAGGTCTGCGGCGTCTGCGCAGCCGATTGCATGGCCAGCCCACCGGCATTCAGACCACCGAAGAGCAGGCCGGCAAAGACGATGCCCACCGGGTTCGATCGGCCCAACAAGGCCACCGTGATGGCGTCGAAGCCGACCGTACCCACCAGGCCAACACTCAGCGGCACCGCGATGCCGTTGGCGCTTGGGCCCAGTGCGGCTTGCACACCGGCCAGGCCGGCCAGGCCACCGGCAACGGTCATCGTGATGACCATGGTTCTCGAAACACTCATTCCAGCATTGGCCGCTGCGAAGGGGTTCGCGCCCACCGCGCGGATCGCGAACCCGGTCGTGGAGCGATCCAACAGCCACCACACGAACGCCGCGGCCAGCAGGGCAACCAGGAAGCCCACGTGGAACTGTCCGTAGATCGACGGGAACGCCGCAGTCGGCAGAATCAGCGGCGAAATGGGATCGTTGCGACCCGGCGCCTGGAAAGCCGCCGTGGTGAGCAGCCACGCCAGAATTCCACCGGCGATGTAGTTCATCATGATGGTGACGATCACCTCATGAGCACCAGTTGCTGCTTTGAGCCAGCCCACGATCCCACCCCAAATGGCACCGGCGATGATGCCCCCCACCACGGCAACCAGAAGATGCAGACCGTAGGGAAGCGGCACCGCAAACCCGATGTAGGCGGCCACGATCGAGCCCATGACGGCCTGGCCCTGGGCGCCGATATTGAACAATCCCGCCCGGAAAGCCAAACCGACACCAAGCCCGGCGCTGATCAGTGGGGCTGCTTTGGAGGTGGTGTGAGCGAGTGCCTCGGGGCTGCCGATCGCACCGGCGAGCAAGGCCGAATAGGCACTGGACACCTTCGCCCAGGCACCGCCCAGAGCCAGTTGCGGGGCGGTGAACAGGTAAGCGAAGTTCGCCATGACCGCCGGGTCGGTCACCACCATCAAGATGGCGCCCACGATCAAGGCCAGCACGATTGCGGCCAGCGTCGTCACCCAGGTATGCCAGTTCTCCGACGCATAGGAACGTGTTCGTTCGCGCAGTCCTTCGAGGCTCATCATTCGCCCCTTTCCCTATCCGCATGCTCAGATGCGCTGGCCAACGCGTCCGCATAGGGGACGCCAGCCATCATCAGACCCAGAACCTCCCGAGGCGTGTCGGGAGGCGCGATACCCACCGACCGTCCCCGGTACATCACTAGGATGCGATCTGCGAGCGCCTCCACCTCTTCGAGCTCGGTGGAGATGATCACGACGGCCGCGCCGGTGTCCCGTTCGGCGATGATCCGCTTGTGCAGGAACTCGATTGCGCCGACGTCCACACCGCGGGTCGGTTGACTGGCCACCAGCACCGCAAGGTCGCGGGACAGTTCCCGGGCGAGCACCAGCTTCTGCGCGTTGCCGCCGGAGAGCTGCCCAGCGAGCTTTCGGATCGACTCGGTACGAATGTCGTACTCACCGATGACCGCATTGGCGTTGTCGGCGATGGCGTCAAGCTTCAGCGACAGCCCTCGGCTGAACTCCGCTTCCCGACTGCGGTTGAGCACCAAGTTCTCAGCCACGGTAAACGATTCAACGAACCCATCGTGTTGACGGTCTTCGGGAACGAAGCCCATTCCCGCGGCAATGGTTTGCCGGGGCTTGGCCCGGGTGATGTCGATGCCGTCCAGCGTGATGGAGCCACTCACCACCTGGGCGGTCCCTAACAGCGCTTCAGCGAGTTCGGATTGCCCATTGCCCTGAACACCGGCGATACACAGGATTTCGCCGCCGGAGACATCGAAGCTCAACTCGTCGACAGCCACCGCCCCGACCGTATTGGCCACGGTGAGACCCTCGACCTGCAGCCGAACCTCACCAACTGTAGCCGGGGGCTTCTCGATGCGCAGCGCCACTGACCGTCCCACCATGAGCTCAGCCAACTGCGCCTCGGAGGTTGTGGGCTCCGCGCTGCCGACCACCGCACCACGGCGCAGCACCGTGATGCGATCTGCCACCGCGCGGACTTCCCGAAGCTTGTGGGTGATGAAGATGATGCCTCTTCCGTCATCGCGGAGTCTTTGCATCACCAGCATCAGTTCATCGATCTCCTGGGGGGTGAGCACGGCGGTGGGCTCGTCGAAGATCAGATACTTGGCGTCGTTCGCCAGAGCTTTGAGAATCTCTACCCGTTGCTGAATCCCGACCGGCAGGTCCTCGATGAGGGCGTCCGGGTCGACGGGCAGGTTGTAGCGCTGGGCAAGCTCAGTGACCGCCTTGCGCGCTTGATCGAGATTGAGGACCGGTCCCCGCTCCCGACCCAAAATCAGGTTTTCGGCGACAGTGAAGACCTCGACCAGCATGAAGTGTTGGTGCACCATTCCGATGCCAGCGCCCATGGCCTGGCGCGGGTTGTCGAAGTGTTGGTCGACACCGTCCACCCGAATGCCGCCACCGTCAGGCTGCAGCAGTCCGTACAGGACGTTCATCAACGTCGATTTTCCGGCGCCGTTCTCACCGAGAAGACAGTGAATCTCCCCTGGTCGTACGTCGAAACTGACCTGGTCGTTGGCGACGAAACTACCGAATCGCTTGGTGATGTCGCGCAGTTCCAATCCCGGCGCATCGGGTTGTGGCACCTCAGGGTCCTTCCACGTCATTGAGGGGAGGGAGGAGAACCTCCCTCCCCTCAACCAGTCTCACAACTAGCTGGCGACCTTGATCTTGCCGGAAATGATGTCGGCCTTGATCTGATCGAGTTCGGTCTTGGTCTCAGCACTCACCTTGGAGTCCCAGTCATGGAACGGGGCAAGGTAGGCGCCACCATTGGCCAGGGTTCCGACGTACGCCTCGTTGTTGAACCCACCATCGATTGCGGACTTGATGGTGTCGAAGACGGCGACGTCCATCGCCTTGCCGACCGAGCTGGGGATCACCGGGCAGTACTTCTCCTGGCTGATGCAGCCGTCAGTGTCGACCCACATCGAGGCGACCTTGCCATTGCTGGCCTGGGCAAGCTGCAAGGAGCCTTCACCGGCAGGACCGGCAACCGGCAACACGATGTCAGCGCCCTGGGCCACCAGGTTCGTGGCGACCTGCTTGCCACCAGCAACGTCCTCGAAGCTGCCCGATGCGATGAAGGTGCCACCCTTCGGGTTCTTCAGGTCCCAGCCGAGCACCTGGACGCTCTTACTCTTGGCCTTGTTGTAGTACTCGACGCCTTGGGCATAGCCAGACATGAAGGCCGTCACGGACGGGTACTCGGCGCCGCCGAAGGTACCAACCTTGCCACTCTTGGTAAGCGAGGCAGCGAGGTAACCGGCCATAAAGGAAGGCTCACCCGTGTTGAACACAAGTCCCTTGAGGTTCGCGGTCGGCTTGGTGTAGGAGTAGTCGACGATGGCGAAGTCCACATCGGGGTTGGCGGCAGCAGCCTTCTCCGTGGCGGTCCCGAGGTTGAACCCGACCGTGATGATCAGATTGCACTTGGCGTCCAACATCGCCTTGATGTTCTGGGCGTAGTCAGCATTGGTCTTCGACTGGACCTCACCGGTCTGGACACCCAACTCGTTCTTCGCCCGGGTCAAACCCGCATAGGCGGTCTCATTGAAGGACTTGTCGTCGAAACCGCCGGAATCGGAGACCATGCAGGCCTTGTAATCGATCGGCGTCACACTCGCGCTGGGGCCACCGGACGGGCTGGGGGGAGCCGCGCAGCCGGCAATGGCCAACGCCAACGCCCCAACCACGCTGGGGATGATCAATGACTTCTTCACTTATGCCTCCTTGGCATCAGGACTCGTCCGGCCCGACTAGAAACCGGCACCAGAACACTATCGGTGCCTCCCCGCGCGAGTGGTCCACGCGATCGAGCCGATACCGAGTTGTGACCAAACCCGCACCCGGCCCCCAACCCCGCGCTTACTACGCACCCAACGTCCAGATCAACTGCGCAAACGCTCCCAAAACGCGCAGGTGCTCCCGAAGGTTCGGGAGCACCTGCGTGTTTTGGGAGCGTCTTGGGGTGGGGGCTGACGTGGGCGAACCTGGGCGGGTCGGGCGGACGCGGGCGGGCGCGAATCGTTTAGGCGCGAGATCGCCGCACCACTAGGGCGACAAGTTCTCGGCTGCAGCCTAGGGCGACAGCCAGGGCGCCATAGGACCATCGCTGCGGGTCTTCGGCCCGGAGGCGAAGAATCAAGGCATCGCGTTCGGCGCGCAGCCGAGCGGCCAGTTCATCGGCTTCGACGGCCTTGCGATGCAGTTCCCGGGCGCGCGCTGCCCGGGCGTCCGAAGTTCCTGCGGAACGCCGAATGGCGGCACCCCGTGAGGAGGTACCGCCATCCTTGGGCCGCTCAGGCACCGGCGAACTCCGTGATCAGGTTCGGCACGGCTGCGTCGAACCCGGCGATGTCGAGCATTCCCGCATCTGTGGGATCAGCGATGCTGAAACCCGTCGAGGTCATGCCCACCACCACGAGCTTGGCCGGGATTCCGGTCTTCTCGCGGTAAGCCTGCAGCGCCTGATGCGGATGCACGTTCCCGGCCCAGGTTTCGTTGTCGGTGTAGACCACGAAGGTGTCCACCTCCAAACCTGCCTGAGTCGCGTGGACCATCGGCAGCGCACAGTCGGTGCCACCGAAGTCCATCGCATCCATCACGGACAGCGCATCGTCCAGGCGCCGACGCGGCGAGATGCCCAGCGGCTTCAGCACCGAACTGTGCCAGGTGCGCGAAGGACCGGACGCAAACCCGTACGCGGCAGCAGACGGCTCCGTGGCCAACTGCACCAGCGCCAGGGCAGCCGAAGCCTCCCGCGCAGTGATCGGCATACCGGAGATCGGCGCAGCCATCGAGCCCGACACGTCGACCGCCAGCATCGTCCGCTTTCCCGACGGCCGCACGGCACCGAAGGCTGCATAGAACGCCGCATCCAGCGCGTCGGTGATCGCCGGGGTCGGCGTCCACTCACCTGCGCCGCGAGCCGAGTGACCAGAGGCGTAGGTGCGCTGCGCCACCAGCACGTTTACCGGGTGCACGCGCGCCTTGCCGAGCCGATCGGCGTCGGCCAACTGGGCGGCCACCTCAGCGGTCCGTCCACCCAGGGCGGGCAGCACACCGAGCCGAGTCAGTCGCGGCAGTTGACGCATCAGCGCAGTTTGCGGCAGACCGGAGTCCAGCAGCGCCTCCCACACCGCGGCTTCGTTCAGCGCAGCGTCGGGCAGCATCTCCCAGCTCAGGCCGTGATCACGGACCAGGCGCGTCCAGGTGGCCACATCGGTGGCCTCCTGAGCGGCGACGAAGCCCGACACGATTGCGGGCACCTCCGCGCCCACCTGACCGCGCAGGATCCACTCGAAGGTCTCGCGCAGCGCGGGCACGGCCGTCACCGGGTGGGCCAGTCGCAACAGATCTCGGTGCGACCAGCCTTCCCGCTGGCGGTACTTGACCGCCTGGTAGGCCACGGCATCGGCGTCCTTGGCGGTGTACCAGTTCGCCACTGCCCGACGCAGCCCGCGACCCCAGCCGCGGAACTGCTCGACGTAGCCGGCGAAAACGAACAGGTGCGTGCCCGTCCGTGCCACTTGAGGCAGGGCGGCCAGCGCAGCCGGTGCAGCCTCCGGGATCGACGCCGCGTAGGCCAATGCGAACAGCGCGGGGTTCTGCTTGGGTGCGCGACCCTGGGTGGAGATCTCCACGATGGTGGCGACCAGACCCTCAGGGTCATTGGCGGCCAGTCGGGTCAGGACGGCAGCGTTCTCCAGTGCCAAGGCATGATCACCGACGTAATAGGTGCCGCCGTCCACACCGAGGGTGAGGAACCGACGCAGCCGCGCCTGATCGTCGAGCTCAAAGGTGTAGCCACCTGCGCTGTTGGCGACCTGCCGGGGATCAGCCTTGTCGCTTTGCGGCGTGCGCCGCGAGCTGATCCAATTCAATACGTCCATCGGTTCCTCCTTTCGTTGTGCAGGGATTTCCTGCGTGAGCGAGGACGGGCGTGGGGTGCGTACCGGATCTTCGGGTTTGACCCCGAATGCAGCGGAAAGCGCTGCCCGTGACAGGGGTAACCGATTCGCTTCGGCCCGCCCTCGCATCGCTGTGGGGGCAGTGGGCGTGTAGCGCCGTCCGTTCGGGATTCGAACCCGTAGCACCAGATAATCGAAAGGCTCCGGCCCACTGCAACGAGGCCTGGGCGGGCGTGTGTATGACCGCCGGAATGATTGCTCTACCAACTGAGCTACGGCGCCGAAGCGCCGACGGGGCTCGAACCCGCGACATATCCATTAAGAGTGGTAACCGACGATCTCCGGCCCACCCAGACCTCATGAAGTTGTGTCTGTCAGACGGGCGTGGAGTTGACCACCGGACGCTTGGGGCTCTGGCGTTGAACTACCCCCACAGGGGCAAAAGACCTCAGCCTCGGATCTCCAAGTCCTGAGCACCGACAACCGCCGGCCCACCTGACGAAGAACTAGTGTGTAGAGGTCTACACAGTAAGTCAAATTCGTGCACCGCCCATCAAGCCACAACCCGCACCAACCATCACAGAATCGACATCCACCCATTCCAGGGAAGGACTCAACCCAGCCTTGCACGTTATCCACATTTTTCGCACACCTGTTCTGTTTTGTCAGTGGCTCCCGCGAGAATAGACCCATGATCGAAAACAGCGAATCCCTCCCCGCCGGCCAGGCGCTGGAGCAGATTCTGCTGCTGCTCGATCAGGTGAACCCGAAGCGCACCGACCTGCCTCCCGAACAACGTTTGGAGTGGCTGCGCACCGCCCGCGTCGCCCAAAGCCGCATCCAGGCGCTGACTGCGTTGCTCACCGCCGAGGCGGAGAAGTCCCAAGCCTCAGAGCGGACTGTCGGCACCCCGATCACGTCCTGGATCGCCACCCAAGAGGTGTGCTCCCACAAGGAGGCGACCCGCGACGTGCTCGCCGCGCGCAGCTTGGGCGAACATCCGATGGTCGGCCAAGCCGCCAGCACTGGTGCCATCAACACCAATCAGGCTGCGGCGATCGGCAAGGTGCTAAGCAGCATCGGCCCCCAGTTGGACGCCGAGCAAAAGGCTGAGGCAGCCCAGGAATTGGTGAGCCTCGCCGGACATCTGGACGCCGGTCGATTGGCCCGTGCAGCCAGCCAGGTGTTGCGCACCGTGGCACCGCAGAACGCCGAGCAACTGCTGGAGACCCGGTTGCAGCGCCAGGCTGAGCAGGCTCATCGCGAGCGGTTCCTGCGGTTCTTTCCCGCAGGTGGCTCGCTCCGTTTCGAGGGTTCACTGCCGCTGGCCGAAGGCGAACGTTTCCAGGCCCTGATCACCGCGCATCGGGAGAAGAACCGGCGCACCGGCCTTCAGACACCGGAACCGCTGGCCGATCGGCCCAGCTACGACCAACGCCAAGCCGATGCCCTGATCTCGCTGTGTGATGCTGCCTCCAAGTCCCGCCCTGAGCCCGGTCTGGGCAGCGCCCGAGTGCTGGTGAAGCTCGACTACCAGCAGCTACACGACCAGGCCGCCGGCGCCGGGCTCATCGGAGCTGACGATGCTCTTGCTGCTGGGGATTTGCGCCGCCTGTGCTGCGACGCCGAGTTGATCCCGGCGGTTCTCGGCGGTAGCTCGGAGGTCTTGGACGTCGGCACCACCCGCCGCCTGGTCACTTCTGCTATTCGTACTGCGCTCATCCTGCGCGACGGCGGCTGCGCCTTCCCCGGCTGCGCGGTGCGTCCCGAGTCGTGCGAGGCCCACCACATCCAGCCCTGGTGGGACAACGGTTCCACCTCACTAGGAAACTTGGTTTTGCTCTGCCATCACCACCACGGCGTGGTCGAACCCGCCAAGGGTTCCGTCCGGGACCAATGGCGTGTGCACATCGGCGAGGACGGAAAGCCGGTGTTCACTCCCCCGGCTCGGCTGCGGCGCTTCGCTGAGCGAAGCAGACCACCGGATGGTCCCGTGGTTGCCGATTCGACTGCAGCCGAAGGTGGGGTTGACCAGGCGTTTGAGGTGGCATTGCTGTGAGGGGACGCTCCGATGAGATGCGGTGGTTGAGTGCTAGAACCCTCCGGGCACAGACCTGCGCAGGGACTCCAGCGCACCCCGGCGCAGCCCGACGAGTTGCCGAATCACCCCTATCCATCGCCGTCCTGCGCGCGAAGTCGGGTGCTTGCCTGGCGCAGCTCACTCGTGGGTTCCAGTGCCGCGGTGGGTTGCGAAGGGACACCGGTGCGCCTCGGCTTCTTCGTCGCGCTTGGCGCAGATCCGGTACGGAGGCGATCCTGCATGGCTGGGGCGACGGTTAGAGTCAATCCATGAGCCAGGCGTTCAGTGCGGAAGCAGATCCCCCGACACCGGAGCGGATTTCGGCTGTTTTGGGCGGCGCCGAGCCGGTATGGGCTCGGACCGTGGCCGCGCTTGAAGAGGTTGGCGCAACCGTTGGGTGGCGGTATTACCGCGACGGCGGGTGGCTGGCGAAAGCGGTCCGTCGAGGCCAAACCATCGCCTGGATGCGGGTCCAGCCCGGACACTTTCGGGTCAGCTTCTACCTCGCCGCCCGGTTTCGCGAGCTGCTCCTGAATGAGGTTGACCTCGACTCCACTCTCCGCGAACAGGTTGCCGCCGCCACGGGCCGAACGATTGCGCTCAGCCTCGAACTGGGCGACACGTCCGACCTCGACCCGGTGCTGACGCTCATCGGGGCAAAGATCCGAGCGAAGTAGCAACGAATCTTGCCGACGGGGCAATGATCCCGGGTGGGGCAATGTCCCGGGTGAGGCAATGATCCCGAGCGGGGCACCTAGCTGTTGGGCGCCCCAAACATGCTTTCGGCGTCAGTCGCGAAGGCGGCAAGGATCTGCTGCGAGGCTTCCAGGGCGCTGATGTCGCCGGCTTCGACGTCGGCTTCGAGTGTGGCTCGGATTGCCTTGACCGCCGGGGAGTTGCGCAGGGCGTCCTCGAGGTCGCCTTGGACCAGGGCCCACAGCCAGTCGCGTTGCTGACGGGCGCGGCGCGCGTTGAGCTCGCCGTCGGCCTCCAGGTGGGCGCGGTGGTCGAGAATCGCTTGCCAGACTTCGGCGAGGCCGTTGCCGGTGAGGGAGCTTGAGGTCAGCACCGGGGCCGGCCTGGCGCCGGGATCGGAGGTGATCAGCTTCAAGGCCATCGACAGTTCGCCAGCCGCACTCTTGGCTTCCCGTTCGTGGTCGCCGTCGGCTTTGTTGACCGCGATCACGTCGGCCATCTCCAAGATGCCCCGTTTGATGCCTTGCAGTTGATCGCCGGCGCGGGCCAAGGTAATCAGCAAGAAGGTGTCGACCATGCCCGCCACGGCGACTTCGGATTGGCCCACCCCGACGGTTTCGACCAGCACCACGTCGTAACCGGCGGCCTCCAAGATCAGCATCGACTCCCGGGTCGCGCGGGCAACCCCACCCAGGTGGGAGCCGGCCGGTGAGGGCCTGATGAAGGCCTGATCGGATTGCGCCAACTCCCCCATGCGGGTGCGGTCACCCAGGATCGATCCACCGGTCTTGGCCGAGGTTGGGTCAACGGCCAGCACCGCGATTCGGTGCCCATCGTCAATCAACCGCCGTCCGAGCACATCGATGAACGTCGACTTACCCGCCCCCGGCGTTCCGGTGATGCCCACCCGGATTGCCTTGCCGGTAGCCGGACGCAGCAGTCGCAGCAAATCGGTTGCGATCTGGTGGTGCTCCGGCTTGCTGGACTCCACCAGGGTGATCGCCCGGGCGATGCCACCCCGGTTCCCGGCAAGCACCTGCTCGGCGAGCAGGCTCGGATCCAGTTTCGGCCGACGCACCGCTGCTGGATCCCGGGCGGGCGGCACCGCCTGACCGTACTGCGGCCCAACATTGAAGTCGGAATCCAGCCAGATCGGCGGCTTGTCCTCACCCATGGTTTCAGGCGGCGTCGAGGCGCTCGCGCAGCTTGGCCAGCAACTCGATCGCAGACTCCGGAATCACCGTGCCCGGCGGGTAGATCGCGTCGGCTCCAGCAGCGTAAAGCTCCTCGAAGTCGGCCGGCGGGATCACACCGCCCACCACGATCATCATGTCCTCGCGCCCCAGCTTGTCCAGCTCAGCACGCAACGCCGGCACCAGCGTCAGGTGACCGGCAGCCAAGGAGGACACTCCCACCACATGGACGTCGGATTCCACCGCCTGACGGGCGGTCTCCTCCGGGGTCTGGAACAGCGGACCCACGTCAACGGTGAAGCCCAAGTCAGCGAACGCAGTCGAGATGACCTTCTGGCCACGATCGTGGCCGTCCTGGCCCATCTTCGCCACCAGAATCCGCGGACGCCGGCCCTCGGCGGCCTCGAAGTCCGCCACCATGGCGCGGGCTTTCGTCACGGCCTCGGTGGTTCCCGACTCTGAGTTGTACACACCAGAAATGGTACGGATGTTCGCGGTGTAGCGTCCGAAGACCTTCTCCAGCGCGTCGGAGATCTCCCCCACACTGGCCTGTGCCCGTGCCGCATCGATCGCCAGCTTCAGCAGGTTGCGATCAGCGTCGGTGGGATCGGGGTTGGCCGCAGCCCAGGTGAGTTTGTCCAACGCCGCATCGGTGGCGGCCTGGTCGCGCTCGGCGCGGAGTTTGGCCAGCTTTGCGATCTGCTCGCCGCGAACCTTCGAGTTGTCGACCTTCAACACCTCGGGAAGCACGTCGTTGTCCACGATGTACTTGTTGACCCCGATCAGCGGCTGACGTCCCGAATCGATGCGGGCCTGGGTCCGGGCCGCTGCTTCTTCGATGCGCATCTTCGGGATGCCGGCTTCGATGGCTTTTGCCATACCGCCGGCCGCCTCGACCTCCTGGATCAACTCCCAGCCCTTGGCGGCCAAGTCGTTGGTCAGCTTCTCGACGTAGGCGCTGCCTGCCCAGGGGTCGATGACCCGACAGGTGCCCGACTCCTGCTGAAGGAACAACTGGGTGTTGCGCGCGATCCGGGCCGAGAAATCGGTGGGCAGCGCGATCGCCTCGTCCAAGGCATTGGTGTGCAACGACTGGGTGTGACCCTGGGTCGCAGCCATGGCCTCGATGCAGGTTCGGGTCACGTTGTTGAACACGTCTTGGGCGGTCAGCGACCAGCCGGAGGTCTGCGAGTGGGTACGCAGACTCATCGACTTGGGATTCTTCGGGTCGAACTGATGCACCAGCTTTGCCCACAGCATGCGGGCGGCGCGCATCTTGGCGACCTCCATGAAGAAGTTCATGCCGATGGCCCAGAAGAAGCTCAATCGCGGCGCGAACTGATCAACCTTCAACCCCACCGATTCGCCGGCTCGGATGTAATCCACGCCGTCAGCCAGGGTGTAGGCCATCTCGATATCGGCCGTGGCCCCAGCTTCCTGCATGTGGTAGCCGGAGATGGAGATCGAGTTGAACTTCGGCATGTTTGCGCTGGTGAACGCAAAGATGTCCGAAATGATCCGCATCGACGGGGTCGGCGGGTAGATGTAGGTGTTGCGGACCATGAACTCTTTGAGGATGTCGTTCTGGATGGTCCCGGCGAGCTGATCCAGCTTGGCGCCCTGCTCTTCAGCAGCCACCACGTACAGCGCCAGAATCGGCAGCACCGCACCGTTCATGGTCATCGAGACACTCATCTGGTCCAGCGGAATGCCGGCGAAGAGCTGCCTCATGTCCAAGATCGAGTCGATCGCCACCCCGGCCATACCGACGTCCCCGGCCACCCGCGGGTGATCGGAGTCATAGCCGCGATGCGTGGCCAAATCGAAGGCCACCGAAAGGCCCTTTTGGCCGGCCGCCAGATTGCGGCGGTAGAAGGCGTTGGACTCCTCAGCGGTGGAGAACCCGGCGTACTGGCGGATGGTCCAGGGCTGATTGACGTACATCGTGGCGTAGGGCCCGCGCAGGTAGGGCGGCAAACCCGGGTAGGTCTGCAGGAAGTCCAGCCCCGCATAGGCGGTGTCGTCGAAGTTCGGCGGCACCAGGATGTGCTCGGGGGTCTCCCACCCAGCGCTGTGGCCGGGCATTGCCCCGGCCAGCGCAGCGAACTGCTCGGCGGCATCGGCCGGGGGCAGACCTGCCCCCAGGTCGACCTCAGCGAAGTTAGGAATGCTGCTCATGCCGCGCCTCCCATCCGGTCCAAGGTTTGATTGAGGAAGGCGACCACATCCATGCCGGCGTAGATCTCGCCGTCGATCACCGATGCAGCCTCCGCGGATCCGGTCTCAGTGAGCCGTCCGGCCAGATAGACCGTCTCGACCCCGGCCTGCTTCAACGCCGCAGCAACCTCGACAGCCTGTTCGGCATACACCTTCGCCGACGAACACAGGACGGCGAACCGGGCACCGGCCGCCTTCGCGGCGAACTCCTCGGCCGTGCCGCCCTCGACCAGCTCCGTACCGATTCCAGCCACTCCGAGCATCGCGGTGGTGAAGGTCTCCCGAGCACCGAAGTCACGCCGGGATCCCAAGCACGCCAAAAGCGCGGTGGGGGTTTCAGCGGACGCGGCAGCCCGATCCCGCAGCGCCTCGAAAACCTCGGCATCGCGAACCGGCTTCAAACCGCCGCGCACCGCGGCAACCGGACGCGGCCGCACCTGGCGGGGCTCCTCGTCCGGCTTGGGGAACATGCTGACCCCGGTCAATGGCTGCGACCGATCGGCCAATCGGCGAGCACGCTCGACGTTGGTGGCGGCGATGCGATCCGCGATCATTCCCGAGGTGAGCGCCGTGGCCATGCCGCCGGCGGCTTCGATCTCGGTGAACACCGACCAGGCCTTTTCGGCCAACTGGTCGGTGAGGTTCTCCACGTACCAGGAGCCACCGGCCGGATCGTTGACCCGTCCGATGTTGGCCTCTTCACCGGCCACCAACTGCGTGTTGCGTGCCATGCGGCGACTGAAGTCGTCCGGCAGCCCCAAGGCGGTGTCGAAGGGCAGCGTGGTGATGATTTCGGCCCCACCGATGGCGGCGGCGAAGGTGGCGATGGTGTTGCGCAGCAGGTTCACCCACGGGTCGTCGCGAGTGATCATGCGCCAACTGGTGACCGCATGCTGAATCGCGCCGCGCCGTTCGGCCGGCACCCCGCACACTTCGCCGATTCGGGCCCAGGCCCGACGCAGGGCCCGCAGGCGAGCGATCGAAGTGAACTGATCGGCATTGGTCGTCACCCGGAAGGTGATCTGCTCGAAGGCGGCCGCTGGCGTGATTCCCGCCGCCTCCAATTCCCGCAGATAGGTCACACCGCTGGCCAGCGCGAAGCCGACCTGGTCGATATCACCGGCACCGGCGTCGTCGTAGCAGGTGACATCCACGGTCAAGGCCCGCAGCCCGCGGTAGTCGGCCATAGCCGCCCGCACCCACTCCGCTTCGGAGCCGAGTTCCGGCCGGCCGCCGTTGCGCGCAGCGAAGGCGAGCGCATCCAGACCGAGATTGCCGCTGGCGTGGTGCGTGCCGGCTGCCTTGAACAGCGCCAGCATCGCTTGGGCAGCGGCCTGTTGATCGTCATAGCTGGACACCGAGACCGCAGCCAGGTCGGTATCGACCCCGTCCAGCACGCCGGCCAGGTCCGACGGCGCGATCGCGTCGGCACCGGTCCGAAGCCACAGCGAGGTGGCGCCGCGTTCAAGATCGGCGAGCACCTCTTTGTTGGTGAACCCAACCTCAGGATCTTCATGCAGGGCACAGACGTCCCACCCCGTGAGCTGACCGGTTCGAATCGTGGTCCCCCGAGTGAACGGCACGACGCCGGGCTCCCCCAGCGGTGCATCGTGCTCGGTGTAGAGCGGTTCGATCTTCAGTCCGTCCACCGTGGTAGTGCGGAGGCGGTCCATGGCCTGGTCAAGGTTCAGTTCCTTGCCCTCCGGGCGTCGCCGATTGAGGATCTTGAGAACCTCGGCCTCCCAGTCACCAGGAGTGGGAGTGGCGAAACCGTCAGCAAGAAGCAACGGCGTCTCTGTCATGAGGCCACCCTAGCCCGACAGAGAGGCCGACGAGTCCACCAACGGGTCCCTGGTATGGGTCACAGAACCTGACGAACCAGTGCCTCAGCCGACCCGACCATGACCGCGGTTTCCCGCTCCCAGTCAGGTTCCTGGCCTCGAAAGGGACCGGTGGCCAGCGAGACGATGACCGCGGCTGCCCGTAGCCGCAACTCCACCGGATCGACCCGTTCATCGAAGACCGGCACCCAGCGCCGAATCAGATGATGAACCCGCGCCTCCTGGTCGGCATTCATCCGCTGAATGGTCGACAGGTGAGCGATCAGACAGGCCAGATCGTCAGCGCGACGTCCGGGCCCCAGCGTGTCGGTGTCCAGCACCCCACACACCCGACCGCCCATGACATGCACCTGGCCCTCATGGAAGTCGCCGTGGGTCGGCTCGTTGCCGGGCGGGATGCGCCGCAAGCCCTGATCGATCTGTTCCACCAGCCATTCCAGGCGCCGTTCCAGGGACGGCACAGCCTGAGCGACCATGCGCGCATAGTGGGCGATCGAATCCGACCATGGTGGACGCCGCGGCAACTCGCACACCCGCGACGGCATCGAATCCAGAACCTCGATGAGGTTCTCGGCTGTGCACGGATCGGTGGGGTCAAACACGGCCTTGGCCAACGGCCTGCCCGGCAATTCCGCCAAAACCAACAGGTGGTCGTCGGTGGTCGCCAGAATCGGAGCCACCGGGACGCCGGCATTGGCCAAGACCAGATGCCGGGTGATCACATCGTCGAAGAGTCGGGCCCGCAGGACCTTCACGTAGATCGTCTGGGTGCCGAACCGGACCCGTACCACGGCGCGGCGGCGCGGCCGATAGCCGATCATCTCCAACTCGAGTTGTTGGGGGCTCACCATCGTGTCGAAGACTCGGTGGACGTTGCAGATCCCGGCCATGGACTCCGCATAGGCCGCCCGGGCCAAGCCGGGAAGGTCGGGGTCGTTGGGGTAGATCCACACCGCGACTTCGCGCTGGCCGTCGGCGAAGATCTCCGCAGAAGAATCGGTATCGACCGGGCCGGAAGCCCGCGCGCTCACGCCGAGGAGTTCCTCGCGTCGCCCATAGCTCCACTCGACCAGGGCCGAATAGGTGGCGGTGGTGGATTGGCTGGGGTTGGCGTCGATGTGGTCCAGGGCCCAGGACAGCAGTTTGCCGCCCGAATGCTGCACGGCAGCCTCCAACAGTGCCCCCACGTCTGGGGATGTGAGCAGCACCGAACCATCGGCATCAACTGGACGCACAGTCACCTCCCGTCACGAACCCGGCATCTCCTGTCACCAACCAGGCTCCGCCTACCATCAGCCCGGCATCTCCTGTCACGAACTCGGGCAAGGCTACTCGGCCTCCGCGCCGCCGCCGAGTTTGGTCAGTCGCAGTCTCGCAGCCCGCCGGCCGTCCAACTCGGTGACTCGCAATTCGAACTTCGCCGCGGGACGGTTCTCCGCCACTGCTGCCAAGGTGACGGTGCACTGCGATCCGACCTGAGGTAGCGAGCCGAGCGCGGCCATCACGAAACCGGCCACCGTGTCGTAGGGACCCTCAGGCAGCACATAGCCGTACTCGGAGGCGAAGTCCTCCAAGGTCACTAGGCCGTCGATGTCAGCATCGGTGGCATCGACGGTCGGCTCCTCATCGAACTCGTCGGTGATGTCGCCGATGATCTCTTCGATCAGGTCCTCGATGGTGACGATGCCGGCCGTGCCCCCGTATTCATCAGAGACGATCGCCACGTGGTGGCGCCCCTGCCGCATCTCAGTGAGCGCCCGCAGTATGCGCATCGACTGCGGCAACGACAAGATCGGACGCACCAGTTGGCGCACCGGGGCGTTGCGGCTGCCCGGATCGAGATCGGCCAGGTCTCGCACATGCACGAAGCCCAGCACGTCGTCCACGTCCTCGCCGACCACTGGATAGCGGCTGTAGCTGCCGCCTTGGACCTCGCGAAGGGCCTTGTAGGCCGGCGTGTTGCCATCGAGGAAGTCGACCTCGGTGCGCGGCACCATCGTCTCGCGCAGGCTCACCGCTCCCGCGCTGAACACCTCGTCGACGATGCGTCGCTCTTCTGCGCCGAGCGTCGCCGAGGAGCCGACCATCGCCCGCAGTTCCTCATCGGTGACTTCTTCGCGTGAGGCATTGGGATCCCCGCCCAGGACTCGCACCACCACATCGGTCGACTTGCCCAGGAACCAGATCAGTGGGGTGGATATCCAGGCGATGGCCTGCACCAGTGGGGCCAGGGCCAGCGCGAACGCTTCGGCGCGCTGCATCGCCAGACGTTTGGCAGTGAGTTCACCCAGCACGATGGAGAAGTAGGAGATCACCACGGTGACGGCGAACAGCGCCAACCCCGAGGCCCAATCGGCAGGCACCCCCCAGCCGGTCAGAATGTCGGTCAGCGGGCCGGACAAGGTGACACCGCCCAGGGCTGCAGACAGGAAGCCCGCCAGGGTCACCCCGATCTGGACGGCCGACAGAAATCTGTTGGGTGAGGAGGTCAGCTCCGAGACGAGCTGACCGCGTCGACCACGCCCTGAAAGCTGTTTGATCTGCGACTCACGCAATGACACCAACGCCATCTCGGCGGCGGCGAAAACCCCACCGACGATGATGAAGACCGCGATCAGGAGCGAATCGCTCACTATCGGGTTCATGAAGAGTGCACCTGGCCTTGGTTGGGGGCGTTCACGAGGGATAGGCCTGCGATCCTACCGCCCGCCCGGGTGCCGAGGACGCGGCCGCCAGCGGGTCGGCCTAACATGTACTCCATGCAAACCGCAGGTGAAGAGAAGCCGTACTCCTTCGCCTCGGGCAATCTCGCCAAGCTGCGGCACATCCCCCGCTATCTGTGGGGAATGCTGCGATCGATGACCACCCGCCGTGACCCGATGCTGTGGGTGATCGGCAGCAACTTCGGCCTCGCGGACGGCGCGTGGGCCTTCGCTCAGGCCGCCAGCCGGCTGGACCCTGCGCCACGCATCGTGTGGCAGGTCAGCACGGAGCGTCAGCGCGCGGAGGCGATCGCGGCGGGGGTGGCCTGGGTCGATCGCGATGAGGCTGCCGGCTTTGAAGCCGTCCTGCACGCCGGGGTGATCGCCGTCACTCACGGCCTGGGCGATGTGCACCGCTATGGCCAGCGCGGCGCGGTCATCGTCCAACTGTGGCATGGGGCACCGCTGAAGAAGCTGCACGCCGACTCTCCGGCGGTGACGACCTTGGGTCGATTGGGCCGGATTCCGGGGTTGTCGGCGTTGATGCGCTGGCTGTACCGGCGCGGCACCTCGTCGATCTCCTTGTTCCCCACCGGTGCGCCCTGTTTCGTGGACTCCCTGTGCAGTGCTTTTGCCCTCACCCCCGCACAGGTTCGGGTCACCGGCGAGCCGCGCGCCGATGTGCTGTTCACCGGAAGCCAGGACGAACGCGTGGCGGCGGCCCGGGCGCTGCTGGCGCCTCACCTCGGTGTCCATGCCGATGCCCGGGTCGTGCTGTACGCACCGACCTGGCGCGACGGCGAGCCCGACCCGAGCATTCCCACCCCGGCCCAATGGCATCTGTTGGAGCAGACCTGCGAACGCCACAATGCGGTGCTGCTGGTACGTCCCCATCCCTTGGGGGTGGGCGCCTACGACTACTCCTCCGACCGGATCCGGCTGCTCACCGCCGAACAGCAGACCGAATCGATGCCGCTGCTGTGGGGAGTCGATGTTCTGATCACCGACTATTCCTCGATGTTGGTTGACTACACCGCCACCGGCCAAGCGTTCATCCTGCTGGCCCCCGACCTGGAGCATTACCAAGCCACTCGCGGCCTGTACGTCGACTATTCCTGGCTGGCCGCTGGTCAGTGGTTCCGGAATTGGGACCACGTGGCGGCCCACCTGGATGGGCTGTTCAGCGATCCGGACATCGCCGCCGCGGCACAGAACCACACCCGGGCGTTGGCCGCCGAGTTCCATGCTCACACCGATGGGCTGAGTGCGCAGCGGGTAGCCATCGCGGCCCGCGAACTGGTGTCGGCGCGCGGCTAACGCACCCGGGAGCGATCCACCGTCGCTCGACCGCCGAACAGCCACCCCCGCAGGAAGCCGGCTCCCCAGGACAGGTGCATCGTCGCCAGCACGACGACATTGAGCAGTCGATCGCTGAGGCCATCGCCGCCCAGCCGGGCGGTGCCGACCGCGCTCACCCCGACCAGGTAGCCCACGATCGGCAGGTACAACCACGACCAGGCAAGACCAAGCGCCCCGACCAGTTGCAGGAGCCCGACGAGGACGGCGAGTACCGCGAATACCACGACCGCCGGTGGCGGTAGGTACCGCACCGGGGTGTGTCCGTGCCGTCGGATCAGCGCACCGCGCCACACTCCGGTGGCGAACATCTGACGACGCAATCCCGACCAGTTCGCCCGCGGCCAATAGACGACTCGCACCTTCGGGGTGAAGAGGATCCGATAGCCGGCCGCACGAATGCGATGGTTCAGTTCCCAGTCCTCGGCCCGGCGCAGTTCCTCGTCGAAACCGCCGACATATTCCAGTGCCTCGCGGCGAAAGACGCCCAGGTAGGCCGAATCGGCTTCGGTTTCGTCCTCGCCATGGTGGTAGACGCCGCCACCCAGGCCGAAGGGGCTGTTGTAGGCACGGGCCACCGCCTTCTGGAAGGGGGTCCGGCCCCGGGCCTCCATCACCCCGCCCACATTGGCTGCGCCGGTGCGCCGAAGCATGTCCACCATCGCCGCGGTGTAGCCGGCCGGTAGTTCGGCATGGGCATCGACGCGAATCACGACCGGATGCCGCGATTCGGCGATGGCCAGGTTCAACCCGATGGGAATGTCGCTGCGGGGATTGGCGACCAGCTTCACTCGGGGATCTGCGGCAGCCAGACGCTCGGCGACCGCATCGGTTTCATCGGTGGACGCCCCCAGCGCCAACACCAGTTCTTGGTCGCCGGGATACTGCTGATCCAGCACGGCCTGGACGGCATGTTCGAGGTGTTCAGCTTCGTTGAGGACCGGCATCACATAGGAAACCGCAACCTCGGCGGGGAGTTCGGCCAGACTCGGTGGCGCATCGGCGACGGTCACCGCGCCATTGTCGCACCCCAGTGGGCTAGCTCAGAATCGCACGCGGCCATCGCTGGCAGCGATAACCTACTGGGCGTGATCGACTCCACTCATTGGCTGCTGACTCTGGCCTGTCCGGACCGGCCCGGCATCGTGCATCAAGTGACCGGGGTGATCGTTGCTGCTCGCGGCAACATCACCGAACTGCAACAGTTCAGCTCCACCGACTCGGGTCGCTTTTTCATGCGGGTGCAGGTACAGGCCGGTCTTGACCGCTCCGAGTTCGAACGACAGTTCGCAGCGGTGGCTGCCGAGTTGGACGCCACCTGGGTGCTTGATTACGTCGGACGGCGGCGGCGCACCCTGGTGCTGGCGTCGAAGGAGGGCCACTGCCTCAACGACCTGCTGTTCCGGCAGCGGTCGGGCTATCTGCCCATCACCATCCCGATGATCATCGCCAACCACCCGGATCTCTCTGATCTGGCCAGCTTCTACGACGTCCCCTTCGAGTTGCATACAGTGACGCCGCAAACCAAAGCCGAGGTGGAGCGCCGAATCCTGGATGTCGTCGCCGAATACGACATCGAATTGGTGGTGCTGGCCCGCTACATGCAGATCCTCTCCCCCGAACTGTGCGCCGAGTTGGCCGGGCGGGCGATCAATATCCACCATTCCTTCCTGCCCGGTTTCAAGGGGGCCAATCCGTACCGGCAGGCCCATGCCCGTGGCGTGAAACTGATTGGCGCCACCGCCCACTTCGTGACTGCTGATCTGGACGAAGGTCCGATCATCGAGCAGAACGTGCGTCGGGTCGACCACACCATGTCGGTGCCGGAGTTGGTCGCCGCCGGCCAGGATCAGGAAAGCCGCACGCTCACCGAGGCGGTGAAACTGTTCGCCGAGCACCGCGTGCTCCTCGACGATTCCCGCACGGTGATCTTCCGTTGATCACGAACCGGGCAGGGTGAGCCGGAATCGTCCACCGGTCTGCTGCGGTGCGCTGGCCCGGGCATCAAGATCTTCGAAGTGCCACCACTCTGAGGAGATCGGTCGCAGCCCGGCGTTGATCGCATAGCGGCGCAACTGTTTGGCGGCCGTGGTCATCTTCGGATTCAGCGGGGCGTTGCGCCAGGCGTTCCCGGTCTTGGTCCGCACCGGATGGGCGTAGGAGGCCGACGCCTTGGACAGCTCGTGGATGGGAGTCTGCATCGGCAACTCCGCGACGCTGACCTCGGTGTAGCGATAGTCGCGTCCCTGGTGCACCGTGGTACTGGTGACTGTGCCCAAGGTGGTGTCGATGGCCACGCCGAGTTGATGGTTGGACAGATTCAACGCAATAAAGGACGACACTCCCCAACCGTCGCCGGTGAGGCCGTTATGAACCGTCTGATTGTCCTTGGCCAGCTTGAGCAGCGTTGAACCAACCTTTCGCTGCACGTCGGCGGGCCGAAAAGCTTCATAGATCACCAAGGACTGGTCGCGGCCGAGCGCCTCGGTCTGGGCTTTCTGGATGCGTTTCGCCACCGGGAAGCGCACCGGCATGAAGTACTCCTCGGCCTGCAGCTTGTCGTTGAATCCGCGGACTTGGTACAGCCGCTTGCCGGTGATGCCGGGCAGGGCGACGCCGCTGGACCGAAACACCGAGGCCTTGGAGTTGCTGTCGGTGTACACGATCGACGGGATCAAATCAGGCAGGTTGATCAGGGTTTGCGACGATTTCACCTGGCCAGAGACCTTTTCGCCGCGGACCACCCAGTCGCTGCCCGAAACCGCGGTGATGGTGAACCAGTCGCCGGGGACCAGCCGGCCGCCGCTGGTTCCGGCCACCTTCTTCACGGTGATGGGCACCGCAGCAAAGCCGACCGAACCCACCAGGGGCAATTCAAACTCACCTTTGGGTGCTGCCGGTTTGGAGGTAGCCGTCGGTGAACTCACCGGTGTCGGCGCGGCACTGCTGAGTGGTGCAGTGGGAGTCTGGGAGTTACCCGGTCCGCCGGACGGCCCGGTGCAGCCGGCCAGCACCAGCACAGCAACCAGGGTTGCGACCAACCCGAAGGATGGGGATCTCACTTGTAGGTGAACAACTTGCGCTCCGGGGGCACCGTGACGATCCAGTAGCGCCACACCTGGCTTTGCAGCAGGCTGACCTTGGCGCGAGTCTTCTGCGGCTTGGTGGCGTTCGGGTCGCGGACCAGTGCCCGTCCTCCGGAGGTGTCGTACCAGACCACGAAGTGGCCGTGCTGGGTCCAGTTGCCCGGCTTCATGAAGGCCAGCACCCAGTTCCCCTCGGCGATGGCCTTGCGGGCCTTCGCGTTCAGTGCACGCCGCGTAGCGGGCTTGAGCTTGTCCATCTTGGTCTTGTTCAGCCGGGTCAGTTTGACTCCGTACAAGGCCGGCCACCGGGTGAAGAAGGCGTCCTTGGTCTTGCCGGGGGCACTGGTGTCGTAGTGATGGCGCAAGCTGTATTTGGCCGCCATCGCCGGGGTCACCGAGGTCGCACCGGAGACGGTGCCCAGCGAACGCACCAGGATCGAGGCGGCGGTCAGTCCACAGCCGGAGCCTCGTACCGTGTTGCGGTAGCGGGCTTTGGCCCACCGTTTGTCGTACTGGTAAAGCGGTCGGGGCGCCCAGCGGGCGTAGTAGGTGACCGTGCCGGGCGTGGTGCGCACCCGGGTGGCCGAGGTGATCGTGGTGCCGTTGTGGGCGCGGTTGGTCGACCAGCCCACAAACACATAGCGCGACCGGCTTGGGGTGGGCAAGGCGCCGATGCGGGCGCCGGGGGCCACCGTCTTGGCGGCAGTTGCGGTGCCCCCGTTGGGCCAGAAGACCACGGTGACCTGAGTCTCCACAGCCTGGGCGGACGGCGGCGCGCCCGCGGCGCTGAACACGAGGCCCAGCAACATGGCGAGAACCATGACGACGGTGCGTGGTCTGGCAATCCTCATACCGATACCCTCCGCGGTTTTCTCAATGTGGGGATCCAGGCTGTCGGCGTCAGCCTAACATCGCCGTTCACCTCGGCAGCGTGATCGCCCAACCCGACGCCAGCGGGGCGTGCTGCCAGCGTCGTGCCTGCGGATCATCGAAGCGCCACCAGGCACTCGGCGCCACGGAAAGGCCTGCGGCCTGGCCGTAGCGAATCAGGGTGTGCGCCGCATCGTTCAGCGGCGCACTGGGCGTGGCCTGCCCGGGCTGCGGTGGACGCAGGGTCGTGGCGGCGGCCCGAGAGAGTTCCCGTGCAGCGGTCGGCATCGAAGCGGGCACCGCAGCCGTGGCGCGGTAGGGCTTTCCCGGCTTCCAGGGCTCCACCGGCGCACTGAGCTTGCCCAGGCCGACTTCCACACTGTCGCCGGCGCCGGCAAGGTCGGCAGCCGAGGGCAGGAACCACGCCAGATCCCATCCGTCGCCGTCAATCCCGGCTCGCACCCGCGGCTGGGCGTCGTAGGCCGCCACCATCGATTCGGCAAGTGCCTGCTGGGTCGCCTCCGAATGCCAGGTCGCGTAGACGATCAAGGTATTGCCATCGGCCAGGGCGGCTCGTTGGGCCCGTTGAAGCTTCTGTGCGGTGGCCAGGCTTACCGGCAGGTAGGGCAGCGGTGTCCCGAACCGAGCGTTGGGGGCGATCAAGGCGTCAGTACCCGCCAGAATCGGCGTCCCGCTGGAGCGGTAACCCGGGGCAGACTCCCCCGGCAGCACCAGGGACGGCACCAGGTCAGGAAGGTTCACCAAAGCCAGCCGCGGATCCAGACCGCCACCGACCGAGCCTGCCGTCACGATCCAGGTGTCGCCGCGGTCGGCGCGGATCGTGAAGGATTGGCCGGGTTTCACCGTGCCGCCGGCCAGCCCGTCGACAGCAGTGAGCTGGATCGTGGCCGCAGCGAATCCAACCGCACCCTCCAACGGCGCGTCGAAGCGAACTGCCTCCAGGCCGATCGGGGTTCGCTGTGGCAGCGGTGCGCTCGACGATTGCGCGGAAGCTGCCGCGGCCAGGGTGAGCGGACGTCCGGACACGGTGAGGACGGCCAGCGGCAGCATCACGGCGGTGGCCACCGCGACGATGAAACCCGTGCGCCCGCTGACCGTCCAGCCCTTGCCCAGTCGGAGAATGCGTTCGGAGACCAAACCAAAGGGAGGCCGCAGCGCGAAGAGATGGGCTGCAGCCAAAGCCAGCACCAGCGGCAGCAGCATCGCCATCGGCGTGGCTTTGGCCCACCGTGCGGTCAGCGGCACGACCGCGACCAGCGCCAGCGCCCGTAGGGACCACAGATGCCACATGTAGACCTGCAAGGTGCGTTCACCAATGGTGGAGAACCAGTGCCGACCGCGCGGTATCAGGATCAGCAGACAGGCCCCCAAGATCACCGCGGCCAGATACCAGGCTGCCCGAAACCCGGCGCCGAAGCTGGCGTAGTTGTCCAGCAGCGCGTAGCTGTTGCGGGCCGACAGCAGACCGCGCAGCTTCAACAGCCGGGGCCACCAAAAGGGTGCGGCGAATGCCCCGGCAAGGATGACTGCAGCAGCGAGCTTCCAGGGCAAGGACCGGTTGAAGAAACGCTGCAGGGCGTCAGGTTCCCACCAGTAGCCCACCAGGAAGAACGGCGCGAAACAGATCACCCGCGAGATGGCGAACACATCCCCGATGAAGGGCAGATAGCCGACCACCAGCGCCAGCACCACGCTGCCCACCAACCCCGGAATCAGCCCGATGCGGGCGATCAGCGGCACCAACAGGTACCAGATCGCGGCAGCCAGCAGGTACCAGCTCGCATTCGCCACCGTCCACGGGGTCAGGGTCAGCGGCTTGCCAGCCAGGTACTCCAGGACGGCGATTCCGGCGTAGAGCAGCAGGTAGAGCGCAAGGAATTGAAAGACCCGACTCAGCCGGAATCGCCCGTCGCTGCGAATCAGTCCGCGGGCGAACATCCCGGTCACCAGGACGAACAGCGGCATGTGAAACAGGTAGATGGAGAAGAAGATGCCGGAGTAGAAGCCGAAGTCTTTGGAGAACGGATCGATGAAGTGCCCGATCACGACCAGCACGATCAGGATGTACTTCAGGTTGTCGAAGTAGGCAATGCGCCCGGCACTGGAGCTAGTCAAGGTGGTACACCTCGGCGAGGTCGGCGTAGATGCGCGCACAGTTGCGGCGATCGTGATGGTAGAAGAACTCTTCGACCCGCTGACGGTAGGCCGGTGCGGGTTCAGCTCCCCGATCCAGGATTTCCCACAGAGCCTCCCGCAAGCCGGCCACCGTGGTGGCCGTGGGGCCGAAACCGTCTCGGGCTGGGTCGTAGTCGCCGGTGGGATAGCTCGGCGGCAGTTCTTCGGGCAAGTAGTAGATCAGCGGACGCCCCAGGTAGGCCAGGTCGAATTGCACCCCGGAGTAGTCGCTGATGGCCACCGCAGCCGCCTTCAGATGGGGAACGTAGCCCTGAGTCGTCGAGGAGGCCACCGTCACCACCGAGCGGGCTGCCGGATCAGCCGCAACGCGATCGGCGAAGTCACTGGTTTGAGCGGCGAGGGTGGGATGGACCAAAAAGGTGAGCCGATGGCCCCGGGCGCGCAGTCCCTTGATGAGCTCGGGATCGGTGAGCAGCCGGGAGTACACGGCGAAGTAGTCGCTGTCGAGAAAGGAATCCGCTCGGCTGCGGACTTGGCCCATGCGGGGCGCATCGTTGGCGACGTAACGCCGCCAGGTCGGGCACAGCAGTACCTCGGGTCGAGTATCGGGCACCAGCGAATCGAAACGGGCCAGACCTGCCGGAATCAGCGCCTCGGGCCGGTACCCATATTCGGGCTTGCTCAGATTGGCCACCTCCACCGGCGAGGCGCAGTAATAGCGTTCGGTGTTGTCGATGTGACGGGCCTGAAGCTGCGGAATGTACTGCACGGTCAGCCCGTGCTGAATGCACACCACATGGGCCCGGATCACACTGGCGAACCAGCGGCGCTCAAATCGATTCAGCCCGGACTGGCCCAACGGATTGATCGACGTGGCCGCAATGACGTAGGCGTTCAAGGGGTACAGCTTGCGCAGCGGTGAGGACGCGTTCACCAGGCGCAGGCCGCGCCGCCGCAAGGCGCCAGCACCGGGCGCATCGGGTTGGATCACATAGCGATGCTTGGCGGTGTCGCCTTGAGCCGCGGCGAATTCGAACAGATGCTGGCCGTTGTCCCCACCCAGATAGAGCTTGTCGTAGTACAACACCAGGCGTCGGCCGAACCAGGGCCTAGTGAGGTGGTAGAGCACCCGCAGCCCACCCTCCTTCACTGTGGCGGTCAACCCCAGGTTGGAGCGCAGCAGGCCGGCGAAGGCCGAGGCTTCATTGCGCCACCACAGCCGAGCCGACGGCGTGACCACCGCGAGGGCGTCGGGCTGAGCCCGCAGCGCGAATCGGTCGAACTCCGCGTAGCGAATACCCAGATCGGGAGCCAGCCGCGCCGCTGCGGTGGAGAACTCCAGCGGGAGTGCCTGCGATCGATCGGCCAGCGTCCACCACAGCCGGCCGCCGGGCGGGCAATCGCTGAGGGGTATTCCGAAGTCGAAGGCCTGGTATTGCACCAGCGGACGTCCGAAGTAGCGGAAGGTTTGCCGCAATCCGTGGTCGGAAATCGTCCAGGAGCGTTCACCTTCGGGACCGCTGTAGTGAACCACCAGCGACGCGCTGCTGTGCGGCGGCCAGGTCAAGAAGCAATAGCACCTCAGTTCGTCGCCGCTGACCATGAGGCTGCGCATCTCGATGCGAACCGGATCCGCACCTGCGCACTGGTCGAGCAGATAGCGGCGAAAGTTCTCCGGAACTCCCTGTTGGCGGATCGCCAGCAGGTCGGGGTCGAAGCGTCCGGCCAACCGCCGTACCGCGTCCAGAAAGGCGTCCAGTTCGTCGCCTTGGAGGAGTCGTTTGTCGTTGTCTTCGGCATTGCGCCGAAACCGGCGGTACAGCTCGCGCAGGAGTTCGCTTTGGCGCGCGTGGCCCGGATTGGCATCCAACTCGAGGTTCGCCTGGCCGAGGAACCCGAAATACCAATCCGGGTCGTAGGGGCGGTCCTCAGCCGGCTGCATTCGGGCCATCCTCACCGAAAGAGGCCAGCGTGCGACGCAGCCCGTCGTCCAGACCCACCTGGGGACTCCAGCCGAGCGCTTCAACGGCGGTGGTGTCCAACCCGAGGTAGTCGAAGTCGCTATAGCTGCCCGGCTCCGCTGGCGGGCCGGTGGTGACGGCGGCCTCGGGCAGACCCGGCACCGGCAGCTGTGCAATCCGGGAGGCCAACTCCCGGATCGAGACCGGCTCGCGTTCATTGGCCAGGTTGTAAACCCCTGGCCAGGCACCCAACAGCAGCGCTGCCAGCACGCCCCGGGCGGCATCCAGGACGTAGCAGTAGGCCCGCCGGGCGCGTCCGTCGCTGTTCAGCACCAGGTCCGAGCCAGCCAGTCGGGCCGACACCAGATCGGACATCGCCCGCCCGTCATCGTGCAGCTTCATACCAGGGCCGTACACGCTGGCCAGCCGCAGAATCTGATAGTCGATCCGATACTGCTGGTGATAGGCCACCAGCAGTGACTCGGTCATCCGTTTGCTCTCCGGATAGACATTGCGCACCGAAAGATGGTCGAACTCCCCGATCACTGTTTCAGACAAGGGCTGACCGGTGCCCCGGGCATGCCCATAGACCTCCCGGCTGGACAAGTAGGCGACCCGGCTTTCCCGGCGACGGGCCAACTCGAGCACGTCAAAAGCGGCTCGCACATTCGCCGCAGCCACCCCAACGGGATCTCGCCGGTATTCCCCGGGACTGGAGCCACCGCCAGCGTGCAGAATCAACGCCGCCGCGCCGTCATAGTCCCAGGGCTGACCCAAAGTCTGTTGGCGAAGCTCATGGTCGACTCCGACCAGGTGCGGCGAATACCACTGCTGGGCTGCGGCCAGGCTGCGCACCAGAATCACCAGCCGTAGCCGCTGCCCATGGTGGCGAGCCAGCGCGGCAAGGCCTGCGGTCACCCAGCGCGCAATCAGCCCGCCCCCGGCGGCGATAACCACAGTGCGTCCGTCCAGGTCGCCGACACCGGACCCGAACAGCGGATCTGCACCCAGCGCGGCCAGGTCGTTGTTCACGGTGGTCACGACTCCTCCTCGGCGAAATAGCCCCACAGGAAGCCGACGTCCACTGGGTAGGTCACCTTGAGGTTTCCATGGCTACCCGCCACCAGGTGGATGCGATGGCCGCAGCGAGCCATCAACGTGGCGGAATCGACGACATCGTCATAGCGGGGGTCAAGCTCGCCATAGCGCTGGTGGGCGGCCCGCAGTGATCCCAGCTCGAAGGCCTGAGGAGCCTGCGCGATGTAGCTACGGCTGCGCGGAAGCAGTTCCACCGCCGATTCTCCGTCCTCGGACAACACGATGGTCTCGGCTGCCGGCACGCAACTGACCGCATTGCCGTGGTGCTCAGCATGGCTGATCACAGCGCTGAGCAAGGCGCCGTCGATGATCGGCCGCACGGCGTCATGGACCAGCACGATGGTGTCATCGGACCAGTGATCCGCAGCGGCCTGCAGGGCGTTGCGGATCGACTGTTGGGCCAACTCGCCACCGGGAACGATGCCACGCACCTTGATCAGCCGGGCCTCATCGACGTAGCTGTTCAGCCAGTCGATCCAGTCGGCGACACAGGCGATGTAGATCGCCTCGATCTGGGGGTGGTCCTCGAATACGGCCAGGGTGTGGCCGATGATCGGCCGGCCGGCCACAGTGAGGAACTGCTTGGGTAGATCACCGATTGCGGCCCGGCGCCCGACGCCGCCGGCGAAGACGACGGCGATGGCCGTCATCGCTGCACTCCGGCTGCGCCCACATCAACCACCCACAGACGGATCATGGTCTGGGAGAACACACTGAAGGTGTTGTGGGCCTTGTCCTCACGCTGGGAGTTGGAGTCTGCGATCCACACCTGGTCGCCCTCGGCGCGGTACCACAGCACATAGTGCGCCTCCGTGGTCCACAGCCCCTTGCCCATCAGGGCGATCACCCAGTCGCCGTCCCGGACGGCCTGCTGGGCTCGCAGTTTCACCGCCCGTGCGCTGGCCGGAGAGGCAGAGCGTAGATCACCGGTATTGAGCTGACGAACCTGAACTCCGTAGCCGGCAGCGAAGTCAGCGAAGAAGGCCGGCTCGGTCTTGCCGGATTCGGGTGCATGGGTGAAGTAGCCGTGCTTTTGGCTCCACCGCGAGGCAACACCAGGATCCACCGAGGGATCGGACAGGCTGGCCACCACCATCGCCACGGCGGCCGGGCCGCATCCCCATCGCCGGACCGTGTCGCCGGAATTGGGCCCGTAGGTCTGCTTGGCCCACTTCTTGTCGAACTGGTAGTACCGCACCGGAGTGAGAGCTGGGGCAGCATCTGCTGCGATCACGCTGCTGGTAGACGGGGTCGAGCTGACCGTGGGTGGGGCCGGAGTCGGTGGCGGCTGTGTGGTCAGGCCTACCGCAACAATGAGGCCACCGATGACGACGACCGCCAACCCCAGGACCGCCCACCGCGGTGCTGCTCGTCGATCCATCTGCGTCCGCCCTCAAACACACGATCCCTGACGACCCAGGGTCACCCTGATGGTAAAGGATGCCCTACCCGGTTTCGGTGGCAGAGCCGGCTCACCAGACGAATCGACGCAGGATCATTCCCGGTCGAAGTGCAGCAAGCCCTGCAATTCCACCAGCGTCCAGCCCTGCTCGAGGCTGCCCTCGGCGATGATCACGCCGGTGTTGTCCAGGTGGGCATGCCCGATCTCCTCGGTGAACCCGCGAATGCGCGCCGCAGACCACACACGCAACGCCGCACCATGGCTGACCGCAACCACCTGGTGGGCGTCCACGGCGGCGATCGTGGCGATGGCAGCGTCGAAGCGGTCGAAGAACTCCACAGCGTTCTCGCCGCCAGGAACCTTGGCCAACAGATCCCCTTCGGCCCACTTCATCAAAGTCGACTGGTAGGCGTTGAGCTCTGCAGCCATGGCGAAGGACGCCATCTCGTAGTCGCCCGCCGAAATCTCGCGCAGACCGTCCAGAACGGTGATCGGCAAGCCGGCTCGGTCGGCCAGCGGGGCCGCCGTCTGCTGGGTACGCACCAAATTGGAGGCATAGATGGCCTGGATAGGGAGCTCAGCCATGCGCCCGGCCAAGGCTTGGGCTTGCTGGTGTCCATGGTCATCGAGATCGGCGCCGGGCGCGGCGGTGTCGAGCAGCAGGCCAGTATTGGAGGGGGTGCGTCCGTGACGCACCAGGATCAAACGCATGCTCAGAGCATAGGACGCCCCGCGGCGCCGCGAAGACGCGCAGCGAGTCGTCCCCGCAGGGGGTGATGGCTCACAACTTGACCATTGTTCTTACCCGTATCCGCTGGTCAATGGGAACTGCTAGCGTCGGTTGCGGATCCAACCGAGCATCTTTTGAGGAGACAAACGTGAGCAAGACTCCCGTCAAGGTAGCGGTCACCGGCGCAGCCGGTCAGATCTGCTACAGCCTGCTGTTCCGGATCGCCAGCGGTTCGCTGCTGGGACCCGACCAACCGGTCGAATTGCGCCTGCTGGAGATCACCCCCGCGCTCAAAGCCCTCGAAGGCGTCGTCATGGAACTCGATGACTGCGCCTCACCGCTGTTGAGCAAGATTGAGATCGGCGACGATCCCAACAAGGTTTTCGAGGGTGTGAACTTGGCCATGCTGGTTGGCGCCATGCCGCGCAAGCAGGGCATGGAGCGTTCTGACCTGCTGAGCGCCAACGGTGCCATCTTCACTGCCCAGGGCCGGGCCCTGAATGCGGTGGCTGCCGACGACATCAAGGTGCTGATCACCGGCAATCCGGCCAACACCAATGCCCTGATCGCCATGAGCAACGCTCCTGACATCCCCAACGAGCGCTTCAATGCCTTGACCCGTCTGGATCACAACCGGGCCATCACCCAGGTCGCCCAGAAGACCGGCGTTGCGGTTGAGGCGGTCAAGCACATGACCATCTGGGGTAACCATTCCGCCACCCAGTACCCCGACGTGTTCCACGCCGAGGTCGACGGCAAGAACGCCGCGGAGGTCATCAACGATCAGGCTTGGATCGAGAGCACCTTCATCCCGACCGTCGCCAAGCGTGGTGCGGCCATCATCGAAGCTCGCGGGCTCAGCTCGGCGGCTTCGGCAGCGAACGCGACTGTGGAACACATGCACGATTGGATGCTCGGCACCGCTGAGGGCGATTGGGTGTCGGCGGCGGTGCCGTCCGACGGTTCCTACGGCGTCCCCGAGGGCCTCATCTCGTCGTTCCCGGTCACCTACTCCGGTGGCACCTACCAGATCGTTCAGGGTCTGGAGATCGACGACTTCTCGCGCGGCAAGATCGACGCTTCGGTGGCTGAACTTGCTGAGGAGAAGGCAGCGGTCACTGAACTCGGCCTGATCTGAGGTTGCTGCCCTGGATTGGTCGATCCTGACGCGACTATGGGTCACGATCGACCAATCCGAGCCTAGACAAAGCGGTGGCGCACCACGGTGATACAGGAGCGCCACCCCAGTTTTTTTTG
>JAEXAS010000019.1 GCA_023458095.1 Actinomycetes bacterium | reverse complement strand
GCGCTCACCCCCGGGGGGCGGCCGTTGTAAACGGGGGCCGCCGCCAAGGGTGGTGGAGGTGGCGGGAATTGAACCCGCGTCCTCAAAAGGTGACCCAGGGCTTCTCCGGGTGCAGCTGACTAGGCGTTCTGCTTGACTCCCACCCTCACGTCAGCAAGTGGTGGACAAGCCCAGTTCCAGTAAAGTCCCGCGACAACCCTGGAACCCAGTTGCCGCAGCGAGCCTTCTAGATGAGGCCAGGAACCGGACCGAAGGCGTGTCCGGGCTGACCCTTCGTTAGCTGCTCAGGCAGCCAGAGCGAAGTCAGTGCGATTGGAATCGGCACTTATAGGTTCCCGAGATTCGTTAACGAGATGTCCTCGGATCCTCGACCCGCTTCACCTGGGACTACCGTCCCGAGTCGAAACCAGTCACCCCCTGTTGAGTTGTGCACCAAACGACGAACGATCAGCTTTTCAAGCTTACCTGGACCTATCCGGCGTCGCCACCGCCAGCCCGGGATCAGGTCAGCCGGTAGGGTGCCTGCATGGAAAAACCCTTCGTCGACCCCCCTGAGGGTCCCGCTCCCACCGAGCTTCAGATCATCGACATCGAAGAAGGCACCGGCCCTGAGGCCACGGCCGGACGCCAAGTGGCGGTGCACTACGTCGGGGTGGCGTTCTCCACCGGCGAGCAGTTCGACTCCAGCTACGACCGCGGCGCCCCGCTGACCTTCCCCCTGGGCGCCGGACGGGTCATCTCCGGCTGGGACAACGGCCTGATCGGCATGAAGGTCGGTGGCCGCCGCCGCCTGGAGATCCCCCCGCACCTGGCCTACGGCGACCGCGGTGCCGGTGGCGTCATCAAGCCCGGCGAGACGTTGATCTTCGTCTGCGATCTCGTCGGCGTGAAGTAGTCCTCCACCCAAACGCTCCCAAAAGGCGCAGGTGCTCCCGAAGGTTCGGGAGCACCTGCGCCTTTTGGGAGCGTTTGTGGATGGAGCCGACGGCTAGCGTTCGCCGCGGTTGCGGGCGGCCAGCTCGCGTTGCGCGTCGCGGTTGGCGTCACGGGCGGCGATGTCTTGGCGTTTGTCCCAATCGCGCTTACCGGTGGCGACGGCCAGCTCGACCTTGGCGTAGCCATCCACGAAGTAGATGGCTAGGGGCACGATGGTGCGGCCAGAGGAGGCCGTTTCTCGATCGAGCTTGTCGATCTCCTTGCGGTGAAGGAGAAGCTTGCGATTGCGCTTGGTGGCGTGATTGGTGAAGGTCCCGAAGGAGTACTCGGGAATGTGGGCATTGCGCAGCCACACCTCGCCGTCATCGACGGTGGCGAAGGCGTCCACCAGAGAGGCTCGCCCGGCGCGAAGCGACTTCACCTCGGTTCCGGTGAGCACCATGCCCGCCTCGAAGCGGTCGTGAAGGTGGTAGTCGTGGCGCGCCTTGCGATTCTGCGCCACCAATACCCGCCCTTTGGGCCTGGGCATGGCTGCACCTCCTGGGATCGTGAGAACCGCGCCAGCCTACCAACTGCCGGCAGCGGTCCGCTCACAGGTAGCGCATCGGATTGACCCGCTGTCCGTTGCGATAGATCTGCAGATGCAGATGGCAGCCCGTGCTCAAACCGGTGCTGCCGACGTAGCCGACGATTTGACCCTGCTTCACCGATTGTCCGGCGTGGACCACGATCTTGGACTGGTGGGCGTAGCCACTGGAGAGGTTCGCGCCGTACATGCGGCCGTAGCTGATCACCGTCCACTTGCCGAAGCCGTAGCTGGTCGGGCCTGCTTCCACCACCTTGCCGTTGGCCATGGCCCGGATCGGGGTGCCACAGGAGGCACCAAAATCGGTGCCCCAGTGCATCCGCCAGTAATGCAGGATCGGGTGGTACCGCATGCCGAAGGGTGACCCGGCAGGGGCCTTCACCGGCCGGATAAAGCCGTTCGGGTTGTAGTAGTTGGAGTCGTCGCCACTGATCTTGGCGGTTAGCTTCGCCTCTTCGGCCTGCAAGCGGTCGTAGGCCTTCTTGTCGGCAGCAAGTTCGGTCTCGGCGACCTTGCGCAGCCGGGCATTGGTTGCGACCAAGGTGGCGACCTTGGCTCGAGACTGATCGGCCTGATCGGCCAGCTTCTGAGTCGCCACCACATTGGCGGCACTCGCCTTGCGCTTGTCGGCAACCGCCTTCTGGGCCGCGACACGTTGCTGGCGCGCAACCTCGGCTTGGTGTTCCAGCTCCGAGAGGTGCTGGAACTGCACCGCGGTGGTGTCGAAGATCGTCTGATTCCACTGCACCCGTGAGGCGAGGTCCCGCGGGGTCTCGGCACCAAAGACCAGCGCCCAGCCCTGCAAACCGGTCTGCTGCTGATAGGCCGTGCGGGCAGCAACCGCGATAAGGTCCTTCTGCTTGTCAACCTCCTGCTGCGCCTGCCGCTCCACCGCAGCAGCCGCCGTGGCGGCGTCGGTGGCGACCTTCAGCTGCGCGACCAGGACTGCGTCGGCGGCACGGGCGGCCGTCAACCTGGTCTCGGCGGTGTTGAGGTCCGCCCTGGCCTGAGCGAGGGATCGCTGCGATGCCAGCAGCGCAGCTTCGGCCCGCGCCAGCGCGGACTTGCCACTGTTGACGGCCTTCTTAGCGGTCACCATCTGCTTGCGCACCTTCTCGCGCGCATCCTTGAGGCTGTCGGCGCTGGCGGGGGTGATCCCACCCAGGATGAGGCTGAGCATGAGCGCAAGAACGACAACACCCAGCGGTGTCGCGGCCAGAGACCTTCGTCTGTGTGGTCGAGGTACGTTTGAGGTGGAGGAAGACACCCGCACGATACTGTCCAATCAGTCGGTTAGACCCGGAGGAACCTCCGGGTCGCGATCAAGGTGGGAATGACCGAAAGCACAATGGCCACCCCGGTGATAATTGCCGTGGCCAGACCGACGTGACTCCATTCGATCCAGTGTTGGCCTGAGAGTTGCCGTTTCGCTCCGTCGAGAATCACGAACTTCTCCAGCGCAGCCAAGGTGAGCGATGCCAACACGGCACCGACGGCGGCCGCAACCAGGGACTCCAACAGGAAGGGCAACATGATGTACCAGTTGGAGGCCCCCACCAGACGCATGATGCCGATCTCTCGCCGGCGAGCATGAGCGGCCATACGAATAGTGTTACTGATTTGCAGTGCTGCGGCGAGTAAAAGCAAAGCACTGGTTCCGATCGTCGCCCAACGAGCCAGGTTCAGCCAGGCGAACAGCGGGTCCAGCAGCTTGTGCAAATCGTTCACCGATTCCACCCCCGGCATGCCAGCCACCGAGGAGACCACACCTTGGTATTGCGTGGGATCGCGCAGCTTCACCCGGAAGGAATCCGACATCATCTCCACCGTCATCGTGGACAGCAGCGGGGAATCGGCATAGATCTGTTTGAACTCCGCGAAGGCTTCCTGCTTGCTCTCGTAGAAGACATCGGCGGTCTCAGGGTTTGACCGCAGTGTCTGCTCGATCGCCTGCCGCTGCGCGTCGGTGGTGCTCTCCTTCGGGGTGCAGTTCTCTGCATTCGCCGGGGAGCTGGGCGTACACAAGAACACGCTGATCTCGATCTTGTCGTACCAGCGGCCCTTGAACAGCTCCACCTGCTCGGCGGCCAGCAATCCGATCCCGAACAGCGACAGCGAAACCCACATCGTCACGATGACGGCGAAGGTCATGGACGCGTTGCGCCGCAACCCCGACCACGTCTCAGTCCAGGTGTGCCTCATCGCCGGGCCTCCTTGAGCCGTCCCACACGCTCACTGATAGCCATAGACACCCTTGCTCTGGTCGCGCACCAAGTTGCCATTGGACAACTCGATGACTCGTTTGCGCATCTGGTCGACGATGTTCGCGTCGTGAGTGGCCATCACCACCGTGGTGTCGGCGCGATTGATCCGATCCAGCAGCTTCATGATTCCCACGCTGGTCGCGGGGTCGAGGTTTCCGGTCGGCTCGTCGCAGATCATGATCGCCGGCCGATTCACAAAGGCCCGTGCAATCGCCACTCGCTGCTGTTCACCGCCGGACAGTTCCTCGGGCAGTCGGTCACCCTTGCCCTCCAGACCCACCAGCTCCAGCGTCTCAGGAACCACCCGACGAATCACCGAATTAGGTTTGCCGATCACCTGCAGGGCGAAGGCAACGTTCTCGTTGACCGTCTTGCCCGGCAACAGGCGGAAGTCTTGAAACACGGTGCCGATCTTGCGGCGCAGCGCAGGCACCTGCCAACTGTGCAGACGGCCCAGCTCCTTGCCGGCCACATGAATGCGGCCCGAAGTGGGGAGGTACTCCCGCAGGATCAAGCGCATGAAGGTGGACTTGCCCGAGCCGGAGGTGCCCACCAAGAAGGCGAACTCCCCCTTCTCGATCTCCACGCTCACCTTGTTCAGCGCAGGGCGCGATTGACCGTTGTAGGTCTTGGTGACTTCTTCAAAACGGATCACGATACGGTGCCTGGCCAGCTAGACAATGGGGAAGGAATCCTTAACAAACGCCAAGGACGGCCTGCTTGCAGTGTAGGTGCCGGGCAGGCCAGGTCAACTCAACCCGACCGGCGTGTCAGCGCTCGCCCTGCTGACGCCGCCACCGCACCCCGGCATCGATGAAGCCGTCCAAGTCGCCATCGAAGACCGCATCCGGGTTGCCGACTTCGTGATTTGTCCGCAGGTCCTTGACCATCTGATAGGGATGCAGAACATAGGAGCGCATCTGGGAACCCCAGGAGTTTCCCCCGTCGCCCTTGAGTTCGCGCATCTCGGCTTCCTTCTCAGCACGAGCCCGCTCCAGCAGGCGTGACTGCAGCACTCGCAGCGCGGCGGCCTTGTTCTGCAGTTGGGACTTCTCGTTCTGGCAAGACACCACCAGGCCGGTGGGCAGGTGGGTGATGCGTACCGCGGAGTCGGTGGTGTTCACGCTCTGGCCACCCGGACCCGACGAACGGAACACATCGACTCGAATATCGCCTTCCGGGATGTCGATGTGGTCGGTCTCCTCGGTCACCGGGAGCACATCAACACCGGCAAAGGACGTCTGGCGCCGGCCCTGGTTATCGAAGGGGCTGATCCGCACTAGGCGATGCGTCCCCTGCTCGACGGAGAGCAAGCCATAGGCGAACGGCTCCTTGACCGTGAAGGTGGCTGACTTGATGCCCGCCTCTTCGGCATAGGAGATGTCGTAGACCTCGGTGGCATAGCCATGCCGCTCCGCCCAGCGCAGGTACATACGCAACAACATGGCTGCGAAGTCGGCCGCGTCCACGCCGCCAGCTTCGGACCGGATCGTGACCAGGGCGTCGCGCTGGTCGTACTCCCCGGAGAGCAGCGTGCGAATCTCGAGGGCGTCGATGTCGGCGGTCAGTGAGGCCATTTCCCGCTGAACCTCGGCCAGCGTGTCGGAATCGGCCTCCTCCTCAGCAAGATCAATAAGGACGGCCAGATCATCGACCCGACGACGCAACTCCGTGAGGCGGTCCACCTCGGACTGCAATCGCGACAACTGCGAGGTCACCGCCTGAGCACGATCCTGGTCGTCCCACAGGTCCGGTGCGGCGGCAGCTTCAGCCAGTTCAGCGATCTTCGCCTTCTTGGAACTGGGATCCAGCACGATCTCGATGGAGCCGAGCGTGCGATCCAAGGCGCCCAGCGCCACTCTCATGTCTGCCACAGTCACGACGCCCTACTCTACCGGTCCCGTCGTGAGTCGACCTCCGCGGGCCAAGACCCCCATCTTTGCCAACACAATTCGGCATTCTTCGGCACTAAGTCCCCCTATGGGTGACCGTAAAGTCACCCCTGGGGGGGACAAAAGCACACCAAATGCAGAAAAACTCACCCAAGGGTGGAGGTTCTTTGGAGAAAACCTTGCATTACTCCCGACCGCCTGCGCTAAAGTACGTATCAGGCAAGTGGTTCCCCCCGAGCCACCTCCCTAAAAGAACTCCGGTTCCCCCCGAGCCGGATTGCTGCCCCCCGGCAGTGCCCGCAGAACTCTCCCGGTTCGTGGCGGGCTCCTTCCCTGTCTGGGGCCCGACAAGGCGAATCGCCGTCGATGCAGCCATCCACTCAAGCCACCGCCAGATCCCCTTCCCACTTATGCATGCAGCCACCACCGCATTCGCGACACAGAGTCGCGAGCAACCCTCACCATCGGTGGAGTTTTCACCACTAAACCACTACACCACCACGATAACCGCACCCTAAATAGGCGACTAAATATCGCTAGGTAATTACTGAGGCCACGAATTTCAATGCGGACCGAACACCAATACTCCCCCGCATTCGCGCGCAGGCCGCGACCTTCGCAGGGCTCCCAGCACCCACCCGGAGCAACCGAGATACCATCGCTTGACTAGGCTTTTCAATAGGTTGACACTCAGCAGCAGGCACGGACACCCCGCCAGGTATACCCAGCAGCAGGCGTCTCTGATCGACCGACTCGGGGGTCTGAGTGCCCACTTGATGCGTTTCAGAAGGCATCCTGCCTGACCACACCACAAACGGGCCGGAAATAATAGCCACTATCCACAGACCCATCCACAGGACGCGCCGCACCGAGGTGAGAATGCGCCCACCAGGGCACTCCCCTAAGATGGGGCGCCGGGGCGCATAGCTCAGTTGGTTAGAGCACCTCCCTTACAAGGAGGGGGTCAGGGGTTCGAGTCCCTTTGCGCCCACCCCGTGCCGCCAGAGCGCCGTCACGCCTCGCCTGCGCACCGTGATCACCAGGAGTCAGGCAGCCACCTCAGAGCCTGTTGGGACGGCACTCGCCTCGGATCCTTGCCGAGGGCGGCAGCTCACAAACCGGGCCTGCCCCACCAAGCCGAAGCAAGGCACAGGCACGTGCGGCTAACGCCGCGAGCCCTTCGGACGCACCAGTTTCTGGGCCTGCCAGTCTTTGGATACGTTCGGGGTGTTCGCCAAAGCCAGCCCCGCAGTCAAGGCCGCCTCGGCAAGATCGGAAGGCTCGACATAGCCCTCGCGCCCGACTCGTGGCGTCATCAGCCACAGATAGCCCGTGGCACTCAGATCGGTAAGGGCGTCGACCAGACCATCGGCCACATCGCCGTCTTCCTCGCGCCACCACAGCAGAACGACATCCACTGCTTCGATGGCTTCATAGACAAAGTCCTCTGTCAACACATCAAGAATCTCGGAGCGCAGATCCTCGTCGACGTCCGAATCCCAGCCAAGTTCCTGAACAGCCAGACCTGGCACGATGCCCAACAAGGCCGCGGACGACGCTGCCGCCGTTCCGGGCGCGGTACTCACGCTTATCTCCCCTACCTCTGTTGCGGACACGAATAGGTGCTGATCAGCCTGCCAGATCCGGCCTCATGAGGAAAGACGGTGCCCACACCCCGGCGTGGCGCCGTGGTGATCGGAGACCTCAGGAGTCGCCTCCGACGACACCGGAACTGCCCGCAGTCACATCGTCGAGTCGGTACAACTCAGCAGCCTTCGCCGGCCAGGAGGGATCCACGTCGCCGTCGGCGGCCAACTGCTGCAAAGTCCGAACCGCAATCGACGGTCCGTCGATCCCGAAGAATCGTCGTGCCGCCGCCCTGGTGTCGGAGAAACCGAAGCCGTCGGCCCCCAAGGAGACGAACCGCCCCGGCACCCAGTTCTGAATCTGGTCGGGCACCCCGCGCATGTAGTCCGACACTGCGACCACCGGACCGGGCCGTCCGGCCAGCTTCTGGGTCACCCAGGGCTGCGGCGTCGGCTGGTCGGGATGACGGAACCGCTGCGCATCCACAGCCAGGCCATCGCGGCGCAACTCGTTCCAACTGGTGACGCTCCACACATCAGCGACCACGCCGAAGTCCCGTTTGAGCAGTTCTTGGGCCTCCAATGCCCACGGCACCGCCACGCCCGAGGCCAACAACTGGGCGCGCCGAGCATCGGCGTTGACGCCGTCGAAACTGCCTTCAGCCAGCAGGTACATACCCCGCAGGATTCCTTCGACCTCGACACCGTCCGGCTCGGCAGGTTGCACCATCGGCTCGTTGTAGACCGTCAGGTAGTAGATGACGTCTTCGGGATTCTCCCCGTACATCCGGCGCAGGCCATCGGCCATGATGTGGGCGATCTCGTAGGCATAGGCCGGGTCGTAGGCCACCACGGACGGGTTGGTCGCCGCCAACTGGTGACTGTGGCCATCCATGTGCTGAGTACCTTCACCGGTCAAGGTCGTGCGACCGGCGGTGGCTCCGATCAGGAACCCGCGGGCCAACTGGTCAGCCGCCGCCCACAGGGCGTCGCCGGTGCGCTGGAAGCCGAACATCGAATAGAACACATAGATCGGCACCATTGCGACCCCATGCGTGGCATAGGAACTACCCGCTGCGGTGAAGGCGGCCACCGAGCCGGCCTCGTTGATCCCCATGTGCAGGATCTGGCCCTGTTTGCTCTCCCGATAGGCCAGCATCAAGTCGTTGTCGACCGGGGTGTAGTTCTGGCCGTGCGGAGAGTAGATCTTCAGGGTCGGGAACAGAGAATCCATGCCGAAGGTACGGGCCTCGTCCGGAATGATCGGCACCACCCGAGCAGCGAAGCCCTTGTCGCGCATGAGGTCCTTGAGCAGCCGCACCCAGGCCATCGTGGTGGCCACCGGCTGATTTCCTGAGCCCTTCCGGGCAGCTTCATAGGCCTTGGGCTCCGGCAGTGGCACCGGGGCGGGATTGTTCCGCCGCTCCGGCACCCAACCGCCCAGGGCGCGGCGCCGCTGGAGGGCATAGTCGACCCGCTCATCCTCCGGGCCGGGGTTCACATAGGGCGGCTGGTAGGGGTTCTCCTCCAGCACGGCATCGGTGATGGGCATGTCCAGCCGGTCCCGGAACTGCTTGAGATCATCCAGCGCCAGCTTCTTCATCTGGTGGGTTGCGTTGCGTCCGGCGAAGTGGGAGCCCAGGAAATAGCCCTTGATCGTATGCGCCAACACCACGGTGGGAGCACCGGTGAAGGAAGTGGCCGCAGCGTAGGCGGCATACACCTTGTTGAAGTCGTGGCCACCGCGGGCAAGCTTCCAGATCCGCTCATCGGACCAATCGGCGACCATGGCGGCGGTATGCGGGTCCCGGTTGAAGAAGTGCTCGCGGACGTAGGCGCCGTCATTGGCCTTGTAGGTCTGATAGTCGCCGTCGGTGGTGGCATTCATCAGGTTGACCAAGGCCCCGTCGGTATCGGCGGCCAGCAGCGGATCCCAGCCACGCCCCCACACGACCTTGATGACATTCCAACCGGCGCCGCGGAAGAAGCTCTCCAGTTCCTGCATGATCTTGCCGTTGCCGCGCACCGGACCGTCCAGGCGCTGCAGATTGCAGTTCACGACGAAGGTGAGATTGTCCAGCCCTTCATAGGCGGCCAACTGCAGGGCGCCACGGCTTTCGACCTCGTCCATCTCGCCGTCGCCTAGGAAGGCCCACACCCGCTGCTGGGAAGTGTCCTTGATGCCCCGATTGGCCAGGTACTTGTTGAACTGCGCCTGGTAGATGGCGTTGATCGGCCCCAGACCCATCGACACCGTCGGGAACTCCCAGAAGTTCGGCATCTGGTGCGGATGAGGGTAGGACGGCAGCGCACGGATGCGCCCATCGACGAGGTGACTCTTCTCTTGGCGGAATCCGTCCAGGTCCGCCTCGCTCAAGCGACCCTCCAAGAAGGCCCGCGAGTACATTCCGGGACTGGCGTGGCCTTGGAAGAAGACCTGGTCGCCACCGCCGGGGTGATCCTTGCCGCGGAAGAAGTGGTTGAACCCGACTTCATACAGCGTGGAGGCGGAGGCATAGGTGGAGATGTGGCCGCCCACCCCAACGCCAGGGCGCTGCGCGCGATGCACCATGATGGCGGCGTTCCAGCGCACCAGCCGACGGAAGCGCCGTTCCAGATCGACATCGCCGGGATAGGCCGGTTCGACATCGGCGGGGATGGTGTTGACGTAGTCGGTGGCGGTCAGCGCGGGAAGATCGAGGTGCTTGATGCGCGCCTCTTCCAACAGTTTGAGCATCACATAGCGTGCACGGTTCAAGCCGTCGGTGCCGACCATCGAATCCAGTGATGCCAACCACTCCGAGGTTTCCTCGGGGTCGGTGTCGGGCAGGTTCGTCGGCAATCCGTTCGGGATCATTTCGACTGAGTCACGTCGGGCCACGGTGGAGCCTTTCGGGAGGGGGTACGCAGGTCATTGCGTTTGTCAGACCATATCGAGTCTGTCCCAACTCAACCCTGCGGTGGTCCGAACTCATTCCAGCCCACCGCGTGGTATCAGCACTTCCTACCCCTAGGATTCGGTGTCATGACCACCTTCGCTGACCTCATCGATGAGGCAGGAGACGCCGGACCGGCGTTGAGCGCGATCCTGGATACCGCGCGCAGCATCGCCCCCGACGCCGTCGAGGGAACCAGCTACGGGGTCCCGGCGCTCTTTCACGCAGGGCTTCCCCTCGTGGGCCTAGCCCGCAACGCGAAAGGCTTCGCTCTCTATCCGTTCAGCGGGGCGATCCTGGTCGGACTCTCGGCAGATCTGAGCAGCTATCGCGTCTCCAAAGGCGCCCTGGGCTTCAATGCCGACCAGAGGTTGCCGCAAGAGCTCGTGCGGGCTGTGGTGGAGGCCCGCCGCGATCAGATCGACGAGCTGCGGCAATGAGTACCCCGAAGCCGGCTGCTGAGCAGCCGTGGTGGCCCAGCCCAAAGGCGCGGCAGTCCATCGCATCAGGGCTGTCGGATTCCGCCGCCGAACTCACCACCGCTGCCATGGCCCGCATCGCCGAGCAGCATGTCTGGTTCTCCGGCCTGGAGGCCGAGCATCGTTCGTGGGTGACGGTCGTGGCTCGCTCCGGCATCGATGGGTTCATCAATTGGTTCGGTTCGGGTGGCCAGGGTGATCCCGGCGCCCTGTTCGCTGCCGCACCCCGGGCCTTGACCCGACGGGTCACCTTGAATCAGACCGTCGATTTGGTCTTGACCACCATCGAGACCGTGGAAGGTCGAATCGCGGACCTTCCCGAAGCCGAGCAGCTTCCGCTGCGGATCGGCATCCTGCGGTACTCACGCGAAGTCGCCTTTGCCGCCGCCCGGGTCTATGCCCGCGCGGCCGAGATCCGCGGCGCCTGGGATGCCCGCCTGGAGGCGATGGTCGTCGATGCGATCGTGCGTGGTGACGCCGACGAGTCGGTGGTTTCGAGAGCCTCCACTCTCGGCTGGGCCTCCCCCAGCCCCGGAGTTGTCGTGGTGATCGGCTCAGCTCCGGAGGATCCTGGCTCCGCGGTGGAGACGATCAGGGCATCGGCGGCCGGCCTCGGCATGGATCTGCTGGCAGCGCCGCAGGGCGATCGCCTTGTGCTCGTGATCGGCACCGGCTGCCAGACCGTGGACGAACTGGTCCCTCAGGTGATGACTTTCGCCGAGGAGTTCGGCGAGGGTCAGGTGGTGGTCGGACCCATCGTCTCCAGCCTGATGGACGCCGCCCGCAGCGCCCGGGCAGCCATGTCCGGGTTGCGGGCGGTGCGGGCCTGGCCGGAGTCGCCGCGCACCATCGCCGCCGAGAGACTCCTGCCCGAACGTGCCTTGGCTGGTGATGGCCACGCCCGGCGCGCGCTGGCCACCGAACTGTTCCAGCCATTGGTGGCTGCCGGCGGTGATCTGGTTCCTACCCTGACTGCCTACTTCGGCAACGCCGGATCGATTGAAGCCACTGCTCGCGAACTGTTCGTTCACGCCAATACAGTGCGTTATCGGCTGCGCCGGGTCGCTGAGGTGACCGGCTATTCACCAACGGATGCCCGCGACGCCTACGCACTGCGCCTCAGCCTCACTCTGGGGCGCCTCCTCACTTAACGAAAGCAACAACCAGCCACCGAGTGCGGCCACCACTAACCCAGGTCCGTTGTAGGGTTCCTACAACTCAACCGCGGTCTTTTTCGTCGCGTCCGACGCCGTCTCCGCCCTCAAGATTCGACAGGGTTGAACCGTGCTCGCAATCGTTGCGCCCGGACAGGGTGCCCAAGCTCCCGGCTTCCTCACCCCCTGGCTGACAGAATCCCGATTCGCGGATCGCCTCAACTGGCTCTCAGCCGTCACCGGACTCGATCTGGCGCATTTCGGCACGCAGGCCGACGCCGACACCATCCGAGACACCGCCATTGCGCAGCCGCTTCTGGTCGCCTCCGGATTGTTAGCAGCCCTCGAGCTGTTCCCGAAGCCAACTGATGGCTTCCAGCGCACCGGGGTCGTTGCCGGCCATAGCGTCGGGGAGATCACGGCCGCTGCGGCTGTGGGCGTCCTCAGCGCCGAGCAGGCCATGGTGCTGGTCCGCGAACGTGGACGCCAGATGGCCGCGGCCAGCGCTGTGCGACCCACGTCGATGATGGCCGTGATTGGCGGCGACCCGGTTGAGGTGCTGGCCGCGCTCGAGGCCCAGGGCCTCACTGCCGCCAATAACAACGGCAGCGGCCAGATCGTGGCCGCCGGGACCGTGGAGCAACTCGCCGCACTGCAAGCCAATCCCCCAGCCCGCACCCGCCTGATCCAACTCTCGGTGGCCGGCGCCTTCCATACCGTGCACATGGAACCGGCCGTCGCCCACTTGGAACGCCTTGCTCGCGCCATCAATACCCACGATCCGAACACCCGCCTGCTGTCCAATGCCGACGGCCAGGTCGTTCAGTCCGGCCAGGAATACCTCACCCGCCTGGTGAAACAGGTCGCCAGCCCGGTGCGCTGGGATCTGTGTATGCAGACCATGGCCGACCTGGGCATCACCGGCCTGTTGGAACTGCCCCCCGCGGGCACCCTCACCGGTATCGCCAAGCGCAACCTGAAGGGCGTGGAGTTGTTCAGCCTGAACACCCCTGACCAGCTTCCCGCCGCCCAGGAGTTCATCACCAAGCACGCCGACCCCTCAGCCAACCCAGCGAACTCCGCTCCCTCGTCGATGTCGGTGGTCGCACCGCGCAAGGGAGAGTTCCACGCCCACAGCGGTGTCGAGGTCGGGGTCCGCCTGGACGCCGGGGACGCGATCGGCACCGTCACCACCGCGCACGACACCATCACCGTCGGGCTTTCGCACCCCGGCACGATCACCGAGTGGCTGGTGGCGGACGGCGACCCGGTCGCCCCTGGCCAGCCGCTGATCCGTTTCTATCCAGTCCACGACACTTCGGGAGCTCTTTCATGACCCTCAAGGCCAGCACCGGGGCACCCTTCGCCCGCCTCTACTCCGTTGGATCGGCAACCCCGTCTCGGGTTATCGACAATGAGTACCTGTGCCAGTTCATCGATTCCTCCGATGAGTGGATCACCCAACGCACCGGCATCTCCGAGCGTCGCTGGGTCGGCGAGGGCGAGAACATCGAGACTCTGTCGATCGCCGCAGCCACCAGCGCCCTGGATCGCTCCGGGATCGCCCGCGATCAGATCGACGCGGTGATCGTGGCGACCATCTCGCACTACTACCAGACCCCGGCACTGGCGCCGAAGCTGGCCGGCCTGCTCGGCCTGGGTGACGTGGCCGCCTACGACATTTCGGCGGCCTGTGCCGGCTTCAGCTACGCCATCGCTCAAGCCGAGGCCTTGGTTCGTGGTGGCCAAGCCCACTATGTGCTCGTCGTCGCCGGCGAGACGATCTCCGACATCACCGATCTCACTGATCGCGGCACGGCTTTCCTCTTCGGGGACGGTGCCGGCGCCGCTGTGGTCGGGCCCAGCGATACCAATGGGATCGGACCGGTCGTGTGGGGCTCCGACGGCGACCAATACGACAAGATCTGGATGGACAACGGCATTGCCGGCGCCGTGGAGTCTGGCACTTTTCCCACTATCCGCATGGACGGCCAAGCCGTCTTCAAGTGGGCCACCGGCTACATCACCGAAGCCACCCGCCGGTGTCTGGACGTGGCCGGCATCACCGCCGACGAGCTGGATGTTTTCATTCCGCACCAGGCGAACAACCGCATCACCGACACCATGCTGCGTTACCTCAAGCTGCCCGAGCATGTCGTGGTAGCCCGCACCATCAAGACCCTCGGCAACAACTCCGCGGCCACCATTCCGATGGCCATGGACGCGCTGTTGACCAGTGGTGAGGCCAAGAGCGGACAGACCGCGCTGATCATCGGATTCGGCGCCGGTCTGGTCTACTCCGGCCAAGTCATCACCCTCCCCTAACCTTCCGGCGCTGCCGGAGAAGAGCCCCAGAAAACACAGAAGGAGAACCCAATGGCCACCACTGAAGAGATTCGCGCCCAGCTCGCCGAGCTGGTCAACGAGATCGCCGGCGTCCCGGTCGAGGACGTCCAGCTCGACAAGTCCTTCGTCGATGACCTCGACGTGGACAGCCTGGCGATGGTCGAGATCCTCGTCGGCTGCGACGAGAAGTTCGGCGTCACCATTCCCGACGAGGAGTCCAAGAACCTCAAGACCGTCGGTGACGCTGTCGCCTACATCGAAGCTCACAGCTGACCCACCCCCGCACGCTGGGCTTGTCGGGACCGGCTCATCCGGCCTCGACAAGCCTCGTCAGGCACCCCAGCCGACCAGCCCGGCGAGCACCCTCCCTGCTCGGCCCTGCCCAGTTACGCCAGACCGAACCCTCAACCTTCATCGGAGCACCATGACTGAGATCGTGATCACCGGAATGGGCGCCACTACCCCACTGGGTGGCGACCTGACTTCGACGTGGGCCGGCATGCTGGCCGGCCGCTCCGGCGTCAGCCGGCTGACCGACGAGTGGGTGGAGGAGCTCCCGGTCAAGATTGCGGCTCGAGTCGCCGTCGATCCGGCTGACATCATCGACCGCGTCAAGGCCCGTCGCCTGGATCGGTCCACCCAACTGGCGCTGATCGCCGCCCAGGAGGCTTGGTCGGACGCCGGCTACGACTGGGACGCCGAGGAGGGCAGCCAGGTCGACTCGAACACCCTTCTTGTCTCTCTGGCCAGCGGAATCGGTGGCCTGCATTCGCTGCTGAACAACTGGGACAACCACCGCGACAAGGGCTACCGCCGGGTCAGCCCCTTCACTATTCCGATGCTGATGGCCAACGCGCCGGCCTCCAATGTCGGCATCCAGATCCATGCCAAGGCCGGCCTCCACGCCCCGGTGTCAGCCTGTGCATCATCCAACGAGGCCATCTCCTTGGCGATCGACCAACTGCGTCTGGGCCGGGCCGAAGTCGCGGTGGTCGGCGGCACGGAGTCCACCATTCACCCCCTGCCGCTGGCAGCCTTCGGCCAGATGCAGGCGCTGAGCCGACGCAATGACGAGCCCGAGCGAGCTTCCCGCCCCTGGGACAAGGGCCGCGACGGTTTCGTGATGGGCGAAGGCGCGGCGGTGTTGGTGATCGAGACCCTCGAACACGCTCAAGCCCGCGGCGCCCGCATCTACGGCACTTTGGCCGGATCCGGGATCAGCGCCGACAGCTTCGACATGGTGCTGCCCGACCCGAGTGGGGCCGGACAGAGCGCGGCGATGACCAAGGCATTGCGCAATGCCTCGCTCACCCCGGCTGACCTACGCCACGTCAACGCCCACGGCACCTCCACCCCGCAAGGCGATCTCACCGAAGCGAATTCGGTTCGCGCCGCCTTGGGCGCTGCCGCCGACAACGTGGTGGTGACCTCCACCAAGTCGATGACCGGACACCTGCTCGGCGGCGCCGGCGCGCTGGAAACCGTCGCCACAGTGATGGCTCTCCATGACCGCTTGGTGCCACCCACCATCAACCTGGAGGACCCCGAGGACGGCTTGCCGATCGACGTGGCCGCCAATACCGCCCGTCCGCTGCCGGACGGCGACCTGGCCGCGTTGAACAACTCCTTTGGATTCGGTGGCGCCAATGTGGCTGTCGTGGTCACCAACGCCAATCAGACCAACTGATCAGCACAGCTCGGGCCGACGGCCACGGCGGATCAGCCGACGTGGAGCCAGCGGACCGGTGCACCCTCGGCCGCCTGTCGGAAGGCCTCCAGTTCGGTGTCCCAGTCAGTGCCCAGCAGGGCATAGATCGAGTCGCTCAACGGCTTGCGTCCCAAAGCGTCGGCCAAGACCGCCTGCTTGAGTCGTTCCTCATGGATGAGGATGTCGCCGTGCGGGCCCATGGTGGCCGAGAACACCCCCAGGCGGGGAGTGAAAGCCCATCGGGTGCCTTCGCCACCGGGAACCGCCTCCTCGGTGACCTCGAAGCGCACTCGTTCGCAGCTTCGTAGCGCACTGGCCAGGTCAGCCCCGGTTCCCACCGGACCGGTCCAGGAATAGTCCGCGCGCAGCGTGCGATGCTCGGCGAGCTGCCAGGTCCAGTCGAATTCGATGCGATGGCCCAGGACCGCGCCGACCGCCCACTCCAGATGCGGGCGCAGCGCAGCAGGCGCGGAGTGAATCGTCATGATCCCGCGCGTGTTCTTCATCTTTTCCCCCGATCCGGTTGAGATTTGCCTTCCCCAGCGATCTCTTCCGATATCGGTTGTGGCCATTGTGCCCCAGTCGAGGCTCCGCGAGCCACCCCGACCCGCCTTCAGCGCAGAACGACTACGGCCAACGCGCCGCCAGCGACGCCACAGCCAGGGACGCCAGCACCGCAAAGAACAGCGCGTAGCCGGCATAGGCCTCGGTCACTTCGTGACTCTCCTTGACGAAACCAACCTGGCGGGCGATCGAGGAATAGACCTTCTTGAGCTTGCTGGCCGCATCGGCGGTGAACATCTCGCCGCCGGAGGCTTTGGCGATCTTCGACAACTCGTCATAGTCGACGCGGACCGACTGGCTCTCCCCATTGACTTCGATGGATCCATTCGGAGTGCCATAGGCGATGGTGTAGATCGGAACGCCCTGTTTCTTGGCCTCCTGAGCTGCCGGCAGACTCGGACGCCCGGAGTTGGTCCAGCCATCGCTGAGCAGCACGATCGCCGCCCGTGCGGGGTCATTGGGATGTTTGGGGTCGGTCGGGGCTTGTGCCACCGCGTCCAACGAGGAATAGATGCCATCACCGATCGCGGTGGAGGGCGCCACCTTCAAATCGGCAATGGCGGCCTTGACCAGCCCCCGATCGGTGGTCGGCGGCACCACAACCGCCGCCGCCCCGGCAAAGCGAACCAGAGACACATTGAAGCCGGTAGGCAGCAGGTCGATGAACTCACTCGCAGCGGCTTTGGCCGCATCCAGTCGGTTCGGCTTCACGTCGGTGGCCGTCATCGAGCGCGATACGTCCAAGGTGACCACCACGGTGGCTCGCTCGCGCGGGACGTCGACCTCGCCACTGGGTTGGGCGAAGGCGACGGTGAGCGAACCCAGCGACAGCAGGGCGAACGCGACGGCCAGATGCCGCTTCCAGGCCTGCTGCTTGGGCAGCACCCGCTCCAGACCCATGATCGTGCTGCCCTGCCGTGACCGCTGATGACGCAGTACCAGCAGCAGCACATAGAGCACCACCAGCCCAAGAATCAGGAACAGCCACCACAGCCGCTCCGGGCGAAGAAATCCATCAGGAATCATGGCCATCGAGCCCCCAGTGATACCGCCGCAAGCGCTGCCAGCACCGCGAAGGCCAGCCCGTACCCGGCCCATTGGGCGGTGACTTCCTTCTCTACCGGCATCCAGCCCACCTCGCTGCGAAGCCCCTCATAGACCCGCCTCAACTGGCTGAGGTCGGTGGCGGAATAGGACTTGGCCTTGCTGATCTGGGCGATCTTGGTCAGCAACTCCCGATCCGGTGGTACCGCTTGCCGCTTGCCGTCCAGATCGACATAGCCATTGTCGGTGCCGTAGGCGACCGTGTAGACGGGCACCTTGTCGCTGAGGGCAGCCGCGGCCGCCTGCACCGGAGCCCGCCCGGCCGTGTTCTGTCCGTCGCTGAGCAGAATGATGGCTCCGGGAGCGGCCTTGCCCGAATCGCCCTTGGGAGCCATCTTGATGGCCGAAAGCCCCACATAGATCGATTCGCCGATAGCGGTGGACTCCTGCACCTTCAAGGTCCTGATCGCCTGCTTGGCCTGGTTGCGATCAAGGGTCGGCGACAAGCGGACGGCGGGACTACCCGACAACGAGACCACCGCCACATTGAACTTGGCTGGGAGGGTGTCCAAGAACTCCAGCGCAGCGGTCTTCTCGGCCTCCAAGCGACTGGGCTTGACGTCGGTGGCCTCCATCGACATCGAGATGTCGATCACGAGCACCACTGTGGCCCGCTCCCGGGGAACCGACTCCACCCCCTGCGGACGCGCCCAGGCCACGCTCAGCGCAATCAGCGACAACAACGACAACGCCACGGCCAGGTGGCGGCGCCACTGCGACTGCTTGGTCGCGACCCGTCCCAGCAATGTGGTGTTGGGGTAGCGCATCCCGACCCGATGCTTGCGCTTCAACGCGATGACATAGCCGATGATCACCACCGGAACGATCAGCAGGATCCACAGCCGCTGCGGGTCGGCGAACTTGAACCACTCCATCAGCGCGTCACCCCGGCCGGAGGCTGGTGCAAGACACTGGCGGTGCGTCGATACGCCAGAACGAAGCGAGCAATGTCATGTACCCAGTCTGAATCGGTACGCAACTGGATGTGGGCGGCCCCGGCTCGGCGCAGAGCCACCCGGATGCGTTCGCGCTGGGCTGCGGTCGCGGCATTCATCCGCTCCCGGGCCGCAGCATCAGAGGTGTTCACGTAGCGGGAGAAGTCGGTCTCAGGGTCTCGGATCAACAGATCGCCCACATCGGGAAAGTCGATTTCTCGAGCATCGACGACCTCGACGGCCAACACCTGGTTGCGCAGCGACAACTGCCGCATCGGACGCTCCCAATCCGGGGGCACATCGGGATCGAGTTCGAAATCCCCGGGAGTGAGGAAGTCCGAAACCACCAGGCGCATGCCGCGGCGTTGCTCGCTGCGGGCGAGGCGCTGAATACCCTTCGCCAGCGAGAATGGGCCGCGCGCCTGGTCGGGCACGATGGGCTCGGTCAGCATCCGGCGCAACAGGCCGTACAAGGCAGTGCGTCCGGAGCGGGCCGGCAACCGCTTGATCTCCTCCGGACGCATCACCAGGCCCCCGAAGCGGTCGCCCATGCGTTGGCTGAGGAAGCCGATGGTGGCTACCGCCGCGATGCCCAGGTCACGCTTGGTGACCCCGGCCGTCCCCCAGTTCATGCTGGGCGTGACGTCCAGCAGTGCCCAGATCTCGAGTTCGCGATCGGCAATGGTGTCGCGAACATGCGGAACCTGGGTTCGGGCCGTGACCGCCCAGTCGATCTTGCGAACATCGTCTTGACCGGGGACGTATTCGCGAGCGTCGTTGGTTTCCGAACCCGCACCGGGCAGCAGGCCCTGATGATCTCCGTGCAGGAAGCCGTCGAGTCGTCGCACCACGGTCAATTCCAGGCGCCGCAGCGCCGCTTCAGGCGCCAGCTTGCTCAGTGGCAGCGAGGCCGACGTGGGCGCGGCGACGACCGTCGAGACCGCCCCCAGGTCGGCCGAGGGAGGTGCGAAATTGGGGGCCTTCTTCACCGTCAATCAGCCCTGCGGCTGGTAGCGGTGCTGGGTGGTAGCCGTCTGACGTTGCTGGTTGTTCCACACCGGGGTGGGCGGCGGCACCATGGCCAGGATGCGTTCGATCACCTGGGCTGGGGTGATGTTGTCGGCAACGGCGTCAAAGCCGAGCACCACGCGGTGCCCCATGACGTCCTTGGCCACAGCTTGCACGTCGGTCGGCAAAACGTAGTCCCGGCCGTGGATCAAAGCCAGCGCTCGAGCAGCCGCCACCAGGCCCAGGGTGGCTCGGGGGCTGGCACCGATCTGAATCACCGAGGTGAGGTCCGGCATGCCGAACTCCTCGGGGGTCCGGGTGGCCAGCACCAACCGCACCACATATTCGGCGACCAGATTGTGAACGAACACATTGCTGGCCATCTCCTGAAGCTGGCGCACCATCTCCGGGTCCAGAACCGGATTCGAGGTCGGCGGACGCACACTCATCCGGCGCAGGATCTCGAACTCTTCATTGCCGCGGGGGTAGGGGACGTCGACCTTGAGCAGGAAGCGGTCACGCTGAGCCTCGGGCAGTGGGTAGACGCCCTCGGATTCGATCGGGTTCTGGGTGGCGATCACGATGAACGGCTGCGGCACCGGGTAGGTCTCGCCACCGATGGAGACCTGCTGCTCGGCCATCAGCTCCAGCATGGCCGACTGCACCTTGGCCGGTGCCCGGTTGATCTCATCGGCCAGCACGAAGTTCACGAAGACCGGGCCCAGAGCGATATCGAACTTCTCCTGGCTCGCGGAATAGATCCGGGTGCCCACGATGTCTGAGGGCACCAGGTCAGGGGTGAACTGAATGCGGGAGAACTTTCCACCCACGACGGTGGCGAAACTCCGCACTGCCAGAGTCTTGGCGACTCCGGGGACACCTTCGAGGAGACAGTGGCCCTTCGCCAGCAACGCGACCATCAACTGCTCGACCATGTGTTCTTGGCCGACGATGACTCGTTGCACCTGTTCAATGGCCTGCCCCAGCAACTGAGCCGCAGCGGCAGTGTCGCCCTTGGCAAGTGGTGCGGCTCCAGGAGCGCGGGGCGGTACGGGTTCGCTGCTCGGATTGGTCACCGGGACACTCCTGATACTCACTGAATGGTTGGGCGCAAGCTCCGCCCACGATACCGGGTGAATCCAGCATCGCGCGGTGAGCCGGTCTGCTCATGGCGGCGAACAACGCTGCTTGGGCGATTACGGCACAATGGTCACGCCCGGCCAGACCGCAACGATGGGATGAGATGAGCGAACCGACCTCCGGCGAGCCGCTGCGTCTCTCTCCGCTGCTGCCCTCCGACCCGCCCAAGGTCGGCGACTTCTGGCTGGATGCCCGCCTGGCCGCTGCTCCGTCCGGAGTCGCGTTCGTCGGCCACGACGATGTCAACACCAGTGTCATGGTCATCCTGCTGTCCGAGGGCGCCGCCGCCGATGCCGGTGCCCGTGATCGCTTCAGCGGGGCCATCAACAAGCTGCACATTGACACCGTGATCGCGCGCGGTGGCCACGGCCAGGACCACGGTCGGCTGGCAAATCGGTTCCGTCCCGAAGATGACGATCCGGCCATCGGCGATGACGCACCGGCCACGCCGTGGGTCGCGCTGGCCTATGACGCCTCGCCCCAGTCGATGGCCGAGGCGAACCGGATCTTGTCCGAGGTTGATCTGTCTCGGCTGGGACCACAGGGCCTCCCGGCTGGGCCGGACTACCGCCTGCATTGGATCGACTGGTCCCGGCCCGGCATGGCCAAGATCTGGCCGCTGCCCTGGCCGGGCCGCTACGACCGCTCGGGCTGGGTGTCCATTCTGGTGTCGTGGCTGCTGATGCTGCTGCTGGCTGCCTTGGCGATTCTGATCGCGATTCTGATCTTCCAGAACTCCTCCACCGAACAGCCGCCGCCCCCGGTACCGACTACACCCCCACCGTCATCGGCGTCGCCCTCCCCGCAGTCGGCATCACCGTCTCCGCAGTCGGCGTCGCCCTCCCCGCAGTCGGCCTCACCCTCACCGCGGTCGGCATCACCATCGCCCAACTCAGCATCGCCCTCGCCGAGCAAGGGCTCGGTTTCCCCGTCCCCCAGTTGGCACGGGTCCCCCTCACCGAATTCGAAGCTGTGAGCGCTCCGCGGCTGATCGCCACCGATCTCGACGGCACCTTCCTGCGCTCGGACGGCACCGTCTCGGCCCTGAACTGTGCGGCGGCGACCAAGGCTGCCGCGGCCGGGATCCCCTTCGTCATCGCCACCGGGCGTCCGAGTCGGTGGCTGGGTGTCTTGGCCGACCTCGCCGCGGCCCATCCACAGGTGATCGTCAGCAATGGTGGCGCGGTGGTCGATCTGACCACCCGCACCCCGCTGCAGGAGTTCCCCATGCGCGAGGCCGTGGTGCTGGCCGTGGCCGACCAGCTGAGGACCGCGATTCCGGGGATGACCTTCGGGCTGGAGACCGCCGTCGGTTTCGGGTGTGAGGCGACCTCGCCGTCGCGGCAACGGGACGAGCCTGGGCACCGGATCGGCGAACTGGCCGATCTCATCGATGAACTGGGCGGGGTGATCAAGCTGCTGGGCTTTCATCCCGAGGTCCGCTCCGAGGAGCTCACCAATCTTGCCGCCGAAGTGGTCGGCGATCAGCTGACGCTGACCCACGCTTCGGTGCGCCAAAGCTACGGCATGATCGAGCTCACCGCCCCGGGGATCTCCAAGGCCAGTACCTTGGCCCTGCTCTGCGAGGAGCTGGGTATTCCCGCTGAGGACGTGGCCGCTTTCGGTGATATGCCCAATGATGCCGAGATGCTGCGTTGGGCTGGGCGAGGTTTCGTGGTGGCCAATGGGCACCATTCGATGAAGGGCTGTGGCTTCACTGAGGTGCCGACCAATGATGATGACGGCGTCGGACAGACGGTGCTCTCCTTGTTGTGAGGCCTTGGCTCACCCTCAGGAATCGAGGCGGTTCAGCGCCAGCGTGTGCAGCACCAACTCACCGGCCTCATCGCATTCATCCAGATCCACCTGGGCAGTGATCGCCCAGTCATGGTTGCCGTCCGGGTCGGCAATGATCTGGCGCACCTGCCAGCGGCGTTGATCGACGTCGACGATGAACAGGTCCGGACCGCGCGCGTCGGCGTCGGTGGCAATCCGGTCGTGTTCGTCCCAGTACTCCCCCAGTGACTGATCCCACTGCGCACGAGTCATTCCTTTGCCAGTGTCCAGGTCAGCCAAGGCGTCCACCGCGTCGGCGGCAGCCAATTCCACGCGGCGGAACATCGCGTTGCGCACCATCACGCGCAAGGCCCGCAGGTTGCCGGTGACCGTCCGTCCGCCTGGGGCGGGGGCAGCCTCCGGTGTCGGGGCACCAGACATGCCGGTGAGGGCGGACCACTCGTCCAGCAGTGAACTGTCGGTGAGCCTGGTCACGTGGCCGAGCCATTCGATGAGGTCGTCCAGGTCCTCGGTTCGCGCGGCCTCCGGCACTGTTTGGCGAAGTGCGCGGTAGGCATCGGACAGATAGCGAAGAAGCAGCCCTTCGCTGCGTTGCAGCTTGTAGAAGGCGACATATTCGCCAAAGGTCATGAACCTCTCGAACTGGTCGCGCACCACTGCCTTGGGACTGACCAGGCTCTCGGCCAGCCAGGGATGCTGAGCCAACTCTCTGCGGTGAACGGCCTCGAGCAGCTCAGCCAGCGGCCGCGGCCAGGTGACCTCCTCGAGGAGATCTTGGCGTTCGTCGTAGTCGTAGCCCTCAGCCTTCAGCTCTGCCACCGCCTCGCCGCGGGCCTTGAACTGCTGGGCCAGCAAGATCACTTTCGGGTCTTCCAAGGTCGACTCGATCACACTGACCACGTCGAGGGCGTAGTCGGCGGCGTCCGCGTCCAACTCGGCGATTGCGGAGAGCGCGAACGCACTCAGCGGCTGGTTGAGCGCAAAATCGTGTTGCAGATCGACCGCCAAGGCATAGCGGCGACTGCCGGCCGTCGGCTCCTCGAGCCGGGTCACCACTCCGGAGCGAATCAGCGAGCGGCCCATCGCGGCAGCCCGCGCGATCAGGCGGCGACGCTGGACCGGGTCGGTGGTGCAGGAGTCGATCAGGGTCACGAAGGCGACTGCGGTGTCTTCGTCGCGCTGAAGAAGGTTCAGCAGCATCGCGTGAGTCACCCGCATCCGAGCGCGCGGCAATTCCGGGGTGGACTCGATCAGTTTGGTGAACGATGCCTCGGTGTAGTTGATGAAGCCCTCCGGTGGCTTCTTACGGCGCACACTGCGCAGCTTCTTGGCGTCATCGGCGAACTTGGCCGCCATGCGGGCATTCTCGACTTCGTGGTCGGGAGCTTGGGCCACCACATAGCCGACGGTGTCGAATCCCGGACGTCCGGCACGTCCGGAAATCTGGTGGAACTCGCGGCTGCTCAGCAGGCGGGATCGCCGTCCGTCGAATTTCGTCAAGGCGGCAAACAGCACCGTGCGAATCGGCACGTTGATGCCTACGCCCAAGGTGTCGGTGCCGCAGATCACGGTCAGCAATCCCTGTTGGGCCAGGGTCTCCACGAGTCGGCGGTAGCGCGGCAGCATTCCGGCGTGGTGGACTGCGATTCCCGAGCGCAGCAGGGTGGCCAACGTCTTGCCGAACCCGCCTGCGAACGGAAAGCCGAGCAGTGCCTGGTTCAACGCCCCGCGATGCCGGCGGTCCACGATTCCCGAACTCAACAGGGCCAGCGCCCGGTCCACGGCCTGGGATTGTGTGGCATGAACGATGTAGACCGGCGCCTGCTGGTCAGTGATGAGCCGCTGGATGGTCTCGTGAATCGGTGTCAGCGCCCAGGAATACACCAGGGGCACCGGACGCACCGCATTGCTGATCGCCGCAGTCGGGCGTCCGGTGGCGGTGCGCAGATCTTCGGCGAGCCGGGTGACATCACCCAAGGTGGCCGACATCACCACGAACTGGGCCTGCGGCAGTTCCACCAGCGGTACCTGCCACGCCCAGCCGCGGTCCCGATCGGCGATGAAATGGAACTCGTCCATCACGACCTGGTCCACCGCGGCCTGGCGACCTTCGCGCAGCGCGATGTTGGCGAGGATCTCCGCGGTGCAGCACACGATGGGGGCCTCGGCATTGACCGCCGCATCACCGGTCACCATGCCGACATTGTGGGCGCCGAAGATCCCGCACAGCGCGAAGAACTTCTCGCTGACCAGGGCCTTGATCGGCGCGGTGTAGTAGCTGCGGCCGCCGTGGGCGAGAACGGCGAAGTGCGCTGCGGTGGCGATCAGAGACTTTCCCGAGCCGGTCGGGGTAGTGACGATGACATTGGCTCCGGTCAGGATCTCGACAATCGCCTCTTCTTGATGGGGATACAGGCTGATCCCATCGGTAGCCGCCGCCGCGACGATGGCGGCGAACAAGCTGCCGGGATCCGAATCAGCGGGCAACGCATCGGTAAGTCTCATCACGCCTATCGTCTCAGGACGCGGCAGCGTCGCTGAAAGCGGTCTTCGGCACGAACAGCAAGGCCACCGCCGAGGCCAATGCCGTCAAGCCACAGACCGTCCACACCGTCACATAGCCGCTGAACGATCCGGCGGTCTGGGCGGCGGTGCCGTCAGCGTGGGTGGCCAAGGCGATGCCGAACACGGCCGAAGCCACCGCCCCACCCACGGTCTTGACCGAGTTCGTCAACCCGGTGGCCACACCGGTCTGACCGACCGGTGCTGCCGCAGCCGCAGCAGCCGGGAGGGCTGCGACCAGTGCACCAGATCCGAGGCCGGCGATCACCATGTTGGTCAAGGTTTGGGCATAGCTGGCGTGGAAAGGCAGAAAGAGCAGATAGCCGGTCGCCACCATGGCGCTGGCGCCCACCAACGCCCAGCGGGGGGTGACGAACTTGGTCACCACCGGCAGCAGCACCGCCCCCACCGCCAAGGTGAGCACGTAGGCGCCGATCAGGATCGAGGTCTGACCGCTGGTGGTGCCCAGCCCGTAGCCATAGACGTTCGGATCAGTGCGCGCGAAGGTCGACAGCGGAGCCTGGGCGCCCAGCACGCTCACCCCGAACAGACCTGCGGTCACGAACACCGGCCACAGCGACGGCTGGACGAACATCCGTACGTCGACCACCGGGTCGGGACTGCGAAGTTCCCAACCCACGAAGGGCAGAAATGCCAACAATCCCACCGCGATCACCAACCAGGCCAACGGGCTTGCCACGCCGTGAACCCGCAGCAGGAACAGCCCTCCGGTGAACGCCAGTAGCGCCACCGAGACCAGCAACAGGCCGACCACGTCGAAGCGTCCGCCGTGAAGTTCTGGGGACTCCTTGACCCCGAACAGAATCACGAAGAAACACACCGCCACCGCGATCGCAGGAACCCACAAGATGAAGGGCAGCTTGATCACCTCGATGAGCTGGCCGGCAGCCAACGCGGCGACGATGACGCCGGCCTCCAACGATCCCACCAGGATGCCCGCGGCCCGCCGGGTGAGCACCGCCGGATGCCCGGTGGATCGGGACCGTGAGTAGATCAGGGCGGTCTCCAAGGGTAGCCACACGATGTAGAAGCCCTGCAACGACCACGCCACCAGGAACAACCAGAAGTTGTCGGTCAACGGCATGGCCAGGCTCGCCACCGCCGTCACTGCCGTGGAGACCAGCAGCATGCGGCGATGCCCGATCATGTCGCCGAGCTTGGCGAAGGCCGGAATGACGATCGCGGCCACCATGGCCTGTCCACCCTCGAGCCAGTTCACGTCGGCATCAGGTACCCCGAAGTAGCGGGCGATATCGGACAGCAGCGGCGTATAGAAGCCCTGAATGATTCCGCTGGTCAGTTCCACGAACACCAGGAAGCCGACCACAGCACTCAAGGCACCGAATCGGATCTTGCCAGCGTCCACGGCTACCGCCCTGTTCATGTGTTGCTCCCTGTGAGTCCCTGAAGTAAAGCCCGGTAGAACCGTTCGCCCCGTTTAAGGGCATCGATGCTGACTCGCTCGTTGACCCCGTGGATGCTGGCGCGTTGCGCTGCGTCCATGGGCAGTGGGGAGAAGCGATAGACATCGCGAACGAAGCGGTGCCAGTGCCGGCCGTCGGTGGCGGCCATGGTGAGGTACGGCAGCGTGGCCACCCCCGGATACCCGGCATGCACCGCGTCGCGGATCAGCTGCCAGGCGGTGTTGTCAGTGGCCGCCTCAGCGGTGGGTTCATCAGCTTCCACCACCCGGATCACCACCTGCGGATCGTCGATCACCCGACGCAGCCGCGCCATCACCGTCGCCGTGCTCTCCCCGATATTGGTGCGGATGTTGAGCGTGGCCGAGGCCGCCGAGGGCAGCACATTCGAGCTGCTGCCGCCTTCGATCATGGTGGCTGCCAGCGTGGTGCGCACCAAGGCGGCGGCCTCATTGCCCGCCCACGGCAGGGCTGCGGCGCTGATCCACCCGGCGCGTCCGACCAGCCGGTAGGCCGCCGCGTAGCGCGGCTCGGCGTGCTCTGCGATGGCAGTGAACATCTCACTCACGGTGCGCGGGGCTCGTGGTGGGAAGGGGTTCCGGTTGAGTTTGGCGACCGCTTTGGCGATGCGTCCCACCGCGGTCAGACCCGACGGCGCTGAGGCGTGCCCACCGGCGGCGGTAACGCTCAGCTCCACGGTCATGACGCCCTTTTCGGCCAAGCCGACCATGGCGAACCAGCCGGGCACTCCCGGGAACGGGATCTCGGTGATTGCGCCGCCTTCATCGATCACGAACGCCGGATGCACCCCACGATCTCGAAAGGTCTCAGCAATCTGGCGGGCGGCGTGGCCGTGGTCCTCCTCGTCACCGCCCAGGCACACCAGGACTCGGACTGGCGGCGCCCAGCCTTCCGCCAGCAGGTTCTCCACCGCTTCCAGCAGAGTGCATAAAGACCCCTTGTCGTCCAGGGCACCGCGACCAAACACCTCGCCGGGTTCGATGCGTCCCTCGAAGGGCGGGAACTCCCATTCGGACTCCTGGCCCGCCACCGGAACGACATCGAAGTGAGCCATGAGCACCACTGGTGGTCGATCGTTGGGTTCGGCCGGCGCCCAATCGAAGACCAGGCCCAACTCGCCGATTTTCTCCTTGGCGAGGTGTTGATGGATCAGGGGGTAGAGCTGCTCAAGCAGTTCCTCGAAGTCTGTGAACACTGTCAAGCCGGTGGCGTCGATCTCCACCGAGATGGTGGGCAACTGGATCATTCTCGACAGTCGTTTGTCGATGCCGTCCCGGGCAGGAGTGGCGTCGGCCGGCGGTGGCCACGATGCGTCCATGTGCGCAGCCTAACCGTGGCCGCGCACCTCGTCGGCGGTGTCCCGGGGCTAGGGTCACTCCATGAATGAACTTGCTGAGGCCATCGCTGCTTCCGATCGGATCGTGTTCTTCGGGGGAGCAGGAGTGTCGACCGAGAGCGGGATCCCCGATTTCCGTTCCGGAGGGGGCCTGTACAGCAAGAAGATCGGGGATTTCACCCCTGAGGAAGTGCTCAGCCGCAGCTTCTTCGCCGCCCACCCCGAGGAGTTCTTCGAGTACTACCGCGCCAACCTGCTCTACCCCGACGCCAAGCCCAACCCGGCCCACCAGGCACTGGCCAGCCTGGAGCAAGCCGGAAAACTGACCGCGGTGGTCACCCAGAACATTGATGGGCTCCACCAGCTGGCCGGATCGCGCAAGGTGCTGGAGTTGCATGGCAGCGTCCATCGCAACACCTGTGTGAAATGCGGCCGACGCTACCGATTGGACACGATTCTGGCTTCTGCGGGAATTCCGACCTGCTCCTGCGGCGGCATCATCAAACCCGACGTCGTGTTGTATGAGGAGTCCCTGGATTCCGGCGTGATGACCGCAGCGGCGCATTACCTGTCCAAAGCAGACCTGCTCATCGTGGGCGGCACATCCCTGGTCGTCTATCCAGCAGCAGGTCTCGTGCAGTCCTACCGGGGCGCCCGCCTAGTGGTGATCAACAAACAGCCCACCGGCATGGACCACCGGGCGAGCCTGGTACTCACCGATTCGATCGGCGAGGTATTGACCTCGGCGCTGGCAGAAATGGCCGATTAGCGGCCGATACTTGTTGCCTGTCGAGCCAGGCCGCGAAACGGCCGGTGTCTGCCCTAGCATTCGTGATGACGTGCGTGTCCTAAACGGGGGGAACGATGCCGCAGACTGATCCGCCAACATTCAGCGAAGCCGAAGCCATTGTCAATGACCCCAATGCAACCCCCGAACAGCTCAACCTGATCGCGCAGCATCACCCCTCTCTGGACGCCTTGGTGGCTGTCCATCCCCGGGCCTATCCCGAGTTGTTGGACTGGCTCGCACAATACGGAGACGATGCCACCAAGCAGGTCGTGGCGCAGCGACGCGCCGCCGACGGTTCCGCTCCGGCCACGAATCTGCCACCGGTGGCCCCGCCATCGCCGGCACCAGTGCGGGGCCCGCTGGCCCAGGAGTGGACGAGTCAGCCGCCCCCGCCCGGTGTGAACTATCCACCCACTGCCGCACCCATACCGCTGGACAAGCCTGCGGCCAGGTCCAAGCCGCCGACCGGGTTGTTGATCGGCGGAATCGTCGCCGTCGTCGTGATCGCCTTGGCGGTCGTGCTGGTGGCCACCCCCGTCCTTTCCTGGCTGCGCGGTGGCCAACCCGCAGCGACCCCCGATGCCGGGCGGAGCAGCTCGGCAAACCCGTCAGGATCGGCACAGCCCGGCACCTCGGGAATGCCCACCTGTCCGGCCGGGAGCATTCAGCTCGCCTTCGCTACCTTCCCCGATGGATGGGTACTGATCTGCGGGGTGGACGCGACCACTCCGACTCGCTGGTACTCCCAGGACGCCCAGAGCAGCTTGGAGTCCACGTCGGTGAGCTACGACGCCACGAATTATCGCTACTTGGTGAACTTCTCCGACGGCGGCACGGGATGGCTGAACCACACGCCGGGGGTCTTCGGGCATGCCGATCCCAACGGCACGATCTTGGCCCAACGATCGGTGGGTCAGATCTGGTTTGTCGCACTGGACGGCAGTAGCGGTGGCGCCTCCGCCGCTCCCAGTACCGGCCCGTTTGGCGTACCGCTGCCCCAGGAGAGCGCGCAAGACCAGGTGCGCTATCTGTCGGCGCTGCTGCAGAAGTCGGCCAGTGCCCGCAAGGCGCTGCAGCCGGCGGTGATCGCGGTGCGAGATTGCGAGAACGGTTCTTATGGCGACTACACCGCCGCGGTGTCGACCATTTCGTCGGTGACCGACAACCGAACGCAGCTGCTGAGCGCTTTGGAGACCGCACCGGTGGACAAGGTCCCTGATGGCACTGCTTTGGTCAGCGAGCTGCGCCTGGCGCTGAGCTATTCGCTCAGAGCCGACAAGGCCTATCTGGCCTGGGCAACCGCTGTGAACAACTCCGGCTGTGGGGCGGGTTCCGAGGCCGAGGGCACGCAGAACTCCAAGCGCGCTGGACCCGCCAAGGAGACCTTCGTCAAACACTGGAACTCGCGAATCGCGGGCTCGTTCAACGCTCCAACGTTCACCCGCGACCAGCTCTAGGCCACCCTCGGCAACATCCAGGTCTGGACGGGCGCCCGGACCTGTCGCCGCTTTCGGCCACAATGGCGTCATGGGAAAGTCGGCACGCCTGGACGCACACGACAAGTCTGAGTTGAAACAGTTCCTCGGCTTTCGGCCCCATGTCTTGGCCGTTGCCGGCGGCACCCAGGGCGCGGTCGTCGGACTGGCCGATCGCTTGGTCTACCGCACTGCACAGGGCTGGATCCAGCTGCCTTGGCACACCGTCGAGCAAGGCCGCTGGGACAGCGAACGCAGCGCCTTGGAGTGGACCACCACCGAGGGTGTCGAAGCCACCCTTGATCTCCAGGACGCAGCACCTCTGCTGCAGCTGTTCCATGAGCGGGTCGGAGCCACCATCGTGTGCACCCAGACCGTCCCGTTGGGCAAGAAACGATCCGCGGTGGTCAGTGCGCGCCAGGACTTGACCGACCCCACCGCACCGTTGATCTGGCAGGTTTCTGCCGGAGCGGACACCTCAGCGCAGGGGTTGTCCGATGAGCCGGCGGTCAACGCCGCGCTGGCCCAACTCCGCGACGAGTACGACCTGGGCTGAAGTTCTGGTAACGTATCGCCCCGCGCCAGCGCGCGATCCCCTGTAGCTCAATTGGCAGAGCGTCGGACTGTTAATCCGTAGGTTCCTGGTTCGAGTCCAGGCGGGGGAGCTTCGTATTTCCGGGCTCCTATCAACGCCCCACACCCCCTTGAGGAACAAGATCCGCTCGGCTGTAACGCCAGCCTCATCTGCGAACGTTTACCTGGGCGGAAAGGCAATCATGGGATTCGACGACACGACTGAACCTCGGGTGGTGGCACACAACCTCACTCCCGACGATCCGACCTGGGGCCAGGTCGCATCCTTCTTGGACGCTGCGGACAGCGCCTACAGCGAGTCGCCCTCCCCCACCCACCAAGCGGTCCACCTGGCCGCAATCTCCCAGGCCTTCCGCGATGACGCCCCCCGAAGGGATCAACCCATGATCGACATGAATACCCGGCGCCGCGGACGTACCGCTTTGGGCGCACTCATGGCTAGCACCGTGCTGGCTATTGCCGGAGTGACCGCAGCGGCTGCCTTCGGCGGTCTGACCCAACCGCAGCCGCCGCCCGAGCCCGCATCAATGCTGATGGACGCAACCCCCGATCCGGCCGAGACTGAAACTGGTGAGGAAGGTGATGACGCCGATGACCAGGCAAAGCCCAAAGCCCCGGAAAAGATGCATGTCGTCAACACGGGTACGTCCAACGACCCTGCCCCTCAGCCCGCATCGCCACCCAAGGCTGCCTACCATGACGACGATGGCGACGACGACGACCACGGTGACGACGACGGTCACGATGATGACACCGCTGAGCATTCCGAAGACCATGAGGACGAATCCGACGACTGAGTCCGTCGGTGCGGATCCTCTTCGCCCACAGACCCAGCTCGCTGCGGGATCGATGGCCCCGATGGCCAACCTTCATTCACAGCGTGATCGGTGATGCGCCATGACACTGGGAGCCCGGTTCGATGACATCCTCTCCGCAGCGGCCGACGGGGCTGACTGGGCGTGGGAGGAGCTCTATCGCGACCTCGCACCCAGCCTGCTGAAGTTCATTTCCGCGCACGGTGCCAACGACCCTGAAGACTGCCTGGGTGAGGTGTTCGTCCACATGGTGCGCCGGTTGGAAAGATTCGATGGTGACGAGGCGCAATTCCGCGCCTGGTCGTTCACCATTGCCCGCAACCAGGTGATTGATGCCTGGCGGCGCGACTCCCGACGGCCAGCTCGCAGCGATCGAGACGTGGCGACGGCCGCCGACCAGGTCTCGCCGATCGAACCGGAGGACTCCCCCACGGTGCAGCGGGCAGCGGTCGACCAGATTCTCAGCGGGCTCAGCGCCGACCAGCGGTCGGTGCTGCTGCTGCGCTTCCTGCACCAGTTCTCCATCGCAGAAACGGCAGCCATCATGGGCCGCACCGAAGGTTCGGTGCGGGTTCTGCAACATCGCGGCCTGCACACTCTGCGGCGGACGCTCGCCGAGAACCCCAACCAGAGTTGGGCGACGCCGGCAGCAAGCTTCTTGGGCGCACAGTGAACCTCGCGTAGCTGAGTCATCCCTTCGCGCCTAGTCTCCAATGACCCGCTCGGAAATCTGCCACCGGCCACTGCCCCACCTCCATCCAAGGACGGTTCGGCCTCACCGGACAGATCGGTTTTGGTGCGATTTCGCTGCCCGCCTCGCCGATGGTCGAGAGAATGTCACCGTGCGTCGAACCAGCGACGCCGCACCAGTGAGGTGACCACCATGACCGCTGAGGACTCCACGCCACCGCCGGCGCCCGATGCCGATGCCGATGCCGCACCGTCGGGAACGCCTGCCGAGGTCGAGGACTCATCCGCCCGCCACCGCAGCATCATCGAGGTGCTCACTGTCGTGATTCTGTCGACTGTGGCCATTCTCACCGCCTGGTGTGGTTTCGAATCCTCCAAATGGGGCGGCGAGATGTCGATCGCCTTCAGCCAGGCCTCCTCAGCACGCGTCCAGGCCATGAACTCCGAAGGAACCGCCCGCGATGCCCGCATGTTCGATCTGGTCATCTGGGCCAACTACGTGCAGGCGGTAGCCAACGATCAGCCCAAACTCCAGGCCTACATCGAATCCCGCTTCACCCCGCAGTTCGCAAAGGCGTTCACCGCCTGGAACAAGGGCGGACGGGTCGAGTCCAGCCCCTTCGCGAGCCCCGCCTATGTCCCGGAGGGGACTCTCAAAGCAGCGGAGTGGAATGCGACCGCTGACGCCAAGTTCGCCCAGGCGCTGGAGAACAACCAGCGCGGCGACAACTACTCGCTGTTGACGGTGCTGTTCGCCCTGGTCTTGTTCCTGGCTGCGGTGGCGCAACGATCTCGCACCACCAAGGGCGCGTGGGCGTTGCTTGGCCTGGCGCTGGCGGTGTCGTTGATCGGGTTGGTGATTATGTTCAGCTTCCCGATCAAGATCTGAGGCTTCGACAAGCTCAGCCAACGGGCCCAGTGCGGTTCACGCCAACGGGCCCAGTGCGGTTCACGCCAATAGGTCCGGTGGGCTTCGTGTCAGCAGGCGAGGTGGGCTTCACGCCGACAGGCGACATCAGCCACATACAAGCTTCACATTCGGCCCATGGGGCCTTCATCTGGGCTGCCTAGGTTCGTCAGTGTCACCGATTCCGACCAAGGAGGACCCTGAAATGAAGACCTGGCACAAGCAAGTGATCGCCGCCTCGGCGATCGTGGCCGGTCTCGGTCTGGGAATCAGCGCCGCCGCCACCGCCGCCCCGCTCCAGATCCCCACCCCGAGCCCCACGACCACCGCAACCACCTCGGTGAATGCCGATGTGGCCAAAGACCTGGCCTACATGCGTGAGGAAGAGCGGCTGGCCCGCGACGCCTACCTGGCCATCGCCAAGCTCTACCCCGACAATGCGACCCAGTTCAGCCGGATCGCCAACTCCGAGCAGCGCCATTTCGACTCGATGGGCTATCTGCTGACCCGCTACGGGCTCAGCGATCCGTCCGCCGGGAAGGCCGCCGGAACCTACGCCTACCCCGCCTTGACCGAGCTGTACACCACGCTGACTACGCAGGCCAAGACCTCACTGACTGAGGCCTACAAGGTGGGCGTGGCCATCGAGGAGGTCGACATTGCCGATTTGAACAAGGCGCTGGCCACCGACCTCCCGGCTGATGTGAAGGCTGTGTTCGGCAACCTCAAAGCCGGTTCACAGAACCATCTGGCCGCCTTCACCGCCCTGCGCGACGGTAAGACCGTCGGTGTCGGCACCGGAATGGGTGGACCGCAAAACGGCCGCGGCGGCTGGGGACGCCAGGCGACCGCTGATCCGTCCTCGACCGCCACCCCCGGCTACGGCGCCGGGCAGGGCTACGGACGCAACGGCCAGGCCCGTCCGGCCGACTGCCCGCTGCGTTAACCCTCCGGATCCGCCGCAGGTGGGGTGCCCTCAGGCATCCCACCCGTGGTGGTGTCTAGGCTGACTCCCAACTGACCGAAGGGGCCGACCATGGCAAGGCGAGTGCTGATCGTCGACGACGAGCCACCGATTCGCACGGTGCTGGCCGCCTACTTGGAAACCGATGGCTTTGAGGTCATCCAAGCTGGCACTGGCGCCGATGCCCTCAAGCGCGTGCTGGATCTCAGCGAACCGGTCGATCTGGTGCTGCTTGATGTGGGTCTGCCCGATCTGAACGGCATCGAGGTGTTGACCATGATCCGGGCCAGGTCGGAGGTACCGGTGATTCTGGTCACCGCCCGTAGCGAGGAGGTCGACAAGCTGGTCGGGCTCAGTGTGGGTGCCGATGACTACATCACCAAGCCGTTCAGCCCGCGGGAGGTCGTGGCCCGAGTGAACACCGTCCTGCGCCGCACCCAGCGTCCGTCCGCTACCCAGGGGCCGATTGATCCGGTGCTGCGGTTCAGCGGCGGGTTGAGCATCGACCCCGATCGCCGCGAGGTGATCGTGACCGGGCAGGCCAAGGAGCTCTCCGCACTGGACTTCGACTTGCTGTGGGCCCTGGCGAATGCCCCCGGGCGAGTGTTCTCCCGCGCCCAACTGTTGGAAAAGGTGTGGGGCTATGACTTCTACGGTGACGATCGGGTCGTCGATGTGCACATCCGCAGTCTGCGCAGCGCCCTGGGCGACGATGCCACCAATCCGGTGATCGTGGGGACGGTGCGCGGGGTCGGCTACAAGTTCCTTCCTCGCGCTGAGGAGGGGTGATGAACCGACTGAGCGTTCGCCTGGTGGTCAGCCATGTGCTGGTCGCGTTGATCGGGGTGGTGGCCACCTTCGCCGTGGTGCGCTGGCTGGCTCCCGCCATGTTCGATGAGACATTGCGTCGCCAGACCGGCCAAATCGGCGGCCGCGGCCCGGGCATGGGTGGCGGCGCGGGTGGTGTCGGGGCCGGCATGGTGTTGCGCGAGCAGTTTGCCACCGCAGTGAATCAGGCTCTGTTGATCGGCGCCGGCGTCGGAATCCTGGCTGCAGCCCTGTTCGGGGTGTTCGCGGCTCGCCGGGTGATCCAGTCCCTGGGCGCGGTGCGGGCCGCCACTCGCCAACTCGCGCACGGCAACTACGCCGCGACGGTGCCCGAACCAAAGGAAGCCGAGTTGGCCGAACTGGCCGCCGACGTGAGCCAACTGGGCTCCGAACTCGCCCAGACCGAGGCGCACCGGATGCGGCTGCTGGGCGAGGTCGCCCACGAGTTGCGCACTCCCTTGACCGTGATCGATGGCTACGTGGAGGCCATGATCGACAAGGTGCTGCCCACTACTGCGCAGAACCTGGCTCAAATCACCGATGAAACCCGACGACTGCGCCGATTGGGCGAGGATCTGTCCTCGCTGAGCCGGGCCGAGGAGGGACGCCTGGGTCTGCAGCTCCAGCCGGCTGATGCGTCCCGAATCGCGAAGGCTGCCGCCGAGCGCCTGCGTCCGCAGATCGAGGACGCCCAGGTGCAGCTGGAGGTGGCGCCGGGCGCCCGACTGCCGGTGAACTGCGATTCGGATCGCATCGCCCAGGTGGTCACGAATCTGGTCGGGAACGCGCTGCGCGCCACTCCGGCCGGCGGCACCATCACCGTCACCTCGCGCAGCGATGGCCGCCAAGCCCTGATCGAGGTCGCCGACACCGGGGTGGGCCTCACCCCTGCCCAGCTCCCCCGCATCTTCGAACGGTTCTACCGAGTCAACGATCAACGCATCGGCGAATCGGGTTCCGGCATCGGGCTGACTATCTCCCGGGGCATCGCCCGGGCCCACGGCGGCGAGTTGACGGCCACCTCGCCGGGACTGGGCCGCGGTGCGACCTTCACCCTGGCGCTGCCGTTGAATCCGTCCGGCGCTCCTGGGTAAGGCCCACGTCACTCCCCCGTCAGCGGACTGCCCCGCAGCCGTTGCGGCGTAGCTTCACACCAGCTTCGCCTCAGCCAGCAACTCCTCCAGATAGGTGCCTTCGATCTTTCGCAGCGCGATCCCTTCGATGAAGCGTGCCAGCAGCGGCAGTTTCACCTCGTCCAGCTTGGTCTGGCCGTTGAGGTAGTAGACCGCGTTGAGCAGAGTGCGCATATCGAACGACGACGCGAACACTTCCGGCACGCCACGATCTACCCGAGCCAAGGTGTAGACCGCCTCCATGGCGGTACGCACGGAGTATTCGGTGGTGAAGACGGTGTCGCGGACGGTCTCGGCGAAGTTGCCGATGAAGGCCAGGTTGATCGAGCCGTCGGGAATGACCTGCGGACGATCGCCCAGCGCCCGTGGCATGAAATAGGACGTGATGTAGGGCATGTGGCACGGAACCGTATGCGCAGAGTTCCGGGCCAGGTCGGCGATCTGGTCGGACGGCACCCCCAGGTGGAAGAGGAACTCCTCACACAGTTCGATGCCGGTGCACTCCTTGATGGTCTTGCTCACGTAGTCGCCGACACGATCGGAGAACAACCCGTAGACCCACAAGACGAGTTCCTTGCTGGCGTCCTGGGCTGCGAAGTGCGGTTGGCGGCTCATGGTGAAGCCGTAGAGCCAGGAGGAGTCGCGGAAGTTGCAGGGGCCACCGGTGATGATGGTGCCACTGCGCGGATCCCGTCCGGTGAGGGCGGCGATGTAGGGGGCGATCTTGTCGTCGGTGAGCGTGATGGTCGCCGAGATCACCCAGTTCGCGTCGGGAATGTTTTCGCAGAACTTCTCGGGCCGTCCGAAGGCCGCATCCTGTGCGGCGAGGTGCTTCCACAGGCTCCACGCACCGCCGGCGTCGGTCACGATGGGGGCCGGATGGTCGTCGTCGCCGAAGGTCGTGCTTTCGGTGATCGAGCCATTGGTGACGAAGACCCAGTCGTCCTCGCCGAGGTCGAGGGTGCGCTGGGAGCCCTCGCTGGTCAGGGTGAGGCTTCGCGCCAGCTTGGTGCCATTGGCGGTGTCCACCTCTATGGCGGTGACCTCGGTGTTGTACTCGAAGCGAACTCCGTGGTCTTTGAGGTAGGCAGTCAGGGGCAGGATGAGCGATTCGTACTGGTTGTAGCGGGTGAACTTCAGGCTGCTGAGATCGGTCAGGGTTGCGATGTGATGGACGAAACGCAGCAGGTAGCGGCGCATCTCCATGGCGCTGGCCCAGGGTTCGAAGGCGAACATGGTGGCCCAATACAGCCAGAAGTTCGAGGCGAGGAACTCCTCGCCGAAGAACTCGTCGATCCGCTTGTCCTGCAGATCGGATTCTTTGGTGAGGGCCAGATTCAGCATTTCCTGTACGGCCTGCGGACTGAGCGTCAGTTCATGCATCTGCGGGATCGGCGTGCCGTGGTTTTCGACTGCGCGGCAGTTCGACGAACTGGGGTCGTCCTTGTGGAGCCAATACATCTCGTCAAGCACCGTGGCACCCGGGGTGTCCAGGGAAGGGATGGAGCGGAAGAGATCCCACAGGGTTTCAAAGTGCTCCTCCATCTCGCGTCCGCCGCGGACGATGAAGCCCTTGTGCTTGTCGAGGATGCCATCCATGCTGCCGCCGGGCAGTCCGAGCTCTTCGAAAACGGTGATGCGGTCGCCGGGTAACTGGGCGTCCCGGATCAGGAAGGCCGCCGCGGCCAAAGCGGCCAATCCGGAACCGACGAAATAGGCGGATTTGTTCTCGATTCCTTCGGGTTTGCGTGGCCGTGCGAAGGCCTCGAAATTGCCGTTGCTGTAGTACATGGGTGGGGCTCCCTTTTGGCGGCATCGTTGCCACCTGGTGATCGGTTGCTTCCAACCTAACCGGGGAGGCCCGCACCGCAGGTCAGCGACAGCGGTATGCCCCGGGATCGGCGCGCTCGCCACACCTGCCCGGAAGGCGTTGGCCGTCCGGCCGGTGCCCGACCGTCACCAGTTCAGCCCTCGACGTCGGCCTTGGCGTAGGCGGCGACGAGTTCCTTCTCCTTGTCGAAGGGCGGCAGGAACACCGCCACCACGATGGTGCCGATGACGATGGCGATCGCCCCCACCAGGTAGGCCGCCCAAGCGCCAGTGACCATGCTGTGGGTGGCGGCGGCAACGATCTGTTCGCGGTATTGCGGGTACTGGTCGGCCACATGCATCGCTGAGGCGTAGGAGGCCAGCAGCGCCTGGGTGACCGTGTCACTGATGCTGTCGGTCTCGCCGGCTGCAGCGATCTGGCGGCGGAAGGAGACCGCGAACCCACCGGCCAGAATCGCGCCCAGGATCGACTGCATGATCGAGCCGCCCAGATCGCGCTGGAGGTCGGAGGTGGCCGAAGCCATGCCGACTCGCCGTACCGGGGTGCTTTCGGTCAGCGCCCGCGAGGCTGGGGTCATGGCGAATGCCGCACCGGTTCCGATGGCGAGGAAGCCGACACCCACCAACCAATATGGGGTTGTCGGGTTCCACAGCAAGGTGGTGAGGAATCCCAGCAGGACGAACCCGTAGCCGACCAACATGGTGAATCGAGAACCGCGGGCTTCCAGGAGCCGAGCCGACAGCGGTGCGCACACCAGCAGCCCGACCGCTGAGGGCGTGATCGCCAGGCCCGCCTCCAAGGTGGAGTAGCGCAGGATGTTCTGCATGTACTGCTGGCCGACGAACAGGGCACCCATCAGTGAGCCGAACACGATGGTGCCGCCCGTCGCAGGCACCCAGAACAGCCGACGGCGGGCGACGCGCAGGTCATAGAGCGGATGATCGATCCGCAGTTGGCGCCAGCCGAACGCAGCGACAAGAAGGACACCAACGATCAGCAGCACAACCCCGATCTTCACCTGGCCGGGGGCGAAGACCATGCTGATTCCCAGCACCAGGCTGGCCACTGCCAACGTGGACAGCACTCCCCCGACATGATCAACCGGCTCGGTGGATTCTTGGACGTGGGCTGGAACGTAGAGCACCACCAACACCAAGGCGATGGCCGCGATCGGCACCGCGATGAGGAACGCCGACCCCCACCACCAGATGGTGAGCAACAGCCCGGCGACGATCGAGCCGGCCACCGAAGCCATGGCGCTCACCCCCGACCACATCGCGATGGCCCGGGTCCGTCCGGGACCGACACTCCACAGCGCGGTGATCAACGACAGTGTGGTGGGAAAAGCCATGCCGGCCGCGATGCCGGTGAACAGCCGCGAGGCCATCAGCATCTCGATCGATACCGAGAAAGCCGACAGCAGGCTGGCCACGATCGTCAGGGCCAGTCCGGTCATCAGCAGCTGCTTGCGTCCGTAGCGGTCGGCGATCGCCCCGAAATACAGCACCGACATGGCCAGCCCCAGCGAGCAGCCGACGGCCACGATATTGAGGGCAGTTTGGGAGGCCCCAAACGCATCGCCCACATCAGGCAGGGCCACGTTTGCAGCCGCCAGGTTGATGTTGCACACCAGCGCACCGAGAATGAGCGCGCTCAGCACCAGGCCGGCACGATCCGGCACATCGGATCGGACGGCGGTGTCCGCCGGGGTATCGGTCACGCGATCACCCTATCGACAGCGGCTGGCCGCCACCGGGATGCGCAGCAGAAAGCCGAGCCGGCCTCAGCCAGGGGCGTTTTGCCCGCAAGTCGCCAGGCGGGATAACTTGGCGCAGACGATCTCGGGGGCGGTAGCTCAGCCGGTCAGAGCAGAGGACTCATAATCCTTGGGTCGTGGGTTCGAGCCCCACCCGCCCCACCACAGAGGTGTGTGCCTTCGGTTGACGCTTCTCATTTGGTCTTCGGCTGAGTGGTGACGGTGTTTCGGTTGATGGTTACGCCTCCTTCGGTTGTTTCGTGGCTGGTTGAGGAGCGCACCCCCACACCCCGGCTGGTTCAGGAGCGAACACACCCACACCCCGGCTGGTTGAGGAGCGAACGAAGTGAGCGTCTCGAAACCACGCCGCACCAGTCCACAAACCACCTCACGAGGTTTCGAGACGGACGCTGCGCGTCCTCCTCAACCAGCCGGGGTCGGGAACTGCACGGTCCCCAACCAGCCGGAGGGTGCGATGCGCGGGGAGAGGGAATCTGGGCGGGCTAGGCCTCCAGCATTCGGCGGGCGGCGGCTTGGACCACACCGTCCTCGAAAGCCTTCAGCAGGGCTCCGTCGGAGAAGCGGTCGAAGCGCTGCACGGTGTTGAGGAGCATGGCGGCCTCGGCAGGGGTGGCTTCGCTTGCATGGTCGGGTTTTTCGGCCAGCCAGCGGCCGCGAGACCAATGCGGCCAGTCGAAGGGAATGTCGATGTCCAAAGAGTTGATCACCGTGATCAGAGCAGCGGCGTCAATGGACAACTGCGGCACCGGCAGTGTCGGACCGGCCCCAGGGGCTCGCGGCGGTTCCACCCAGCCGCCGACGGACGAGGCGGCGTCCAGCCGGGCAGCAGCATCGCGAAGGCGCTGAGTGCTGCCTGCGTCCATGGCTGCCAGGCGTCCGGCGTAGCGGGCTTCAACGTCTGCAAAGGAGGGCTCATCAGGCATGAGGGCTACTTTGCCGCACCAGCAGGCCAGCAGCGAAACCCGTTCGCGCTCCCGGTCAGCGACCAGGAGCGGCCGCCTGCGCATCCCCCTACAATTCGAGGGTGTCCGACCTTGCCACACCGCTGATCGCCTGGTTCTCCCAGAGCGCTCGCGATTTGCCGTGGCGGCGTCCGGAGTTCAGCGCGTGGGGCATCCTGGTGAGCGAAGTCATGCTGCAGCAGACCCCCGCCAACCGAGTCATTCCGCACCTGGACGCCTGGCTGGATCGCTGGCCCACCCCCGAAGCCCTTGCCGCAGCTACCCCGGCGCAGGTCTTGCAGCAGTGGGACAACCTCGGCTATCCCCGGCGCGCCCTGTGGTTGCGGCAGGCGGCCATCGAGATTCGCGACCGTTTCGCCGGAGAAGTTCCGTGGAACCTTGACGACCTGCTCGCACTCACCGGCGTCGGGGAGTACACCGCCCGCGCGGTTGCCGTGTTCGCCCACCATCAGCGTCACCCCGTCGTAGACACCAATACCCGACGGGTGCTGGCTCGGGCACTCCACGGACGCAGCCAGCCCGGCGCTCCGTCCCGGCGCGACTTGGCCGACATGGACGCCCAACTGCCGTCCGACAACGAATCGGCCTTCCTGGTCAATGCCGCGGCCATGGAACTCGGCGCGACCATCTGCGTGGCGCGCCTACCGCGCTGCGATCAATGCCCGATCCAAGCCCAGTGCCGCTGGTACCTGCTGGGACGGCCCGACACCGGCGACGCCCGTCCACGCCAGGCGCGTTACCAAGGCAGCGATCGCGAGGCCCGCGGCGCGGTGCTGCGGGCCCTACGGAGGGCATCCGAGACGGCTCTACCCACCGATCAGGTCATTCCCACCTGGTCTGATCGCGCCCAACGCCGCCGGGCCATCGCTTCGCTGATTGCCGATGGCTTGATCGTCGAGACTGAGCACGCACTCCACCTTCCCCGCTGAGCTGCTGCGTCCGGCTAGCGATCCTCAGCGGGGTCGCTGACCGTTTCGGCACCGCGCAGACCAAGCAATGTCGGCAGATCGCCGTCCAGACGCTCGCCGGCTCGGACCGCGGCCCGCAGTTGAGCCAGTTGACGATCCAGGCCGGTCAGGAACTCCAGATTGGTCCGCTCGGCCGGACTGGTCTCCAGCACCGACACGATGCCGCCGTTGCGGATCACCACCCGACGATCGCCCAGCAGGGCCAGCACCGGGTCGTGGGTCGACATGAGCACGATCTTGTTGCGGCCCACCAGCAGCGACAGGGCTTGGTGCCTGTCGATGCCGGCGTTCTCGATCTCGTCGATGAGCACGATGGGCGAGGCCGAAAGCAGCGCGGTGTCGGCGATCATCACCGCACGGGACTGGCCACCGGAAAGCTGGGTCAGTGCCGTGGTAGCCAGGATCTGTTCTCCGGCCAGAGTGTTGGCACAGGCCACCACCTCGGCGGCCACCTTCGCCGGGTCGAGGATCCCGCGGCTGCGGGCGTGCATCTCCAGGAACTCCCCCACCGGAAGATCAATGACGAAGTTCATGTTCTGAGTGAGTTGAGCGACCAGCCGATGTCCAAGGTCGTAGCGTTGCTCATCGCTGGGGGCGGATTCATTGATCAGCACCGTACGTCCGGTGGGGGTGTCGGCCTGGGCGAGGCTTTCGATGTCCTCCAGCAGGCGGGACTTGCCGGCCCCGGTCGGTCCGACAATGCAGGTCACCTCTCCGGCGCACATCTGCAATCCGCACGATTCGGAGGTTCCATCCTTGTCCCGCCCGGGCAACACGGTGATGGTGGCGACGTCGGCCAGTTCGTCGTGGGGTTCAGCCAGCACCCTTTCGACGAAGCCGACCAGCAGTTCCGCGAACCCGGTCTTGGTCAACCCGTAGTCGGTGAAGTACTCCTCGGGATAGTCGGCCAGCACCTGCACCACCGACCGGGAAGGGTCGAGCACCTCAAGACGGATCGCGTCGAAGTAGTTCTCCAGATAGGGGTGCTCCCCCACCAGTTCGCCCACCGACCGGTTCACGAGCAGTTCTTCGGCCAACTGCGGGCTGAGTTGATCAGTCATCGAAGCGGATCCTGCGGAGATTGCCAGCCTGGAAGGTCTCATCGATACGGGTCTGGCCGATGCAGTACGAGCACAGGGCCGATGGCAGCGAGAAGCGCAGGTAGTCGCCCTTGAGCGAGTCCACCTCAGCGGCCTCGCCCAGCAGCCGACTGAGCGCAAAAGCACCCTGGCCGGTGATGCCGTTGACGGCAATGACCCTCGCCAACCGGTTCACCTCACGGATCCGGGCGGCGAACACCTCCCGTTCAGCTTGGGAGACGATGTCGCCTTTGGTGACCACCACCACGTCGGCCAGGCGCAGCATCGGCCCGATCTTCTCCGGGGTGCCGATGCCGGACAGATTGTCGATCACACACACCGCCAGCACATTCTTCACATGCGGCGAGCACCGGTTGCACAACCCGGCACTCTCGCTGATCAGCACATCGAAGCCCTGCCGGCGGCCCCATTGGACGGCCTGGTCGACATTGGTGATGAAGAAGTGATCCGGACACAGGCTGCCGGCCAAGCCCACTTTCGCGGTGACACCGGCTCGTTCATAGGTGGCGGCGTCCGAGGAACTCAAGCAGTCGAACTTGACCACACCGGTTTCCAGATCGCGGCGACGCAGGTGCTCGATGGCGCGCAAGATCACCGACGTCTTGCCCGAGCTGGGTGGCCCGGCGACAGTGACAAAGCGCATCAGCAGGAGTTGTCGCGGTGATAGCCGGCAAAGCGGACGCTCAGCTCGACGTCCCAGGTGGCCTGGCGTCCGCTAAGCAGATGGTCCCAGCCAAGCCACTGGACGCGAGCATCCTCAGGCAGCACCTGAGCTGCACCAGGCGCGGTGGCGGGGAAATGGCTGGTGGCGAACACCGAGCCCAGGCCTGCCGAGGTGGCGAAATCGACCAACGGCTGGTTCTCCTCGGCGACATCGGCGCGCACGATCGCCAGCAGCGGATTGCACAGGGCACCATCACTGGGCCACACCAGTTCCAAACGCCCGGGCTTGACTGCACCCTGCACGAATACCCACGGCGCCAGATAGATCGCGGCGGGGGCCGGAGTGGTGCGTCCAGCGGTGCGGGCGGTGCCGGGGCCGTTGAGCGCGGCGGAAATGTTGCGGTCGGCGGCAGCCAGCCCGTCCTCACCGTGGTTGGCCTTCACCCAGCTCAAGAAGCGGGTGCCGATGCTCTTGTGGCTGTCTCCGATGCACAGGCTGTCGGCATAGATCGGATCGAGCAGATCGGTGAGGCTTTGCGGAACCGGACGATCCCCCAATGCCCGCCGGTCGATGAGCATCACCTCGGGGTTCACCGCGATCACGTTGTAAGCCCCCAGCGGATCGGTGAAAGCTGCCGCGTCCAGGAACGGCACCGAGCTCAGGTCGACGGCCTGCTGGAAGGCCCCGGTCTTGGCGAATCGTTCGACCACCGAACTGGAGGTGAAGGCGCTTGCCGCCGAATCGATGGCAACCTCGGGGAGTTGGTCGGCGCTGGTGGCGGCGGCCACGTCGCGCAAGGTTCCGGCCACCTCCACATGTTCGCCACACATCGACGGCACGAAGCTGTAGAAGCGTCGCCCGGTGGCCGCGAACTGTTCGGCCAGGAACGCCTCATAGGCAGCTTGGAAGCGGTTCTTGACCGGGCAGGGCACCTCGGCTTTGAAGTCGAGGTGACGTGCTGGTTCGTGGCGCCGAAGAAGATCAGCTACTGCAATGGAAGAGCCCATGAAGAAGTCGCCTGTCGGGTGAGTGCCGGGTTCCCTGATTTCCTATGGTGGGCGGTCACGTCCGGCGAAGCCAGCCATTCTCACCGCCGTTACCCAGCTTTAACGCCAGGCAGGGCCACCGGATAGTCTCCGATGACCCTGCCTGAGTTCGCCCAATGACGGTCTAGCGATAGACCCGCACGGCGCGGCTGGTTGCCTTCTTGCTGGCATAGCCAGCTCGCGAACCGGTGACCTTCACCGTGATGGCCTTGCCCCGATAGGACTTCTTCACCTGCAGCGAACCGCAGCCGGTCTGCACCTTCTTCGCATCCACATACCACGCACATTTCAGAGCGACCGGTGCCGGTAGCCAAGCTCCGGTCTTCACCTTCAGGCGGCTGCCGACTGTGGCTTTGCCGCTGATCTTCGGCGTCTGCACCACGATCCGACGCGACGTGGGCACGTGGAACACCCGCTGAACGTCGAAGCTGTTCGGTGGCCAGTAGAAATCCCAGGTCCGGGTCACAGCGGCGCGCTGTCCAGGAATGCGCAGAATGAACTTGCCGGAGGAATTCTTGGCATCGGCATAACGAATCAGCCCATGGAAGTAGCCGTCGGAATGAACCTTACCCACGCACGGACCCTCGGAGAGACAAACCCGTACCCCCACATACGCGCGCCCCTTCGCGTCAACCACACGACCACTCAGTGAATAGTCTGCAGCGGCTCCGGCCTTCGCCAACACAATTGGACCCAGATTGCCATCGGGTGACCACCGAGCGCCTTGAGACTCATAGCCCTTGGCCGAAATGCCCAAGTAATGCTCGTCGTAGGCATAGGGGCCCATTCGAACCGAGAAACGACCCTTGGCATCGGTATGGCCCTTTGGACGATCCCGCCCGCTTGCAACCGAGGCGCCGACGACGGGACGACCCTTGCTATCAACCACCTGGCCGTAGGAGATCGGGTAGGAGGACACGTCGATGTTCATCGTGAAGGTCCCACCCGGAGGATCAATCGGCACCCCAAGCATGCACCACAGCCCGGTGCGTGGATGCCTCCAAATACCGTCGTAGGTATCAGTGCCTTTCACTGCCAAACACCTCTCCTTGCCTGTGAAACCAGCCCGGGTGTATTCGGTGAGATTTGGCGTGACCGAATAGTGGCCACCAGGACCGCTCGCCATGCAGTCGGTCTCGTCATGAAGGTCACATACAACGATTCCCGCCGTCGGCTTGCCATCCAGGCGAACCACGCCTGTGACCGTAACCTCAGTATCAGCCGCCCGACTGGGCACTACCGGCTGCATGGCCAATCCCAACGCGGCGCAGGCGGCAACCACCACGCGCACTGCAATTCTTCTCATTCCACTCCCCCGATAACTGATCGTCCCCTGGGCCATTGTCAAAAGCCACATCCCTGTCGAGAGATCATTTCCCAATGGACTCTTCCGGCTTTCAGCCCGGGAGCCATGATGCCTCAAAAGACACCAAAATGCATCTCCCATCCCGCCAGGCGAGCAACCCTCAAGATTGTATCGATTCGCACTCGATACCGGGGCCTTGATACCGGACAGCATCAAGAATGCACAAATGCGGGTGGGGCCATCGGATTCCCCCGATGGCCCCACCCGGCCAGAACTGACCAGTCTGATTGACGCCTAGCGATAGACCCGCGAGGTGGCGCGACTGGCGAAGGTCTTGCTGGCATACCCCGCCCGGGAACCAGTGACCTTGACCCGAATCCGCTTGCCTCGGTAGGACGCCTTCACCTTCAGAGACGAGCAACTGCTCTTGACGACCTTCGACCCGACATACCACGTGCACCGGATAGACAACGGCTTCGGGAGCTAGGTCCCCAGTTTCACGGTCAACCGTGTGCCGATCTTGGGCGCCCCACTGATCTTCGGGGTCTTCCCCACGATGCGGCGTGCGCTGTTCAAACGGAAGTCGACGTTGGTCACCATGTTGCCGCCGATATACATGGAGGCATCATTCCTCAAGACCGGGGTCACACTCTCCGGCCGATAAAGCTCAAAGCCCATCCCCGATCCCCAGGTGTCACCCGGCGGCACCACCAGGCCGTAATAGCTGCCGTCACTTCCGGCGGTGGCGAAGCAGGCTCCGTCAACGACGCACAAGCGCACTCCCACATAGGGACGACCTGCGGCATCCAGCACATGCCCGCTGATCGACTTCAGGGTGTCGGCGCCCGCAGGAGCCATCATGATCGTGCCCAGAGCACCATCGTGCGAGAAACGTGTCACCATGCTTTGGTAGCCCTTTGCGGCAATCGTCAGGTAATGCTCGTCATACGAATATGGGCCCATTTTCACCGAGAATCGCCCGTGGTCATCAGTGAGGGTCACGGCGCGTCCTCGACCACTATCCACAGCCGCCCCGGAGATCGGCCGCCCCGCACCGTTGACGACTCGCCCCCAGGAGCGAGGATAGGAACTCAGGTAGAAGTCGCGGGTGACTGATGTTTCTGTGCCCCCGATCCGAACCGCGCATTCGTTGCTCACTCGCGACATCCAGTCGATGCCTTCGAACGCATCAATCAGGGTGGGCCCAGGACGCACCATGATGCAGGTGCGCGACTCAATTCCCATAGGGCTGTGATACTCGTGACTGAGCGGCTCCACGGTGTAGCTACCGTCAGCGGCAGTCGTTGCACAGATGGTGTCATCGAACAGATCACACACTTCAACGCCCGCAGTCGGCTTGCCGTCCAGTGTCACAACACCGCTCACCGTATAGCTCTGCCCAGCCGCCCAACTTGGCAAAGTCCCAGGCAGGAGTAGCGCCAAAGCAGCCACTCCCCCGACAACCAGGCGCACAGAATTCCTTCTCACATGTCCCCCGATCAAATCCCCGATGAAGTACGGACCCATTTCCCCTATGCGTCCGCATTGCCATGGCCTCGCCAGATCCAATCTCGGACCGCGCGGCCAGCAGGGCAATACTGCACCACCGAGGGCCGCTCAGGAAAGCCCACCAGCAACAAAGCCAGAGACACGCCGACTAGTGACGATTCAATCGATCGGGAGTCACCCCGGCGGCTGTCTCCGATTCCCAAAGATCACCGGAATCAGCGGCAACACCGAGGCACCCATGAGCACCTTGGCCAGGGTCGGCTCAGCAGCCCACAACATCGTTGAAGCCAAGAGCAGTGCGGCGAACATCGTGACGAAGACCATTCGGTTCATGGCCCGCTCCATACGCCGCACCCGAATCTCGAGCAGTGGGGTTCGCACTGCCATTTCGCCACGCTCGGCGGTAGCCAACAACCGATCCAGGCGTCCAGGCAGCGCCATCAAGGTTTGAGCAACCTTGACTCCCTCGTCCTTGATCACCTGCCAAGACTGCCCCTCACCCTCATCCCCGGCGACCAGCTTGGCGGTGTACGGCGCCAGTGCCGACCAGACATTGAACTTCGGCTCCAGTCCCGTGCACAGACCCGACAGCATCGCGATGCTGCGACCCAAGAGCAGCAGGTTTTCCGGCAACTGGAAGGGCATGCTCACCATGAGATCGCGGAACTGCAGGCCGAAACTCATCATCTCCTCGTGACTGACATCACGAAGGTCACCCATCGTCATGCCTCCAAAACGGTCAAAAACCTGAGCTGCAGCCAACTCCAGGAGTTTCACATCGGCGGTGGGCAGCAGGACGTGGAGGTCTTTGAAAGCACCCACCAGGCGGGCGGCGTCCTGAAGGGCAATACCGATCAACGCCTCCCGCAACCCATCGCGCATGTCGTCGGCGATCTGACCCACCATGCCGAAGTCGATGAAGGTCAACCGAAATTCGCCGTTGGGACCAGCCGGTTCGACGAACAGATTTCCGGGGTGTGGGTCGGCGTGGAACACCCCATCGGTGAAGATTTGCTGCAGATAGGTCTCCACCAGGCGGTGCGCCACCTGCTCTCGATCAATTCCCGCTGCGGCAATAGCCTCGTGATCCCCGATCCGGATCGCAGTGACGTCCTCCAGGGTGAGCACCCTGGTCGTCGTCAGCTCCCAGGCGACCTCCGGCACTCGAACCACCGTCGGGTCGGGGAATGCCTCAGCGAAATGAGCCGCATTGCTCGCCTCGGCCAGATAATCGATCTCCGCCAAGGTCGTGGTGGCGAACTCCTCCACCAGCGCCGGCACATCGGCCCGACTGCTCACCGGCTCATAGCGGGTGAGCCATCTGCCCACCCGACGCAGGGCTGCCAGATCGACATCGACGATCTTGTCGATATCGGGACGCTGCACCTTCACCACCACGTCAGCGAAGCCGGTTTCCTCAGCATCTTCAGCGCGGAGCACCGCACGGTGCGCCTGCCCCAGGGATGCCGCAGCCAAGGGCTCGGCGTCGAAGCTGGCGAAGACCTCCTCCAACCGACGCCCGTATTCCTGCTCGGCCCGCGATCTGATGGCAGCAAAAGGGGCTGGCGGCACTTCGTCCTGCAGCCCAGACAGTTCTTCGGTGATCTCGACCGGCAATACATCCAAACGGGCCGAGAGGAACTGTCCGACCTTGATCATGAGGCCGCCCTGCCGGATCGCCAGCGTTCGAAATCGTGCAGCGATAGCCCGGTTGCGCTTCTGCCGGGATCGATCCGACCATCGGGTCAAGCCGATCTTCGGCAGCAGGATCTCCCAGTAGATGAAGCTCGCGGTGACCACGCTGAAGAAGCCGAGGATCCGCCGATAGCGGGCACGAAGCTGGGCCGAGGTCATTGCAGCGTCAGTCCTCGGCCAACAGGGTGTAGACCTGCTTGCGTGCGGAGTTGAGAATCTCCACCACCTTGTCGGTCTTGTCCTTGTCTGGCGTCCGGGCCACCTGCAGCACCGCCGAAGCCAGCCGTGCACCGGCCTCACGCAATTCGAGGACCCCAGAGACATCACCGAGCGCCGCCGCGACATCCCACGGCGCTGGTTCATCGGCGAGGTCGGCGACGGCGGCCTCGCCGTCGACAGTGAGGGAGAAGACCTTCTTTCCCGCAGTCTCGGTGGCGACGATCAGGCCCTCATCAGCCAACATCTGCAAGGTCGGATACACCGATCCGGCACTGGGTCGCCACAAGCCGCCGCTGCGTTGTCCGAGTTCCTGAATGATCTGGTAGCCATGCATCGGCTTCTCGGCCAGCACCTTGAGGATCGCCGCACGGGTATCACCGCGCCGGGCCCGCGGATGGGCACCCAGGCCACCGGCCAGCGACCCCTTCATGCCCCAGTCGGCCAACTTGCGCAGGAACACCGCCGGGTCAGCGAATGCGTCTTGAGTATGGGACATCACAGGCTCCTCTCAAGCCATATTGCGATATGTCGTTAACTATCGTACCCGGTGGTTCGGATACGTCCTGCGGGTACCGTGGAGGCTATGAGTTCGATCAGCCTGTGTCCGGCTTGCCACACCAAGAATCGAGTGCCGGTGGCGTCTGCGGGACGCCCCCTGTGCGCGTCCTGCCATGGCCCACTGCCCTGGCTGGTGAGTGCGACCGACTCCGACCTCGACGCAGCCCTCAAGACCAATCACCTGGTGCTCATTGACCTGTGGGCGCCCTGGTGTGGCCCCTGCCGAATGGTTGCCCCCATCCTGGAGCAGCTCTCGGTGCGCTATGCGGGAAAGATCAAGGTGGTGAAGGTCAACGTCGACCACAACCCACGCGCCTCTGCTCGCTTTGATGCCCAGTCCATTCCCACCTTGGTCTTCGCTCGCGACGGGGTCGCTGTGGATCGCATCGTGGGCGCCCAGAACGAGACCTTCCTGGCGCAACGCATCGACTCACTGCTTGCGGCCTGAAGGAGCATCAGAGTTGGCGAAAATGTCCCCGAACGAGGACTGACGCTCCTCCCGCCGGGGCGAATAGAGTCCGCTGAGAGCCATATCCACAACGATTGCCCCCCATGACTGAAACACTCCAGACCCCCTGGACCCACGGCGCCCTGCGAAACCCGACCCCGCCGGAGCCCGAGGCGAGCCGTGGTGTTCCTGACGAGATCCGCGGCCCGGATTGGCTGCGCCAGTTGGGTGCAGTGCAGTTCACCCAGGTGGTCAGCGATGCCTACCGGCAGCAGGGTTATCAGGTTCAGTTCGTCGAAAAGTCCGCACACGGAGTGGACCTGGTGCTGCTCCGCGGCAGCGATCGCATCCTGGTGACCTTCGAGCACCACCGAGTCGCCGAGTCCGGCCTGGAGTTGGTTCGCCGATTGGATCAGGCAGTCACGGCCCAATCAGCCACCTGGGGAATCGCCATCACCGCCTGCGCCTTTACCCAGGAAGCTCAGGAGTTCGCCGCAACCACCCGAATCACGGTGCTGGACGGCGAGGCCGTGGCCCAACTGCTGTCCATCGGGCCGATTCAACCGGCCACCCCGATTCCTCCACCGAACCGGAGTATCCCCACCAGTCCTGCCACGGCCATTCCCAGCTGCCCGGTTTGTCACACCGCCATGGTGCTGCACGCAGGCGACGGACCCCACGACCCTTGCACCTGGGCCTGCCAGAAGTGCACTGAGGCTCCACCCTCTCCGCCACCCCGAAGCATCAGCCCAGACCAATCCGACGACGAGCAATGGCAAGGCGCTCTCGGCCGCTGGCGCCAACTCAGCAACCGCTAGACGCACATCGACCGCGCCGCCCGAATCACCTGGGCAGCGCGGTCGATGGCTGAAGAACTAGCGCAGGACCGCCAACAATTCAGTGGCATCAATCACCAAGTATTCGTGACCGTTCATGCGAATCTCAGCACCGGTGTACTCCGGAAAGAGCACGACTTCGCCGGGCTTCACCTTGATCAACTCTTCGTCGTCACCAACGGCGACGACAACGCCACGCTGCTGCTTGGATTTCGCAGTATCGGGGATGACCAGGCCACTGGCGGTAACGCTCTCCTCTTCGGATACCTCCACCAGAACCCGGGAGCCCAGTGGCTGCACGGTTTCACTCACAACGTTTCCTTCCGACGACGGACAAGCCCCGCCACTCTAGCGGAGGCCCCTGACGAGACGAACCCTCGGGCCGATCAGCGTCCACGCAAACCCAGCAGGGCGTCGATGCGAGGCTTGTCGAATCCCACCACGGGGCGTCCGTCGATCTCGACGACCGGTACACCGGTCTGCCCGGTTTTGCGGACCAGATTGTCGGCGGCCTTCGGATCACGAGTGATGTCGATCTCACGAAACGGCACCCGATTCTCACGCAGATAGGCCTTCACCCGGGTGCACCACGAACAGGTCGGGGTGGTGAACACCAGCACTCGATGCTTTGTGGATGTCGCTGACACAGGTCTCCTCTCGCCGCCCTTCAATATACCCCCGGGGGCATTGGTGCTCAATGTGATGGCGCCGCTACGCAGATCTCGCTGTCGACAATTCCAACACGCCTGCCAGCGACCCCACCGCCCCTAGGCTGGCGTCATGCTCATCATTGGCTTGGTCTTGTTCGGCATGCTCGTCGGTGCTGGTGCACAACTCATCCTGGGCCGTTCCCGCAAGGGCCTGGACTGGACGCTGGCGATTGTCGCCGGCCTGCTCGGCTCTTTCGTGGGCGGCCTACTGCTCAGCCTCCTGTCCGGTGAGGGCCTGGAATTCGGCCCCTCTGGCATCATCGGCTCGCTCGTGGGGGCACTGATCGTCACTGCAGTCTGGACGTGGTGGAAGGGCCGCTCGACCGATAAGTCGTGACCGATGCAGTGACTCACGGCCCGGGGGCGTAGTGTCACGTAATGATCCGAAACGGCATCGCCCGCACCTACTGGCGCTTCAGTCGCTGGACCCTGAACAACGAACCGCAGCCGAACCGGCCCCGGATCATCATCGGAGCCCCGCATACCTCCAACTGGGACTTCGTCTTCATGCTCGCCATCTGTTGGCGTTCCAACATCTCCATGAAATGGCTGGGAAAGCACACCTTGTTCACCGGGTGGCGCGGCCCCATCATGCGGGCCCTAGGCGGCATCTCGGTGGATCGGGGCAACCCCGGCACCATCGTGCAACAGGTCCTCACCCAGCAAAGCGACCAAAACATCTCGATCGTGATCACCCCCGAGGGCACCCGCAGCGCCGGACGCAACTGGAAGTCCGGCTTCTACCGACTCGCTCTGGACGCCAAGCTGCCGGTCACCTTGGCCTTCGTCGACCGCAACACCATGACCACCGGATTGGGCCCGACCATCGAACTCACCGGTGACCCCACTGCGGATATGGACGTGATTCGCGCCTTCTACGCCGACAAGGCGGGCTTCCATGCCCTCAAGAGCGTCCAACCACGACTCTCCATCGAAAGCCGTGGTGCCTGAGACACCTGCCGAGCACTAAGTTCGGCGGTATGACCGACTGCCTGCTCAGCGAACGTCGAGGCGACGTCGCACTCCTGACCCTCAACCGACCCGATCGACGCAACGCACTGAATATCGAACTGTGCCGCGCCATCACAGCCACCACAAAGCAAGCCGCCACCGAGGGCGTCCGGGCGATCGTGGTCACCGGGATGGGCAGTTCGTTCTGCTCGGGTGCGGATCTTTCGCAGGTCTATGGACGGGAGTTCATCGACGCCTTGTACGCGATGCTGCACGGACTATCGCAACTCACCGTCCCGCTGATTGCTGCGGTCAACGGCCCGGCCGTCGGCGGCGGGGCGCAACTGTCCATAGCCTGCGATCTTCGCGTCGTCGATGCGTCGGCGAGCTTTGCGATTCCCACTGCGAAGAACGCCCTGGCTGTCGACACCTGGACTATCCACACTTTGGCCGGACTAGCCGGGCACGGACTGGCTCGCCGCATGCTGTTGGCCGCCGAAACCATTGACGCGGCGACCGCCGTGCGCACCGGCCTGGCCGACCGATCCGGAGATCTCGATGCCGCCATCACCTGGGCCGAACAGATCTCCGGTTTCGCCCCGCTGACCCTGGCCTACACCAAGCGAGTCCTCAACGGCTGGGCTGATGAGGCCGAGACCGCCTCCCGCTATGCCGAGGTCTGGTCCAGCAGTGATGCCGCCGAAGCCGCCCAGGCCTGGCGCGAGAAACGCACACCGCGCTTCCTGGGCGACTAGCCACAGGGTGACCGTCAGTCGGGCATCAGGTTTCGAGACGGCCGTACCGGCCTCCTCAACCAACCGAAGAGCGAACCATCTACGGCTGGCTGAGCAGCAAACACCCTCCCCCACGGCTGGTTGAGGAGCGAACGAAGTGAGCGTCTCGAAACCCCCGCCACAACTCCACAAACCACCTCGCGAGGTTTCGAGACGGCCCTACGGGCCTCCTCAACCAACCGGGGAAAAGGAAGCCAGGTTTCGAGACGGCCCTACGGGCCTCCTCAACCAACCGCAGAGCGAACCGGACGCAGCACCTTTTGTCCCACCGGTCGGCACGCATCGAACCGCTATCCACAGATCAGCACGACTGGCTGTCGCAGCGCATCGCGTCCACAGCACACTGACCCCATGGCCTGGACGTACATGCTGAAATGCGGCGACGGAAGCTTCTACGTCGGAAGCACGACCGACCTGGAGGCGAGATTGGCGCAACACGCCAGCGGCAAGGGCGCCAAGTACACCAGCCGCCGACTTCCCGTGGAACTGGCTTGGGCGCAGGAGTTCGACAACATCGCCCACGCCTATGCCCTAGAGAAGCAGATCCAGGGTTGGAGTCGCGCCAAGCGCATCGCCCTCATCGAGGATCGATGGGACATCATCCAAGCTGAGGCGCGATCACATCGGCATCGCGACGTTTCGAGCTAGCACCAGGTTTCGAGACGGCCGCTAACGCGGCCTCCTCAACCAACAAAGACAGGGAAGCGCCACACCGACAAATGGCTCCCCCCGAAACCAACCAAAGAACGCACCACCCCACCCACGGCTGGTTGAGGAGCGAACGAAGTGAGCGTCTCGAAACCCCCGCCACAAGCCCCACAAACCACCTTGCCAGGTTTCGAGACGGCCCTATCGGGCCTCCTCAACCAACCGACGAAAGCAAGGCCACCAAGCAGTCTGCGCCTGGCCTCCTCAACCAACGGAACCCCACCGGCAGGTTGAGCAGCGAACACCCTCCCCTCCGGCTGGTTGAGGAGCGAACGAAGTGAGCGTCTCGAAACCCCCGCTACAACCCCCACAAACTAGCCCACCAGGTTTCGAGACGGCCACCAAAGCGGCCTCCTCAACCAACCGACAACAGGAAGGCCACCGAGCAGTCTGCGCATAACCTCCTCAACCAACCGACGAAAGGAGGACCACCGAGCAGTCTGCGCCTGGCGTCCGCAACCAGCCGAAGGGGGCCGGCACACAGCCAGCCGGTGGCGTCCCCAGTGAGGCGAAGGAAGGCAAACGGCCCTCACGGATTATCGGGGACAATGATCACCATGGGCGACGAAGGAGAAGACACTGCGCTGACTGCACTCAGCGCGGCGTCCGCGGAACTGCGGCAGGCTGAAGACGACCTCACCCAGGCGGTCGTTCAAGCCCGTCGGGCTGGAGCGAGCTGGGCCACCATCGGCCAAGCCATCGGCATCAGCAGGCAGGCCGCCCACGAACGTTGGGGACACCTGACCCGCGGCGGCTGTCAGCGCGCCGACTGCGACTGCCCCTCACACGAATCCACTCCCTGCCCGTGCGGTCATGGCCCCGGCCGTGGACATCGGGCCGGGTAACGGCTTACGCGTGCCCGTGCGCCTCACTGTCGGCACAGGCCGAGGCTCCACCCAGGCGCCCGTCGAGAAAGGCCGCGATCGATTCGGCGACCGTACCGGACGCGCCGGTCGCCGCAGCGATACCGAACTGATTGAAGAACGCGATGGCCCGTCCCCCCATGCCGCCGCTGAGCATCACCTCAGCGCCCAACTCATGGACGTAGCCGGGGATCTGGCCGGGTTGATGACCCTCCAGGAAAGGGTTGGCGACGGTCTGCACCGAGGAAACCTCGGCGGCATCGGCGTCCACGATGGCAAAGAAGGGCGCATGCCCGAAATGCTGCGCCACTGGAGCATCCAGTCCCTGGTCAGTCTGAGCCGTCACAACGATCCGCATGTGCTCTCCTCGAGTCGATCTCGCCCCTGATGGACGGACGGCTCAGCATACGTCAGGTTTTCCTGACGTATGGGGTGTGGTGCGCGAATTCGAGACTGAGCGGCGAGCCTTCGGATCAGGCCTGCGGCAGCCCGGCCGCAGCCAACAGCGCTTTGGCTTCGTCGAAGGGATCGAGTTTGAGCACGAGCAGCGCCTGGTCGCCGGGGCCAGCAAGTTCGGCGTACAGATACTCGATGCTGACCTCGGAGTCGTCGAAGATGGCCAGAATCTCAGCCAAGGCGCCCGGACGGTCGGACACCTCAATGCCGAACACCTCCGAAATGCGGGCGGTATTGCCCAACTCCTGCATGGCAGCCAACGCCGCCTCAGCGTCATCGGCGATGAACCGCAGAATGCCGAATCGATCGGTCTCGGCCAGCATGAGCGCGCGCAGATTGATGCCGCGCTCCCCCAACTGCCGAATGACCGGCGCCAGGCGGCCTCGGCGACTCTCCAGAAATACCGATACCTGCTTCAGGATCATTGCCGTCCCCTCACACACCCGTCGGGACAGACCGCCGGTCGACGATCCGCTTGGCCTTGCCTTCACTACGTTCGATGGTCTTGGGATTGACCAACTTCACGGTGGCCTGAATGCCCAGGGCCAGCTTCAACTCGTGTTCGATCTTGCGTTCCAAGGCCAGGATCTGTTTCACCTCGTCAGAGAACAGATCAGCAGCCATTTCGACCTCAACCTCGAGGGTGTCCATGGCACCATCGCGGTCCACGACGATCTGGTAGTACGGCTCCACACCCTCGACGCGCAGCAGTACCTCTTCGACCTGCTGGGGGAACACATTGACTCCCCGAATGATCAGCATGTCATCATTGCGGCCCATCAGACGATGAATGCGCCGCGACGTGCGTCCGCAGGCGCACGGGGCGTCCATCAAGTAGGTGATGTCGCGGGTGCGGTAGCGGACCACCGGCGTCCCGGTGCGAGTGAGTGTGGTGAGAACCAGCTCCCCCTTCTCACCGGCCGGCAACACCTCCCCGGTCTCGGGATCAATGATCTCGGGATAGAAATGGTCTTCGAAGACGTGCAGGCCGTCCTGCTCGGTGCACTCCGCGGCCACCCCGGGCCCGATCAACTCGGTCAACCCGTAGATGTCGTAGGCCTTGATGCCCAGCTTGGCCTCGATATCGGCCCGCATGGCCTCGCTCCACGGCTCGGCGCCGAAGAATCCTGCCCGTAGCGGACCGCCGGCCACGTCGATGCCATGCTCGGCGGCATACTCGGCGATGAACTGGGCGTAGGACGGGGTGCACAGCAGCGCGGTGGTCCCGAAGTCGGCCATGGTGTTCAACTGGCGGAAGGTGTTGCCTGAACTCATCGGCAAGGTCATCGCCCCCAGGGTGGTGCCGCCATAGTGTCCGCCCAGCCCACCAGTGAACAGGCCATAGCCGTAGGCAACCTGAATGATGTCCTGCGTGCCGACCCCGCCAGCGTCCAGGGTGCGTGCCATGACCTCACCCCAGACGCTCACGTCGTTGCGGGTGTACCCACCCACGACGGGTTTGCCGGTCGTGCCCGACGACATGTGGACCTCGACGATGTCGCTGGCGTCGCAGGCGAACAACCCGAAGGGAAAGACCTCACGCATGTCGTATTTGGAGGTGAACGGCAGCCTGGCCACATCGTCCAGGCTGGTCACCTCCTCAGGACGCAGTCCGGCCTCCTCGAAGCGGCGCCGGTAGAACGGCACCTGCTCGTACACCAGGGACACCAGGTCGCGCATCCGCTGCAGTTGCAGTTCACGCAATTGCTCGACCGGCAAGGCTTGCGCGGCTTCATTCCACATCGGCGACCTCCATCAGTTGCGCCATTGCGAGGCTGCGTCCGGTATCGAAGGCGGCCAGGTTCGCCTCCGCACTGCCGCGAGGAGCCAGAAGCTCCACCGCGGCGCGAAGCTGCTCTTCGGGCAGCGGGAAGAACAACGACGCGGCCCCCAACAGGGCAGTGTTGCGAACCTTCGCCGGGACGCTGCGCCGGATCGCGGCCAACTCCACCCGAACCACCCGGCCGAAGATGCGCTCGATCTCTGCGCGAACATTCTCCGGGTAGGCCTCAACCCCAATCGGGAGCAGCGGTTGATCCAGATAACAGGCGTCCGCTCCGGCATGAGCCCACGGCGCCCAGCGCAGCAGCTCCATCGGCTCCATGGCGACGATCACATCGGCAGTGCCTTCATCGATCACGGCCGAATGCACCTTCTCGCCGAAGCGGACATGGCTGAACACCGGCCCGCCGCGCCGAGACATTCCGTGGATCTCGCTCTTCTTGACGTCATGACCGGCCAACGCGGCTGCCTCAGCCAGCACGTCGGAGGCCAGCACGATGCCTTGGCCGCCGACGCCAACCATCAACACATTGAAGACCGCGCTCATTTCTGGCCTCCCACGGTATTGAGTTGGACGAGTTGACGCCGAGTGGTCTTCTTGGCGTCCAGCTTGTCCAGACGCTGCAGCTTCTGGCCTTCGATCAGGCACAGACCCATCACCACCAGCAGCCGCACACCGCCGCGATCAGCCAAGGTGTCGATCGCCGCCGAAATGCCCTCGGTGTCGTAGGCGTCGACCATGCCGACGTTCTCGGCCGGAATACCGAAGGCCTGGGCCAGCAGCTGATAGTCGACGCTGAAGGTGTCCTGGCGTCCCATGCGTTCACCGCTCATCGGATTGGGCTGCATTCCGGTCATGGCGGTCGTGCCGTTGTCGAGCACGATATAGAGCCCGTCACGCTGATTCCAGGCGGCATTCAGCAATCCGGTGATCCCGGAGTGGGCGAAGGTCGAGTCGCCGATCACGGCAGCGATCTTGCCGCGCTGAGCTTCGGGAACCACGATGTCCATGCCCTGCGCCATGGTCAGGGAGGCCCCCATGTCGAGCAAGGTGTCCATCGCGTTGTAGGGCGGCAGCACCCCCAAGGAGTAGCAGCCGATGTCACCGGAGACCAGCATTCCCTTGCGGCGCAGCTCGGTGAAGACGTGATCGTGAGGGCAGCCCGCGCACAGTCCCGGACGCCGCGCCGCCACATCGATTTCGGCAGCAGGCCCTGGCCCAACCCAGGTCCGCCCCAGACCGGCGGCCACGATCGCCGGGGTGAACTCCCCGATCGCGGGGAAGGCGTCCTTGCCGATGCAGTCGATCCCCCAGGCTTTGAGTTGGGTTTCCAGGACGGCATCGAGTTCCTCGACGACGTAGAGCTTGTCGACTCTGGCTGCGAAGTCGGCGATCAGGTCCTTCGACAGCGGATGCACCAAGCCGAGTTTGAGCACCGCTGCATCCGGTGCGACCTCTTTGACGTAGGTATAGGGAATGCCGGAGGTGACGATGCCGATCGGTGCGGTCGCAGTTTCCGCCAGCCCTGCGGGCCATTCAATGCGGTTGGACGGATGCTGGGCCGCATCGGCGATGAGCGCATTCATCCGCTCCTCGACCGCCACCCGGCGGCGGCGGGCGTTACCCGGGATCATCACGTATTTGCCCGGGTCGGAGACGAAGCCGCGAGCCACTGGAGCTTCAGTGCGTTCCGGGCGTCCGGTCGGGAAGGGGTCGACCAAGCTCTTGGAGTGCGACAGCCGGGTGGTCATGCGAAGGAACACCGGGGTGTCGTAGGTCTCAGAGATCTCGAACGCCAGCCGGGTGAACTCGCGGGCCTCTTGGGAGTCCGAGGGCTCCAGCATCGGAACCTTGGCCGCGATCGCATAGTTGCGGTTGTCCTGCTCGTTCTGCGAGGAGTGCATGGACGGGTCGTCAGCGGTGATCACCACCAGTCCGCCGCGCACTCCCAGATAGCTCGCGGTGAACAGCGGGTCGGCGGCCACATTGACCCCGACGTGCTTCATGGTGACCAGCGTCCGGCCGCCGGCCAGTGAGGCCCCGACACCGACTTCCAAGGCGACCTTCTCGTTGACCGACCATTCGGTGTAGACCTCGGGCTGAGTAGCCAAGGCCTCCAGGATTTCGGTCGAGGGGGTGCCCGGGTAGCCACAGCCGACAGCGACTCCAGCCTCCCAAGCACCCAGGGCCACGGCCTCGTTGCCGGAGAGCATTCGTGTACGCACCTTCAAGTACCTTCCTTCGCGTCCCGCGTAGTTTAGGACCAGACCGAGGCGTCGCCCACTCAGCGGTTCGCGGGGCGAGGAAGGATCTTGGCCATGGCCAACTCGTCGACGGGTTCACCGTCAACCATCAAAGACTGCCGACGCACCCCTTCAGCGGCGTAGCCACGCTTGGCGTAGAGCCCGATGGCCGCCAGATTGTGGGCCATCACGGTCAGTTCCAGCCGAGTCACCCCGGACAACCGTGCCCAGTCATCGATCCGCGCCAACAGGCGCGTCCCCAGGCCTTGGCCGCGGGCCTGCGGGAGCAGGCCGATCACCACCAGAGCGCTGTGCCGGTTACGACGATAGGAACCCCGCTCAGCGTGAGCGAAGCCGACCACCTCCGAACCTTGAACCGCCAACAGGTAACAGTCGCCGCGCAGCCGCAGTTCGGCCAACCAACCGGCGAAGCGCGCCACATCAAGCCCGCGTTCACCGGGTTCCATCATCATGAACTTGGTTTCATGATCGAGTTCGTTGAGCATGGACAGCACCGCAGCCGCATCAGGCAGATCGGCATCCCGGATTCGAAGCTGGTCAGCACTTCCAAAGATCATCACGACCTCCTCATGCCCCGAATCCTCGCCTGCGAAGTGGGTCGGCGTCCAGAGCTGGCCTGTTCCACGCTGCTCAGCCCGAGCACGTCAGCAACCTCACAGTGCGCCACCTGGCCAGGCTTTTTGGCGAGCGCCGGGACGCCTAATCCACACCTCGACATTACTCACCCGACACCCTATGAATAGAACGACTAAAACCAACGCCGCATCAATTACCTGCCAAACCAAGGCAGGGATCAATCCCCAGAACGGGCAATGAGAATCCATCGATCCTCGCCTCGCCGTCACCGCAGCACCAACACCGGAGATGCACCCAGGCGCACTGGGACACCCGCCGCCGCCAGGCACCACCCCTCTCGCTAAGACAAATGCGGCCTTGCGCGACGCCAAGTCCCCCAATGGGGGACATTGTTCGACCATTTCGGCCATCCGACAGTCCCCGTGCGGGGGACTAAATCGACAATATCCCAAAAGATTGACCAAATGCTTTGACGAAACCTATTTCCATCCGCAATCATCATGCTTGCTTCGTCTGGCGGCCCCCCGCCTCCACTCAGTCCAAGGAGTCCAGATGCAGAAGATGACCGCTTCCCCAGTGGCCACCGTCGCTTCCCCCACCGCTGGTGATGATCGCGGCGCAGCCGCCATCGAATACGGGATCATGATCGCGCTCATCAGCGCGGTCCTCATCGCAACGCTTGCCCTCACCGGCAACAACCTGAATGCCCTGTTCCACCAGGTCACCTACATGTTCGTCGGCATGTGAAATCCGGCCCGGGAGGCTTCGGTTTCCCGCGCCGTCACGTAGGCTCGAGCAGGGCGACCACGCCCCCAGGCACAACGCAAGAATCGAGTCCGCTCACCTATGAAGCAATGGTCGGTGGTTACCGCCGGAATCGCACTGGGCCTCATCATCACTGCGGCACCAGCGCAGGCGGCGCCGCCCGCCGATTCACCGTCGGAGGGCGCGACGAAACAGATTCAGTCCGACGCAGCTTCGGCGGACGGCACCCAGTCGGTCATCGTCACCTTCGACACCGCTCCGGCCGATCCGCTTGCGGCGGCCAAAGCGGCGATCAGTGACGCCGCCGACAACGTCGCCGGTGTGACCGCAACCTCAGCACAGACCATCACTCCCACCACGGTCGAGGTCAGCCTTGCGGCCCCGGTGAGCGACCATCAGGCTGAGCAAATCCAAAACCAGGTCGAAGACAAGCCTGGGATTGCCGCCGCAGAGCCGGGCATGACTTTCTACCCGACCGACGTCAACGACGAGCCGAACCTGTGGAACATCGACACTCACGCCGGTAGCAACTACGGAACCTTCGCCGATTCTGCCTGGGGAACCAGCACCGGCAAAGGCGTCGTGGTTGGGGTCATCGACACCGGCATCACACCACACCCCGATCTCACCGGTTCGACCACTTCAGTACTGGGCGGCAACGTCATCGCCGGCTACGACTTCACCAGCAAGGCCAGCAGTGCCGGCGACGGCAACGGTCGCGACAGCAACCCCACCGACATGGGCGATGGCGACAGCGCCAACCATTCGAGTTGGCATGGCACCCACGTTGCCGGGATCATCGGCGCCCTCCGTAACTCCAGCGGCGTGGTCGGAGTCGCCCCGGACGTCAAGATCGAGCCCTTGCGCGCGCTGGGGCGTGGCAGCGGCAGCGAAGCCGACATCATCACCGCCATCTACTGGGGCTCAGGCACCTACTCCGGGGGCGGACTGCCTGCCAATCGCAATCCAGCCAAAATCCTGAACATGTCCTTGGGCGGCTACGGCTCCTGCTCACGCGCCATGCAGACGGCCATCAACAAGGCAGTCTCCAAGGGAGTGGCCGTGGTCGTCGCTACCGGCAATGGTGACGCCTGGGGCGATCCGCTTCCGTTGAAGTACAGCGCCCCGGCGAACTGCAAGAACGTGATCCGAGTCACCGCGTCGACAGCGACCGGCAAGCGCGCTTCCTACAGCAACTACGGCACATCCTCAGCCCCGGCGACCATCGCTGCTCCCGGCGGTTCCGGGGCGGGAAATGTGATCTGTGGACCGACCCGGGCCAACTGCAGCGAGATCTTCTCGACCTGGAACCTTGGCGCCATCACCCTGGGCGATCCCGGCTACGGCTGGATGTCCGGAACATCCATGGCCGCGCCGCATGTTTCCGGAGTAGCCGCGTTGATCGCGGCACGCCATCCTCGCTGGTCACCGTCACGGCTTGCGCAAGCCCTGCAATACAGCGCCACCCCGATGCGCTCGTGCAGTTCGACCCGCTGCGGCGCCGGAATCGTCAATGCAGGCCGCGCGGTGCGGGTTCAAGGATTCTTCATCAAGAAGCGCTCGGTGAAGACCACCGGCACTTTCCGAGTGGGTCGCAAGGTTTCCGCGTTGCGCGGACGGTGGTCGCCGGGGCCGGTG
>JAEXAS010000018.1 GCA_023458095.1 Actinomycetes bacterium | reverse complement strand
CCGCAGGGCAGCGCCCTTCCTTCGGGAGGGGCGAGGATCGCAACATCGCTGCTGCTGGTGATGCGCGTGCCCTGGCTCGGCAGCGCCCTTCCTTCGGGAGGGGCGAGGATCGCAACGTCGATACCGGAAACGATGAGGGCGATTCCTTAGCAGCGCCCTTCCTTCGGGAGGGGCGAGGATCGCAACCTCCAGAAGCGTGAGGCGAACCTGGCGAAATACGTCCGGCAGCGCCCTTCCTTCGGGAGGGGCGAGGATCGCAACCTGTCCGGCGCCAGCGTTGGTAGTGCATGTGGCAGCAGCGCCCTTCCTTCGGGAGGGGCGAGGATCGCAACTAACGATCACCGGGATTGCAGTCGCAGCGGCGGCAGGCAGCGCCCTTCCTTCGGGAGGGGCGAGGATCGCAACTACCCGTGCAAGCCGGACATCTTCGAGGCCACCTAGCAGCGCCCTTCCTTCGGGAGGGGCGAGGATCGCAACTGATCGGAGGAGCTGTGATCCTCACCGTGCGAGTCAGCAGCGCCCTTCCTTCGGGAGGGGCGAGGATCGCAACCCGATACTCGTCGGGATCGCTCTAGATGAGCGACGCAGCGCCCTTCCTTCGGGAGGGGCGAGGATCGCAACACGATGGTGATCGGTGACGCGGTGTGGGACATGCGCAGCAGCGCCCTTCCTTCGGGAGGGGCGAGGATCGCAACACCGATGAGCAGACTGAGGCCGGGAATGCCGCCGCGGGGCAGCGCCCTTCCTTCGGGAGGGGCGAGGATCGCAACGGCTACTCGCAGCCGAACCGGTGGGGCGGACTGCGCGCAGCGCCCTTCCTTCGGGAGGGGCGAGGATCGCAACAGCAGCGCGGACCGGGCACGGGCCGCCATCATTCTGCAGCGCCCTTCCTTCGGGAGGGGCGAGGATCGCAACAGGTTTGGGCGACGCTCCAAGTCGGAGGCCGCCAGGCAGCGCCCTTCCTTCGGGAGGGGCGAGGATCGCAACCGTGCACCGCTCGGCACCGCGTTGCCGACTACCGAAGCAGCGCCCTTCCTTCGGGAGGGGCGAGGATCGCAACGCGACACCAGACGCCCAGCCGGTGAGAGTCGCACGCGGCAGCGCCCTTCCTTCGGGAGGGGCGAGGATCGCAACCCGAGCGCTTTACGGATCGTCATGCGGGTCACGGCGGCAGCGCCCTTCCTTCGGGAGGGGCGAGGATCGCAACGCTACCAAGGCGTGGCGGCGATCACGTGACCTGCTGGGCAGCGCCCTTCCTTCGGGAGGGGCGAGGATCGCAACCCGGTCCAGAAAGTGCCAGTGATGTCGACCGGGTAGGCAGCGCCCTTCCTTCGGGAGGGGCGAGGATCGCAACGGCGAAGCCTGACTGTATGCCGTCGGCGGCTGCCGTGGCAGCGCCCTTCCTTCGGGAGGGGCGAGGATCGCAACCCCTGTCGCGCCGACGCTGCCGGCCGGGGTTGAGCAGCGCCCTTCCTTCGGGAGGGGCGAGGATCGCAACTGGTCACCAGTGACGTAGATCGCATCGTGTGGCGTGGCAGCGCCCTTCCTTCGGGAGGGGCGAGGATCGCAACGGTGAAATGTTCGGTGAAATGCGCAGCGCCGCAAAGGCAGCGCCCTTCCTTCGGGAGGGGCGAGGATCGCAACCGCTGCGTAGTCTCTTGGTTTTGTCATGCCATGCCGCAGCGCCCTTCCTTCGGGAGGGGCGAGGATCGCAACCCGGAATACCAGACGCCTGCGATCAGGCTGTACGGGCAGCGCCCTTCCTTCGGGAGGGGCGAGGATCGCAACTATTCGGTATTGCGACGGCTCGACTGTCGAAGCCGTGCAGCGCCCTTCCTTCGGGAGGGGCGAGGATCGCAACCAGTGGAATCACCCGGCACCGATGACGCGCCGGAAGGGCAGCGCCCTTCCTTCGGGAGGGGCGAGGATCGCAACTGTGACGGACGAACCTTCACTGAGCGTGCGGCGGCCGGCAGCGCCCTTCCTTCGGGAGGGGCGAGGATCGCAACTTTACGTTAGCGCTGTTCATGTAGACCATGGTGGCGCAGCGCCCTTCCTTCGGGAGGGGCGAGGATCGCAACGTGTCGCCCGCCTCACCGTCCTGGCCGGAGTCGATGCAGCGCCCTTCCTTCGGGAGGGGCGAGGATCGCAACCCACATGGACCAACGGCGGCGGGCTGCTACTCGTGCAGCGCCCTTCCTTCGGGAGGGGCGAGGATCGCAACCGGTTGAGGAAGTGCGCAAGGGCGACAAGATCAGCGCAGCGCCCTTCCTTCGGGAGGGGCGAGGATCGCAACACAATTCGGTCCCCGTAAGCGTTCGAACCATGAGGGGCAGCGCCCTTCCTTCGGGAGGGGCGAGGATCGCAACTCCAAGGCCGGGCCGGTCGGCTTCAGAAGGCAATCGCAGCGCCCTTCCTTCGGGAGGCGAGGATCGCAACCTCAGCGAGCCTCATCAGGTCAGCGACGCTGTCCGCAGCGCCCTTCCTTCGGGAGGGGCGAGGATCGCAACAGGATCTCCGCCGAGCCATCGCCGCGGCCGGTGCCGCAGCGCCCTTCCTTCGGGAGGGGCGAGGATCGCAACTCCGCGACTCCAGGGAGCCGAACGAGAAGATGTGGCGCAGCGCCCTTCCTTCGGGAGGGGCAGGCGCGGACCAACCACTCAGCAGGCTCGGTTCGGTTTCTGCGAGGCGCCGATGCCGCCAACCGGGCGAATTCAGAAGCTGGCCATGATGCGGCTCCACGGGCCCCGCGTTACCGTAGGCCCAGTCGAAGGAGGGGCCATCGTGGTGCGAGCGCCGATCACCGTCCAGCCCGGGGAACGCAGCACCGAGTTGGTGCGCTTGCCCTCGCTCAACGGTAAGGACGGCTTGCCGGTTGAGGTGATCGAGGTGGCCCGGGACGCCATCAGGCACGGACGCACCGTCAAGGTGGCCACGCTGCCCTGGGAGTCCCTCAGTGCCGTGATGACCATCACCGGAATCATCGGGGGATTCATCGCCATGATCGCGCTGTTCGAGGGCGCGTTCGCGTTCGGAATTCTCGTCCTCCTCATCGCTGTGGTGTTGATGACGATGGGGTCGCTGGCAGCCAAGTCCATCACCCCCAACCGGCTCCGCGGACGCCCAGTCGCCGGCAAGGGTCGGATCTCCACCGACTTGTGGCAGCAGGCCCTCGCCGAGGTGGACGCCGGCACCCGCGCAGAGAAGCAGCTTCCCGACATCCACACCGCCCTGATCGCGGTGGCCAATGCTGAGGACAAGGTCAATCGGCTGACCGCGCGCAACAAGTACCGCCTCGACCAAAGCACTGTGGAGGTGGCCCGCCAGGAGTTGAGCACCGCCATTGCCGCTGCCCGCGATCTCATGGGCCTGCCCCCTCAGGAGATCGAAACCACCGCGCCGCATCTGCTCAATCGGTGGGCCGAATCAGCCGACGTCCCGGAGCCGGAGCCGGCCAATCCCGACGACCTGCGGTAGCTCGGCGGCCGAAGCATCAGCGTGATCAGGGGCTCTTCCACAAGGCCCGATACAGCCGCGTCGACGGACCGTCCAGCAGCGCCTCGTACTCCGACTGGGGTAGATCCAGCATGGTTCCGGCGGTGCCATGCCCACCGACGAACGACACCCCCACCCCGGCGCGGCCTTGTGGCAGCGCCAAACCCAGCAACTCCACCGTGGTCGGGAAGACGCTGAGCTGGTCGGCGCCCTGGCGGGTGAACCTCACCGAATCGGGACTCCACACCTTCATGACCACCTGGCGCTGCGGCACCGAGCCCAACTGCGTGGCGAATGCCCCGCGAGGGGCGAGCATCTTCAAGTGATCGCCCATCACCATCACCACGGTGTCGTCGAGAACGTGCTGCTGGCGCAGATAGTCGATGAACGATGCCACCGCCCGCGCCGAACAAGTCACGGCTGTGGCCATCGATTCGGACCCAGGCAGGGTGCAGTCGGGGAACAGCCCGGGAGGTTCGTGGGTGTCCAAGGTCAGCATGGTCAGATTGAAGGGCTTGCCGGCCGCGCGCAGTTGCGTCACGACCCGTTCGGCCTGACGCATCAGGTGGCTATCGGCCAAGCCCCACGCCGAGATGTAGGGCGCACCCTCCCCGGTCGCTTTCCAGTCCGCCAGACCCTTGTCGATGGTGTAGCCGTGATCGGTGAAGTAGGCGCCCTTTCCAGCGAATCCGCTGTCGGCCCCACCCAGAAACGCCGAGGTGTAACCCTGCGCGGCCAGCACATCTCCCAGGCAGGTCGCTCCCGGAAGATACCCGCCGGAGGTCCCCGCCGGCGGCAACCCGTCAACCAGGACGTGCTTCAACGGGATGCCGCACTGGGTGCTCACCATCCCCGCCATCGTCCAGCCGCCGCCGTGATACTGGTCCAGCGCGTAGTCGTGCCAGCCGACGGTGGCGGCATCCAGGGGTGCCAGCAGATTGGAGCCGAACAGACGGGCATCGCGGTAGGCAGATTCACCCGATTCCAGATAGATCGTGATCAGATTCCGGGGCGCGTGCCGCTGCACTGACACGCTCGGCGCCGCGTAATACGGCTCGATGCTGCGGTCGGCCAGGGCCGCCGATGCGTATTGCGGCACCCCCACGGTGAATGCGAAGACCAAGGCGCCGACCAGGACCGCGGCAACGCCGCCCAGCCAGCGCACCCCGGCTTTACGGGGACGGCCAGTCCGGCGCACAACGGCGACTCCAACCCCCACGACCACCAGCGGCGCGATCAAACACACCGCGATGCTCACCACCAAGGAGGAATCGCCCACCCCGCCGCCATGGGTGGTCGGCAGGTTGGCGATCATCTCATCCAGACCGATCGGCCCGAAGGCCCAACGCACCCAGACCGCAGCGAAAACCAGCAGCAGGCCTACATAGACCACTGCCCAGAAGATGACGGCGGTAATCACGCCGAAAGGTGTTAAGCGATGACGCGTCATTGCTTCGGCAGGCTACTCCGCCGACGTTGAATTCCGCGTCTCGAGGTTTACGGCGTTTCCCAGAACTCTCGGTAAAGCCCCGTTGACGGAGCCTGCAACAGCTTCTGGTAATCCTCTTTCGGTAGGTCCAACACGGTCCCGCTCAGATCATGCTCGCCGACAAACGAAACCCCGACTCCGGCTCTGCCCTCGGGGATACCGAATCCCAGCAGTTCCAGGGTGGTCGGCAGCACGCTGAGCTGATCCACCTCAGGACGGGTGAAGCTCACCGGGTTGGGACTGTGCACCCGGAACACCACGGTGCGTCCGCTCACCTGGGGCAGCACATTGCGGTAATCGTCGTGGTCACCGGTGCCCTTGAGGTGGTCACCCATCACCATCACCACGGTGTCGTCCAGGTACCCGGCCTGTTTCAGGTGGTTCAAGAACCGTGCGACCGCCTTGGTGGAGCACTTGAAGGCCGTCGCCATCGCCACCGCATCGTCGGTGTGACAGCTGGGATACACCGCAGCCGGTTCGTGGGTATCCAAGGTCAGCATGGTGAGGTTGAATGGCTTGTCCCCACGGTGCAGACGGTCCACGGTGTCAATGGCATGGTCGACCAGCCGGGCGTCCGACAGGCCCCACTCGGACAGCGCTGAGGCCTTCTCGCCAGCCTCTTTCCACTGGTCCAAGCCGTAGAAGGTGCCGTAGCCATGGTCGAGGAAGTAGGTGTCCTTGCCGGCGAAGTTGTTCTCGGCGCCCCCGATGAAGACGCTGGTGTAGCCCTGGGTGGCCAACACATCGCCCAGACAGGTGGCGTTGGGGAGATAGTGGTTCACCGTCTCGCCGAAATCGTTGAGCGAATAGGACCCGTTGAACAGCTTGTTCTTCAACGGAATTCCGCACTGGGTGCCCACAACGCCAGCCATGGTCCAGCCGCCGCCCTCGAACACCGAAACGCCGCGATCATCGGCCCAGCCCTTGGTGGCAGAATCCAGGTTGGCCAAGAGGTTCTGACCCATCACCGCGGGGTCACTCAAGGTGTTCTCGGTGGACTCCAGGTAGATCGTGATCAGATTCAGCGGCTTCGTCGGCGCTGAGGTGATCTGCGGCTTCACGTAGTACGGACCGATGGTCTGTCCACCCAGTTGCGCGATCGCGAACTGCGGCACTCCGGCTACCGTTAACAACACCGTCAGCGCAGTCAGGACCGACACAGTCGGCACCCAGCGCACTCGCCGTCGGGTCACCAAGTGTCCTTTGAGCCGGGACACCGCCACTGCGATCACCAAAACCAAGGCGGCCGGAATGGCGATGACCACGATCAGGCCCTCGGTGGCCAAGGTCGGGTTCCCGACCTCACCGCCGCCCCCGCCAGGCAGGTTGTTGACGATCTGCTCGAAGGTGACCGAACCGAAGTGGTAGCGGATCCACCCGGCCAGGACCGCGAACATCAAGGCGACAGCGATCAACGACCAGCCGGCCACCACCCGAAACGTCGTCGGGTGTTCAGGCTTTGTTCGCTTCTTGGTAACCATTGCGGGCGCCATGATAGCCCCTGATCGTTACAACCCTGCGATGGGAATAGTGGTCAGCGTTCACTATTCTGGGGCGGGTTGCGGGTGCTCTCTGGCCGATTTGAGGTGCGAAACATGACAGGCAACCCTGCCCCCGAATTCCAACCCGCCCTGGCTGACCGCGGACGGGGGTGGCTGCGCAAACACGACCGGGTCACGGTGTCGATTGGAACCTGGCCGGCCGCGAACCCCATCGTCACCGTGCGCCTGTTTGCGCTGTGGCGGTGGCTGGTTGCGGCAGCAGCCGCGGCGATCGCAACAGCAATCATCGTGGGGGCGCTCGCCAAGGGTGAGGATCTGGGGTCGGTACTCCCGTTCCTGGGCCTCTTCGGCGTCAGCATCCTGATGGTCATGGGCCCGACCTCACATGAATGGACCGATCACCTCATGGCACCGACCATTGCCCGGGCTGCCCGCGACCTAGGCACCGAAGTCTCTCCTGGGGTCTGGCGCATCACTGGCCCCGACCGGGCCCAGCTTGCCGAGAGCCTGGCAATCCTGGCCGCCCATGACTCCGGACGAAATATGGACCCGGGGGCAATCTCGGCGGTCGAACGCGAGCGGGAAGTCATCGGCATGGCCGGCCCGGTGCTGAGTCGTTACTTGGTGGCGAAGCTCACTGCCGCCGAGCACGGCAATGAACCTTTGGGGGCGGTCGAATCCGATCCCCTCACGCCCGGCACCTGGCCCACCTTGGACCCGCCGGACGGCACGTGGCGCCAGTTGCCACCGTCCTGATCTGTCGAGAGTTCGCCGACCTCAGTCTTGGATGGCGACCGCGCGCGCCATCGACCGATCGATGCGTCCGAAGTTGTAGTAAGCCGCGCAGGCGCCCTCGGGGGACACCATGCAGGTGCCGATCGGTTTGTCGGGGGTGCAGGCGGTGCCGAACACCTTGCACTGCCACGGCTTGATCTGCCCGGTCAGCACCGATCCGCATTCACACGCGGCCGGATCAGCGGCGCGCTCGCCGGGCACGTTGAACTTCACCTCGGCGTCCCACGCGGCGTACTCGGCCGAAACGCCCAGGCCGGACTTCTCGATCCAACCCAGGCCGCGCCACTCGAAGGTGTCGCGCAGTGTGAAGGTGCGAGCCATGAGGGCCAACGCCGCCGTGTTCCCGGCCGGACGCACCACTCGCGCGTACTGGTTACCCACCGACGCCCTGCCTGCGGCCACCTGGCCAGTGACGAACTGCTCCCCGATCATGGCGATGGCCTGCAGAATGTCCAGCGGCTCGAAGCCGGTCACCACCACCGGCAGATTGAACTGCTTGGGCAAGAACTCGAAGGCGTCGGTTCCCACCACCGTGGCGACATGGCCGGGGCCGATGAAGGCGTCCACCCGGGTCTGGCCACCGTTGACGATGGCGCGCAGCGGCGGCTCGATCGTGACGTGGTTGGAGAACACCGAGAAGTTCGGAGTGTTCTGCAGCCGGGCCCGCTCCAAGGTGACCGCCGTGGAGGGCGCGGTGGTCTCGAAGCCGACCGAGAAGAAGACCACCTCCTTGTCGGGGTTCTCCGCAGCGATCTTCAACGCATCCAGCGGCGAATACACGAACCGCACATCGGCACCGTTGGCGCGCTCGTCCAACAGCGAGGTGCCCTTCGAGCCGGGCACGCGCATCATGTCGCCGAAGGTGGTCAAGATCACATTGGGCTGGCGAGCCAGCCACATCGCGTCGTCCACCCGTCCCATCGGGATCACACACACCGGGCACCCGGGTCCGTGAATCAGCTCGATGGACTCCGGCAGCAGATGTTCCAGCCCATGGCGGTAGATGGTGTGGGTGTGGCCGCCGCAGATCTCCATGACCGCGATCGGACGCTCCAACTTCGCAGCCTGCGCCTCGATGGTGGCCAGCAGCGCCTTCGCCGCGACCGGGTCGCGGTATTCGTCGACGTATTTCATGGCGTCACTCGATAGTGGTGCTGGCGAAGGAGGCCAACTCGTCTTCGAAGGTGTTGTTGCCCAGCCGTTTGATCTGATCCAAGGTCATGGCGGCCTCATCGGCGTCGATCTTGCTCAACGCGAACCCCACATGGACCAGCACCCAGTCGCCCACAGTGAGGTCGTCGGCCATCAACAGGTCGGTGGCAACCACCCGCTCAACGCCACTGATCGCCACCGTGGCCCGCGGAACCTGCGGGTCGGGAATCGCCACCACTTCGGCGGGAACACCCAAACACATACCGTCTCCTTGCATCGCCCGGTCAAAACCGGGGCTGCGGCTATCATCACCTCCGAGACGGGGTTTGCGCCAGCCGCGCGGTCCGTCGCAGGCACAGAGCGGAGCGCAGCAGTGGATCCCAAGAACCGGCTCAACGACGACGAATCGGGCGTGAACGCCCGTATTGACCAGGTGCGGGCCCGGCGTCCCAAGCTCACCGACGACCACATCACCTTGGCCCACGGCGCTGGCGGCAAGGCCTCCGCGGCTTTGGTCGAATCGATCTTCCTCGACGGCTACGGCAATGACGTGCTGTCCGAACTCGGGGACGCCGGGGTGGTTGGCGTGCCGGAACTGGCTGCCGGTGTCCGGTTGGCCATGTCGACCGACTCCTATGTGGTCTCCCCGATTCAGTTCCCCGGCGGCTCGATCGGTGAACTCGCTGTCAACGGGACGGTCAATGATCTGGCCGTTTCCGGCGCGGTGCCCACCGCTATCTCGGCAGCTTTCGTGATCGAGGAAGGGCTCAGCGTCGAGGTGCTGCGCCGCGAAGTGGCCGCGATGCGGGCTGCAGCCGATGCTGCCGGGGTGCGCATCATCACCGGCGACACCAAGGTGGTGGCTCGCGGGGCGGCCGATCAGTTGTTCATCACCACCGCCGGAGTGGGCATCGTTCCGGCCGGACGCACCCTCGGTGCGGCGCAGGTGCAGCGCGGCGACAAGATTCTGCTGTCCGGTGCGATCGCCGATCACGGCATGGCGGTCATGATGGCCCGCGGCGACCTGGCCATCGATGCTCCGATCAAGTCCGACACCCGGGCGGTGAACCACCTGGTCGCCGCGCTGCTCGAGGCGGCTCCGAACACCCGCTGGATGCGTGACGCCACCCGTGGCGGACTGGGCACGGTGCTCAACGAACTGGCTCAAGCCACCGGCCTGGGCGTGGTCGTCGAAGACGAAGCCGTGCGGGTTCACGACATGACCCGCGGTGCCTGCGACATGCTCGGCATCGATCCGCTGTACGTGGCCAACGAAGGCACCTTCGTTGCGGTCATCCCCGCCGAGGAAGCCGATGCCGCGCTGGCCGCCGTCCAGGCCCTGCCCGGCGGTGAAGAGGCCGGACTGGTGGGCCGGATCGTGCTGGAGCCGGCGTCCTCGGTGGTGCTGGTAACCGGCTTCGGCGGCACCCGTATGGTCGACATGCTGGTCGGCGACCCGCTGCCGCGCATCTGCTGATGGCCCCTCGAACCGGTACCCGGGCACCCCGCAAGCCCAGCCTCACCTGGGGAGAACTGGACGCCGAGGCCGCACCGGCCTTCCTCGATCCTGAGGGTGACGATCTGGAAGCCGTCACGGTCGTCGGCCAGGCCGTCGCCGATCTGCGCTGGGAGACCCGACGTCGGCTGTCGGATTCTCTGGTGAACTCGTTGACCTGCCACACTTGGAAGGCCCCTGCCCTCACCCTCATCAACTGCCGGCTCGAGCAGCTGGACGTGGTTGCGCTGTCGGCGCCGAATGCGGGCTGGTCCAACACCGAGGTGATGGGCAGCCGGATCGGCTCGATCGAGGCCTTTGATGCCGACCTGCGTCAGGTGGCCTTCGTTGGCTGCAAGCTCGGCTACGTCAACCTCCGCGAGGCCACTGTGAACGATGTGACTTTCACCGACTGTGTGATCGAAGACCTCGACCTGGCCCGGGCCCACGTGAAGCGGGTGTCGCTGGCCGGCTGTCGAATCACCCGCCTGGAGTTGAGCAACTCCACGTTGAGCGATGTCGATCTGCGCGGCGCCGAGGTGGCCGACATCGCGTCCCCAGAGGGCCTACGCGGCGTGACGATTTCACCCGACCAGCTGTTCGACCTTGCCCCGATCCTGGCCGCCCGCATCGGCCTGATCGTGGAGTGAGCCACAGAATTGGTCGATCCTGACGCGTAGTCGCGTCAGGATCGACCGCTATTCGCCTCATCAACAAGGATTCGACCGGACCACGCCTGGCCGAGGCTGAGGCCTCCGTCGGTGGGCGGTACCACCTGGTGGGTGAGGACGGTGTAGCCACGCTCGGCGAGCGTGGCTACCAGGGCTGTGGTGAACAGGCGGTTCACCGCGACGCCTCCCGTGATGCCCACCGTGGTGGTGCCTGCGGCGGTGGCTGCGGCGTCCAGGCGGTTGACGAAGACCGCTGCCAATCCCTTGTGGAAACGCCAAGCCCGCTCAGCAACGCTGAGCTCGGCGGTGTTCAGGAGTTCGACGAAGACCGCTCGACAGTCATCGCCGCTGCCGTCGACTCCCGATCCCGCCCGGCCAGCGAGGTCGTTCAATCCCTCGCCTCGGCCGACTGAGGCGATGGCTTCTTCCCGCCCCCTGGTTGAGCCGGCCGGTTCATCCATTCGGCCGGTTGGGGTGGCCGGTTCTTCCATTCGGCTGGTTGAGGAGCCCCGCAGGGGCGTCTCGAAACCTGCGGCTGGCGACCGGGGGTTTCGAGACGCGGCGTCGCCGCTCCTCAACCAGCCGGTGGTGGTGGGGGTGGTTTGACCGCCGTGCGTCCGGCCAGAGGCGGCGGTGGGTTCGCTGCTGCTCAGCCAACTCGTGGCGGCGCGCTCCAAGGACATGGCGGCGTGGGCTTCGTAGGTGGCGTCCTGACACAGGCCGAGCATGGCCGCCGCGGCGTCGAACAGGCGTCCGGCCGAGCTTGTGGCCACGACACCGAGGCCCGAATCCAGTTGGGAGGCGACCAGAAGTCGTTCGGTCGGCGGAGCCTCATGGGCAGCTGGGGTGTTGGAGATGTCGAGGTTCCAGGAATGCGCCAAGCCTTGGGCGATGCGCCACGGGTGCTTGATCGAGCGGTCGCCGCCGACCAGCGCGAAGGTGGGTAGGTGCCAGCTTCGGTCCCACTGCGCTAGTGAGCCGTCCGCAAGCCCGAGGGTAAGAATCTCACCGCCCCAGATGGTTCCGTCGAGGCCGTAGCCGGTGCCGTCCACGGTCGCCACCACCACCGGCCCTGAGGCCACGCCGTGCTCAGCCAGCAGCGACAGGGCATGGGCGTAGTGATGCTGGACGGCCAGCAGCCGCACGTCCGGATGGGCAGCGACGTACCGCTCCGCCCACGCGGTGGTGGCATAGCCCGGGTGTAGGTCGCAGACCACCACGTCGGGCGTCCTGCGGTGGACGTCCAGGAGTTGCGCCACCGACGCCTCGAAGGCCTGTTGCGAAGCGAGTGACCCCATATCGCCGACATGGGCCGACACGAAGGCCAGGTCGTCGATGGCCACCGCGAAGGTGTTCTTCAGCTCGCCACCGACCGCGAGCACGACCGGGGTTGTGGCGCCCCCTTCGACGGGCTCAGGGAGCGGGGTTGGGGTGGTCGGTTGGCTGAGCTTGTCCGAGCCCGATCTTGGTTCGGGCAGCGGGGTTGGGGTTGTGGTGCGCCCTTCGACAGGCTCAGGGAGCGGGGTTGGGGTGGTCGGTTGGCTGAGCTTGTCGAAGCCCGATCTTGGTTCGGGCAGCAACACCGGCAGTGGTGCGTGCCCGCGCGAGCGTCGAATCGGCAGCGTTCCGCCCCCGGGGAGTGCCAGCGACACCGAGTCCTCCACGGGCACGTGAATGTCGCGGTTGTGCAACAGGAACCCGTCGGCCAAGTGCGCCAATCGGGTGCGGGCGTCGTCGTTGGTGAAGCACAGCGGTTCCTCTGACAGGTTGCCTGAGGTGGCCACTAGCGCCATCCCTGAGGAAACCAGCAACGTATGCAGCGGGGTGTAAGGCAGCATCAGGCCCACATCGTTCAGCCCGGGAGCCACCTGGTCGGCCAAGTCATAGCCCGGTGCCATTGGTGCAATCACGATCGGACGGCTCGGCGCGGCCAGCGTGGCCAGCTGGTCGACGGTGAGCGTTGCCAACGCCGCGGCGGCGTCGGGGTCGGGCACCATCACCGCAAACGGCTTTCCTGAACGCCGCTTGCGCTCCCGAAGCGTGGCAACTGCTACCGCATTGCGGGCATCGCACATCAAGTGGAAGCCGCCCAGGCCTTTCACCGCAAGAATCTGACCGTCGGCCAGTCGGCGCTGTGCCTCCGCGATCACTGCGGCCTGATGCTCGCGGGCGTCCGTGATCGTGGCAAGGGTTCCATCGCAGGCTTCGACAGGCTCAGCCAGCGGGTTGGGTTGTCCGTTCCCTGAGCTTGTCGAAGGGCTGCTTGTCGTGGTCTGGCTGTTGTGGGCTTCGGCAGGCTCGGCCAGCGGGTTGGGTTGTCTGTTCCCTGAGCTTGTCGAAGGGTCGCTCGCTGCATCTTCCATCCATAGCTGTGGGCCGCAGTCGTAGCAGCTGATCGGCTGGGCGTGGTAGCGCCGATCGGTGGGGTCGGTGTATTCGGCTCGGCAGGCCGGACACATCTCAAAGACCCGCATCGTGGTGGCCGGACGGTCATAGGGCAGGTCTTCGATGATGGTCAGCCGCGGCCCGCAGTTGGTGCAGGTGGTGAACGCATAGCCGAAGCGGCGGTTGCTCGGATCGGCCATTTCGGCCAGGCAATCCGCACAGGTGGCCACATCGGGCGGAATCAGCGTCCGAACCCCGGGGGTTCGGCGGCTGGCCACGATGCTGAAGTCCGCCTCCGCGCCGAGGTCCAGACTCCGCTGCGACACCGAGATGACAGTGGCCAGCGGAGGCAGGGTGGCGAGCACCTCTGCGATGAACTCCTCGATGGCCTCCGGTTCGCCTTGGGCTTCGATGAAGACCTGACGATCGTCATTGCCCACGAACCCGCTGATCGGATGCCGTGCAGCCACCACCGCCACGTGGGGACGGAAGCCGACGCCTTGCACCACGCCGCGCAAGAGGTACTCTCGCCGGGTCAGCATGGGCCAAGTATGCGACCTCAGCGGTACATTTCGCACCGACGACGGTGCAGGACCACCGCAGAACGCAGCAAGAGGGGGCACGACACGATGCACGAGGTTTCCCTGTGCCGCGCACTGGCGGCCTCGGTGACCCGGGCCAGCCAGGGACGCCGCGTCGAGGCGGTCCACGTCGATGTGGGCCAGTTGCGTCAGATCGTCCCCGAAGCGATGGCCCATGCCTGGGTCTTCGTTGTACGCAAGACCGCCTTGGACGGCGCCGAATTGCACCTCAACCCGATTCCTGCGGTGCTGGCCTGCGACGATTGTGCTGCCCAGATTCCGCTGGGCCCCGAACTCGGCTTCGCCTGTCACGCCTGCGGATCGCCGAACACCCACCTGGTCAGCGGTGAAGAGTTCACTTTGACCGCGATCGACGTCTCCGAAGATCTCGGAGCTGTGAAAGGAGAACCCTGATGGGTCGTTTCCACCGCCATGATGACGGCACCGTCCACTCCCATGACCATGCCGATCACGGGCACGACCACGGCCATACCCATGACCATGACCATGCCCACGACGAAGCTCTGGCCGAACTGATCGGCGACCACTCCGGCTATGAGACCGGACGTGAGCGCATCGAGATCCTCGAAGACATCTATGCCGAGAACGACCGGCTGGCTGAGGCGAACCGGGCTGCCCTGGACGCCGCCGGGGTGCGGGCCATCAACCTGATGAGTTCACCGGGCTCGGGCAAGACCACCCTGTTGCATCGCACGCTCGCCGAACTGGAGGGTCACGTCCGCGTCGGCGTGATCGAGGGCGACATCGAGACCCCCTTGGACGCCGAGCGCCTCGGCGGCATGGGCGCCCAGATCTCGCTGCTCAACACCGGCAATGGGTTTGGTGGCGAATGCCACCTCGATGCGCCGATGATCGCCACCGCCATGAAGGGCCTGGACCTGAGCGACCTTGACCTGGTGATCATCGAGAACGTGGGCAATCTGGTCTGCCCGGCCGAATTCGAGGTCGGCGAGCACGCCAAGGCGATGGTCTATTCCATTACCGAGGGCGAGGACAAGCCGCTGAAGTACCCGGTGATGTTCCGCTCGGTCGAGGTGGTCTGCGTCAACAAGATGGACCTGGCGCCCTATCTGGACTTCGACATGGACCTGTTCAACCGCAACCTGCGGGCAGTCAATCCGACGGCACAGGTCTTCGAGTTGTCGGCCCGTACCGGCGAGGGCGTCGATGCCTGGATCTCCTGGCTGCGCGGGGGGACGTCCTAGTCGGTCGGGGCAGTCTGGTTGGCTCAAAGCCGGTCTCAATCGTGGTCGGCTCTCGACCTGGTGCTGTCACCTCGGCGGTGCTGGGCTGAGCAGTGTGGGCGCCGCTGGTCAGGGTGCGGGTATTCCGGCACGGAGAGTCACCATTTCGAGCAGTCGGCGTGATTTGTATTAACAAAATGTGACCCGCATGCGGCAATATGGCCCCGCCCCTCCTCGCAGCTGGGTCGCGTGGTTCCACCCTGCGGCTAGGGCGTTCGGGCCGAGCCGGGGTGTCGGAGGCGTGCTGAGCGGTGGATTTTCGGTTCCGTCCGCGTGAATTCATGACCTGCTGAACAATGCCTGACGTAATACCTCGCATCTGAGGCACTGAGGTGGTTATGATGCCACCGGCTACGTCAGCAATCTTGCGCAGAGGGGACCTCGACGTGCCCGGCGGACGAGGAGCGTTCTCGCCCGACCAGAGCGAAAGGGAGAGCACGCTCGTGTCTTACGAACTTGGTGGTTGGTCTGAGCCAACCTTGGAAGAAAATCTCATCCGGCAGGGCTTCGACCGCCGCGACTTCTTGAAGTACTGCGGGGAACTGGCCGCCGTCTTCACCGTCGGTGGGGCCGTCCTGGGATCGGCCACCCCGGCATCGGCGGCACCGATCACCGCTGAGCGGGTCGCCGAAGAACTGGGCGCCTTGAAGAAGCCGATCGTCGTGTGGCTGCAGTTGCAGGAATGCACCGGCTGTATGGAGAGCGCCCTGCGCTCCGGCGGCACCACGATCGAAGAAGCAGTGCTGAGCCTGCTGTCGGTCGAGTACAACGAGTTGGTCATGCAGGCCTCCGGCGAGGCGCTGAACAAGGCCCTCGATGCCGCCAACGCCCAGCCGCACATCCTCGTGGTGAACGGCTCGGTGCCGACCAAGGACAACGGCATCTACTGCACCATCAACGGCGAATCCGCCGAGGCCATCCTGAAGAAGTCCGCCGCTAACGCCAGCGCGATTCTCGCCGTCGGCGCCTGCGCGGTCTGGGGTTCGGTTCAGGCGTCCAACCCGAATCCGACCGGTGCGGTCGGCGTCGATGCGATCATCCGCGACAAGCCGGTGGTCAATGTGTCGGGATGCCCGCCGATCGGCGATGTCATCACCGCGACCATCGCCTACGTGCTCACCCACGGTGCGTTGCCCAGCCTGGACGCCCAGGGTCGTCCGCTCTTCGCCTACGACCAGCGCATCCACGACTCCTGCCCGCGGCGGGCGCATTTCGACGCCGGCCAGTACGTGCGTACCTTCGACGATGACGGCGCTCGCAACGGGTGGTGCCTCTACGAAGTTGGCTGCAAGGGCCCCAGCACGTTCAGTGCCTGCCCGATCATCCAGTGGAATATGCACACCAGTTGGCCGATCGGCGCGGGCCACCCCTGCATCGGGTGCACCGAGAAGAACTTCTTCGACAACTTCACGCCGTTCTACCAAACCCTGCCGAATGTGAATGGCTTCGGGGTCGAAGCCACCGCCGAGAAGGTGGGCTGGGGTCTGGTCGGCGCGACTGCTGCCGCGGTCGGCATCCATGCCGGCATCACGGCCGCCCGTCACTCGGCCAGCCGGAAGTCGGCCGAGGGTAACGAGCCACTTCAGGCCTTCGGCGATTCCGAGCGGGTGTGGCTCCCCACCCCGAAGAAGGCTGACGCCGCCGAGGCCGCGCAGGCCACGGCAACCTCTGAGGCGCCGGACACCGACGCCAGCACCACCGATTCGAAGGACGCGGAGTAAGACATGGCCAAGCAAGTAGTCGTTGATCCGATCAGCCGGATCGAGGGGCACCTTCGGATCGAGTTGGAGACCGAGGGCACCTCAATCACCAAGGCGTGGAGCGAATCCACCCAGTTCCGCGGCATCGAAGAGATCGTCACCGGCCGGGACCCCCGCGACGCCTGGGCCTTCACCCAGCGCATCTGCGGGGTGTGCACCTCGGTGCACGCGATCGCCTCGATCGTCGCGGTGGAGAACGCCTTGGGCTTCAACCCGCCGCCGCAGGCCAAGCGAATCCGTGACATCGTCCTCACCGCGCAAGAGGTTCAGGACCACGTTATTCACTTCTACCACCTGCATGCGCTGGACTGGGTGAACGTCCCTGACGCCATGAATGCCGATCCGGCCAAGACCCTCGCCTTCGCCAAGTCGATCGGTTCCACCTGGAAGGGCAACACCATCGAGCGCTTCACCGAGGTGAAGGCCACCGTCAAGCAGATCGTGGAATCCGGTCAGCTCTCGGTGTTCACCGGTGGGTACTGGGGCCACCCGGCCTACAAGCTGCCGCCGGAGGCGAACCTGATGGCCGTGGCCCACTACCTGGACGCCTTGGAGTTCCAGCGCTCCATGATCCGCATCGTGACCGTGTTCGGTGGCAAGAACCCGCACCCGAACTTCCTGGTCGGCGGCATGGCCTGCAGCATCGACCCGAACAAGTCCGAGACCGTCAACCAGGTGCAACTGGACGACATCGCCGGGTGGATCGCCGAATCCAAGGAGTTCGTCGAGTCCTGCTATCTGCCTGATGCCTTGGCGATCATGACGGTCTACAAGGAGTACTTCGACATCGGCGCCGCGCAGCCGAACTTCCTGGCGGTCGGCATGTCCGGAGCGACCTACGGTGGTGACCCCAACGTCGGCATCAACGAGTCTCCCCATGCGGCGGTCAAGCCCGGTGTGATCCTGAACATGGATCTGGCCAATGTGAAGCCTTTCGATCCGAAGCTGATCACCGAGTGGACCTCCTCGGCCTGGTACGAGTACTCCGAAGGCGATGTCGGTCTGCCGCCGGCCCAGGGCGAGACCAAGGTGAAGTACACCGGACCCGCGGTGCCCTTCAAGTGGTTGGCTGACCACCCGCAGTACACCTGGTGCAAGGCGCCCCGCTACGACGGCAAGGTCATGCAGGTGGGCCCCATCGCCCGAGTCCTGCTGGCCTACGCCCGCGGCCACGAGCGCACCAAGGAACTGGTGGGGATCGCCGCGAAGAAGATCGGCATCACCCCGGCGCAGTTGAACTCCACCGGTGGTCGCACCTTGGCCCGCTGCGTGGAATGCGTCACCTCGGTCGAGACTCTTCAGGGCATCTTCGACACCTTTGTCGCTGGTCTGAAGAAAGGTGAGCTCGACGTCTTCGACAGCACCAAGTGGGAGCCCTCCACCTGGCCCAAGGAAGCTGAGGGCTACTCCTTCGTGGAGGTCGCCCGCGGCAACCTGAGCCACTGGGTGAAGGTCTCCGACGGCAAGATCAGCCACTACCAGGCCGTGGTTCCCACCACCTGGCTGGCCGGCGGCCGTGACAAGGACGGCAATCAAGGTCCCTACGAGGAGTCGCTGGCCGGCAACGGCAAGCATCCCTTGGTCGATCCCGCCCAGCCCCTGGAGGTGCTGCGCACCATCCATTCGTTCGACCCCTGCATGTCGTGCGCGGTGCATCTGCTCGACACCGAGGGTCAGGAGCTTCAGGTCGTGGTCCAATGACCATCGAAGAGCAGACGCCTGACACCCAGGCCGACCAGTCCAAGCTGGTCGTCGGCTCGATCTTCAGCGCTGGCACGCTCAACGTCGGACGAGTCCTTGCGATGGCGGCTGCGGCCGCTCCGCCGCAGAGCACCGATCCGGTCGATGAGGTGCTGGCGGCGCGACTGGCTGTTGAGCGTCCGGACATTCCGGCAGTCACCGTGGCTGCCGAGGATGTCGATCCGGCCCGGATCGATCGGCGCTACAGCCTGACCCGCGTTCGTGATCTCCAGCGGCCGGCCGAGAAGGGCTACCGCGATGTGGTCATCATGCGCGGCGACTTGGAGTCGGTCCTCGGCCAGGTGAAGATCAGCCGTGAGGATCGCTCCGTAGTGGTCCGTAATGCCGATCTGTCCTCGCGGCGTGGTTTCCGTCCGCTGGCGGTGGCCTCGGCCATCGTCGGCGAGGGTGACATCGTGGAGGACTTCAAGCTGCAGGGCTTCATCGAGCTTCGCCCGGCCAGCGCCGGCAACTTCGCCGACGATGTCGCGGCCAGCCCCGATTCCTGGGCGCGGGTGAACCTGTGGTCGGCCTCGCTGCGTTGGCAGCACTGGGCCAATGTGTTCGCCGTGGTGATCTTGAGCCTGACCGGCTACTACATCATGGATCCGTTCTTCGGTCCGTCGGCCTCGGCTGACGCCCAGGAAGCCAACACCTATCTGATGGGTTGGGTGCGCGGCATCCACTTCACCACAGCCTTCATCTGGTTGGTGATCGCCCTGACCCGTGTGGTGTCGGCGTTCACGTCTCGGGATCGCTACCTGCGCTGGCCGACCCTGTGGCCGCTGAAGTCCAAGCAGGACGTGAAGTACATGGGTCAGGTCTTGGGCCACTACGCCTTCCTGCGGGATGAACCGCCGCTGTACATGGCGCACAACCCGTTGCAGCAGCTCGGCTACACCGGCATGTATGCCGCCGGTGTGCTGCAGATGATCACCGGATTCGCGCTGTACGGCATGGCACACAAGAACAGCAGCTGGATCTGGGGCCTGCTGTCCTCCCCGGTGGACTGGTTCGGGATTCAGCCGGTGCGCTTCTTCCACGCCCTCATGATGTTCCTGATCTGGATGTTCGTGATCATGCACATCTACCTGTCGGTGCGGTCGGACTCTCTGGAGCGCCACAGCGGAATCTCCTCGATGATCAACGGTGGCGTGTGGATGCGTCGCGGCGCCAAGCCGGTCGACGCTCCCAAGATCGGATGATCGTCAAGGTTTAGACTCCCCGGGGCTCGACGGCGGTCGAGCCCCGGGGAGTCCGTGTTTCATGATTCGAGGATTGCATGTCTACTGAGCCAATGCCGAGCGTCGGCGCCCATACCCGGTTGCGTCCGGACAGTGTGGAGGTCCGTCCCCCCTTTGAGCCGGAGATCACCCCGATCACCGTGCTGGGCGTGGGTAACTCGATCATGGGTGATGACGGCACCGGCCTGGCGCTGCTCAACCGGCTGAGCAAGGCCCGTCCGGACAGCCGAATCGGCTATGTGGAAGGTGCGGTCGGGGGCATGGAACTGCTGCCCGTCTTTCAGGAGGCTTCCCGACTGTTGATTCTCGACGCGGTGGCCGGTGAGACGCCCGGGACTGTGATGCGGATCTCGGGGGACCAGGTCCCGCGGCTGCTGGCGGCCAAGCTGTCGCCCCACCAGGTCGGGCTGTTGGATCTGTTCGCCGCCGCACGCATGCTCGGCACCGAACCGGGTGTGGTCGAGGTGGTGGGAATTGTGCCCGAGTCGGTCGAGCTGAGCCTGGAGCTGTCGGCGCCGGTGGCTGCCGCGATGGACGAGGCCGAGGCCGCCGCCTGTACTGTGCTGGATGGCTGGCTTGCCGAGCTGAGCGGAAGTGAGGACTGAGGACTATGGCCGAATCAGGGATCGTCCGGGGTGGAAATCTCGGCGTAGGCAATTTCGAATTCTCGACCGTGCACGAGGTTTCCACAGCCGACGCCGCACGCCGGGCACGTGAGCGCGTAGAACTCGTCAACCTCCTGAGTCGATTCGCAGGAGCTGCACCAGATCTGTGCTGTGAGGACCTCGAGGGACAGTGTTGCTCCGGCCAGTCGAGTTCCTGCGATTGCGATCGGCCAGGCCCCTTCGAGGGCTTCGGGGATGGCTCCGGACATCGTTCCCACCCGCAGTCCGACTGCGGTCACTCGACCGTCGGGAGTGTCGGCGGCAACTTTTTCGACAGCGTGGACCACGCTCGTTAGGAGTCCGAGTTCATGCACCTGCCCATGATGGCACCTTTGGGCCTCTACCGCTTTGGTCCTGCGACAAGCGCAGGAACCCGCCCTTCGACAAGCTCAGGGAGCGGACGGTCCGATTTGGGATCCCGCCCTTCGACAGGCTCAGGGAGCGGACGGTTGGGCTCAGAGAGCGGGCGGTTGGGCTCAGGGAGCGGACGGTTGGGCTCAGAGAGCGGACGGTTGGGTTTCGTGGCGCGTTTGCTGCACATCCGTTGGCTGAGCTTGTCGAAGCCCGAGCGGCGGTCGTGATCGCATGACCCAGCGTTGGATTCTGGACGAAATCGTGGATCCGTTCGGTGCGAAGATCGTTGTTGAGAAGGGCACCGACGGGTCGGTGAGCTCTGCGCGTTTCGATCTGGCGGGATTGCCTCGAGTGGATGCCCTGCTTGCCGGACAGCAGACCGCTGAGGTGCCCGATCTGGTCGAAAAGCTGTGCGGCATCTGCCCGGCGGCGCACCACCTGGCCGGGGTGCGCGCCTTGGAGACGTTGGCCGGTCTGGAAGACATCCCGCCCACCGCGAAAGCGGTACGGCGGCTACTGCATCTGGGCTCGGCCCTGGACACCCATGCGCCGCGCCTGTTGGCCACTGATCGTGACGCGGCAGTGATGCTGAAGCGCTTCGGCAAGGCGGCGATGGTCGCTGCCGGATCGCCGGGCCATTTCCCGATCACCGCGATCCCCGGCGGCGTGCGAAACCCGGTGTCGACTCAAGCTCGCGACGAGCTCGCCGCCAGCATCGGCGAGGTGCTGGCGCTCACGATCCGGGTGGCCGAACAGGAGCTCGGCCGGCCGTCCGCCCTGCCGGGGTTCAGCGGCGCCGATGTGGCCTTGGTCAACACCGATGGTGGGCCCGATGTGCTGGGCCGTCGAATCCGAGCGGTGACCGCCCACGGCGCCACTCTGGTCTCGGGAGCCGCAGCGTCGGCCTGGGACCGCTTGGTGGCCGAAGAGTTCCCCGGAGCGGCGGCGCCACGTCCGTATCTGATGGCGCTGGGGCCCCGGCAGGGGCTCTACCGGGTCGGTCCGGTGGCCCAGTTGCGGGTCGGTGAGCTGAGCACCCCGCTGGCTGCGAAGCTGCAGGCGCAGTGGCTGCTGAGTAACGGCGATGCTGCTGGTGCCCGCGCGGTGATGTGCGTTCAAGCCGCCGAAGAGATCGCCCTGCTGCTGGACAACCCGGTGTTGTGTTCGGGTGAGACCAGCGTCCCGGTCGGCGAGATCGAGCCCGGTGCGGTGGGGATCGGCTGGGTGGACGGGCCGCGAGGGCTGTTGGTTCACCGCTACCAGGCCGGGGCGGACGGCCGGTTGGGCGCAGCGCAGATCCTGACTCCCACGGCGCAGAACGAGGCGTGGCTGGCGGAATTGCTCACCGTGGCGGCCGCGGACTCGACCGATCCCCTCGGCATGGAGGATGCTGTGCGAGAAGCCGATCCGTGTCTGCCGTGCAGTTCGGCGCCGGTGGGCGGCATGGGTTTGCAGGTCGATACGATCAGCGGCTCGGCCAAAGGAAGGAACTGAGCATGTGTGTAGGAATCCCGGCCAAGATCACCGCGATTACCGCTGGCCTCCTGCCGATGGCCCAGGTCGAGCTCAACGGTGACCTGATCGAGGCGCGCTTGGCGTATTTCCCCGATGCCCAGGTCGGTGACTATGTGCTGGTCCAAAACGGCTTTGTGATGGACGTGCTCGACGAGCAATCTGCAGCAGAATCCCTGGCGGCTTTCGCCTCGTTGGGTGTGGTTGCGCCGCCGCCGTCCGGGTCGTGATCGGCGCTATTGCCGGCAAAGTCGCCGTGGACTCCAATCCCGGCAAGGGTCGCGGTCGCTGAAGGTCAGTGGGTGGCGCACGGCGCAGGCCTGAACGCGAGAAGGCTCACTCACTAAAGCCGTAGTCGCTCAGGTTGACTGCACGCAGCGTGGCAAGAATCGCCTGAAGATCGGCGTTGAGGGCCTCGCCGTCGACATTCGGGGTAGTGGTGGCCAGCAGATCGAAGGCAGCGCTGAGCATCGCCGTCCCTTCGGCGACTGTTGCTGCCGCCCGCGGAGTGAGGCCAACCAACACCCGGCGCTTGTGGCTGGGATCCGACGACGTGGTGACCCAACCGGCCTTTTCCAGCGACGGCACCCGTTTGCTCGTGGCAGCGCGGGTGAGGTTCAAAGCCTTGGCGAGCTGAGTGAGGTCCAGCGTGCCTTGGGCCAACGGAGTGAGAAAGGCGAACAGCCCCACAGTGATGCCGAGACGCTGCTGAAGCACAGTGTCGGCCAAGGAATCCATCTCGTGCACCAATTCGTGCAAGGTGACGGCCAATGCGGTGGTCATATGTATCAGTAAACCTGTTTACAACTTCTGGCGGGAAGATAACGAGAAAACTCTACGGGTAGACCGTGCCTCGCAGCGCCGTGCCCAGGATCCCCAGGGGGACCGAGCCCAGCCGTAATGCGCGATTGTGCCACGTCTTCAGGGAGAACTCGCTGCCGTCATGGGCTTGAGCATCGGCGCGGGCCTGCTGCCACAGTCGCTGCCCGAGCAGGTAGGACGGCGCCTGTCCGGGCCACCCGAGATAGCGGTTGAGCTCAAAGCGCAGGGACGCATCGTCCATCGTTACCGTGGCCCGCAGTAGGCGCCAGGCGGAGTTGGCGTTCCAGATGTCGCCGCCCCACTCCCGGGGGGCCCGCATGCGTAGGTGCACGCCGATATCCACCACGACGCGGGCGGCGCGCAGGAGTTGCGAGTCGAGGTAGCCCAGTCGATCTGCTGGTGCGTCCATGAAGCCGAACTCGGTCATGAGAGTCTCGGCGTACAGCGCCCAGCCCTCACCATGCCCCGAACTCCAACTGAGCAGCCGGCGCCAGGTGTTCAACTGATCGGCGTTGTGGACCGATTGGCCGATCTGCAGGTGATGGCCGGGGACGCCCTCGTGGTAGACGGTGGTCTTCTCCCGCCAGGGAGAAAAGGTGGTGACGCCGGCCGGAACCGCCCACCACATGCGTCCGGGGCGGGAGAAATCCTCACTGGGGCCGGTGTAATAGATGGCGCCGGAATCGGTCGGTGCAATGCGGCACTCGAGGGTTCGCAGCGGAGCAGGAATGTCGAAGTGCGTTCCGTCCAGGGCATCCAACGCCGCATCCGACGTCTCCTGCATCCATTGCTGGAGCGCGTCGACTCCGTCCAGGTTCTGCCGGGGATCGCGGGCCAGAGCCTCGATCGCATCATCGATGGTCGCATCGTCTCCAGCGAGTTGTTCGATGACGACCTGCCGCTCCTGAGTGAGGCGGGCCAGCTCCGAAAGCCCCCAGGTGTAGGCCTCCTCAAGGTCGAGATCGGCACCAACGAAGTTCCGGGAGGCAAGCTGGTAGGCGGCTGGACCGACGGCGTCCTCCTCGGGGGCGGACGCGAGCAGTTCGCTGCTCAGGAAGTCGGCCAACTCGTTGTACGCGGCGGACGCCTGACCGGCGGCGATGGCCAGATCGCGGCTCAGGCCCTCACCCACCCCCTCGGTGTCGGCGCCCTGGGCGGCAAGTCCGGTGAAGAAGGAGGACCGGGGATCGGCCAGATCGAGGGCCTGGGCGATGCACTCTTCGACCTGTCGGCGGGCGGAGACCCGACCGCGCTTGGCAGCGGCGCCCAGGGAGGCTCGATAGCCCGCCAAGGATTGCGGGATCAGTCGCAGTCGGCTGGCGATGTTGGCCCAGTCTTCGGTGCTGGCGGTCGGCATCACATCGAATACCTCGCGCAGGGTCTGCACCGGAGAGGCAATCACGTTGAGATCGGCATGCCAGGAGTCGGCTTCGTACAGTTCCACGGCAATGCCAAGCCGATCCCGCATCGCGGCCAACGTCACGACGTCGATCTCGTCGACCGGACTTACTGCGGCCAAGTCCTGCAGGGTCTGGCGATGCAGGGCGGCGAGCTGTGCTAGTCCATCGGGTGAATAGTCGCCCAACTGGTGGTCGTGCCCCGGCAAACCGGCGAAGGTGGCCTCGAGCGGATTGAGCTCGGCGAGGTCGGCGCTGAAGTGCTCGGCGATCACATCGATGGGGCTGGGGGGACGCGGTGTCATGAATCGAGGCTAATCGCTCTCGACGGGCTCTGGGGGGCGAACACCTCTAGGATCGGCTCTGGTTGCCGACAAGGGGAGCGAAAAGTGGTCGAGATCTGGGCCCATCGAGGTGCGAGCGCACAGGCGCCGGAAAACACGATGGCGGCCTTTCGGCGGGCTATTGACGAGGGCGCGGACGGCCTCGAGTTCGATGTGCAGCTCACCTCGGACCTACAACCGGTGGTGATCCACGACGAGACGCTGGGGCGAACCACCGACGGCACCGGCTGGGTGAAGGATCGCACGCTCGCCCAGATCATGGCGCTGGACGCTTCCGGCGGACGTGAGGGTTTCGCGGGGGCCAGGGTGCCTGCATTGGCCGAGGTGTTGGAGTTGGTCGCCCAGTCTGGGGTGATGGCCAATATCGAGCTGAAGAACTCTGTGATCGACTACCCGAACCTTGAGCAGATCGTGCTGGACGCGGTTGCTGCTGCGGGGCTGACTGACAAGGTGGTCTTCTCCTCCTTCAGCCACGCTAGTGTGCAGCGTTTGGCCACCTTGTCTCCGTTGGCCGAGGTCGGATTGATCTATAGCCGACCGCTGGCTCGTCCCTTGCGGACGGCTGCCTCGCTCGGTGCCACCGCCATTCATCCGGATCGCCGCCTGGTGCGCGGAGCGGGGTGGGTGAATCGAGCCCACCGGCGCCACCTTAAGGTGCGCGCCTGGGTGGTGAACTCGCCGAAGAAGATGCGGGCCGCCGCCGATCGGGGGCTGGACGGCTTCTTCACCGACGACCCAGGATTGGCCGCCCGCACGCTACGGTGACCTTTGCAGCGGTGATGTTTGCAGCGGGGATATTTGCAGCGACGACGTTCCGGCTCAGACGGACGGTGTCTGGCCGCGGGTCTGCTCGCGAAGCACAAGGGCCGTCTCGGCGGAACTCGCGGTGATCAGCCGCACCTGGTCAGCCACCTCCTGCTGGGCTTTCGCGACAGCTTGGGCGGTCTTTCGTGCCGCTGAGGAGGTGCGGTAGGTGAGCACAGCCAGACCCACCTGAGTCAGGGCAATCACGGCGAATCCGGCGAGGAACAGCCCGACCCACGCCGAGGCGAAGGCGAAACTAGCGACGACGCCGCACAGGATCGCGACCGCCGCGACCAGGAGAACCCCAGCCCAGTAGCGGCGCAGCAGTCCGCCCAGGGCCCCGGTCCGTCCAGCGGAGGCGCGGGACCCCTTCGGGCTGGCGGATGCTGGTTTGGCGGCAACCGGCGGTGTGTCGACCCCGACGAGTTTGGCCACCCAGCTAGCGGCATCGCCGGACGCCTCGGTGCGGCGAAGGTCGATGATCAGGCAGTCCGCAGAGGGCTGGACGGACTCCAGGTGGTAGCCGGTGAGGGCATCAAGACCGGCGGCGGAAGCCGTCAGGAAGGCCAACTGCACCTGTTCGGGCCCGGAGGCATCGGACGCGGTCGCCACCTCCCAGGCGTCCTGGAGATCCTCGCCGATGAAGATGACGGTGCTGCCGGCGTCCGGCTGGAGCCCGGTGAACTCCGAGATCGGCATCACCTGGGCGGAGGGATACCTCCTCGCGACCGATCCGGCGACCCTGCTGGGCAGGCGTGCCCCGGTGACCAAGACGACGGTCGAATCATGGCTGTCGGCGGGTGCGTCCGGCGGCTGCGGAGCCCGTCCCGTGCTGCTCATAGGGGAACCGTATACTACCGATCGTGCCCCGCCGACATCTTCCGTCGAGCCTCCTGGTCGACGCAGAAATGGGTCCACGATGTCTGTGGAATTGACCGTGATCGTGGTGGCGCTCAGCGCAAACCACCACCTGGATCGACTGTTGGCGGCCATGGGCGAGCAGAGCCTGGATCCGGGCGGCTTCGAAGTGCTCATCGTCGGTGATCCGCAGCCGCTCGAGAGCCTTGGCCACGCCGCCGACGTGCGGTCCTGCCGAGTCGTGCGGGTGCCTGGCGCGAGCCTGGCTGAGGCTCACAATCTTGCGCTGTGGGCAGCCCAGGGCGAGTTCGTGGTGCGGATCGATCCCGATGACACCGTCTCCTCGGACTACCTGGAGGCCTTGTTGGCCCAGGCCGGGCCGCGCCGGATCGTCCTGCCGGCGATCGGGGCCTATGAGCCGGGCGCGGCGACGGTCTCCTTCACCGGCGAGCTCAGCCAGCAGCTTCTGGCTCGAAGCGGCACAGCATGCTCCTTTGCCGAGTTCCCCGCAGCGGCGATGATCGGGTTCGGCTGCCTGATGCCGGCCGAGGTCGCGCGAACCGCGACCTATCCCGAGGGTGCTTTCTGGGTGGCCTCGCTGCTCTATGGGATCGACCTCTGTGCGGCCAACCCGCTGGCCCTCGTCGTGCCCCCGATCGATCGGCTGCCGGTGTATCGCCGGACGACTCCTGTCGACGACCTGGACTCAGCGGCGCTGATTGAGACCAGACTGGCCGCCATCGCCGCCATCGACACGCTGCGTCGTCCGGGCCTGGGGCAGTCGACGCTGGCGCGAGTGCGGCGGGCCCTGATTGCGCACCTGGGGGCGGCCGCGCGCGGGCAGGCTGAGCAATGGCGTGCGGTGACCGCTCGGATCGAAGACCTCGGCCTCAGCGACGGCGAACGCGCCGTCCTCAATCACGCTGCGGCGGACAAGCTGGTGGTCTCCTACGCCTTCCCGCCCACCTTGGACACCTCAGGGCTGGTCGTCGCCAAGCGGATGCTGCTGCTCGATGAACCCTATGACCTAGTCGTGAAGTCGGGAACCGGCTTTCGGGACCACGACCCGCGCGCGCTGGCGCTGATCAAGGGGCAACTGGGCGAGCGCCATGTCATCGAACAGCGCTACATCGACGTGAAGATGCCGGTGATCGAGAGCTTCATCAACCGCGGTCTGGCCGCGCTGGAACCCCGGCACCGAAGCTGGGGGGTCTATCCCGAGCTCTACAGCCGCGCGATGTGGCCGCCGGCGCACATCTTCGCGGCCGCCTACAAGGTGAGCCACCCGGAAACCCACTGGATCGCGGAGTTCTCCGATCCGCTGTTGATCGGCATCGACGGCGAACGCAAGTTTCGTCCGATGCAGCGCACCGACTGGGCGCGAACCATCACCGCCGCCGCCCGAGCGCGCGGGGTGGAGGTGCCTGACACCAACTACTGGGAATGGGTCGAATCGATCACCTACGCCCTGGCCGACGAGGTGGTCTTCACCAACGAACTGCAGCGCGATCTGCAGCGAAGCTGCGTGGCCGGACCGGCCCTGGGGCAGCGGCTGGACGAGGTTTCGCGGGTACAGCATCATCCGACTCTGCCGCGGCCCTATTACTCGTTGGCCAGTTCGGACTACGAACTGGAACCCGGTCGGATCCATCTGGGCTATTTCGGGATCTTCTACGCCAGCCGAGGTGCCGGTGACGTCTTCCAGGCCTTGCGGCAGGTGTCGCCGCAGGTGCGTTCAAAGGTGATGTTGCACATCTTCACCAACCGGCCCGAGGAGACCAGCCAGATCGTCGCCGAGGCCGAGCTGGACGATTGTGTGCGGGTCAACCGCTATGTGCCCTATTTCGAGTTTCTCAATTTGGCGACGCGATTGGATTGGCTCCTGGTCACCGATGCCAAGGCCATTCATCTGTTCGGCTTCAATCCCTACCGTCCGTCGAAATACGCCGACTACCTCGGATCGGGTAGCAAGATCTGGGCTGTGGTCGAGCCGGGCAGCCTGCTCAGCCGCGCAGAGGTCGCAGCCTGCACCGAATTGGGTGACGTCGCAGCGGCAGCCGAATTTCTTACCGGGATCGCCGGATAGGCGCGCATGAGGCATTGCTTGGCCTTGCCATCTGCGCTGATAGGCTGTTCGCGCCATTGCCGGGCCGACGTCGAGAGCCCGACTTCGACGACGGAGGTGGGTCCTTGAGCTTCGATGTGGCACCCGGAGCAGATGTTGACAGCCGCGCGACTATCGGCGACGGCAGCAAGGTCTGGCATCTGGCTCAGGTTCGCGAAGACGTGGTCATGGGGACCAACTGCATCATTGGACGAGGCGCCTATATCGGCACCGGAGTTCAGATGGGCGATAACTGCAAGGTTCAGAACTATGCGCTGGTCTATGAACCGGCCGTGTTGGCCGATGGCGTCTTCATCGGACCGGCCGTCGTTTTGACCAATGACACCTACCCGCGTGCAATCAACTCCGATGGCACCTTGAAGAGTGCCCACGACTGGGAACCGGTCGGAGTCACCATCAAGACCGGTGCGTCGATCGGTGCGCGGTCCACGTGCGTGGCTCCGGTGACGATCGGGGCTTGGGCGCTGGTTGCGGCCGGTTCGGTGGTCGTGAAAGACGTTCCTGATTACGCCCTGGTCGCCGGAGTTCCGGCGCGTCGACTCGGCTGGGTCGGCACAGCGGGGCACCCCCTGCGTGAAGAGGATGGCTTCTGGGTCTGCCCGGCCACCGGCGAGCGCTATCGACAGACTGATTCAGACAAACTGGAGAAAGTGGAACAGTGAGTGCAGCAATGATTCCGGCCGCGAAACCGTTGGTCGGAGAGCTAGAACGCGCCGCGGTTGACCGAGTGCTGGCCAGCGGCATGATCGCGCAAGGCCCCGAGGTCGCCAAGTTCGAAGAAGAGTTCAGCGCCCAACTGGTGGCAGGCACCGAGTGTGTGGCCGTCTCGTCCGGGACGGCCGCTTTGCATGTCGGTCTGTTGGCGGCAGGCATCGGCCCTGGGGATGAAGTCATCGTGCCCAGCTTCACATTTGCGGCGACCGCGAACTCGGTGGCGCTCACCGGCGCCACACCGGTCTTCGCCGACATCGAACCCGACTACTTCTGCCTGGATCCGGCCTCGGTCCGGGCCGCCATCACCGAGCGCACCAAGGCGATCATGCCGGTGCACCTGTATGGCCATCCTGCCGATATGGGCGCTCTGGGCGCTCTGGCCGAGGAGTTCGGCCTGGTGCTGTTCGAAGATGCGGCGCAGGCCCATGGTGCGGCCATCGACGGCAAGCCGGTGGGCAGCTTCGGGGTCTTCGGCGGCTTCTCGCTCTACCCGACCAAGAACATGACCTCCGGCGAGGGGGGCATGGTGTCCACCAGCTCACCGGAGCTGGCCCGCAAGGTGCGGCTGTACCGCAACCAAGGCATGGAGAAGCGCTACGAGAACGAGGTCATCGGGTTCAACCTGCGCATGACCGACGTGCACGCCGCCATCGGGCGCGTCCAGTTGGGCCATCTGCCGGACTGGACGGCGAGCCGTCAGGCCAATGCCGCCTTCCTCGACGCCAACCTCTCCGGTGTGGTGACTCCCAAGGTGCGCTCCGGTGCGACCCACGTCTACCACCAGTACACGATCCGCGTCGGCGGAGACCGTGACGGTTTCGTCACCGCGCTGCATGACGAGTACGCCGTGGGCTCCGGGGTGTATTACCCGATCCCCAACCACCGGCTGCCGTCGCTGAAACACTTCGCGCCGGGGCTTGACCTGCCTGCCACCGAAGCCGCCGCGGCTGAAGTGATCTCGCTGCCGGTGCACCCCTCCCTCACTGAGGCCGATCTGACCCGCATCGTCGAAGCGGTCAACGCCGTCGCGAAAGCGGGGGCCTGAGCCATGGCGAATCTGCGAGCTGGCGTAATCGGCATTGGCGCCATGGGGCGCCACCACGCCCGGGTGCTTCGTGAACTCGATGGCGTCGACTTGGTGGCCGTCGCCGATCCGGGAGGCGACCGGTTCGGCGCCGCCCCGGGGTTCGAGGTCGGGCGCAATGTGGAGGATCTGATCGCGGCGAAGATCGACATGGCCGTGGTTGCCGTTCCCACCGCCTACCACGAGGAAGTCGCAGTGGCGCTGGCCGGCGCTGGTGTGGCCACCATGATCGAGAAGCCGGTGGCTGCCTCGGTCGAGGCCGCCAAGAAGGTGCAGGCCGCGTTCAGCAGTGCCGGTGTCTTCGCCTGCGTGGGACATGTCGAGCGTTTCAACCCGGCGGTGGCCGAGATGCGCAAGCGCATCCAAGCCGGCGCCTTGGGCGAGATCTACCAAGTCTCCACTGATCGGCACAACCCCTTCCCGAACCGCATCGCCGATGTCGGTGTGGTGAAGGATCTGGCCACCCACGACATCAATACCGCTCAGTGGATCGCTGGTAGCGACTACACCACCGTCGCCGCCCACACCGCCTACCGGGCCGGTCGTGAGCATGAGGACATGGTCAGCATCACCGCGATGCTGGAAAACAAGGTGCTGGTCAACCATCTGGTCGACTGGCTGAGCCCGCGCAAGGTGCGTCGCACCATCGTCACCGGTGTTGCCGGTGCTCTGGTCGCCGACACCGCTGAGGTTTCCTTGACCTTCTGGGCCAACGGCTCGATGGACAGCGATTGGGAAACGTTGCGTCAGTTCCGGGGTGTCACCGAGGGCGACATGACCCGCTACGCGATCAAGAGCTTCGAGCCGTTGAAGGCGGAGAACGAAGCCTTCCGCGATGCGGTGCTTGGCATCCGAAACGATGCGGTCAGTCTCGAAGACGGCGTGAAGACGCTGATGGTGGCCGAGGCCGCCCTGGAATCAGCGCGCACCTCGCAGACCATTCAACTCTGACTCCAACGACGACGGCGGCGAACCCCACCAGGGTTCGCCGCCGTCTGTCGTTGAGGAACTAGTTGCCGATCACCAGTCGGGTCACTCCCGGCCAGTTCGCCGGATCGGTCACATTGCGGCCGTCCATCAGGACCTTGATGCCGGGCAGCTCTGCGGGGCCCCACTCGTTGTAGATGGCGTGGTCGGCCTGCAGGATCGCAGCATCCACCGCGGTGCCGGCCGGGTAGGGGGTCAGGCCGAGCCGGAGCAATTCCGCATCAGAGAACAGCGGGTCGTGGACATAGGCGGTGGCTCCGCGGGCGGTGAGGTCGCGGACCACGGGGAAGACGCCGGAGACCGCGGTCTCCTTCACCTCACCGCGGTAGGCAGCGCCGAGCACGACCACAGTACGGCCGGCCAGCGATCCCTCCAGGCCGGCCTGAACCAGGTCGCAGGCATAGCCGGGCATGGTCTCATTGGCCAGACGAGCGGCCTGAACCACGGTGGCCTCCGGGTCGTTGTGCAGGTACAGCCGCGGGTAGACCGGGATGCAGTGCCCGCCCACGGCGATGCCGGGCCGGTGGATGTGACTGTAGGGCTGGGAGTTGCAGGCGTCGATCACCGCGTAGATGTCGACATTGAACCGGTCGGCGGCCTTGGCGAACTCGTTGGCCAGACCGATATTCACATCGCGGTAGGTGGTCTCGGCCAGCTTCGCGAACTCCGAGGCTTCGGCGCTGCCCAGATCCCACACACCGTTGGGCCGAGGTAGGTCATCGCGGGGATCGAACTGCAGCACCGCCTCGTAGAACTCGCGAGCCCGGGCTGCACCAGCCTCGCTCAGCCCGCCGATGAGCTTGGGGTAGCGGCGCAGGTCTTGGAAGACCCGCCCGGTGAGCACCCGCTCCGGGGAGAAGACCAGGTGGAAGTCGGTGCCCTCGCTCAGCCCGGAGCCCTCTTCGATCATCGGACGCCAGCGCGTGCGCGTGGTTCCGATCGGCAAGGTGGTCTCGTAGCTGACCAGCGTGCCCGCGGTGAGGTGCTGGGCCAGGGAGCGGGTCGCGGCGTCCAGGTACTTGAAATCGGGCACGTAGTCGGCATCGACCAGCAGGGGCACCACCACGACGACGACATCGCTGTCGGGGATCGCCTCGGCGTAGTCAGTGGTGGCGGTGATGTGTCCTTGGGCAACCGCCGCGGCAAGCTTCTCGGCGAGCTGGAACTCACCGGGGAACGGCTCCGCGCCGGCGTTCACGGTGGCCACGACATCGGCATTGACGTCGATGCCGGTGACCTGGTGACCGCTCGCCGCGTATTGCACGGCCAGAGGAAGCCCGATCTTTCCTAGACCGACGACCGAAACTCGCATGTGGCTACCTTCCTTCACAAACACCATCGTTGACCAAACGTGCCAAGGATATCGGCATCGGCTGTGTGCCTTTAGCGCCCGTGCCGAGGATGGCTGTCATGGCGCGCAGGAGTGGCGGTGCCCGACATCAACCGCGCAGGAAGCTGCTCAGCGCCTCGGCTGCTGCGGCCCCGGAATGCCACTTCTGGGCATAGCGCCGCCCGAGTTCGCTCAGGCGAGCTCGCCGTTCGGGGTCCTCGGCTAGGGCGATGATCGCCGCCTCGAAATTCTCAGGGGAGCCGTCCACGATAGGAATCTCGTCACCGACGAACTCGCGCACCTGCGGGTGGACGTTGCCGACCACGACCCGTCCGGCGGCCATGCCTTCGGCGGCGGCGACCCCATAGGAACCGGTCCTGATCTGATCGACCACAATGTCGCATTGCGCGAGGAGGGCGGGCATATCGGCAGCGGCGACGGTTCCCGGATCGCTGATGTAGTCGATGATTCCGCGCTCATGGAGACGCTCGAGCACCGGAACGATGACCTCGGAGCCTTTGATGGGAGGCACCGTACGGCTGGGTCGATGCAGGACGCGAGGAACCGGGCGCTGCTCCGATTCGGGCAGTGACCCCCATTGTTCGTAGTCGATCACCAGCGGTAGCCAGGTGGCCTGCGGTAGATCGTTGAGCAGATCTGGGGTGGACACGAACAGCGGCCCGTCGAAGCGGTCGGCGGACTGCTTGTTGCGGGCAGTGAAGGTGGTCATCTTCGCCACCCAGTCGCGGGGGGCCACGCCGAAGTAGGACTCTGGCAGCCATTGCTGGTGAGCGGCGGGATCTCGGATCTCGCTGCCGTGGGCGATCAGACCCAGGCGAAGGCCATGGTGTCGAAGCACCGCGATCTCGTTGCCCACATCGTCGCCGAGCAAGTCGCCGAAGAGTCGTAGGAAGGCATCGATCAATACGTGGGTGTGGTTATTGACGACCCACTGCAGTTCCTCGCAGGCCCGGGCCAGATCGCGGTGATCCGTGAGGGTCAGGCGATGCGGAGCATGGCAGATCGAGGATTCAGAGCCAAGGCTGCTCGAGGCGATTCCGAAGGCGGCGCCGGCGGCTTCACTCCAGTGGTAGGCCTGGCCGGCATAGTTGGCCCGCCCGATGAGCAGGGAGATCCCTGGGATGTCCGGAGCGGCTTCGGATCGGGCGGCCTGGCCGTCCTCGGTGAAGTGGTCCTGAAGTTGATCGCGCAGGGTTTGGGTGAGGGCTGAACTGTCATCACGGCGCGGCGGGGTCGGGCTGAGGGCCAGGTAGTGCTCTTTGAGGACGGCGGTCTGGGCTTCCCAGCTGTTCTGCTCCAGGACCTCGGGGGTGATCGCGTCCCGATAGCGCTGCGGATCGGCGAGGACCTTGGTGAGGGCCTCGACCAGTTCGGGAACGGAACCAGAATCGAACACCTCACCCACGCCGGTGCGCTGGGTCTCGGTGGCCATCGCCTCATTCGAGCTCACCACCAAGGGCAGCCCGGCGTGCAGGTATTCGCGGTACTTGGTGGGCAAGGACAGGTCGAAGTGACGACCCTTCTTGAGCGGGATCAGCCCGATATCGGCCGAAGCCAGGTAGGCCGTCACCTGGCTCGGCAAGACATAGTCGGTGAAATGCACCCGGTCCAAGACCCCGAATCGGCGTGCCAGCCGAGTGAGCGTCGCGGCATTTCGCTTCGTCGTGTCGGTGACCACAGCGAGATGCAACTCGGGGAGGTGGGCCAGCGCTGCGACCGCATCGTCCACCCCGCGGATATCCGCCACCCAGCCCGAATACACGGCCAGCGGCACTTCGGCGGCAAGTCCGATCCGTTCGCGGAGCACCGGAGCGTCGGTCGCGCGTTGGGCAACCGGGGCATTCGTCACCACCCCGGGACGGACCGGCAGCTTGTAGGTTCGCTGGAGCAAATCGGCGATCTGGTCACTGACGGTGAGGACCTGATCGACGTCGCGAATGTAGGTGCGCTCGATCACCGCCCGGGTGCGATGGAAGGGCAGATCGGCAAACACCTTGGCCTGCACGGGGATGCACTCGTGGGCGTCGTAGACCACTCGCACCGGACGGCCGCGCAGGCGGCTGGCCGAGGCGTAGGCCACGGCTGCGGGCAAAGGCTGTGCATCGTGGACATGAATGATCGTCGGCGCCAAAGCCTCCAAGGCCTCGGCGAAGGACACGCTCATGCGCAGATTGTGGTTGCGGTCCTTGGACCATTCGGGGCGGCTTCGCTCCCGCTGGCGCCAAGGTGGGCCGGGGCGATGACGCACGGCATTTCGGGCGCGTTTGAGCACTCGTAGTGCCATGATCGGAATGATCCGGCGGCGCCACTTCTGAATGGAGACGCCGAGGCGTTGTTTGGGGAAGAAGGGCACTAGGACGGCGACCGAACCCTCCACGGACAGTCCTTGCGGCTGGTCGTCTCGGGTGATCCCCAAGATGACGGTCGGGAAGCCGAGTGAGCGGGAGACCTCGGCTGCCTTGATGACGCGCGAGTCGCCGACCACACCGTTGTTGACGAGATGGACGAAGACCGGGTTGTCCGACTTCCGTGCGGCGATCCGGGCCTGGTTGAGGACCTTCACCACCTGCGGATCCTGCCCTCGGACCATGGTGGAGCGCCTCCCATGAAGATGTCGCCGCGAGGGCATTTCTCGATCTCGGGGCGCCTAGTGAACAAGCTGGATCATAGACGGTCCACCAGGCACATGCGAGTCTGGACGCGGGCTGAAGCGAAGCCGGATCAGCTACGCAGGAAGTCCTTCAGGGCTTGCGCCGCCGCGCTACCGGAATGCCATTTCGCCGCGTACTGGCGGCCGGCTTCGCTGATGTTCTGGCATCGCTGCGGGTCCTCCGCGAGGCTGACGATCACGGCCTCAAGGTCTTGCGGGGGTGCATCGACGATGGGAATGTCGCCATCAACGAAGCTGCGTACCTCGGGGTGGAGATTGCCGACCACGACTCGACCGGCTGCCATCGCCTCGACGGCGGCGACGCCATAGCTCCCGGTTCGGATCTGGTCGACGACGATGTCGCAGCCAGCCACCTGGTCGCGCATCTCGCCGGCGGCGATCAGGCCGTGGTCGGGAAGGTATTCGATGACGCCGCGATCATGGAGCCGCTGCAGAACCGGGACGATCGTCTCGGTCCCCTTCACCGGGCGAAGGTGGCTGGGGCGGTGCAGAACCCGGGGTACCTTCCGCGGTTCCGCGGTGGGCACAGCAGCCCAATCCTTGTAGTCGATGGTGACCGGGAGCCAGGTGGCGTTGGGAATGTCACTGCGCAAATCTGGTGTGGACACGAACAATGGCCCGTCGAACTCGGCGGCGATACGGCGATTCTTTGCCGCGATCGAGCCCAGCAATTCGCGCCAGTCGCGATCGACGTAGTTGAAGAACGACTCTGGGAACCACTCGACGTGGGCGTCAGGGTCGCGAACCTCGGAGCCGTGGGCCGCTAGGGCGATCCGTACCCCGTGGCCGCGCAGGAAGCTGATCTCCTCGGGAAGGTTCTCATGGAACAGGGTTCCGAACAACTCGCGGTACCCGTCGATCAGGACGTGGGTGTGATTGTCGATCATCCAGGCGAGATCGGCGGCCGCCAAGTCGAGGTTGGTGGGGTCCTTCGGAGCGACCCGGTGCGGTTTGTGGCTGGTCAGGCGGCGGGGTCCGTAGCTGGCGGCGAGAATTCCGAACTCGCGCTTGGTCGCCTCGGCCCACTGGTAACCCTGGCCTGCGCTGTTCGCGCGACCGATGGCCAGCGCATGGCCGGCGAGGCTCCAGTCACCGAAAGTGGTCAGCGATTCGGATTCCTCGTGGAATCGATCCCCACTGAGGCTGCGCAACGAAGTGACGACGTCGGGGGTGGCCTCCCCGCTCCGCGGTGCCTTGGGGGCAATCGCGAGGTAGATCTCGCCCAGAATCTCGGTCTGCGCTTCCCAGCTATGGATGTGCAGGAGTTCGGGGGTGATAGCCGCCCGGTAGCGCTGTGGATCCTCCATGACCCGAGTGAGTGCGGTCACCAGCTCAGCGGGGCGGGACGCGGCAAAGACCTCGCCCACACCGGTGCTCTCCACAGCGTCGGCCATGGCCTTGTTCGTGCTGACGATCAGCGGCAGATGGGCGTGCAGGTATTCGCGGTACTTCGTCGGTAGCGAGAGGTCCAGGTGCCCCCCGGCTTTGCGGGGAATCAGTCCGATATCTGCCGAGGAGAGGTACTTGGTGACCTCGCTGGGCAGGACATACGGCGCCAGGTGGACGCGGTCGGCCACTCCGGCGAGCCGGGCCAGGCGCACCACGCGAGCGACGGCCGGCTTGGCGGGATTGCACACGATGGCCAGGTGCAGGCGGGGCACATCGGCCAGAGCGCGGATCATGGTGTCCAGGCCGCGTTCCTTGTCGATCCACCCCGAATACACCGCCAGCGGCACATCGTCGGCCAGGCCGACCGTGCGGCGCAGGTTGACGTCGCTGCTGGAGATGACTTCGGTGGGGGCATTGGTGACCACCCGAGGACGATTCTGCAGGCGGTAGGTGTGGTGCAGCAGGTCGGCGATCTCGTCGCTGACCGTGATCACCTGGTCGGCGTCGCGGATGTAGCGCTTCTCGATCTCCAAAGCGGCGGTGAAAGTGGAAACGTCCGGATAAGACTTCGCCAGTTTCGGATTGCATTCGTGCGAGTCGTAGATGACCCGGGTGTGCTTTCCGCTGAGCCTGCGTCGTGAAGAATAGGCAATGGCGCTTGGCAGTGGGGCTGTGTCGTGAACATGAATGATCGACGGCTGCAATGCCTCAAGGACCTCGACGAAGGCCACATTGATGTGCAGAGTCTTCTGCCGGGATTTGCTCCACGGTGGCATTGCGGGCTCGCTTTGGCGCGCGGAGGGACCTTTACGGCCCACGACCTGATTGCGCGCCCTGCGGCTGATGCGCAGCGCCTTCGTGGCGGTGGTGCGCCGTCCCCACTGTTTGGCCATGTCTCGCACGCTGGCCTTGGCCCGCAGTGGAACCAGGATCACCGGGACTCCGTCGATCACTAGCGATTCGGGGGTGTCCTCCACGGTTATGCCGAGCAAGATCGTCGCAAAGCCGAGATCCATAGCGGCCCGGGCCGATTTGATGACTCGCGAGTCGCCGCGGACGCCATTGGCGACCAACTGCGCCATGACTGGTGCCCCCGAAGATCGGATCTCCGCTTGGATTTTGGAAACCAGTTCGACTGCGGTTAGGTAGCTGTCATTCTCCACGAAAGAAGATGTCCCTTCACAAGCTTGTGGGTCAGTCTCGCGTTCCATTCGAATAGGGAACTGCGCGACGCAGGACCGCAGCAACCCTAGCAGAGCGCCGTACTCTCAGCCGTGGGGTGCAGGCCCCTCAGAAGTCGCGTCGCCGTCGCCGTTGTGCGAAGGTGTGTGTCCGTGAGACTTATCTCGGTCGTGGGCGCTCGCCCTCAGTTCGTCAAACTTGCTCCCATGGCATCCGCGGCCACCGCCGCTGGGGTGGAACACCTGGTCGTTCATACCGGCCAGCACTATGACCCGCTGCTGTCCGACATCTTCTTCGATGAGCTCGGAATTCCCGCCCCGGATGTGCATCTGGGGGTGGGCAGCGGAAGCCATGGCGTGCAGACCGGCGCCATACTGTCGGCCCTGGACGGCGTGTTCGCCGAGTTGGCCCCCGACTGGGTTCTGGTCTACGGCGACACCAACTCCACCCTGGCCGCGGCGGTCAGCGCCGTGAAGATTGGTCTGCCCATCGCCCACTTGGAAGCGGGCCTGCGCAGCTTCAATCGCCGCATGCCCGAGGAACACAATCGGGTGCTGACCGACCATGCCGCCGACCTGTTGCTGGCCCCCACTGAAGTGGCGATGATGCACCTGGCCACCGAGGGCCTGGCACAGCGTTCGGTGTTGGTCGGCGATGTGATGACCGATGTGCTTTTCCAGACCCGGCGTGGCCTGGGTGATGGTCCCTCCGCCTTGGCACAGGAACTGGGCCTGGCCCCAGGCTCGTTCTACGTCGCCACCATTCACCGCGCCGAGAACACCGACGACCCCGAGCGTCTGGCTGCGGTGATGAACGCCCTGGCCGGAGTCGACAAGCCGGTCGTGGTGTTGGCCCATCCTCGGCTGCGGGCCAAGGCCGAGCAGCAAGGAATTCGGCTTCAGCAGGGTTCGCTGATTCCCCACGACCCCATCGGCTACCCCGAACTCATCGCTGCCGTCCTCGACAGTGCGGGGGTGATCACCGACTCCGGTGGCCTGCAGAAGGAAGCATTCCTGCTTCGGGTGCCCTGCACCACGATCCGCACCGAGACCGAGTGGCCCGAGACGGTGAACCTGGGCTGGAACGTCCTGGTCGAAGACCCCCGCGAGCTTTCGGCGGCGGTCTTGCGCCCGCAGCCTTCGGCTACCGATGCCACTCCCTACGGAGACGGCCAGGCAGCCGGGCGGGCGATTCAGGCGATGCTCGAGTGGAGCGCGCAATAGTCCGTATCGGTGTGCGGTCGCTATAGCATGAGCCGAAACCTGATTCGAGGGCGGTGATTCGTGACCAAAGTCGGTCGATTCATGCGTCGCGTGCTGGGGCGGATTCGGTCCGGGCCGGCACCGTTGAGCCGAGGAGCTCGCAGCTACCTGGCCTCACCGCAGTGGGGCGCCACCGCCACCGAACGGGCGAGGGTCATCGCCCGTGTCGTGGTCGCCGTCGAACCCTGGCGAGCCTGCGACGAGTTGGCCGCCCGGGTGCAGGCCGTCCTGGCGGCCCAACAGATCGAGCATCTGGCGGTGCAGCCGCTGAACACCCGAGTGACCCAATGGGCGATCTCGGCCGACGACATGCCTTGTGCCGTCGAGGCGCTACGAACCGAACTCGCCGGCGAGGGGTACTACCTCACGACGAGCCGCCGAAGCGTGGTGCCGCGTCTGATCGAGGAAGCCGGAACGCCGGATCTGGGCAGCGATCACACCTTGTGGCTGAGTCGTTTTCTCATCGATGAACGGGGCAGGACCCACACCGATGCCGAGAGTTGCCAACTGGTGAGTTGGCGCAGCGGCAAACGTGGCGACCTGGTTATCGCCAACAAGGACGCTGTGGTTCACCAGATCGACGATCAGCGCCCGGTGAACGTCGTCGACTCCCCGACCTGGAGCGGTGTGGTCCAGCCACGTCCGGCGGTGCTGAGCACTCCGGACGCCTCCGAGATCAGCTTCCCAGTGGACGCGGTTTACATGTGGGTCGACGACTCCGACCCATTCTGGCGCCAGCGCCGCGAGCAAGCACTTGACCGCGCCCAGGAGCGCGGTGAGTCGGTCGAGGCCGCCGCCTTGGCGCCGGCTCGTTACCGTGATCGCGGTGAACTGAGGGCGTCGCTGCGGTCCTTGGAGATGTATGCCCCCTGGATTCGACAGATCTACCTGGTCACCGATCAGCAACGTCCGGCCTGGTTGGACGCCGGCTCGGGGCGGGTGAAGGTGGTCGACCACCGTGAGTTCTTTGCCGATGTGGACGCCCTGCCCTGCTTCAACTCGCGTGCGATCGGATCGCAGCTGCATCGCATCCCCGGCCTGTCCGAGCACTATCTGATCCTCAATGACGATGTGTTGTTCAACAAGGCGGTGAGCCCCTATGACTTCTTTACCCCGGAAGGGGCGCTGAAGGTGGTGCTGTCCCGTTCGCATCTGCCGCAACTGCCCGAGGCGATGCTGACGACGTTGGAGCGTTCGCGGACGAACTCGGCGCGGCTCATTCTTCGTGACCACGGCCAGCGGGTGACCCGCCTGTTCGCTCATGCGCCGCTGCCGCAGCGCCGTTCCATCGGCGAGGAGTTGATGCAGGCCTACCCTGAGGAGATTGACCAGACCATGCGGCACCGGTTCCGGTCGCCGCAGGATTATGAGACCAATGCCTGGCTCCACCAATACCGAGCCCTCTTCACCGGGCGGGCTGTTCTCGCCACCACTCCCTATGCCTACTTCAACTCCGAGACTGCAGCCAGCCAGCAGCGACTCACCGGTGGGGAGGAGTTCGGTGAGGCGCTATTCCTCTGCATCAACGACACTGATGGTGGAGACAGCGACGCGGAGAGTTGGGTCACGACCTGGTTGCGGCGGACGTATCCGCTGTCGGCGGGCTTCGAACTGCCGGTGAAAGACACTCCTGCACCTCTCCCCTGATCGGTCGTTCCGCGCTGCGCGCCGATACACTGTGCCGACAGCGCGGCGAGGTACAGCGCGGCTAGGTGTTGCCACGGGTGCAGACAGGGAGGTCAGGGTGCGGGGCTTGCGGGGCGCGGTCACAGTGAGGATCGCAAGACTCAAGTGTCGCGCCGGACTGGTGCCGGCGGCCTTGCGGGGTTACCGGAACCGTGCGGGTCTCGCCATCGTCGTCACCGGCCACACGATGGTGGTGGCGCATCAGGTGGCTGCCGCCGAGCCGTGGAGATTCAGCGCTGAGTTGTCGGGCAAGATCCAGGCCGTCCTGGCCGCCGCCGACATCGACTACTGGTCGGTTCAGCCGCGCGGAACCCGAATAACCCAGTGGTCGGTGCGTGCCGAGGACCTGGCCGCGGCCCGCCATGCGATCGTATCTGCGTTCTCAGGAGCGGGGTACTACCTCAGGGAGCAAGGTTCAGCGCCCGTTCTGATCGAGCACGCCGCGTCGGGAGTGGCGGTCGGGGACTCTACCATCGAGGTCTTCCAGTACACGCAGGTCGGTGGACAGGTCGATTCCAACCAAGCCAAGTGTCAGCTCGTGCCATGGCAGGGCACCGAGCGCGGAACGCTGCGCGCTGCCAACCGCAGCGCTGTGGTTCAAGAAATCCCGGACGTTCGCCCGGTTGGGACAGCTTTGCTCACCTGTTGGGACGGTTCTGTGCAGCCCCGACCCGAAGCGGCGGGTCAGGCCGATGCCTCCGAGATCGACTTTCCCGTCGACGCGGTCTATCTGTGGGTCGATGATTCCGATCCGGCTTGGCGAGCGCGTCGCGACGCCGCCTATCGCGACCACTTCGGCCAGGATCGTTCCGACGGCCAAGCGAAGGCCACGATCCGCTTTCGGGACCGGGGCGAGTTGCAGGCGTCCCTGCGCTCCTTGGAGATGTACGCGCCCTGGATCCGCAAGGTGTACCTGGTCACCGATCAGCAGCGTCCGGACTGGCTTGATCCGGACAGCACCAGAGTGACCGTGGTGGATCACCGCGACATCTTTACTGACCTGAACAATCTGCCCACCTACAACTCCCACGTCCTGGGCACCCAACTGCATCACATACCGGGGCTGTCGGAGCACTACCTGCTGATGAACGACGATGTTCTGTTCAGTAGGGCGGTGAGCGCCTACGACTTCTTCACTCCCTCCGGGCAGTTGAAGATCACTTTGTCGCGCTCTCGGCGTCCGCTGCTCGCTGGGGACAAGCTCACCTCGCTGGAACAGGCCCGGGTCAACTCGGCTCGGCTGTTGGAGCGAGACTACGGACGCCAGGTGACCCGGCTGTTCGCCCACGTCCCGGTGCCGCAGTCGATCAGCCTGGCCACTGAGATCTCGCAGCGCTACGCCGACGAGATCGCTCAGACTTTGTCTCACCCGTTCCGATCTGCCGATGACTACGTGATCAGTTCCTGGCTGTGTCTGTATACCGCTTTGTTCACCGGACGTGGTGTGGCCTCGGAACTAGGTTTCGCCTACTTCGACGTCGGCAGTTCGGCCGCTCGGGACCGGATGAGCTCCCCGCAGCGCTACAAGAATGCGTCGGTGATCTGCGTTAATGACACCGATACTCAAGACACCGAGGCGTCATCGCGATGGTTGACCGCGTGGTTGCGCCGAACCTATCCCGTACCGACGACCTACGAACTGGTGGGCGATGCCGAGGCTGGAACCTCCCAGCGGCTCGGCAACGGGTAGTAGTTGTCGAAGAAGCGATGCAGGAATCGACTGGTGCGCACATTTTGGGTGCCGGAGTCGTTGATGCACATGACGGTGCGGTCGCGCCGTTGAAGCCACAGATGCAGTAGGAACTCGGCGTGGGCTGAGGCCAAATCGACATAGCCGCTGGCGAGATCGGACGGAACTGCGCGGCCGGTCACGAAGGCGTAGTACTGGCTCAGGGAACTCGGGAGCGAGTAGTTGCTGGCCTCGCGTAGGCGCGAGCGCATCACGTGGTCGAACAGGTCGGGGAACCGGGCCTCGAACTCGTCGAGCACCGGCTTGGATTGCGGCTGGGGTGTGTGGCGCAGCTTGTTGGTGATGGTGCGGTTGAACTGAGCCTGAAGGAAGTCCCGGTTGTTCTTTGCCGCAGCCGTCACCGCGATGTCTTCATCAAGGTGTTCACTGGTGTCGATCAGGGCCGGTGAGGGGAAGAAGCGGTGCAACTGATTGCCGTGGAAGAACGCTTCCGGGGCGGTCGGCGCGCCGAGCAGCATGTCGTCGTTGAAGTAGAGGTAGCGGTCGGCCAGACCCGGAATATGGTGCAACTGCGACTCGATGGCGTGGGAGTTGTACACCGGCAGCGCGGAAGGGTCGGCGAAGATGTCGCGGTGGTCGACCACGGTGAGCCGATCGTCTTGGCGCAGCCAGGCCGGGACCTGCTGATCGGTGACGATCCAGATGTGGTTCACCCAGTTGGCGAACATCTCGATCGAGCGCAGCGAATAGCGCAACTCGTCGTGGCTCTCGAAGCGGGCATCAATGGCGGCGTCGTCGGTGTAGGTCGACAGGTCATCGCCGAGGGCGGCAGCCTTGCGTCGCTGCCAGGCGCGGTCGTTGCCGTTCACCCAGGTGTAGACCACATCGACGGGCTCATGCACCAAGAGCAGGTGCGGCGGGGTCGGTGGCAGCCGGTGCCCATCCTGTTGAGCCGACTGCCACAGCGCGGGCTCGGCATAGGCCAGCACGCCGTTGTTGTCGGGGGCGAACCGTGTTCCGGCGGCGTGGCGTCCGCCACCGGTGGAGACCGACTCGGCGTCCCGCCGCGTCCAAAACTGCACCAACACGCCGGTCTCGGAGTCGTTGAGGGGCAGGCCGCTGGGGCTGCGGAGATTGCGGCAGATCAGAATTCCGGAGGCCGAACGCAGCGGTCGGGGCAGGAATCGATGGGCCGGGCGAGGAGTGCCGACGTAGCTGTCGATACTGGGCGAGGACCACCAGGTCGCGCTCGCCGGGTCGGAGGCCAGGGCTCGGCCAACGGCGCCGCGTTGCGCTGCGTCCACCACGATCACTGGGTTGAGCAGCAGGCGCTCGTCCAGGATCAGATGCTCGATCTGGTGGCTGGAGAGCAGTTCCGAAACCGACTGGGTCAGCTCCGCTCGGTAGGCCCACACGTCGTAGTGGTCGACGATGTCGACGTGCCGCCGCCAGGCGAGGGGCACCGTGCGCCAGGACCATCGATGCAGGCGGCGGCGCGCTCCGGCTGCGATGAGGATTGCCCGCTTGACGGCCAAGGAGAGTCGTTGCTTCATGGACGGGCCCCGGTCTCGAAGGGGCTGGGGACGGGGAAGTATGCGGCCAGGAAGCGGTCGATGAGCTCCTCGGGAAGGGGCTCGGTGTAGGCCCCGACATCGTTGAGGCAGAAGGTCTGGGCCGAGCGCTCCACCAGCAAGCTCTCCAGGTTCTCCAACAGCGTCGCAGAACCCACATCGACATAACGGAAGCGGATCGAACCCGGGACGGCCTCACTGCGGGCGTAGCCGTAGTAGTGGGCCAAGTCGGAGGGGATCGCGTAGTCCTCGCTACTGCGGAACTGTGAGCTGGCCACGGCAGCGACTAGGTCGGGGAACTGGTCCTCGAAGCTTTGCAAGGTGGTTTTGGTCAACGCATTGGGCACATGCTGCATGCGGTTGGTGACGGTGCGGTGGAAGGTCCGCTCGAGAAGCGCCCGATTGCGGCGGGCCGCCAGCATTGCCGCGTTGCGGGGGGTGTCGTCGGCATCGCGATCCACCGGCACCGAAGACATCATGAACGTGGCCACGCCGTTGCCTTCGAAGAAGTCCTCCGGTCGTACCGCTGCGCCGAAGAAGAAGTCGTCGTTGAGATAGAGGAAGTGTTCGGCCAGGCCGGGGATGTGATGCAACTGAGATTCGATGGCCTGGGAGTTGAACGTCGGCAGCACGGTGGGATCGCTGAAGATCTCGCGGTGGTCAATGACGGTGATGTTGGGGTGGTCAGGAACCAGCCAGTCGGGGGTTTGGGCATCGGTGACGATCCAGATGTGGCGGGCCCAGCCCGCGTACATGGCCGCTGACCGTAGCGAATACCGCAGGTGATCGCCGGCCCGGGTGCGTGCTGGATCCAAGGCGTCGGCGGCCAGCGGACGCCGGGTGGGATCGGCTTCGGCGCGGCGCTGTTGCCAGGCTGGATCCTGGTCGTCGACCCAGGTGTAGACCAGGTCAACCGGTTCGTGAAGCTCCAGCACGTGCGGGATGGTGCTCAGCGCCAGTCGGTGGCCGGGGCGGCTCTGAGCCTCTTGCCACTGCTGTGCGGTCACCGAAAGCGTCGAAAGGTTGGCCTTCACCGCTAGCAGGGTTGCTGGATCGTGCTCGCCGCCGTCGACGCGAGGGGCGTTCGGTCCTGCCGTGGCCCAGAACTGCAGTTCTATCTGGGCTTCCCGGTCGGCGACATGCCAGCCCTGGGGGGAGACCAGTTTGCGGAACAGCGGGGCGGAGTTGCCGAGTCGCTGTGTGGCCTTCGCGTCGGTGAGCAGGAGGGGCTTGCCGTTGGCGGCGACCGCCCACCAGTGCCGACTGTCGGAATGGCTGCCCAGTGCTGCGATGGTTGCCGCTTTGTCGCTGCGCTTGACCACGACGACGAGCTCGCGCTGTGAATCCAGCAGCAATGACTCGATTCCGGCCTCGCTGAGGACCGTGACTGCCGTTGCAGCCAACTCGCTGCGGTGAGCCCAGAAGTCGAAGCTGGTGACCACCTCAGCGGCCTCGCTGGCGACCCGATCGGCGGCGGGCTTCAGGGCCAGCAGCGGGGAGCGTCCGGAGGCATTCGGGGCTGGGCTGAGCACGGCTCGACGGATCGCGCGACGCCAGGGCGGCGGCAGTCGTCGACCCCAGGACATGCCCTTGTCGATGAACCGCCGAGTGAGCGAGCGATGTCGCCTGAGCATGGTCCTCCAGTGCGGCTTGGAAGCCTCAATCACCTTGTGTCGGCTCAGTATACGAGGCGAATCCGGTGGTGAGGCTGGGCGGCTCCTTTGGCCTGCCTGAGAGTCAGAGGCGCTGCCTGTCGCTCATTCGAACCTGACCAGAGTGGGTTTGGGCCCCGGCGCCACGATAGGGCCAGCATTTGGCGCCTTGCTCGAGTTGACCAGGGGCTGAACCACATGGCCGAACCGGAGCGATCTGATCGCAGTGATGAACAACCGTTCCCTGAGCTTGTCGAAGGGCGCACCCGACAACCGTTCCCTGAGCTTGTCGAAGGGTGCACCGCAGGCTTCGACAAGCTCAGCCAACGCGAGAGAAGGCATCTCCACCGACCATCCGTTCCCTGAGCTTGTCGAAGGGCACGCCGCAGGCTTCGACAAGCTCAGCCAACGAGATTCGCGTCACGGCTGGTCCTTGTAGTAGGTCTGACTGGCGGAAACCACAGCGAACCACTGATACTCCGACAGGGCGTTGAAGAGTTCCTCCGGGGACGAACCCGAGATCCTCCGGGACGAAGACGAGGTCATGCCCACCGACAAGACAGAGTCGGAAATTGCCAGCCGGTCCGTGCTCTCAAAATGGACCCTCACTTTCGTGCGGTCAGCGCAGCCGTATGTCGCTACCGTCGTGGGAGCGCCAGGCGTAGGCGGCCGGGGCCCCGGGTCCAACTGCAGATCCGGGCACTTGCTGATTATCCTCGCACGGAGGGCCGCTGCCGCATTCTCATAGCTCCCGGACCACGCAAGATACGACACCACCCTGGCATCACACGACAACCGATAGCCATCATGAACCTTGTAGGTATTCCGCCCCATACTGCAGACAGTCCAGACAACCTCACCGACGCGGGCGACTCCATTGACATTCAGCTCCCCGGAAAGCTCTGACATGTCGCCAAGCGCAGCAATCCGCTCCTCATTCGCAACCCTCCCATCCAACACGTCAGCTTCGGTTGGCCTCAAGAACTCGTAGATCCGTTGATCAAACACGGCGAGCCATACCCGATCAACGACGAACGACCCCGCAGACAACAAGACAGCCGCCAACACTGCGACTAGGGCACCCCGAACCCACTTGTGCTTCACAAGGACCCCCAGCCTGCTTCATTTCTGACAGAGCGGATCGATGAGACAACGACCCGTGTAACAGGGCTAGTCGCGCCCCGTGAGTCTCGTCTGGCCGCGTTTCGCACGCTACCGCAAATGCGCCCTCAGAGAACAGTGTTTTCGTGGGAATTTGCTCGGTAGGTCACCAATCGCTGGAAAGTTGATCGAGAGACCCGCGCAGCGCCTCGATGCATCGCGAGGTGCGGTGCCTCAACCCACCTTGAGTGAAGAGCCGTGCCCAGAGCCTGTCGAAGGGCGCACCCGACAACCGCTCCCTGAGCTTGTCGAAGGGCATGCCGCAGGCTTCGACAAGCTCAGCCAACGCGAGAGAGGGCAACTCCGCTGACCATCCGTTCCCTGAGCTTGTCGAAGGGCACACCGCAGGCTTCGACAAGCCCAGCCAACGCGGTCGGCAATAGCTCTGCTATCGCGTTGGGCGCCTGGCCCAGCGCAAGCGCCTCGCCCCGCGTCGCCGGCACGCACTACCGTGGCCCTATGACCAACCCGTGGCAGCCGGAACTGTGGGAACCCGTCGACGGTTTCGAGTTCACCGACATCACTTACCACCGCGCCAAGCAGGTGCCGGCGGTGCGGATCGCCTTCAACCGACCAGAGGTCCGCAACGCCTTCCGTCCGCAGACCGTGGACGAGCTGTACACCGCCTTGGACCACGCCCGGATGAGTTCCGACGTGGGCTGCGTGCTGCTCACCGGCAACGGCCCCTCGGCCAAGGACGGCGGGTGGGCGTTTTGCTCCGGCGGTGACCAGCGGATCCGGGGTCGCGCCGGTTATCAATACGCCGACGGCGAGGAGTCCGAGACGGTGGACGCCGCGAAGCTGGGTCGATTGCACATTCTGGAGGTGCAGCGACTGATCCGCTTCATGCCCAAGGTCGTCATCGGCATGGTCAACGGCTGGGCCGCTGGTGGCGGGCATTCGCTGCACGTGGTCTGTGACCTCACCATCGCTTCGGCTGAGCATGCGCAGTTCAAGCAGACCGACGCCGATGTGGGTTCCTTCGACGCCGGGTTCGGCTCGGCCTACCTGGCCCGCCAGGTCGGACAGAAGGTGGCCCGCGAGATCTTCTTCCTGGGCCAGACCTACGATGCGCAACGCGCCTACGAGATGGGCACGGTGAACAAGGTCGTGCCGCATGCCGACTTGGAGACGGTGGGCCTGGAGTGGGCGGCGATGGTGTGTGGGAAGTCGCCGACCGCCCAACGCATGCTGAAGTTCGCCTTCAACGCCATCGATGACGGGCTGATCGGCCAGCAGGTCTTCGCCGGGGAAACCACTCGGCTGGCCTACATGACCGATGAAGCCGTCGAGGGCCGAGACTCCTTCCTGGAGAAGCGCCCGCCGAACTGGTCGAAGTTCCCCTACTACTTCTGATTCGGGAACCGCCCGGCTGGCAGCCGGGCACACCTCGGCTGGCTGACGCCGGGGGCGCCCTTCGACAAGCTCAGGGCACGGCGATACCTGACTCCTGGGGTGCCCTTCGACAGGCTCAGGGCACGGCGATACCTGACTCCTGGGGTGCCCTTCGACAGGCTCAGGGCACGGCAATACCCGTTGGCTGAGCTTGTCGAAGCCTGTATCAGCGTCAAGGGGCAGTCAGGCACAACCGACTGGCTGACACCCGCGGTGGTCCGGTTCAGCTAATCCGGGTGCGACTACGTCGGCTGGACGCGCGTTGGCGGCGTGGTGAGCGGGGCGACCTGTCCGGCCCACTGGCCCTGGGGTAGCGGCGCGAAGTCGGTGAGGGCCGAGGGTCCGTGCACCTCCACCTCGACGCCTTCACTGCGCAGAATGTCCAGTGCACGGTTGACCAGAATCACCTGCTCGGCGGACCGGTGCAGATCCACATCCGCGCCACGGGTGCTTTGGTGATAGCGCGGATTGGTCGACCAGTAGCGCATTCCCACACCCCACAGATGAACCGAGCGCACCTGGCACCAGCTCAACAGTTGGAGGAGACCGAACACCACGTTGTAGCCGTGGTTGACGCCTAGCCGCGGGTCGCGGGACCAGTCCACATCGCCCATCATGCGTACCGGCACCCGGTGGCCATAGTTGGGTGGCACCAGATCGATGACGCGGGCATTGGCGGCGAAGAAGTCGATCAGGTGCACATAGGGCAACAGCGACGGACCCTTGGTGGCGATGAACCGCTCGTCTTGGACCCAGTACAGATCGGCCTTCGCCTCGTGGGAGGCCACCAGTGGCATGCCGGCATTCACCGTGGCGATCGCCCGATCGCCGGGAGTCCATGCCGCAACGGTCGGTCCATTGCCGAGGACGTCCACCTCGGCTCCGGTGAACCGTTCTCGGAGCTGCTCCAGGGGCTGGAAATCGACCATCGTCAGGCGTAGATCTCGTCGAAGAAGCCGACCACCCGCTCGGCGGCCATCACCCGCCAGAAGTATTCGTGGCCGGCCTGCATCAGGTCCGCCAGGCGCGAGCGGTCCGTGGCCAGAGCGAGAAGCTGCTGATGGACGCCGGCGGAGTCGGTGATGAGCCACGGCGGACGCTCGGCGGTGCGAAAGCCCATGGCGAAGGCGGCCATCGAGAGCTCGTCGGCGCCGTTGATCACCACATTGCCCGCAGCCAGACCTTCATAGCTGACCAGATGGAAGCCGCCGGTGACGACCTCATCGATCGACACGTGGCTGAACTGGCGGGTCATCGCCACCCGCCGTGGCGAGACTCCTTCGAGGGTTTGCAGCGCGACCCGCGGATCGGCATGGAGGCGCTGAAGCTCCACCTCGAACAACTCATCGCCCTTGGCCGACCAGCGTCCCTGGGAGCGGGTGGACGGCGAGTGCACCACCCGCAGCGGACCGTCGCTCGGCGCTTTGGCCCGGTTGGTGTGGGTGATGAACGGGCGGTGCAGCACATTCGGCACGGGGGTGAAGTCGGGGAACATGCGCGGATGGGCGTGGCAGACGGCCAACTTCGCGTGCCAGGGCAGGCCGTGATCGGCCGACAGGTCACCGAACAGCGGGCGCTCGTGGCTGGGGGAATGCACCTGGTACACCCACCGCCGGTCAAAGACGTCGGGCACTGCGGCGGCCCAGCGCCGAAGCAAGGGCGGCAGGAAGTTGTGTACGTGAATGACCTCGGCCTGATTGAGCAGGTCGGTGAAGATCTCCTGGTCCTGCGGGCAGTCGGTCAACTGCAGGGAGTTGGGCGACATCAGGTCGCGGTGGGCGCCGGCGTCCCCGACCCGGACGTGGCTGGCGTCGTGGCCCAGGATCTCGCGTTGGGCGTCGGCCAGCATGCCCGGTGCGCCGGCCAGGATCGATGGCGACAGGTGCACGATCTTCACGCTGGCACCTCCGCTGCGGTGGTGAACGTGACCCGTGCGCCACGGTCGATCAGCACCATCAAGAGGTTCACATCCGGACGGGCAACCAGGCTTTCGTAAGAGTAGGTGAATTTCGAGTGAATTCCTACTGCCAGTGCAGATGACCAGACGGTGTGCAGATAGCTACGGAAATCACTGAACTCTGCCCCTGAGGTGGACCAGTCTGCGGGCATCGCAACCACAATGTCCTCATTTCCGGAGCCGTGGTAATCGCGGAGCGCGACGGGGCTCCCCTTGACCACGGACAAATAGCCCTGGGGGTAGGGTCGGGCCACATTCCACAATGCGCGCACGATGCTATTCAGCTCGGCGTCGTCACTGAACTCGGCATGGAACGGGGTGGTGTCGAGCAGGTCGTCGGGCACCGTCACCCCGGACTTGGTGAGGAGTGCCTCCACCCCGATGAGGGGGGTGAGGGGGAACGCGGGCTCGCGGGTGAGGATCAGGATGACCCGGGCGCTCGGCCAGGTGTGTGCCACAGCGACGGGCAGGGCGGAGTACGGATCCTGGATGATCACCAGGCTACTCTGCCGAACCGCATAAAAGGCTTCTTGGCTAGGTCGGATACGTTCCACGACGTCAAGGAGCGTGGGGGCTCCGGCGAGCTGCGGGTTCCGTTCGTCCACGAAGGCTACCGGGGATGCGGTGCGGGCGAAGATGTCCCGGTGCAGGGACCGCGCCAACGCGACGGCGGCTTGGTCTTGGTTGGTCCGCCAGATCAGCACGTGACGCACGCGCTGCGGCAGCAATGCGGCCTCGGCGTCCTCGACCTCCTCGATCGGTTTGGTCCACGATGAATGCAATCCAACCGCAATCGATTGAGGGTTAACTCGAACGGCAAGAAGCGTCGGAATAGTGATTTCGGCATTCCCGGAGAGTCGTCGGCGAAAACGTCCGGCGCGCCGCTTTAGGCGCACCAAGAACGGTGTGGAAGATGCCGTACGTGGTTGGGTCACGGTGGCAGATTAGCAGGGATGCGCAAGCCGCTTCGTGACGTTGGCCAGGGTCAAAACGAGGCAAAACAACGGGCTTTGCTCGGTAAAGTGATCCCGCACCAAGAAGGCTAGGAAGGGAACCCACCCACGATGCAGCGCCCCACGACGCAGCGCCACCTGTTGGTCGTTGCCGCCTACGATTCCCAGCTGAAGTGGGCAGTGGGGTTGGCCCGCGAGTTCCCCAGTGACGAATGGACCTGGACGGTCGCTGCCCCGTCCGACTATCGCACCGCGCTGTCCTCAGATCAGATCGCGGCCATCGGCTGCCCCGAACCCGAACTGCTGGCTTGGGCCGACCTGCTGGCGGCGGCGCGCACCGCCGACTGTGTGGTGCTGGCCCTGCAGGGCCAACTCGTCGAGCGCTTCACCGATGAGCTGGCGCTGCTGCGCCGAGCCGAGCCCGCCGATCGGGAACCGGTGATCGTGACCGGCTGGGTCGGCATCGTGATCGAGAAGCTCGTGGCGGGCTATCTGGACCGGGCTGGCTCCGACCTGGTGGCGGTGAACTCCGCCGACAACCTGCGCGAGTTCGAGAATGCGGCCCGCCTGCTGGGGTTACCCCTGGACAACCTGCTGCTCACCGGATTGCCGCTGCTGCCGGCGCGGCCCGCTGCCCGCCGAGAAGGCCCGATCCAGACGGTGGTCTTCGCCGATCAGCCCACCATTCCCACTCAGCGATGGGACCGCGCCTACGTGTATCAGCGCCTCATCGACTACGCCACAGCTCATCCGGATCGCCGGGTCTTGCTCAAGCCGCGACACCGGCGCTGGGAGAGCACCTTCCACCGCATGGATCACCATCCCGAGCAGGTCCTGGCCGAACTGCCCAAGCCGCCGTCCAACTTCGCACTGACCTATGAGCCCATCACCGAGCTGCTGCCCAGCACCGACCTGATGCTCACCGTCTCTTCGACCGCAGGTCTGGAGGCTGTGGCGGCCGGGGTTCGGACGGCCTTCATCGCTGATCTGGGCGTCCATGAGAAGCACGGCAATCAGGTGCTGCTGAACTCAGGCCTGATCGCCACCTTCGACGATCTCATCGCCGACCGGCTGCCCAGCCCGCAGCAGGCCTGGCTCGATGATGTCTTCGTGTCGGTGGACGAACTCACCCCCGGCCAGCGGGTGGTGAAGCGGGTCGGTGAGCTCCTTGAACTCCCGATTCAGCAACGCCCGGGTGTGGCGGTGACGCAGGGCAGTTATGTCGCCGGACGTCTGGCGATCCGGCAGCGGCGGGCCCGGCTGCCGCGCGCGGCCCAGGTTCCGGACGGCCCTGGCGGCAATCAATCGTTCAAGGGACAGCTACGGGCTCGCCTGGGTCTGCTCGCCCGGGCCCTGCTGCCGATGTCCCTGGTTCGTCGCCTGGGATCTCGATCCTGACCGATCCGGGCGAAAATCGCTGAGTTGGCCGGCTTCGACAAGCTCAGCCAACGGAAGCTCCCGTGCCCTGAGCCTGTCGAAGGGCCCCAGAAGTTAGCCCACCCGCGCCTTGCAGCAGCCCGACACCTCAAACCGGCTACGGGGTCACGCCGCTCCTGGGCTAAACCGTTATTGGCCAGGCCGTTACTGGGCCAGGCCGTAGAGCCGGTCACCGGCGTCACCGAGGCCCGGGACGATGTAGCCGACCTCGTTGAGCTTCTCGTCCAAAGCGGCACACACCAGGGTGCAGGGAACATCCAGCCCGTCGACCAGGGCACTCATGTTGGCCACACCCTCGGGAGCGGCGATCAGGCAGATGGCGGTGATGTGATCCGCGCCACGATCCACCAGGAACTGGACGGTGCCGCCCAGTGAGCCGCCGGTGGCCAGCATCGGATCCAGCACATAGCACTGACGCCCGGACAGGTCCTTGGGCAGGCGCTCGGCGTAGGTGAAGGGCTGCAGAGTTTCCTCGTCGCGCACCATGCCGACAAAGCCGACCTCGGCGGTGGGCATCAGCCGCATCATGCCTTCAAGCATGCCGAGACCGGCACGCAGGATCGGCACCACCAAGGGCCGCGGCCGGCTCAAGGCCACCCCGGTGGTCGTCGTGATGGGAGTGGTGACTCGAACTGGTTCGACCCGCACTTCGCGGGTGGCCTCGTAGGCCAGCAAGGTGACCAATTCCTCGACCAGTTGGCGAAAGGTCGCACTGGTTGTGTCTTGGTCGCGCAGCAGGCTGACCTTGTGCGCTACGAGGGGGTGTTCAATGACGCGAAGTTCCACAGAACTACCTTGGCACACCTGGGCCGCGCCAGCAGTCCTGCCCAGACTGTGCCCCCGAGCCGGTTTTCTGAGACCATGGGACGGCAGGACCAGTTGAGGAGGCATCGGTGAGCGATTCGGATGAACTGGAGTTCGAGTTGCCCAACCGCGGCGACGACCGTCCCGGACTCGACGATCTGGATGACGATCTGGACGTCGTCGAAGTCGAAGACGACGACGATGACGATGATGAGGACGACTATCCCGAGGATGCCACCGAGGACGACATTGATCTGGTGATCGCGCTGTACCGCGAAGACGGTCAGCCGGTCGCTCTTGCCTTGGATCTCAGCTTGGCCAATGACTTGGACGCACTGATCACTCAGTTGCGTCGGGTTCCTGGCGATGCCGGTGCGGTGGGCATGGTGTCGATCGCCGACGAGGTGTTCGTGCTGGTTCGGGTGCGGGGCAAGCGCGTACAGGTGTTCTGCTCTGATGCTGCTGCCGCCGAGGACTGGCCGATCGCCCGGGATGCCTGCGACTTCTTGGACGCTGAACTGCCCGATGAGAACGAGGACGGCTACCCGGTCGGGGACTCCGACATTCTCGCCGATGTGGGCCTACCCGAATTCGAACTCGAAGCGATGGCTGAGGACTACGACGTGGAGGCCACCGCGTTGCTGGAGCGGATCGCCACCAAGATCAGCTTTGGATCGGAGTTCGCCAAAGCGATGGCCAGCTTCGAGTGAGCCGTTGGCAGCCGGCTATCGACGCCGCGCTCGCCGAAGCTCGGTGGGCGTTGGATCATGGCGACGTTCCGATCGGTGCGGTGGTGCTGGATTCCTCCGGTGCGCCGATTGGGGTTGGCCACAATGAGCGAGAGCTGACCGGTGACCCCACGGCCCATGCCGAAGTGTTGGCGCTGCGTCGGGCAGCCGCGCATCGCGGCGGCTGGCATCTTGACGGCTGCACCCTGGTGGTGACTTTGGAGCCGTGCACCATGTGCGCAGGAGCCTTGGTCGCGGCCCGCATCGAGCGCCTGGTTTTCGGCGCCTACGATCCCAAAGCCGGCGCAGTGGCCTCGCTGTGGGATGTGGTGCGCGATCCCCGACTCAATCATCGCGTCGAGGTCATCGGCGGAATCGACGAGACCCAATGCGGAGCCCTGCTCCAGGAGTTCTTCGCCACAAAGCGCTGATCCACCTGTTCCGTTCCCTGAGCTTGTCGTCCCGTTCCCTGAGCTTGTCGAAGGGTGCTCCTGATCCCGTTCCCTGAGCATGTCGAACGGGGCCGCCGATCCGGTCCCCTGAGCTTGTCGAACGGGGCCGCCGATCCCGTTGCCTGAGCTTGCCGAAGGGTCCAGGTGGGCTCCGTCAGGCTCAGCCAGCGGTGGAGGGGAAGGTGTGTCCGGTCCCCTGGGGCCGCCGATCCGTTCCCTGAGCTTGTCGAAGGGTCACCTCAAACCACATAGCGACCAACCCCAGCCCGGCGGAAGCAGCAGTTGCGTTCCGATTGGCCCCGTCCGGCGCAGCCTCGGTACACTCCTCGACGGTGGCGTGTCTGAGCGGCCGAAAGAGCGCGCCTCGAAAGCGCGTGAGGGGCAACCCTCCGAGGGTTCAAATCCCTCCGCCACCGCCAATGTGAATGCCGTCCCGGATCGGGACGGCATTCTGCATTTGTCTCCGGCTCGCCTCCCGACCCCCGTTCCCTGAGCTTGTCGAAGGGCCAAGTCTGAGGCCCTCGGCTCTGAGGTCACCACGGTCGATCCCGAGCCGCTTCGTGGCGGACGCCAAGCCGTACGATCGAGTCGTGGGCACAACAACGAAGATGTGGTCGGTGTGGGTCATGGGTGGTCTGCCGGGATTCACAGGGCTCACCGCGGTCGGCGGTGGTGTCGAGATGTTGGTCTTCCCGCAAGGCAACGAGTTTGTGCCGGCGTCCTGGCTGGCAGGCATTCCGCTGATTGACAGTTGGATCGTGCCGGGCCTGTTTCTGGCGATCATTCTGGGCGTGGGTTCGCTGCTGGCTGCCTACGGGTTGTTCCGTGGCCGGCGCTGGGGCTGGCTGGCAAGCATCGCGGTGGGGGTGGCGCTGATCGCTTGGATCCTGCTTGAGATCGTCTTCATTCCTGATCGCAGCTTCCTCGAAGCCCTGTATGCCGGCATCGGGCTGGTTGTGCTGGGCTTGGCCGCGCTGCCGTCTGTCCGGGCCCGCTTTTCGGTGACTGAGAGCGCCACGTCGGTTCACGGCAGCCGATGAAGCTGCACGAAGGTGCGTGTTTCCTCCCCTACCAGAAGCGGACATTTCACGGCAGAGTGGAGGTGGCCCACCCAATCACCATGCCTCAAAGGAGAGCCACGTGAAGAAGTTGATCAACGATCCGGCCAATGTAGTCGCTGAGACTCTTGCCGGTTTTCAAGCTGCCCATGCCGATCTGGTAACCGTCCATTTTGATCCTGACTACGTCGTACGCGCCGATGCCCCCGTTCAGGGCAAAGTCGGTTTGGTGTCCGGCGGTGGCTCAGGTCACGAGCCGCTGCATGCCGGTTATGTCGGCAAAGGGATGCTGGACGCAGCAGTCCCCGGCGCGGTATTCACCTCGCCCACCCCCGATCCGATCCTGGAAGCCACCAAGGCCGTTGACGGTGGTGCGGGTGTGTTGCACATCGTGAAGAACTACACCGGCGACGTACTGAATTTCGAAACCGCCGCCGAATTGGCTGAGATGGATGGCATCACTGTCAAAGCAGTCGTGGTCAATGATGACGTCGCTGTGGAGGATTCCACCTGGACGGCCGGACGCCGTGGCGTTGCCGGAACCGTGCTGTTGGAGAAGATCGCCGGTGCCGCCGCCGACCGCGGCGACAACCTCGATGCCGTGCTGGCCGTGGCTGAGAAGGTGAACGCCCAGGTCCGTTCGATGGGCGTGGCGCTGAGCGCCTGCACGGTGCCGCATGCCGGCAAGCCGTCCTTCGATCTGGGCGAGGACGAGATCGAGATCGGGATCGGTATTCACGGCGAACCGGGCCGGCATCGCATCCCGATGGCTCCGGCTGATTCGATCACCGACCAGTTGGTCGACCCGATTCTGGCCGATCTGAAGCCGGCGTCCGGCTCGAAGGTGTTGCTGTTCGTCAATGGCATGGGTGGTACGCCCGAGTCTGAGCTGTACATCGTCTACAACCACGCTCGCAAGCGCCTCGAAGACGCAGGCCTGGAGGTCACCCGCTCTCTGGTCGGCAACTACATCACCAGCCTGGAAATGCAGGGCTGCTCGGTGACTGTGTTGTTGCTTGATGACGAACTGACCGCCTTGTGGGATGCACCGGTGAACACTCCGGCCCTGCGCCGGGGCGTGTAAGGATCAGCAGGTGAGCGAAACCCTGAATGCGGCCTGGGCGGTGGCGTGGATTCGCCGCGCCCAGGTCGTGCTGGCTGAGAATCGAATGGAACTGATCGACCTGGACCGTGCCATCGGTGACGGCGATCATGGCGAGAACATGGACCGAGGCTTCAAGGCTGTGGTCGCCAAGCTGGACGCCGGCGAGACCGAAGTCTCTGGTGTTTTGAAGTTGGTGGCAGCCACTTTGATGTCGACGGTCGGTGGTGCGTCCGGCCCGCTGTACGGCACCGCTTTCCTGCGCGCGGCGAAAGCTGCCGAGGGCGATCTGGATTCGGCTGGGGTGGTTGCGGTGATCGCTGCTGCCCTGGAGGGAATCGTGGCTCGCGGCAAGGCAACCACCGGTGAGAAGACCATGGTGGATGCCTGGACGCCCGCCTTGGCGGCAGCCCAGGAGGCCGCGGCCTCCGGGACCGGCCCGGCCGGAACCTTCCGGGCTGCGGCCAACGCCGCCCAAGCCGGCGCGGAGGCCACGATCCCGATGCAGGCCACAAAGGGGCGTGCTTCCTATCTGGGTGAGCGCTCCATCGGTCATCAGGATCCTGGTGCCACCTCGACGGCATTGATCCTGACCGCCGCTGCGGACACCGCGGAGGCGGTATGAGCGTCGCCTTGGTCATCGTGTCCCATTCGGAGCAGTTGGCCGCAGGCGTGGTGGAGTTGGCGTCCCAAATGGCCAAAGACGTCATTCTGCGCGCCGCCGGTGGCACTGATGACGGCCGCATCGGCACCTCCTTCGACAAGGTCAACGGCGCAGTCTCGGCATTGCGGGCCGATGGTTATGACGTCGCGATCCTCACCGATCTGGGTTCTGCCAACATGACCGTGGAATCAGTGCTCGACTTCCTCGACGACGAAGAGGAAACCCACGTCCGCCTCATCGACGGCCCCCTGGTCGAAGGCGCAGTAGCCGCGGCAGTAACCGCCCAGGTCGGTGGCGACCTGGAAGCCGTCGCCTCCGCCGGACGCGCCCGCGAACTGTTCACCTGACCACCGCGACGGATCGAGCAGGCTGTTTTCCTCTGCTCAGTCCGTGACCTGACCCTGTCGAACGGCGTCGGCCGAGCTCTCGTCATTGACTCGCTGCCAATGGTGTAGGTGCCTCTTGGTGATCCAGTGGCGCGCACCAATTCCTGTTCTCCTACCCCAAGCCGGCGACCTCAACGGGCTTGTTTGAATTGGTGGTGGTGCCGTCGCCGAGTTGGCCACTGCTGTTGTTTCCCCAACACTTGACTGCGTCCGACTTGGTGACCACACAGGTGTGCCAACCTCCCGCCGCTATTGATCGAGCCTGTGTGAGACTCAGAACCTCGACGGGTGTCGATCGGGGGTCGGAGGTGCCGTCACCGAGTTGGCCGAAATCGTTGGCACCCCAGCACTCGGCGGTGTCTGAGGTGGTGAGCGCGCAGGTGAAGGCCCATCCTGCAGTGATCGCCCGGGCATCTGTCAGATTGAGGACATCGACAGGGGTCGCCCGGTCGATGGTCGTCCCGTCGCCGAGTTGGCCGCCGTATTCGGGTGACCAGATGTTGTTTGCGCCCCAACATTTCGCGCTGTGAACGTTTGTCAGAGCACAAGTGTGGAAGCCACCAGCGGCTATTGCCTGGATGTCGACCAAGTTGTCGCCACCCATCAACCCGCCCCAACATGCGACGGTGCCTGCGTTGGAGAGAGCGCATGTGTGATCACCGGAACTTGTGATGGCCTTGACGTCGGTGATTCCGCTGACATCGGCTGGTGCATGTCGGTCGGATGTGCCCCCGTCACCGAGCTGCCCGGCGTAGTTCGCTCCCCAGCACTTGACCGTGTTGTCACTGATGACGGCGCATGTGTGCGCCTTTGCTGCGGTGATGGACTTGACACTGGTGAGGCCAGCCACACTGACCGGTGTGACACGTTGCGCAGTAGTGCCGTCGCCGAGTTGCCCGTGGGCATTGTCTCCCCAACACTCGACGGTGCCGGATTCGGTGAGTGCGCAACTGTGTGCGTCCCCAGTAGCGATGGCCTTGACCTCGCCCAGGTCGGCCACCGCGACTGCGGTTTTGGTGAGGGCTGACGTGCCCGCCTGATCGACGGCGACAGGGACGGCACTCGAGACCGTCGTGCCGTCACCGAGTTGACCGAAGTAGTTGTACCCCCAGCACTTCACGGTGCCGGTATCGGTAAGAGCGCACGAATGGCTGGCTCCCGTGGCGATTTGGGCAACTCGCACCCGGGCGATGTCGATGGTGGCTACCGTGGTGGCGGTATCGGAGGAAGCGTCGGTGACGGTGATACTGACTTCATAGGCACCCGTGGACGAGGGCGTTCCTGTAATGGTGTCATTGGCGAGGCTGAGCCCTGCAGGCAGGCCCGAAGCGCTCCAGGAATAGGGCGCCTTGCCGCCGGTCGCAGTGAGGATTTGGTTGTATGGGGTGCCGCGAGATCCGTTGGACAGGACGGATGTGATCGACAGGGGTGACTCCCCGCCGCCGCTAGTGCCTTCAGGGCAGCCACTGAGTGTGGTGGTGGCGAAGTCGGTCGAGGCCGACTTGTTGAACGATTTGCCGGTGAGCTTCTTCAGCACGTCGCTGGTCTTGAGTCCGGCTTCGGCGTAGGCACCGAATTTGATGGCGCAGTTGAAGCTACTCGGCGGGGTGTAGTTGATGGTGGCTTCGGCCTTGGCGCCGAGTTTGGCGTAGGGGCCTGCTGCGCTGTAGAGCATCAAGTCCACTTGGGGTCCGATGAACCCGGTGAGCTTCCCGGCGGCTTCGACTTTGGCGAAGGCGGAAGTGGTCTTGGCTGTGGTCGTGTACACCTTGGGGGTCAGGTCGGATTTGCTCTTGTTGGTCAGTCCGGCCGATACCTTGCCGGTCTGGCTGGCCTCGACCGTGACTGTGACCGAGCCGGATTCACTGAACTCGGCAACGAGCTTGAATGTTGCGTCCACCCACACTGGAACAGGACCGATAAGGCCACCCTTAGTCTGGGTGAGGGTGCCGAGAGTGAAGCTCTGTGAGGCCTCGGCTTTGACGCCCGCGCTAGCGGTTAGCGAGTTGGCGACCTCAACACCGGCGCCGAACTTGTAGCCTTTCAGTCCGCTCCAGCCGACATCGAGGTCAAGGTCCACGAATGGCGAGATTGAGACGTTCCCAGTCAGGTCAGCGAAACTGCCAGCGGCGCCGTCCCAGTGCTTGTTCACCTTCAGCTTCAGAAGATCGATGGACGTGGGCTGCAAGCCAGAGGTGCGTACCCTCCCGGGGGTGGCCGGAAGCGACTCCACGGTGACGCCATCGGCGGGGGTGAAGCTCGACGACAGCACACTCAAGCCGACACTAGCGGCGCCATCGGCGGTGTGGTCGATAACCTCGGGCAAGTCGGCGCCGGTGGTGGCCAAGGTCGTGGTGCTGCCGGAGCGCGTGATTTTGGTGACTTTCCGCAGTGCGCCCGAAGTTGCTTCAGGCAGCGGTGGAATCGGGATGATCTTTCCCACAGTGATGTTGGCTGCTGAGGCCGGTGCACTGGTCAACACCACGGTTCCGGCAGTTGGGTCGAAGTCGGTGATGGCCTGGGCCTCGTCGTCGGAGAGGGGGCGTGTATTAGGGTCGGCGACGGTCTGATCTGGTCTCACCGTGACCTTGACCGCAGGGCCGGCGACTGCTGGTGCGTGGCGCCAGCTTGGTGCGTACGGACGATAGCTGTAGGTACCGGATTTGGTGGCGACCATGGAGATGGTGGCTACGCCGGAGGAAGTCTCGACTCCCGAGGAGACGTTGGTCCAGCGGGACCCAACCAGGACCTGCACGCCCACCGGACGCAGCGCCCGGGCGGGTTTGGCGGTCACGGTAGCGCGCACGGATTGGTTGACGTAAACGCTGGTGGGCAGTCTCATCGAGACTGACTGGCCCACGGTGGTGACAGTGCGGATTTTGGAGGTGGCTTGGGGGTAGACGCCGGTCCTGGGTGCAACGACCCGGTAACTGCGTCTCGCGGTGGTGGTGGCGGTAGCGAAGCTGAATTTCCCGGATGTGGTCGTCCTACGCTTGGTGAGTCGCTTCCACTTCTTCCCGGTCTTGTACTGCAGGATCACGGTGCGGCGGAACTTGGTATTGATCCGACCAGAGATTGTGAAGGTCTCTCCACGCATTGGGTGGGTTTGAGAGACCTTTAGGTTTGTGACCGAGGCGGCCTGTGCCGAACTAGCCGGAGCCCCTGCCAAAAACGCCAGTGCACATTACAGCGGACAAAAACACCAACCATAACCGACGCATTGCTGACCCCCATTTCCGACGTCCTGGGCAGAATACTGAGGGGGTGTTTTGCCGCTCAAGGTGAGATATGGAGGTGCCTGAGGTGTTGCTTGTGTCTACCCAAGAAGAGGCCGGACGGGCTTCGACAGGCTCAGCCGACGGGGCTTCTGGCCTGCTTGTGGGTGCTGTAGGTGGTCCATTCGCCGTGTCGTTCCCTGAGCTTGTCGAAGGGTGTTTGCGGGCTTCGACAAGCTCAGCCAGCGGTGGTTTGGGGCTTCGACGGGCTTAGCTAGCGGTTCGTGCGAGTCGGGATCGGTTGCATGCCCGGCTTCGGCGGGGGTGCTCCCGGTACACTGCGGCCCAGGAGGCTTGCCCGTGGATTTGGACCAGATGCTGCTGCTTGGTGCGGCGGTGTTGCTCGCCTCCATCATCGCCGCACGGCTTGGTACGCGGTTCGGTCTGCCTTCGCTGTTGCTCTTCCTGGGGTTGGGCGTGGTGGTCGGCCAACTGGGCGTGGATTTCAACGACGCCGGCCTGGCACACTCCCTCGGCTTTGCGGCCTTGGTGATCATCCTGGGGGAGGGCGGCTTCACCACCAAATGGGCCGAAATTAAAGGTGCGCTCCCAGCAGCGTTGCTGCTGGCGACGGTGGGAGTGGCGATCTCGATCGCGGTGGTTGCGGCTTTCGCCTACTACGTTTTGGGGCTGGACTTGGCGTTAGCCATCCTTCTCGGCGCGATTGTGAGTCCCACTGACGCTGCTGCGGTGTTCTCGGTGTTGCGCAAGGTGCCGCTGCCGTCGCGGCTTCGGGCCACTCTGGAGGGCGAATCCGGTTTCAACGATGCGCCGATCGTGCTGTTGGTCGCGACGGCTACCGAGCTGTCGTTGGGGCAGGGCATGGAGGCTGGCCCGGTCGTCATGGTGATCGCCATCCTCGCCGAGCTCGCCGGGGGTGCCCTTCTGGGCGTGCTGATGGGGTTACTGGGGGTATGGGCGCTGCGCCGAATCGCGCTGCCCGCCTCGGGTCTGTACCCATTGGCAGCGTTGGGCTGGACCGTGCTGGCCTACGGTCTGGGCGGCAGCCTGCACCTGTCGGGTTTCGCTGCGGTGTATGTCACGGCGTTGGTGCTGGGGAACGGCAAGTTGCCGCATCGACACGCGACCCGCTCCTTCGCCGAAGGTATCGGCTGGATCGCCCAAATCGGGTTGTTCGTCATGTTGGGCATGCTGGCGGTGCCCGGCAGAATCTCCGTCCCGGCTATCATCGCCGGAATCTCGGCAGGCCTGGTGTTGACCTTTATCGCGCGGCCGCTGTCGGTGGCGCTGTGCGTGAGCTGGTTCAAGGTGCCCTGGCGGGAGCAGGCGTTCATCTCCTGGGCGGGCCTGCGTGGCGCGGTGCCCATCATCATGGCTACGGTGCCGCTGGCCGCGGGGGCACCGGCAGCGACCTTCATTTTCGACATGGTCTTCGCCTTCGTGGTGGTCTTCACCCTGCTTCAGGCGCCCACCTTGCCGTGGGTGGCGCGTCTACTCAAGGTCTCCACGGGCGAGGACGCTACCGATGTCGAGATCGAGTTCGCGCCGCTGGACACGATTGCAGCCGACATGATGCAGGTGCACGTGCCCGAGGGTTCACGCCTGCATGGGGTCACCATCCGGGAACTGCGCCTGCCGAAGAACTCGGTGGTGTCCCTGATCGTGCGCAACGGCGAGCCCTTTCCGGTCGGGCCGGACCGCATCATTCGGGTGGGGGACGATCTGCTCATCGTCACCAATGGGGACGATCGCAAGCGCGTCGAGGATCGGCTTCGCGGAATCTCCAGCGGGGGCCGCCTAGCCCGGTGGCTGGAGAGATAGGGCTCTACTTGGCCTTGGATGCTGCCGGTGAAGCGGACGTACCGTCACCGGCATAGGTCGACTGGCTGTACGGCGCCACGCAGACCGGGCCGGAGACCGGCACCGGGTTCGGCCGGGGCAACGTCAAGGGCGCATCCGGGCCCAACAGTACGTCCACGGCGTGGTCGGGGCGATCATCGCTGATAATCACTGCCCCCGGAAACGCTTCCGCCACGAGCTTGACCTCGGGACTGTCCACGCTTGCTCCGACGATGGTCGTCTTCGTGACCGGCTCATCGGCGTTGTTCACCCGAATGACCTTGAACCCGTAGCTGCGCAGGTAGCGCGCAGAGGAGCGGGCGATGCCGCTGGGGCCGCCGGCATTCAGGGTGCGAACCGACACCCAGTTGGGGGTGAGTTCTTTGCCCACATCGGTGTTGATACATTTCTGGCTTTCGAGCACCACGGGGGCGGTGACGGCTTTGAGGCTCCAATAGCCGGCGCCGATGAGAATAAGCAGCAGCGCGATCAACGTCACCGGGGTCTTCAAGACCCGGATCACTCGAGTCACCGCTTCTCCTGTCATCGGATGGGAACGGCGTTCAGACTACTGGAAGTTGCAAAACGCGGGCGTGCAATGTGTGGCGCTGCTGCAAAGCGGCTCGCAGTGCCCGGTGCAGGCCGTCTTCGAGATACAGCTCACCGTCGTAGGAAATGACATGAGCGAAAAGGTCGCCGTAGAAGGTCGAATCCTCATCGAGCAGGGCATCTAGATCCAAGGTGCGCTTCGTGGTCACCAGTTCATCGAGACGTACCTGCTCAGGGGCGATCGCAGCCCACTGCTTCTGCTGGTAGCCGTGCTCGGGATAGGGGCGGGTGTCGCCGACGCGCTTGAAGATCACCTGATCAGTCTAGTCACCCGGCGATGGTCGGCGTGGGTGGTGGGACCGTAGTCGGTTGCTTGATGACGGCGCCGAGAACCAAGAGCACCGTTCCTGCGGTGCCTGCTGCCATGAGCATGATCGAAAAGGGAGTGGTCCAGCGCGAGACCATCGGATCCTGATAAACCGCGACGGTGGTGGCGGCGTTCATGATGAAGGAGAGCACCGCGGTTGCGGCAAGAGTGACGGCGCCGCCCACGACGAGGCCGGGCTGGGCGCAACGGTTTCTGACGAGCAGAGCAACAATCAGTGGCGCCAGCGAAGGCAAGGTGTATGCGAACTGGATGAGGATGCTGGTAGCCAGCGGGTGCATGGGGTGGTGCTCCTGTCGGTGCGGTCAGCGGCCGGTGCCAGCGTAGACGATCGCTTCCCCTTCTCCGTCCAACTCGAAGGCGGTGTGGCCGGCCCGAACAGCGGTGTCGATTTCGTCGATGTCGACCACGACCGAGATCCGGATCTCCGAGGTGGAGATCATGCCGATGTTGACTCCGGCCTCGGCGAGCGCTCGGAAGAATCGTGCCGTCACGCCCGGATGGGAACGCATTCCCACCCCGACGACCGAAACCTTGCCGACCTTGTCGTTGTAAATCACCTTGTCGAAGCCGATGCGTTCCTGGGCTGCTTCCAGCGCGGCGATGGCTTTGGCGCCGTCGGATTGAGCCAGAGTGAAGGAGATGTCGGTGCGCTGATCGTCCACTTTCGACACGTTTTGAACGATCATGTCGATGTTGACGTCGGCGTCGGCGACCACGGTGAAGATGTCGGCCGCTTCGCCGACTCGGTCCGGAACCCCGGTAATGGTGATCTTGGCTTCGCTGCGGTCATGGGCGATTCCGGTGATCAGTGGCTGCTCCATGCCGTCCTCCTCATAGTCGAGTTGTCTGACCCAGGTGCCTGCCTTGTCCGAGAAGGACGAACGCACATGCACCGCTACGTTTTCGCGTCGCGCATATTCCACGCAACGCAGGTGCAGGATCTTGGCGCCATTGGCGGCCATCTCCAGCATGTCTTCATATCCGATTTCCGGGATGCGCTGGGCTCCCGGAACGATGCGCGGATCAGCGGTGAACACCCCATCCACATCGGAATAGATCTCGCAATAGGCGGCCCCCAGAGCGGCGGCCAAAGCTACAGCCGTGGTGTCCGAGGCGCCGCGGCCCAAGGTCGTGACGTCCTTGGTGGTCTGGGAGACACCTTGGAATCCAGCCACGATCACGATGTCGCCATCGCTGAGCGCCTGAACGATGCGTCCGGGGGTGATGTCGATGATGCGCGCGTCGCCGTGGGAGGCGGTGGTCAACACCCCGGCCTGGGAACCGGTGAAGGATCGGGCGTCAAAGCCCAGATCGTTGATGGCCATGGCCAGCAGCGCTGCGCTGATGCGCTCGCCGGCAGTCAGCAGCATGTCCAGCTCGCGCGGCCGCGGATTGGGTGAGACCTGCTGAGCGAGATCGGTCAGGTCGTCGGTGGTGTCTCCCATGGCGGAGATGACCACCACGACATCGTTGCCTTCTTCTTTGGTAGCCACGATCCGGCGGGCCACCCGCTTGATGCTCTCGGCGTCCGCTACCGAGGATCCGCCGAACTTCTGTACTACTCGCACCGTTCTACTTTGCCAGACTTCAGCCAGGGTTGCCTCCTGGGCTCACCGGGTGGTCGGGTCGGGTCCTGCCGTCTAGCCTGAGAGGGTGAGCAACAACGCGCGGCCGACTGATTCCGCTGAAGAATGGCGCTGGGAACAGCCCAGCTTCACCGAGGCGCCGCAACCGGGAGTGGTTTCCGGTCCGGTGTTGCAGCCGCGCCCGGTCCGGCACACCACCCCGCCCAGCCGGACGGAGAGCCTGTTGAGGCTCGCGTCGGGATTGGTTTGGCCCGTGGCCATCCTGGTGGCGATCTTTACCGACGTGAGTGTGGCGACCGCCGTGTTCGCCGCTTTGGCAATCAGCATCGCCCTGCATGTCGTGCGGCGAACTCTGCAGACGCGGCGCCAGGCACGCCCGCCCCGTCCCGAGTCGCGCTGAACTCGCCAACCCGCAGAGTGTGGTTGATTCAGCGCGGACGGCAGCGCAATCAGGGAAACCGGCAGGTTTTTCCCTGCCTGATGAGGCGGTAGCATTTCGCCGGCGGCGCGCCCGGGACTAGCGCGTTAGCTATCTGCGTTGGGGAGAGCGGCAAAATGGCTGGTTTGGCCATCCGAGTTGAGGATCGAATCATCCCGCTCGGTGACGAAGGGCCCTTTGTGGTGGGCACTGCTCCCGGTGCCGACCTGCCGCTGAGCAGTATTCGAGTTTCTTCCCAGCATCTGGTGCTGACCGGGATTGACAAAGCCTGGATGGGTTGCGATCTGGGATCGGAGAATGGCACCTATTCCGACGGGGAACGGCTCGGGGCGGGTGTGCCCTTTGACCTTCACCCGGGTATGGAACTGATGCTCGGCCATCCGCAGCGCGGAATCGCGCTTGAGGTGCTCCTGCTGCAGCCGGACGGCACCGAGCCCGCCCCCCTTGATATGCACCCACGTTCGGGCCCGACGCCGCCCGAGCCCACGGGCGCCTCCTCGGTAGACGTCCGGGATCAGGATGCTGATCATGATGAGCTCATCACGATTTCCATCGGCCGCAGGCCTGACAACGATCTGGTGCTCGCCGACTCCACGGTGAGCGCTCACCATGCGCTGGTGACCGTGATTGCGCCGGGACGGCTTGTCGTTGAGGACCTGCGGTCGACGAACGGGACCTTCGTCGACGGCGTCGCCATTCTCCGCGAAGAAGTGACCGACGGTGCGGTGCTCAGCTTCGGCAACTCCTTCTTCCGGGTTCAGCAAGACTGCCTGGTCCTGATGGAAGATGCTGAGGCCGACGACCCGGAACATCGGCCTGCTCTGGCGGTGTCGAACCTCAGCTACCGGATCCAGGATCGCCACGCGGCGGGGGGCGGAAAGCTTCTTCTCGATGATGTCTCCTTCAGCGTGCCGCCGTGCTCGCTGCTGGCGGTGATCGGTCCGTCCGGGGCCGGCAAGTCGACGCTGCTGAAGGCCATCACCGGACGGATCAGGCCGACCGGCGGCAGGATTGTGTTCAACGACCTGGACATGACCATGTTCGCCCGCTCACTCACCGGCCGAGTGGGGACGGTGCCACAGGAGGATCTGGTCCATCGTCAACTCACGGTTCGGCAGGCGTTGGGCTACGCCGCCGCCTTGCGCTTCACCGATGACACCACTCGGGCTGAGCGCCGCGAGGCGACCGAATGGGCGATCGCGGAGTTGGGTCTGGTCGAGCAGGCCCATATGAAGGTGCGGAATCTGTCCGGCGGGCAGCGTAAACGCGTCAGCGTGGCTTCGGAACTGATCACTCGACCCGACCTGCTGCTCCTGGACGAGCCGACTTCCGGATTGGATCCGAATCTCGATCTGGAAGTGATGGAGATGCTGGCCGAGTTGGCCCACGGCCCGGGTCCAGGATCGGAAGGCCGCACCGTCATCGTGGTCACCCACTCCACCGACAATCTCGACAAAGCCGACAATGTTCTGCTGCTCGCCCCCGGTGGACGCGTCGCCTACTTCGGACCTCCCCAGGGGCTGGTTCCCTATTTTGCCGATCAGCTCGGCACTGTCTCGTGGGCTGCGATCTACGCCCACCTCAATGACGATCCGTCCACGGTCGCGGCTCGGTTCGCAGATGCACGCCCAGAACCACCACCGGCTGACGTCGAGGCGCCGCCGCCGCGCCGAAAGCCCCGAGCAGCCCGTCGGTGGTTCCTGCCGCAGGCGGTCACCCTGCTGCGGCGGCAGGCACGGTTGATGCTCACCGATCCCTATTCGGCGCTGTTCACCGTGGCGCTTCCGATCGCCATCGCGGCACTGACCCTTCTGGTCCGGGCACCGGAAGGCCTGCTGCCGGCGGTGTCCATCGACGATGTCACCAAGCCGCGCTCCTTGCTGGTGGTCTTGGCCTTCGGCTCGGTCGCGATGGGGTTGGTGCCCAGCGTGCGCCAACTGGTCACCGAGCGGGTGATCTTTCAACATGAGGCGGGCGTCGGGGTTCGAGCCAGCGCCTACTTGGCCTCGAAGGTGCTGCTTTTGGGAGTGGTGAGCGCCATTCAGGCTGCTTTGCTGATCACGGTGGCCTTGGCGCTGAATGCTCATCCCGAACAGGGTGCTTTCACCTCCATTTGGACGGAGTTGTGGGCGGCCTCCTTCCTCATGACCTGGACCTGCGCAGTACTCGGCCTCTTCCTGTCGGCCGTGGTGGCCACCGCCGAACAGGTGATGCCGTTGATGGTGATCGTCTTGATGCTGCAACTGGTCTTGGGAGGTGGCGTCCTGCCCGCGATCTCGGCTGGGGTCGCCCAGTTCTCCTGGCTGCAGCCGGGCCGGTGGGGAATGGCCGCAGAGGCGGTCTCGGTGGACCTGAATGCCACCATGACCTGTCACGCCGAAGTGCTGAAGAAGCAGACTGAAGACCGCGAGGTCAACAAGAAGGCCCGCGAGGCCACCGACAAGGCCAACAAAGAAGCAGCAGATCAGGCCAAGGACGCCGGGCTGCCGAAACCCGACCCGCAGAAGCCGGAGTATCGACACACCGTGGTGGACTGCGCCTCGGTGAAGAACCAGGACCCCCTGTGGGTCCCCACGCGGCGAACCTGGTTGACGGACATGGCCATGCTGGGCGGCTGGTTCATGGTCTACCTGATCGCCACCTGGATCGCGCTGATCCGTCGGGCGCGCTGACTCACGCCCGCCTGAGTTTGTCGACGGCGAGCTAGCCAAATCGGGGGACCGGGCTGAGTAGACCTCCCGCCCCTGGCTGAGCAGCAATCGCCCCGAAGGCGCCGCCAGCGCGCCTCATCACGTTCACCAATCAGCCACCTGTGCCCTCTAGCTTGACGACGGCATAACCGCTGTTCAGAGGGGCAATTGGTGTCTGAATCCTTGTTTGGTGCAAAGCGCGGGATGGGCTCGCGCTTCCTGTTCGTCATGGTGGCTTCGGCCCTCCTTGCTGGGCTCAACCCCAGCGTTCCGGCCTTCGCTGAGAGCACTGCGCTGTCGCCGCAGTCCCTGATCGTCAGTGAGATGCAGTTGGACACCGCCAACATCGGAACCGGCGATGCCTACGAGTTCATCGAGGTGGCCAACACCACCGATGCGCCGATCGACCTGGGGGTCGCCGGGGTGACCCTGAGCTACTTCACAGGCACCGACAGTGACTATGCGACGAATCCGGGCAGCAACCTCGCCCTGGACCGCAATGTCGTCGTCCCGGCCCACGGCACCATGGTGGCCGCCATCTCTTACGCGGCGGCGCTCGTCCCGCAGGCGACCTTCGAGGCCCACTACGGGGTTTCCGGTCTGAACTACGCGATCGCCGCGAAGAGCGCCGGCCTGAGCAACAGCGCCAACAATGGCGTGCGGATCATGCAGGGCACCACGGAGATCAGTCATTCCTTCGTCACCTCGGGTTCGGCGAGCCTGGAGATGTCGGCCAACTTCGGCCCGGCCAGCCCCGACTCACTGTCGGTGCCCCTGACCTCGGCCAACGCCATGGCTACGCCGGGCTTTGTGAGCAGCGCTCAATTGGGGCTCGCCGCGCCCGATCCGGCCACTGTGGCGGCACCACCGCTGTTCATCTCTGAAATCAACCCGGACAATGCCGACGCCGCCCACGCAGGACAACTTCGAGTTCTTCGAACTGGCCAACACCACCGACGCGGATATCAACCTGACTACGACCGGGCAGAAGTTGGCGTACTGGGTCGCTTCCAACACCGATGCCAGCGAGCTCACTGTGCTGACCATCCCGGAGAACACGGTCATCCCGGCCCACGCAGCGGTTGCCTTCTGGCTGCAGTACACCAGCGGTGACGGTGTGACCGGCCCGGACACCACGCTGTTCACTGACGCTGACTTCCGGGCCCACTACGGCGTCGATGCCAGCGTCCCGGTCGTCCACGTGAGTGGGCAGTCCGGAATGGCCAACTCCGGCAACCGCGCCCTGCGGCTGGTCAATGCCGACCGCACGATCGCCGCCCAGTCCTTCTACAAGGCAACCGATGTCGGCCTCGACCTCTCGGCAAACTTCGCCGTCCCCACCGAGCCGGGAACCTTCATCGCGCCGGTGTGGGCCGCGCAGCAGACCCCGACCCCGGGCATGGTTGCGCCCGAGTCGACCAATGCCGCCCGATCCGGTGGACAGTCCACGCCGACCCCGACGCCGACCCCGACGGTCACGCCGACGCCGACTCCTACAGAGACTCCGACGCCGACGCCTACAGAGACCCCGACGCCGACGCCGACGCCCACAGAGACCCCCACACCGACGCCGACGCCCACAGAGACCCCGACGCCGACTCCGGTCGACCCCGGCGCGACGACCCCGATTTTGCAGATCACCGAGGTCGCTCCGAACACGGCCAATGTGGGTGGATCGGATGGCTATGAGTTCATCGAGGTCTACAACTCCACGAACGTCCCGATCAACTTCGGTGACTACACCATCGCCTATCTGTACCCGAACGCCGATCTGACCAACAGTTCGGTGGCGCTGTGGCCGGCCACCCCCGCCGATCCTGTGATTCAGCCGGGCGGAACGCTGGTGCTGTGGATCAAGAACAGCGCCAACAGCTCACTCACCGCGGACAGCTTCAACGGCTACTACAACACTTCGCTGCAGTCCGGGACGCAACTGGTCGAAATCCTCACCGGGGGCATGTCCAACAGCGGTGCACGCGGATTGCAGATCCAGACCAATACCGGCGTCATCATCGACAAGGCGTACTACAACCTCGCCGTGCTTTCTGGGGGTGCAGCCGAAGCCGCCGCAGTGACCGGCTTCCACTTCGCCGCCGCTGCGGACGGCGGCGTCACCCAGACCGCCCTGGGCGCGCGCGGCTTCACCCCCGGCGCGGTGAGCGCCGACCAGGTGCCGGCCGCGTTGTCCACCCCGACCCCGGACACCATCGCCCCGGTGCTCACCGATCTGACCGGCAGTCCCGACCTGGCCGCCGACGCCGGCGACTTGGCCCTGGGAGTATCGGTCGTCGACGATCTGGCCAGCGTCGGTGACGGTCTGGGGCAGGTCAAGACCGTCACCCTCACCACCATCGACAATGTGAACTCCGGTGCGGTGAACACCAACCTGACCAGCACCTCGCCCGGCCAGTACAGCTCGACCATCAAATCGGTCGATCTGATCGGCAAGGCTTGGATCGACTACACCTTCACCGTCAGCGACGGAACCCACACCGCGACCCTGGGGCCGATCCGCAAGACGATCAACGCCAATGCCGCCGATCCGGTGCGGCTCAACCTCGCCGACCAGCAATACGTCTCCGGTGACACCCGCATCTCAGGCACCGCAGCGAGCGGCACCGGAGGGCTTTCGGTGGCGCTGGACTCCACCACTCTCACAGCGGTCGCTCCGGCCGTGGAGGCGGCCCCCACTCTCGCCCTCGATGTGACCGCCACCGACACCTTCTTCCAGAACGGGATCGTGCTGGGCAGCGGCAAGGCACTGCCCAGCACAGGTGATGCCTTCCCGGACAATGTGTTGACCGTCTTCAAGGACGGCACCTACGCCAACACCAGCACCATCACCGCCGCCGTGCCGGTTACCGCAGTGACCAAGGGCAATACGGTGACGGTCTCGGTGGTCGCCGGCACCAAGGCCTGGCCACGACCCGACGCCGCTGAGAACAACGACGACTTCAAGTTCAGCAACGCCCGTCTGGTGCTCTCCGACGGCCGAGCGCTGCGTCCGACAGCGTGCGCGACGGCGCTGGAGCCGGCAGCCGTGGCGGGCACAGCGCCGCAAACGGTTACCTGTGCCGCACCCACCGCGCTGGTATCGATGGGCGACAGTTCCACGACTCCGGTCTACTACGACCTGACCTTCACCGTGCCGGACGACGCCTTCAACTCGCTGGCCCAGATGTGGCACACCCCCGACTCTGCCGACGGCGCCCACACCGTCACCGCCACCTCGGGAGCCGACACCATCACCCGCACCGTGATCGTGGACAACACCGCTCCGCAGATCAGCAGCGCCTTGGGCTCAGGCACCCTGCGCGGCGCCATCACCGTGGACGCCACCGCGACCGATCCGAAGGCCGGGGACCGCGACGGCTCCGGGGTGGCCACGCTCGCCGCAACCCTGGACGGGAAAGCGATCACCCTGCCCTTTGCCACCTCATCGCTGGACCTGGCCCCAGGCGACCACACGGCGGTGTTCACTGCCCTCGACGTCCGCGGCAACAAAGCGACCAAGACCGTCAACTTCAGTACCGTTGACGAGCACCCGACCATCTCCGCAACCACGCCGGCCGATGCAGGCAGTCTCACCGGTGACAGCGTGACGCTCACCGCGAAGGCGACCGGTGCCGACGGTGACCGGCTCCAGGTCGCCTTCAAAAAGGGCTACCGGCTGACCACTGCGGACGGGGTGAGCGTCGCTCGTGGCGTGACCAACGACACCTCCGCCACTGACCGCAGCAAGGCCGAGGCTCTCTCGGCTGCAGAGTTGGCCAAACTCACCACCACCGATGGCCTGGACGCCAGCATCGCGTCGTCCACCGAGTTCCCCTATCAACTGTTCACCGTCGCCATCCCGGCCGATGCGGGCAGCGACTACAAGGTGCGGCTGAACTGGAAGGGCTCTGCCAACAGCGACGCCCGGATCGTGATGTCGGTGCTCAACACGACCACCAATGCCTGGGAGCAGGTCGATCAACAACTGACCACGGCGGGGCGCTCCACCAGCTTCACCCTGAGTGGACTTGTTGCGGCCGGTGACCACGTCAACGCCAACCGCGCGGTGACGGTGTTGATTCAACACTCGGCCGGCTACACCACGGTGGGAACCAGCACCCGCGATTCCAGCGTGATCGACTACAACGCTGCCGCCACCCCGCGCAGCCAGTACGACTTCACCCTCGGCTGGGAGACCGATACCCAGTACTACAACGCCAACTACGACCTGCGCAGCAGCGGCAAGGACTACTTCCGCAACCAGTTGGCGATCAACAACTTCCTGACCAATCAGCGTGACAATCTGAATCTGCAGTACGTGATCCACACCGGCGACGTGATCGACAAGTCCGATCCGAGCCTGTGGGAGACCGGGGCCGCCAGTGATGCTGCCGACGATCCGGACGGACATACCGGCCTGGCCGCCTGCCCCGGCATTGGCTGCACCGGGATGAATCAGTGGGCGAATGCCTCAGCCGCCTACAAGATCTTCGATGACGCCAAGGTGCCGTACTCGCTGCTGGCCGGAAACCACGACGTCGGACATCTAGCCGAGGACTACTCGGTGATGAACCAGACCTTCCCGGTGAGCCGCTACTCCGCCAACCCCTGGTTCGGCGGGGCTTACCTGGACGCGAAGGGCCAGTTCCGCGGCCAGTACGACCTGATCTCGGCCAATGGGGTGGATCTGCTGGTGCTGGCCATGGGCTGGGGTGCTCAGCAGCCGGAGTACGACTGGATGAACTCGGTGATCGCGAAGTACCCCGAACGCAAGGTGATCATCGACCTGCACGAGAACCTGCAGACCACCGGTGGCCGGGGCCCGATTCCGACCGCGATCTTCGATCAGGTCGTGAAGCCCAATCCGAACGTGATCATGGTGCTGTCGGGGCACTATCACGATGCCTACACCCGCACCGACGCCATCGATGACAACGGCGACGGAGTCAGTGATCGCACGGTCTACAGCATGCTGTTCGACTACCAGGGTCTGGCCGAAGGGGGGCAGGGCTACCTGCGCCTGCTGCACTTCGACAACACCGGCGGTGCCGACAACAAGGGCCAAATCATCGTGCGCACCTACTCGCCGTCCCTGAACGACTTCGACTCTGATGCCTCCAGCCTGGCCGGACGTACCCAGGAGTTCGCGATTCCGTACTCCGCCTTCGGGTTGAGTGCGCCGGAGAAGACCCTGGCCACCGACTCCTTCAGTGCCGAGGTCCTGACCGACTCGGTGATCGGCAGTCCCGCCGAAGTCGATTCGCCGAGCACGGTTCAGACCACCTGGTCGAACCTCAGCGAAGGCAGCCACAGTTGGTACCTCGAGGTGAAGAACCCCTACGGCGGAGTCACCTACTCCCCAGTCAGCACCTTCACCACAGCGCCTACTCCGGGGCCGGTGGCCTTCGGTCAGGCGCCAGATCCGACGGTGTCCGGGGTGCCTCAGGTCGGCGAAACCCTGGCCGCGCAAGCCGGCAACTGGGAACCCGTCGTTGCTGGCGTCCACTTCAGTTATCAGTGGGCGGCTGACGGCGTCGATCTTGCCGGAGCCACGGCCAACACCCTGACTCTTCCGGCGAACCTGGTCGGCAAGAGGATCAGCGTGACGATCACCGCAGCCCAGGATGGCTACCAGACCACGTCGCGAACCTCGGCCAAGACCTTCCCCGTCTCCGCCGGAGCGATCTCTGCCGGTCCGGTGGTGATCTCGGGGACGGCCCGCGTCGGCTCCGTGCTGTCGGCTCGGACCTCGGGCTGGACACCCGGCGGGGTGCGGCTGAGCTACCAGTGGTATGCCAACGGTGCCGCGATCTCTCGGGCCACCGGCACTCGATTGACGGTTGCCTCGACCATGGCGGGCAAGCGCATCACTGTGAAGGTCACCGGGGCATTGGCCGGTTATAGCTCCGCGGTGTGCTCCTCGGCGCCAACCGCAGCGGTGGCCAAAGGCCGGATCGCCGTCGCCTCGGTGAAGATTGTCGGTTCGACACGAGTGGGTTCACGACTCACGGCCAAGGTCAGCGGGGTGAGCCCTGCAGGGACTCACCGCAGTTACCGCTGGTATGCCAACGGGCGGGCCATCGCCAAGGCGACCACGTCCAGCTTGGCCTTGGGACGCGCCCTGCAAGGCAAGACGATCAGTCTGCGCGTCATCGTGTCCAAGTCGGGTTACCACAGCACGACCCGGACCGCGCGGCTCGCCCGCAAGGTTCGTCGCTGAGGCTGGGCCACGGCTCGGCCCTCCGCACCCCAGGTCCGGCGCACCCTGCGCGCTGGACCTGGGGGTGGCCGCCGCCGGACAGTTGCGGAGCATTCAGCTTTGACGGCTGGGCCTTCGATTTGCTGGGTCTGTAGCGGCTCGTCGGCAAGCTGCGAGCCGCCTCAATCGGTCCAGTCTTGTGGCAGCATGGACAACGAGCTGAGCCACTGCGGTGAGCTTGGAAGTGAACCCGGGATCTCCTGCCGGACGACAGGGCCCGGGTTTCGCGTCGTCTTGAGCAGGTGCACTTCTTGCTGATACTCAGGGAGTGCCTGGCCGAGTCAAGATCTGTGTGATCCTTCAGTTCATCACTTCGGGCTCGCCCACCGGCAGCGAGCCCCGCGAAGCCCGCACACTGTCCACGGTGAGAATCACCAAGGCGACCCACACCAGCGCGAAGCCCGCCCACCGGAAGGGCGGCATGGCCTCGTGGTACAGCCAGACACCGAAGGCGAACTGCAAGGTGGGCGTCACGTACTGGATCAGTCCAATCATGGTGAGCGGGATCCGGCTGGCTGCGGCGGCGAAGAGCAGCAGTGGGACGGCGGTGATCAGGCCGGATGCGATCAAGCCGACGGTCAGCCAAGGGCCGTGGCCAGTCAGGTTGCTGCCGCCGCTGGCCTGAAGCCACACCAGCCAGGTCAGCGCCAGGGGCGCCAACACCGTGGTCTCTACGGTGAGCCCCACCAGCGGGGATACCCGTCCGCCGACCTTCTTCTTCAGCAGCCCGTAGGTGCCGAAGCTCACTGCCAGACTCAGCGCCACCCAGGGGATCTGCCCATAGCCGACGGCGAGCACGATCACTGCCGCAGCGCCCACCCCGACGGCGATCTTCTGTGTGGTGCGCAGCCGTTCTTTCAACACCACCACGGCCAGACCGACGGTGACCAAGGGGTTGATGAAGTAGCCCAGGGCGGCGTCCACGACATGGTTGTTGAGGACGCCCCACACATAGATCGACCAGTTGACGGTGACCAGCAAACCCGCTGCGGTCAGCCCGAGGAAGAGTCGTCGATCTGCCAGAACCTCCCGGTAGTGGCGCCATTCGCCCCAGATCAGCATGGCCACGCCGCAGAAGACGAAGGTCCACACGACCCGGTGCCCGATGATCTCGAAGGGTCCCGCCGCCGAGAGCAGTGTGAAGTACAAGGGGAACGCGCCCCAGATCAGATAGGCGCTGAAGGCCAGCAGCAGCCCCCGGCGATCCAGGGCGCCGGGCTTGGTCGATTCCACCGGTTCACCCTAGTCGCAGGGGCCTGAAACACCCGAAAGGTGCTCCTCTGGCTCGTCGTTTCGAACCGGAAGAGCACCTCTCGGGCGCAGCGTGTTTCTGGGAAGGACGGCCCCGTCAGGCTGAACCCGGGCTTGACGAGGCCGCCCTCCGTCGGTCAGTGGGCGATTGCCTCGGCAGCGCCCGCTCCGGTCATCGACCGGACTTCCATCTCGGCCTGCAGGTCCGCGTCCGCAGGTTGCTTGGAAGTGACCGTCCCCACCACACCGGCGATGATCGCCAGGGGGAGAGCCACGATGGTCGGGTTCGTCAGCGGGAACCAGGCCACCGGGTTGTCCTTCGCAATGGCGGGGGAGAAAATGATCAACACTGTCGAGGAGACCAGGCCGGCGTAGATCGACCAGATCGAACCGCGAGTGTTGAACTTCTTCCAGTACACGGTCATCAGAATGGACGGCAGGTTCGCCGATGCCGCGACCGCGAAGGCCAGCGAGATCAGGAACGCGATGTTCGCACCGTTGGCCAGAATGCCGCCGCCGATGGCCAGCAGGCCGATGACCACCGCAGTGATGCGGGCCACCTTCACCTCTTGAGCCGGATCGGCCTTGCCCTTCTTCAACACAGAGTTGTAGAAGTCATGGGCGAAGGAGGCCGAGGCGGTGATGGTCAGACCGGCGACCACCGCCAGAATCGTGGCGAAGGCGATACCGGAGATGACACCGAGCAACAACTCGCCACCCAAGGCGTAGGCCAGCAGCGGGGCCGCAGAGTTGGCCTTGCCAGGAGCGGCCAGGATGGCGTCCATTCCGACGATGGCCGTGGCACCGAAGCCGAGCACCAGGCTGAACAGGTAGAACAGGCCGATCAGGGCGATCGCCCACACCGCCGAGCGGCGGGCTTCCCGGGCGGTGGGCACGGTGTAGAACCGCATCAGCACGTGCGGCAGACCGGAGGTGCCCAGCACCAGGGCGATCGACAGCGAGATGAAGCTGAGCGGATCCTTGCCGTAGTTGGCCATGGGAGCCAACATGCGAGCGGCATCGTCCCACTTCATCGCCTTGACGGCGTCGGCATTGCCGGGGTTGGTCACGGCAGCGTTGAGCAGCAGGTTGAAGTTGAAGCCGAACTTCGCCATCACCAGGAAGGTCATGAACGCCGCACCGATGATCAGCAAGGTGGCCTTGATCATCTGCACCCAGGTGGTCCCCTTCATGCCTCCGATCAACACGTAGGCGATCATGATGATGCCGACCACGGTGATCACCAAGGCCTGCTGGCCGGGATCGGTGACGCCCAGCAGCAGGGCCACCAGGCCACCGGCGCCGGCCATCTGCGCTAGCAGGTAGAGGAAGGACACCATCAGGGTCGACAGGGCCGCTGCGGTACGCACCGGACGCTGATTCATGCGGAAGCTCAGCACGTCGGCCATCGTGTACTGGCCGGTGTTCCGCAGGGGTTCGGCCACCAGGTACAGCGCGATCAGCCAGGCCACGAAGAAGCCCAGGGCATACAGCAGACCGTCGTAGCCGTAGATGGCGATGGCCCCGGTGACACCCAGGAAGGACGCCGCTGACAGGTAGTCGCCGGTGATGGCCAGACCGTTCTGGCGTCCGGAGAAGGATGCGCCGCCGGTGTAGAACGAACTGGCCTTCTTCTCGGAATTACGGGTGACGCCGATGACCACACCCAAGGTGACGATAACGAAGACGCCGAAGATGGCGATGTTCAGCAGGGAGTTTCCAACCATGCTCAGGCCTCCTTACCTTCCAACTTGATGCGAATGTCCTCCGCCATCGGATCCAACTTGTTGTCGGCCACCCGGACGTAGGCCCAGGTCGCGATCCAGGTGGTGGGGAACTGAGCCAAGCTCAGCCAGAAACCGACGTTCAGTCCGCCCCAGCCGGTCGCCGTCATGAAGTCATGGGTGGGCCCACCCGGCACGGCCAGCACCGAGAGGATGACGTACAGGAAGTACCACACGAGGATGGCGGTCACCGTGGGGAAGGCGAAGGAGCGGAAGGTGTGCCGCAGCTTCTGGTATTCGTCGGCCTTCTGCATGGTCACGTAGTTGTTGGCATCGGGATGCGGGTGCTCCTCGATGTTGCTCAGCTCCGGTAGCGGCCAGTGGTCTTTGGGCAGGTGATACTCAGGGCCGTCCTCTTCGGGCGGACCATCGGGTGAGTTTGAATGCGTCACAGCGCACCCCCTTTTCAGGCGTGTGAGTTTGGCGTGCTCGGGGCTGCAGCCGGACCTCTGGGTTCGTCGCGGCAACTGCTCCCGATAGAGACTTCCGGCGGGCTGCTGATGCCATGGGATCGCCCTCGCGGTAGGGCCCGTTCCCGGAATGGAGAGGAACGTACGTGGTGGCCGATAGCGGTGTCAACAGTTCTGAGTAGCGAAATTGCGCAGTGACAAATGGGGGGAGCGTCCCGAGCTTGGAACCAAAACAGCCTGATCAGGCGGGGAATTTCCTGCGAGGTCCAACAGGTGGACTCAGAAACTCACTATCTGGACGAAAAAATGGGCGCGTCGACACGCCGGGTAGGAAGGGTCGTCGGCTGGAGCGGCTCAGTCGAAGAGGAAATCGAGCAGCAACGAGTTGTAGGAATCTTGAGCTTCGGTGTTCGGATTCGCCCCCGCGCCGGCGAGTTCGACGTAGCGTCCGGCGGGGAGGTCCTTGGCCAGTTTCGACGCCGCAGCGCGCCCAGGATCGGTGCTTCCGGCAACGATCACCACCGGTGCGGTGACGGCGTCGAGACGCTTTCCGAAGTCGGCGGTCGCGATCAGTTCCAAAGCCCGCAGTAGATCCGCCTTGGTGGCGCCACTTCCGGCCAGCCCCGACTTGGGCATCAGGCGGATCACGGTGCGGTGCATGCGCATCGCCATCGGTGAGGGAGACAGCAGCGCGCCTGACAGCATCATTCCGGCCACGGCGTCCGGCTCGGTGGTGGCGACCTGCAGGGCCACCATCGCCCCGAGCTGGTGCCCCACCAGGCGAGCGGAGGTGATGCCATGGCGATCCATGGTGGTCAGCACCTCTTCAGCAGCAGTGCTCAGCGACAGCTCGGCCTGCCGTCCGGGCCGCAGACCGGCCAGCCACGGCGCGACCACAGGCGGCCCCTCGCTGCCTTCAGGCACTCGCGTGGCGATCGCCTCGACCTGGTCCTGCCACATCTGCGGTGTGCGGCCGGCAGAGTGCAGCAGGATCACCGGAAGCGGGTCGGTCATGGTCAGGACTCTATCTTGGACACCGCGAAGCTGAAGCCCAGCTCCTCGTCGGCGAACCAGCCCTCCTGGTGGACCGCCTCGCCCATCTCGGTCGCCAGAACCTCGTTGGCGATCAACTCGGCATTGTCGGCCAGGGCCGCTCGGGTGGCCTCGGTGGCCGCGCTCCAGGTCAATCGGATGCGGTCGGAGACCTCGAAGCCGGATTGCTTACGGGCATCCTGGACGGCGCGAATGAAGTCCCGAGCCAGTCCGGCGGCAACCAACTCCGCGGTCAGCTCCAGGTCCAGGGCGACGGTTTCGCCCTGCTCGTTGACCACCGACCAGCCCTCGCGGGGACGCTCGGAGATCAGCACCTCCTCGGTGGAGACACTCACCTCGCCCAGCTCCGGCACGGAAATGACCGCGCTGCCCTCGGATCGCAGGGCTGCGGCCAGGTGGGCCGCATCGGCAGCGGCGATGGCCCCGGCCACCACCGGGGTCTGCTTGGCGAACCGCTTGCCCAGCGTTCGGAAGTTGCCCTTGGCGGAGTAATCGACCAGATCCCCGGCCGAGGCGAAGGACTCCACAGCCTGGACGTTCAGTTCTTCGGCGATCTCGGCGATCAGCGCCGGGTTGAGCGTCGCCATGGCCGCCGACGGGAGCAAGGCCCGGCGCAGCGGCTGGCGGGTCTTCATCTTCGCCTCCGAGCGGGCCGAGCGGCCCAGCTCCACCAGGCGACGGGTCAGCTTCATAGCCGCGTCGAGGTCGGCGTCGATGGCCGCCGCCTCGACGGTGGGCCAGGACGCCAGGTGCACCGAAGCCGGGCCGGTTGCATCTGTGGTGACGAAAAGGTCCTGCCACACCCGCTCGGTGAGGAACGGGGCCAGCGGGGCCATCAGGCGGGTCACCACATTGATCGTGTCGTGCAGAGTCTGTAGCGCCTCGGCATTGCCCTCCCAGAACCGGCGGCGGGAGCGGCGCACATACCAGTTGGACAGATCGTCGACGAAGTCGGTCAGCAAGGCGCCGGCGCGCTGCGTGTCGAACTCCTCCAACGCGCTGGTGACGTCTCGGATCAGCTCATTGCGGGCGCTGACCAGCCAGCGATCCAGCACATGCAGTCCTTCGACAGGCTCAGGAACCGATCCTTCGACAGGCTCAGGGAGCGGTGTCTGGGCAGAGAGCGGTGTCTGGGCAGCGAGCGATTCCGTTGGCTGAGCTTGTCGAAGCCCGGGCGTCCACCCATTGGCAGCAGCGTAGATCGTCTGGAAGCTGACGGTGTTGAGGAAGGTGATCAACACCTTGCGGACGGTCTCTTGGATCGTGCCGTGGCCCACCCGCCGCGACGCCCACGGCGATCCGCCGGCCGCCATGAACCAGCGCACGGCATCGGCGCCGTGGGTGTCCATCAGCGGGATCGGCTCCAGGATGTTGCCCAGATGCTTGCTCATCTTGCGGCCGTCCTCGGCCAGGATGTGGCCCAGGCACAACACATTGGCATACGACGATTTGTCGAAAACCAAGGTGCCGACCGCCATCAGCGAATAGAACCAACCACGGGTCTGGTCGATCGCCTCACAGATGAAGTCGGCCGGGTAGGCGGCCTCGAACTCCGCCGGTGAACCATCGGTCCACGGGTAGCCCCACTGGGCGAAGGGCATCGCGCCGGAGTCGAACCAGGCGTCGATCACCTCCGGGACGCGGCGGGCGACCTCGCCACACTGCGGGCAGGCAAAGACCACCTCGTCGACGAAGGGACGGTGCGGATCAAGCTCGGACTGATCGGTTCCGGTGAGTTGGCTGAGTTCGGCCCGCGACCCCACACAGGTCTGATGGCCCTGGGCGCAGCGCCAGATCGGCAGCGGGGTGCCCCAATAGCGGCTGCGCGACAATGCCCAGTCGATGTTGTTCTCCAGCCAGTCGCCGTAGCGGCCCCACTTGATGTGCTCGGGGTACCAGGTGGTGGTGGAGTTCTCCCGCAGCAGGGCGTCCTTGATCTGAGTGGTGCGGATGTACCAACTGGGCTGGGCGTAGTACAGCAGTGCGGTGTGGCAGCGCCAGCAGTGCGGGTAGGAGTGTTCGTGGTGCTCGACGGCGAACAGCACGCCACGCTGAGTGAGGTCGTCGATGACGACCTGATCGGCGGTCTTGAAGAACAAACCACCAACCAGGTCGATGCCCTCCTCGAAGGTGCCATCAGGACGCACCGGGTTGACCAATGGCAGCCCGTAGGCGCGGCACAGCTCCATGTCGACCTCGCCAAAGGCGGGAGCCTCGTGCACCACACCGGTGCCATCTTCGGTGGTGACATAGTCGGCCAGCAGCACATGGTGGGTGCCGCCGACGACGTCGGGGAAGTCCACCAATTCCAGCGGACGGTCGTACTTCCAGAACTCCATCTCCTTACCGAGGAAGCGTTGGCCCAACTCCCAACCCTCGCCCAGCACCTTCTCGGCCAGCGCCTCGGCCACGACCAACGATTCGCCCACCACTGCGTTCCCTGAGCCTGTCGAAGGGCCAGATCCGGTCCCATCCCCAACCTTGGTGGCGACCACATAGGTCACATCGGGGTGCACGGCCGCAGCAGTGTTGGAGACCAGCGTCCACGGCGTGGTGGTCCATGCCAGCAAGGCGGCCTTGCCTGCCAGTGGGCCAGAGGTCAACGGCATCCGGATGTAGACGCTGGGGTCGGTGACGTCCTCGTAGCCCTGCGCGAGTTCGTGATCGCTGAGGGTGGTTCCGCAGCGCGGGCAGTAGGGGGCGACCCGATAGTCCTCCACCAGCAGGCCCTTGGTGTGGATCTGCTTCAGTGCCCACCACACCGACTCCACATAGGAGGGATTCATCGTCCAGTAGGCCTGATCCATGTTCACCCAGTAGCCCATGCGGCGGGTCAGAGCCGCGAACTCGTGAACATTGCGTCCGACCGATTCGCGGCACTTGGCGTTGAACGGCTCCACGCCGTAGGCCTCGATGTCGGGCTTGCCGTTGAATCCCAGTTCCTTCTCCACCGCCAGTTCGACCGGCAGGCCATGGCAGTCCCACCCGGCCTTGCGGTCAACGTGGAAGCCCTGCATGGTCTTGAACCGGGGGAAGACGTCTTTGAAGACTCGGGCCTCGATGTGGTGGGTGCCGGGCATGCCGTTGGCGGTCGGCGGCCCCTCGTAGAAGGTCCACGGTGCGCCGCCCTCGGTCTGGGCCAGCGAGGCCTCGAAGGTGCCGTTGGCTTCCCAGAAGTCGAGAATCTCGTGCTCCATCGCGGGCAGGTCGATGGTGGTCGGCACAGCGCGGTAGGCGCCGGGACGTGTCGCAGCAGAGTCTGAGGTCATCGAGGTCATTCCTTCGTCGGTCTTTCGGACGAAGGGACGAGGCGTCAGCCCCGCGGTACCACCCTCCTTGGACGCCACGTGGGGCGCCCCGCTCTGGTTTCGCCGCTGCCGGTTCTAGTGAGAGCTGCTGCTCGGTTCTTCCGGCGGCTCCGAGGTGATGGCCCCATCAACGCCTTGCGACGCGTCCCAGTGTAGGCCGAGCAGCTCGGCCAGCACCAATGGCCACCGACTCACACGACTCCGGCTTCGTAGCAGCGCAGCGCCACCTGCACGCGGTTGGTGGCGCCGAGTTTGGGCATGATCGCGCCCAGGTGGGTCTTCACAGTTCCCAGGCTGATGTACAAGGCTGTGGCGATCTCCTGGTTGGTCGACCCTCGGGCCACCTCGATGGCGATCGCGCGCTCGCGGTCGGTGAGCCGAGCCAGGGCGTTTTGGGCCTGCTCGCGGTGCTTCGCGGCGCCCACGGCAGTGCTGATCAGGCGCCGGGTGATGGCCGGGGAGAGCGGGACCTTGCCCAGCGCCGCCTGGCGGATCGCGGCGATCAAATCCTCGGGTTCGGTGTCTTTGAGCAGGAACCCGATCGCGCCCAGCTGCAGCGCTTCGAGCACAGTGGCGTCGTTGTCGAAGGTGGTCAGAATCAGCACCTTCAGGCTGGGGTGCTGGTTCAGCAGTGCGGCGGTGGCCTCCAGGCCATCCATATTCGGCATGCGAATGTCCATCAGCACCACGTCCGGAGTGGTGTGGGCGGCGGCCTGGATCGCCTGTCGACCGTCAGCGGCCTCGCCGACCACCTCAATGTCCTCACTGCCGCTGAGCAGGAGTTTCAGCCCCGTTCGGATGAGGGCTTCGTCGTCGACCAGCAGCACCCTCACCGATGCCATGGCAGCCTCGCTTCGACAGTGAACTTCTCATCGGTGGGGAGCACCTGCAGTTCCCCGTGGGCCAGGCGTACCCGTTCGGCGATGCCGACCAATCCAAGACCGGACCCGGGGCTGGGGGGCGGTGGCGTCGCGGTGGCGTTGGCGACGCGGATCCGCACTGCCTGGCCCGGCTGGGCATCGATGGTGAGCCTCACCGGGATGCCCGGGGCGTGCCGCATGGCATTGGTCAGACACTCCTGGACGATGCGGTATACCGGACGGCTCAGTTCGGCGGGGAGTTCGCCAAGGTGGGCGTGGTCGAGATCGGCCTCGACCGGCGAGCCGGCCTGCCGGACCTGTTCGATGAGGTCAGCGATGCGTTCGCTGAGTTGAGGGGACGGTTCGGGGTCGCCGGAATCCTCGGCGAGCATTCCCAAGGTGTAGCGCAATTCAGCCAGGGCCTGCTGGGCTGCGGTCCGGATCGCCGAGACGCTTTCCAGGCGCACGGGCTCGGGCAGGTCGGGGTGCAGCTTCAGTGCCGCCGCCTGGACAGCGATCACCGAAAGGTGGTGGCCCAGCGCGTCGTGCATCTCGGCGGCGATGCGAGCGCGTTCGGCCAGTCGGGCCTGCTCGGCGATCTGGGTTTGCTCATCGCGCAGCAGCGCGGCCTCGCGGCGTAGCCCGTCCAACTCGGCGCGGCGGGCACCTCGGGCGTAGCCGACCACGAAGGGGATCGCCGCGATCAAAGCCAGGACCGGAAAGTACACCCAGTCGACCGGCTTGCCTTGGCTCAGGTCGAAGATCATTGTGGCTGCGGATCCCGACACCGCGGTGGCGGCAAAGGCCACACCGATGTCGGGCAGTCTGCGGCGGGTCGCCATCGAGACAACCGCGAGCAGCCAGGCTCCCAGCGACGCGGCAGAGAAGCCGACCAGAATCGACGTCAGCACGGCGATCAGGAGTGGTGCACGATGCCGAAAGGCCGCCAGGACCGTCGAAACCAGGCCGGCAAAGACGTCCAGGACAACCAGCCAGGCAAGGGGCTCCTCGCCGGCCTCCAAGGCGAGGGTCAACGATCCTGCCCACGCCACGGCGCCGACGATCACGGCGACGGCCAATCTCCAGATCTCGCTCCATGCCCGGCTCACGGGGGACAGCGTAGGCAATTGCTGCTGCCCAGGCATCGGCCGAAAGTTGCAGCGTGGCGCGGCCGTTGGTCGGCTGATGCTGGTCGGCTGCCCGATGGTGTGCCATGACGGTGGCCAACAGGCTGAGGCCATGAGCGAAATCCAACTGCAAGAACCGCCGGTCGCCGTAGCGGCCGATGCTGATATCGAGTTCCATCGACTCGCCCGCCGCTGGGCGCTGGGGCGTCGCTGGCGTCTCATCGCAGGCCTGCTGCTGGCGATCGTGATCTACGCGGTGATGATTGCCGCCGTCTTTCTGATCGGGTACCTGGCCCTTGGCGCCGACTTCGAACGGGTCTTCGGCGCCGAGGACTATGCCGATCCGCTGACCTACCTCTTGGCGTACGGCACCGTCGCCTTGATGCTGCCTGCGGTGTTGTTGAGCTTCTGGATCGTGGGCTGCCGACCGATCGGCCTGCTGTCGTCGGTGGCTGGTCGGCTCCGTTGGGCTTGGGTGGCTCGGCTGTGGCCCGCAGCCCTGGTGATCTGGGCGGTGACCCTGGCCGCTTCGTTGTTGAGCGATCCGGCGGCGCTGCCGAGGGTGGCGACGGTGAACGGGTGGTTGCTGCTGGCGGCGCTGGCCGTGACTCCGTTCCAGGCTGCCGCCGAGGAGTATGTCTTCCGTGGCGCGCTGGCCCAGACGGTGGGTGCTTGGTTGAAGAATCCGTGGTGGGCGATCCTGCTGCCGGTGCCGCTGTTCGTGGTTGGTCACGGCTACGACTGGGTGGGATTGACCGGTGTGACGCTCTTCGCTGTGGCGGCGGGATGGCTCACCTATCGCACCGGCGGCCTGGAGGCGGCCATCGTGATGCATGTGGTCAACAACACCAGCCTGGGGGTCTTGGCCGCATTCGGGCTGGTCGACCTGAATGCCATGAGCTTCGATCCGGTGTTGCTGGTCGTTGATGTGGCGCCGATCGCGGTCTTCGTGGGCTGGGTGGAATGGCTGCTGTGGCGTCAGCGCCGGGCAGCGGTTGGCGGGTGAACCAGGTTCGGACACAGTTCAGGGCGGCGTACTGCTTGCGGTGCGCCGCCCTGAACTGCGGTCAGCCTTGCTGGTCTTCCGGCGCGGAATCGCTAGGCGGTGTCGGTGTCCACTCGGTCGGCTTGGGTCCATCGCCGGCGAGTGCGGCCTTGCGGTTGAGGTAGTCCTCGACGTCGATGTCTCCGCGGGCCAGGCGGTCATCCAGAATCTGCACTGCCGGCGGCATGGGCGGACGGTGCCCCGGTGCGACTGGATGGCCCTGCTTGTTGCGGCGGACGATGAGGTAGACCACCAGTGCGATCAGGCCCAGAAAGACGAGGGTCCCGACGAAACCTGCCAGGCCGTACACCATGCCGAATCCGGTGCCTCCAGGCATCGGGTGTCGAAACATGATCGGCTCCTTTCTCTTCGTGCTCCTTTCCAGGGTGCGTGCCCAAGCTGTGATGACGCTGTGGATTCGGTGATCTTCGTGTGCTGTCTGCTGATGGTGAGAAATGGAGGTAGCCGAAGGGCTGGGTGATCTGATCCAGTAGTTCCTGCACAGAAGCGACGCGTTCGCTGGTGACAAGGGGGCGGTCGGTGGGCAGTGGAGATCGTGATCCGGATCAGCGAGTCCGGGTCTTGGTGGTGGACGACGGCAGCCAAACTCGGGACACCTTTCAGGTGGCCTACCCTCGCCTCGACGTGGTCGGCACCTACGCCACCGTCGAGGAGTTGTTGGCTGAATCGGCCGCAGCGGAACTCGTGGTCTTGGATCTCATGCTCTCCACCCGCTTGGATTCGGCACGACAGTTGCAGGGCCCGCAAGCCATCGAGGTGCTGGTCGCGCAGGGTTACCGGGTGTGTCTGTACACCGACGAGCGTCGACCTCTGGTGTTGGCCAAGTGCCTTTCTGCGGGGGCAACCGGCCTGGTGCGCAAATCCGATCCGCTGGAGGTCAACCAGGCGGCCTTTCTCCGAGCGGCCGGCGGGCATGTGGTGATCTCAAACACCATGGAAGATCTGGCCGAGTTGATGAATCGGCGCGGAACCCTTCCCGATCTGACCGAGCGGCAGACCCAGGTATTGCGAGGGCGGGCGCGAGGCGAGCCGTGGAAGCTCATTGCACGGCGTTTGGGCATCACTCCCAAGACTGGCCACGACCGTATGGAAGCAGTCATGGCCAAGATGGTGCTCCATCTTCAGGCGGCCAAGCTCGGCGTCGACTACTCGCCGGCCGACGTCGAACGAGCTCTGGGCCTCGCGCCCGGGGATCTCTTCGACATCGCCGAGGACTCCTGATTCGACGCGGCGTCCTCGACGGGGGAATCCACTCGGCCGCGCAGGGTGATTGAGGTTCCTGCGCCGGGTTGGGAGTCGATGGTGGCACTCATCTTGTGCGCGGTGAGCCCGGCAATCACCTGGGTGCCCAGGCCGAAGCCGTAGGCGTCCTCGGTGGCCCAGAACCCGATGCCGTCGTCACAGACGCTGACCTCCCAGGTGGTGTGGTCGCGATCGGCGAACACGGTGACATGTTCGGCCTGGGCGTGAAATGACACGTTGTACAGCAGTGCTACCAGGGCAGATTTCAGCGCGGTGGCCTGATCGCTGCCGAGGTGCACATCGCGGGCCCTGGCCACCGTCAGGCGCAGTGGCAGATGCGTGAAGCCGGACGCGGCGTCCAGCACCACGGTGTCCAGGAAGGTCTTGTGTGCTTGGTCATCGTGGGATGGTCTGCGCGGTTGCAGAATCTCGTTACGCAGTCGGTTGGACTCGGCGGCCGCTTGCCGCTTCAGGCCGGGCAGCAGTTCGTCGGGGATGTCCGGCTTGGCCAGATTGGCCAACAGCCCGGTGGCATCGTGCACCTGCGCCCGATACCGCAGGAGTTCCACCTCCGCCCCCAGTTCGATGGCTCGCGTCCGGTTGTTGTCGGCGGCCTTGGCCAGGCGGCGGGCCGTGCCGAAGAAGATGATCGCGGCGCCGACGAAGAACGGGAAGTCTGCGAAGTTCTCCAGTACCGCCACCAGGTAGGCATCGTTTCCGGGCAGAACCAGGATCAGGTACAGCACGGCGGTGCCCAGCCCCACAGCGATGGAGGCGCGAATTGATCGGGTCCAGGCGGGGACGAAGACCACCACCCGTCCCACATAGGCCACCGACCAGTTCAGCCAGGTGCCGATCACCCAGTTGGGCGGAAGGGTGAGCTGACAGACGACCAAAATGACGAGGGCAAGAGCGACATCGACGACTCCCCAGGGCCAGGCGGCGAGTCTGCCGGTGGCGTTCGCCACGATGATCCAGGTCAGGGAGTAGATGATCGCGACGGCTCCGCAGGCCACCGCTGCCCAGGTCTGCGGAAGGTAGCTGAGTTGGGCGGTGATCGAGATGGCGAGTTGGACGACCAGGAACAGGCGGATCACGGTGAAGAGCAGCAAGATGGCCTGCTCCACCATGCCGCTGGCGCTGGACGCAGCGCGCAGGCGGGCGTCTCGAATCCAGGACCAGCCCGCGACAGAGCTGACCTCAGAATCACGCATAGGGACCCCCACTCGTGGTTCAGCTCAGTGCTCTCGGCTCCTTAACGGATGCAGAGAACGCTGTGCTCCACCATAGGGGAACGCCGATCACAGTGACGTTTCGATCTCGCCGGAGTCACGGGGACGGTGGCGGCGGTCACAGAGCGCAGGCGGCCGATTCCGGCTCGGGAGGCTCGGTGTCGAAGAGCCGTCCGCGGTGTGGTTCGGGTAGTTGCGCCCATTGCCAGCGCCGTTCGCTCCCGGAGTTGAACTGCTGTTCACAAGGGGCGCTGTGGGCGGTGACGGCCTCGAGGGCATAGTCGGCCGCTGTCTCGGCAAGGGCTGGATCATCAGCGCTGGCGGCGGCATTGCTGGCCGCTCGCACGCAATTCGCCACGGCTTGGTAGCCGGCCTCGGAGAGTTCGCGAGCCGACAGATGGGCGGCGAAGGCGGCATCTCGGCACGCCTCCAGCGTGGTGGAATCATCCGCCCAGGCTCGGGCGGCGGCAATGGCCTGGCTGGCCGCCGCGTCGGCAAAGTCGGGAAATTGGGCAAGGGCGTGTTCGGCCACCGCCGCGGCCCACCTGGTCAGGACCGGGTCGCCAATGGGTTCCATGGCTGACCTCCTTCGTACAGAACATTCTGTACCGCCATCGCAAACCCATCCTCGGTATTGGCGGTGGTGAAACGGTTCGCAACCCTCCGCAATTCGGGATCGGCATTGCCCATGGCAAAGCCATGTCCAGCCCAGGTCACCATGTCGACATCGTTGAGCGAGTCACCGACGGCCATCACCTGGTCGGAGGGAATGCCGAGGTGGGCGCATACCCGGGCCAAGGCGGTTGCTTTGGTGGCTCGAGCCGCGCCGATCTCGACGAAAGGTGCCCCGGAGATGGTCGCCGACAGTCCGGTGAGGTCGCAGTCGAGCACCGCAGCGAGCAGATCAGCCGGGGAGAGTTCGGGATGGCGCAGGGTGACTTTGATGGTCGGCTCGGCGAGGATCTCGGCCAGTGGTGCGGTCTCCGTGCGCCAATTCGGTGGCAGAACTTCGGCGGTGGGGATCAGCTCCCGATAGCCAGGTTCGCACAGGTGGTACTCGCCGAGGTCGCGGGAGGCGGCCAGGCGAACCTCAGGCACCACGGCGTGAAGCTGATCGCTGAGCGTGCGGAGGTGCTGCGGGTCGATCTCCTCGGCGAAGGTCACCACATCTTGGCCCAGATCGGAGCAGACCCCGCCGTTGGCGCCGATGGCGTAGTGGAAGCCGAGTTCGGTCAGGTCAACCGGCAGATGCCGAAGCTGGCGTCCGGTGGCCGCCACCAGGGTCAGGCCCGCAGCGGCGGCTGCCCGCAGTGCGGCACAGGTGGCCGTGCTCACCGTCTTGTCAGGCAGCAGCAGAGTGCCGTCCAGATCGGTGGCAATCAATCGAACGGGAGCCACGGGGCTCACCCTCGCACCTCGTTCACCTGGCGGCGACCTTGGAAAGCCCGGCCCAAGGTGACCTCATCGGCGTATTCGAGATCGCCGCCAACGGGCAGACCGCTGGCGAGGCGGGACACCACGACCCCGCTGTCGTTGAGCAGTCGGGAGATGAAGGTGGCGGTTGCTTCGCCTTCGAGGTTGGGATCGGTGGCGAGGATGACTTCGGTCACGGTGGTGTCGGACAGCCGCGTCATGAGTTCTCGAATGTGCAGATCGGACGGACCGACATTGTCGATCGGGCTGATCGCGCCGCCCAGAACGTGGTAGAGCCCGCGGAACTCATTGGTGCGTTCGATCGCCATGACGTCCTTGGGCTCCTCCACCACGCAAATAGCGGTGCGATCCCGGCGCGGATCCTGGCAGATCCGACAGATGGTCTCTTCGGAGATATTGAAACAGGTCTGGCAGAAGCGAACCTTTTGAGTCACTTCGTGCAGAGCTGCCGCCAGGCGTTCCACGTCAGCGACATCCGCAGACAGGATGTGGAAGGCGATGCGCTGAGCGCCCTTGGGCCCGACGCCGGGCAGTCGCGAAAGCTCGTCGATGAGGACTTGAATGGGGCCCTCGTACATGCCGTGCGCCTAGGCGCCAGAACCGGGCAGGTTCGGCAGGTCGGGAAGTTCTGGCAGATCCGAGAGATCCGGCAGATCAGGGAGTTCGGGCATGGCGGGCATGGTGGCTCGTGCCAAGGCCATGGCTTGGTGATTGCCGTCCCGCACCGCTGCAACCACCAGGTCGGCCAGCGTTTCCAGGTCGTCGAGGTCAACGGCCTCGGGCTTGATGACCAAGCCGACCAGTTCTCCGGTTCCGGTCACGGTGGCCTCGACCAAGCCACCGCCGGCGGTGCCGTTGACGGTCTTGGCGCCGAGCTCGGCTTGGGCGCTCTCCATCTGCGCCTGCAATTCCTGGGCCTGCTGCAACAGGCTCGACAGGTCCATGGAACCGGGGTCGAACATTGGCTCTCCTTGTGAGGTGACGGCCCAGCCATGCTAGCTGGGGTAGGAATCAGGATGGGTCGATGAGTTCGGCGCCCAGGTGTTTTTTGAGTAGTTCCTCCCCGTCGATGCTGTCATCGGCGAGTTCGAGATCATCGCGGTCCGGCTCGGGGTCGGCTTCGTCCGGGGTGGCCACGGAGCGTGTGGGCTTGATGTTGGCGCGCGCCTCTTGCGCAGCATGGGACGCGGCCGGCGTGGACGGCTTGGTCGGTTTGGTCTCAACCGGTGCGGCGACCGCAGGGGCATCGGCGGCCCCGGCGTCGATCACGAGTTCGACGCTGAAGTCCGCCCCCACCACAGCCATGACCGCAGCCTTGAGCAGGTCGACGCTGTTGCTGCGGCTGAAACTCTCCCGCGCACCGTCGTTGGCGAAGCCCACGGTCAGGGTGCCGTTCACCAGTTGCACCACCTGGGCGTTCTGACTGAGCAGGATCCAGGTGAACCGGCGCCGCCCCTTCACATCTTCGAGAATCTGAGGCCACAGACCCCGCAGATCCGCCGTGGTCAGCGTGGACGGATCGGCCGGCGTGACCGGTGCGGACGGTGCCGGTTGCGGTGTGGGGGCAGGGCCCGGCTCGGGGCTGGGAACCGGTGCGGTGCTGGATGCCGACCCCGCGCTGGATGCCGGCTCGGCGCTGGAAGAAGGCTCGGCGACGGGTGCGGGCCGGGTCTTGTCGGAAGCTGTGGCTGACCCCGATGCTGCCCACGGATCACGGGCCCCGGGAGTCGGCGCCGGCGAGGATGCGGCCGGTGACGTCGTGGGGGGCTGTGTCGCCGGCTTCGCGGACACCTGCTGGGGCGAGGGGGCGGCCTCGGCGGGCTCGACCCCGCCAGCGGTGGCGATGTTCAGGCGACGTTCCAAGCGGTCCAGGCGGGCGTGCACTCCACGGTCGGCGACATCGGCGCCGGGCAGCAGGACGCGGGCGCACATCAGCTCCAGGTGGAGCCGGGGCGCGGTGGTGCCGCGCATTTCGGTGAGGCCCAAAGCCATGACCTCGGCGGCGCGAGTGAGTTCACCGGCGCCCATGGCGTCGGCCTGGGTGGTGAGGCGATCGGCCTGGTCGCCGGATACATCGATGAGTCCGCTGCTGAGGGCCTCGGGCACCGCCGAAATGATGATGAGGTCCCGCAGTCGGTGCAGCAGGTCTTCGGCGAAACGGCGTGGATCCTGGCCGGTCTCGATGACCTTGTCGATGGCACTGAACACGCCTTGCGCATCACCGGCCGAGAAAGCCGAGACGATCTCGTCCAGCAGGGCCTCTGGGGTGTAGCCCAACAAGGCGGTGGCCTGCTGGTAGCTGACGCCGCCGGCGGCGGCGCCACCCAACAGTTGATCCAGCACCGACAGTGAATCGCGCACCGACCCGGCGCCAGCTCGCACCACCAGTGGCAGCACGGTCGGCTCGACCGCGATTCCTTCAGCCTGGCACAACTCGCCCAGGTAGGCGCTCAACGTCTTCGGCGGCACCAGCCGGAAGGGGTAGTGGTGAGTCCGGGACCGAATCGTGCCCAGCACCTTCTCCGGTTCGGTGGTGGCGAAGATGAACTTCACATGGGGCGGGGGCTCTTCGACCACCTTGAGCAGAGCATTGAAGCCCTCCTTGGTGACCATGTGCGCCTCGTCGATGATGTAGATCTTGTAGCGACTGTGCACCGGGGCGAAGAAGGCGCGTTCGCGCAGGTCGCGGGCTTCGTTGACGCCACCGTGGGAGGCAGCGTCGATCTCGATCACATCGATGCTGCCCGCGCCGCCGCGGGCCAGGTCCCGGCAGGACTGACACTCGCCGCAGGGTTCGGGGGTGGGACCTTCTGTGCAGTTCAGGCAGCGGGCCAGGATTCGTGCGCTGGTGGTCTTTCCGCAGCCCCGGGGGCCTGAGAACAGGTAGGCGTGATTCACCCGGTTATTCACCAGTGCCCGCTGCAGTGGCTCGGTAACCTGCTCCTGTCCGATGACTTGGGCGAAAGTCTCCGGACGGTAGCGCCGGTAGAGCGCCAGCGGGGTCTCGGGGCGCTCGATGTGTTCGCTGGGACGTCGGCGGGCATCGACCGCGTCCATGAGGGCGCTGGACGTGGGCGGCTCGGCGATCTCCAGGGCGGCTTCGGCGGGATCGTCCATCACCGGCTCGGCCCCGAACAGGTCCGGACCGTCCTGGGTTGGGTAATCCTCGGGTTCTGCGAGGTCGTCCTCGAACAGATCGTCGTCTCGGTCGTCCACGGTTGCACCTTAACGGTTACCGCCGACAGTTGTCGGCCCCGAAATTGAGCGGCCCCCGCGCACCCGGAAGAGCTCACTTACCCTTGCTGTCTTCCGACCCTGGGGGAGTTGGGCGAGGTACCGCCGCGCGGGGAACCATCGACAAGTCTACTGGCTGGACTCGGGTGCTGGCGAGCCGGGATGACGACGGTGAGCGTCGGCCGCCTCGCGGGGATCAGACAGGGGGGGAACGGCGAGCGTCCACCCGTTGCCCGAATCGGCGTTTGGCCCGGTCTTGGCATATTCTCAGGTTTCGTGGGACACCGTTTTCTCCAAGCCGACTCGGCTGACGCTTCCTCGCCCTGGCGGGTCGAACAGCGCGGCCTAGAGCCTGTCCCTGTCAACGAGCGCAGCGCCACCGTGACTGACGTCATGTGGCTGTGGATGGCGGCCAACATCGGGGTGTTCACCTTCAGTCTCGGCGCCCAGTTGGCCCAGTTGGGCTTGGCGGTTTGGCAGGTCGTCATCGTCGCCATCGGCGGGGCCGCGGGCTCCTTCGCCTTCGTGGCTCTGATTGGTCTGGCCGGGCCTGCATCCGGCACGCCGACCCTTTTGGCTTCGCGAGCCGCCTTCGGTGTTCGCGGCAATCTGGGGCCCGTCGCAGTGGCGTGGCTGGTCCTCATCGGCTTCGAGGTCGCTATGAGTACCACCGCCACCTTCACTGTGGCTGAAGTGGCGCAGAGCTTGGGCCTACCGGCGGTCGGCCTGCCGTTCACCGTCCCGCTGGTCATCGTGTTAGTGGCCGGTGCAGCAGCCATCGCCTATTTCGGGCACGCCACGATCCTGTGGATTCAGAAGTGGCTGGGCTGGGTGTTGGCGGCCTTCACGGTGGTCGTGTGCATCATCGCCTTGACCACTGTCGACTGGTCGGCTGCGATGGCCGCCCCGGCAGGAAGCTTCGCCGCCGTGATGGCCGGCATCGCGACCGTGGCCGCCTATGGCGGGGTCCACTGGCTTGCGGTGGGCGCCGACTACACCCGCTATCTGCCCGAAGGCACTTCCAAGCTGAAACTCGCGGGGTTCACCGTGCTTGGAGCCTCTGCGCCGCTGGTCATCCTCATCACCAGCGGCGCCATTCTGACCTTGGGCAATGTGATGGCTTTTGGCAAATCGGCCAATGCCGTCGGACTTGCTCTGCCCGACTGGTTGTTGGTGCCGTACCTGGTGGTGGCGTTCCTGGGCATGTTCACCGCGGCCGATCTGGCCATGTACTCCTCGGGTCTGACCCTTCAGACCGCGGGGGTGCCGCTATCGCGTCCGAAGGTCTCCCTCATCAACGCCGGTGTGGTGGCCGTCGTCTCCGCGATCATCGTCGCGATGAACACCACAGGTGACTTTCTGGGGGCGAACATTTTTAGCGCACTGGTGGGTGTTCTGCTCATCCCGCTGGTGGCTTGGGTCGGTGTCTTCGGGTTGGATCTGCTGCTGCACCGAAACCTACTCAGCAAGGATCTCAATCTCACAGGGGAAGACTCCGAATACTGGTTTCACCGAGGTTTCCATTGGCCTGCGGTGAGTGCGTGGCTGTTCGGCATCGTGGCGGGACTGTTGTGCGCGCGGGTTCAGGTCGGAGACCAAGAGTGGTTCGTCGGGCCCCTGGCCAACACCTGGATCGGCTGGAATTCTCTGGGGTGGTGGGTGGCTGGCATCGGTGCGGCTGCCGCCTATTGGGTGCTCGAACCACTGGTTGATCGCCGTTCGATACCCGGACGGGTACAACTCGACGACTGAGCCCTTGTACTATCAAACTGCCTTGTAAAGGGGCTAGTGCTGCACCGATTTCGCAGGTATCCTCTAGCGCCAACGAGGCCCTGATCGGCGACCTACGGGGAAAACCCCCGCAACGACGCTGAACCAGACGGATACACACCGACGATTCCGACGGAGATCAGAGTGGCACTCAGATGTGCTGCCGTGGGCCAATCACTCATGACGCGGCTGTCAGCTTTGCGGGACCTTCCTGCTTCCGCTGACAGCCATTGCTTTGCAGGTCGATACTGGCTTGGCCCGAATTTTTGACAGGAGAACCTATGACCGCGCTAGTCACGCCTCCCGCCACCGGCGAAGACGCAACCCAAGATCCATCAGCTACCCCCGTTGCTCCCCAGTGGTCCTGTGTGGACGGAAATGAGGCTGCCGCCTCGGTCGCCCACCGTCTCAGTGACATCTGTGCGATCTACCCCATCACCCCGGCTTCGCCGATGGGTGAGCATGCCGATGTCTGGAGTGCACGAGGCAAGAAGAACATCTGGGGTGCGGTTCCGCGCATCATCGAGATGCAGTCCGAGGCCGGTGCCGCGGGTACCTTCCACGGTGCCATTCAGGCCGGAGCGCTGGCCAGCACCTTCACCAGCTCCCAGGGGCTGCTGCTGATGCTGCCGAATATGTACAAGATCGCCGGTGAGCTGACTCCCGGCGTCCTCCATGTGGCGGCCCGGGCCATCGCCACCCATGCGCTGAGCATTTTCGGTGACCACTCCGATGTCATGGCAGCCCGCACCACCGGCTGGGCGCTGCTCTCCTCCGGCAGCGTGCAGGAAGCCCATGACATGGCCGCGGTCTCCCACGCCACCACCGTGGAGGCGCGGGTGCCGTTCCTGCACTTCTTCGACGGGTTCCGCACCAGCCACGAGGTGAACCGGGTGCGCCTGCTCACCGATGAGGACCTGGGTGCCCTCATCGATGACGAGGCTGTGCTGGCCCAGCGGGCGCGGGCGATGCAACCCACCGCTCCGGTTCTGCGCGGCACCGCGCAGAACCCGGACGTGTTCTTCCAGGGCCGTGAGGCCGGCAACAGCTTCTATGAAAAGGTGCCGGGCCTGGTCGCAGCCAAGCTCGACCAGTTCTACGCCCGCACCGGACGCCGCTACAACCTGGTGGAGTACTACGGCGCCCCCGACGCTGAGCGCGTCGTGGTGATCATGGGCTCGGGTGCTCACACCGTCCGCAGCACCGTGGAGAAGCTCGTCGCAGACGGCGAGAAGGTCGGTGTGCTGGTCGTGCGCCTCTACCGTCCGTTCCCCACTGAGGACTTTGTGGCCGCCATGCCCGAGTCGGTGAAGTCCATCGCCGTGTTGGACCGGGTCAAGGAAGCCGGCTCGCTGGGCGAGCCGCTCTACCTCGACACCGTCGCCGCACTGGCCGAGTACCGCCCCGGTGCGGCCAAGATCATCGGTGGCCGCTACGGCCTGGGCTCCAAGGAGTTCACTCCGCGCGACGTGGCAGCGGTCTACACCGAACTGTCCGCCCAACTGGCCGGAGAGTCGGCACGTCGCCGCTTCACCGTCGGCATCGTTGATGATGTGACCCACCTCAGCCTGACCACGGATCCGTCCTTCGCCTTGACCAGCCGGGCCCGTCAGGCCGTGTTCTACGGGCTGGGCTCGGACGGCACGGTGGGTGCCAACAAGAACTCGGTGAAGCTGATCGGTGAGCACACCGACCTGTTCGCCCAGGGCTACTTCGTCTACGACTCCAAGAAGGCCGGCTCGGTCACCGTCTCGCACCTGCGCTTCGGCCCCGATCCGATCGATCGGCCCTACCTGATCGAGCATGCCGACTTCGTGGCGGTGCACCAGTTCCGCTTCCTGGAGCAGATTCCGGTGCTCGATATCGCCAAGCCCGGCGCCACGGTGCTGTTCGCGGCGCCGTACTCCGGCGAGGAGATCTGGGACCACCTGACCGCGCAGGTTCAGCAGACCATCGTCGACAAGCAGCTCAAGGTGTACACCATCGATGCCGCAGCAGTCGCCGGCGCGGCCGGCCTGGGCAAGCGGGTCAACACCGTCATGCAGGCCTGCTTCTTCGCTTTGGCCGATGTGCTTCCGGTCGAGGAGGCCTTGGCTCTGGCCAAGGACAGCGCTGCCAAGGCCTACGCCAAGCGTGGCACCGCGGTGGTTGAGGCCAATATCAAGGCCATCGACCACGCCATCGCGGGGCTGCAGGAGGTGAAGATCGGTGAGATCTCCGGGCCGGCCGTGCCGGTCGGTGTTGCGGTGAACGATTCCGACGATGCCACTTTGGCCACGGTGAAGCGTCTGATCGCCGGTGAAGGTGAACTGCTGCCGGTCTCGGCGATGCCGCCCGGTGGTGGATTCCCGACCAATACCGCCAAGCTGGAGAAGCGGGCGCTGGCTACCGAGTTGCCCAAGTGGGATGCCAGCCTGTGCATCGACTGCGGCAAGTGCACCCTGGCCTGCCCGCATGCGGCGATCCGTATGAAGACCTTCAGCGGGGAGTCGGTTGCCAATGCGCCAGCCGAGTTCGAGTCGAAGACCACGATGGGCCGCGACTTCCCCGAGAACACCCGACTGGCTGTCCAGGTGGCACCCGATGACTGCACCGGTTGCACGGTGTGCGTGTCGGTCTGCCCGGCCAGTTCCAAGACCGAACCCGGACACAAGGCGCTCAACATGGTGGACGCCGAAGAGGTTCGCGATGCTCAGCGGATCGGCTTCGACTACTACCTGTCCCTGCCTGAGGTCGACCGCACCACGGTGCGGACCGACACCGTGAAGGGTGTGCAGCTGTTGGAGCCGCTGTTCGAGTTCTCCGGAGCGTGCGCCGGCTGTGGCGAGACTCCCTACCTCAAGCTGGTCACGCAGCTCATGGGTGATCGAATGGTCGTGGCCAATGCCACCGGCTGCTCCTCGATCTACGGCGGCAACCTGCCGACCACCCCTTGGGCGCAGAACGCAGCCGGTCAGGGTCCGGCCTGGAACAACTCCCTGTTCGAGGACAACGCCGAGTTCGGCATGGGTCTGGAACTCGGGGTTCAGGAGCGGGCCAGCCAGGCACGCACGCTGGTGATCTCCTTGGCCGCAGACCTGGGGTTGAGCGATGAACTGGTCGCCGGCCTCACCGACACCACCATCAATGTGGTGGACGAGCCGGCCATCGCTGAGCAGCGGGCCCGGGTGGCTCAGTTGAAGGAGGCGCTGGCGGCCAAGCCTGACCTGCCCGGCGTCGACCTGCTGGCCACTCTCGCCGATGCCCTGGTGCCGACGGCGGTGTGGGTCATCGGTGGTGACGGTTGGGCCTACGACATCGGGTTCGGCGGTCTGGATCACCTGTTCGCCTCGGGGCAGAACATCAATGTGATGGTGCTCGACACCGAGGTGTACTCCAACACCGGTGGGCAAGCGTCCAAGGCGACCCCGCGCGGTGCGGCGGCGAAGTTCGCAGCCAGTGGCAAGCCCGGACGCAAGAAGGATCTGGGCATGATCGCCCAGGCTTACCGGGACGTCTACGTGGCCCAGATCTCGCTGAACGCCAATGAGATGCAGACCGTTCGGGCGATCCGCGAAGCTGCCGCTTACCCCGGCCCATCGTTGATCCTGGCCTACTCGACCTGCATCGAGCACGGCATCGATCTGGCCGATTCGGCAGCTCACATGAAGGAAGCGGTGACCTCCGGACACTGGCCGTTGTACCGGTACAACCCGGAGCCCACCCCGGGCGCCAAGCCGCAGTTCAAGCTGGACTCCAAGGCTCCGAGCACGCCGCTGGCGGACTTCTACGCTCATGAGACCCGCTACAAGACGGTGGCTCGCACCAATCCGGAGTTGGCCGAGAAGATGGCCGCTCAAGCTCAGGAAGATGCTGTTCTGCGCTATCGCCACTATGAGTGGCTCAGCCAGGAAAGCCAAGACGTCTGAGTCGTAGACCGGACCTGACAGTGGCCCCGCGCTTTCGGCGCGGGGCCACTGCCCTTTTGGCGGTAGCGGCGAACCGGACCAGGCACCGCTACCAAACCTGGTCACTGACTCCGATTACGGGTGCGCGCACTCGGTGCCGGGTCCGGAGCAGCTGGTTTTGCAGTCTCGGGGTGGGAGGGCGCGGCGGGGTTGGTTGCCGGCGAAGACGTCGGTGACGGCTTCGCTGATGAGTCCGTCGGATTCGTAGACGTTGAGTCCGGAGCTGATGAGGACTTGTCGGGGTGTTTGGCCGATTTGGTTGCAGATGAGGGCTTTGCAGTCGTTCAGG
>JAEXAS010000017.1 GCA_023458095.1 Actinomycetes bacterium | reverse complement strand
TGCCAAAGCCTTTGTCCACGCAATCGTAGACAACGCCGTTCATGCGCACTTTAAAATCCTGAAGCATGATACCGGGGATGATGTTGCTCTCTCCGATGAAGTCCGCAACAAACGGGTTTTTCGGCTCATTATAGATGTCTGTCGGGGTGCCGATCTGCTGAATCACACCGTCTTTGAGTACCACGATGGTGTCGCTCATGGTCAACGCTTCTTCTTGATCGTGCGTGACATAAATAAAGGTAATGCCAAGCCTCTGCTGCATGTTCTTGAGCTCAACCTGCATTTCTTTACGGAGTTTGAGATCCAGCGCGCCCAGAGGCTCGTCAAGCAGGAGCACCTGCGGCTCATTGACCAGTGCGCGAGCGATGGCCACGCGCTGCTGCTGCCCGCCGGAGAGTTTGCCGGGGAACGCATCGGCCTTGGCCGCCAAGCCGACCTTCTCGAGCAGTTCCACCCCGCGGGCGCGGGCTTCGTCCTTGCTGCGTCCCAGGACGCGGCGTTGCGGCAATTCGATGTTGTCCAGCACGCTCAGGTGCGGGAACAGGTTGAACGACTGGAACACCATGCCGACGTTGCGGCGCAGCTGCAGCAACTCACGACGCGAATGGCTGCGACCGGCCTCCAAGTACTGGCCGGCCACGATCATGTTGCCGCCGTCGGGGCGTTCCAGCAGGTTCACACAGCGCAGCAGGGTGCTCTTGCCGGCACCACTGGGCCCGATGATCGAGCAGACCTCGCCTTCTTTGACCCGCAGGGAGACCTTCTTGAGCACCTGGTGGCCGGCGAACTCCTTGGTGATGCCGGCCAGTTCGATCGCATAGTTGGGCGCGTTCTGCCTAATGTCCCGCTTGCCGCTGTAGTGGCTAGGTGAGGCGGTGTCAGACATGAGGTTCTCCAGTTCGACGGGTGCCGGATGGGCGGTGGCCCGGAAAGCTCCGGGCCACCGGACCACCTCAGCTGTTCAGCAGGGACTTGTCGGTGACCTTGGTTTGGGAGGGGTCGACGTTGAACTTGGTGAAGATCTTCTCCAGCTCGCCGTTGCTGTGCAGCGTGGCGATGTCCTCGTTCAGGGCAGTCTCCAAGGAGGTGTTGCCCTTGGTGTAGAGCAGACCCGCGGTAGCCGGCTTCACCGAGGCGCCGACACGCTCATCGGCCTTGGCGGTGGCCACCTGCCAGCCGGCGTTGTCCTTGGCGTGGTACTGCGCCACCGGAATCGAGTCGATGCCGACATCGATGCGTCCGGCCTTCAGGTCGGCCCACATCTCTACATTGGACTTGTAGATCTTCAGACTCGGGTAGATCTTCTTCAGGTCCGGCACCCACAGGTAGCCGTCGACGGTGCCGACCTTGCGGGTCAGAATCGTCGGAATGTCACTCACCCCGTCCTTGGAGATCAGGCCCATACCGTCGTAGTACAGCGGGTCAGACAGCCCGACCTGCTCGGCGCGGGAAGTGGTGCGGTAGTAGTCGCCGATACCGAGGTCGGTGCGGCCGGACTGCACGGTGCCGACGGTGTTGCCGTAGTCCACCTGGGTGTAGTTGGTGGTGAGACACTCCATCTTGGCGATCGCCTCGACGATCTCGACATCGATGCCGGACGGGGTTCCACCGGTCATGCTCGTGAAGGGCGGGAAGTCTGGGGCGGCGACGGCGAGGGTGCCGGCGGTGATGGTCTTGACGTCGGGATGGGCGGCGGTGCAGTTGGCTACTCCCCCGGTGGTGGCCGGCGCCGAGCAGCCGGTCAGCAGCAGACCGGTGGCTGCGATTCCGGCAGCCAGGCCTTTGGCGATCATGTTGGACATGGTGTTCCCCTTCTTGTGTGTGGTTCCTGGGCTCATTGCCGCAGGGTGAGGCGTTCTTCGACTTTGTTGGTCAGCCAACTGGTGGGAATGGTGATGGCGGCGTACATCAGACCGGCCAGACCGAAGATCTCCAGTGACCGGAAGCTGCTGGACGAAATGCTGTAGGCCTGCGCGGTGAGTTCGCTCACCGTGATCGAGTAAGCCAGCGAGGTGGCTTGGAAGAGCAGGATCGCGAAGCCCATCAGCGACGGAATCGCGACCCGAAGGCCCTGCGGCACGATGATGAATCGCAGCACGTCCAGCGGAGTCATCGCCAGAGCCTGCGCGGCCTCGATGGACCCGGCACTGACCGCTTTCAGGCCACCACGCAGATACTCGCTGGTGTAGGCCGCCGCAGTGTAGGTCAGGCCGATGACCGCACAGATGAACGCCTCCGGCGACCAGGACAGCAGCGGCAGCCCGAAGTACACCACGTAGAGCACGACCAGGGCCGGTGCGCCGCGGCCGACCTCCACGATCGCGATGCTCACCCAGCGCACCAGGCGATGCTTCGATCCGGTGCCCAGCGCCAGCAACAGGCCCAGTGGCAAGCCCAGGATCAGCGAGATCGCCGTCAGTTGCAGCGAAACCAGCAGCCCGTCCAGCATCACCGGGAAGACCTGCGCCCAGAACTCGAAGGTGTTCAGTCCGGCGGTACTCATCACGCACCTGCCTGAAGTCGGGTCTCGAGGTTTCGCGAGAGCAGGCCGAAGGGAACCGACAGCCCGATGTAGACCGCCGCAGCCACGAAGAAGGTGTAGATGCCCTCCGGTGACATGCGGGCATAGGCCGCCGCGGTGTAGGCCATCTCGGTGACTCCGATCACCGAAGCGATCGAGGAATCCTTGATCAGTCCGATGAAGTAAGTGGCCAGCCCAGGAAGCATGGCCCGGAAGGCCTGCGGCACGATGACCACGCTGAACCGCGTCCAACCACCCAGGCCTAGGGCCTCAGAGGCTTCGAACTGCCCGCGGGGCACCGCCAGCAGACCGCCGCGGAAGATCTCGGCCAGAAAGCCGGCCGAAAAGATCCCCAGGCCGACGATGCCTGCGGTGATGGGGTTGAACCGGATCTGCAGCATCGGCAGGCCGAAGTAGATGAACAGCAGCCACACGATCGGAGGGATGCCCCGGGCGAAATCGATCAAAAACCCGGCGGCAGCCCGGATCGGGGCCATTCTTGAACGCCTCAAAAATGTCAGCGGAATGGCAAGCACAAAGCCGACTAGAAACGCCCCGATCGAGATGACAAGGGTGTACGGAATGGCCATTAAAATGGCCAGAAACGCATCCATCAACAACCCCTCCTGAGGCAACTCTCTATTGCTATTCAAATACTACTTGTGGGATGTTTCACCCAGCTTGCGTAAAACGCACCCCAGGTTCCCGTTGAGTTACCAAATGATTACGGCGCAGACACCGAAAGCATGGCCTTGATCGTGCTGCGCTCATCCATCATTTGATAGGCCAGCGCAGCCTCCGACAACGACATCACCGCAGTGAAGACAGCTCCGGGATCGATGACCCCCGCCAGCACGTCACTGATCAGATTCGGAATGTAGGCCCGCGCTGGCGCGACACCTCCAGCAATCCCGATGTTTCGACCAAACAGCCTTGCCAGATCAATGACAACACCATGCGGAAGACCGACGTAACCCACGGTCGAACCAGGCCTGGCCAACTGCAGCGCCGTGTCGAAAGAGCCGGCGGTACCGACACACTCGACCACATGATCGACCGTGGCCGCGCCGACCAGGTCACGAACCGCGGTAACCGCCTCATCGCCGCGCTCACTCAAGAAATCGGTGGCCCCCAACTGCATAGCCAATGCTGAACGGTCGGAATGCTGGCCACCCAAAACAATGATTCTCTCGGCGCCAAGACGCCGTGCCGAAATCACGGCACACTGACCGACTGCACCATCACCGACAATGACAGCCGTTGATCCTTGCGAAACACCAGCCCGGGTCGCTGCATGCCACCCGGTGGGCATCACATCAGAAAGCGTCAAGAGACCCGGAATCAGTTGCTTGCTCGGCGCACTGTCGGCGTCCCCGATTTTCACCAAGGTGCCATCGGCAAAGGGAACCCGCACGAGTTCACCCTGGCCGGCGTCGTGGGCTTCGCGGCCCCAGAACCCGCCGTTCACACAGGAGCTGGGCAGCCCCGTGGTGCAGAACTCGCAGGTTCCGTCGGAATAGCGGAACGGGCTGACCACCCAATCCCCCACCTGAAGCGTGCTCACCTCGGCGCCGAGTTCGGCGACGACGCCCAAGAACTCGTGGCCGATCCGGGATTCGGCGGCCACATTGGCCTGTCCGCGGTAGGTCCACAGGTCCGATCCGCAGACTCCAGCGGCGACGATCTTCACGATCACATCGCCGGGATTCTCGATGGTCGGGTCGGGGACGGTCTCCACGCTCACGTCATAGGGACCGTGATAGACGACGGCTTTCATCGGCGGACCTCGCTGATCGTGTTGACCAAGGTGTCCGGCGAGACACCCTCGACCAGGTATTGCACCTGGCCGCGCAGGGCGAGTTCCTTGCCCGCCTTCAGCGAACCCTCGGAGACGAATGCCGCATGCGGGGTGATGACGACGTTCTCCAGCTCGAACAGTTCGGAGGTCTCGTTGTCTTCGTCCTCGATCACATCGATGGCGGCGGCGGCGATCGTCCCCTCACGCAGGGCCTTCACCAAGGCCGCCTCATCGACGACGGCACCGCGAGCGGTGTTGATGAAGACCGCATCGGGCTTCATCATGGCGAACTCTGCGGTGCTCATCAGGTGTCGGGTCTGCGGCATCAGCGGGGTGTGCATCGAGACGAAGTCGGACTCGGTGAGCAGCTCGGCCAAGGTCTCGACCTTGGTCACTGCGAACTCGGCGAGGTATTCGGCGGTCTTGGTCGGCGCCCAGACCAGCACCTCCAAGCCGATGGCCTTCAGCATGGGAACCATCAGCTTGGGGATGCTGCCGAAGAAGACCAGGCCGATCTTCTTGCCCGTGATGCGCTGCGGCATCGCGCCGAGCAGCGGATCCCAATGCCCGGCCCGTACGCTGCGATCCAGGAAGCTGATCTTGCGCACTACATCGATGAGCATCCCCACCGTGTGCAGCGCCACATCTTCGGAGCAGAAGCCCGGGGCGTTGGTCACCGCCACGTTGTGGTCACTCGCCGCGGTGGCGTCGATATTGGAGTAGCCGATGGCCTGAACACTGGCCACTTTCAGTTTCGGAAGCCGCGCGATCACCTCGCCGGTGAGTTCGTAGTACTCCACGACCACACCGTCGGCATCGCTGGCTGCAGCCAGGAAGCTGGCATCGGAGTTGTCCTCGGCTTTGGCCTCGACCAGTTCCAGCTTGTCGGCCACGCCCCACTTCTGGAGCAGCTCCTGTTCGTAGGCCAGGTCCCCGTCAACGTTGAAATAGACAACCTTGGGTGCCATCAGCCAACCTCCTTCGCGGTTACGTCGGTCAGGGCGCTGGTCAGGATGTCCAGGCCCTCATCAATCAGTTCGGTGGTGGTGTTCAGCGGGGTGGCGAACCGCAATCCGTTGGCCTTCACCCCGCAGGACAAAGTGAGCAGCCCGTTGGCCAGGCATTGAGCACGGACCGCCTCCAGCAGATCGCCGCCGGGACGCCCATCGAGGTGGTTGAGCTCGATGGCTCGCATGAGGCCCGCCCCTCGGGAGTCGGTCACGATGGGGAACTGCTCGACCAACTGCGCCAGGCGTCCGGCCAGGTAGTCACCGACGGTGTTCACATTGCCCAGCACGTCGGCCTCGGCGAACTCGTCCAAGACCGCCAGACCGGCGGCGGCGACCACCGGGTTGCCGCCGAAGGTGCCGCCGTGACGTCCCGGGCCCCAGGTGGCCATGATCTCGGGAGTGGAGACCACCCCAGAGGCGGGCAGCCCGCCGGCCATCGCCTTGCCGATGGTCATGATGTCGGGCACCACGTCGAAGTTCTCGCTGGCGAAGTACTTACCGGTACGTCCGAAGCCGGACTGAATCTCGTCGAAGATCAGCAGCATGCCGTGCCGATCGCACAGCTCACGGATCCGCTGCACGAAGGACGCCGGGGGCACCACGTAGCCACCCTCGCCCTGAATCGGCTCCATCAGGATCGCAGCCACCGTCTGCGGGGCCCGGACGTAGGCGAGCAGATCATCCAGTTGCGCCAAGGCGTAGTCAGCCAGTTCGTCTTCGCTCAGACCGGCCGGTGCCTGCCCAGCGGCGGGATAGGTGGTGAAGTCGACCCCGCCCACCAGCGGGTCATAACCCAGGCGGTACTTGGCATTGGAGGCGGTCACCGAGGTGGCGCCGATGGTGCGTCCATGGAAGGAACCCTTGAACGCGATGATTCCCGGACGCCCGGTCGCAGCGCGAGCCAGCTTGATCGCCCCGTCGACGGCTTCGGCGCCGCCATTGGAGAAGAAGGTGGTGCCCAGATTGCCGGGCGCGATTTCGGCGATCCGCTTGGCCCATTCCAAGGTGTTCTCGTAATAGACCATGTTGTAGGAGGCGGTCAGCAGTTTGCCTACCTGCTCCCGGACGGCCGCGACCACTCGCGGGTGGGCATGGCCCAGAGCGTTCACCGCGATGCCCTGCACCCAGTCCAGGTAGCGTCGCCCGGAGGTATCCCACAGATAGCTGCCCTCGCCGCGTTCTGCGATCACCTCGGTGCTCTTGGCCAACGCAGGGCTCAGAAATGACTGGTAATCGGCGACGTTCAGCATCGATGTGCTCCTTCTCGGATATGGGAGCGACGCTGATCCGGGCTTGCTGGGCAGCCTAATGACGCCCAAAATGACACCTCAGTTACAGTCTGGATAACGACCTGGGATCAGTGCTCCATCAGGTATCACCGGCGCCAGAATCTCGGCATGACGATGAGCTTGCGACAGTTACTGACCACCCCCAGCCTGGGCCTGGTGGTGCGTTGCGCCGGACCCGACGGCGCCCAGGCCAGCGCCGTCCACTGGGTGCACCAAAGCGAGCTTTCCGACTCCCGGCTGTTCACCGAGCCGGGCGAGGTGCTGCTCACCACCGGCTCCCACCTGCCCGATGCGCGGACGGTGAGTCCGGCTGACCTGGTCGACTATTGCGACCGCTACATCGGACAACTCTGCGAATCCCAGGTGGTGGGGCTGGGCTTCGGCATCGGGGTGTACTACGCCACCACCCCTGATGTGTTGGTGGAAGCCGCGGCCCGCCACGGGCTGCCGCTGTTCGAGGTTCCCTACGAGATTCCGTTCTCGGCGGTCACCAAGACCGTCTCGAAGTCGCTGTCGGATGCCGAGCACGCCTACCTGCGACGCACCAACTCCGCCCAGCGGCGCCTGATCACCGCAGTGGGCCGACCGCAGGTGGTGCCGGCGGTGGTGCGCAGCACCGGGCACATCATTGGCGGCTGGGCTGCGCTGACCGATCCGTCCGGTCAGGTTCTGGTTCTGTCACCCTCGGCCGATTCCGAAACGGTGGAGAGCGCCGCGCGCAGCCACCTGGACACCGGACAGCAGGTCAGCTTCCCGGGGCCGGTGCAAGGCCTGAGCTGTGCGCACAGCATCGTCGACAGTAAGGGTCACCCCCTCGGCGTCCTGCTCACCGGTGCCAGCACCGAGTTGGAGCCGCTGGCCATCTCCACCTCCATGCTGGCGGCCAATCTGGTCGGCATGCACCTTTCCTTGTCCGGCAAGCTCGAACGGGCCCTGGACGGGCTGCGTGGCCCGCTGATCCGCGAGGCGCTGGAGGGACGCCCAGAACTGGCCCGCGAACTGGCCGGGGTTTTGTGGCCGACTATGCCTACCGAGCCGTTGGCCCTGGTGTGTATCACCGGGGTCGGGCCCACCGTCCAGGTGCCGCTGGAGGATCTGCCTGCGGTGTGGGGAATGGTGTCGGGACGGTTGTGGGTCGTGACCGAGGCCGTCCAGGTTCCCCGGATCACCGCCCTGGTGAACCGGCGCCCCGGCCTGCATTGCGGAAGCTCCTCGGCCACCGACTGGGCTGGCCTGAGTCGCGCCAAGGCCGAGGCGCTCAACGCTCTGCTGGGCTGCGGACCGTCCGGCGAGCAACTCGATCTGCTCGACCTGCTTCCTCCTGAACAGGCCGCCACCTTCGCCCTGCGCCGGCTGGGCGAACTGTTGGAGCCCGATACCGCCGAGCTGTTCGCAACGGTTCGCACCTGGGCAGGCCACGACGGCTCCTTCGACCAGACCGCCACCGCCTTGGGCGTCCATCGCCACACCGTACGACGACGCATGAAGCGGGTTCAGGAGATGCTCGACATCAGCCTGGACGACCCGCAACTGCGCCACGAGCTGTGGTTCGCCTGCCAGATCGCCGAACGCCTGGAATTGGTTCCCACCGCAGCCACCTCGGCGGCCTGACTCACCACAAGGCGCCGGCCAGCACCAGCATCGATGGCAGCGTCAGCACACTCAGCAGCGTGGACAGGCACAGCAGGCGGGTGGCGAACTGGGTGTCGCGGCCATGTTTGACGCTGAAGATGACCACAGTGGCGCCCACCGGAGCGCTGATCGAGATCATCATGGCCATGCGCGCCAGCGGGTCCACCGGTATGGGCCACAGCAGCAGCACGAAGAGCAGCGGTACCACCAGGTTGCGGGCCAGCGCCCCCAGCCAGACCAGGCCGTCGGTGAAGACCGTGCGCAGACTGAACTCGGCCAAGGTCACCCCGATCACGATCATGCTCAGCGGGGTGTTCATCGCAGCCAGGTAGCCCAGCACATCGGTGACCGGGGACGGCAGCCGCACCGAGAGCAAGAAGAAGGCGAAGGCCACCACGATCGCCACGATGTTGGGATTGATCAAGACCTTGCGCAACGCCTGGCCCGGCGGCTGGCCGTCGGCACCGAATTGAGCCGCGCCGTGGGTCCACACGAAGATCGTGAAGGCCGCGATGTAGGCCACCGCATAGAACACTCCGTCATCGCCCAGGATCGCCTTGGCCAGCGGAATGCCGATGAATCCGGCATTGGAGTAGATCGTGCCGAACCGCAGCACCACCCGCCGGGCGGCGTCGGGCACCAGGCGACGGCTGAACAGAGCCTTGGCCACCGCGATGGTGAGGGCGAAGGAGAGCAGGTCGATGGCGAAGACTAGGCCGATGGTCTGCAGCCGATCCGGCGCGAAGTCCCGCTGGAAGGCCAGCACGATGACCGCCGGGGAGACGATGAAGAGCAGCAGGTTGGTCATTCCCGACAGCGTTTCGGTTCCGATCCAGCGCAGCCGGAACGCAACCCAGCCCAAGGCGATCAGGGCGAACATGATCGACACCTGAGTCACCGGCACGGCGAATCCCACGAATCACTCCTCGTCAACGGCATCTCCGGTCCTGCCGAGGAATGCGCGATACAACATACCCATCCCCACGTCGACCGCTCGGACCGCGCCGATGGGCGAAACCATCCCCGGGCTGTGCCCACGAACACGTCGAACTGGGCGTCCAGGCTCGTGGCAGACTCAGGCCATGCTGACCGTCACTGTTCCCGACACCGATCTGTTGCAGCGTCTGGCTGATTTGAGCCCACGGGTGGAACTGGTGCTGTGGGACCTGACCGAACCGCTGGCCGCAGACGTCGCCGGGCGGGTCGAGCTGGTCCAGATCGGTCACTACTGGACGCAGCCGGATCGTTGGCGACGGCTGTATGAACTGCCCGCCTTGCGCTACGTCCAACTACCCTCGGCTGGCTACGAGCACGCCATGCCTCGGGTGCCTTCGGTGGCCACCGTGTGCAATGGCCGCGGCATCCACTCGGCTGGAACTGCGGAACTCGCGGTCGGTTTGATCCTGGCATCGCAACGCGGACTGGTCGAAGCCATCCAGGCTCAGCAGGACGAGCGGTGGCACAATCCCGAGCTGGCCTCATTGGCTGATCGGCGGGTCGTCGTGGTCGGGGCCGGCTCGGTGGCCCAGGCGGTGGCCGAGCGGTTGCGGCCTTTCGAGGTCGATCTCGCCCTGGTCGGACGCAGCGCCCGGGCCGGCGTCCATGGGCTTGCGGAGTTGCCGGATTTGCTGGCTTCGGCCGACATCGTGGTGCTGACGGTGCCGGCCACCCCCGAAACCCGACATTTGCTGGATGCTGCGGCTTTGATCCGACTGCCTGATGGCGCCTTGGTGGTGAATGTGGCCCGTGGGTCGGTGGTGGACACCGAGGCCCTGCTGACCGAACTGCAGCGGGGCCGACTCCGGGCAGCTTTGGATGTGACCGATCCTGAGCCACTCCCCCACGGTCACGGCCTGTGGCATGCCCCCAACACCATCATCACCGCCCATCAGGGCGGCAACTCCACCGCGACCTATCCGCGGGTCGCGGCATTGTTGCGACGCCAACTCGAACACCTGTTGGCGGGGGAACCTCTGGAGAACGTGGTGGGACCCGGCGAGGGCGGTCAGCGCCCCGAACGGTAGGTCTGCCCGGGTTTCGGATCGCCCAGCAACTCGCTGACCGTCACGAAGGTGTAGCCCTTGGCCTGCAACTGCGCAATGATCTGCGGCACAGCGGCCACGCTGGTCTTGTGGATGTCATGCAGCAGGATGATCGATCCGCGCCGGGTGTCCCGTACGGCGGCCTTGATGGTCTTTGGGGTGCTGCGCGTCTTCCAGTCCAGGGTGTCGACATTCCACAGCACCACCGCCAGTTCGGCCTTGCCAGCCTCCTTGCGCACCGTGGCATTCACCGCCCCGTACGGCGGACGCAGCAGCGTCGGGGTCACCCCGGTCTCGTTGCGGATGATGTTGACCGTCGAGACGATCTCTTTGTCGATCTGCACCGCGCTCAGCCGGGTCAGATCGCGATGGCTCCAGGTGTGGACACCGATCTCATGGCCGGCCTTGGCCACCGCCTTGGTCACCGACGGATAGGCGTCGATCTGCTGGCCGAGCATGAAGAAGGTGGCCGGAGTGTTGCCCGCCTTGAGGTAGGTCAGCAGCGTCTTGGTGTAGGCGCCCGGACCGTCATCAAAGGTCAGCGCCACACATTTCAGCTTCTTACAGTTCACTGTGCGGGTGCTGGGCTGGGGGGTGACGATCGGGCTGGCTGGTGTCGCCGACGGCTGAGGTGAGGCGGTCGTCGATGGGTCGACCGGGTCCATCTCGGCGGATTGGGCGCGCACACCGGCGGCAGTGAGCATCGGGGTCACCGTGGTGGCCGGGATCGTCAACGTGACCCGGTCCTCCACACAGGCAGCAACCTGACATTCGTCGTAGCCGACGATCAGGTCACCATTGCCGGTAAAAGCCACCAGCGTCGCTGCGCCGAACGGGTCGTTGCCCAAGGAAGACAGGTCCAAGGTGGTCACTGTGGTGCGTCGGCTGGGAGCCAGTCCAGCCAAAGCGGTATTGACGCTGTAGCTGTTCACCAGGTCGCTGGGTTGATAGACCGTGTCGGTTTGGGGATCGAACCACATCGTCTGCCACAGATTGCTGGAGTCGGCTCCGGTGAACTGATAGCCGTCGGCGACGATGCCGATCATGGACGGTGAGGAGGCGATCAGGTGCCAGTCCAAGTTCAGTTCGGGACTCGGTGCGGCCGGATCGGTGGGGCGGGGATAGTCGCGTTCGAACTCGGTGAGGGTCTTGATGTAATACCCGCGGATCGCGGTATCGATCCGCGGCTTTCCGAACTCGGGCCAACTGGCGAAGATGCGGTCCTGGTACCCGCTTTGGGAGTGGACCGTCACCGACAGGTTTTCCAGCAGTTCGGGGTCCAGCAGCCGGGGAACGTCGCCATTTCCCAGCAGGACCGGTTCGGCCTGCGCCGTGGTCGTCGGGGTGGCTGAGGGGGTGGAGTAATCGGCTGCCGGGTTTTGGGTAGCACAAGAACTCAGAAGGAGCGCTACCGGCAATATGGCAGCGCCCAACCAGGCTCGTTTCACGTAGGTCCACCCCTCTTACGGCTATCGACGTTACCTCACCGCGCCGAATTCGCCATGTTGTCCCAGATGATCACCGCTTGGTCAGGGCGCGCAGACGGGCGTCCACGGCGTCCAACCAGGCCCCCACATTGCGGTGCGCTTCGGGGGTGTCGGGATAGCGCGCTCTGAGATGCAGGCCGGCGTCTGCTGCGATGAACCACACCATCACACCGTCATCGCGGACCACCGCCGAGACGTACTGCACCTCGGCATCGAAGCCCAACTCGGGCAATCGTCGGGTGTCCAACCAGGACAGCGCGAACATGCCCGGGCCCACGGGCATGCCGCCGTAGGGTTCCAGGATCGGCGCCAGCGGGTAGGAGCCCAAGGCAATGGCTTCAGCCACGGCTTGGCTGCAGGCCACCGGCTCAGCATCGGCTGCCTCCAGCACCGCATTGGTGATGTACCAGCCCACCGAGTGCCGCCACCGTTCCTCATCGCGACTGTGTACCGGCAGCACCGCCCGCAGCGGCACCCCCGCCAGTTCAGCGGTGACCGAGCTCATCACCGACACCACCATCGGCAGCAGCCGCACTCCGCACTGCGCGGCGTGGTCGGCCAGGGCGGTGATGCCCTGCGCGTCGAGCAGGTCACGCACTTCGACCACCGGGTCAGCGGTGGCGGAAGGATCGCCCAGCGGCAGCGGAAATGTCGGCATGAGGCCACCCTCGGCGGCCAGGATCTCCCGCCACCGCTGGTGGATGTGTTCGGGAGCAGAAGGCTTGGCGGCCAGCAGCGCACTGTGCTCGGCGAAGCTGGCCGCTGACGGCAGTTCCGCGCAGGGCTCCGCCCCCACGGCCAAATCGGCCAGACCGAGGTTCAGGTCTCTGAGAATCACCAGAAATGACCACATGTCGACGTGGGAATGATCGGCGCCCAGGATCACCATGGGGCGCCGATCGATCGTGTCCGGGTCAGGAAGAACCACGGCCAAGCGGTGGGATGGCTGTTCGAAGGGAGAACAGGCCACGTCGAACAACGCCCGCAGCACGACACGGGGATCCTCACCGGGACCGACCGGATGCTCCACCCACTCCCCCGCGCTCAGGGCGATGTCATTGAGGTGGATGCCGTCAACATCGCGGCGAAAGGCCGAATGCAGACTGCCGTGACGTCGTTGCACCGCCCGCCAAGCCTCGGCGAGGTGGTCCAGGGAGGTGTCGGCGGGCAGGCGCGCGGCGACGGCCATCCACGAGCCTGGGCGTGGCCCGAGGCTGACATGGCGTCCCTGGTCGAAGGAGACCACGAGTTCTGGACCCGGTTCGCCATCGCGAAAGGCCGCAAAACTAAGCAGTCTGCCTGGTGGGAGCGTCATCTGCGTGACGTTCGTGAGCCGCATATCGCCATACCCTAGACAGGCGGTGCGAACGCATTGTTACGAAAATGAGCGATCTGGGAGGACCCTGTGCCTGGCTTGGACGTCGGCGACGCCCGCATCGACTACGACATCACCGACGCCGACGGCCCTGTGGCGGTACAGCTTCACGGGCTGACCTCCTGCCGAGCCCGCGATGCCGCGATGGGCTTGAACCTGGGGCAGGCGCTGCCGGGGCATCGGGTGCTGCGCTACGACGCCCGTGGGCACGGCGAATCCAGCGGCGATACCGATCCAGCCAGTTACACCTGGCCGTCCTTGGCCGGTGACTTGTTGAGCATCCTGGATCAATTGGCTCCCGGCGAGGCGGTGCACGCGGTGGGTACTTCCATGGGGACCGGCACGTTGCTGCATGCCGCGCTGCGCGACCCGCAACGGTTCACCAGCCTGACCTTGGTGCTGCCGCCCACTGCTTGGGAGACCCGGCGTGCGAAGGCGTCCGACTATGTGGCCAACGCCGAACTGGTGCAGCGCGAGGGGATCAACGCCTTCGTGGCCGCGTCGGACAACATTCCCAATCCACCGGCACTGGCCGGTACCCCGCATTCGCGCCCGGCCGTGCCCGAGGCGCTGCTCCCGACGGTGCTGCGGGGTGCGGCGGCGTCCAATCTGCCGGCTTTGCAGGCCATCGCCGAGTTGTCGTGCCCGACCTTGATTCTGGCCTGGGACCAGGACCCGTCCCACCCCCTGCGAACCGCGGAACTGCTCCACCGCACGATCAGTTCCAGCCGTTTGGAGATTGCACACTCCCCCGTCGACGTGCTCGCCTGGCCAGGGCTGTTCGCCGCCCACGTCGCCGCAGCCTGATCCACGACGCTGGCCGCCTGCCGTCTTGGGTTCGGTCGGCTCAGGCCTTCGACAAGCTCAGCCAACGACCACCCACCCGTGCCCTGAGCCTGTCGAAGGGCACCCACCCGCCAACCAACTGCTTTCGGATTAGCAGTGACGGACACACCTGAAGCGTTAGGCTCAGGCAAGCTCGACGAACCCCGGGAGTACTCGTGAAGAAGGACCAATCTCTGGCTCAAGGCGATCCGGCCGGTTTTCAAACCGCCGAGGCCCAGGCTGGCTCGCATGCGCACCGTCTGAACAGCCTGCGGGCGGCGGTGCTGGGCGCCAATGACGGCATCGTGTCCACCGCCGGCATCGTCATCGGGGTAGCTGGCGCGACGCCGGACTTCGCCCCGATCTTGGTCGCCGGTATTGCCGGGCTCAGCGCGGGCGCACTGTCGATGGCCGTCGGCGAATATGTGTCGGTCAGCGCCCAGCGCGACACCGAACTAGCACTGCTGGAGAAGGAACGCCGCGAACTGGAGGAAATGCCGGAGGAAGAGCTCGCCGAACTGGCAGGCCTGTACGAGGAGAAGGGGCTCACCCCTGAACTCGCCTTGCAGGTGGCCACGCAATTGCACGAGCACGACGCCTTGGCCGCGCATGCCGAGACCGAACTGGGCATCGACCCCAACGAACTGACCAGCCCCACGGTGGCCGCAATCTCCTCAGCGATCGCCTTCACGGTGGGATCAATCCTGCCCTTGGCCGCCATTCTGCTGGCGCCGCACGACATCAAGATTCCGGTCACCGCCGTCGGCGTGCTGCTGGCGCTGGCCCTGACCGGCTATCTCAGTGCCCGGGCCGGTGAGACGCCCATTCGACGCGCCATGATCCGCAATGTGCTGGGCGGCTTCTTCGCCATGGGCGTCACCTACTGGATCGGACGCCTGGTCGGCGTCAGCATCGGCTGATCGATCCTCGTTGGCAGAAATCTGAAGCCAGATTGCCCCACCGGGCCGACTTCGGCGCTGGCAGGGCAATCTGGCTTCAGATTTCGGACAGCCTCAGTGGCGTGACGGCGCCAGCATCGGGATCTCGCGGCGAATCGGCGTGCCGAAGCGATGCGCGGTGACCGATACCGCCTGTTCGCGCAGGAAGGTGAGCAGCTCGACCCGCCCGGCGCTCAGCACCGGGTTGGCGTAGATCGCCAGCCGCACCGAGCCCTTGGCGGTCTCGGCCACCGAGGCAAGCTCCCCGCCGAGCAGGCGGATCCGTCCGCCAGCGGCGAGAACGCCCACCCGCTTGGCCCAAGCCTCGGCGTCATCGACGAAGCAGTCGACTCCGCAATCCACCAGCCACGCAGCAACCGGGGCGGGCAGTTCGACCGCCGAGCTGAGCGTCAGCGGCGAGCCGGCACGAACGCCGGCGGCAACCACCCGAATCAGGTCGACGGTGCGGGCCTGTTCGAAGCGGATCGTCACCGGCACCGCCTGGTAGCGGAAGGCGTTCTGTTCGGTGACCAGGCCGGTGACATCACGCACCACCCCGAATTCCGAAGCCCAAGCGGCCTCGTCGGTGCCCAGGGCGCCGGCGAGCCAGTCCCGCTCATCCTCGGCCACGCCGGCGGCCAGGGCGACCTCCCCAGCCGCAGTCGACAGCGCGTCATCGGCAGAGATTCCCATCAGCGGAGCATCGGCCCAGTTGGTCAGCCCGACCAGGTAGTTCGGACCGCCGGCCTTGGCGCCGGCACCGACCGCGGAGGCCTTCCAGCCGCCGAAGGGCTGGCGCTGCACGATGGCACCAGTGATGCCGCGATTGATGTAGAGGTTGCCGGCCTGAATGGTGGCCATCCACTGCGCAATCTCGGCCTCGTCGAGGGAATGCAGACCCGAAGTCAGGCCGTAGTCGACGGCGTTGACGATCTGAACCGCCTCTTCCAAGGTATCGGCGGTCATGATGCCCAGCACGGGCCCGAAGTACTCGACCAGGTGGTAATCCGAGCCGGGCTGAACCCCGTCACGGATACCGGGCCGCCACAGGGCGCCGTCGGCGTCGAGTTGCTCCGGCTCCAGTGCCCAGGACTGACCAGGCTCAACAGTGGTGAGAGCGCGCAGCAGTTTGCCGTCGGCTGGCCCGATCAGCGGCCCGATGCGGCTGGCACCATCCCAGGGTTGACCGACCTCATAGGACGCCACGGCATCCAGCAACTGCCGACGGAACCGCTTGGACGTGGCCACCGAACCCACCAGGACCACCAGGGACGCCGCCGAGCACTTCTGGCCGGCATGGCCGAAGGCTGAGTAGGCAACATCCTTGGCAGCCAGATCCAGGTCCGCGCTGGGGGTGACGATGATGGCGTTCTTGCCGCTGGTCTCGGCCAACAAGCCCAGGTCGGGACGGAAGCTGCGGAACAGTTCAGCGGTCTCGTAGGAACCGGTCAGCACCAGCCGCTCCACGGCCGGATTGGAGATCAGGTGCTTGCCCATGGAGCCGTCCATGCGCACGTACTGCAGGACGTCGGTCGGCACGCCAGCGGCCCACAGGGCTTCGGCGATCAGCGCGCCACAGCGGGCGGCCTGCCGGGCCGGCTTGAAGATCACCGGGGAGCCGGCCGCCAAGGCGGCCAAGGTGGAACCGGACGGAATAGCGACCGGGAAGTTCCACGGCGGGGTGACCACGGTCAGGCCCACCGGTTTGGCGGTGGCACCGGCCACAGTGTCGAGCGCGGCGGCGCTTTCGGCGTAGTAGTGGGCGAAGTCGACAGCCTCGGAGACCTCCGGATCGGACTGCTCGAGCACCTTGCCGCATTCGGAGCCCATGACTTCAAGCAGTTCGGCGCGGCGCCGCTCGAGCTCGTCTCCGGCGCGGTGCAAGATCTCAGCGCGCTGCGCGCCGGTCATCGCACCCCAGGTCTTGGCCGCGCCACTTGCTGCGCTGATGGCGGCGTCCACCTCGGCGGGGGTCTTCAGCCAGGACTTGTCCGAAAGCGCGACGCCCAGAGTGGAGTCCTTCATCTTGGCGCGAATCGGATCAGCCCAGGCCCGGTTGGCCGGAAGAGCGGGATCGCTATCGGCAGTGTTGGTGAAACCGCCGGGCCAATCGGCCACCGGAGCCGAACGGTCCTGAGTGCGGTTGGGCGTCGGCACGTCGGTGGGCACGCTGGCCAGCGCGGCCAGGAAGCGCTCACACTCGCGGTTGAACAATTCGGGGTTGGCATCGAGGTCGAAGACCGCCGACATGAAGTTCTCCTGCGAGGCGCCTTCCTCCAGGCGCCGGATCAGATAGGCGATGGCGACGTCGAATTCCTCGGGGTGCACCACCGGGGTGTAGAGCAGCACCGACCCCACCGTCTTGCGGACGGCGGCCTGCTGCTGCGGGGCCATGCCGAGCAGCATTTCGATGTCGAGGGAGTCAGCCACGCCCCGGGCATTGGCCAGCGTCCAGTGGTAGGCGACGTCGAACAGGTTGTGGCCGGCGGCGCCGATGCGCACCGCCTTCACATGCTCCGGACGCAGCGCATAGTCCAAGACGGCCTTGTAGGAGGCATCGGTGGCCTGCTTGGTGGGCCAGGTGACCAGCGGCCAGTCGCGGCTCTCGTGCTCGACGATCTCCATGGGCAGGTTCGCGCCCTTGACCACGCGCACCTTGATTCGGGCACCGCCCTTGGCGACGCGGGCTGCGGCCCACTTCTGCAGGCGCATCATGGCGCTCAGCGCATCAGGCAGGTAGGCCTGCAACACGATGCCGGCGGAGTAGTTCTGGAGTTCCGGCTCTTCGAGCAAGGTGGTGAAGACCGCGATGGTGAGGTCGAGGTCCTTGTATTCCTCCATGTCGAGGTTGATGAAGGTGCCGCTGGCCGCCCCCTCCAGGAACATCGGACGCAGCGACTCGACCGCATCGGCGACGGCCTCGTCGAAGGCCCAGGGGGTGTGCGGGGCGACGGTGGCCGACACCTTGATGGAGACATAGTCGACGTCAGGGCGCTTCAGCAGAGTCATGGTGCCGTCCATGCGGCGGGCGGCCTCCTCGCGGCCCAGAATGGCCTCGCCGAGCAGGTTGACGTTGAGATGGAGGCTGTCGTCGACGCGGGCGTGGGCGATGGCCTTGCCAAGCTTGGCCTCGGTGGCGTCGATGAGTAGGTGGCCGACCATCTGACGCAGCACGGCGCGGGTGATGGGCACCACGACGCCTGGCATCAGCGGGGCGAAGATGCCGCCCAGCTTCACCAGGATCTTCCAGCCTAGGCCGAGGAAGCCGGGCGCGTTGGCCGACAGTTCGCGCAGATTGCGGGCGGCGACCTTGTAGTCCTCCGGACGGATCACTCGGTCGACGAAGCCCACGGTGAAGGCCAGCCCGGCCTCATCGCGCAGCAGCTTGGCCAGCCGGGTGGCCGCCGGGTCGCTGGGCTCATCTCGAGCCTGTTCCAGCCAAGTGCGGACCTGCGCGATGGCTTGCTGGGCCAGCGCCTCACGGTCCTCATCGAGGTGGGTGGTTTTGGAGTCGGTGACCGTCACGACTGGATCCCTTCGGGTCGGGGCATGAGCCAGTTCCGCCTACTGGCTTCTCTTCAGTGTGCGCCCTGCAAAGTGCTCGACACAAGCGAGGATTTAGGATAGATATTGATCGATTACTTCGAATCTTTGAGGGGTGTCAATGTTCGAACTTCGCCGACTGCGGCTACTGCACGAGTTGTCACTACGCGGGACTCTGGCTGCGGTGGCCGAGGCACTGGCCTATAGCCCATCGACGGTGTCCCAACAGCTCGATCAATTGGAGAAGGAAGCCGGAGTCCCCCTGCTCGAGCCTGAGGGACGCCGCGTCCGGCTGACCGCTCACGGCCAGGCGCTGGTGGCCCACGCCGCGCGAGCACTCCAACTCGATGAGCAGGCGCGAGCGGAACTGGCATCGCTGAAGTCGCAGCTGGCGCCGGTACGGATCGCCGCAATGCAGACCGCGGCCCAGAATCTGGTGCCGCGCACCATCTCACTCCTGGCCGAGCGCGCACCCACCCTGCGAGTGGAGGCCATGGAGCTGCCACCCGAGGGCGCCTTACTGGAGCTATCGGCGCGCGGATTTGATGTCGTGGTGGCCGAGCAGTATCCCGGCCACACCCGCCCCCGCCAGCCGGATGCCACCCATGCCCTGATCGGCCATGACCCGATCCGCCTGGTGGTGCCGCTGGACTCCCCTGCTACCACCTTGGCCGATCTGGCCGAATCGGCGTGGGCCTTCGAGCCGGACGGCACGGCCGTGCGGCAGTGGTGCGTCCAGCAGTGTCGGGCGGCCGGCTTCGAACCCGACGTGCGTTATTCGGCCGCCGATCTGGGCACCCAGGTGAAGCTGATCGCCGCCGGGCATGCGGCCGGATTGCTGCCGGATCTGGTGTGGGGCGAGGGCGAAGCCGAGCATGTTCGGCTGCTGCCACTGCCCGGGGACCCTTCCCGGGAGATCTTTGCGGCCTTCCGCACCGCCTCCACCGAGGATGTCCGCATCGAACTGGTGCGTCAGGCGTTGTCCGACGCGTTCGCCGAGCGGGCGGAACTGCTGGGCTGACCGATCGGCGGGATCAGGGCAACCGCTGGCCTGATGAGCCGACCGGCACCGGAGCCGCGCTACGCGCTCTTACCGCCGAGGGCTCCCCCTGCAGCGCGCGGCGACTAGGTTGGCCTCGTGTCGAGCAGTATCGCGGAGGTGATCGCTGCGATCACCCTGATCGCGGTGCTGGCGTTCGCGGTCACCCGCCCCCGGGATCTGCCTGAGGCGGTGGCAGCGGTGCCAGGCGCGCTGGCGCTGTGCGCTCTGGGCGTGATCAGTTGGACGCAGGCCTGGGCGCAGATCGTGGAGTTGGCGCCCACGATCCTGTTCCTGGCCGGGGTGTTGATGCTGGCCCAGTTGGCCCAAGCCGAAGGAGTCTTCGTAGCAGCCGGCCAGTGGATGGCCCGCCGCGCCGAGGGACGCCCGGTTCGGCTGCTGGGGCTGGTGTTCGTGGTGGCCTCGCTGACCACCGCCGTACTGAGCTTGGACGCCACGGTGGTGCTGCTGACCCCAGTGGTATTCGCCACCGCCTCGCGGGTGGGGGCTCGGCCCAAGCCGCAGGTGTATGCCACCTCACATCTGGCCAACTCCGCCTCGCTGCTGTTGCCGGTGTCGAATCTGACCAATCTGTTGGCGATCAGCGTGGCCGGTTTGAGCTTTGTGCACTTCGCAGGGTTGATGCTGGCGCCGTGGCTGGTGGTCCTCGCGGTGGAGTATGTGGTGTTCCGCTGGTACTTCCGCACCGACCTGTCGGTGGTGGCCACCCCGCCGAGTCAGGTGACCTCCGAGCAGGATCCGCGCTTTGCCTTTGTGGTGTTGGCCGCCACCCTGGTCGGCTTTGCGGCCAGCTCGTGGCTGGGTTACGAACCGTTCTGGGCGGCCCTGGCCGGGGTCATGGTGCTGGCTGGCAAGCGCATCGCAGCCGCTCCGCACAGCACCCGAGGTGAACTCGCCGCGTTGGGACGAGCCAGCAACGTGTGGTTCTTGTTGTTCGTGATCGGGCTGTCGATCGTGGTGCAGGCGGTGGTCGATCACGGCCTGGCGGACTTCATGCGCACCCTGCTGCCGGGCCAGGCCGATCTGGTCGGGCTGTTGTGGTTGGCGGTGGTGGCCGCGCTGTTGGCCAATCTGGTCAACAATCTGCCGGCGGTTCTGGTGCTGCTGCCGCTGGTGGCTCCGCTGGGACCGGTGGCGGTCCTGGCGGTACTGATCGGGGTGAATGTGGGCCCGAATCTGACCTATGTGGGGTCGTTGGCGACGTTGTTGTGGCGTCGGATCATGGCTGCTCACGATCACGACGCGGAGATTATGGAATTCACCAAGTTGGGTGCGCTCACAGTGCCGTTGAGCCTGATCGGGGCGACGGTGGCACTGTGGCTGAGCGCGGTAGCGATGGGAGTCTGAGATGAAGGTACTGGTGTGGGTAGCGCCCGGAACCTGGCCGGCGGTGGTCACTGCGGCGGCGCAGCGTCCGGACACCGATGAGATCACACTGGTGGCGGTCGACGATGCGTCCGTGGTGCCGGAGGGGTCGCTGCGCGGATTGATGGGACGCGGGCGCAGTCTGGAGCCGGAGTCCGCGCTGAGCACGGACGCGGCGCAGGACTTGCTGGATCAGGCGAAGGCGGCGCTGGGTCGACCCTGCGAAGCGGTACTGCTCACCGGACCCACTGAACGGGTCGTCACGGCAGCAGCGGAGTCGGCTGATTGGTTCATCATCGCCCGCGATGGGGATCGCAGCCGCCTGGGTGCGCACAGCCTGGGCCGTCAGGCGCGTTTCATCATCGACCACGCCGGGTGCACCGTGGAGTTGATCTGGCCGGACGGGATTCCGGGCCTGAACACGATTCCGCCACCACCCCAGGAGCAGTAGGCCTGCAGATCAGGTGTCGTGCTCGATGATGGCGCCGGTGTGCTCGGTGCCTTCACCACCGGGCGGGTAGACGTCCACCTCGGAGCGGAATCGCAGCGCGACGACCGCTGCGATCAGGCCGCCCCACAGGATCATGATGGACACGATCATCAGGATCAACGCCGCTGGGGTCATCGCCGGGCTCCCTTCAGGTTCAGGTCAGTCACAGCCGGCCAGGGGGTGAAGTCATCGGGGTTGTGACGCCAGCGCACCGCCGTGAAACCGGCCGTGAACACGATCATGACCAGAATTGATCCCCAGCCGAGAGTGAGCAGGTACCACAGCGGGTAGCCGGGATCGCCGCCGTAACCCTCGGTGATCAGCGCAATGATGCGAGTGATGAGCATGTAGCCCAACACCAGGGGGGCGAGCAGCCCGGTGAGCCACAGCCACCAGCGTCCGACTTTGATGGTGGAGACCGCGTTGAGGTGTCCGCGCAGCAGTTCGCCCGAGCGCGTCACCCAGAACACCAGGACGGTCATGAGCACCGCGGAGGCAACCACGCCCACGTTGTTGGCCCAGTTGTCAACCACGTCCAAGGCGTTGAGGCCGGAGGTGGTGGAGAACAGCAGCATCGACAGCACCGCCATGGGGATGCCGATGCGGACCACCGCCTGGCGCGGCGTCCAGCCGAACTTGTCTTGGAAGGCCGAGGAAACCACCTGCAGGATCGACACCTGCGAGGTGAAGCCGGCGATCACCAGCGAGCCGAAGAACAACGCTCCGAAGAAGGCACCGCCAGGCATGTGGGTGATGATCAGCGGGAAGGTGACAAAGCTGAGGATCGGCCCGGTGAGGCCCTCGATCTCGCTCACGGTAGTGCCTTGGCTGTGGGCCAGGAAGCCCAACGCGGCGAAGACGCCGATGCCGGCGAGCAGTTCGAAGGAGGAGTTGGCGAAGGCCACCACCAGCCCCGGCGAGGTCAGGTTGGAGCGCTTCTTGCGGTAGGAGGCGTAGGTGATCATGATCCCGAAGGCGATCGACAGCGAGAAGAACACTTGGCTGTAGGCAGCGATCCAGACCGCCGGATCGGCCAGGGCGGCCCAATGCGGGGTGAACAGGGCGTTCAGGCCGTCCAAGGCTCCGTCGAGGAACAGGGCGCGAATCACCAGGATCGTAAAGCCGACCACCAACAGCGGCATGGCGATCACATTGACCCGCTGCACGCCTTTGGCGATGCCGCCGGCCAACACGATCAGCACCAAAGCCCACACCACCAGCATCGGGATCAGCACCCCGGGCACGAAGCCGCCGGCGAAGGTGGGATCGCCTACCTGGAGGTAGTCCCCGACGAAGAAGCCGGCCGGATCCTCACCCCAGGCCAGAGTGAAGGAGAACACGAAGTAGCTCAGCGCCCAGGCGATGACGGCGGTGTAGTAGATGGAGATCACGAAGCTGACCGCCACTTGGAACCAGCCGAGGGCTTCGCCGGAGCGCTTGCCGGTGAGGCGTCGGAAGGACAGCGGCGCTGAGCCGCGGAAGCGATGCCCGATGGCGTAATCGAGGAAGAGGATCGGAATGCCCGCGGTGAGGATGGCCACCAGGTACGGGATCATGAACGCCCCGCCACCGTTTTCATAGGCGACGCCGGGAAAGCGCCAAATGTTCCCCAGGCCGACCGCCGAGCCGATAGCGGCGAGCACGAAACCAAGTTGCCCGGTCCATTCCTCGCGGGTGTCCGGGGCGGGCGGTGCAGACGCGTGTTGGCTCACAACAACTCCTTGAATTCAACGTTGAATTGCGGCCTCACCCTACTCGCCGGTGCCTCCGCGACCGACCCGGCGTCCAGATGTCAGCGCGGGGTTGCACCTTAGAGGTCTTGCGCGCGCCGCGGTTCGGGACGTTCTTTGGACGGATCAGTCGGGTTCCAGGATCGGCGTGGGCCCAGGGCATGCCGAGCGCCCGGACGGACCAGCTCGGCCAAGGCGTCCAGGTCGCCGTCGAGTTTGCCGATCGCGTCCAGCAGGTCGAAGGACAGCCCGCCGGCCACCCAGTCGGCGTCGTCGGCGACCAGTTCGAGCAGGTCGGCGAAGTTGTCGTCGCTGGAGTAGACCCGCGGCAGGTGCACCCGTCCGGCTTCGTCGAGGACGGCGATCGGTCGGCCGTTCTCGGCCAACAGCCACAGCGGCTCATGCCAGCCCAGGTCTTGGGCCAGCGGCGAGCGGCGCAGGCCGACGCGCAATTGGGAGGCGTACCACTGCACGGTGCTCATCAGGGACGGGAAGCCGCCCAGCAGCGCGAACACCGCTTCGGGATCGGCAACCGGGTCTTCGGTGGTGAACACCATCTTCGCCGGACGGGCCGTCCACTGGGTGGGGCCTTCGGTGCCGAGCAGACTGGCGATGGTGGTGTAGATCGCGGCTTTAGCAGTGACCTGGTCGGGTTCGGGATCGCCCCATAGGCTGGCCCATTCGGCAGCCGAGAGGCGCCGGAAGTTGGTGTGGTGCAAGTCTTCCCAGGCCAATTGCAGTTCGGTGGCCGGGGATTCGAGCAAGGGCCCGTCGTCGGTGTCGAAGTGCAGGATCGGTCCGCCGTATTCGGATTGCACCACGAGGTGGGCCGGACCTTCGTACCAGTCGGCCCAACTGATCAACAGGTGTGGCCATTCGGTGACCAGCCCGCTGGCGGCGTGCCAAGCACGCGCATGTGTCACTGCGCTCGGCTGCGATAGCTGACTCATTTTGGGCCTGTCACCACCAGAGGTTGTCCAGTCTTAAGGCTAGTGGTCCGCACCGCCCCAAGCATCCCGAAACTGGGGTTGTCCCAGCCCCGTTGCGCAACCGTGACCCGCCGCCCGATCGGACCGCCCTCGCGTAACGCCCCCACCCCCACCCCGGCTGGTTGAGGAGAACGCGCAGCGTTCGTCTCGAAACCCCACCAGCCCAACCGGTTGAACGACCAAGCTTCATCAACGGATAGACAAACTCAGGCTTCGACAAGCTCAGCCAACGGAAACACCCGTGCCCTGAGCCTGTCGAAGGGCACACCCCACGGCCTCGACACCCGTGCCCTGAGCCTGTCGAAGGGCACACCCACACCCCGGCTGGTTGAGGAGAACGCGCAGCGTTCGTCTCGAAACCCCACCGACCCAACGGAGACACCCGTGCCCTGAGCCTGTCGAAGGGCACCCCCAGGCTCAAATGCTTCGACCAAAACGCACCCTCAATAACCGGGTCTGCTGCATGAGTAGGTGACATTCGATCTGTGGGGCCGCAGGGTCCTGCTGGAAGGATGTGCACTATGCCGAAACCCCATCCGAGAGAGTTCCGGGACGATGTTGTGGCGGTTGCTCGCAAGGGCCAAGCGCCGATCGGTCAGATAGCCAAGGACTTCGGGATCTCCGAGTCGTGCCTGCGGAACTGGCTGCACCGCGCTGATGTCGAGGACGGCGTCCGACCTGGAACCACGACCGCCGAGTCGGTGGAGCTGCGGGAGCTGAAGCGTCGTAACCGGCTGCTGGAGCAGGAGAACGAGGTGCTGCGCCGGGCGGCGGCGTATCTGTCGCAGGCCAATTTGCCGGGAAAATGATGTACCCGCTCGTTAGTGAGCTGGCTGCCGACGGGATACCGGTGGTGGTCGCGTGCAGGGTGCTGAAGCTCGCCCGCCAGCCCTACTACCGCTGGCTCGCCCACCCCATCGGAGACCGTGAACTCGATGAGGCGTACCTGGCGAACGCACTGTTCGATGCCCACCACGATGATCCGGAGTTCGGGTACCGGCTGCTGGCCGATGAGGCCCGCGAGGCCGGCTACGCACGCTGTGATCGGACGGTGTGGCGGATCTGTGCGGCAAACCAGTGGTGGAGCGTGTTCGGCAAACCACGCGGCCGTAACGGCAAGCGGCCCGGCCCACCAACCCACGACGACCTGGTCAAGCGCGACTTCACCGCGAGGGGTCCGAACCAGCTGTGGCTGACCGACATCACCGAACACCCAACCGGTCAGGGAAAGCTGTACCTGTGCGCGATCAAAGACGAATGGTCGAACCGGATCGTCGGCTACTCGATCAGTGACCAGATGAAATCCACCCTCGCTGTCGACGCGCTCAACATGGCCGTCGCCCGCCGCGGGCAGGTGGCCGGCTGTATCGTGCACTCCGATCGGGGCAGCCAGTTTCGTTCCCGCAAGTTCTTGGCCGCGCTCCGGCACCACCAACTGGCCGGATCGATGGGCCGGGTCGCCTCGGCCGGAGACAACGCCGCCATGGAATCCTTCTTCGCCCTGCTCCAGAAGAACGTCCTCGACCGGCACCGCTGGACCACCCGCCAAGAGCTCCGGCTGGCAATCATCACCTGGATCGAACGCACCTACCACCGCCGACGCCGACAAACCAGCCTCGGCCGATTGACCCCGATTGAGTACGAGACCATCATGACCACACCGGCCCTCCAGGCCGCCTAACCCAACCTGTCACCCAAAGGTGCAGCAGTCCCACCTTTAATCGATTCACCTGTGGACAACTCAACAATGCCTGTTGTCGCCAATGCGGTGATATGCCAAGGTGGCAGGCAACCATCCCCAGGAGACGCCCATGGCAATCCCAAAAAACGTCGCCACAATCGCGGTTCTCATCACCCTGACCGCATCCGGCTGCACCCAACCCGACCCCAACGCCAAACCCACCTACACCTGCACACCATCCGACGGCGGGACACCGCACCCCTGCTACAAAGCCGAGCACGAGCTACAGGCCAATGAAGACAAGCTCTACGCCGAGGCCGAGGCCGTCTACCGGGAGTACCTGGCCGAAGAAGAACGGATCAACCGCACTGGCGGGGTCGACCAACCCACCCCTGTTCTGCTTGCGACAACAACGAGCCCATATCTGGAAAGTGCTGTCGAGAGCTTTGCGGAAATCAAAGCTGCCCACGCGACTGCCGTGGGCGGAAAGTTTCAACTCGTGTGGGTGAAACGAGCGCCGCGCGACGTTCGGGACGGTTCTGTAGCCACGCTTCAGATGTGCCTAGACGCCAGCAGCGTGATGATGGGCTCAGCCGGCAAGCGCGCACTACCCGGAGGCGTTTCCCAGCGAACAGCCTATTTCGTGCGAGTCGGGGACCGGCTCGTGATCAAGTCTGGTCGATACGAATGGGTAGAAAAGTGCTAGGCGCAAGAATGGCGGCACTGGCCGGGATCATCCTCCTCCCGCTGGGAATACTCGCTCAAACCTCATCCGCTGCAGCGCCATTGACTGAGCCCACTCCGTCCGGTTCGTGCGATGTCGCAACCTGTGGCGGTGGAATGCTGAACCACCTCAATCGCACCCTCGGCAAATCACAGAAGCAAGGTCAAGGCACCGGCAGCTCCGCATCGAACAACCCGCCGGCCGGCGTGAACCCCAAGGGCGAACCCTGCGACCCCCGCAAGGACACTGACTGCGACACCCTGATGTACAGCATCAAACCCGTCACCACATCCGACGTCCAAGAAGTCGCGGCCCAGCTCAAACTGCCCAACCCCACCCCGCGCTTCGGCCCTGACCCATCCGTCAACGAATGGAAAATGCTGGCCGTCGGCTACCCCATCTGGCTATGGACAGACCGACCCACCACCATCACCACCACAGCCCACCACGACGGCCTCACCTTCACCCTCACCGCCACCTGGACCTCCACCACCTTCACCATGGGCGACG
>JAEXAS010000016.1 GCA_023458095.1 Actinomycetes bacterium | reverse complement strand
GAGCCTTACCGAGGTCCAGCAATGGACCCCGTCTTGGACAGCCACGGTCGTGGGGCTGCTGGCCACAGCCAGCCTGGTCTGCGCTTTGATGGCGGTGAGTCACTGGGGCAACGCCTCGGGACGCACTCCGCGCACAGTCCTGGTTGCTGCGATTGTGACCGGAGGCATCGGCGGGGGATTGTCCCTGTGGCTGCCCACCGTCCAGCCATCCTCTGACCAACTCGCTCAGGTGCGCGCGGATTTGCGCACCCAGTCGACTCCCGAACCGCAGCCCACCAAGCCGTCCGAGATTCGCGCCGCGCAGGTGCGGACAGATCTCCAGCGCCTCGGTGTCATCGCCCGTACCACTGCCGGGTCGACGGTGCTGTGGCCGAAGAAGCCCACCCTCAGGGAGCAACACTGTGTTCTCGACACCGGGGCATCCGGGGTGCAGGTCCTCGCCGCGGCGACGTTCACCCGGGATCCGGCAGAGTTCCACGGACACAATCAGTTGGTGGCCTTGGAACATGCCAACGAAAAGGTCGCTGACAGCATCGCGCAGGCGTGGCGAACCAGCGGGGTGCTCGCCGGCGCCGACCAGATACACGGCGAATGGTGGTTCGGTGCCCCGGCGATCCAGACCGCCCACATCGGCTTCACCGAAGGGATCGGCCACATTCAGCTCGTCAGTGACTGCATTCCCCGCTGAGCGGGTATGCGCTACACCAGTTCGATGGTGGGTTCTTCGATGGCGGCTTCGTTGGCCGAACGGCCGTGATTCGGGCCACCGGAGACATCGTCCAAGGCCGACACGATCTCGGCAGGCAATTCGAGATCCTCAGTGGCCAGATAGGGCTCCAATTGAGCCGCCGTCCGGGCCCCCAGCAGGGGAGCGGTGACGCCGGGGGCATCACGCACCCAGAGCAGCGCCACCTGCGCCGGTTCCAACTCCAGCCCATCGGCGGCGATCATGACCGCCTCGGTCACAGCCCGCGACCGCTGCTCCAGATACGGCTCCACGAACCAGGCGAAATGGTCGCTGGCACCGCGAGAGTTCTTCGGAGTCCCGGTCCGGTACTTGCCGGTGAGGACACCGCGTCCGATCGGGGACCACGGAAAGAACCCCAATCCCAAGGCCTGAGTAGCGGGAATCACCTCCACCTCGGCACGGCGGGCCAGCAAGGAGTACTCCACCTGGACGCTGGTCAGCCGCGTCCGTCCCGGAAAAGCCGCCTGCCAGGTCGCCGCCTGGGCGGTTTGCCAGCCGACGAAGTTGCTCACTCCGGCGTAGCGGACGTCGCCGGCACTCACCGCTGAATCGATGGCAGCCAACGACTCCTCGATCGGTGCGTCGCCCCAGGCATGAAGCTGCCACAGATCGACGTGATCGGTGCCCATTCGGCGCAGCGACTCGTGAAGATCGGCGAGCAAGGTGGCGCGGGAAGTGTCCACCACGCGCTGGCCGTCGCGGATCCCGAAGCCTGCCTTGGTCGCAATCACCAGATCGTCGCGGGAAACGTCCCCGGCGCGAATCAGGCGTCCGATGATCCGCTCGGCATCACCGGCGGCATAGGCGGCCGCCGTGTCGATGAGCGTGCCGCCGGCGGCCACGAACTTGCGCAGCACAGCTCGGGCATCGCTCAGCGCGGTTTCTCTGCCCCAGGTGAGTGTGCCCAGCCCCAGGCGCGACACCTGCAGGCCGCTGCGTCCCACCGCCCGTTGCTGCATGCACCAACCTTAAGGTTGCAGAACGCCTGCGAGCAGCAACCCGGCCACAACAGCGGCCAGCGCGAGTCGGTACCACACGAAGATCGAGAAGGTGTGCTTGCTGACGTACTTGAGCAACCAATGGATCACGGCCAGGCCGGTGCCGAAGGCGATGACGGTGGCTGCGATGGTCGGACCCCAACTGACATGCGGATCGCTGGGTATGTCCTTCAACTCGAACAACCCGGAGATGAACACCGCCGGAATCGCCAACAAGAAGGCGAAGCGTGCTGAGGTTTCGCGGGTGTAGCCCAGAAACAAGCCGCCGGCGATGGTCGCTCCGGAGCGCGAAACGCCAGGAATTAGGGCCAGTGCTTGGGCAAAGCCCAAGGCGATCCCATCGACCCAGGTCATCTGGGTCAGGTCGTACTCGGTCTTGGCGACCCGATCCGCGATCCACAACACCACCGCGAATCCGGCCAACATCGCCACCGTGATCCACAGGTTGCGCAGGTCGGTCTTGATGTAGTCCTGGAAGGCCACGCCCAACAACCCGATGGGGATCGACCCCAGGATCACCAGCCACCCCAGACGGGCATCAGGATCATTGCGGGGAATCCGTCCGAACAGAGCCAGGAACCAGCGCGAAATGATGCGTCCGATGTCTTTGGCGAAGTAGACGATCACCGCAGTCTCGGTACCGAGCTGGGTGACCGCGGTGAAGGCTGCGCCTGGGTCGTGACCGCCGAAGAACAACTGGCCGATGATCGACTGGTGTGCGCTGGACGAAATCGGCAAGAACTCGGTGAGACCTTGCACGATGCCCAGCACGATGGCTTCGAGCCAACCCATTGACTACCCCTTTCGGTCCGCGCCCAGCCTAGGCCTTCACCAAAGGTAGGCTCGCCATATGCAATCGTGGGAGGCAGCACCGGTGCCCGAATTGCCCGCATCGCCGCATCGAGTCCGGCTTGCCGACCCACGAAGCGAGGCCCTCGTCGAGGTCGGCCCCGAGGCTGGCGAGGCTCGGCTCTACGCCTGCGGGATCACCCCCTATGACGCGACCCATCTAGGGCATGCGTTCACCTATGTGTCGATCGACCTGCTGGTTCGCGCTTGGCGGGACACCGGCCTCGGCGTCCGCTATGCCCAAAACCTCACCGACGTCGACGATCCGCTGCTGGAGCGGGCCGCAGCGACCGGGCGGGACTGGGAGCAACTCGCCGCCGAACAACTCGACGTCTACCGCGCCGACATGGCCGCCTTGCGGGTCCTGCCTCCGACACATCTGGTCGGGGTGGTCGAGGCCATGCCCACCATCGCTGCTGCCACCGCGACCCTTCGTGATGCGGGCAATGCCTATGCGCTGGCCGACGCGGACTTTCCAGACTGGTACTTCGCCTCCGATCAGGCTGCCCTTCTCAGTCACACCGGACTGTCGTGCGGCGAGGCTTTGGCGCTGTTCGCCGAACGCGGGGGAGACCCGCAGCGATCCGGGAAACGCAACCCCTTCGACGCGCTGCTGTGGCGGCGGGAGCGACCAGGCGAGCCTGCCTGGGATTCGGCGCTCGGGCGTGGGCGCCCGGGCTGGCACATCGAATGCGCCGCGATCGCCCTGGACTGCCTCGGCGCGCACTTTGATGTGCAGGCCGGCGGCTCCGATCTGGCCTTTCCACACCACCCGATGTCGGCGCAGCAGGCTGAGGCGCTCAGCGCGGTGCCCTGCGTTCCGGCCGGGTTGCATACAGCGATGGTGTCCTATCGAGGCCACAAGATGAGCAAGTCGCGCGGCAACCTGATCTTCATCCACCAACTGCTCGCCGATGGCGCCGATCCGATGGCGGTGCGGTTGATGCTGCTGGCTCAGCATTACCGCAGCGACTGGGAATACACCCCGGAGTTGCTGCGGGTTGCGACCCGACGCCTGGCCCGGTGGCGCGCGGCGGTGCACCGTCCGGCCGGGCCCGATGCTGGGGCCTTGCTCGCCGCCGTTCGAACTGCAGTGTCTAGCGACTTGGATGCCCCGACCGCCCTGCGCGAAATCGACCTGTGGGCCGCCTCACCCGAAGCCGTCAGCACCACTGCCCCCGGTCAGGTCGGGCAACTGGTTGATGCACTTCTCGGCGTGGCTTTGTGACCAGAATCTGCACCGATACCAGGGCAATAGGGGCACTCAGGGGCTGGCGAGGCCGTCTGCATGCAGATTCCAGACACGATGGGTCTGGCGAACCAAGCTCAGGCAGGCGGCCGAGCGCTCAGTGAGGTCCTGCCAGGTCAGGCGAAGCACCACATAGCCGTGCCGCACGAGAAGGTTCTGTCGATCACGATCTCGCTGGAAGGCCGAAGGGCCGCCGTGGAATTGGTAGCCGTCCACCTCCACCACCAGACGACTGGATTCGAACAACACATCCGGTATCACCGTGGTGCCGCCCAGACGAAGCCTGCGATTGGCCACCCAGCCCTCGACATCAGAGATGAGCGTATGCAACCGCCGCTCTGCCGGCGACCACGGGTTTGCCGCGAGAGACTGCAGCACCCGCATCCGTTGGGGGTGCCTCGGTGTGCCCCTGAGCGCGTCGGCTGCGGCAAAGAGCGTGTCGATGTTCGCCAGTCCCTTGCGGAGCAGGTGCATCGCTGCGTCGCCATCGTCGCGGGCGGCCACCTCTGCGGCGGCATACGACGGCGAGACCACGCTGAGCCCCCGTGCTCGAACGATGTGTTCAGGCGGGATTCGGCGATGGGTGACTCGCACCGAGGTGCACAGGGAACACGGATTGGCCAGCCGCAACGGTTGTGGCGGTTCGTGCTCCAGCCACACAGCAACCGCGGTGTCGTCATGCAATACGGCCTGCGGTGCCCAACGGCACAGTGCCCGCAGCCGCAGCGAGGTACTGAGATCGCCCGGGTCGGCGAAGACCCCGGGATGAAGCCGATGAAGTGCTCCGGCGTGCCAGCGCCGGTTCACGGTGCGGGCCAGTGAAGGATGCTCGCGAGTGAGGAGAAAGCCCTCCTGAGCGAGCACGGCCTGAATGGGGTCCATGCACGCCACCATCGGTGTCGCGCCCCGCATTGGTCAGCGAAACGAGGCGATGTGGATGGCCAGAATCTGCATCCACATCGCGCATCGGAGCGGCAGTAGGCCTTATTGCCCGGATCGGCGTGCAGATTCTGGTCAGGCATGGGTTGTGACCCGCGGCGCGTGCTGCCGGTAGGCTTTGCGCACGTGAGCAAATCCTTCGAAGATCTTTTCGCTGAACTACAGATGCGTGCGACCACGCGGCCCATCGGCTCGGGCACCGTGCGCGAGTTGGATGCCGGTGTTCATGCGATCGGCAAGAAGATCGTGGAAGAGGCGGCCGAAGTCTGGATGGCGGCCGAGTATCAATCCAAAGCCGAGACCGCCGAAGAGATCAGCCAGTTGCTCTACCACCTCCAGGTGATGATGATCGCTCTGGATCTGGACCTCGACGATATCTACGAATACCTGTGAGCCGAAGGAATCCTGCGATGGGCGATGAGCTGTTGAAGATTGCGGTGCCCAATAAGGGCTCGCTGGCCGAAGGTGCGGCTGGGATTCTGCGCGAGGCCGGCTACCGGCAGCGTCATGACACTAAAGACCTCGTGCTGGTTGACGACGCCAACGGCGTGGAGTTCTACTACCTGCGCCCCCGCGACATCGCGGTGTACGTCGGCGAGGGAACCCTCGATCTGGGCATCACCGGACGCGACATGTTGCTGGATTCGGGTGCGGAGGCCGACGAGGTGCTCAGCCTGGGGTTCGGTGGCACGCGATTCCGATTTGCCGCTCCCGGTGGGTCCTCGATGACCCTGGCCGACCTGGAGGGCACCCGGATCGCTACCTCCTATGCCGGTTTGGTGGGTGCTTTCCTGGAACGGGAAGGCATCTCTGCCCGGTTGATTCATCTCGATGGCGCGGTGGAATCCTCGGTGCGCCTGGGCGTGGCTGATGTTGTCGCCGATGTGGTCGAGACCGGGACCACCTTGAAGAAAGCCGGCTTGGAACTCTTCGGTGAGGCGATCCTGCATTCCGAGGCGGTGCTGATCCAGCGGCGCGGTGTCCCTGCACCGAGCGGTCTGGACCTCTTGGTGCGCCGTCTCAACGGCGTCCTCACCGCTCGGGACTACCTGATGGTCGACTACAACGTGACCACCGATCGGTTGGCTGCGGCCTCGGCCGTGACGCCGGGTCTGGACGCGCCCACGGTGTCTCCGTTGGCCAAGGAAGGCTGGGTTGCGGTGCGGGCCATGATCCCGGCCAATCAGGCCCAGGACATCATGGATCAGCTCTGGGAAGTGGGCGCCGAGGCGATCCTGGTCACCAGCATTCACGCCTGCCGACTGTAACGATTGATTCGGGCCCGTTCTCTGAGCTTGATTCAGTTGCGTTGCCTGAGCTTGATTCAGGTCCGTTCCCTGAGCTTGTCGAAGGGTCATCGACCCCGATTGGGCGTTGGCAGCCCGATCAGGCTAAAATCATCCTGATCGACTGCGCCGGAAGGTGGCAGTCCGCAGAAGTGGAGACCTGAGCTCCCACCTGATCGCCGTAACGGTGACAGGTCGGTACCGCGGTGAGCACGTCAGTGCTGCCGCCTCGTCAGGGTCTTCGCGTGTGCGGAGGCCCTTTTTCGTGTGGGAGGTCACATCACAACAAGTCTTTGGAGGACACATCAGTACTGAACCGCGGATCAACGAGCGCATTAAGGTGCCCGAAGTTCGGCTGGTCGGACCGGCTGGCGAACAGGTCGGCATCGTGCGCATCGACGACGCGCTCCGACTGGCTCGTGAAGCCGACCTCGATCTGGTCGAGGTGGCCCCGATGGCGCGTCCGCCGGTCGCCAAGTTGATGGACTACGGCAAGTTCAAGTACGAGGCGGCTCAGAAAGCTCGCGAGTCACGGCGCAACCAGACCAACACCGTGATCAAAGAGATGAAGCTGCGACCCAAGATCGACAGCCACGACTACGAGACCAAGAAGGGCCACGTGGTTCGGTTCCTCAAGGCCGGGGACAAGGTGAAGATCACCATCATGTTCCGCGGACGCGAGCAGAGCCGACCCGAGTTGGGTTTCAACTTGCTCAAGCGTCTGGCTGAGGATGTCGTCGAGGACGGCGTCATCGAATCGGCCCCCAAGCAGGACGGTCGAAACATGCTGATGGTGCTTGCACCGACGCGCAAGAAGACCGAGGCCCGGGTGGAGGTCGAAGCGGCGAAGGCTGCCAAGGCCGCCGACCGTGCCGCCGCCGCCGAGGAAGAACGTCGCCAAGAGGCCGAACTGCGCGCCGCCGCTGCTGCGGCCGCGCAGCCGAAGAAGAAGCGGGGTCCCGCAGACAACATGGACCCCGACGTGGACCTGTAAGAGAAGAAGACAAGGACGAAGCCATGCCGAAGATGAAGACCCATTCCGGTGCCAAGAAGCGGTTCCGGGTCACTGGCTCGGGCAAAGTGATGCATCGCCAGGCCGGCAAGATGCACCTGAACGAGCACATGCCCACCAGCCAGAAGCGCCGTCTGGACGGCGACCAGGTGATGGCCCCTGGGGACGCCAAGAAGGCCCGTAAGCTGCTCGGCAAGCGCGCCAAGTGACGTCCACCACCGACTTATCAGACTGAGGAGTAACCGAAATGGCACGCGTGAAGCGCTCTGTGAACGCACAGAAGAAGCGTCGTGAGGTCCTGGACGATGCGTCCGGCTACCGGGGGCAACGGTCCCGGCTGTACCGCAAGGCCAAGGAACAGCTGCTGCATTCCTACACCTATGCCTACCGCGACCGTAAGGCTCGCAAGGGCGACTTCCGTTCCCTGTGGATCCAGCGGATCAACGCCGCTGCCCGTGCGGAAGGCATGACCTACAACCGATTTATCAACGGCTTGAAGAACGCCGGCGTCGAGGTGGATCGCAAGATCCTGGCAGAGATTGCAGTCAGCGACTCGGCCACCTTCGCCAAGCTGGTCGCTATCGCCAAGGAGAATCAACCGGCCCAAGCCGCCTGAGGCTCAGGTCAACCACACTGGGCCGGGCTCGAGTAATCGAGCCCGGCCGACCCGTTCCCGGAGAAGGGCCCGACTATGAGCGTTCCCACACCTCTCGAACTTCCTGAACCGTCGCAGAAGCTGTTGCGTGCCGCCCGGGCTCTCCAGCGCCACGCTGAGCGCAAAGAGACCCAGAAGTTCTTGATCGAGGGACGCCAAGCCGTGCGGGAGGCGCTCCACGCTCCCGGCGTGGTGGAGGCGGTGTTCTTCCGCTGGTCGGCTGCTCATGACAACGCCGATCTCGTCGCGCTGGCCCAAGAGGCGGGCGTGGACTACTACGGGGTCAGCGAGCAGAACCTGGGCACCATGGCCGACACCGTCACCCCCCAAGGGGTGATTGCCGTCGGCACGCGCGTTGATCGGCCGCTGTCGGAGGTCATTGATGCCGCGCGGCCGCCGTCGTTGATCGTGATCTGCGCCCAGGTACGCGATCCGGGCAATGCCGGCACCGTGATCCGCTGCGCTGACGCTTTCGGCGCCGACGCGGTGATTCTCAGCTCGGATTCGGTGGAGTTGTACAACCCCAAGGTGGTTCGCGCCAGCGTGGGCAGTATCTTCCATCTGCCGATCGCCGTCGGCGTCGACTTGGAGACTGCCATCGCAGCCTGCCGGGACGCAGGCATGCAGATCTTCGCCACGGATGGCACCGCCGACACCGACCTCAATCACCTGGCCGCGGACCTGTCCCGGCCCACCGCGTGGGTCATGGGCAATGAGTCCTGGGGTCTGCCTGTGGAGCACCTCGCCCTGGCTGACCACACCGTGGCCGTGCCGATCTACGGCAAGGCGGAGAGCCTTAATCTGGCCACCGCGGCAGCAGTGTGCCTGTACGCCAGCGCTACGGCGCAGCGTGAAACCAACTAGTTCCAAGGAGTGACGTCCATGACCGGGCCCGAATCGGCCGACTTGAGTCAGGAGTCCGTTGACGCCATGGTGGCGGCCGCTCTTGCGGCGATCGCGGCCGTGAACAGCTCGATCGACCTCAAAGCTGCACGCTCGGCCCATGCCGGCGACAAATCGCCGTTGGCGCTGGCCTACCGGCAGATCGGTTCGCTGCCTGGCCCGGACCGTAAGGTCGTGGGACAGCGCCTGGGCACGGCGCGCGCCCAGGTGGCAGACGCGTTAGTTGCCCGCGAAGAGCAGGTGGTTGCCGCCGAGCTGGAAACCCAACTCGTCGCCGATCGCATTGACGTCACTTTGCCCGTCGAACTTGCTCCGCAGGGTGCGCCGCATCCGATCACCGCTCTGATCGACGTGATGGTCGATGTGTTCGCGGCCATGGGGTGGGAGGTTGCCGAGGGTCCCGAGGTAGAGGCCGAATGGTTGAACTTCGACGCCTTGAACACCGATCCGGATCATCCGGCCCGTTCCACGACCGACACCTTGTTCGTCGAGCCGCTGGTGAACCATGTGTTGTTGCGCACGCAGACGTCGCCGGTGCAGGCCCGCACCATGTTGGAGCGGGACTTGCCGATCTACATCGTGTGTCCGGGAAAGGTCTACCGAGCCGACGAATTCGATGCCACCCACGTACCGGTGTTCCACCAGATCGAGGGACTCGTGATCGATAAGGGAATCTCGCTGGCGCACCTGAAGGGGACCCTGGATCACCTGGCCAAGTCGATGTTCGGCGATGACATCCAGACCCGCATGCGTCCGCACTACTTCCCCTTCACCGAACCGTCGGCCGAGGTCGATCTGAAGTGCTTCGTGTGCCATGGCGCCTCGGTCGGTAACCCGGACGCCCCGTGCCGCACCTGCAAATCGCAGGGGTGGATCGAATGGGGCGGTTGCGGTGTGGTCAACCCGCGGGTGCTGATCGCCTGCGGCATCGATCCGAACGAGTACTCCGGATTCGCCTTCGGCATGGGAATCGAACGCACCTTGATGTTCCGCAATAGCGCTGCCGACATGCGCGACATGGTCGAAGGCGATGTTCGGTTCAGTCGCTCCCTGAAAGGAATTGCACGATGAGGGCGCCCTTGACCTGGTTGGCCGAACACGTCGACCTGCCCGATGGCATGACCGGACGGGAATTGGCCGAGGTGCTCATTCGGGCTGGTCTCGAGGTCGAAACCGTCGATGAGGTCGGTTCTGACGTGAGCGGCCCGATCGTGGTGGGCCGGATTCTGGCCTTCGTCGAGGAGCCGCAGAAGAACGGCAAGACGATTCGCTGGGTGCAGGTCGACGTCGGCGCTGAGCACAATCAGCCGCATGACGCCTACCCCCAGGGCTGCCGCAGTGTGGTCTGCGGGGCGGACAACTTCGCCGTCGGTGACCTGGTCGTGGTTTCGCTGCCGGGTGCCAGCTTGCCGGGCGGCTTCGAGATCTCCGCGCGGAAGACCTACGGCCACGTTTCCGACGGCATGATCTGCGCTGAGGACGAATTGGGCATCGGTAGTGACCACAGCGGCATCATCGTGCTGCCGTCGAGCATCGATGGTGTTGAGCTCGCCCCCGGTGACGACCCGGCCGAGGCGCTGGTGCTGCGCGACGATGTCCTTGATATCGATGTCAGCCCCGATATCGGCTACTGCCTCAGCATCCGAGGATTGGCCCGTGAAGCCGGTCAGAACTTGGGCGTGGCCTTCACTGATGTGGTGAACCTGGCGACGCCGCCTGCTCGGGCGGACGGCTACCCGGTGATCCTGGAGGATCCGACCTGCCCGCTGTTCGTGGCGCTGACCGTGAGCGGTATCGACAAGGACCGCCCCACGCCGCGATGGATGGCGCGTCGCCTGGTCATGGCCGGAATGCGGTCGATCTCGCTGGCAGTGGACATCACCAACTACGTGATGCTGGAGACCGGCCAGCCGCTGCACGCCTACGATGCGTCGCTGTTGACCGGACCGATCCGGGTGCGCAAGGCGAAGCCGGGGGAGACCCTGGTGACCCTGGACGACCAGGTTCGCACCCTCGATCCCGACGATCTGCTGATCACCGACGACACCGGTCCGATCGGACTGGCCGGCGTCATGGGGGGCCAGAGCACGGAGATCGGTCAGGGCACCGTGGACGTGGTGATCGAGGCGGCAAATTTCGACTCGAAGACGATTTCGCGGACGCTGCGTCGCCACAATCTGCCGTCGGAAGCCTCCAAGCGCTTCCACCGGGGTGTTGATCCGGCTGCGGCCTACAGTGCGGCGCATCGTGCCGCTCAGCTTCTGGTCGAGTTGGCCGGTGGCACGCTGTCGGCTGCCGAGACGGTCGCTGGCGCGGTGCCGGCCGTGCCCTCCCGGAGCCTGCCGGTGGGGTTGCCGTCCCAGGTGTTGGGGGTGGAGGTCGCCCCGGAACGGGTCGTGGAGATTCTGCGTGCCAGCGGCTGTGCAGTCCAGGTGGGCGACGGTGTGCTGCAGATCACCGCGCCGACCTGGCGTCCGGATTTGCGTGACGGTTACGAGTTCGCCGAAGAGGTCGGACGCAAGGTGGGCTTCGACAAGATCCCATCGGTGCTTCCCGCGGCGCCTCCTGGCCGTGGCCTGACTCGCGATCAGCGCGCTCGGCGCGCCCTGGGGCGTGCTGTAGTCGATGCCGGATTCGTCGAGATCTTGAGCTTCCCCTTCATGGCAGCCGAGGATCTGGACCGTTTGCAGGTTCCCGCCGACGATCCGCGCCGCCGTACGGTGCGGTTGGCGAATCCGCTGGCCGAAACCGTGCCGCTGATGCGCACGACGATGCTGCCAGGACTGTTCGGCGCGATTGCCCGAAACACCTCCCGGGGCAATGACGATCTTGCCCTGTTCGAAACGGGTTCGGTCTTCCTGGCCGGGGCGGGGACTCCGGCTCCGCTGGTGGCGGTGGATCACCGTCCCAGTGACGCGGAGCTTCAAGCCATCAACGCTGCTCTTCCCGATCAGCCGCGTCACCTCGGTGCGGTGCTGGCCGGGCAGTGGCTGCGGGCAGGCTGGGACGGCCCCGGTGTGCGCGCCGGTTGGCGGCAGGCCTTCTCGCTGGCCGACGTCGTCGCCGCTGCGGTGGGCGCGGACGTGGAGCGTCGCACGGCGGCCACCGCGCCTTGGCACCCAGGCCGGTGTGCGGCCCTGCTGGTCGGCGGCGAAGTGATTGGCCATGCCGGCGAGCTTCATCCCGCGGTCATCGCCGAATACGGGCTTCCGGCTGAGGCGGCTGCGGTGGAGATCGATCTGGATGCCCTGATCAGATTGGCCCCCCAAGGGGGCGTGATCATGCCAGTGTCAGGTCACCCGATCGCCAAAGAAGATGTCGCTGTGGTGGTCCCTGATTCGGTCAGTGCGGAGGCTGTACGCGCCGCGCTGGTTCGTGGGGCGGGGGAGTTGCTGGAGTCGATCAGCCTGTTCGATATCTTCACCGGCGACCAGGTTCCCCAGGGCCACCGATCGTTGGCTTTCGCGCTGCGATTCCGTGCTGGCGATCGGACGCTCACCGATGCGGAGACTGCCGCTGCGCGGGACGCTGCCGTGGTGGCCGCCGCGGAGCTGGGAGCCGTGTTGCGCGCCTTCTGAGCGTGCGGAATTCACCACTGGTGTAGGGCCGGGCAGGTCCTGCCGCTGCAGTGCGGTACGGCTGAGCGGGTGACGAAAAGCGTCGTGGGTCGTTGGCAAGGTCTGCTGGATCAGCGGACGCCTTCAAAGCCCGGGTAGGGCGCGGGTGGTTGCCTGCGGGATTCATCATGAAACCCACCGGGGTACCCGGGCGCGGGCATAGTCTGAAGCCAGGTCGGTGATCGATGCCGACCGACGAAGGAAGTGACAGAAGTGTCCGCCAACACCTATGTTGCGAAGCGCCTGTGGCTCTGGTGCCGAGAAGTGGTCGCAGGACTCGCCGGTGTCGCCGTGTCCATTGTGGGCGCGTCGTCTGTTGTGGCGAACCTGCGCAACGACTTCGTCGAGCACCCCAGCACCAGTTCCGGTCAGGTTGAGTTGGTGGTCACCCCGGTGCGAGGTGGTGCCTTGGTGCAGGGGGCAACAGGCCAGGGCGCGGTGGCGCTGACTGACCCGAGCGTTGTTGACGGCTTGCATCCTGGCGAATCGGCCTATTTCGGTCTTACGCTGAGTCTGCGTGGTGTGACCGGAGATGCTGAGGTCTCCTTGTTCCCCACGGCGAGTGTGGTGGCCACCGAGGATCTGTTGTACGAGGTCCGGTCGGTCTCGGACCCGACCCAATGCCGCCGCAGCTGGGATGCCGGCACCGTGCTCGTTTCACCACGTACCGTTGCCGATCCTGCGCGGGCGGGTTTCCGGCTGGTTGGTGAGGGGTCGGCGCTTCCTGCCTGCATCCGGGTGGCCCACCACAAGCATGCGGCAGATGTTGAGACCGGGTCGGTCACGTGGCGCTTCGTCGCCGCTGCTGCCTGACGGCCGTCTGCCCGTGGCAAAATGACGTTCCCTTTTGGGTGACGGGATAATTCATAATGTCCCCCATGCGGGTGACTGAGGCGCGTCTATTTGCGTCACCCAGGCGGGTGACATATTCCCAAACGTGGATCCGGCGATCGGTCAAATGTGGGTCCCACTGGAGGGTGACAAGGGGGGATGTGTCGTTGATCGAAGTTAATCGATGTTAGGAAAATTCAATCCAAAGTTCATTCAGTGTTGTTAGCCGAACGCTTAGTGCTTATAGTCCTCGATGTGACTCATCCGGCAAGATCGGCACACTAGAAAGCAGGCACTGATATGAGCAACACCAGCACAACCAGTCAAGACAAACGCGACCGCCGTCGCAAGGTCGCGGCGCTCCTGGCCGGCGGCCTGGTCGTCGGCGTCGGCACCGCCGCAACTCTCGCGGCGTGGAACGACTCGGAATTCGCGACCAGCAGCTTCACCGCAGGAACGTTCAACCTCAAGGGCCAGGTTGACTCCGGTTCGGGCTTCACCGACCACAACACGACGCCGGGTGGCACGCTCACCTTTACGGCGCCGTTCAACAACTTGACCCCTACCGACGTGGTGTACGCGCCGTACGGCCTCGTCCTGGCCGATGGCACGACCAACGATGCCGACGTGGCGCTCAGTCTCGATAGCACCAACAGTGGTGCCGCGCTGAGCCACCTGACCTATTCCGTGGTCAAGGTCAGCTCCTGGGGCTGCAACGCGGCTGCCTTCGCCGGCGGTACCGCGATCACGAGCAACGCCTCGTTCTCTGCGACCGGCAGCACCGTCGGTTCGACCACGCTGGCCAAGCCAGCTGCAGCAGGCTCTGACGGCGTTCCTGCCTATCTGTGCTTCAAGGTGACCGCTGACTCCACGCTGGGCCAGAGCACCTCGGGCACCGCCACGTGGAAGTTCACCGCAACCTCCAAGTGACGTCGATTCGGATCGCGTCGGCAGTGGGCTTTCCCCCGCTGTCTGCGCGCCCCGGATCTGCGAATGGACCCCTCTCATGTCCAAGCGAAACGATGCGACGCAGGACAGTGACGCTCACCAGCGTCGTGCGCCTGCAAGTATGTGGAACCGGATCGGCCAAGCCGTCATCGATGTGGCGCTGTGGACGGTCGGGATCATCGGGTTGATCAGTCTGTTGGCCGCGATCGCGGCCTACATCTGGGGCTACTCGATCATCTTGTTCTCCACTGGCTCGATGTCCCCGACGATTCCTGCCGGTTCGGCAGCGCTGGTTCAGCGCATACCGGCCCGTCAGATTCAGCTCGGCGATGTCGTGACCGTGGATCGACGCGATGCGCTACCGATCACCCACCGGGTGACGTCGATCGTTGCCGGGGCGGGTCCGTCCAAGACGTACATCATCACCATGAAGGGCGACGCGAACCGGTTTGCTGACGTCAGTCCCTATCAGGTGAGCGAAGTGCGTCGTGTGGTCTTCTCGATCCCTGGTGTGGCTCGACCCATCGACCGCCTCCATGAGCCGTGGCTCCTGGCGGCACTCACCGGGGTCGCCGCCGTTCTGGTCACCTGGGCCTTCTGGCCGCGGCCCCGCCGCGACCCAGCCCGGCTGATCGAGGGAGATTCCGCAGACCACCCAGCACCAGAGCCTTCGGTGGCGGCCGAAGACTCTGTGAGCATGAGCGAGCTGATCAGCTCGCGCTCAACAGATTCCGCCTAGGTGGAGTTCATGAAGACTGATTCCTTCGCGCAGGCAGTGCGCAGCGCTCGATGCGGCACGCGTCGAGTGTTGGCGGCTGCCCGCGGGATGGGAATCGCCGGTGCCATCGTCGGAGTGCTGGCCGACGGTGGTGCCATGGCTGGCGAGTTTGCCGACTTGCAGCCGGTTCGGGAGGTGGCGCGGTGAAGAGGGGATTGCGCCACCTCCCGGCATACCGTCGCGGACGGCGTCGCGTGGGCATCTTTGGGCTGGGCCTGGCGGCAGTGGCGTCACTGATCTGGGGCCAGCAAGCCACGTTGGCGTCCTTCGTTGACCAGGAGTACACCGCGGCCACGTTCCGCGCCAAGACTCTGGACCCGATCACCCCCAGCACGAGCGGGCACGCGTCCTCGGTCGACGTGGCCTGGAACGCTGCGCAGGGAACCTGGGCCCCAGCCAGCTACGCCTTGTCCACGGCATCCTCGAGTTCAGGCACCGGCGAATACGGCATCTATTCCGGCACCGCCACCAGCTACACCCACGACACGACCACCGCAGCCCCGGGCACCGCAGCCCTGCCCTTTACCGCGGTGTCGGCCGGCTCCACCCATGCCTGCGGCATCGCCCGGGGCCAGGCCTACTGCTGGGGCACCAGCACGACCGGTGCGCTCGGCGGTGCGGCGAGCCCGGCGAGAACGCCGACCCTGGTTGCCGCGCTGGCAAACAAACTCGTCACCGAGATCAGCGCGGGTACCAGCCGTAGTTGCGCGATCGCCGACGGACAGGTCTATTGCTGGGGAACCGGGGTGGGAGCCACGCCCACTGCCGTGACGGGAATGCCTGCTGGCCCCAGTTCCTTGACATCGGGGGGCAGCCAATCCTGCGCGGTCGCTGCGGGAAACGCCTACTGCTGGACAGGCACCCTTGCGACGCAACTCGCCGGAGGGCTGGCCAACCGTACGGTCGCCTCGGTGAGCGCGGGCACCAATCACGCCTGTGCCGTGGCTGAGGGCATGGCGTTCTGTTGGGGAACGAACACCTACGGCCAGGTCGGCGATGGAACAACCACGACCCGCACGGTGCCGACCCTCGCCTGGAATGGCGAACTCACCGGACGAGCGGTAAGCCACGTGAGCGCAGGAAATGCCCATACCTGCGCGATTGCCGACGGTGGGGCCTACTGCTGGGGAGCCGGCGGCAGCGGGCGGCTGGGAAATGCCGCAACAGCCAACAGCACCAAGCCGGTCGCGGTCAGCGGAATCAGTGGCACGGTGACCGCAATCGCGGCCGGATTCACCCACAGCTGTGCTCTGGCCGGCGGCCAGGTCTGGTGTTGGGGGGCGACCCCAGGAAACGGCGCGGCGAGCAACACCACCACTGCCTCGCAGCTCACCTCCGGAACGCTCAGCGGACGAACCGTGACTGTGATCACTGCGGGCAATGGGTTCTCCTGCGCCGCCGGAGCTGTTCCGGCCACGTGTTGGGGCCTGGGCACCTCAGCCCAATTGGGTAACGGGGCGCAGGCGACCTCCATCGCCCCGGTCGATGCCACGCTCACCGGACCCAGTTGTGCCGACGGTGCGGTGCGTCGTTCTGATACGAGCTGCTCTCTGGTTCAAGGTACGGACTACTACTTCCGGCTGGCCTATGCGATTGGTTCCTGGGACGGACCGCCGAGCGCCTGGGTCAAAGGCAGCACCACCATCCGTCCGGGGGCGGTGGCGTCGGTGTCCAGTCGCACCCAGAACTCGCTGAGCCTGCAATGGGACCCGGCTTCGGAGCGGGCGCAGGCCTATGGCGAATACACCCTCGAGCGTTCAACGGTCAGCAGCGGCGGATCTGCGGTGACTCTGGGTTCCACGGGTGCCACCGCCTGGACCGACCAGGGTGGCTTCGCCTTCAGCCGCGACTTCAGCAAGATTTCTGCCGGCGGATCCCACAGCTGTGGAATCGTGGACGGCGATCTGTACTGCTGGGGAGCAAACGCCTCTGGACAACTCGGTCTTGGAGATACGACCGGTCGGCTCGCGCCGACGCTGGTGGGCGGAGCCCTGGCCAACAAGACCGTGATCACGGTGACCGCTGGAGGGTCTCACACGTGCGCATTGACCAGCGATGACGATCTGTATTGCTGGGGTGAGAACGGCTATGGCCAGGTGGGGGTGGGCAGCAACACCGACCAGGTGACCCCCCAGTTGGTGGCGTCGGATGTCAGTTCGGTATCGGCCGGCACCAGCCACACCTGCGGTATCCAGGCGGGGATCGTCTATTGCTGGGGATACAACTCCAGCGGACAGCTGGGCCTGGCGAGCTACGCCAGCCAGGTCTTCCCGCAGCAGGTTGTGAATACCACCGTATTCACCAATGGCTCGGCTACTGCGGTCTCGGCAGGTGGTTCCCACACCTGTGTTATCAGCAGTGGCGCAGCCTATTGCTGGGGTTTGGGCACGTCGGGACAGTTGGGCAATGCGGCTTCCACGAGCTCGAACAAGGCGGTCAAGGTCAGCAATGGCGCGATGACGAACTCCGGCTTGAGCGCAATCACCGCCGGGGGCACGCACACCTGCGCCATCAAGTCCGGCACCGCCTATTGCTGGGGCAATGACCGGTCCGGGCAGTTGGGGAACAACACCAACCTGACCAACGTCAACACCCCGGCGACGGTGGCAACGATCACCGGGGTGTCTGATCTCTCGGCAGGAAAGCTGCATACCTGTGCCATCAGCGCCGGGCTGGCCTACTGCTGGGGAGAGAACTCCGACGGCCAAATCGGAATCGGGACCACCACCGATGCCCGGACCCCCGCCCTGGTCAGTGCCCGGGGTGCCCTCAGCTCCGCGACGGCTTCCACGATCTCGGCTGGTGACACCCACAGTTGTCTGATCGCCGACGGTGCCGCTTCCTGTTACGGCAACGCCACCGCCGATGGTCGACTGGGGATCGGGAGCACTTCGGCGGTCGACCTCTCAGTTCCGACTCTGGTGTACCCCGGCGCCCGCTGTGCAACCAATCAGACCCTTCTGGGCAACGGGACGTGCTCGCTGTCGTCCGAAACCACCTACTTCTATCGCCTCACCTTCACTCTGGACGGCAAAACCACCACGGTCGGTGAGTGGGCCGGACTGACGACGGGATCCTGAGGTGGGATCATCATGACCGGCTCGAGGAACCAGGATGATCGCGATCGCCTTCGGCGGCGCAGGCTCGCCGCGTCGCTGTCGGGAGGGCTGGTCATCGGAGTGGGTGTGGCGTCCACTCTGGCGGGCTGGAACACCGACGAGTACGTCGCTGCAGGCTTTTCCCCGCAGGTATCAACGCGGACGCCGGGGCCTGCGACGACGCCCACACTGCCCGTGCCCGCGGCAGCACCGGCTGGTCAGACATCGACCGCGCCGTCACCCACAGCGTCACCCACGAGTGGATCGACGACCTCGCAGCCGACCGTTCCTCCCTCCCCGCAACCTCCGCCAGAGCCGGGGACCTTCCTGCTGGTCGGAAGCACCAACGCAGTGACCTACACCGACCACGCCAGTGCGAGTTCTGCAGCCATGCTCGACTTCTCCGAGCGTGCTGCGCGGTTGAGTCCGGGCGAAGGAGTGGCGGCGCCATTCGCGCTTCGACTCAGCCGGGTGGGCGAAGGCGTAGGCCAAGTCACCATGGTGGCCAGTGTGAGCGGCTCCGGCTCGGACCTCAGCTACGGCGTGTACACCACCGCAAGCTTCGGGTGTCGGATGGGCAGTGCCGTGGCCACCACCCTGATCCCGGCAGGCACCCCGCTTTCGGGCACCGCGACCTCGATCCCGGTGCTGATGCCGGCACCGGCTGCTGGGAGCACTGAGGGTGATCCGGTCTACCTCTGTATCAAGGTCATAGCAGCCAAATCCCTCGCCCCCGGCAGCAAACACCGAGCCAGTTGGCACTTCGCTGCGGACGCCGTGTGACGCCTTGAGTTGGTCGATCCTGACGCGACTACGCGCCAAAATCGACCAATCCGTGGGCTTCTAGGTGCGGGCGGCGGCGGTGGCGGCTGCGGGTAGAGCCGCGGCGATGGTGTCGATGACCGCCGCAGTGTGCGCCGCGGAAAGGAACCAGGCTTCGTAGGGCGACGGGGGGAGGGCGATTCCGTCTCGCAGCAGAGAGTGGAAGAACGCTCGGTACGCGGCCGGATTCTGCTTTTGGGCGTCGGCGTAGGTACGCACGGGCCCCTCGACGCCGAAGAAGACCGAGAACAACGAACCGGCAGCCTGCAGACGGTGCGGCACCCCGGCGGCAGAAAGCGCATCGGTAACGGCGGCCTGCAATGCCAAAGACGCGGCATTGATACGTTCATAGACCGAGTCGTCGGCAAGGCGCAGCGTAGCGATTCCGGCGGCAGTGGCCAGTGGATTGCCCGACAGTGTTCCGGCCTGGTACACCGGCCCGACCGGAGCCAGTAGCTCCATCACCTCAGCGCGTCCCCCGATGGCCGCCAACGGCATGCCGCCACCGACGACCTTGCCGAAAGTGAACAAGTCCGGATCGACGATGCGACCTTCCAGCCCCCACCACCCTGACGGCGAGACCCGGAAACCCACCAGCACCTCGTCATAGATGAGCAGGGCGCCATGAGATCGGGTGAGGTCACGCAGAAGCTGATTGAAGCCAGGCTCGGGCGGGACGATGCCCATATTGGCCGCCGCCGGTTCGGTAATGACCGCAGCGATCCGGTCACCGAGTTCGGCGAAGACGGCCGTGATTGCTTCGGGGTCGTTGTAGGGCACGACCACGGTCTGAGCCGCAACGGGTTCGGGAATCCCCGCCGATCCCGGCAGGCCCGAGGTCGCCACCCCGGAACCTGCTGCAACCAGCAGGCCGTCGGAATGACCGTGGTAGCAGCCGGCAAACTTCACCAGCAGGTCGCGCCCGGTCGCGCCGCGCGCCAATCGGATTGCGGTCATCGTGGCTTCGGTGCCGGTGGACACCAGCCGCACGCGCTCGGCCAACGGAACCCGCGCCTGAACCAGCTCCGCCAACTCCGCCTCAGCCACGGTGGGGGCGCCGAAGGACAAGCCCCGGCCCGCTGCGGCACGCACAGCGGTGACCACCTCAGGGTCAGCGTGGCCCAACAGTGCAGGCCCCCAAGATCCGACCAGGTCCAGATATTGGCGGCCTTCGACGTCATAGACGTAGGCGCCTTCGGCGTGATCGATGAACCGTGGCGTTCCGCCCACCGATCCGAATGCCCGCACCGGCGAATCGACGCCGCCGGGAATCACCTTCGATGCGCGCTCAAAGGCTGCTTGGTTGTCGGTCATGCCCACACCTCCGCCAGGTCGAGGGCGGCATAGGTGAACACGATGTCGGCCCCCGCCCGCACGATGGACGTGACGGCTTCGGCCAAGGCGGCATCCTGATTGATCCAGCCACGCTCGGCAGCGGCGGCGATCATCGCATACTCGCCGGAGACCTGATAGGCGGCAACGGGCACCTGACTGGCCTCAGCCACTTCGGCGAGCACATCCAGGTAGTGGCTGGCCGGTTTCACCATCACCATGTCGGCGCCTTCGAACTCGTCCAGGCTGGCCTCGAGGCGCCCCTCGCGACGGTTGGCCGGATCCTGCTGATAGGTGCCGCGGTGGCCGCGCAGTGTGGATCCGACGGCCTCGCGGAAGGGGCCGTAGAAGGCGGAGGCGTACTTGGCTGAATAGGCCAGGATTCCGATATCGGTATAGCCGGACATGTCGAGGGCGTCGCGAATGGCCATGACCTGGCCGTCCATCATTCCCGAAGGTGCCACGAAATGGGCCCCGGCCTCGGCCTGGCTGACGGCTTGCTGGGCGTACAGCTCGACGGTCGCGTCATTGTCGACTGCCCCCAGCTCATCGAGGACGCCGCAGTGGCCATGATCGGTGAACTCATCCAGGCAGGTGTCGGCGATGATCACGGTGTCATCGCCCACCTCGGCGCGCACCGCGCTCAGCGCCCGATTGAGAATGCCGGTGGGGGAGTAGCCGGCCGAGCCTTGAGGGTCCTTGTCGTCGAGGTCGGGAACGCCGAACAAGGCGATGCCGCCCAGTCCGGCGCTGACCGCCCGATGGGCCTCCGCCTTGACCGATTCCACAGTGTGCTGCACTACGCCGGGCAGCGAACTGATGGGGCGGGGCTCGTCGAGGCCGTCGGCGACGAACACCGGCAGAACCAATTGGGCGGGATGAACTCGGGTTTCGGCGACGAGTCGGCGGATCGCCAAGGTGCGCCGGAGCCGCCGGGGTCGGCGGGTGATCAAGGACATGCGGTTTGCTCCTCCGTTTTGCTACTCGCCATTGTGAACCACGCCGACCGGTGGGCCGGTACGCACTGCCGGGACGTTCATGTGCTGGATGCTTTCGGGTGCCACTATGGAGGTATGAAGCGAAGTGCACGCGATATTGAGTGCTGGTTGACCGACATGGACGGGGTGTTGGTTCACGAGAATCAGCCGGTGCCCGGAGCGGTCGACCTGCTGAACCGATGGGTGGATACCTCTCGCCGATTCCTGGTGCTCACCAACAACTCGATCTACACCCCTCGTGACCTTTCGGCGCGACTGGCGCTGTCGGGATTGAACGTTCCCGAGGAGAACCTGTGGACCTCAGCCTTGGCCACGGCCGCGTTCCTGGGGGGCCAGCCGGGCGAAAAGACTGCCTTCGTGATCGGCGAGGCCGGGCTGACCACCGCGCTGCATGAGGCGGGTTTCGTGTTGACCGAGACCGACCCGGCCTATGTGGTGATGGGGGAGACCCGCAACTACTCCTTCGAAGCGATCACCAAGGCGATTCGCCTTATCAACGACGGTGCGCGGTTCATCGTCACCAACCCCGATACCACCGGCCCTTCCGCAGACGGGCCGTTGCCGGCCACCGGGGCTGTGGCTGCCTTGGTGACCTCGGCAACGAATCGGCAGCCCTACATCGTGGGAAAGCCCAATCCGATGATGTTCCGATCGGCGATGAACCGGATCGAGGCCCACTCCGAGACGACCGCCATGATCGGAGACCGTATGGACACCGACATCGTGGCCGGTATGGAGGCAGGCCTGTTCACTGTCCTGGTGATGTCGGGGGTGACCCAGCCCGGCGACATCGAGACCTTCCCCTACCGGCCTTCCCAGGTTTTGGACTCGGTGGCGGATCTGGTGCCGCTGCTGTGAGCTCAGTTCGTGGGGGAGCCCTGCGCGAGAGTGTCGAACACGGCTGCGAGTAGGCTGTCGGTCACCGGACGCAGCGCTGTCTGCGCCACCGTCAAGCCGGCCGCTCGGGCAACGTCGGCCGACGAATCGCCGATGGCAACCACGGCCGGTCCGGGGAGTCCGCAGGCTGAAGCGGCCGCCGAGGCGATCGAACCCGCGGTGACGACGAAGGCGTCGAAACCGCCACGCTGCCAGGTGGCCACCACCGATTCGGGCACCGCCTGCGGCACCGTTCGATAGACCGGGACGGCCTGAACCTGCCAGCCCTTGGCGCTCAGCCCGGCGGCTGGCTCGACCGAGGCCTCTTCAGCTCCGGGCAGCACGATGCGTCCGGAGCCTTTGGGGAAAGACTCGACCAGAGCCGCACCACCGCCGGGGTAGGCCACTTTCGAGACCTCGACCCCGGCGCGGGTCAACGCCCCGGCGGTCGCCGGACCGACGGCGGCGACCTGGCCAGCACTGAACCGGGCGGGCAGATCCCACCCAGCCTCGATCAGGAGGCGCACCGTTGCCGGTGAGCTGACCACGATCCAGTCCCAGTCCTGTGCCAAAGCCGCCGTCAGTGACTCCAAAGGCAGCAGCAGTTGGCGGGTGAACTCCACCTCGGTGAGGGTGGCACCGGCAGCGGTGAGTGCCTTGGTCAGTCCCGCCGGAGTGCGCGTGGGGAGCAGTAGATGTCTGCCGCTGAGGGGCTTGGCCTTGTTGGCACCCAAATCAACCAACTGTGCCGCGCCTTGGCTGAGCAGGTCGCCCACCACCTGATCAGCAGCGGATTCCGCACCGGAATCGCTGGCCACAGCAGCGGCCGCTGCGACCAGTCGGCGGGAGCCGTCCTCGGCGATGACCACCGCAGTCAGACTCAGGGCCGTGTCGGTGACGGTGGCGTAGGCCGCCACGGGTGCTGCACAGCCAGCTTGCAGCCCGGCCAGGACGCCTCGTTCGGCGATGGCCGCCCAGCGCGAAGCGGGGTCGTTGAGTTCGGCCAAGGCCGCCTGCACCGCCGCGTCATCGCTGCGGCATTCGAGGGCCAGTGCACCCTGCGAGGGTGCGGGCAGAAAGACGGTGGGGTCGAAGCGCTCGCTAATCCGATCATTGAGCCCGATGCGCCGCAGTCCGGCCGCGGCCAGGATGACTGCATCCAGATCAGTGCCGGCACGTGCCAGCCGGGTTTCCACATTGCCTCGGATCTCGACCACGTTCAGATCCGGACGCAGGGCCTTCAGTTGGGCGGCCCGTCGCGGTGAGCCGGTGCCCACGGTGGCTCCGGCCGGGAGATCGGCCAGGGTGCGGCCATCGGCGGTGCACAGGGCGTCGACGGGTTCTTCCCGCAGCGGCACCGCGGCGAGCACCAAGCCTGGCTCAGCGGCCGTGGGCAGGTCTTTGAAGGAATGGACGGCGAAGTCTGCGGACCCGTCAAGCACCGCAGCGCGTACGGCGCCGACGAAGACGCCCGCGCCGCCCATCGAGGTCAGCGGAGCGGTGGAGACATCCCCGTGGGTGGTGACTCGGACCAACTCCACCTCATGACCGAGGGTGCGCAGGGCCTCAGCAATCTGGGAGGACTGCCCCCAAGCCAGGGCTGATCCGCGAGTGGCCAAACGTAGCTGCATCAGTTCTCCATCATACGGGATTCAGTCCGGGACGCCGGGGCGACCGGGGCCTGGCTACGGGGATTGCGACAGCAGTCGCCGAAGCAGGAGTCCCCGTCGGTTGCGGTCGAGGGGCCACTTCGAAGCTCGTCGGCAATCCGCTCGGCCAAACCTTCGACAAAGCGGGGATGAGTACCCACAGTCGGGGTGCGGATCAACCGAAGCCCCAGGTGGTCAGCGGTCTGAGCGGCTTGGGTATCGAGGTCCCAGATCACTTCCATGTGGTCGCTGAGAAATCCGATCGGCACCAGGACGACCGTGCCGGCGCCGTCCTGGGCGATTTCGGCCAGCGCATCATTGACGTCGGGCTCCAGCCACGGCACCTGGGGCGGACCCGAGCGGGACTGGAACACCAACCGCCAGTCCTTGCTGACGCCGGTTGCGGCAGCGACCGCGGCACACACCTGCTCAGCGACCCAACGGTGCTGGGCGAGATAGGCCTCACCGCGAATCCCGGAGCTGGCAGCCAAAGCGGTCGGAATGGAATGGGTGGTGAACATCAGCCGCGTCGACGCAGCGGCCAGATCAACATCAGTCGGCAGCGCCGCGAGCAGGAGTTCGGCGATCGCTGCCGGAAACTGGGGCAGGTCGAAGAAGGGCGGCAGCTTGCGAACCTCCATCTCGACGCCGGTCTGTTCCAGGGCGAGCCCCAGGTCCTCGCGATACTGGCGGCACGCCGAGTAGCCGGCGTAGGCGGCGGTGGCTACCGCGAGCACTCGCCGATGTCCGACGGCGGCCAACTCCGCGATCACATCAGTGACGAAGGGTGCGCTGTTGCGATGGGCCAGCATCATCGGCATCGGAAAACCCAGCACCGCTTCCAGCGCCTGGACCAAGGCCTGACGAAGCTGGCGATTCTGCTCGTTGATCGGGCTGACCCCGCCCAGGGCGAAGTAGTGTTCTCCGACTTCGCGCAGGCGTTCGCGCGGAATGCCGCGTCCGGCGGTGACCCGCTCCAAAAAGGGCAGAACCTCAGGTTCGCTCTCAGGCCCGCCGAATCCCAACAGCAGGACCGCGTCGTAGGCCGAATTCACCGAACCACCTCCGTGAGGTCGGCCCCCGCCACCGCGAGCCCGGCCTGTCGGCGGCCGTCGGCGACACAGTCAGGGACGCCAACCCCGCGCACTGCAGACCCGGCCACCCGCCAGGCGGGAAGATCGCTCAAGGCCGCCTCCACTGCGGCAACCCGGTCCAGATGTCCGACGGTGTACTTCGGCATCACGGAGGGCCAGCGGGACACGGTGACTCGCTGGGGTGGCTGCTCGGCGTTCAACACGCTGCCCACATGGGAGGAGACCGCAGCGATGAGATCGGCATCGGGTGCGTCAGCGATCGGACCGAGGCGTCCAGGGACGAAGGCGCGGATCAACACCTGATCGGCGCCGGCCCGGCCGGCCCACTTGGCCGAGGAGACGGTGATGCCGCTGATCGGAGCGGACTCGGCCTCCAGCCAGCCGTGAGTGGTGACCGGTTGGGCGAAGGCGGCGCGCGGATAGACCAGATTCACCACTGTTGATGTGGCCAACGGGATTTCGGCCAGGGCCGCACTGGCCCGTGGTGCTGCCGTGGCGAGCAGGGTGGCCGCAGCGGGCAGGCCGCAGGCCAGCACCACCGCATCGAAGGTCTCCTCACCCTGGTCGAAGGTCACGACGACACCGCCCCGGGCGGCGGGCCGCAGCCCACGCACCGCGGTGTTGGTGCGCAGGTCGACCCCCTCGGCGCGCAGCCGGTCGGCGAGGCTGTCGATCAGGCTTCCCAGCCCGTTTTGCAGGGTACGAAATGGTGAGTTGGCGCCCCGGGTGGTGCTGCGTGCGGCACGTCCGGCGGCCAGGGAGGCCAGCATCAGACTGCGATGGGCCTTCTCGTCGGCACGTAGGGACGGCAGCACCGCGTCCAGGCTGAGTTCGTCGACGCTGGCCCCATAGATGCCCCCGACCATCGGATCGGCGAAGCGACGCACGATGCCGCCGCCGAGCCGAGCCCGCAGGAAGCCGCCGATGGTGACGTCCTGACCGTCACGCAAGCGCCGAGGCAGCAGCAGGTCCACCCCGGCGCGCAGCTTGTCGCCGATGCTGAGAATGCCGGTGGTCACGAAGGGCCACAGCCGGGTGGGGAGCACCATGCCCATGCCGGCCGGCAGCGGACGCAGCCGGCCGCGGGAGCGCAGGTAGACCGTCCGGGTGCCGCTGATCGAGATGACCTGATCCGACATTCCCAGTTCATCGATGAGCTTCAAGGCAGCCGGACGGTAGGCCACGAACGAATCCGGACCGTGCTCGATGAGCAACTCGCCATCGCGCTCGGTGCGCAACTTGCCGCCCAGAGTGGCAGCAGCCTCGACGACGGTCACCTCGACGGGGTTCCGCGGTGGGGCTTCGACAGGCTCAGCCAGCGGCGACCGGCCAGGCCCCCCGTTCCCTGAGCTTGTCGAAGGGCCGGACCCGCCGTTCCCTGAGCTTGTCGAAGGGCCAGAGCCGCCGTTCCCTGAGCTTGTCGAAGGGCCAGACCCGCCGCTCCCTGAGCCTGTCGAAGGGTGCACCGCCTCCCAGGCTGCGGACAGCCCAGTGATTCCGCCCCCGACGACTAGAAGTCTCACGAAGCGCGCTCGGCCGGATGGGGCTGGTAGGGGCACAGCGGGTCGGTTTCCAAGGGATTACCCGTCCAGGCGTAGGCGCGGGCTCGCGAGCCGCCGCACCAGGTGTTGAACTCACAGATCCCGCAGCGTCCCTCGAAGGACTCCGGTCGGCGCAGCGCCTTCATCAGTTCGGTGTTGCGGTACAGCTCGACCAAGGAAGTGTCCTTGACGTTGCCGACCTCGATAGGCAAGAAGCCTGAGGGGCACACCCCACCGAGGTTGGAGATGAAGACGATGCCGTTGCCGTCGCGAATGCCGAAGCCGCGCGACATGGGTCCGGCTTCGATGTCGGCGCGGGACGTGCCGGCGCGCAGCAGCGGCGTGGTGATCAGTCGGCGATAGTGCATGGCTTCGGTGGTCTTGACCCGGAAGGACGCCTCCCGATTCGTCTTGGCCGCCCACATCAACCAATGCTCGGCATCGCCGGGGGACAGTTCGGTCAACTCCGAGCCGCGCCCGATCGAGATGAGGAAAAACAAGCTCCACTGCATCAGGGTGTGCTGGCTCAGCACGTCATAGACCGCAGGCAGATCGGCCGCGGTCGTCGCGGTGACCAAGGTGTTCACCTGCACAGGCAGCCCGGCCTCGGCCGCGTGATCCAAGGCGGTCAAGGTGGCGTCGAAGGTGCCCGGCACCATCCGGATCCCGTCGTGGTACTCCGCGGTGGAGGCGTCCAGGGACAAGGAGATGGCCTGAATGCCGATCTGCTTCATCCAGAAGATCTTCTCCCGGGTCAACAGCGGGGTGACTGCGGGGGCCAGCGAGACCCCAATGCCACGGTCGGCAGCGGCGCGGACCAATGCCTCCAGGTCGGCACGCTTCAGCGGATCTCCGCCGGTCATGACCAGGTGCGGCAAGGCTTCACCTTCGTCGGCGAAGCCGAGAATGTCGTCCAGGACCGCGATGGCCTGCTCGGTGCTCAGTTCACCTTCAGCCGGGTCGGGCATGGCGGTGGCACGGCAGTGTCGACACGCCAAGCCGCAGGCATTGGTCAGTTCCCAGTAGATGATCATGGGTGCGCGCTCGTAGGCCCACTCGGCGTTGGGGCGCACCGAACCGATGCCGGCAGGGTGAGTTGTGGTCATTTCGGGGGGCTCCTAGTTTCGGGGAGGAAGCGAATGGACGATCTCCACGACTCGGGTGAGGACGTCCGGGTCGGTCTCGGGAGGTACTCCGTGGCCGAGATTGAAGACATGCCCGGGGGCGGCGTCGCCTTGGGCGCAGATTCGCCCCACAGCAGCCGACAACTCCTCGGCGGGGGCCGCGAGCAGGGCGGGGTCGAGATTGCCCTGAAGCGGCACAATCCCGCCGAGAAGGGCGTTGGCTTCGGTCAGGGATACATCGGAGGCGACGCCGACCACATCGGCGCCGGCGGCGTACAGATGGCGCAGCAGGTCCTTGGTGGCGGTTCCGAAATGCACTCTCGGCACGCCCAGATCGGCGATGCCGTCAAAGACGGCTTCGGAGTGCGGCTGGACGGCCTTCTCATACTCGGCCACGCCCAGTCGTCCCACCCAGGAGTCGAAGAGCTGCAGCGCGCTGGCGCCGGCCTCGGCCTGGGCTCGCAGGAATGCGGTGGTGGTGCGGGCGACCCAGGCCAGCAGCTTCTCCCAAGTGGCCGGATCTGAGTCCATCAAGGCCCGAGTCGCCGGCAGTTCGCGATTGGGTCGGCCCTCGATCAGATAGGACGCCAGGGTGAACGGCGCCCCGGCGAAGCCGATCAGGGGAGTGGCCCCCAACTCGGCCACGGTCAGGCCCACAGCTTCGCGGATGGGACGCAGCGCGCTGGGGTCCAGCTCAGGCAAAGCAGCCACATCGGCGGCGCTGCGGATCGGTGCGGCCATCACTGGGCCGACCCCGGCCTCGATCTCCACCTCGATGCCGGCCAGTTTCAGCGGCACGACGATGTCGGAGAAGAAGATGCCGGCGTCCACGTCGTGACGGCGTACCGGTTGGCAGGTGATCTCAGCGGCCATGGCCGGGTTCAGACAGGCATCCAGCATGGAGGTGCCTTCCCGAATCGCCCGGTACTCCGGCAGGGAGCGTCCGGCTTGCCGCATGAACCACACCGGACGGCGACTCACCGGACGTCCGGTGTAGGCGCATAGCAGCGGCGAGTTGAGGGTGAGGCCGGTCAGCAGCGGATGAGCGGCGGGCAATCGATAGGTCACGAGCGGGCCTCCACCTCGGCGTGCGGGTCGACATCAATACCGAACAGGGTCTGCAGGGCGTGCTGGTAGTCCTCCAGGCCGCCGGCGCGAGCCAATTCTGCTGCCCGCAGCGAAGGTGTATGCAGCAGCGCATTGGACACCCGGCGCAGGGATCGGGCCACCGCGGAGGCGGTCTCGGCGTCGTAGCGGCGCGCTGCGGATTCGATCTCGCGCTCGATGAACTGGCTGACATGGGAGCGCATCGCGGTCACCGCCGGCGTTGCCGCGCGTCCGGATTCGAGGTGCTGATAGGTGTCCACCCCGCGAGTCACCAGGTCGCGCGCGGCCAGCACCGCGGCGGTCTGTTCGGCGGGGGCATGGGCGCCGATTTCGTCAAGGTCGATGAGGTCGATGTTGACCAGATGGGCGGCATCGGTGGCAACATCGCCGGCCAGAGAAAGATCAAGGATTGGCAGCAGCGGGCTTTCCGGTCCGCGGGCGCTGTCGAGCAGGTCGACGGTGATGATGGGGGAGTCACTGTGATCGCGGCCGCTGCAAGTGACCACCAGATCGGCCTCACCCAGGGCGGCCAGGAGGCGATCGGAGTTGATCGGCTCCACCGGATGGGTGGCAGCGAACCGCTCGGCTCGTCCGCTTCGGGAGTAGACCGACAAGTCGGTGCAGTCCAGGCGCAGCAGGGTCGCGGTGACGACCCGGGCGTAGCTGCCGGTGCCGACGAGCAGGACCTTGCGTCCGGCCAGTGAGAAGTGGCGTTGCTGTACGAGTTCGAGCCCGACCGAGGCGACCGAACGTCCGGCTGCCCCGAGGTCGGTCTGGCTGGCCACGGCCTTGCCCGTGGTGAGGGCGGCATGGAACAGCCGACGCAGGCTGGGGGTGTTGTGGCCTTCGGCCGCAGCAAGCGCATCGCGGACCTGACCAAGGATTTCGGCTTCACCGACGACCATGGCGTCGAGTCCGGCAGCGACTTCCAGTAGGTGTTGGACGGCCATCTGACCGGCGTGGACTTCGAACTGCTCGACCAGGTCGGTGTTGTCGGACGGCAGCAGCCCGGTGATGGTGCTCAGCACCGCCTCCAAGGAAGGATGGAACTTCGGGGCATCGAAGTACAGCTCGAACCGGTTGCAGGTGCTGAGCAGCACGAACCCGGAGATCTCCTCACGGTGAAGGAGTTCGGCGGTGATCTGCTGCTCAGACGCACTCAGTGCAGCCAGTTCGTCCAAGGTGACCAGATGGTGACTAATACCCACAGCGGTGATCGGCACGCTGAGCATGGTAACTCCACTTGTGGCGGCAATCGACCATGTCAGGAATCGGTTGGCCGCAGCAGCCCCACCCGAGTGGAATATTCATTCCATGACTGGCATAGTCATGCCATGACGTTTTCGGTAGCGATAGCCGGGGCCACAGGCTATGCCGGCGGGGAAGCCCTCCGGCTCCTGCTGGGGCACCCAGAGTTTGAGATCGGTGCGCTGACCGCCGGTGCCAGCGCAGGCAGCACTCTGCTCAGCCACCACCAACACCTCACCGCCGTGGGTGATCGCGTGATCCTCGACACCACAGCGGAGAACCTGGCCGGTCACGACGTGGTGATTCTGGCGCTGCCGCACGGTACATCAGCGGCCATTGCCGCCGAACTGGGCCCCGAGGTCCTCGTGGTCGATGCCGGTGCCGATCATCGGCTCGTCGATCCGGCTCAATGGCAGAAGTTCTATGGCAGTGAACACGCAGGCACCTGGCCCTACGGGCTGCCTGAACTGCCTGGCCAACGCACCACGCTGGCCAGCACCACCCGGATCGCGGTGCCGGGTTGCTACCCGACCTCGGTCACCCTCGCCCTGCTGCCCGCGCTGACTGCCGGTCTGGTCGACGGCACGGACGTGGTCGCGGTGGCGGCGTCCGGTGCCTCGGGCGCGGGCAAGTCTCTCAAGCCCAATCTGCTCGGCTCAGAGGTCATGGGCTCAGCCAGCGCGTATGGCGTCGGCGGCGTGCATCGGCACGTCCCGGAGATTCTGCAGAACTTCGCTGCCTTGGGGGCGGTCAACCCCACGGTGTCCTTCACCCCGGTCCTGGCGCCCATGTCGCGGGGGATCCTGGCCACCGTCACCGCACCGCTGGCCAGCGAGACCACCGCTGCTCAGGCGCGCCAGGCCTATCTGGACGCTTACAGCGCCGAGCCGTTCGTGACCGTGCTCCCGGAAGGGGTGTGGCCGCAAACCCAATCTGTGGCCGGCTCCAACGCCGTCCATGTCCAAATCACCGTGGACGCAGCCGCCCACCGGCTGGTCGCGGTGTGCGCCATCGACAATCTCACTAAGGGCACCGCCGGTGGTGCGGTGCAGTCCATGAACCTCGCCCTCGGCCTGCCGGAGACCGCAGGCCTTCCTCTGATCGGAGTCGCACCGTGAGCGTCACAGCAGCTAAAGGCTTCACCGCCGCCGGAGTCGTCGCAGGCATCAAAGCCTCCGGCAAACCCGACCTGGCGTTAGTGGTCAATACCGGACCCTTGGCCCATGCGGCCGGGGTCTTCACCACCAACAGATTCACCGCCGCACCGGTGGTCTGGTCGAAGAAGGCGATCGCGGATGGTCGCCTGGCCGCAGTGGTCTTGAACTCCGGGGGCGCCAATGCCTGCACCGGCGATGCCGGTTACGCCGACACCGTTCAGACTGCCGAATGGGTCGGCGCCGAGGTGGGCTGTGACACCAACGATGTCGCGGTCTGTTCCACCGGACTGATCGGCGTCCGGCTGCCGATGGATGCGGTGCTCAACGGCATCGAACTGGCCGCCCAGGACCAGTCCAGCGCGGGCGGTGCTTCGGCGGCCGAAGCGATCATGACCACCGACACGGTGTCCAAAGAAGCGGTGCACACCTCCCCGCAGGGCTGGACCGTCGGTGGCATGGCCAAGGGCGCGGGCATGCTCGCCCCGGCGCTGGCCACCATGCTGGTCGTCATCACCACCGATGCCATCCTCACCTCGGCGCAGTTGGATGCGGCCTTGCGCACCGCCACCGCCGCCAGCTTCGACCGGACCGACTCCGACGGCTGCATGTCCACCAATGACACGGTGTTGCTGCTGGCATCGGGCGCTTCGGTCGTCGCCGATATCGACGAGTTCACCGAGGCGTTGACCGGAATCTGCACCGATCTTGCCCATCAACTGCTGTCCGACGCGGAGGGATCTGCCCACGACATCGAGATTTTGGTCACCGGCGCCGTCACGGAGGACGAGGCCCTCCTGGTGGCCCGGGCGATTGCGCGCAGCAACCTGTTCAAATGCGCCATCTTCGGCAATGACCCCAACTGGGGTCGGGTGCTGGCCTCAGCCGGTACCGTCGCGGCGACCTATGACCCCGAGCATGTCGATGTTGCTTTCAACGGCGTGACCGTCTTCGCTGACGGCCAGCTGGGCACCGACCGCAGCGCGGTCGATCTCACCGATCGGGCTGTGCTGGTGGAACTGAACCTGCACGCGGGTGAGGCAGCAGCATCGGTCTGGACCAACGATCTGACCTACGACTACGTCAAAGAGAACGCGGAGTACTCCTCATGACCGAAGCCGCCGACAAGGCCGCCATTCTGATCGAAGCGTTGCCGTGGCTGGAGCGCTACGTCGGCAAGATCATCGTCATCAAGTACGGCGGCAACGCCATGGTCGACGCCGAACTGAAGGCCGCCTTCGCTCGCGACATCGTGTTTCTGCGCACCGTGGGTGTCCATCCGGTCGTGGTGCACGGCGGCGGTCCCCAGATTTCGGCCATGCTGGCTCGGCTGGGTATCGAAAGCGAGTTCCGCGGTGGCCTGCGCGTCACCACCCCTGAGGCCATGGACGTGGTGCGCATGGTCCTGATGGGGCAGGTGAACCGGGAACTGGTCGGTCTGATCAATGCCCACGGACCCTGGGCGGTCGGCCTCTCCGGTGAAGACGCAGGCTTGTTTACCGCTGAGCGTCGCGGAGCGATGATCGACGGCAAAGAAGTCGATCTGGGTCTGGTGGGAGAGGTCGCCGAGGTGCGCCCAGAGAATGTGCTCGGCCTGGTTGCTGCCGGACGGATCCCGGTGATTGCCACGGTTGCTCCCGATGAGGACGGCCAGGTTCACAACGTCAATGCCGACACCGCCGCCGGTGCTCTGGCCGCGGCGCTGAAGGCCGAGCGGTTGCTCATGCTCACCGATGTGGAGGGCTTGTATCGAGATTGGCCGAACTCGAACGAGGTGATTCGTCAGATCGCCGTGGACGATCTTGCCGCCATGCTGCCCACTTTGGCCTCGGGGATGATTCCCAAGATGGAGGCGTGCGTGAATGCGGTCCTTGACGGTGTCCCCAAGGCCACCGTGATCGATGGACGCCTGCCGCACTCGCTGCTGCTGGAGATCTTCACCGACGAGGGCAACGGCACGATGGTGTTGGGCCACTCGGCTATCGGGGAGCTGATCTGATGAGCGTTCCGGTCACCATCGGCACCCAGCCCGAATTGATCGCGCGGTACAGCGGATCGCTGATGAACACTTTCGGCCCGCCGTCGCGAGCTTTCGTGCGTGGCGAGGGTGCCTACCTGTGGGACGCCGATGGCAGGCGTTACCTGGATCTGCTGGCGGGCATCGCAGTGACGGCGTTGGGTCACGCCCATCCTCAGGTGACCGGTGCGATCTCAGCGCAGCTGTCCACGCTGGGCCACGTCTCGAATTTCTTCGCCACCCCGACTCAGGTCGCCCTGGCGGAGAAGCTGGACGCCCTGGTCACGGTGAATGCGCCGGGCCTGCCGGCTCGGGTGTTCTTCACCAATTCCGGCACCGAGGCCAACGAAGCCGGCTTCAAACTCACTCGGATGACCGGACGCACCCGGTTGATCGCGATGGAGGGGTCCTTCCATGGACGCAGCCTCGGCGCCTTGGCGCTGACCTCGAACCCGAAATACCGCGAACCGTTCGAACCGCTGCCCGGTGAGGTGACCTTCGTTCCTTACGGCGATGTGACCGCCCTCGCGGCGGCTGTCGACGCCACCACTGCGGCAGTGATCATCGAGCCCATCCAAGGCGAGAATGGGGTGATCGAACCCCCCGACGGGTTCCTGGCGGCGGCACGGCGCATCACCGCCGACGCCGGTGCCCTGCTGTGGTTCGACGAGGTGCAGACCGGCATCGGGCGCTGCGGCGACTGGCTGGCCAGTTCGGCCTCAGGCGTGACCGCCGATATCGTCACCTTCGCCAAGGGGCTGGGCAATGGGTTCCCCATCGGTGCCTGTGTGGCTACCGGACCTGCGGCCACCATGCTGGGCCCGGGGACTCACGGCACCACTTTCGGTGGCAATCCGGTAGCGGCTGCGGCGGGCCTGGCGGTGCTGGGCATCATTGAGCGCGACGGTCTGCTGGACCATGTGCGGGCTGTCGGCGATCGGCTGGCGGCCAACATCATGGCTTTGGAACATCCCGGCATCGATCACGTCCGTGGCCGCGGGTTGCTGCGCGGCATCGTGCTCACCGAGCCGAAGGCACCTGCGGTGGTCCAGGCGGCGCTGGCCGCTGGCTTCGTGATCAACGCGCCGCGGCCCACGGTGATCCGGCTGGTGCCCCCGCTGATCATCACAGACGGCCAACTGGACGAGTTTGTGGCGGCGCTGCCGGCCTTGTTGGAGGCGACATGACCGAAGCGGTGAAGGCTCCGCTGACCAAGAGCGCTCGGCATTCCCAAATCGCCACCTTGATCGAGCGGGAAACCATCGGCTCGCAGACCGAACTGGCCGCCCGCCTGGCCGAGTCAGGGTTTGCCGTCTCCCAGGGCACCTTGAGCAAGGATCTGGTCGAACTGGGCGCGGTACGCGTCCGAACCGCCACCGGCGAGTTCGCCTATGCGCTGCTCGCCGGGGAGCACGTCACCGGAAGCCCGGCTGCCACCGCGCGGTTGACCCGGCTGTGTGGCGAACTGCTGCTGTCAGCCGAAGGGTCGGCGAATCTGGCCGTCCTGCACACCCCGCCCGGGGCGGCGCAGTTCTTCGCCTCGGCCATCGACAAGGTCGGGTGGTCCTCGATTTTGGGTACGCTCGCCGGGGACGACACCGTGGTGGTGATCTCCCGTGATGCCGACGGGGGAGCGGCCCTGGCCGAAACCCTGTTGAGCCTGCCTGCGAACAAAGCATTGGAGGAAGACCAGCGATGAGTGACGCCACTGAGTCCGGGCGGTTGTGGGGTGGCCGTTTTGCCGGCGGGCCGGCCGAGGCGATGTTCGCCTTGAGCAAGTCCACTCAGTTCGATTGGCGACTTGCCGCCCACGATCTGGCCGGGTCGAAGGCCCACGCCAAGGCACTGCATGCCGCAGGACTGCTCACCGATGCCGAATACTCCCAGATGGTCGCCGGCCTGGATCGGCTGCTGGCCAAGGTTACCTCCGGTGAGGCCCAACCGGCCGACACCGACGAGGACGTGCACGGCGCCCTCGAGCGCCTGCTGATCGCCGAAGTCGGTCCTGACCTGGGCGGACGGCTGCGCGCCGGACGTTCCCGCAACGACCAGATCGCCACGCTCATCCGGGCCTATCTGCGTGATGCCAACACGATCTTGGACGCCGACCTGAGCGCCCTGATCGCCGCACTGGCTGATCAGGCCGAGGCCAATCTCGGCGCGATCATGCCCGGTCGCACCCATTTGCAGTCAGCCCAGCCGGTGCTGCTGAGTCATCATCTGCTCGCCCATGCCTGGCCGTTGGTGCGTGATCGGCAGCGTTTGGCCGATCTGGATGCTCGCCTCGCCGTGAGCCCCTACGGTTCGGGTGCCCTCGCTGGTACGTCCTTGGGGTTGGATCCTGAGCTGGTCGCCCACGAGTTGGGGTTCGCGTCCTCGGTGCCGAACAGCATCGACGGCACGGCGGCCCGTGACCTTGTGGCCGAGGAGGCCTACGTGTTGGCCCAGATCGGGGTCGACCTGTCTCGGCTCAGTGAGGACGTGATCTTGTGGTGCACCGCCGAATTCGGTTTCGCCACCTTGGATGATGCCTGGTCCACCGGCTCGTCGATCATGCCGCAGAAGAAGAACCCCGACGTCGCCGAGCTCGCTCGCGGCAAGGCCGGACGTCTCATCGGCAATCTCAGTGGCCTGCTGGCCACCTGCAAGGGGCTGCCGCTGGCCTATAACCGTGATCTGCAGGAGGACAAGGAGCCGATCTTCGACGGTCTGGACCAACTGCGGGTGCTGCTGCCTGCGGTCACCGGCATGATCGCGACGCTGCGTTTCAACCACGCGCGGATGGTCGAGTTGGCCCCCAAGGGGTTTTCCTTGGCTACCGATGTCGCCGATTGGCTGGTACGCCAGCGGGTGCCCTTCGCGCAGGCCCACGAGATCGCCGGTGCCTGTGTGAAGTACTGCGAAAGCCACGACCAGGAACTCGCCGACCTCACTACGGAACAACTGGCCGAGATCTCGGCGGCGCTGTCGCCTGAGGTGCTGGGCGTGCTGACGGTTCAGGGCTCGGTGGCTTCGCGGAACGGACGTGGCGGTACGGCGCCCGATCAAGTACAGCACCAACTGACCGAAGTGCGTGCCGGGCTGCGATTGTGAGCAGCCCCGACGGGCTCGTCGCCCTTGACGCCGATCTGGCCGCGATCATCGTGGAATGGGTGCACTCGGCTGAAGAATTGGCGGTGATCGCCGGGCCGACGCTGCACTGGCCGCTGACGGTCGATCAACTCATGGGCCCGATCAGCGGCGTCGAGCGCTTTGCCGCCGTGTTGCTCGATGCGGGCCGGCCAGTGGCCTTCGGTACCCTTCGGCGCTATCAAGACAGCGTGCGGCTTGGTTGGATCCTGGTCGATCCGCAGCGGCGCGGAGCCGGCTGGGGCCGACGGCTGATGGAACAGTTGATCCGGGAAGCTGACCGGCGACACGGACCGCGACGACTGACGCTGGGCGTCTACACCCACAATCTGCCTGCCCTGAAGCTGTATCGCAGCCTTGGGTTCAGCGAGCAGCCGCCGGTGCCGATCGACTTCGAAGGCTATCCCTGGCAGAAGATCGAGATGGAGCTCATCGCCATCGATGAGGCCCGCTGAGCCCTCGCACTCTCCCGTCTGCTGAACCGAAGCAGTCCTGGTTCGCCGTCATACCCCGTGGGAGTAACGAGCCTCTCCGGGTGGCGCTGGTGGCCGTGGTGGGGCGGGCCTCACAGATCGCTGAGATTGACCCAGCGTCCCTTGACGCGACGAAACACGGTCAGTGCCTGCCAGTCGGCGATCTTTCCGACCTGAGCGGCCATCGCCTTGGCGGCGGCGCGGGCTTCGGCATCCTCTGCCTCGTCATGGGAAGCCGCCACGACGAAGCGAATCATCACTCGGGGCAGCCCGGTCCGCAGCAAGGCACTCGCGTCAATGAAGGCGTCCTCGACATGCCATTGCGCGGCCACCCCCGCCCTTGCGGCCTCCAGCACTGCCGGTGGGGAAACGCCGGCATGGGTCCTGCACACAGCCACACTGGCCCGAAACGACGGCATGGCGACAACCTAGCCGCCGGTACCGACAGCGCCACCCTGACCGGGCTGCGCGCTGGGTCGCATTAGGCTTGCGCCTTGTGAACGCCTTGCTTACTGAACTGACCTGGCGTGGGTTCGTCGCCCACAGCACCGATCTGGACGCGTTGAGTGCGGCCCTGGATGAGGGGCAGGTGAAGTCCTACGTCGGTTTCGATCCCACCGCGCCGAGCATCCACATGGGGAACCTTGTGCAACTGATGCTGGCGCGTCGGCTGCAGGCCCACGGGCACCGCCCGTTCCTGTTGGTGGGTGGCTCCACCGGTCTGATCGGCGATCCGAAACAGTCCAGCGAGCGCAATCTGAACCCGAAAGACGTGGTTCACGAATGGGTGGAGCGGATTCGCGGCCAGGTGAGCAAGTTCGTCGACTTCGACGGGCCGGCTGCAGCCACCGTCGTCAACAACTACGACTGGACCGCCGAACTGAGCACGCTGGACTTCCTTCGCGACATCGGTAAACACTTCAGCATCAACCGCATGCTGGATCGCGAGGTGGTGAAGGCGCGTCTGGAGACGGGAATCTCCTACACCGAGTTCTCCTACATGCTTCTGCAGTCCTTGGACTTTCTGGAGCTGTACCGCCGTCACGGCGTCACGATGCAAACCGGGGGTTCTGACCAATGGGGCAATCTCACCTCCGGAGTCGAGTTGATCCGTCGTGCAGACGGGGGCAAGGCTCACGCACTGGCCACGCCGCTGCTCACGAAGGCCGATGGCACCAAGTTCGGCAAGACCGAATCGGGCACTGTGTGGCTGGATCCGGCGATGACGAGTCCCTACGCCTTCCACCAGTTCTTCTTGAACGCTGAGGACGCCATGGTGGGCACCTACCTGCGCATCTTCTCCGAACGCAGCAAGGAAGAGATCGACGAGGTGCTGCGTGAGCAGGCCGAAGCACCCCATCGCCGGATCGCCCAGCGCGCCCTGGCCGATGACATCACCGACCTCGTGCATTCCAGACAGGAGCGTGAATCAGCGACAGCAGCTGCTGCGGCGATTTTCGGTAGTGGGGAGTTGCGCGCCTTGAGCCCCGACGTCCTGGCCGCGGTGCACGCTGAACTCGGGGGAGTGCACCTGAGTGATCCAGGCGAGTCGCTGGCCTTTGTCGACCTCCTCGTGCAGTCCGGTGTGGTGGCCAGCAAGGGCGCTGCACGGCGCGCCATCGAAGAGGGTGGTGCCTATCTGAACAACCAAAAGGTGACCCAGGTCGATCGACTCATCGGTGCGGAAGATCTCCTGCCCGGAAACTTTGTTGTCGTTCGTCGCGGCCGGAAGACCGTCGGGAGCCTCAAAATCGCCCGTTTGCCCTAGTGAGAGTGGGACACGCCCGGGCGTCAGGCCGATTTGACCCCGCTAGGCCCAACCGCGTAATGTTCATCGAGCGCTGCCGGTGAGGCGGACGAGACAGCAAGAAGCTGGAACGGACGGATCGGGGCGCCGAACCCAACCAAGATATCTCGGATGCGGTGTGTCTTCATGCCAGAAGCCACCAGATCCGGTGATCGTCGCGGCCAGGTTCGAAGGCCTGAATCCCGATTTGACAACGGGATACGGACCAAGTAAAGTAAGTCGAGTTGCCCCAAGCGGCGGTGAGAGCCAAAGCGAGGAGCGCACCCGAAACTTGAGAACTCAACAGCGTGCTTAAAAGTCAATGCACAATAATGCACTCCTCGGAGTGCGAACAAAACCCCGTATCGGGGTGTGCGAAGCGAAAGCAGAAACACATCACGAAACGGATTCCTTTGATTATTGATACAGACCAGCAATGGTCTGCGTCAGAATCAAACTGAAGTTGACGGTAACGGGCGTAAGCCCACACCGAAATTTTTCAACGGAGAGTTTGATCCTGGCTCAGGACGAACGCTGGCGGCGTGCTTAACACATGCAAGTCGAACGGTGAAGCAGAGCTTGCTCTGCGGATCAGTGGCGAACGGGTGAGTAACACGTGAGCAACCTACCCTTGACTCTGGGATAACAGTTGGAAACAGCTGCTAATACCGGATACTTACCTCGGCAGGCATCTGCTGAGGTAGAAAGCTCCGACGGTCAAGGATGGGCTCGCGGCCTATCAGCTTGTTGGTGAGGTAACGGCTCACCAAGGCGTCGACGGGTAGCCGGCCTGAGAGGGCGACCGGCCACACTGGGACTGAGATACGGCCCAGACTCCTACGGGAGGCAGCAGTGGGGAATATTGCGCAATGGGGGAAACCCTGACGCAGCAACGCCGCGTGCGGGACGAAGGCCTTCGGGTTGTAAACCGCTTTCAGCAGGGACGAAGGATTTCTGACGGTACCTGCAGAAGAAGCACCGGCTAACTACGTGCCAGCAGCCGCGGTGATACGTAGGGTGCGAGCGTTGTCCGGAATTATTGGGCGTAAAGAGCTTGTAGGCGGTCTGTCACGTCGGAAGTGAAAACTCAGGGCTCAACCCTGAGCCTGCTTTCGATACGGGCTGACTAGAGGAAGGTAGGGGAGAATGGAATTCCCGGTGGAGCGGTGGAATGCGCAGATATCGGGAGGAACACCAGTGGCGAAGGCGGTTCTCTGGACCTTTCCTGACGCTGAGAAGCGAAAGTGACGGTACCTGCAGAAGAAGCACCGGCTAACTACGTGCCAGCAGCCGCGGTGATACGTAGGGTGCGAGCGTTGTCCGGAATTATTGGGCGTAAAGAGCTTGTAGG